>JACPVX010000089.1 GCA_016191555.1 Bacteroidota bacterium
ATATCCCTATCAATCGGCAAAAATAAGAAATATGGTTAATTTCGTGCCGGTTGTTTTACGTGAAAGGATAAGATTATGGACATGCGCAGAAGTCGGACGATGAAGAAGATGGGTATTATGAGCAGGATAGCCGTGGCGATAGCGCTGATCAGTGCTTTCGGCTGCGCATCGCCCAAAAAAGAATTGCCCAAGGGCGTGCTTACCCAGCCGGAATTGACCTCTTTTATGATCGAGATGTATGTGGCGGAGGGGCATTTGGACGCCATCACGATGCCTAAAGATTCTGCCATTAGGTTATTGATCCCGTACGAAGAAAAATTGAAGACTAAGTTTGCTATCAGCGATTCCACGCTGAAGATTACCTACCAATACTATCTGGAAAACCCAAAGGAATTGGAAACGGTTTACGATGCCCTGATCGACTCGCTCAATTTGAAAGAGCAAAAGACCGTGAAAGATTAATTGGTCATGATTTTCCCGAAAGAATTTGAAAGTAAAATTGGCTTTGACCAGATCCGGCAACGGCTGCAGGATTTTTGTCAAAGTTCACTCGGCATCAAGCGCGTCAACGAAATGCGCTTTTCGTCCAATTATGTTTTTATCAAAAAGCTGTTGGAACAAACTGTAGAATACCAACGGATTCAGCAAAGCGGTGCCTCGTTTCCGGCTTCGCACTTTTTCGATCCGACTGATTTATATCCCACCATCGCCATCGAAGAAAGTTTTATCGAGGAAGAGCCCTTACGGGAAATCGTGCTTTCGTTACAGGCGATTTTAGATTGTAAGGAATACCTGAACAAAACGGCAGAATTGTATCCTCAACTGAGTCAGATTTCTTCCCAATTGACGATTAAGTCTTCGATGGTCAATCTGCTCGCTTCTAAGTTTGATGATGCGGGAAAGATACGAGATAACGCCAGCCCGGAACTGGCACGGATACGCAAGCAACTGAAGGACGAAGAAGGCAAAGTGCGCAGATTAACCGATCAGCTTTTCCGACAGGCGGTGGGACAAGGCTGGGTGCCTGAAGGTGCATCGCCTACCATCCGCGAGGGAAGGGTGGTGATTCCTATTTTGGCCGAGCATAAGCGAAAGATGAAAGGCTTCATCATGGATGAATCGGCCACCGGCCAAACCATTTACATGGAACCGAGTGAAGTGCTGGAAGCCAATAATGAAATTCGTGATCTTTTGCATGCCGAGCGAAGAGAACTGATTCGCATTCTTCGCGACCTGACTTCTCAGTTAAGATTGAGTTTGCCGGACGTACAGCAGGCATTTTCGTTTCTAGCTACACTCGATTTTATCCGGGCGAAAGTGAGATTTGCTGCGGAGATTGATGCGACACTTCCTCAGCTAAAAGAAGATTCGGATTTGAATTGGATGCAGGCGCGCCATCCTTTGCTGCACCTGACTTTACAAAAAGCGAATAAGAAAGTTGTTCCCTTAGACATCGATCTCACGAATGAAAATCCATTCTTGTTAGTGTCTGGTCCGAATGCGGGTGGTAAATCGGTGTGCTTAAAAACAGTGGGTTTGATTCAGTACATGGTGCAGTGCGGTTTGCTGGCACCGCTGGATGAACGCTCCACGGTTGGAATCTTCGAGCGAATTTTTCTGGACATCGGTGATCAGCAGTCGATGGAAAATGATTTGAGTACTTACAGTTCGCACCTGCGAAACATGGGTTACTTTCTTTCGCATGCACAAGGCCGCTCGCTTGTGTTGATGGATGAGTTAGGCTCTGGTACCGATCCTAATTTTGGAGGAGGCATTGCCGAAGCAATTTTAGCAACCCTGGTAGAAAAGAAGGTGTGGGGTATTGCTACTACACACTATTATAACCTCAAGTTGTTTGCCGAAAGTACGAAAGGCATACGCAATGGCTCGATGCAATTCGATACGAAGAATTTGGAGCCACTCTTTCGGTTGGAGTTAGGTAAACCCGGCAGTTCATTTGCATTGGAGATTGCTCGTAAAACAGGACTTCCTCGCCAGACCATCGATCGTGCAGAACAAATCATCGGCAAAGAATTGATTGGGTTAGAATCGCTGATGAAGAATGTGGCGCAGGAGAAACTAAACTTAGATAAGCGCCAACGCGAGATTCAACAAAAAGAAAAGGAGTTAAGTCAGTCGCTGGCTCGCTACGAGTCATTGTCGGATGAACTGGAGACGAAGAAGAAGGAAATCCTTAATAAGGCCAAGACGGAGGCCGCTTATTTACTGAAAGAAACCAATCGCGAAATCGAAAAGACGATCCGCCATATTCAGGAGAACAAAGCCAACAAACAAGAAACACGCAAAGTACGAACCGGCCTGCAAGAGCTTGCCAAAAAAGTAGAACCGGCCAAGCCTACGGTGGTCGCATCGGCACCGGTTGAGTTAAAAACCGGGGATAAAGTTCGCATGATTGGGCAGGAAGTGACCGGCACTGTTCTTTCGATCAAGGGAACATCGGCCGTAGTGCAGTTTGGTATTATCCAGTCTCATCTCAAGCTCAATCAATTAGTGCGTAGCGATTTGGCCGAGCCATCACAAAAGTCCAAGCGCTCTTTTGGTGTGGATTTAATGAGCAAGCAATCTTCTTTTGTTCCGAGTTTGGATATTCGCGGGAAGCGAGTGGAGGAGGTTGCTCCCTTGTTGGATGAATTTTTGGATAACGCGATTTTGCTCAGTCAGGCAGAGCTGAAGATTCTCCATGGCAAAGGCGAAGGCGTGCTGCGAAAAGTGGTGCGCGAACAATTGAAGAAAGTAAAAGCGGTAGCCTCTGTAAAAGATGAGCACGTAGACAGGGGAGGCGATGGAATTACTGTGGTGATCTTAAAATAAAAAAGGCTGCCTTGTCAGACAGCCTCTCTAAATTCGAAATGATAAAGCTTAACGCTTGAAGCCGAGTGCGCTACCACCGCATTTGCCGGCCGAGCCATCAAATGTATATTGAATGTAGTAGATGCCAGTTGCATTGCAGGGATAAGCAATAGCCGAAATGAATTGGCCATTGATTTTGCTGGTAGCCACCTTATTTCTTCCGCTGTCAAACAACGTTACCACAATGCCGTCTGTGGCTGCGCCATTTGCACATAGGTTGATCATATACTGTGTGCCTTTGGTAAATACGTAGCTGTATTCAACCTTGTCTTTAGAACCCCCTTCGCCATCTACCTTGTAGCTCTTCAGAAAGTTAAATCCCGAGGCTAGCTTAGGTATACATGCGTTGGCAAAATTATCGGGGTTGCACTGACCGTTTAATTCGATCGTGCCCACGCTAATCAGCGAAATGAATGTAAGAACAAAAAGAACCTTTTTCATATGTGTCAAGAATTCGAAAGTTAACTGATTATTTTATTTCTGATAGAGTTTGTCAAGGCGCGGATAGCCTCCACATCTTGCTCGGTAATATTTATAGTAGTGGTGCTATTATCTTTAATAACCGCCACGCCATCTACAATTTCCATGGTCGACTCTTTATAAGTGTAGGTGATGTTGATTTTGTCAAAAGCACCTTTTAGTTCTTCCATATCCTTCAATAAAGATGCCATATTTCCATCATCCTTATAAAAACTCAATAAAAGCACAATTTGCTCCAAAATAATCTTCTGTTCCCCAATCTTTTCTTGTAATTCCTTGTTTTTGGCGTCTTTGGCAGCTACCTGACAAGTTATTTGCATGGCTTCCACCCATCCCCCAATCAATAAAAGAACGCTCAGATTAGCGCGGCTTTGGGTTTGCAAATAGTGGTTGATGCTGTTGAAGTTTTGGGTCGTAATGAGCAACAACGAATCGAGGTTTTTGCTATTCGTAGCCAAACGGCCAATGGTTTCAATATCAAAGAATTGGCCAATATTGAGTCCGTCCGCCAATGATTTAATAGAAGTAAGGTATTTTAAGCCATCCTGGTTCTGTTCGTAGATGTTGGTGTATCCCAAATCGGTACCATATACTCCCAAATTCAGAGCTTTTTTGTAGTTGCTATTGTATTTGGATAGGTTTTCGGAGGTATTGAGAATGCCGGCATTGTACTTGGTGCCCGATTCCTTTAACAACACAGAAATTTCCAGCGGACTGGGAATTTGTTGTAAAATGCTGCTGATCACTTCCTCATCGATGGTGGGGCCGGTTTTGGCGGAATCCAGGCTTTCCAGAAATGCTTTTTCATCTGGTTTTTTGCTAGATCCACAAGCTGCGATAAACAGCGCCATAAATCCAATAGCTACAAGTCTCATAACTTTTCTATTATTGTTTACAAAATTAAGAATTCAAAATTCCTTACCAAACCTATTATTTTTTCCTGAAGGGGATCGTCACCTTGGTAGGTACATTCACTTTCCCGAACAAGTCAATTAACTTTCGAAGCCATTCGAAGTAGAGCGAAATGTAGAACAAGATCGCCATCATCCAGATTACTAATAGATTGAATGAAAATGTGCTGACACGCACCCCCAACAAGTTTTTCTCAGCTACAAAAAAAGCCGTGCGATAATCCAATACGCCCGAAGGGGTTGGATCCTGAAAAATCGGGTTGATCTGTTGAATCAATTTGCCATTGTATTCCAGCAATCGTTCTTTTACCGTCACATTTTTGACTAAGTCGGCCAGACTTTCATTATAGTATCTGTTTTTTTCATCATTGATATTAACACCATTCTTCTCATCGAATGCCATGCGCTTTTCAATGAGCAATACGTTGTCATTGTAAATCTTTTGGTAATGCTTGCGGTATTCTTCAATGTAGTTATCCAATATTCCACCTCTTAGCTTGGTGTAGTTTTTTATCGAGAAGTCTTCTTCCAAATTTACTTTTTCGAATCCCGGCTTGAATGGTTCGTGGGCAAGCACTTCGCGAATAATACCCAAATGTGAATTGATAATGTTTTTAACTGAATCGCTTTTGGTATCCAGATTTTGAAGGATATATAGATTTCTTCTTTTTAAGTCATCGGCAATGAAAGCTGTTTTGAAATCGGCTTTGGCTTCTTCTTTCTCATAATTGAAATAAGTGGCCTCGTAATCATTGTTTTTAAACTGATCAGTCGCCAGTGCTTCGTACGCCCAACGCGATGCCATCAAGTCAGCAACCACCGGAACACGGCCTTTGGTAGAGATCAAGTTATTCAGCTTGTCGAAATTGAAGAGCAAACCACTCAAAATCATTTGCGGAATGAGCAGGAGGGGGATCATCACATAAACGGTCACGGCCGAATTGAATGCGGATGAAATATTTAAACCCAACACATTCGCAAAGCAAGACGTGGTGAAAAGTACCAGCCAGAATGAAAACGTCATGCCATGAATTTCCAAAATCAAATTGCCGAATATGACGAATGTAAGTGTTTGGATGGCCGACAAAAGGAATAAGATCGAAAGCTTGGACAGCAAATAACTATTCCAACTCAGATTGAGGAATGATTCGCGTTTTAAGATTTTGCGGTCGCGGATAATTTCCTCCGCACTCACGGTTAATCCCATGAACAGCGCTACGATAATCGACATCAGCAAAAAGGCCGGGAAGTTATCGTTGAAGCGGAAGATGTATTCTCTTCCTCCGGGTGCGCTCTTGTATTTGATAATGAAAGCCAGAATGGTTGCCAACAAAGGCGCTTCCAATAAGTTAATCAGCAAGTATTGTTTGTTGCTCAGCTTTGATAAGAAGTCTCTTGTAGTAAATACAACCAACTGCTTAATCTTGCCCGGAATATTGAGCGTGCTGGGTGGCTCCTCTTTTACATCTTCAATGCGCGTAATCTTGAAGCGCTCTTTGTACATCTCATGCCATTGGGGCGGAGTGACTTTTCGCTTGGAGGTAGGCTGACCATATTCGTCCACCACCTTTGCTTCGATGATATTGAAAATCTGTTCCGGATTTACGTTACCGCATGTTTCGCACTGGCCGCGGTTGCTATCCACCTGATGGGTCGCTTTCTTAAAATAAGTGACCGCCTCCACGGGGCTGCCGTAGTACGCAGGGAATCCACCGGTATCCATAATCACCATCTTATCAAACATCTTGTAGATGTCGGAAGATGGCTGGTGAATAACCACAAATATCAATTTGCCTTTCAGCGAAAGTTCTTTGAGTAAGTCGATGACGTTTTCCGAATCGCGGGAGGAGAGGCCGGAGGTTGGTTCATCTAAGAACAAAATGGCCGGCTCGCGAATCAACTCCAACGCAATGTTGAGGCGCTTGCGCTGGCCACCGCTGATTTTCTTATCCAGTACGCTACCTACGGTCAGGTCTTTTCGCTGATCCAGCCCCAGGTTTTCCAGCGTAGACATAACGCGCTGGTGAATTTCTTCTTCCGTAAAGTTGGCAAAGCACAACTTCGCGTTGTAATACAGGTTTTGGTAAACGGTTAATTCTTCGATCAGCAAATCATCTTGCGATACAAAGCCGATGACGCCTTGAATTTTATCTTTCTGGGTATTGATGTCAAATCCATTGATCAGGATTTCTCCTTGCGATGGCTTTTCTAAACCGGCCAGCGTGAGTAGGAGGGTAGTTTTACCCGCACCACTGGCACCCATAATGCCGATGAGCCTACCGGGCCCTTCGGCAATCAATACATCGCGTAAGCCAATGGCACCATTGGGAAATTTGAACTCCTTCACATTGGCGTTGAAGGAGAGCTTGGTGGTTTTTATTTCTTCGTTAAAGTGTGCGACTAAATCGCTGTAGTAAAGAGCATCTCCCGCTTGTGTTTTGATCGTGCTGCCGTGCGAGAACAGATAGACTCTGTTTGGCTGCATGATAAAGCCGTTCAGGATATTGGATTCTTCGCCCAGGTATTTGGTGAAATACATTTCCACGCTGCTCACGCGCATGAAAATTAGGTTGCCATTAATATGGCCGTGGGTATGCTTTTGTTGCTCGACTGCCTTTTCGTGTGCCGAGTTCAATACCAGAATGTCCTTGAAATCCAACTCTTCAATGCGCTCGGCAATGATGAAGCTTTCAATCAGTTTGTATTCATCCTGACCAATATTGAATACCGTAGATACGGTATTGATGATTTCAATACGCTGCGGGGTGAAGTTTTTGTCGGAACCAATCAATTCCAACAATTTGATCAACACCACTACTTTCTGTTTCTGGTGAAGTGTTTTGTTGATCTTCTTACAGATACCCAGTGTTTTTACCGAGTCTTTTACAGAAGTTAATTTGTTCTTTTCGTCTCCCGCACTTTGCTTATTGTACCCGGAGAACTCATCGTACAACTCCAAATATTCCTTAACGGAGTCATGGTCCAATTCCGTTTGAAAGAAGTTGATAACAAATTGACGCTCGTTTTCCGTTACTCCGCCATCTTGTTTAGTAATGATGGCAAAGAGCTGGGTCAGAGCCTTGAGAATTTCCTCACTCATTTCGTACCCCTGGGGAGATTAAAAAAATAAACCGATTAGTAAGTTTTGAATTCGAATGGAATCTCCACCAACTCAGAAAATTCCTGACCGGCTTCTTCCATATCTTCATCGTCATCGTGGAAATACCAAACCACTTTCATTCCTTTGATTTCTTCCAAAGCCGAAAGAACATCCAAAATTAATTTGGAAGATGCGGTGTTGAAATATTCCAGTTTAAAGGCAAACTCGGTGGTGGGATTGGCTTCTGCACTATACGCATTGATCCACTCGATTACCGGCTTATAAAATTCAGCAGAATCTTCAGGTAATGATCGTCCGCTAATTTCAAATATGCCATTTTTCTTATCGAGTAGAATGGTAGGGGTATCTTCGGTGCCTTTTAAATTAAGTATGTCCATGATTGAATCGTTTTAAAATTTTTTATTCTTTTTCTCTTAAGATATTTACTTTCAAACAGAAGAAGTCATATTCTCCATCCATCGAGTGGAATGAAAACTCCAACTTCTCGCCTGATTTTCTGGCCATGTCAACAAAGCCAAGTCCAGCGCCTCCTTTTTCTGATATCTGCGTGTTTTTGATGATATCCTTATACATTTCTTTGAGCCCCTCTTTGTCTTTGGAGTTCAGGTCATCGAGGTTGCTGGTCAGTTTCGCCACATGCACTTTCGGAATGGGGTTGCCGGTCATCACGCAATACCTTTTATCATCTTTACTAATCATGAAGATGGCGCTCTTGCTGACGAGTGAACCTGCCGTAAGACCTTGTTCGCTGCTGTGTTTCACAATGTTTTGAAGTGCTTCAACCATCACGTTGAAGACTTTGCGCTTGATACCAGATTCTTCGCCTGACGAATCCAGGTTGCGCTCGGCCATTGCCAAAATTGACTTGGTGGTTTCTTGGGTAAAGTCACCATCATAAACCAAGATCAGTTTTTGGGACATCATGGTCCGGTGCAGGTCATAGATATAGTTCATTGTCTTGAGGTTTGGGGTTCCGAATTTATGATTTTTAAATTAAAGTATCCTACTAATTCATTTGTTAATAATATTTAATAATTGTTTTCCGGTTCATTCTATAATTTGATACCGATCAAAAGTACATCATCCGTTTGTTTGTGTTCTCCTTTCCATGTTTCCCACTCATAGTCAAACACTTCGGCTGCATCTTTCATGCTCTTGGTGTGTACGCGGTCAATGATTTCTCTCGTTTTCTTCGGCCCAAATTTACGTACTTCCGGTCCACCGAACTGATCCGGGAAACCATCGGAACTAAAGTAGAATGAATCGCCTTTGCCCAGCTCCAACCGGGTAGTGGTAAAGTTGGTCTGGTTTTTATAAATACCCCCGCCAATCGGGAATTTATTTCCTTTCACTTCGTCCATCACGCCCCCTTTCATAAAGTACAACGGACGGTGGGCGCCCGCATACTCCACGGTTTTCGTTTCGGTGTTGATGCGGCACAGCGCAATGTCCATACCGTCTTTGGTTGCCGAATCTTCCTGATCCTGACGCAATGTTTGCGTTACGCCCTCATCCAGCAAATCGAGGATTTTTCCCGGCTCGGTAATTTTACGGCTTCGCACGATATCATTCAACAAGAAATAACCAATCAACGACAACAACGCTCCCGGCACACCGTGGCCGGTACAGTCTACCGCTGCAATGAAGATGTCGTTCTTGATTTGAACAAACCACGGGAAGTCACCGCTCACCACATCGCGTGGTTTATAAAGAATAAATGAATCGGGCAATGCTTTGTTGATCAACCGGGTATTCGGCAAGATCGCATTTTGAATGCGCTTGGCGTAATTGATGGAGTCGTTGATCTTTTTATTTTTGTTCTGAATCTCCAACTCAATCTCTTTGCGCTCGGTAATGTCGTGCGACACCACCAACACCGATTCGATGTTTTCCTGATCATCGTATTCGGGGATCGCATTGACCTGCATCACGCGATTACCAATTTCGGAAGGGAAGTCCATCTCCACCGACACCTTGTCGTTGCTGGTGTTGACTTGCTCTACAATCGACAGCCATTGATTCAGGATGCTTTCCTGTAACTCGGCCTCGCGTATTTTCTTATTGATGAACTGGCCGGGCGATTTGCCGGTATACGATTCGATGGTCGGGTTGATGTACGAAATGGATTCGTGTTCCAGACGGGTAATAATATCCAGCGAGTTTTCTGAAAGGGCCTGCATCTTACTGCGCATGCGTTGCTCTTGCTCCGCCAATCTGCGCTCGGTAATGTCGCGGGAATTTAAGATGAAGCCGTGGATCGCAGGGTTCGACATGAAGTTCGTTCCGGTGGCTTCCAGCCAGATGTATCTGCCGTCTTTGGTTTTGTATTCCAACTGCACGGTGAGTTTCTCGTTCGGCTTTTCGCGCAACTGTTCGAATAAGCCGCGGGCAATCTCTAAGCTGTTCGGGTGCACGCGATCTAAGTCGCTTTGGCCTTGTAGTTCTTTTTGATTGTAACCTAAGATGGTTTCAACAGAAGGGGAGATGTAACGAATCTTTCCATCCTCTTCGTAGATCGTGATTACCTCCGATGCATTCTCAAGCAACAACTGCATGCGGTTTTGCGTGCGGTTTACTTCTTCGATTTGCTCTTCCAGGAGAATGTTCGAACGCTGCAATTCTTCTTGCGTGGCGCGCATTTCTTCTGCATTTTGACGCAATACTTCTTGCTTTTCGGTGAGCTCGGCACTCAATGCCTGCGATTCACTTAACAAGCGTCTGGTGCGCTCGTTCACTTTAATGTTGAAGATGGTACGAGCGAGGATCACGCTCAACTCTTGCACAAACTTGACGTGCGAAGGAGTAAACTTCTTCAATCCGGCAAACTCGACTACGCCATACACTTCCTCGTTCGTAATCAACGGAACAATCAAAATGCTATTCGGCTTTTGGTCGCCCAAAATACCGGAGGTGATGGTGACATATTCATCGGGGATTTCGGTGCGCAGAATGTAGTCTTGTTCCGCGGCTGCTTGTCCCACTAATCCTTCGGCAAAGCGGAAAGATTTTTGTAAATACTTTTTGCGGTTGTAGGCGAAGCTGGCGCGCAGCTCGATCATCTTTGTTTTTTCCTCATCATTCACGATGTAGAAGGCACCTTGCAGGGCTCCGATTTTTTCAATGATAAACTTAACCACATCATCGCCCAATCCATCGATGGTATCATGTAGGCGGAGGATTTCGGCTACTTCGGCTACACCCCGCACAATCCAGTTGCGCTCAGTATCTCTGCGTTCGTTTTCAATCAGGTTTTCGCGCATGTTCAAAAGCGCTAATCCGAGCGTATCATTTTCGCTGGCCGGCTGGTAGCTGGCATTAAATTTTCCTTCTCCCACCAACCGCGCAAACTGCGCACTGTTCTTTAAGGTTTGCACCAGTCCATCTACCTTGTTGGCCATCAAGCCAAACTCATCGCCACTGCTGGCGGTAACTTTATCCGGCAAAATACCTTTGCTCACCATGTCCAATGTTTCCTGCATGGAGTTGAGCGGCTGTGTGAGCGAGCGTGCAAACACCAACGAGAACGATGACGCCAGCAAGAGGATAATGATGCCGCCTGCGATATAGATCTTCGTCAGCGAGGC
Organism: Bacteroidota bacterium; assembly: GCA_016191555.1. Lineage (GTDB taxonomy): Bacteria > Bacteroidota > Bacteroidia > Cytophagales > Cyclobacteriaceae > ELB16-189. Next base: position 10,968 of record JACPVX010000089.1, read on the forward strand.
ACCTTCGGTCGTAATTTCATCGATGTCGATTTTTACCAACATGGCCCAGGGCGCATGATCAATTTTGCGATACGCCACCAACACATCTTTTCCACGATAGTCGCGGCCCCGTTTGATTCCATTTTTTCCTCCCAGCGCAGACATGATTTCACTGGCCTCGGCATGATCTTCATCAAAAAACTTAATCACATCACCGGGGGCATTGCGCAGCGGGCTGCCGATAATTACTTTTCCGGTGGCGGCATCTTTCATGCCTACGAACGCTTCACCTGTCAGGCCGAGTCCTTGAACATCCTGCAACGATTTATATGTTTCGGTGAAGTCCAACTCAAAAATGATGATGTTGCCATCCATCGGGGCACCTGCGTAAGCGATGTATTTTTTGTCGGTTTTCTTAACCGTGCTTAAATGAAAATTTTGTTTCGAGCTGGAAAAGAAATTTCCTTCGGGGGCTATGAAATGCGTTTCGCTGCCATCGGATTTTGCTTTCACCGCTCCGTTGGCATCGGTAATTAAGATGCGTTGAAATCCATAATCTTCTTTGATCTGCGCCAGCAAGCTGCCCACGGAATCGGGAGCGGATTGCATAACTCCTTTAATCACAGCCGAGTGCTGCAATTGCGCCACCGTAGAGGCGATGTGATCAAAGTAATAACTGAATTGAGCCGCGCGGTGGTCGGCCAGCGCAGTCAGTTCTCCTCCCTTTTTTTCAATGGAAGTGTTGACGTTGATTCGATACGTAAACAACGAGATGGCGAGAATGGTAACCAAGCAAATGATTACGATTAACCCGGTGATTTTGGTACTGATTTTTATATTCTTGAACATGCTCAAACGCAGTTTATTCTTTCTATCCTTCTACTAACATAGTGGCCAACTCGATGGCCTGAGTTCTGGCATTTTCCGGCAAGGCGGTAAATGTAGCGATCTCTAATACCGCCACTACCTGATCTCCTTTATGTACCGATGCTACAAACAAAAATTTTGGCAACGCACTTCCCAATCCGCTCAGGATAGCATTGTTGTAACCTTCGGGTAACTCATCGAGGTAAATGCTTTTGCCCGATGCGGCTGCCTGCCCCACCAGTCCTTCGCCCCATTGGAAAGACACGGCCTGATTTTCGACAGGCAATGCAAAGGAAGCCGTCATGGTAAGTGTTTTGCTATCGCCTGATTTACTCGCATCGTACCAGGCGCCCTGACCGGCCTTCAACAAATCGCAAATCGAGTTTAAGCCCACTTGCTTGATTTCATTTTTCTTAGCGCCCTTCAAATCGTTGGCGAAAGTCTTTTTGTCGAGCGCGAAGTTGGCGGTTTCCGCATCGGCAGCAGCTGAAGTTTGCTGCGAGCTTACTTCTTTGAATACGATTACTTCTTTGCGGATTTTCTGAGAATAATTAATGGCGGTGATGCCCAGCCCAAAGGCGATGAAGATCACGATGAACGCTTTCACGAAAACCCAAAAGCTATCGGGGGATTCGGTCATGCCGCCCTCGTAAATCAGATTATCTTCCAAACGGAATAACACATAAGCCGAAATAAGAATGGCCGTGTAAAACAACGCAGTCAGAATCAAACTTCTTTTCTGTGGATCCTTTATCAACCCCAGCCATTTTTGCAGAAACTCCTTCATAGGTTAATTATTTCTTGGTTCGTGATCAGGTGCAATCGCTGGTTCATCAGTCTTCCATTTTGGTTCATACACGGTGCGATTTCACTCGTTATTTATAATGCTTATCCAATTCAATTAAAAATTCTACAATCTCATCCACCTTCAGGGTGTAATCAATTTGCGTGAGCGACAGTGCCGCTTTCGGCATGGTATCAATCATACACTCACTGGGTTCTTGCACAATCGTGAGGCCGCCTTTGTCTTTGATGTGCTTCATTCCCAAGCCTCCATCGCGGTTAGCACCCGATAGCAGGATACCGATCAGCTTATCGCGATACACATAGGCGGCCGTGCCCAGCGTAACATCAATAGCGGGGCGCGAGTTGTTAATCATTTCTTCGGTAGACATGGCAAAATGATTGCCGAGCTCTACCGACATGTGGTAGTTGGAAGGCGCCAGGTACACACCGCCTTTCTTAATGGTTTCTTTATCATTTGGCTCCACTACCTGCACCACGCTTTTAATTGATAAGGCTTCCACAAATCCATTGCGCACATGTTTTAATCGGTGTAAACACATAATTATAGGAAGGTGAAAGTTTTTAGGTAGCTGCGAGAGTATTTTCACGATTCCCTGAAAACTCCCGGCCGATCCCCCTATCACAACTGCCTTATAGCTGTTATTTAAATTGTACTTGTCCATGGCAGCGCGATCTCCTAATCCTTTATCTTCTTATAAACTTTTTCTTCGTTGTTAACCACCAAAAACTTGCTGGCTACTTCGCACCAGATCAATGATTCTTTTGAACCAATGGCGAGGTAGCCGTACTTAAACATGCTTTCGTGGAATTTCTTCAACACTTCGTTCTGCAGCGATTGGTTGAAATAGATCATCACGTTCCGGCACAGGATCAGATCAAACTTGTTGAACACTTCTCCCTTCACTAAATCATGCTTGCGGAAAGTAACATTCTGTAATAGCGACTTATCGAATACTGCCTTTCCGTTTTCTTCCTTGTAATAATCTTTTAAGCTTCCTTTCCCCTCGTAGCGGATGTAGTTCTTTTCATTCAACTCCATGTTTTTGATCGGGTAGGAGGCCTGCTTGGCTTTTTCCAGAATGGTGGTGTCTAAATCAGTAGCATACAATTGCACATCTTGCAAAATACCCATCTCTTTCAGCACGATCGTCATCGAGAGCACCTCTTCGCCCGATGAGCAGCCGGCATGCCAGATTTTAAATTGCTTATGATTTAATAAGATGCCGGGAATGATTTCATCGCGGATGATCCGCCAGAACCCCGGGTCACGAAACATTTCCGTTACGTTCACCGTCAGCTCATCCAAAAATTCGTCAATAAAGTTGGGCTGCTCGCTGAGTTTCTTCAACAGCGTTTCCACCGTCAGGCTTTTCAGCTCCAAAATCCGAAGCATTCTTCGTTTGAAGGAAGACATGGCGTAGTTACGAAAGTCGTAACCGTACCTCGTCTGCACCAATTCGGTGATCTTCTTCAGATCGGCAATGTCAATGTCTTGTATCACTTCGCAAACACGTTATTTCAAGTTCAATCAGCGACAAAAATAGAATTTCAATGAAGCCACAATCCACTTATTCGTGTGTAAACCTTACACAAGACAATTCTACCCTGAGTGAGATGGATTACCTGCTTTCCGGATTCATTCTGCCATGCTGCTACTTTGTTTTTTTTATGATCTGGTTATTAAAAAGTTACTTTTCTATCTCTTTACGCTAATAATTGATCCGGATGGAACGATCCCGGCAAAAGCGATTCCGCATCCGGATATTTTATCCAGGCTGTTTCATCGGTCATAAACAGAATCTGAATCTTGGATTGCTGGCGGTGCTCATACTCCACCAGCACCTGCCGGCACGCGCCACAGGGCGAAGCAGGCGTGAGCTCCTTGTGGTTTTTCTTGTGAGCCACCACCGCTATTTTCACAATCTTCTTTTCGGGAAACTGCGTGCCTAATGAATACAAGGCCACGCGCTCGGCACACATACACAATGGGTACGAGGCGTTTTCCTGATTGGCACCGGTAATGATGGTATTGTCGTCCAGAATTAAGGCTGCTCCCACCTGAAACTTCGAGTACGGAGCATAGCTATGCAGCGTGGCTTCTTTGGCTTTGTGGGCCAAATACTTTGATTCGCTATCGAGGTCATCGATAGAGGCAAATCGCTCGGAGGAGTTCATAGGTTGGGGAGCAAGACTAATCGCTAAAGATAATAAACCTCCCCTGAGTTCAAAAAGATCATGCTTATTTCTTTGTTTTTGGCTGCTGCGCGAAGGTTTTGTTTAATTTTAACTCGGATTGCAGTTGACAGAATAAAGAGTAAGATGGCCACGGCCATCGGTTGGTTCTACCCGAAATTTCAGCTGCCGTACAAAAGTTATGAAAGAACAAGCCATCTTGATTTTAGGAGCCGGGCGCTCTTCTACCGCGTTGATTAACTATTTGTTAACCCATGCTGCCGCCAACCGATGGACGGTAACGGTGGGCGACTTTTCGTTGGCAGCCGCGATTGATCGGGTCAACGGCCACGCGAGCGGAAAAGCCATTGCTTTTGATATTGCGCAGACCGAAGCGAGCCGTGCCGAAATCGCCAAAGCCGATGTAGTGGTGTCGCTCATGCCCGCACACTTGCACGTGCAGGTGGCGGCTATCTGTTTAGCCGAGAAAAAACACCTGCTCACCGCCAGCTATGTGTCAGACGAGATGAAAACCTTCGATGCCGAAGCGAAGCAAAAGGGTTTGCTCTTTTTAAACGAGTGCGGGCTCGACCCCGGCATCGACCACATGAGTGCCATGCAGGTAATCGATCGCATCAAGCAAGAAGGCGGCAAACTGATTTCGTTCGAATCATTTACCGGAGGATTAATTGCACCGACCACCGATATCGACAATCCGTGGCGCTATAAGTTTACCTGGAATCCGCGCAACGTGGTGATGGCCGGACAAGGCACCGCCAAGTTTTTGCAAGGCGGCCAATGGAAATACATTCCCTACCAACAATTGTTCAAGCGAACGACTTCCGTATCCGTGCCCGGCTATGGCGAATACGAAGGCTACGCTAACCGCGACTCATTAAAGTATTTGGATACCTATGGATTGCAAGGCATAAAAACAATGGTGCGGGGCACGCTGCGCAACAAGGGCTATTGCAGTGCATGGAATGTGTTGGTGCAACTGGGTTGCTGCGATGATACCTACACGCTCGAAAACATAGGTAAGTTGACGCATCGTGATTTCATCACCTTGTTTTTGGAAGAATCTACACAGCCTGCCGAAGAATTAGTTTGCCAACTGTTTGGCCTGGATCAGAAAGGAGAGGAGATGAAACGCCTGACGTGGAGCGGATTTTTTGCTGATGAGAAAATCGGCCTCGACCAGGGCACCCCAGCGCAGGTAGTAGAGCACATTTTGCAGAAGCGCTGGAAACTGCAGCGGGGCGACCAAGACTTTATTGTGATGTGGCACCGCTTTGGTTTTGAAACGCACGGTCGCGATAAGCGCGAAATTCAGGCGTACCTGACTTGCACCGGCCAGGACGAAAACAATACCGCCATGGCGCAGACTGTAGGTTTGCCGTTGGCCATCGCCACGAAATTATTATTGCAAGGAAAAATTAAAAGTCGCGGAGTGGTGATACCCGTGGTGCCTGAATTTTACAACCCGATTTTAGAAGAGCTCGGACAATTGCAGATTAAACTGCACGAGGTGGAGAAGGCTGGATAAGATCCCACCAGTTTCCATACAAATCCGCAAACACCGCCACTGTTCCGTACGGCTCCTGCGAGGGAGGCCGCACAATGGTGATGCCTTTGTCCAACAAATTTTGATAGTCGGACTCGAACTGATCGGTGTGCAGAAATAAAAACACGCGTCCACCGGTTTGATTGCCCACGCGAGATGATTGTTCGTCATTGGCGGCCTGCGCCAGCAGGAGATTGCAACCCGCAGAACCGGGCGGAGCCACCACCACCCACCGTTTGGTGTCGCTCAGGCGCGTATCTTCCACCAATCGAAAGTTTAGTTTGTCGACATAAAAGCGAATGGCCTCGTCATAGTTGCGAACGACCAAGCTGATGAGCGCGAGTTGCTGATTACTTGCCATAGTTCAATTAGTTTGCGGTTGCGAGCGTGTAGCGCGACCGGTGACCGAGTTGCAAAGATGCAGGATTTGGTTTGAATAGATGAGTGAGAGGTGGATTCAGATAAAGGAAGGGTGCCCGCAAGCCATCGGAGTGTATCCTTCGCTCGCATAGGAATTGGAACGACTCATCCGAAATATGAATGGAATGATGAAAAAGACCGTTTTTTCCTTACGGGAAGCCAAAGGGGGCATTTTTAGGTTATTTGGGATGGTGCGTGCGGAGGCACGAGCCATTTTGGAGTACGCACGAATCATTTTGGCGAACGCACGCGTCTTCCGGGCAAAGGCACGGATGATCCGGGCGAAGGCACGGGGTACGTGTGCGTAGGCCCTGGCTACGGATGACCGGTATTTTGCCACTCGTGCCTAGGCACAGCTTATCCGTGCGAAGGCACGCGGCATGTTGGCGAAGGCACGCGATATTTTGGCGGAGGCACGGATCATATTGGAATACGAACCGACCATTTTGGAGTAAGCACGGATGGAGGTTTTGCGCGCACCCTTCTGAAATTGTGTGTCTGGTGCGCGTGTGTTTCCATGAAACCAGAGAGATGTAGATGTTGAATTGCGTTCACCGATGAATAGTGATAGTGGGCAGTAAAACCTTTCAAGTTTAATTAAGCCTGAAGTAGGTTGGAAAGATTGAGGAGGAGGGGTATTTTGTGACTTGATTATATTATTTGATAGTTAAAATGATTGGTGATGATAAAACGACTAATTCTTATTTCTTTCTGCATTTTGATTACCTCAAAAATTCTTGGTCAGCAAACCGTAATGGTCACAAAAGATAAGAACAATTATTTTGAGGAATATTCTGTCTTAGCAAAGGATAAAAAAGTAAAGCATGGCAGCTATCTAAAATTGATCAAGCCCTTTTGGAACGGCCTTCCTTTGAACGGATATGCCATTGAATCAGTAGGATATTATGACAACGGAAAAAAGACAGGTAGCTGGGAGGTTTACTATAAGGATAATAATAATATCAAAGAGCGCGGATTTTACAAGGATGATTTGCGTGATAGCACGTGGTTATTTTTTTATCCGCAAGGTAAGGTTAACAGATTAGTTGAAGTAAGAACCAATGAGGGCACTTCCTATGAAATCGCGAACGCCAGGCCTGTTGTTTGCAAATCGGGGAAGTACTTAAAGGGGGTTCCAATTGGTATTTGGGAATACTTCAATACCAAGGCTTCGTTAATTCAAAAATTTGATTTTGATAAGAATGAGCTGCTCTTTCTAGAGAATAATGATCTGAAGAATTACGAAACAGGTTTTATGGGGGGTGAATTTTTATTGAACCAATATTTATACGATGCCTTTGATTTTGATGGTTTAATGAAAACGATAAATGCAAAAGTTAATTTAAAGACAGGAAAGATAACCATACGATTTACGATCGATGAGAATGGTTCGATCAAGGACATAACGGAAGAGATCAACACGATTACCAATGGAAAGTTTACAAAAAGAGCCTTGCAGTCTATTGAGAGTATGAGTAAGATGTGGTATTCAAAGCATGTTGATGGTAAACCGATTGCTTCACAAAAGACTGTTTCATTCGAACTCAGTGTAAATTCTGAAACATCTTTCAAAACCCGTGTGGAGGCGAATAGAGAAACTCTAACTGAATCGGTATCGATGGGCTTCCAATTTAAGATACACGTCAATTAAATGTTTGTATTCTTAGTTGACCATATGTTTAAACTAAATAAAGAAGTAAAGAAAGAATTCCTTTGGTTAGGTTTCATTGGTCTAGTTGATTTCTCGTTAATACAATTTATTGTCGGTTGGGGAAATTGGGGTTTAGACATAGCTATTCGAGATTCATATGTTGTCCTATCTGCAATGCAGATATTTTTCCTTCTATTCCTTAATATTTGCTTTTTTATTTACCTCCTCCGGGTACTATTGGATAAATTTAAAAACCAGACCGCAAACATAATTCTATTGATCATTACTGGATCTTTAATTTACATCACCTCTATTACTGTTAAATTTATTGGATCAATCGATCAAGGATGGATATTATATCCTTCTTTTAGTTCGTCACCGGTAATTCTCAAGCAGAAGTATACAATAACCGCAACAATTAATTTGTATGTGCAGCTTTATGAAATAGTACAACTTATGGTTTTGTCTGTAATAGGGGTGATGATAGGTCGGGGCTTGAAGAGAGCCTAACAGGTCTTTTTGAAACCTTTTATATAGAAATAATGAATGGTCATCGAAAGCACTCGCCAAACTTATTAGAAGTTTGCCGGGCTATCGTAATGCATTAAAAGCTTAAAGTGGATAACAAAAACAAAGACTATGAAATTTACCCAACTCTTTTTGAAAGCGAAACATTGGCAATTGTTTTTGCCTTTGTTTGGAGTGCCGATGATTTTTTATTTTATCATGATGGTGAGCATCTTCATGAGCATAGCGAATCAATCGGAACCCGATCCATTATTTATATTCGATTATTTTAAGTTCTTTCCGCTGGTGATGATTCTATCCTCCGGAATATTTTTTGGTTGGTTTTGGTCAGTTGCTATCGGGCTTCAATACAAAGTCCCGACTCATATTAAAATGAAGATTACCAAGTTTAAGGTATTCTTTTTTATTCCGATGGTCTATTTATTATTATTATCCATCGGTATGGCAGTGCTATTCAGTAATTTGCCACAGCCAGATGATAGAGTGGACGAGAGCCTGGGATTTATCGCAGGCGCTATGGCGATTATTGTACCCATGCACCTCTTTTCGATGTTTTGTATTTTCTATTCACTCTATTTCGTAGCAAAAACATTTAAGACGGTGGAGCTTCAACGCGAAACTTCGTTCTCCGATTTTGCGGGAGAATTCTTTTTGATCTGGTTTTATCCAATTGGTATTTGGATCATCCAACCGAAAATTAATAAGATTGTGGAAACGAGCAACGATGATCTGCAACTGATGAGTGAATTGAGGTAGGCAGCATTCGTAAACATAAGATCATAAATTGCAATGATTTTATTATCGGGAATAACCAACTCTGCTGTGGGAGTCGTTTTTATCCTATTCTTAGGGTTGACGGTCGTGTGTTATTTTTTGGTCTTTCGATTTCTAATGCTTGGAGATAGTGTGAAGGATTTCTTCAATAAGTTAAAAACAGAAAATAAGCGGCTCTTTTATTTAGCTCATTTTGCAGTCTATATTTTGTCGTGCATTGTTCTTTATGGTGCGATAGCGCTAAAAAACTATCTCTATCATTAATTCGGATAATCCATTCTCAGAAACATACCCCTCGCCACCCAAAAACTAATCGGCAGAGAAATGCCATACAAGGTAGCCAACCAGTATGAATCGGTGAGTAAGTAGAAAACCAAAGCCTGTAACAGATAAAACAACGGCACCACCACCATGCCCACCGAAAATTTAAGTGAGCCGGTAAACTGCGGGTCTTTTGTGTTGGATAAAATCCACTGAATGATTCCCTTCGGCAAAAAAGTGTTGACACCGCTGTATAGGGCAATCGCTTTTTTCCAGCGTGCCATGGAATGACTGGAAATGGTTACCGCACGATCCTTCACAGAGGACAGCGATTGTATCAATAATTGATCTGCCCGTAGTTGTTGGACCAAATCTTGATGAATGACACGGTGTTTTAAAAACAGATTCACATCCTCATTGTAGGTTTGGGCAGGTACGTGCAACATAAGTGATTGCACCATCTCGTGTGTTTGCTGAACCAACTGATCGTATTGCGTTTGAATGTGTACATCGGGATTTAGTTTCGGTACGGCAATGGCTTTTCCAAAACTAACTAACACCCGCGACCCTGCATTGGCATGCGAATCAAACTGAATACCCACCGGCACAATCTGCACATCACATTTTTCTGCGGCATCGAAAGCCATTCGGGCAAATCCTTTTTGAAACGGGCGAAGACTCCAGCGCTCGTCATGATTGCCTTCTCCAAAAATCAGAATGGATTCGCCTCGCTCCAGCAGTGCAGTGTATTGATTAAAGGCATCTTCGTTTTTTCGCAGTGTTTCAAACCCATCGCGAAAGCGGTAGACGGGCAACATCTTCAATTGCCGCAAAATAAAATTGCTCCAGCTATTTTTGAACACACTGGCGCGCGCCACAAACCAGGGATTTCGATGCGTGCTGCAACCTACCAGCACCGCATCTAAAAATGCATTCTGATGATTGGCCACAAAAATAACCGCGCCCTCCGGAACCGGGGCCAAATACTGCACTCGCCACTTCTTGTAAAAGAAACACAATGCTACGCGACAATAATTTTTGAGGAATCGGTACAGCAGATTCATTTTCTTTTAGGCGGACAGGAGTGTGCGACTGCGCATGTACCATGAAAAGGCAAAGCCGCTGATCAGATGCCATACGCCCCACCACGCGGCAATCAGTGCCATGGATGCATTGCCGTCAAAGAAGGTAAAGATGAGAATGAGCCCAAGTCCGGAGTTTTGGATGGCTGTTTCAATCGCTACGGTGCGGTGTGTGGCTTCAGAATTTTTCAATGATACGCTGAAGTAATAAGATGCGATCAGCGCAACTCCGTTGTGCAACAAAACAATCCAGAACACATCGAGGAAATGGTTGAAGAAAGCCAGGCGATTGTTCATCAGCGCCACTCCGATAAATCCTGCCAGGAATAAGATAGAAATCAAACGAATCGGTTTACCGATTTTCTCCGCTATTCCGGCAAACCGATCAGCTACCCACATGCCTGCCACCAGCGGCAGCAGCAAAATCAAACTCATGTTGATCACCAGCGAAGAAAAGTCGATGTGCAATTCTTTTACTTCGGAAGACAGTCCGGCCAGGGAAGCCCAAATGAAAAAATTAAGAGGCGTCAACACAAACGCGAGCAGGGAAGAAGCAGCCGTGAGCGCCACCGATAAAGCCACGTTTCCTTGTGCCAGTGAAGTGAAGAAGTTAGATACATTACCACCGGGGCAAGCCGCTACTAAAATCATTCCCAAAGCAAAACCTTTCGGGATGGGAAGTATTATTACCAACAACAAGGTGAGAAAGGGGAGAAGCACCAGTTGAGAAAACAATCCCGTAAGGACCGCTTTCTTTTGCTGAAGTAATTCTTTGAAGTGAACGAGTTTTATTTCCAGACTTACCCCAAACATGATGATGGCCAAACAAACATTGAGGGCCACTAAACTATCGGCAGAGAAATGGATAGGAGTTTCGGGAGTCAAAATAATTGATCTTTTGACTAAAGTATTAAAAGGGAATGAGACTGGAAATTATTCGTTTGAGTTTTGATTGGCTTCGTACCAACTATCCACGAGTAAGCCACGGCCTTCTGCGGCTGCGACAGCCAATTGATCGCAGCGTTCATTCTCCGGATGCCCCGCATGACCTTTGATCCAAACAAACTTAGGTTTGAATTTGTGATGAAGCAGAATGTATTGTTTCCACAAATCGGGATTTGCTTTTTTGGCGAAGTTCTTTTTCTCCCAATTCCATATCCATCCTTTCTCTACGGAATCAACCACGTATTTGGAATCGGAGTAGATGGTAACGGCATGTCCGTCTTTTTTGATGGCTTCCAGTCCGCGGATCACCGCCAGCAATTCCATGCGGTTGTTGGTCGTCAGGCGAAATCCTTCGGCCAATTCTTTTTCGTGTGCACCAAATTTTAAAATAGTACCATAGCCACCCGGCCCCGGATTACCTTGCGCAGCTCCGTCTGTGTAAATGCGAATCATCCGAAGTTAAGATTACTCTTAAAGATTTTAACCGCAATGGCCAGCAGAATGACTCCGAATACTTTTCGTAAAACAACAAACCCGGATTTACCGATTTTTTGTTCCAGCCAGCCACTTGAGCGAAGTACAATGTAAACGAAGATGAGATTTAGGATGATGCCAATCAGAATATTGATCTCTTCGTAAACAGCTCTGAGCGATAATATAGTTGTCAACGTTCCCGCTCCGGCTATTAACGGAAACGCAATGGGAACAATAGAGCCTGTACCTTTTGCATCCGGATCATCTTTAATTAAATCAATCCCTAAGATCATTTCCATGGCAATGATAAACATCACAATAGCTCCGGCCACCGCGAAGGAACCAACATCTAAACCAAAAAGTTTGAGGATTGATTGGCCGAGGAAAAGAAAGACAATCATTAAGATAGCCGCGATGAGTGTAGCTTTCTCGGCATAGATTCTACCTTCTCTTTTGCGAATCAGGATGACAAACGGAATGGAACCAAGTATATCGATTACCGAAAAGAGAATGAGCGTGACGGAGAATATTTCTTTGCTATCCATGGGGTATTTCTGCAGCAAAGGTAGCTGAAAAAATGAAAGGCCGGGTAACCACCCCGGCCTTCGTAAAACCCAAACTCCCCTCTAGCTACTTAGCTTAAAAGAAAAACTGATACTGTAAAACGAGTTGGCCTTTCATACCCGCATCTTGAATGAGCGCATTGCCCACGGGTGTATAGGTAGGGCGCAATTGATAGTCGAGTGTTAATTTGCTCGAGTGCCCTTTTAAAAACCAGTTCACGCCCACATCGTATACCGTCATCTGCTTATCCAAGCGTTCGTAGTTAGAACTCTGATAAGTAACGTACGGCATGAGCGTTCCGTGTGTTTCGCCCAGCAAATCTTTTTTCATTAAATAGCCGAATTGAGCATAAATAACCGATCCGGTGCCAAACATAGGAAAGGCGTTTCCAAAGCTGCCAGCGGGGCTTCCGGCTAAATTGCTGCCGTTGGCCGGATTCATAATGCCATTGTAACGCAAATATCCTTTGCCATAATCGGTATTAAAATAGCCCAGATAAGCATTCAGCGCAGTTCCCTTTTCGATATTTAAGGGAGCATCATAAAACGCTGCAATCGACCAAAGCTTCATATCATAGTATTTGCGATCGGGGTCGGTCACGGAAATACCGGTCCACGTAGCATTGTTTTGTGAGATGAAGCCTGCTTCCAGATTCAATACTTTCTTTTTTCCTAAGTAAGTGCCCGTCATGTAAGGTGTTACATGCGATTCTTTATCAAAGAAATTCCAGATGAACATCGCCTGGTATTGTTTGCTGTGTTTGTCAAACGCGAAGCTGGCGTTGTTGGCATTGATGCCGTTGGTTGCATTGACTCCGGTTCCATTAGAAGTAATAGGGAAGGGATCACTCAACACAATTCGATAATCCAGCTTTCCAATTTGTCCGCGCGCATACACGCTTAGCTTGCGCGAGAATTCATCGGTTTGATCGACAGTAGCTTGCGCAAAAACAGGAACATCCATACTCATGATGGTGCCAACGCTCGGCTGACTAAAACGCGAAAGTCCGTTAGTGATGGTAAGACCACCGCCCAGATGCAGCTTATCGCTTTCTTTGAACACCCGGTATTCGCCCAACGCATCGTGAAAGAAGACTTGAAATTTTCGATTGCCACTGTTGGAAGCATTTTGTCCGGCCAGGTAGTTGAAATTGTTTTGTCCGAACTGTAGATAGAAGAAAACGCGATCGGTGATTTGGCCATACAATTGCATGCGCGTTCTGCGCAAGCCAATGTCAAACGTTTCGCTGGTAGGATCGCCCAATACCGTAGTTTCCGGGTTGCTGTCGTTATACCGCAGCCACACCTGATTGAGAATGGTGGCTTTGATGTAGTGACTTCCACTTTCATTCAATTTCAATCGAAGTTCCTCCAATTCTTTTTTGGGTTCGGTCGCAACCGGTGTCTGTCCATTTGTACAAAATGGAAACAACAGGCAAACGACCAATGCCGATTTAATGAGGTTTTGCATGATTCGTAAATTAAGATGGACTAGAAAAACCTGATCGCCTTTTGATAAGGCGATCAGGATACAAATTAAGGTGATCTTCTCGGGTTATTTCTTCTGGGTAATCACTTGCAGAAAATCTGCCGCGAATTTTTCTGCGTATTCAATTTCTGAAGGCTCCAGCACTTCGCGCTTTTTATAGAAGATCAGGCGGTTCTTATGGCTTTCAATGTGCATCTCCTCGCGGTTTTCCAGGAAGCGGATAATTGCATCGGAAAAGAATTGCGTAATGGCTTCTTCGTTTTCGCCTCGTAAATAGTATTTTTTAGAGAATAAGGGATGTGAAGCAAAGTCAATATCTTTTCCGGCAACGCCTTCAAACAATTTTGACCATAAACCTTCCGGCTCCAAAGCGAAATCGGGAATGACCACATCGGTATCCGAAAGTTGCAACACGGTGATGCGTGTTTCAGTGCGATCTTGCATGGCGCCTTCTTGCAAGGAAATGTCTGAGACTTCTACTTTACCCAATTCATTGTATTTGGAAAGAATGTTCTCTTCAAACATCAGTTTGTTGCCACGCTGCAGCGGAAAATCTTTGTACTTCATCAAATTGCGCGCGCGCTGTGGATAGAATGCGAAATCATGTGCTTCGGCAAACTTGCGTAACTCCATCTGGCGTGGGCTTAATTTAATCTCAATCTTATTTTGATTAGAGGGAGCTAATTTGCGAGCGGCCAGCGGGTGATTCGACATCGGCTGGAAGTGTTCAAAGCCAATGACGTTCACCGTTCCACCATTGTGTTGGTATTCTTCTTCGAAGTGGTGTAGCTGCTCCATGAATGAGTGGTCTACAATCCGTGCGTCTGAGAAATTGATATTCACACGTTTGCCGGGCTTGATTTTCTTAAACATGGTTTTGAACCCGATCAAGTTCGAGAAGATAGCAGAGTCTTTTACGGAAATGTTGTATTCCTCAGTGCCTTCCGAAAACTCGTACTGTGCTTTGAACAAGCTTCGGAGTGGAGCGCCATTCAAAATATGGAAAATGAATTTGATAACAATACCCGAAGCGACACCGATCAATAAGTCGGTGGCAACAGTAACGAATACAGTAATCACGAAGATCACCAACTGTTCGGCACCAATCTTATATGTTTTATAAAATTCTTTAGGCGATGCCAGGCGATATCCTACGGCAATCAACAAAGCAGCAAGAGCAGCGTTGGGAATCATTTCGATGACCGGAATGAATAATAGCATTGCTATCAACAAAAACAAACCATGAAAGAAGTTCGCCCAACGGGTACGACCACCGAAGTTAACGTTAGCCGAGCTACGGGCAACTTCTGAAATCATCGGCAAACCGCCCAGCAAACCGGAAAGAGCGTTTCCGGCACCTAATGCAGACAAATCTTTATTGGCATTGGATTCACGCTTATACGGATCAAGACCATCAATTGCCTTTACGGTCAGCAATGATTCCAAGCTGTTGATGAACAAAAACATGATGACATATTTCCAAAACACTCCGGTGCCAATGGCCGCAAAGCTGGCGTTGAAGGCAATGTTCTCCCAGAAGTTGCCAATGCTTACTAAGTCAAAGGCAGGTTCGGTATGACGGAAATCCATGATCATCGCCATCGGAATAGTAACTACCAACACCACCATGGGAGCCGGAATTTTTTTGATGAACTGACCTTTCAACAATGGCATTCCAAAGATGATGATTAAGCTCACCACGCCTACCAATGCTACGCGCGGATCGGCATGAGCAAATGAATGAGG
This sequence comes from Bacteroidota bacterium, assembly GCA_016191555.1. Taxonomy (GTDB): domain Bacteria; phylum Bacteroidota; class Bacteroidia; order Cytophagales; family Cyclobacteriaceae; genus ELB16-189. The sequence continues at coordinate 26,290 of JACPVX010000089.1, forward strand.
AATCATTTCGTACAACTCAATGGGCTCGAGACCCTTGAGCGTTGCCGGATCAATACCCAGCAATACGTGAATCTGTTTGGAGAAGATAATCAACCCAATGGCGGCCAGCATACCATGCACTGCCGAGGGTGGAAAGAAATCACTTAAGGACCCAAATTTCAGAAAGCCAAAAATGATCTGAATCACGGCCATCACTACAATAACACCACAAGCGAGTTGCACACCAGTGTAGCCCTCGATATTTAATGCGCCTAATTCAGTAACAGCACCGGCACAAATGGTAATCAATCCGGCAGCAGGGCCTTTAATGGTTAATGCAGAGCCGGCAAAAATACTAACGAACATACCGCCAATCATAGCAGTGAGCACACCCATGGCAGCGGGGAAACCACTGGCTTTGGCAATACCTAAACTAAGTGGTAGCGCCAATAAAAACACAAGGAAGCCAGAGACGGCATCTACCTTCCAGTTTTGTTTAAGACCTTCTAATCCATCTTTCGGAATTTCTAATACTTTCATTTAAATAAGTAAGTTATGATGTTGCTTTGTTCAACATCGATTAAGAAATAGTAAAAACTAAAGTGCAGCAAAATTGCTGCACGATCGAAAATGACCGATAAGAAGAAAATCCTAAATGAGAAAAGTCTGATTCAATTGATACAAGGGGGGATGCGTATCAAACAAGTTTTGGTTAGCGTCTGGCGCAATGTGGATGCTGCGCGTGTTGCTGGCAAAAGAAAGATTCTTGAAAGAGTACAGTTCGATGGAAAGGGGCAGCGCATCTTTCCCTTCGCGTTCTTCTTCATTACATTCTTCCAGAAAGAAGAAAGAGTAAATGTTAGACTGGGCAACAGAAAAGCTGCGTTTAGAAGAATCACTTATCGTAGCCTCCCGACTGCTTGCACTCAATAGAGACGGTGCCAGCAGTTCAAAGGAGAAGAGCAGGATTGCAAAGAATTTCAAAAGATGACTGTTTCTTAACTGCATTCAATGCCGTGATTTATCCGAAAGTTCATGAATTATTTTTTAAAAATCCAATTAATCTATTTTCCGTACACGTGTGCGCTCAAATGAACTTGCTCTTTCTTTGTCAAATGTTATATCTTTGACATTGTCATGATCAAAAAGACCCATATTAAATTCGGTTCCAGCTTCTTTATGCTGGTTCTGCTATTGCCGGTCTTTTTTGCATACGGTTCGCCAGCTTCCAGCGATCAAAACGACCATTTGGTGTTCAGCAGTAAGTTTGTTCCGGCTCAAACCCTCATAAGTCTGGCGGAGTTGTGCGAAGAGAGAGAAGCAAAGGACTCAACAGAAACCTTGCACGATACCCCCTTTATCCAGTTTACCTATTCACTAAGTAATACGGATCGTTCAACCGCATGTGTGGCATTCCATAAGAACCCGCATACTTCCTTTGCCAACACCACCAACCTGCCGCTGTACCTCGCCAAGCAGGTATTTCTGATTTAGAGCTCAATCACTTTCTGTCGTTAAGTGGCTCTTTTTATAGAGCTGCACTCGTTTTATTTCATCTACCTTATTCACTTTTTTATGGCCCAACACTCTGCTTCGTTTGATGAACACGAAGTCATTCACGAATTGAAACATTATCTTCCGGCACAAGCACCGCTCAAGGATTTTATTCATCACAACACGCTGCACGCGTTTCAAACATTAAAATTTAAAGATGGCGTGCGGCATGCCTCCGAGATTTTGGGGTATCGCTCGTCACTCTCATTAACCGACTTTCGAAGTCTATACGACAAGGGTCACATCTTTCCAGATGTACTCGATCGGGTTATTCTCCAAAAGAAAGAAGCGGAGCATTTGATCGAATGGAGAAAGAAGGTACTGACACATCCATACGAAAATGTTGCCTTGCCCCGCATTGGTGCATTGCGTGCCAATTGGAAAAAGCACTACCGCATCGATTTGGATTCACTGGTACAGCCCACGCTCTTCCGCATTTTGTGTAGTTACCTGGATCAGGGTATTGCCATTTGGAATTTTCCCGTTCGGGAGAAGACTTTTCTGGCGGCCATCCGAGAAATGGAGCGTAACACGCTGGCGAGTTTTTTTAGAAGCTCCCGCGCAAAGAAACTGCTGCTCGAGACTTCGTGCGAAATTGCCGATTTGTTGAAAATACTGGTAGGTGATGAATCGCTGTATACAAGGTATTTGTTTGATCAGCAGTTTTCACATCAGGGATGGTCGGGCATGGTTTCGACTATTGAAGATCAGCCCTTCACCATATTAGATGCTCGAAAACTATCCATGCACGACTTGATTGTGTTTGAGTTGTTGATGGAAATCGATGCGCTGGATCATCATTTTAAGAAAGGGTGGAAGCCATTGAACGAAAGTTTGGTAGAAAAGCCAATGGCGCTGTTTGCCGATGTACCCGAAACCGAAATGCACGAAGTGCTTTTCATCTGGCAGGAAGCATTCGAATGGAGCTACCACGATCAGGTGTTGGCAGGTATCGTGCAAAAGAAAAATCCTGAAAAGGAATTTGCCAAGAAGAATTTCCAGGCACTGCTTTGCATAGACGATCGTGAGTGTTCCTTCAGGCGATACATTGAGGAGTTTGATCATCAGGCGGAGACATTTGGCACACCTGGATTTTTTTCGGTAGAATTTTATTATCAGCCGGAAGGAGGGAAGTTCTATACCAAGCTTTGCCCTGCACCCGTCACACCTAAATATTTAATCAAAGGCATTGGCGAAGAGAAGCGTCAGAAAGATGCCTATCTCAGTAAGTCAAGCCACTCGTTTTATGGAGGTTGGTTGATTTCACAAACGCTCGGATTTTGGTCGGCCTTTAAGTTGTTCGTCAACATCTTCAAGCCTTCGATGGGGCCTGCTACGGCATCTTCTTTCAAACACATGAGCAAGAAATCGCAGCTGACCATCGAAAATAAAAATAAGGATGACCGCGAGAATGATTTGCAAATCGGTTTCACGGTAGAAGAAATGACGAACCGGGTAGAAGCTTTGCTGAAGAGCATAGGCTTGGTGAAAGATTTTGCTCCGATTGTTTATGTGATCGGTCACGGATCAAGCAGCGTAAACAATCCGCACTATGCGGCATACGACTGTGGTGCGTGTTCGGGTCGTGCGGGCTCGGTCAACTCGCGTGTTGTCTCTTTTATGGGTAATCATAAACAAGTGCGCGAGTTACTTAAAGGTCGGGGTATTGAAATTCCGGAGACAACACAATTCTTAGGTGGATTGCACGACACGACACGTGATGAAATCATCTTCTTCGATGAAAACTCATTGACGAAACTAAATCTTGAGCTGCATAACAAAAATGAGGTGACGTTCGCGAAAGCGCTCGACTACAATGCCAAAGAGCGTTCACGCAGGTTCGAGTCGATCGATTCGCATTTAACGCCCGCTAATATTCATGATAAGATATTGACGCGCTCGGTTTCTTTGTTTGAGCCTCGCCCTGAATTGAATCATGCCACCAACGCGCTTTGTGTGGTGGGTAGGAGAGAGCTGACGAAGCATTTGTTTATGGACAGACGCTCGTTCATGAACTCGTATGATTATCGGGTGGACCTGGACGGCAAATTTTTAGTGAATGTGTTGCGTCCGGTGGGGCCTGTGTGCGGTGGTATTAATTTGGAATACTTCTTCTCGCGTGTGGATAATCAAAAACTCGGAGCGGGCACGAAGTTGCCGCACAATGTAATGGGACTGATTGGTGTGGCCAATGGAATTGATGGCGATTTGCGTCCGGGCTTGCCGAGTCAGATGATTGAAGTACATGATCCGGTACGTTTATTGGTGATCGTTGAACATTTCCCGGAAATCGTTTTGCAAGCCATCCAGAAAGAAGCGCCTACCTACGAATGGTTTATCAATGAGTGGGTTCGCTTAGTGGTGGTGCATCCGGAAACGCATCAATTGTATTTGTTTGGCGAAGGTAAATTTGAAGCGTACCTGCCAACGGTGAAGCAAGTAGAAAAGGCAGCTAATCTGGCTGCTGTTTTTGAAGAGAACCCTGAGAATTTGCCCGTGTTTGAATTAGAAAGCATTTAAGTTATAGCAGCAATGAAATCATTCTTAGAATTTTTTATACTCATACCCCTCATTGGATTTTTAGTGAGTTTGCTTTTGCCTCGCAAAAAAGAAACGCTCATTGCCCGTTGGGCATTTGGTTCAGTAGCTACTCATATGATCAGCTTTCAGGTGTTTCTGATCTACTGGTTGCTGGACGGCTATCACGAACTAAACTTAAAAGACTATGTGCTATACCTGACGGATGGCTACGAATTCTTCCTCGACTTTTATTTCGATAAGATTACCGCGGTGTATGTGTTCGTAGGATCGTTGCTTACGTTCATGGTAACATTATACAGCCGTGCGTACATGCACCGCGAGCATGGGTTCAAACGATTCTTCAATACCGTACTCTTCTTTTATCTGGGATACAACATTGTGGTGTTTGCCGGAAACTTAGAAACACTCTTTATCGGATGGGAGATTTTGGGCGTTAGTTCTTTCTTGTTGATAGCCTTCTATCGCGATCGTTATTTGCCGGTGAAGAATGCCGTGAAGGTTTTTTCTATTTATCGCATTGCCGATGTGGGATTGATCTTAGCCATGTGGATGAGTCACCACTTGTGGCACGAGAGCATCACATTCGATAAGCTCACCAATGCCGAATTGATTCACTCCCATTTGCAAGAGCACAGTTGGGTAGGCATTTTCATTGCCTTGATGTTTTGGTTGTCTGCCATTGCGAAGTCGGCACAACTTCCTTTTTCATCGTGGCTGCCGCGCGCCATGGAAGGCCCCACACCCAGTAGTGCCATTTTTTACGGCTCGCTTTCTGTACACTTAGGCGTGTTCATTATGTTGCGCACGTATCCGTTTTGGGAGAATCAACTTTCCGTTCGCATTCTCATTGGTATCATGGGCTTGCTCACGGCTGTCATCGCCACGGGCATTGCGCGGGTGCAGTCTTCGGTGAAGAGCCAGATTGCCTATAGTTCCATTGCACAGATTGGTTTAATATTTATTGAGATCGCAGCAGGTTGGGGCGCTATTGCATTGGTGCATTTTGCAGGTAATGCATTCTTGCGCACCTATCAGTTGCTGGTATCACCTTCCGTAGTGAGTTATTTGATCCGCGAGCAGTTCTACAACTTCATGCCGAAGCTTCGCTCGATTGAAGACTCATTTCCTAAGAAGATGCAATACACGCTGTACATCTTGTGTATCAAAGAATGGAACCTCGATTCATTTATGTATCGCTACTTGTGGAACCCCGTGAAGTGGCTCGGGCAAAAAGTAGACTTCTTAACATTGGGCAGGGTAGTGGGCTTCTTCGTGCCAGCGTATATCGTAGGGCTTTTCCTGGTGTATAATAAAGATCTGATTTCAGAAGAGGTGCAACATGCGTTGCCAATTGTGTTCTCGTTGATTGCCTTGATATGCGTATTGAAGTCATTTACCGAGCGTAAGCAGGCGCGCATGAGTTGGATGCTTGTAATCATGAATCACTTTTGGATCGCACTCGCCATCTCGTTCAACGAGAACTTCAGCTTTACCGATATTCACATTTATCTGAGCGGTATTGCCGTAGCCGGTATTTTTGGATTTCTGGCATTAAGAAGACTCGTGCTGCTCGAAGGCAATATCGACCTCAATCAATTTCATGGTCACTCGTATCGCCACCCAAAAATTGCCACTGCCTTTTTGATTGCGTGTCTGGCGGCTACCGGTTTCCCGATATCGCCCACGTTTATTGGAGAAGATTTAATATTCAGTCACATTCATGAAGATCAATTGGTGCTGGCACTCTTCACCTCATTGAGTTTTATCATTGATGGACTTGCTATCATTCGCATATTTGCGAGGGTATTCTTAGGGCCACACTCTAAATCGGTCTACGAAATGGCGTACCGGTCATCTTAGTAGTTTATAGTTAGGGGTTAATAGTTATTAGTACGCGGAACGGATAACGATTAACTATTAACCTTTAACGATTAACTGTTTTTCTTATTCATCAGATAGGTAAAAGTATATAACAAATTTAATAAATAGATTAGGCTGTTGATAAAATTTTATTAATAGAAATAAATAGTATCTTCGTAAAAAAAAATTAAAAAAAATTATTTATTTACATTTTGAGAC
>JACPVX010000078.1 GCA_016191555.1 Bacteroidota bacterium
CCGCGGACTGGACTTGGTTAATTGGAACAGACAAATCACCCATATTAGTTTCTGCCATTGGCGACATGTTTTTGCAAGCTGACAATAAGCAGGTTTATTGGCTGGACGTTGGTGGCGGAGAACTAAACTTAGTTGCAAATGGTATTCAGGACTTCAAAGACAAACTGAAAAACATTGAACTAGTGAACGAGTGGTTCATGATTGACCTAGCAACAGCCCTTCGACTTTCTGACAAAAAACTAAATGAAGGACAACTTTACTCCTATAAAAAACTGCCAATTATTGGGGGCGACTACTCGGTTGATAACTTTGAGCCGACTGACATCGAAGTGCATTTTTGTTTCGCAGGGCAAATTCACAAACAAATAAAGGATTTGCCGGACGGAACAAAAGTTAATGTTCAGTTTGTGCCTTAGTGCAACAACACACAACAAATGCTTATTCCAAGCAGGCGTGTGCGTCATTGAAGTCTGTCGTTCTTTATTTATCTTTATTACCCCGCGAGGCGCAGGAGACAGCTCGTAGGTTTTAATTGCCGCGGGATCAATTAGTACAATGATAGTATTATAAAATAGAATAGACTTATGACGAAATTGGCGATCGACATACTGTTAAAAATTAGAAAGAAGATAACTGACGACTCTGATTTAAATTGGACAAGTTTTGAGACCGCTGACGAACTCAGGAAAGAAATCGATGAATTTATTTCACGCCTTGAACAAGAGGACGAAAATGTAATGGATGACATACACGTCCATTTCCTACCGACATCGACATTTCAAGAACATTCTATGCAAAACGGTTGGACTGAGGAGTACATGAAATTAGCGAGTCAGTTCGACAAAATTTACGAGACATACAAGTGACAGCACATGCTCCAACAACCCATCAAGCTGGTCGGGCCAATTGAATGTTCAATCGATGAATTATAAAAGGATTAATAAGAATTGTTCTTTAGCGACAATTAGCTGCGTACTAATACTCATTTTGACTTCGTGTTCGTTCCACACAGCTATTTCTTACCGTGCCGAAAAACAAGAAGAGTATGTCAAGGGTGACGGGTTTATGATCCATTGCGAAAAGGATAAAAATCATCTAACTATCGGTACATATACGCCCGACACATGGGGCAAGGACTTTTATTATGGGTATCTAAAGGGCCCTAAGACAGAGAAAAAAATAGTAATTACCTCAGTAACAATTCGGTTTCCTGACACCGGGGACAATTTGACTCTTGACACAGTGCGGGAGAAAAAAATGTATTGTTTCACTTCTGATAACTTAAAAAAGATAATTGACAGGAATAAAAAAATTGTTGTTACTGTAAATTCGACTGATCTTTTGACCGGCAAGAACGATTCAAGGGATTTTGTAATGTTTCGAAGAAAGCGGACATTTCCAACTGGAACTTTCCCTCATAAGTAACCAGCGTGCGAACGAGGCCTGCAGGACTGGGAGGAGCGAGATTTGGTCGAGCAAAAATCTCGCGGATATACGAAAAATATGCGCAATTTTTGGGAAAACATGCGCATAATGTTGACAGTCATTATTCTTGGACAGATGAGACCATTGTTGATAATAATAATATTTCTTGGAGTTTGTTGGACACAGGCTTTCGCTCAGAATGCGATATTGAAGAATAGTGAAGGACATCCGACCGACACGCTAGACGACAAGTCGTTATTCTTCATTAAGCACGACACACTGACAAGATTTTTGATTGGTAAAGTTCAGACAACAGACCATTGCAGTTCTTTTTCAATAATCAGACAAAAATACAAAAAAGAGCAGGGTGGATTTCGTCAACTTGGGACAAGGACGATAGTGATTAGTAACAGATGTTCAAATCTGTTGAATGTGGATAATGTTTATTGTTTACGACTTGTGGACTTCAAAATCATCAAGGAGACCGTCAAAATTACAATAGCTGACTCCAATGACAAGAAACTAAGAACCAAACTCAAGGGAGACAAGGACTTTGAGATTCACCTAAAAGATAAAATAGTCAAATTTATTAGTAACGTTGAGTGTAATGTAGTTCGGATAGAATAACAGCTGCCAACAAATGCTTATTGCAAGCAGGCGTATGCGTCATTGAAGTGTGTAGCACTTTATTTATCTTTATCACCCGCGAGGCGCTGGGACAGGACGCAGTTTCAATTTCCACCCGATTGCAAATAGTGGCGTCAGGCAACATATATTATCTAATGAAGATACATGTAATTACTTTCAGTTTGACTTTAGGTTATTCTATCTCCATGGGGCAAGATTCGATTCCATTGGATATTGTGAAGTTGAGCAACCATTCAATTCATCGAATAGGGCATCGACCACCAAATTTCAGTGTTGACGAAAAGGTTCTAAAAACGATAAGAGGAAATAGGAAGAAGTACTCCAACTATTTTCTCGATCAGCTCCCAGACACGTCAAAGACGATTGTGGCACATCTGCTACTTGTCAAGATGTATCGAGATACTGTGTCCGTTGGGGAAAAGACATTTATCAATGAGGGCAATTTGCAATCCGGGTTCGACTTTTCAATGAATGGGTTGAAATTTAGAAAGTATCTTACCGGAAAGTATTTGGTGGACATCGAATCAATGAGGAAGGTAAGAGACAAATGGTTAGCGATTGTGACCAAATAATAAACGCTGCCTAACGGTACGTTGCGTAATGGTGGTGTAGCATCAATGCACCCAACAATCCTGCCAATCCCAAAATCCTGATTCAGACAGTAGGCTGTTCGTCTCGCAACTCACACCCCCCAATGACCAATGACTATTGACCACACCATCACGTCTCGCAACCGCACCCCCATTAACGATTATCGATTAACTAGTAGCTTCTCACTTAAAGCAAACTGATTATTCACAATCCCAATTATTTGGAGGTGCGGGAGGGAACAGCGAGATTTGGTAGAGCAAACACCTGGCGGGTATAAGAGAAATGGGCGCAGGGTTTTTGGAAAGCATGCACATATACTAATGCTGGCCGCAACGCCCCAACAAAAAATGAAGACTCAATTAATAATTTTCCTAATTACGTTGACATCTGCGACAACCTTACTGGGACAGGACGGCTCAAACATCTTGTATGGTACGGTAGACAAATTGGATAATTCATACATTGGCGACTTTGTTCACCTTGACTTTTATAACAATTCTTATCGAGGGACAACTTTGGACACAATAGCAATTGAGATTGAAGGTAAGTCCATGAAATTTGTTGAACGAAGAAGGGACAATGGTAATAATAATTGGTTCAATCAACAATATCTTGAATCTTTGGACAAGGTTGCGGGTCAAAAGATCAAGATCGTTAAATTAAGACTTGATAAAATAACGACCGACTCAGTTTTTGTGACCAGCTATTTAGAATTTTTCACAGTGGACAAACTTGAAAAGAAAAAGGAAGTCAAAAATAGATTCTCGCGTACAATTATTGCTGCCGTGTTAGTTAGTGCCAACAGTCACAAACGACAAGTGAAGTGATGGCACTACCGCCAACAAAATGCTTCTGCAATGGTGCGGTGACGTGTAAGCTATAAGTGTTATCTTCGTTCAACCTTGAGAATGTTATTCAAAGAGAACTAATCGAATCTGCAATAACCTACGAAAAATTTATTGTGACAGTTGGACTAGTAGATAGTGATTACAAAAGAATGAAATGAAAACGCCAGCACATAACAGCACATTTGCAATAGGCGGGGTTTCGCGCTCCACAGACAGTTTAGTGGTAACCATTATGAAATATCAACTTCTACTAATCCTTCTGACATTTGGTTGCTCCCCTTTAGAGCAGAACGATTTCATTGAGTCAAAGGAGGTGGGTAAAACGAATCACGGCACGATTGTTTACAAACTATATCAGACGGGAATCGACAGCTATCGTTACGAGTTTTGCCTGGTTGACAAGGTGGACACAACCGACATTTTTGAAACGCATTTAAATGAGGCGACTTATCACAACATACGATTTATTGTTGTTGAGAATGGCGACACCACTAAGATTAAGTCAAATAGAGACTTCTGGCACTTGTCAAAAAATATAGGTGATCACGTGTTCACTTTGCTTGAGAAAACTGACCCTTTTAAAGATCTAGGCTGTACTGCTCATGGAGAATCGGGACGAATTATTCAGCTTATGCTTTATAATGACTCTATAAAAGCATTATCTGATTTGGAGACTTTAGCTCACAAGAAAATATGGGACTTACAAGAGGTCGACTCCATTGCGAGACAATTGAATGAATTGAATACTATGACTTACACATTCATTGACGGCTATCCAACAAAGACTGACAATCATTTCACAGTCAAATTTGGGCAGGTATCAGATGAACAACTTCCGACAATTTTTAAGTATCGGGTGGACATTACTTCTGGTCGTGTTGATAGAGTTGAGGACTCATTGGACTTAAAATAAAGATTGCCCAAATGGCACTACCCCCCTAAGTCCCAACTCTCAACCTCACGTCTCGCAACTCACACCCCCCAATGACCAATGACTATTGACCACACCGTCATGCCTCGCAACACGCACCCCCAATGACTATTGACCATTGACCACTCCCGTCTCGCAACACAAAACCCCCAAGCCCCAAGTCCCAAGTCCTAAGCCCCAAGTCCCAACCTCTTCCATCACGAATAATCTGTTATATTCGAGTTGGAATGGAAAAAAGTCTTACAGGCAGCAATCGAGAAACGAAGATGGGGGTCGCTATTCTTTTAGCGATCTTTCTCGCGGTGATCGTCTACGGGTTCGCGCAAGACGGATTATCTGACGGTGCGATTGTGGTAATCGTCTGCCTCTACCTGCTGCTGATCGTGCTGGGCATGAGCGGTTACCGGGGCATTGATGTATACTTCGACCAACAGCATGTCTTTCTCAAAGGTCCGCATGGCATCGAGCGGCTCTCCTTTTCGAGCATGAAGAGACTAGGATATGGCGGAACCAATCGAAATCGCGTCAACATTATAGGAGTTAACTTTCATATCATGGGTGGTTATTATCTTGAATACTTTGATGCAGCATCCGAAACTTCGGCATTTATTCATTTCACCTCTTTCGGCCTTACAGACGACATGAAAGAGTTTGCGCGACTGGCCAAGGAAGCAAATCCACGCTTCGTTACATACTTTTAATGGTCGAACAAAATCAAGGTAGTGAAGATTACCCTACTTTAAAAAATCAACCCCATGAAAGAATTGAAAGAGATACTAGAGAAGAGTTTGGTTGACGACTCTAGTATGAGTGTGATCATTCATTGTAATATACCCAAACTGCATTTGAACATTAATGACTCGCGACAAATGTTGGGTTATGGCATAGGATTAGACAGACAACAAGGTTTTACTTTAACGGTTAGCATCGACAAAAATTCCAATAAGGGAAAGAAAATCAAAGAGCTATTGAACGAGAATAACTTCTTAGCCGACTTTAAACCTTTTGAAGGCCGCAGATCAGTGATTTATTGTAAAGACTTTAGACGGGAAATTGAAACGCTTGAAAAAACAATTCACCACCTAATTCACAAGATCAATAAAGGCAGCTCGGAGCAATTTTTTGAACTAACGGCCACCCGTACTGACGGAACTTTCACGATCGAATAGCCCCGACAATCCTCCCAAATCCTGATTCAGGCAAAGAGCAGTCCACTCGTGTCACAACCCGATTCCCCCAATGACCATTGACTATTGACCACACCGTCATTTCTAGCAACCCGAAACCCCCAAGCCCCAAGGCCCAAGTCCTAATAGAGCCTCGGTGAAATAAAAGAATCCACGACTTTTTTGTCATGAAAAAACGACACGTTTTGTAGAGATTTTACGACAAGGCTTTTTTTGGAGGAGTGGGAGAGAAGACCGAGATTTGGTAAAACAGATAATCAGCGATTACTATAATTTGAAATTGGCGCAAGTTTATTTAGGAATGCACAACGTTTAAATCAAACATTTGCACACGCTGGTAGCGTGCATTAAATAAAAAGAGAATGAAAATAGTAATAATTACACTTCTGACAATTATATCATTGACTGTAGTAGGGCAGGCCAATAAGCAATGTTATGAGAAGGTATATAGAGTGGCAGACACTCTCCCCAAACTAATTAGTAAGCCGGAGGATGTTTTACGAATCTTAAAAAATGAAATCGTAATTCCTGACAGCTTAAAAAATCGTTTAGGACACCTCATTATAATGTATGTGATCAACTGCAATGGTGACTTAGTTAATTTAAGGACTGCAAAGACTGCTGACTCAAATGGTCACATTGAGAAAAATGAATTTGGATTCCTGTCGTCAGAGATATTCAAGATTATTAAGCGCGAGATAAAATGGATTCCAGCAAGGCATGGTGGTAAAACAGTCGACTTTTTACAGATATTATCAATTAATTTTGAGAAAGGAGAAATCAGGATAAGTCTTACAGCAACGTAAGGCTCAATTTTATGTCCGCGCAGAGTGCTGCCGCTAATTGATCATCAAAACAGTTTTGTCATTTTTTGCTATTCATAGATTTCAAAGCGATACTCTACGCATACCCTATCTTCTCACCCCACCCAATAATCCTGCCCATCCTAAAATCCCGCAAATCCTGATTCACACAGCAGTCTGCCCGCCTCGCAACTCACACCCCCCAATGACCAATGACTATTGACCACACACCGTCCCGTCTCTCAACCCGCACCCCCCAAATGACTATTGACCATTGACCACTCCCGTCTCGCAACACAAAACCCCCAAGCCCCAAGCCCTAAGTCCCAAGTCCCATCCCCAATTCCCAGAATAATTATTCCCACCTGCGCAAAAAGACTGCGCAGCCACCATCTACATTTGAGGAAATGATAGAAAATGGATCGGCAAGAAGAAGTGAAAATCAACGTGTTTAGTGTAATCGAAGAGCAATGGCCACTCGAAGCATTTGAAGCCTGGCTTTATGACCAAAATGACTTGGCAGACCAGATGAATGACTCTTTGATTCTCGAATTGTTTGCCTTTAACTACCGCCAGGAAGGTGCCCACTATGTATTCAGAGATGTGATGCTGCGGTACTCTAATCGAAAAGAATTTCTTCTCTGGAAGGTGAAAGCGAACCTACAAGATCTGATTGACGGAAAGGGCTCACGAGATCGTATCCTTCAGGATTTTCTAACATTGAGTTATAATGATATTCCAATTCTCACGAAGCTAGGCTATTATGCTTATCACTTCGAAGATTTAGAATTTGCTGGCCAATTAAAAGATAGCATGATACAAGAAATTAAAGCAGAAGCAACCGCTTTACTCAGTGTAATCAACGCGCAACACGCAAAGAATCCTCATTTTGATATTTGTGATTTCGAGCGGAATAACAACGAATTGCAGGTGTTGGGTTACACCAGTCCTTTGCCCGGCAGAAAATGGTGGCAGTTTTAAGAATAAAAAACAGTATTAGAAAATTGACATTATGCTATTGACCCTATCAACTACTCACCATCCAGCTACAGATCTTAGCCACCTGTTGCATAAGCATCCGGATAAGTATCAAACCATCGAATTATCCAATGGCAAAGCGCATATCTTCTATCCACATGCTACCGATACTCATTGCACCGTAGCATTGTTGCTCGATATTGACCCCATTGGGTTGGTTCGCAATTCCGGCAGAACGGGCGATGGTGCGTTTGCGCTACGACAATATGTAAACGACCGACCCTATGTCGCTTCTTCATTTATGAGTGTGGCTCTCTCCAAAGCATTTTCCACGGCCATGAACGGAACCTGCAACAAGCGCCCCGAACTAGTCGATCAGATCATGCCGTTTGAAATCACTATTTCCGTTTTGCCGGCTCCCAAAGGTGGTGAGTTATTAATCCGGAAATTGTTTGATCCATTGGGCTACCAAGTGAATTTGGAACGACACATGTTAGATCATCAATTTACGGAGTGGGGCATGAGCAAGTATTTTACACTCAAGCTCAGCGGAAACTTTAAATTGAAAGATGTATTGTCGCACATCTATGTATTGATTCCGGCACTCGATACAGAAAAGCATTATTGGGTGGGTGCTCAGGAAGTAGAAAAGCTGTTAGACAAAGGCGAAGGCTGGTTAAAAGATCATCCGGAGAAAGAACAAATTACCAGACGCTACTTAAAAGGAATTGGTGGGTTAACACGCAATGCGCTGGGGCGATTGCTGGAAGATGAAGAATGGAACGAAGAAGAAGCGGTGGACGAAGAACCCGATCAGGCAAAAGAAACATTGCACTATAAGCGATTGAAATGTGTAATGGAAGAACTTAAAAATTCCGGAGCCAAATCGGTGATAGATATGGGCTGTGGAGAAGGAAAATTGATCAAGATGCTCTTGAAAGAAAAACAGTTCGATAAAATTGTGGGTGTGGATGTTTCCTTTCGGGAGTTGGAAAAAGCAAGCCAGCGATTGCACTTACAGGAAATGGCACCGCGACAGAGAGAACGCCTGGAGATATTTCAGGGAGCGCTTACCTATCGCGACCAGCGATTGTATGGATTTGATGCAGCAGCCATTGTAGAAGTAATTGAGCATCTCGATCCCAACCGACTACACGCTTTTGAACGTGTTGTTTTTGAATTCGCTCAACCCAATACCATCGTGCTCACAACACCCAATAGCGAGTACAATGCCCTCTTTGAAAAAATGGAAGCCAACCAAATGCGCCATGCCGATCACCGTTTTGAATGGACTCGAAATGAATTTGAATCATGGGGTCGGCAAGTAGCACAAAAGAATGGATACCAGGTGGTGTTCAAACCGATCGGAGAAGAATCTGAAAACGTAGGAGCACCCAGCCAGATGGCAATCTTCACTCGGCAGAGTGCTTAGAATAAACAATAGATAGCATGAACACAGAAATAAAAATACCTGAACTTTCTCTGGTCGTCTTGGTCGGTATTTCCGGCTCCGGCAAATCTTCCTTTGCTAAAAAGCATTTTAAGGAAACAGAAGTGTTATCCTCTGACAAGTGTCGCGGCATCGTGTCCGATGATGAAAACAATCAAGCAGCTACCGATGATGCCTTTGACGTATTGAACTACATCGCATCGAAGCGTTTGAAAAATGGATTGCTGACCGTGATCGATGCCACCAACGTGCAGGCCGAAGCCCGTAAACCACTGGTACAATTGGCAAAAAGTTTCCATTGCCTTCCGGTAGCCATTGTGTTGAATGTGCCCGAGCGCGTGTGTGAAGACCGAAACGCCAAACGCCCCGACAGAAATTTCGGAAAGCACGTGATCAGTCAACAACGCTCACAACTCAGGCGCTCCATCAAAGACCTGAAGCGCGAAGGCTTCCGGCATATCTATATCCTCGATTCTGTTGAAGAGATTGAATCCATCACCGCTATAAAAAGAGAAAAACTATACAGCGATAAAAAAGAAGACACAGGTCCGTTTGACATCATTGGCGATGTGCATGGTTGCTTTACCGAATTGACATCCTTGCTCACCACCTTGGGCTACACCATTCAAGAGGCAGAGAACGATTCAACACATCATGGTTTTAACGTTCAAGCACCGGAAGGAAGAAAAGTTATTTTTCTGGGTGACTTAGTCGACCGTGGTCCCGATTCGCCTTCGGTGTTAAAGTTGGTGATGAGTATGGTCAACAATCAAACTGCCTATTGTGTGCCCGGCAACCACGATATGAAGTTACACAAGTATTTGAGCGGCAAAGATGTGCAACTTAAACACGGCCTGGCATTGACAGTAGAGCAATTAAAAAACGAGCATCCGCACTTTATCAATCAGGTGAAAGAATTTCTCTATAGCTTGGTCAGTCACTATGTGTTAGATGGCGGCAAGCTCGTAGTCGCTCATGCGGGACTGAAAGAAGAAATGCACGGCAGAGGCAGTGGAGCCGTGCGCTCATTTTGTATGTATGGCGAAACAACCGGAGAAACCGATGAGTTCGGATTGCCCGTTCGTTTCAATTGGGCATCCGAATACAGAGGAAAACCAATAGTCGTTTATGGTCACACACCTGTGCCGCAGGCACAGTGGCTGAACAGAACCATCGACATTGATACTGGCTGTGTGTTTGGCGGAAAATTAACCGCTCTTCGTTACCCCGAACAAGAATTGGTTTCGGTAGATGCCTTGCAGGTGTATACCGAACCGGTACGCCCGTTGAATTGGGATGCAACGAAAGCGCTGAGTCAGCAACAAGAGCATGACGATGTGTTGGATGTAGCCGATGTGATTGGCAAGCGCATCATCACTACGCGCCTGCGAAACAACATCACCGTTCGCGAAGAGAATTCCATTGCAGCTCTGGAAGTAATGAGCCGGTTTGCCATCAACCCGAAGTGGCTCATCTATTTGCCACCTACCATGTCGCCATCCGAAACCAGTGCGTTGAATGACTACCTCGAGCATCCGATCGAAGCATTGAACTATTTCAAAAGTCAGGGTGTGGATAAAGTAGTGTGCGAAGAAAAGCACATGGGTTCACGCGCCATTCTCGTCATCGGCAAAGATGAAGAAGCCATTCGCACGCGCTTTGGTATCGAGAATGAAGGCATTGGAGTTTGCTATACGCGCACCGGCAGAAACTTCTTTACTGACAGTGAACTGGAAAAGCAGTTTATCGATCGGGTGAACAAAGCATTAACGAGTGCCGACTTCTGGACACGCTTTCAAACCGATTGGGTTTGTCTGGATGCGGAGTTGATGCCATGGTCTGCCAAAGCGCAGGCATTGCTGAAAGATCAATATGCATCCGTAGGTGCGGCCGCATCGGCTGCGCTTACCCATGTGATGGATGTATTAACAGAAACAACGGCACGCAACTTAGGTGGACTAGACGAATTGCAAAAACGCTTCGCTGCCAAAAAGGAGATGATGGCCGATTACACCACCGCCTATAGAAACTACTGCTGGCCGGTGAACAGCGTGGACGATTACAAGCTGGCACAGTTTCATATTCTGGCTACCGAAGGCGCTGTGCATGTAGACAAAGATCATGTGTGGCACATGAACGAAATCAGTTTGTTGTGTGCGCACGATCCGCAGTGGCTCATGGCTACACCGTATCACGTGGTAGATCTGAATGATCAGACTGCGGTGGACGCAACAATACAATGGTGGACAGAGCTGACAGACAAAGGAGGAGAGGGGATGGTGATCAAGCCGTACCAGTTTATCACCACAGGCAAGAAAGGATTGGTGCAACCGGCTATTAAATGCAGAGGCAGAGAGTACCTGCGCATCATCTACGGTCCGGAATACACCGCACCCGAAAACAGCGTGCGGCTAAAGAACCGTGGACTCTCCGGCAAGCGTTCACTCGCCCTACGCGAATTTGCGTTGGGTGTAGAATCACTCGAGCGCTTTGTCAAGAAAGAGCCATTACGGAAAGTACACGAATGTGTATTTGCTGTGCTGGCATTGGAAAGTGAAGAGATTGATCCGAGGTTGTGAGCTATGAATTATGTCAATCATAAAAATCATAGTCCAGACAATTAACCCACGGCAATATAAAAGAATTCCGGACTTTCATGTGCTTGGTTTATTTCTCATGGTCACATGTTATGGCCCAACTCGTTCAGTATTAGCGAAAAGCATTGCTTAAGGCCATTTCTTGTCATGAAAAAACGACACGTTTTGTAGAGATTTTACGACAAGACTTTTTTTGCAGGTGTGGGAGGGAAGGACGAGATTTGGTATAAAATCATGTCAATATGATAATGTTACCTGCAATGCTATGACTTCTGTGCTTACTTCAAACAGACTGAATGAAAACAATACTCCTACAACTACTTAAGGACAGTAAAATTGACTTAACAAAAGCATACCTTGTTCCAAGTGGCGGTTCAGGAAATATGGACAACAAGTTTGATTTAACACCAAAGAATTTTTTGAGGTTCGCTAAACAGGACATTCAAACCGAAGATGATAGAGGTATTATTAATAGTTTGACAAATTCAAAAAGAGCAATTGACTGCCAGACAGACGAAGCACTTGAAAATTGTGGATTTAAAAGTAATGACTTTGACCCTGACATTAAAAATTTTGTAGAGCACTTTGATTTAACGGATGACATTCCAATTAAACTGAAAATTATTCACGCCCTAAATCTGGCTCCGAGTATATTGATTTCAAAAACAAGAACACTTAGGAATAAGTTAGAGCATTTCTATCAAAAGCCGACCATTGATGAGGCTAAAGAAGCACTGGATGTTGCTGACCTATTTATTAGATCAGTTGAAGGCAAGTTCAAAACGCTAACAAATGACTTTGGCTTAACTGACAAAAAAAACTATGACAATGATGATCACTGGGGTTTTACTAACGGATTATTTTTCTCGTTTGATATTGACGAGAGAAATTTTTCTGTTCGGAAAATCATCGGTAAAAAGAATGAAGAGATGATGGTTATTGATTGCAATTATATTGAGTATTGTGGGTTACTTAGACTTATGTTTTCTATTGACGATGACATTGACCTTGAAGAAACATTAAGAGTATTACTCAAACAAATTGAGCATCCGATACCGACAGAAAAAGTAATTCTAACTCAAGCGTAAAAATCCCGCCTCGAACACCAACATTGGATTTTGGCGTATAGGATATATAGAAATAAATATTTAATTTAAACTAAATATTTACCTCCCCGCAGCATCCCGCCTCGCACTCTGCGGCAAACATAATTAATAGCATGTTGACATGGATATGGATTTGCTCCCAGTGTGCCTCAGAGTCCCTTGCAGGAGACTCTAAGGTGAAATTGAGGAGTGTTAATTACGACAGACAACGAAAATCTAAGATAAATACAATGAAGGCTATCCTACTTATATCATTTATTTTGTCACTGACATCTTTCATAGATGTTAACGGGCAGACTAAGAGAATGACCCGCTATGATAAAAAATTAATCGATACTACAAATGTGGAGTATATAACAATTTCAGGTGGTTGGACATCATTTGTTAATAATAAAAGATTATCCAGAAATCAAGTAAAACTTCTTGCCGAAAAATGGAATTCTGCCCAAGAGATAAAGACAATAAAACCAATGAATGAGTTTAGAGTAGATATTTATTCGAAAAAAGGTAAGAGAAGAACGCTATCCGTAGCAGGACAACTGATCACTGAGAATGGAAAAGTTTGGTACAACTTGGTGGACATTAACTTTATAAAAGAACTGCTTTTGGCACAACATCAAGACAGCAGAGATATGCATGTTAAAATGCAAAGACTTTCACTTCAAAAAATAAAAGAATGACACTTATACCAATTATATCTCCATAGAGTCACGCCTCGCACTCTGCGGCAAACATAATCGCATGAGCAAGGCACCTCATCACGGCCCCCTCTCTTGTGGAGAGGGGATAAAACAAAAGAGTCGCCACACAAAGCGTTTCGGGGTGAGGTTACAAAGGATTTTCTTTACCTCCCCGCAGCATCTCGCCTTGGACTCTACGGCAAACATAATTGATAGCATAGATTGCAGTAAAGTATGCGCGTACCCCAGATGTGATGCGATACCTTAACGCAAAGTCCGTTCATAATCCTCAAATCTAACTTTGACAATTTTTGAACGACTTTCATTTCGTAAAACAACACCTTCCGATTTTTTTAAGGCATTTTCTGACAATGCTACATTTGTATTAGGAATAAACTTTTTGAGATTATCTAAAACTATTTTATGCGACATATCTCCTAATTCAAATTCTACTAATGGCACAAGTTCAAAATCAGAAAATTGAGTTTGCATTTCTGACCGAGTAAGAAAGTTTTGACCATATATAATTCCGTATTCTGATTCTCTTTCACGCCATTTTGAAATTTCGTGTTGCGACATTTCAAGCATTGACAAATCATTATAAACAGCAATATCAAATACACGAAAGCCATTTCTGTCTTGACCATACCATTTTGAATTTGCAGATGTTTTACCACCATAAAATTCACCATAAATAACAGTAAATAGTTCGGTTTGTGGAATTTTTACATGTAACTCTTTCAATCCATCAACAATTCCTTGTGCATTATCAAAATACAAGTCGTGTGAATGGTGTAAAATAAATTCTCTTGCACCAATTAGATATTCAGAACCATAGCAAATGATCCTTGCATTGGTTCCATCTATCTTTTCGGTGGCATACATTTTTTCGCCTTGAATGGGCGTTGTTAATTCATTTTTTAAGCGACCTTTTTCGCCTAATTGATGAAGTGTAAGTATTGATGGATACTTTGTAAGAGTGTTAATTTTCTCTTTCCCAAATTTTGAAATTAAGTCTTTTAACATGTTGACTTTTCGTTTTTAAGTTTTAAAAGGTACAAATATAAAACAGAAGAAAGGCTTCGCATAACACCCATGCTATCCTTAGTCTGCGACTAAGGATCCCCAAATTTCTCCACAATACTTTATCCAACATCTCCCATTCAATCCCCTATGGCCGTGCTCATTGTAAAATCCTGCAAATCCAGATTCAGACAGTAACGCTTTCTTTGGCGGAGTGGGCGAGAAGCACGAGATTTGATTAAACAAAGAACGAACATAACAGAAATAGGTGCAAGGTTTAGGGAAACATCTGCACATTCTAATGTTGGAGGCAATGCCATTATGAAATATCAACTTCTAATATTCCTTCTGATAATTGGCTGCTCGACTTTGGAGCGAAACGATTTCATTGAAGCAAAGGAGTTGGGCAAAACGACTCGAGGGACAATTTCCTACAAGCTCTACCAGACCAGCATCGACAACTACCGCTACGAATTTTTCCTGGTAGACAAGGCTGACACCACCGACATTTTTCACACGTACTTAAATGATGCGACATATCACGGTATAAAATTTATTGTTCTTGAGAATGATGACACGACCAGAATTAAATCAAATAAAAACATCAGGCATATGTCAAAAAAGATTGGCGACCATGTTTTTTCTTTGCTTGAAAAGACTGACCCATTCAAAAATCTTGGCTTTACTGCACACAAAGAATCGGGACGAACTATTCAACTTATGCTGTATAACGACTATATAAAAACACTGTCTGACTTGGAAATTTCAGTTCACAGAAAAATATGGGACTTAGCAGAGGTGGACTCAATTGCAATAAATTTGAACAATTTGAAAATTCTGTCGTACACTTTGATTGACGGCTATCCGACAAAAAATGAAGGTCGTTATTCAGTCAGATTCGGCCAAGTATCAGATGAACAACTTCCGACTATTTTTAACTACCGGGTTGATATTGGTTCTGGTCATGTTTACAAAGTAGAGGACTGATTGGAATTTACTTCTCCGCAGAGTCTCGCCTCGGACTCTGCGGCCAAATTAAGCATGTTGATATATTTTTTATAGATTGGTAGGTAAGGTGCCTCAGAGTCCCTTGCAGGAGACTCTGCGGAGAAATGAATCTTGTAAGTATTATTATATATTATTCAATCATCATAAATAAGTTTCCTAGCCTAAACTTTTTCGGAATTGATTTACTTCTTTGGTTTTTAGTTTTGGCTTTATTTTTAATATGTATCGGAAATTACTTTAATCTGGATAAGGTGAATATTTTGAAAAGCATTCAGCGTAGAATACAGCTAAAAAAGGAAAAGGTGTGGGTAAATTGATTCACATAGCTACCACACTAGCGATAGCCTCTACCGTTGTTGGTGTTCTTCCCAGCTATCCTTCGCATGCCACTAAGTAATTTAATATATTGGTAGTATGAAGTGGCTAACAAGAAAAGATGAGGCAACGCCTTATGAAAATGGAACTAAAATAAAGTCGAAGGGTAACGGCTCCATCGGAGTCATTGAAAAACTCTGTAACTGCGGAAGTGGTATTTGGTTGCATTACGAGGTAAGAATTGAAGGCCGGGTAACGATATTTCTGCACGAAGCGATAGAAAGGCTATTTGACAGAGTCGATTAATCGACAAACAAAAAATGAAATACGCTAAGAATATCTTATTGGCACTATTCTTTCTAGGACTCGTGTGTTGTTCGCCAAACAGAAACTACGGGACAAGCAAATCCTTAACGAAGTTCGTATTATCAACCATTAATGATCCTCGCTCTTATGAGTTACCCCTGATAGAGGTTACAGACACTAATCTCTTCCATGTGCTTGATTCAGCTATAATCTCTTTGGAGCGTTGTGAATATTTTGATGAAAGAATTAAATATTGGCATGCATTTTCTTTCTCCGATAGGCAGGATAGTGTTGGTAATGTCACCTATTCTATACATGGCTTGCATTCGGTAGATTTTGTATTGGGTCTGTATGTCAATCGTCAAGATGGCATTGATAAGCCAATGAATTTTGGGGTTTTCTATTTCAAAAACTATTTGTTTGTTGTTTCCCTTTTTGATGAAAAGAATAAGCCAATATCGTACCCATTTTGCCGAAAAACGGAATGCACAACCCGGATTAAGTCATCAGCACTATTAAAAAACTGGGTCTATGGGTCACGTTTTAGATTCATAATCGACAAAGGCAACTATCAGGTCATTGAAGACCACCTTTGCGCAAGTCCAATTTTACCAAGACATTAACCCGATGAAAATAATGCCCAACTCGCTGATCCACCACTAGCGTTGAAGTTAACTTGCGAGCTCAATAAATAACTTATGAATTTACTACGAGCCATATTAATTGTCTTATTGTTATTTGGGGTAAGCTCATGTATGTTAAATAAGGGCTTTAAAAAACACTTGCTCAAAACAATCAACGATTCTCGTTATTATGAATTACCTACCATTCAGGTAATTGATAGCAACATTTATTCTGTTCTTGATTCAGCGATTTATTCGTTGGAAAATTGTGAACATTTTGATAGAAGAGTTAAGTATATGTATGCTTTCATGCTATCTTCAAAAAAAGACAGTACCGGAGGTTTAATCTATTCACTATTTGGTTCAAACTCAATAGAGTTTGTAGTTGGTCTAAATTTTAATCGATCAATCGGTATTAATAATACAACCGGTGGAGGTTGTTTTTTTTATAAAAACTATCTGTTTTATGTACCACTAGAAGACGCAAAAGGGAACGCTATAAATTTTCCTTTTTGTAAGAAGACAGGCTGTCATACAATGATCAAGGCGTACTCATTGTATGATGAAAAATCGTACGATTCTCACTTCGATTTTTTGGCAGCCAATCATCAGTATAAAATTGTTGAAGATCATATGTGTGGCAGTCAAATTTTGATTAAGTAATGCACTCTAAAGCTGCGTCAGTGGATAGATTACTCTCCGCAGAGTCTCGCCTCGGACTCTGCGGCCAACTTAAGCATGTTGATATATTTGTAGATTGGTAGGTAAGGTGCCTCAGAGTCCCTTGCAGGAGACTCTGAGGAGAAACAATAGATTTGAGTCATGAGTCGCAAAACTCATGAGAGCAACAGCGAGATGTGATGGGTAATTTTTACTTCTCCGCAGAGTCTCGCCTCGGACTCTGCGGCCAACTTAAGCATGTTGATATATTTGTAGATTGGTAGGTAAGGTGCCTCAGAGTCCCTTGCAGGAGACTCTGCGGAGAAATGATGGATTTGAGTCATGAGTCGCAAACTCATGACAGCAACAGCGAGATGTGATGGGTAATTTTAGGAAGAATAGACTACGATGATCAAACGCTGGACTTTAGTTTTTATAATTTGTTTGTGGTCAACTTACTCGTTCGGCCAGAACGTTTGCGATTCAATTTACACGACAGTTGACGAAATGCCGAACTACGGAAAAGGAAATACGGATATCATAAAATACCTGTTGACTACGTTGAGATTTAATAAAGAGGATTGTCGACCGGAAGAATTTAGACGACTGATTTGGACAATCACTAAGGAAGGTAATGTGATTGACATTGATGTTGTGGGTGTTGGAGCAAGTTGCAAAGCAAGGATAATCAAACAATTAAAAGATTTTCCAAAATGGACACCCGGCCGACTTAAGGGTGAGTTAGTTTGCGTTAGAATGATTTTTCCGGTTCATTTTCACCCTGCTTATTGATTCTAGCTGTTAAGCGCTGTAGGTATTATCACCCGCTCTTCAACATCGTCCAAAATACCCGTTCTGCTCCCCACCTGAAAAGGGTGCCCGGGGTGGTCACACATTCCCCCACAGAGCGGGGTGGTCACAGACATACCCGCAAGACGGGGTCGTTTCGTTAAATACAAACACCTAATTCTTTATATATCGTTAAAACAGCCGCTTCCCGATAGCTATTCGGAGCGTGTCCATGCTTGGCCTGACAGAATCGTCCTGACAGAATCGTCAGGAAAACCCTCTTTTTACGCGAATTCCGCGGGGGCAACCAGTCAGGACGCGTAGGCGGAGAGTCAGGACGCATAGGCGGAGCGTCAGGACGCGTAGGCGGAGCGTCAGGACGCGTAAGCGGAGAGTCAGGACGCATAGGCGGAGCGTCAGGACGCATAGGCGGAGAGTCAGGACGCATAGGCGGAGAGTCAGGACGCGTAGGCGGAGAGTCAGGACGCATAAGCGGAGAGTCAGGACGCATAGGCGGAGCGTCAGGACGCATAAGCGGAGAGTCAGGACGCGTAGGCGGAGAGTCAGGACGCATAAGCGGAGAGTCAGGACGCATGGGCGGAGCGTCAGGACGCGTGGTCGGAGAGTCAGGACGCGTAAGCAAAGCTTGTCCTGATAAAATCATCAGGATCCTGACAGAATCGTCAGGATCAGGACCCTGTCCCGATAGCTATCGGGAGCGTGTCCATGCTTGCCCTGACAGCATCGTCAGGGTCCTGACAGCATCGTCAGGATCAGGACGCATAAGCGGAGAGTTAGGACCCTGTCCCGATAGCTATCGGGAGCGGTGAAACTAGGATCGTGTCGCAACACAACTCCTATTCCGAGGTATCCAAACTGTTCTCAACACCGCAGAACAATCGTAGAACGAGTGCGCTGGCCCGAACGAAAGGCGGGCGTGTGTTAGAAGGTGGGTGGGAGCATCTTTCGTTTTTGAATTTTTTGGTTCTTTTTGTTTCAAGACAAAAAGAACGGAAAAGAGAAAAGTACTTGTGCTACTTATAGTTACCTACTTGCGTCTCCACAAAGAACCTAATCCGCGCCATGCGCAAGTTTTGGAGAGGAGATTACCCACACCCATCACAACCCAGCACGTGTCCGTGTAAGGTCACAACCCAACCACCCCCTTTCCTGCATTCGCCATTCCTAATTATTTTTGGGACAGATCGAGCGTGAGTTTGGGCCGGGCAACGTAGAAAATAACCCTCACCACTCCCGCACTTGTCAGGCAGATGGTGCGCACCCGTCAATCCTCCAGGTCTATGCTATACACAAACCGAAGAAATGCCGCTTCACCTTCCACACCAATCTTCAACTTGATATTCTTGCGGTGGGTTTCTGCCGTGTAAAAAGAGATGTTCAGCTGATCGGCAATCTCTTTGGTGGTCAACCCATTCTTTACCAGCCGCACCACCTCCATCTCGCGGGTAGAAAGCCGGAGCTTCTTCAGAAAAAGGTCATCGGTGTGAACATTCGTTTTGGTGAGCGTGGGAAAATACGTTTCCCCCCCGTGCACCGCGCGGATGGCCGCCACCACTTCTTCCACCGAGGCAGTTTTGAAAATGTATCCCTTGCACCCCGAACGCTTAAAGCGGTCGATGTAGATGTCTTCATTATACATACTCAGGATCAGCACATTAATTTCCTTCCATTCACTGATCAATTGCTGTGTCAACTCGATGCCGTTCAGGTGCGGCATGTTAAAGTCCACCAACACCACGTCCGGTGCCAGCTCGCGAATGATATTTCGTGCCTCGCGACTGTCATACACGGGTGCCAGCACCTTCATTCCTCCCTGCGACTGGAGCATGGCGCGCAACCCATCGTTGAACAAACGGTGGTCGTCTACCACAATGATGCTGATTTCGCTATCGGCTGCCTTCATACGGTACTTCTAAAATGATTTGTGTGCCTTTGTCATCACTTTCTATCTTCAGCTGCGCATGAATGTAGGCGGCACGCAGGCGAATGCTTCGCATGCCAATGCCTTCGGCTGTTTTTGCATTTCGAATCCCGATGCCGTTGTCTTCAACCGTTACCACCAGACTTGTCTTTTGGTAGATCAACTGGACAAAAGCGTTTCGGGCTTTCGAATGTTTGACTACGTTGGTAATCAGTTCGCTAATGATTCGGTATACCACCAACTCCGTGTGCGGATGAAGTCTTACCACCTCACCGGTTTGGTTAAAGTCCAATACAAGGTGTGGATGATCCTTAAATTTATCGACACTGTTCGCAGTAATGTCCGCCAGCGAAAATTCATGGAAGTCCACGGGCATCAGATCATGGCTAATAGAGCGAAGGGTTTTGATAATGGTGTCAATTTCTTTTTCCACCACAGCAGGCGTTTGTTGATGAACGATCATGTTCCTGACAGCCGCCAGGGAGTTGCCGACATCGTCATGAAGATCTTGCGCTATGCGTCTGCGTTCGTCTTCCTGAATCGTAATGATTTGATGTTGCGTTTGGTTGAGTGCCAACTGCGCATTGACACGTTCTTTCAACGTCTTCGCGAAATGGATTCCAATACCTAATGCCACGCACAATATCTCGAGGAACGGAGTGAGATAATAGATGTCTTTGTTTTGACGCGGAAGCTGAATGACTTGAAAGTCGGTGAGTGTAATAAACACGGCCACGAGGCTGGTCAGAAAAAATCCCAGCATGTAAAAGTAGACGATGGGTTCTTTTTTCTTCAGGCTGATACTGATCACATAGAGGATATAGAAGTTTATGACGAGCGCCAGGTAGTACGAATTGGAGATGAAGGCGGAACGCAAGAACACGGGAAGGCCCGGAAAGAGCAACAAGATGCCAACGCCCGAAAGGAAAAAAGAAAGAACCCTGCCGAACCAATATACCCACGGCTTTGCTTCGTGCTGTAACTGCAATAACTCGATCGTGAAAAAGCCGAGGCAGCCTCCCATCAGGTAATAACATATCATGGTGAAGCCGTTCGCCACCGTTTGATCGAGCGGAAAGAAAAGAGCCGCGTGCATCAGGCCCGTATCGGCCAGCAGCACAAATAGAAAGCTGAGCGCATAGATGCTGTAATAGATATATAGTTTCTGCTGCACAAAGAGAAAGAGAAAAAGCCCCATCAGCGCCACCAAGGCCACCATGCCGCAAACAAAACCAAACACCAGCGAAAATCCGTATTGATAGCTGTCGAAATACGCTTTGGTTTGCAAGGTGAGAATGGCCATGTGCCTTCCATATTGGCGTGCCGAATACAAATAGCATCGGATCACTTCTCCTTTTTCAAGGCGGATGTTGTAGGCAAAAGGCAACGAATGCACCGGTCGCTCTTGGTATTGCTGATAATGGCCGGTCATCGGCAACATTTCAATCTGATGGCCGCGCACCAGATACAGTTGCACGGTATCCACCATCGACTGTTGTATCTTTAAAATCCAGTCTCGTTCATTTGATTCGTTGCGGATTGAAAAAGTACACCAACCTCTGGGCTGATGAACGCCATAGTTGATTTCCGGAGAATCGCGGTGACGCACAAACTGTGTGGAGTCGGAATGAATCAGCGTGTCAATCGCTGTGTGCGAAGCATGCCCAGTATACAGGTAGACATGTGAACCAATGGAGAGGTCGCTGTCTCCCGCTCGCAACACAAGTGCATCTTGCGCAAGCAAAAGATTGCCACCACAACAAAGCACCATGATCAGACATAACAGGGAGTATCTTGTCATCCGGAGTCTTCTTTACAAATGTATCCGCTTGCGTCTGTTAAAGATACAAGAGGCCACGCAACAAATAAAGCCCATCACACGCGCCTGCAAAATACCTGACGTCAGGTATTGATGTGGGCAACACGCCTTGGCACCTTTGGGGGAACAAAAAAACACCCGTATGGAAACAAAGAACAAGAGGCAACCGGCTGCTTTTAGTCGTTGGCATCAACGTGAGATAGCTGTTTTACGAAAGGAATACGCTGCTGCATTCATCGCGCATCGAACCGTTGCGTTGCGCAGCATGGTAGCAGGCAATACAATGCTGATGTTGATCGTGTTTTTCAGCGCTTGCTTTTCAGCGAATGGACAAGGACAACTTTGGGGCACCACCCGAAAGGGGGCGTTCACCGGGGGAGGCGTGATTCTTAAAACCAATGCCGATGCATCCAATTATTATGAGGTGAAGAAAGAGTGGGTTCTCTCAACACCGGGTGCCAATCCGCAGGCAACATTACTCTATGCCTCCGATGGAAAAATGTATGGCGTAACTCCTGCAGGCGGTGCAACGGGAGGGGGCGTTCTCTTTTATACGTATCCGGGCTCCACCCAGTACCAGGCGCGTTGGTCCTTCATCGAAAGCTACGATGGCAGCAACCCGCAAGGCGGATTGGTGGAAGCAGCGAATGGAAAAATATACGGGTTCACTTCCAAAGGAGGTCAGAATGGCAACGGTTCTCTTTTCGAATACCATCCGGTGAGCGGAGTGGTGTGGCCGAAGGTGTATCTCACCACCGCTACCGGCACCATGGCACGAGGGTCGATGGTGGCCGCCTCCAACGGAAAATTATATGGCGTATGCCGATACGGTGGTTCTGCAGACGCGGGCGTTTTGTTTGAGTACGATCCATCGTCTACCACGTGGACAGTAAAATACAATTTTGATGTCACCACCGGATCACAGCCAATGGGTGGATTGATCGTAGCGTCCAACGGCAAACTATATGGCACCACTTCGCAAGGTGGCGCAAACGGAGTTGGTGTATTGTTTGAGTATAACATATCCACCAGCACGTTCGCCAAGCTCGTTGACTTAGCAGGTGCCACCGGCAAACTACCCACGGGCACATTGGTGCAGGCATCGAATGGAAAACTGTATGGCATGTGTCCCGCAGGTGGCGCACAAGATGCCGGAGTGGTGTTTGAATACAACATTACCACCGCGCAATATGCATTGAAGTACTCGTTCGTTCCCGGCGACCCGATGGGCACGCGTCCTTTCGGAGGATTAGCGCAATCTTCTAATGGAAAACTGTACGGACTCACCACGCGAAGCATCGGCAACGGTGTTTTTGTTTCCGTCATCATCGAATTTGATCCGGCCAACGGAGCGATCGGCTACAAGTTGGGCGCTTCGTTTCAAAAAGGAGCGGGAGATATCAACTACAGCTCGATGGTCAGTGTCAGCACGTCCTTGTACGGTGTATCACCGTTGGGTGGCGAGACGGGATCAGGTGTGTTGTTTAACTACAATCCGTTTACCGATGAGTATCGCACCGTTCTTGATTTTGAATACGGTGAGAATGGTGCTTTTCCGTATGCGGGAATGACACTGGCAGGCAACGGAAAAATGTACGGACTGTTATCAACCGGAGGCACGGGTAAAAAAGGATTACTCTACGAATTTGATCCGGTCACGAATGATTATGGGAAGAAGGTGGAGTTTGCAGGCGCGAATGGTGCCAACCCCCTGGGCGAATTGGTGGTGGCACCCAACGGAAAACTGTATGGCACTACTACGTTTGGAGGTGCATCCTCCAACACCAACTACTTCTCCATTGAAAACGGATCGTTCAATCTGCGCGAAGGAACGGGGTTCGGTGTCTTGTTTGAATATGATCCGGCCACGAGTGTCTACACCAAGAAAACAGAATTTGATGCAACCACCGGCACGAATCCATACGGACAACTGCTCGTGGCAAGCGATGGATTTTTTTATGGTGTTACGAACAGGGGAGGAGTAAACAATGGCGGAACCATTTACAAATTTGATCCGGCCACCAGTCAACTCACCAAACTAAAAGATCTTCCCGCCAACGCAGGCTTTGTCGTGAATGGTCCACGCTCGGGATTAACCGAAGCGCCCAACGGAAAATTTTATGGAGTAACTCCTTACGGTGATGGAGCAAATGGTGGTGGCATTGTTTACGAATACAATCCCGCCACAGGCGATTTCACCATTCTTAAAAAGTTCCCACAGGTTTATTCGACAACGCCAAATGATGGCAACGTTCCCATGGGGAAATTAACGGTGGGTGCAGATGGAAAACTGTACGGCATGAACAGTCAGGGAGGGAGCCAGTCATTTTTAGGGGGCTCCATTTTTCAAGTAGATCCCGCTACCGGTCAGGTCACCACAAAAAAGTTGTTAGATCCCTCGGTAGGTGTCTTCCCGAAAGGGGGTTTTGTTTCCGATGCCTCGGGAAAACTGTATGCC
Source organism: Bacteroidota bacterium (assembly GCA_016191555.1). Lineage (GTDB taxonomy): Bacteria > Bacteroidota > Bacteroidia > Cytophagales > Cyclobacteriaceae > ELB16-189. Next base: position 24,188 of record JACPVX010000078.1, read on the forward strand.
ATGTGCAACAAAGGTACATTGGGGCAGCAGGGCACGATCATTCAGTATGATCCGGTCACCAATACATTGATCCGAAAGATGCAGTTCGATCTCGCCAGTGCCGATAGTCCGGATTATGCTTCGCTCACGCTTTATCCCGGAAAAATGGAACAGCGAATTGCGTTTGAATCGTTCACACCTAAAAAATACGGAAGCGGAACAATCACCTTGCCGGCCAACTCTTCGGCAGGATTGCCCATCACCTACACCACCTCGAATCCGGCAGTGGCCACCGTTACCGGAAACGTGGTGACGTTGGTATATGTAGGAACAGCCGATATCAAGGGCAGCGCTGCAGGCAACACGACCTACAATGCCGCACCCGATGTCTCCAATACATTAACAGTAACGAAGGGAGATCAGACGCTGACATTCAACGCGCTAAACGATACGAAACTATCAGACAAGTTCATCAACTTATTTGCCGTTGCATCGTCCAACCTCGTGCCCACCTTCACCTCGTCAGACCCGAGTGTGGCTTCGGTGAGCACGGGCAATGTTCTGCTACTTCATAAGACCGGCACCGTGACCATCACCGCCAGTCAACCGGGCAATGGCACTTACAACGCGGCAACCAGTGTAGACAGATCGCTGACGATCACGCCCGGAGATCAGGTGATCACGTTTCCTGAATTCGGAACGGTTCGCGTAAACGCAACACCTTTCATCATCAACGCAAATGTTAATTCCGGCCTGACGTTGACATTTACCAGTTCCAATCCGACTGTTGCAAAAGTGAGTGGAAACACAATCACCGTTTTGGCAGCGGGCACCACAGAGATCAAAGCCGAGCAAGCGGGAAACAGCAATTACAATCCCGCCACTTCGGTAACACGTTTGCTCACCATCACCAAAGTCGACCAAACGATTACCTTTCCTGCCATAGCGGCTAAGCAGGAGGGAGGGGCTCCTTTTTCATTAAGTGCTTCTTCCAATTCAGCACTTGCGATCACCTACAGTACCACCTCGACAAAAATTGCACTCGCAGCAGGTCAGGTCACCATCGTGAAAGCAGGATCGGTTACGATCGCGGCAGATCAACCCGGAGACAATATATATAATGCAGCTCCGCGGGTGGAGCAAACGTTCTGCATCAATCCGGCAAAGCCCGTCATCACCTTGTCGGGAGCCGACACAAAAGATATTCTGCTCACTTCATCCGCAGCCACGGGCAATCAATGGTATTTGAATGGAACAGCGATCACTTCGGCAACGCAAGCAACGTTCACTCCAACCTTGGCGGGATTGTACACTGTAATTACTACGGTGGATAATTGCAGCAGCGAGCCGTCAAATCAAATACCGCTGGTTGTTACAGGCGTAGAATCAGCAGAATCAAACATCAAACTCTATCCGAACCCCGGCACTACTCATCTGACGATCGAACTTCCCGGAGGCGACCGACAATTACTTCAACTCCTCAATAATCAGGGCAGTGTGATTCAGTCACTGGAAACAACTACCCAACAGATTGAATGGGATGTGAACGGATTGGCATCGGGTCTGTACATCCTGCGGGTAGAGCATCAGGGAAAAATAGAACATTACAAATGGATAAAACAATAAACGTATTGGCTATGAAGAAACTACTATCGTGTTGGATGATTGCCATGGTGCTGTTGCAGGCATCGTGCAACAATGAGAAGACCGCTGCGGCACCCGATGTGAAAGCACTGCTCACCGGCAGCACCTGGAAGATAAAGACGGTGACCGTTGACGGCATGAATAAGAATGATCTGTTCACCAATCTATCCGTCACATTCACGGCTACGGAGTTCACCGCATTGAATGGAGGTCTGGTTTGGCCTGCCAGCGGAACGTGGACATTATCAGGTGCCGATCAGCGTACCATCATTCGTAACGATGGCACGCAAATAACAGTCGCTGCGATATCGGAAACCGAACTGACCTTACAACTGATGTGGAGTAAAACAACATTGGGAAGTGGGAGAGTGGAGTCCATTCAAGGGAATCATACATTTACGTTCGGCAAGTAAAACAAAGGAGAGTGGTGTGCATGAGTCGCACTCCACGCTCTTTAACTGTTAGACCACTAACGCGGAGCGTCCTTCGTGATTATTTTAAATCGTTGAACAGTGCTTCGCTCATGAGCGAGGGCGGCATGTTCCCGATCTTCAACAATCGATCATGGAAATCTTTCAGCGTAAATTGTGTTCCTCTTTTCAGTTTGAATTGCTCACGCATCTTTAGTATTTCCATCATCCCTGTAAAGTAGCCAATAAAATAACCCGGAGAAGCCGTAGAAGAATCTACTTCCAATTGAGCCGCCCACCGAAGAAATCCAACCTTGTCGGTCATCAGTTGAATGGCATCTTCGTAGGTAAGTTTGCCCGTGTGCATCCCTACATCGTAAATAACACGCGCATTTCTCCAGAGACGAAGTTGCAGCTGTCGCAGATGAATTCGTTCGTTGGGGAAGAACCCGGTTTCTTGCATCAGTTGTTCATTGTACAAACCCCATCCTTCCGAAAAAAAGGAAATGCCATTCGTCCTTCTGAGTTTCCGGCTATGATGAAGTTGATACAATCCTTGTACATGGTGGCCGCCATACGTTTCATGCGGAGCGGTAACAATGATCACACCCCAATCATGTTCGGTAAGGTATTCTTGCTTGCGTTTTGCGTCCCATTGTTCTTCGTAAGGATTGATCATCCATTCAGACGTATAGATACTATCTTGATCTTTGGATTTGGCACTGGAGAAGTTTCCGTAGTACGATGTCTTTCGAAGATATTCGGCACGTGGCACTACTCGCACGCGCTCGTTCCAGGGAATGGAGATCAGGTCATGCGAACGAATGTGTTCACCTGCTTTGTCGACCCACTCTTGATGAGCTTCAATCATTTTTTCAGGCGCAGGCCCGTCTGATTTTATTTCCAACGCCAATTGTTGCCATGTTTTACTTGGATCTATTTCCTTCGCCAACTGTTCTAATTCTGAAACAGTTTGGTTAAACATCTTCCATCCATACTCATAGAGGCTATCGCTGGAATAAGAAATCAAATATTGTCCCTTCAGCATTTGATTGTACGTATCATAGCCAATGGCAAAGTCTCCTTTTTCTTTTTTCGGTAATTCATCCTTGATAAAATGAATATAACGCTCCAATGAAAGACGAGCCGCCTTTGATAAATGAAGTATCGTGTCGCCATCGGCACCGGCCAGCTGCGCGAAAGCAGGTATCTCTTTGTCGAAGAGAGCATAACCATTTTCGGCCATAAACAATCCTAACTCTTGAAAGCGCGGAACATACGTATCCAGCAACTTCATACCATTTTCGAGTTGCGTGGGCGCGATGGCAAGACGCTTTTTAACCTGCGCTATCTTCTTCGATACATCAATGGGCTGATTGATGACATCGGAAATACCTGTGAAGGTCATAAACAATCGCGGATCACGCTTCCAGGCTTGGATCTTTGCTTGCTCTACTTCACGCCCTACTAAAATACTCTGCGCAAATTTCCAGTCGATCAAGTCATCGCCTTTTAATTGGGATGTATCGATGGCACGCAGTTGCACCAATTGCGCTTGCGTTTTGGCCAACGATCGGTCAAATGATTCTTTACTAAGCGAATCATCGGGTTGCCTGCGTCCTCGCGGAGATGAACCTAAAAATCCATCCAGAAAAGTTTGGAGCTGAGTGGTGGCATGGCCATCCTTCTTTTCAGAAGGGCTGCAGCCAACGAGCAGCAGCATAACAAGTAGTAGAAGGTTTCGCATAGATACATCGGTTTCTACGCTTAAAGTAGTTATTTGACGAGTGAGTAACAAGCACAATTCTGTACTGGATGAGTTGTTGACTGTTGACTGCCAGAATATTCTCCTTTCCATATTCCGGGGCTCATTTGCAGGATGCGAGTTTCAGTTTGGCGGATGCTTCTGGTAACTTGCCGGCTGCGAGTGTTAGCTTGCGGCATGACAGTGTGTCCTTGCCGACTGCGAGTTTCTGTTTGGCGGATGCTTCCGGTAACTTGGCGACTGCGAGTGGTAACTTGCAGCATGACAGTGTTTCCTTGGCGACTGCAAGTTTCTGTTTGGCGGATGCTTCTGGTAACTTGGCGACTGCGAGTGGTAGCTTGCCGCATGACAGTGTTTCCTTGCCGACTGCGAGTTTCTGTTTGGCGAATGCTCCCGGTAACTTGGCGACTGCGTGTGGTCACTTGCGGTATGTCCGTATTTCCTTGAAGAAGGCAAGTACATACTTCACGTTAGATTTCGATCGCTTCTTGAATGATCGCTCGCAAAGTTACTTCTGTTCTGTGAATCCAATTCTCCGGCCAGCCACACACAATTCCCCTTAAGGTTATATAATTTATATTATGTTAAGTAATAAAGTACCGAATAACGATATATCATCCAAAGTCTCTCATTCCTCGATTAGAAGATTAAAGGCTGATTTAGCAAAGCGATCAGATAAAATCTTAGAACTTCAATTGAAATTAGCACAAGAGCATAATCAGAATATCATTTTATGGTCAAAAATCAATAGCAAAGACTCTTTGCTTTCGATCAAAGATGAAATCATTAAGATAAGTGAACGGGATATTGCTTCATTAGAGAAACTTTTCAATGATACACAAGAAGATACTCGTGTTGTTGTTGCGAACCTTTACTATGCTCAGGCACAAGCGCTGGAGACAGCGGCTAATCGCACTCACTTTGCCCCGCGTAAAAAGAAGGAAACAAGACGTGAGGCGCTGGAGCTGTACCGTCTATCTTTGTCATTGGGCAAAGTTGATGCTCAAATTAAGATTGATGAGTTAGAAAAGAAATTGGGATAGGATTGATTTTAGAAATTTTACTTAAGGGGGTCTTTCATTAAGCAGTGATGTTGATTGTCAGACCCTCCTTATCTAGTTTTCAATTGCTTTTCAAAACGACAAGCTAAGGTCAAAGCAAAACTTGTTATCTAAAATTCCTTCCCTCCGGAAAAACCTTGCCACTGGCGATTTGTTCTTCTTTTAAACTATCCTCCGTCAAAAACGGTGATGATGTCTCGTCCGAGCGACACATTGGTTTCAGTGAAAGACTTTCATCTTTTGATGGCGTGAGTTTCAGCAATAACCGGGAAAAATTGTAACATCTCTTTACGATCACATGAATCACTTCGCCCTCGCGCTGCAGTTGACCTTCCACCATCAGCAATCGAGATTGAATAATTTCCTTTCGGTATTTATCGAAAAGATTTTTGAATACAACCAGATTGGCGTTCCCGGTCTCATCTTCAATTGTGATAAAGCAAATGCCGCTGGCAGTTCCTGGGCGTTGCCGCACCAGAATAAGCCCTGCTACTTTCACTATGTCTTTATCTTTAGCTGCCACCAGCGAAGCAATCGGCCGGACGTGAAGTTGTTCGAGTTGTTCCCTGACAAAGCTGACCGGATGGGCTTTTAGTGATAGCGACAAAGCTGCATAATCATGAATTACGTGCTCTGATGTAGCCATCTCCGGCAATTCTATTTTCTCTTCAATTGTGGTTGTAGATGACTGCTCTGAAAACAAGCCCTGCGCCTGAAAGTCTTTTGTAGTTACTTCCCACAGCGCCTTTCGCCTGTCCTTGTCTATTGAACGAAATACATCCGCGTCCGCCAGTTTTTCAAGTACCGTTTCAGTCACTCCTCTTTCGCGAAGCTGATGAATTGAATGGTATCCTATTTTTCTTCCATCGATTAATAGCTTCACCTCTTCTTCACGCATGCCCTTTATCTGCCGGAAGCCCAGCCGAAGCGCAAAATATTTACCTGACTTCTCTTCGAGCTTATTATCCCAATCAGAATAGTTGATGTCTACCGGGCGAACTTCAACACCATGTTTGGTGGCATCAATTATAATTTGTGCTGGCTGATAGAAACCCATCGGCATGCTGTTGAGCAATGAGCATGCAAACACATCAGGGTAGTAGCATTTTATCCACGAAGAAACATAGACGAGCAACGCAAAGCTCACCGTATGACTTTCAGGAAACCCATAACTGCCAAATCCCTCCAACTGCCTAAACACGCGCTGTGCGTATTCAAGACTGTATCCTTTGGCGGTCATTCCCGCAATAAGCTTGTCCCTAAAATAAGACACCTTTCCCTTTGCCTTGAAAGTTGCCATGCTCCTGCGCAACTCATCTGCTTCGGCCGGAGTAAAACCCGCAGCAACAATAGCGATCTTCATCGCTTGCTCTTGAAACAATGGAACCCCAAGTGTTCGCTCTAAAATTTCTTTCAACTCTTTCGATGGATACTCTGCCAGCTCTTCTCCATTTCGTCTTCTCAGGTAGGGATGAACCATGTCTCCTTGAATCGGGCCGGGCCTTACAATGGCTACTTCAATGACCAAGTCATAAAAACATTTAGGACGCAATCGTGGTAACATGGATTGCTGCGCTCGACTCTCAATTTGAAAAACACCAATCGTATCTGCATGACTCACCATCGCATAAACTGCCGGGTCGTCCTGGGGAATATTTGCCAGTGTAAGATCAAGACCATACTGTTTCTTGGCCAGGTCAAATGCTTTGCGAATGCAGGTGAGCATCCCCAATGCCAGCACATCAATCTTTAAAAACTTGAGTGCTTCGATATCGTCTTTGTTCCACTCAATATTGGTGCGGTTTTCCATCCGTGCATTGAGGATGGGACAGAGATCGGATAATTTACCTTGCGTGATAACGAATCCACCCGTATGCTGCCCCAGTTGCCGGGGAAAACCCATAAACTCTTCGGTAAGTTTAAGGACTTTTTGAATCGTAGGATCATCGGGGTTTATGCCTTGGCTGATGATTCGTTTTTTATCGAAGCCATCTTCTTTGAAACTCCAAATCAATCCGGAGAGTCGTGTGATGGTATCAACTGACAGCCCCATGGCTTTTCCTACATCGCGAATAGATCCTTTGTGATGTTGCTGTGTAACGGTTGCAACCACAGCGGCACGATCGCGCCCGTATTTATTATAGATGTACTGCATCACTTCCTCCCTCCTTTCATGCTCAAAGTCTACATCGATGTCTGGCGGTTCGTTCCGGGCCGAAGAAATGAATCGCTCGAATAACAAATCGAATTTGGACGGGTCTACAGAAGTAATGCCTAGGCAATAGCAGACAGTTGAGTTTGCTGCTGATCCCCTACCCTGGCAAAGGATTTTTTGCTCGCGGGCATACCGAACAATATCGTACACCGTGAGAAAATATTCGGCATAGTTTACTTCACCGATAAACTTCAATTCATAGTTTATATTCTCACAAACTTTGGCAGGGATTTGTTCACCGAAAATTTGATGAGCTCCTTGCCAGGTAAGAAAAACAAGTTCTTCTTGTGGTGAGCGGCCAGCACTTGTAATCTCTTTTGGGTATTGATACTTCAATTCATCAAGTGAGAATACACAGGCTTCCGAAATCTCTTCAGTCTTTAAAATAGCATCCGGATATTGACTGAACAAACGCTTCATTTCATCTATAGGCTTCAGGTATCTTTCAGCATTCGGGTGTAATCGAAAGCCTGCATTGTGAATGGTGCACTTCTCTCGCACACACGTGACAACATCTTGTAATTCTCTGCGCAAAGGATGATGGTAGTGCACATCATTGGTGGCCACCATGGGTGCATTCAATTGCTTTGCCAATTGTGCGATTCGGTACAATTGTTTGGCATCCTCTCCGCCATATGTTCTAGATGCACCCAAATAGAGTTGATCTCCGAACGCATCACGGTATTCCTTCAGCGAATTCTTAAATGCGTCATCAAATTCAAAAACTTCATTGAGCGAAAGTGGTGGCACCGCAATAAATTTTATTCCCTGTGAATGGCGGTAAACATCGGATTTATATAATTCGCATTTTCCTTTTTCGGTGCGAAGGTTACCTACGCTCAGTAAGTTTGATAACCGGGAATAAGAACTAAGCTCAGTCGGGAATGCCAACAGGCTGGGGCCATCTAACAAATCCAATCGGCACGCAGGAATGATTTGCATTCCTAAGGCCTTCGCAGCCACATGCGCTCGTACGATACCGGCAAAAGTATTCCGGTCAGTGATAGCGATCTTTTTATATCCAAAAGTTGCAGCCTGCTCTACTAATTCCTCCGGATGAGAAGCTCCACGAAGAAAACTGAAATTGGAAGTAACCTGTAACTCGACATAACTCATAACTCGCACCCATTAAGCAAAAAAACCATGGATAAACCATTGATAGGTCTCATCGTGATAATGACCTAACCGAAACAACCAATACCGGTTGCCCTCTACGTCTTCCACCCGATAGTAGTCGCGGTGCTGTCCTTGTTGCAACCACCACTCCTGCTCTATTCGCTCGGGTCCATCTGCTTTTGCAATGGTGTGAAGCTTACCTTTATAACGAAACAGCATTGGCGGATAATCCGGAATCGGTGCTGTAACTTCAATGCATTCCGGTTTGGATAAGAGTTGTAGTGGTCGAGGTTTGTCTGTCCGCCAGGGGATTGCTAATTTTTCTTCCAAAGCAATTTGTTTATAAGATCGCTCAGGCCAATAATGCTCATCCGGAGCATATCGATGAATGGATTGCATTCCTGTTTTGGTTGCGAGGCGATCTAATAGTTCAGATACACGAATGTCTTCCAGGCCACCACTGCCTTCCCATACCTTCGTCTGTTCCGAAAAATGATCTTCTACTTTTTGTGCTTCCAGAACAAATAGCTCAATACCCATCGCAGGCTCAATCAACGAGAGCTTACCTTCCAATAATTTATACAGATGTTTGACATGATGAGTCGGGCGGTTTGTTCCGATACTGATCTGCTCGACTTTTCCATCCACGCGGTAGCCTTTAAACATAGCAGATCGAAGTCCTTTCTGTTCTTGCTGTAGGCGATGGCAAAGTGTTTCCAATAATTGCTTCAGTGCCATCTCGATACCCGTCAATGTTACAATCGGTTCAAGACACGGCAATCTTTCCTGATAGGGCTCAATGGGTTGAACAGGTTGCATCAATTCCATTTCATGACCGAAGGCCTTATCAATTTGATGAAGAAGATGTTCTCCGAATCGCCTGCGCAAGGATGAGCGAGGCATCGAAATAAATTGACGCACTTGCCGAAGGCCGAGCTTGTGCAAACGCATAACCGTTTCGAATTCAATACGAAGAGATTCCGGAGGCAAACTCATCAATGCTTCTGAATGCATCCCACTTGCAACAAGGCTTTCCTTCCCAAACCGTGCCACTCCCCATGCAGCACCTATAGTATCTGCCATAGCAAGCTTTATATCATAGCCACGTGCATTTAATTTTCTGGCAATCTCCTCTAGGTAAAATGTATCTCCGCCCCAGAGATGTGAACAACCCGAAACATCAAGTACGATACCATCCGGAGGATCTATCGCTGCGATGGGCGTAAAGCGGATGCACCATTCCGCCAGGCGCGTGAGTAACTTATTGACCAGATCAGGCTTATCATCCTGCACTTCGAGTTCCGGAAAAATAGCTCTGGCGTCTGCAAGCACCACTCCGCAACTTATGCCGCGCATCACCGCCACAGCATTGGCGGCAGTGATAATCATCCTGCCATGTGAAGGCGTTCGCAAAACGAAAGGCAGGTTCTTTAAATGAGGCTGACGGATCGAGAACCAGTCCGTTTTCAGGTGACGGAACCAGATAGAAACAAAACGATTTCCCATTTATCCAACCTGTTTTTGTTCTTCGTGCGCTGACGGTATAAGCTTGGGAACAGGCTGAAACTCCCCGTCTATCCACCGTATGTCCCAACTGCCGGGCCTTCCATTTCGGATACGAATCAGATCCACTCGCCACTTCGGAAATCCTATGCCGGGCAGTTCACCAATGGACTCACTGGGCAACGAAGTTATTCTCCAACGTGAGACAGAAGCTGTCGTATTTATTTTAGGAAAATTGTTTCGTAAGATGAATCCGGTAACCTGACTCTGCTCGGCTGCCAGTTGAAGTCGTCTTGATTCCGTAAAATTAATTTCCCGTGTTTCTCCAACTACGGCAGTCAACGCTCCACATTTCAATGCTTCATCCATGGCCCAAATGACTTCTCTTTCATTTTGGAGATCAATGAAGACGAACCGGTCGGGTTGAATTCCGAAAGCTCGTAACGCAGGTGGAAAGATTTTTCTGTTAGAGCTAATCCAGAGTACGGCCCCATTGTTTCCCATCAGCTTGGCAAGTAAACCGCAGGCAAAGCCGCTAGTGGCAGAGGCATCCTCCGGTTTATCAGACAAGAATTCATGCAAGACACCCAGAGGAAATGAGGCGTTTGGAAAGGCATCTCTTATTGGGCCGAGCCCTCCATCTACTGCTGGATTGTTCCCCGACTTATACCCTTCCAAGCGCAGAATATCTCTTTGCAAATCTTCGATGATATTGGATTTTCTTACGGCAGCCGTCATGGATGAGGAGTCTTTCGAGCCCTCAAGGTATATCAAATACTAATATTATTAGTATTATTACTAAATAAAATAGTAAATGCTTTAATTTAGGCTAAAAACAGAGGTAACCAAGTTTGGCAATATGCTTGGAAACACATCTGGGGTTGCCAGAGACAGGTGAATAATGTGGCACCAATTAATACTCTAAAATAAATTTAGAAAGATTCTGATGTGTTTCCAGTTTGAATTTTTTGCGCAGCCGATATCGAGTCACTTCCACGCCACGCAACGAAATAGCCATTAGGTTGGCTATCTCCTTGGTATCCATTTTAAGCCGTAAGAAGGCACATAGCTTTTGCTCTCCCGGTGTAAGGTCCGTAAATTCGGTAGTCAATCGCTTTAAAAAATCGCCATGCACGCGATCAAAATGATGCTCAAATTGTTTCCAATCTTCCTGCACCTTTAGAGTAGTGTCGATCTCTTTAATAATTCGTTCCAATGCACGTTGCTTATCCTCTACCTTATCGGTAGCCTTCGCTTGACGAATTTCTTCTTTGATGTTCTCCATGAACTCGTTTTTTACTACGAGATTCATAGTAGAAGCTGCGAGAAGATTATTTACATGGCTCAATTCGCTCTTTATCTGTTCTTCTTTTAATTCTTTAAGCTCATTTTGCTTTAATGCCAATTCTCTTCGTCTTGCTTCTTCCATTCTGGCCTGTTTTGCCCTGTAGTACTGACGCTGGAATCGGTAAATCTGATAGAGTACAAGAATGCCCAATAAAAAGTAAATTAAACGTGCGATAGTACTCTTATAAAATGCCGGAGAAACTTCCACTAAAAATGGTTGGCTGGTAACAATCTCTCCCCGCGAATTGAAGGTCTGCACTTGAAAGCTATACTTACCAACTTTTAGGTTGGTATATTCCTTTAGACTGGTGGTAGTCCAAGTACCATAGTCTTCATCAAACCCCCTTAGGTAATACCGAAATTGCTGATTGCTTACATCTTTGAACTTAAAGGATTCGACTATGAATTGTAAAACACGTGTGCCTTCTGTGATGCGTATCGGTTCGGTTTTTTCGGGGCGAATTTGAAAAGGCATTCTTGCATACAAGATACTGTCTTCAGCTACATTAACTACTCGATTTAATAGAGGAGCATTCGCAAGTGATATACCATCTTCCAGTTCCGGAGTATATTGTATAAATCCCTCATTTGCGTTAAAAAGAACACCTTCTCTCACATTGCGAGATACACTTAACAAGTCGTTGTTAAAAGACTGTCGCAATTGAAACAATGATGAAGGTACATATGCATAATTTTCCGCACTGACTTTTTTGAAAAGCCCCACTAGGTTTTCCGAATAAACGTAAACATTCTTTTGTCGGTCTTGTACGAGTTGGTAGACCCAATTTTTTCCTACCACTTTAGAAAACACTTCTTCCTCAACTATTTTATCGGTTGACTGGTCTAGTTTAAATATACCCTTTGCCGTACAGATGTATAATTGATCGTCAATCCGACTCAGGAAAATGTACTTTTTAATCGGAAGTGAATAGGAGTCTGAAACTTTGTTTACAGATGCATTTATAAATGAGACATCTAAAGATATCAAGTACAATCCTTTATAATATTGCCCCACCCAAATTCTCCCTTTTTTATCTTCTTCAAAAAATCGGCTTGACTCATTAAAGCCATTGATTTTCTGAACATCACGTAGCTCTCCTTTTGCATCCATTTTAAAGAGATGAAGTCCTGTATAAGTACCGGCTATGGCATACATCGGATTGGATCGCAACTGTTTTATCTGCCACAGCCCTTCGCTAAATGCACGCCTAGATGCCTTTCCACCTTCTAACAGGAATAAGCCTGTATGATGTCCCGCATACAGCTTATCATTGATTAATTGCATTCCATAGGCCGGCCCTTCCGTGCCTATAAGAAACTTACTCTTGGTCATGCCCTTTGGTAAAAAGTAAATACCGTTTGAGGTGGTGTAATAGGTACCCTCATCTAATTCAAAAGCCTCATAACCACTTCCTTGCAGGTCAATATTTTGATTAATCAATCGCAATGGAGAATTGATATCAATGAGTGCGATTCCATTTTGCATCCCTACCCATAAATTACCGCTATGGTCTTGAAAGACCCGGAGGCAGGCATTGGACATTAATCCATCGGATATTGAAATATTCTCAATCTGTTTTGTCAATTGATCATAGATAAAAAGCCCAGCCAACTGAGTTGAAATGACTAACCTACCATCCGAAATCTGTATGACATGGTTGATGTATTTACCCGCTAGCGCATCATTCAGACCAGCGTAGGATTCGAGAATACCCATTGAATTCAAAAACTCAATCTTCCCCGAGTTATAAAAGAAAAGATATCCCGCTTCGCTGCGAACCACACCGGCTACGATCTGATTGGTATGGCCATTTTGCGGCAATGGTACTAAGTCAAGCCCCTGAATCTCAAAAAGAGCACCGGTTGGGGACTGCGTAAAAAGTCTATTTCCAGCCAGAAATGATCTGTTAAAACCACCTTGGCGCCTAATGACAGCTACTGAGTCTCCCGAATAGACGTAGATTCCTTGAAATGTGCAGAAATAGACTTTAGAGTCGAACAAAAGAACATCCCAAACTTCATCGAAATCCCTAAAATGCTCGGGGATCTTTTCCAAAAGGGAAACATAATGCCAATCGCCATCAAAAAAACCAAATTCACCCTGTGAACCAACGTACAATCTGCTTGAACTTTCGTCAAATGCCAGGGAACGCTGCTTTTTGCCGGTATTTAAGGCATGTTTGTCCCAAGTTGTGCCATTAAAAGACAGTATTCCCAGATTATTAGCTACAAACAGGTTTAAATCCCTATTCTGAGCAAAGTCAATGTTTTGTATACCGGCCCCATAGTCTGACGGAGCAAAATTCTTTATCGGATACTTCCCTGAAATTCCAAAGGAAAGCTGGGTTACAGCAAATAAAAACAGGAAGACAAGCCAAGTCACTACATCTTTTCCGGAATTGCCCATAAACCTCAAAATTGATACCATTGTGCAACAAATATATTCAATTCAAGCCATCTAAAACGATGTAGGTAAGGTTTTGTAGTAGTCGAAAAACAGAATTGATGTAGTCCTTTTTTTGCTGATCCGTGCCACTCTAGCGAAATTTCAATCGTTTTCTAAAACTGCATTAAGCAAACGTTTGAATCTGTTGTTAAACCTAATAAACAAAATATGAGGAACCTCTACATAATAGTTATCCTTCTCCTGTTTTCCGCCGGTGTGCAGGGTCAATCCGCTCAGGTGACGGTCAAACAAGACGTCCGAGGGATGAAACTTCAAGTGAATGGAAGGGAATTTATGGTCAACGGGATGAACTGGGACTACTTTCCTATTGGCACCAATTTTTCCTACAGCTTGTGGAATCAACCCGATGATATCATCCAAGCAGCGCTAGATACCGAAATGTCTCTGCTGAAAAATATGGGTGTCAATACGGTACGCCAATACACCGGGGTTCCTGCCCGCTGGATAAAGTACATCTACGAAAACTATGGCATTTATACCATGTTAAATCACTCGTTCGGAAGGTATGGCCTTACGATCGATGGTGCTTGGGCACCCAATACCGAATATTCAGATCCAAGAGTACGCGCTTTGTTACTTGAGGAGGTAACGAAGATGGTAAATGACTATAAAGACACACCCGGTCTCTTGTTATATCTCTTAGGTAATGAAAACAACTACGGCCTCTTTTGGGACGGTGCCGAAACCGAAGATATTCCTGTTAAAGATAGAAAATCAACCGCACGTGCAACGGCTATGTACAAGCTGTTTAATGAAGCAACGCTGGCGATGAAGGCAAAAGACGCGGGTCACCCGATTGCTATGTGCAATGGAGATTTATTGTTTTTGGAGATCGTAAAAGAAGAATGCAAAGACATTGACATATTTGGAACCAATGTGTACCGAGGTGTTTCTTTTGGCGATGCCTTCCAGCGTGTAAAAGATGAACTGAATAAACCAATTTTATTTACTGAGTTTGGTGCAGATGCATTTAATGTTCAGGACAACGCTGAAGATCAGGAATCACAAGCTTACTACATGGTGGGCAATTGGAAAGAGATCTATGAAAATGCTGCTGGTTTAGGAAAAGCGAATAACTCACTCGGTGGTTTTACATTTCAATTCAGCGATGGCTGGTGGAAATTCGATCAAACAAAAAACCTGGATGTACATGATGACAATGCATCATGGTCGAATGGTGGTTATCAGCGTGATTACCAGAAAGGCGAAAACAACATGAACGAAGAGTGGTTTGGCATTTGTGCAAAAGGGCCAACCAATCCACGGGGTTTGTATTCATTATTTCCTCGGGCAGCTTACTACGCGTTGAAAGAGGTGCATTTATTAAATCCATATCGCGAAGGTGTTACCCTAGATGGTGTGAACAACCACTTTGCTAACATCCAACTGATGGATGCGGTGCTGAAAGCCAGAGGCGATAAGGCTGCTCTCAGTGGCGAACAAAATTCAAAAGTTCGGGTAAGTGAGATGAGAGCTGAACTTTCCACTTTTATAACCGGTGGAAAATTGATTACTACTCCTAATAAAGTAAACCCGGCTCAAACCACCTACCCCAACAAGTTAGGCTATGATCACATGGAGTCCTATTTCGTGGGCATTGAAGCCAACCCCGCATCAAATGTAAGAGCCAACGTTTCGTTCAACGTGTTGGGCAATGTGGCACAAAATCCTATCAATGAAATCTTCTACGAAAACAGAGGCCGTCCGCAAACATTGGTAACCCCAACAGGCACGGTTACTACTTCGCTGGATCGCGTGCAAGTGTATCGTGCAGACTATTCATGGAATCATAAGCTGTTTAATCTGAACGGATTCTATCGAACGGGTCATTATCACTGGGGCTATGAAGGCGATTTTTTTGGATTATATCCGGAAGCCAACTATGGACCCAACATCGATATATATAATGGCCTCGCTCCGCAAGGCTTTGAGATCAGTGGAAAGAAATCATTGGATGGATTAAAAATTGCGTACGGCCGTGAATTATGGTGGGGAGCAAACCCAGCGATACTAGTGAAGTATAGCCGAAACGTAGGAAAAATCAATGTTACGGGAATCATGCACGAAGATTTGGATGATCCGGGTGCAGCCGTCAGCTCATTGGCTGTTCCGCAACCACGAACCAGAAGATTGACACTGCAAGTTTCCAGAAAGGTATTCGACAATCTGAAAGTAGAGTTGGGTGGAATTTGGGGTGGACAACCACTGGTGGGTCGCGAATTCCAAGTAGTGCGCGGTCAGGAAGGTAATTATCAAACGTATGTAGATAAAATTAAGAACACCGATACCTGGGGAGCTAAGATTAAATTAACCTACGCGTCCGGACGAATCAATTGGTATGCACAGGCTGCATCGCAAGGATTGGTTGCCAACGGAGGTGCCGACTATACCACTACGTTTACCGGATGGAGATTGAAGGACAGTGGTAGCGGAAACAAAAACAACGTATTAACTGGCTTTACATATACCATCGGCAAGTGGCAAATCGCCCCTAACTTTATGTGGCAAAAACCATTGGTGGATCCGATGCCCGGTAATGCCGGTGGCCCTGCACGACTACGTAATATTTTAGTCGATCCTTTTGTAGTAAGATCGAATAGAGAGACTGTTGCAGGTGAGTTGTTGTTAACATTTGATCCGACACCCGGAACATGGATGTACGAATGGGACAACGACCGATCGGAAGATTCGCGGTTAGCAGCCAGTATTGGTTTTGTCTACCGTCACTTGCCTACTTCGCAAGATGCAGCAGTGATCTTCCCGGGAACTGGACGAACACCAACCGCAGCAATCGGTGCACCACCTGCATTGGATTTGTGGGAAGTTAACACACGAATTGTTTCGAAAATAAACCCTCAATTAGGAATCATCGCCAACTTGTATGGAGGAAATGGTCAAGCCAATGGACCAAACACCAGAGCAATCGAACGCTTTGGTGGTGATTTCAGAGTGATCTATAAAAAGATAAAACTTGCATCGCATATCAAGTTTAATGATTGGGGGCCGTTCGACTATCACCGAGATTTCAACCTCACTTTTCCCGTGCAATTAATGGCCGATCTATCTACGACAATTGGAAAGCCTGATTGGTTTATTCTTCCAAGCACATCCATTGGTGTACAAATGACGTGGCGCTCGTTGGACAAATATTCTCCAAGATATCTACCTAATGTAGCTGATCCATTTGCGACTTCACCAATTATTAGTCCGGTGGGTTTCCCCAACGGAAATGAATGGGAGTTTAGAACCTATGTTCGTATCAGTGTTGGGAAATAAAAATTTGAAGAATGAAAAACATGAGAACAAATAACTTTACCCTCGCAATCTTCTTAGGATTCATGCTGGCAGTTTTATCTGATTGTCAGCGAAACTTGTCCGATGATGTAGAATTCGCCAAGTACCCTAATACACCCGGAGTATTCATTGATGGGTTCGTTGGCGGTTTGCAATACTTTCCTTTTGCAGGATCGAAACTAAATGCATTTACGGTGGATACTGAAACACGTTACGCTGGCACAGCCTCCATGCGAATTGATGTACCCAACGTAGGTGATGCATCCGGTGCCTATGCCGGAGCTATCTTTCCGGACAATGGCGGTCGTGATTTGTCGGATTTTGATGCGCTCACATTTTGGGCAAAAGCAACGCAGTCCGGAACGATCAATGAGATTGGTTTTGGAAATGACTTTGGCGAAAACAAACACATGGTTACGTTGAACAATATGAGAATCAACACTACTTGGACGAAGTACATCATTCCTCTTCCTGACCCATCTCAACTCTCTTTTGAAAAAGGGCTGTTTTATTATGCAGAAGGTCCTGAAAATGGAAATGGCTACACGTTTTGGATTGATGAATTGAAGTTTGAAAAGTTGGGAACAGTAGCTCAACCACGGCCCGCTATTCTTAGTGGAGAAGACAAGACAGAGACATCTTTTATTGGTGTTAATACTTCGATAGGTGGCTTGACGCAAACTTTTAATTTGGCATCAGGACAAAACTTAACTGTTTCGGTTGCACCATCGTACTTCACCTTTACTTCATCAAACGTGGAAGTGGCACGAGTGAATGAACAAGGAGTTGTTTCTGTAGTAGGTGCAGGAACTGCAAAGATCACAGCGATTTTAGGCGGTGTAAAAGCCAAAGGTTCGTTGACCATTCAATCACTTGGACAATTTACGAAGGCTCCCACTCCCCCGGCACGGAACGCTGCCGATGTTATCTCAGTATTTAGTAATGCATACACCAACATACCGGTCGATTTTTACAATGGTTTTTTTGCGCCCTATCAAACGACTCTCGGAGGAGCTGATCTTACTATCAATGGCGATAACATCATTCAATACACCCAGTTAAATTTTGTCGCTACTGAGTTTAAAAACCCTACGGTTAATGCATCGCAAATGACGCACCTTCATGTTGACATTCAAATACGTGAAGCTATTGATCCTTCTGATTTCATTACCATTCAATTAGGAGACTTTGGAACGAATGGCGCATTCGGTGGAGGTGATGATAAGAGCGGAGATTACAAAATTTTAAGTGCCGGTCTTTCAAGCAATCAGTGGATAAGCCTCGACATACCCCTGGCAAGTTTTACGGGGCTCACGAATCGCAGTAACCTGGCTCAGATATTTTTTATCTCTTCTGACGCCACGTCCAATAATACACCAACCATTTCAACCATTCTGGTAGACAATATGTATTTCTATAAATAGAAAAATATGAGAATGAATAAATCCTATACTTCAAAGATAAACAGACTCATCCTAGTGGGATCGAATCTGGTGCTGGTCATGCTTTCCTTTTCATTTCTCGGGTGTACCGATGATGCACAGAAAGTAGTCAACCTCAATACACTTGTCATGCAAGACGAGTTTGACAAACAAGGCGCGCCAAACACCGCGCTGTGGAATTACAACATTGGTAATGGGCAGAATGGTTGGGGAAATAGTGAGTTACAATACTATACCGATCGTTCAAAAAATGCAACGGTACAAAACGGATATCTAATTATTTCTGCACTTAAAGAATCCTACAATGGCTCCGCATATACTTCTGCTCGGCTTTTAACAAAAGGGAAATTCGATCAAAAGTATGGTCGCTTCGAAACCCGAATCAAATTGCCGTGGGGACAAGGTATATGGCCTGCGTTCTGGATGCTCGGGGCTGACATTGACACGAACCCGTGGCCAGCCGCAGGTGAAATCGATATCATGGAACTGCGAGGACAGAATCCAACAACCATACTGGGCACTGTTCATGGACCCGGATATTCTGGAGGACAATCGATCTCGAAAAGTTACACGCTGAAGAACGGACGCTTCGACACTGAATTTCACGTGTTTGGAATTGAGTGGGGACCAGAGTATGTAAACTTCTATGTAGACAATGTTTTATACAATCAAATAACCCCTGCTGATGTAACGGGCGAATGGGTATTCAATAAGCCATTCTTTATTCTGATAAATCTTGCTGTTGGGGGAAATTTTGTTGGATCGCCCAATGACGAAACGGTATTTCCGCAAACCATGCTGGTCGACTATGTCCGCGTCTATAAATAATTACCTAACTGAAAATCTATACTAACATGAAAAT
Source organism: Bacteroidota bacterium (assembly GCA_016191555.1). Lineage (GTDB taxonomy): Bacteria > Bacteroidota > Bacteroidia > Cytophagales > Cyclobacteriaceae > ELB16-189. Next base: position 43,293 of record JACPVX010000078.1, read on the forward strand.
ATTATTCAACTCATCAAAGATAGCAACCACCTTGTTGGTGGCGACATCGCTGATTACATCATTACTAGTTGCAACTTCCTTTTTTGGATGCAAAGACGATTCTGTCAATATTCCTAAGGTAGTAGCAGGCTTTACCTACACGGTAAATGAAGATACGGGAACCGTAACGTTTGCGAACGTCTCTGAAAGAGCCACCAAGTTTTTATGGACTTTTGGCGACAATACAACTAGCACGGAAAATGCTCCCATTAAAACATATCCAACCGGAACCTATATTGTCAGCTTAAAGGCTTCGAACAATGCGGGTGCTTCCAACACTTTTATAGATACATTAAACATTGTTATCAAAGACAAAGTCTCATTGCCCATTACATTTGATAACGCTACTGTCGATTACGATGTCACCACCTTTAATGGTGCCAGTTTCGCGATCGTTAATAATCCAAGCCTATCAGGAACGAACAATAAAACAACAAAAGTTGGATCGATTACGAACAGTGGTGCGCAATTTGAAGGAATATTCCTAAATGTGGCCGTTCCAATTGATTTAGCAACCAAGAAAACGATTGCCATGAATTTACGCTCAACCAAACCGGTAAGCGTACTATTAAAATTAGAAGAAGGCACCAGCGGACCTGTTGAAGTTACAGCAAGTCATGGAGGAACCGGCTGGGAAAATCTTGTGTTCAATTTTACATCGGCAGCTAAATATTCTCGCATTACGCTATTTGTAGGCGGAGCTACTCCTACTACCGGTACTTTCTTTGTAGACGATATTGAGCAAAAAGTAACTGAAACACCATGCACACCTGAAGCTGCGCAAGGTCTTACAGCTACCGATCTTAATATTACCTTTAAAACTGACCCGGGCACTGCCATTGGTTCATTCGATGCCGTTTATACGTATGCCAATAATCCGGATATTAAAAATGCGGTTAACACTTCATGTAAAGTGGGTAAGATTGAGCGAAGCGGTGGCGCATTGTTTGCCAATAACCAGATCGAGTTAAGTTCAAAACTAGATTTCACTACACACTCCGGTTTCAAACTGAAAGTTTTTTCCGCAGCAACAGGTTATAGCGTGCTGGTGAAACTGGAAGACAAATCAAACACCAATATCAATACAGAAGTAAGCAAGACAACTACCGTAGGAACCAATCAGTGGGAAGAGCTAACATTCCCATTTGCCGGCAGCCAAAGTGGAAAGTATGACAGGATCATTCTGTTCTTCCAACTCAATACCAATACAACAGCTACATATTATATCGATGATTTTGCTTTCTACGGAACAGGAAGTGGAGCTACTTCACCAACAACTGCCGCCCCTACTCCACCGGCACGCACGGCATCCAATGTTATTTCAGTATTTAGCAATGCATATACCAACATAACTGGAGTTGACTACAATCCGAATTGGGGACAAGGTACTGTTACAACAACCATCGACATTGCCGGAAACGCGACACTCAAATACGCTGGTCTCAACTACCAAGGAACAGACTTCGCGGGGAATGCTCAAAACGTATCAGGAATGAGTTTCTTACACCTTGATTACTGGACAGCCAATTCTACTGCTTTAAATGTTTATGCCATCAGCTCCGGCCCGGTAGAAAAAGCGAAGGCACTCACGGTTCCAACCAATGGAAATTGGACGAGCATTGATATTCCGTTAGCGGATTTTTCACCTGTTGCATTGAACAACATCATTCAATTTAAGTTTGATGGCAATGGTGATATCTTCTTAGACAATATATACTTCTATAAAACAGGTGCACCCGCCACCGAACCGACCACGGCTGCCCCTACACCACCGGCTCGTGCAGCAGCGGATGTAATCTCCATTTTCAGCAATGCATATTCCAACATCTCCGGAGTAGACTATAATCCGAATTGGGGACAAGGAACTGTAACAACGACTATCAGCGTAGCCGGAAACGCAACTCTTAAATATGCAGGACTTAATTATCAAGGAACCGATTTTACAGGAAACGCGCAAAATGTTTCCGGGATGAATTTCTTGCATCTTGATTATTGGACTGCTAATTCTACTGCATTGAATGTATATGCCATTAGCACCGGTCCGGTAGAAAAAGCGAAGGCCCTCACCGTTCCAACCAATGGAAACTGGACAAGCATTGATATTCCGGTAGCCGATTTTTCGCCCGTAGCACTAGCAAATATTGTTCAATTCAAATTTGATGGGAACGGTGATATCTTCTTAGATAACATCTACTTCTACAAAACAGCTGGTGGCGGTACTCCGGGCGCCAATTTGCTAAGCAACGGAAATTTTGAAACGGGTACTGACTCTGGTTGGATAAGATTTCAAAACGGTGGAACTTCTGCATTGGATAACGTAACGGCAAATAATGGTGCAGGATCATGGTCTGGTAAGTTGACGACCGGAGGCCCAAGTAATCCCGCGTTCAAACAAGAAAGATTTGGTGCCGGCACCGTGAAAGTTGGCGATGTGGTGCAAGTTAAATTCGATCACAAAGGAACAGTGGTTCCTCCCGGTGGCGTGTTCAACGTATTGCTTTTTGGCGAAGGTGCCGCAGGTGCATCTTTCACAAATGTATTTAATCCAGCGCCTACACTAGGTGCAGGTTGGACTACGTTTACCGCCACCTACACGATTGGGGCGGGCAAAGATGTTTCACAAGGTCTTTCATTGTTGATTGAAGCAGTATGCGGTGGCGATGTGGGCTGCAGCGTAACTGCCAATATTGATAACGTATCGGTTATCCTCAATCCATAACTTTTGGCGGAAGACATGATGAACTTAGAATAGGTCGAGTTAAAACGCTCGACCTATTTTCAAATTGCTAAACAGATTGCTGAACCTCATTTTAGAAGAAGTGAAAACCGATGAGCCAACACGATTAACGCAAGTTCGAATCGACAACGAAGTCTATTATCAGATTTCGAATGTTGATACGATGCGTCCGTTCTTCATGAGCATTTTGAGTAATTCCAATCATTGGCTATTTATAGGCAGCAATGGAGGAATAAGTGCAGGCCGAAAGGATTCGGAGAGTGCATTGTTTCCTTACTATACCGATGATAAAATTATTGAGTCGGTGGAACTTACTGGTTCCAAAACCAGTGTGAGAATACAGAAAGAGGGCCGGCTGCATATTTGGGAACCTTTTTCCATTTACTATGCCAACTTATACAATCTGCAACGAAACTTGTATAAAAATGTACATGGCAATAAGATACTCTTTGAAGAAATCAATCGCGATCTAAATCTCACCTTTCAATATCAATGGTCTACCAGCGACACCTACGGTTTTGTGAAGACGAGCAAATTAATCAATGATGGATCAACAGAACAAAACCTCTCGGTGCTCGATGGTATGCAAAACATTTTGCCGTATGGTGTGGGAAGCGCGCTACAAAATCGCACCAGCAATTTGGTGGATGCTTACAAAAGAAATGAACTCGATACAGAAAGCGGAGTTGGAATCTTTGCATTGAGTGCCATCATTGTCGACAAGGCCGAACCAAGCGAAGCACTCAAATCAACTGTCGTCTGGTCTATCGGTTTAGAAAATACGAAACGACTCCTCTCCTCTTCACAGCTGGCTCTATTTAGAAAGGGATTACCCTTAACAGAAGAGATCGACATCAAAGCTGAAAAGGGAGCCTACTTTGTTTGTGCGGATATTTCGCTTGAAGCGAAAAGCAAAAAGGAATGGATGACAATAGCCGATGTAAATCAGAATGCATCGCAAGTAATTGCCATTTCGAAAGCTATAAAAACCGACAAGCATCTGGCCTTTCGAATTAAAGAAGATATTGAGGTTGGCACAAAACAACTCGTTCAACTGAATGCTTCTGCCGATGGGTTGCAACTCACTGCGGACGGATTGAGAGATACGCGCCATTATTTTAATAGCCTATTTAACATCATGCGCGGTGGCTTGTTTGACAACAACTACCAAATAGAAAAGGAAGATGTAAGAACATATCTCTCCAAAGCGAATCAAGAAGTTTTTATACGCCATCAGAATGTTCTCGCAGAACTTCCTAACCAGTTTGCACTTTCTACATTCAAAGAATTTGCAAGCCAGTCGGGCGATCCTGATCTCAAGCGATTATGCTTTGAATACTTACCGCTCAAATTCAGCAGACGACATGGAGATCCTAGCAGACCCTGGAATCAATTCTCCATCAACACGCGCAATGAACATACCGGTGCGAAGGTTTTAGACTACGCTGGAAACTGGCGGGATATTTTTCAGAATTGGGAAGCACTGGCTCATTCCTATCCTGAATTCATTGATGGAATGATTTTTAAGTTTTTAAATGCTTCTACATTCGATGGATACAATCCTTACCGAATTACCAAGAATGGTATCGATTGGGAACGAATTGAAGCGGATGATCCGTGGTCATACATTGGCTATTGGGGCGATCATCAAATCATTTATTTGCTAAAATTTCTAGAGTTCTCCGAAAGCTATGCGCCCGGTAAACTTACCAGCTATTTTGATGAAGATGTTTTTGTGTACGCGAATGTGCCGTATAAAATAAAGTCGTATGAAGACATCCTACGAAATCCGAAAGACACCATTGATTTTGATCGCCAACTTGATCACGCTATTGAAAAACGTTTTTCTACTCTTGGTGCCGACAGTTCGCTCCTTCAAAATAAAAACAGTGTCATTCATCACGTCAACTTTATTGAAAAGATACTGGCTACCGTATTAGCAAAGGTTTCTAATTTTATTCCGGAAGGCGGCATTTGGATGAATACACAGCGCCCCGAATGGAACGATGCCAACAATGCATTAGTCGGAAACGGTGTTTCCATGGTAACGCTTTTTTACCTTCGCAGATTTTTGAAATTCTTCAATGAGATTCTGGAAAGAAGCACAACAAAAGAAGTAGCGATTTCCAATGAGTTGCATACTTTTTTTGAGAATTGTCGGGAAACACTTGACCAGAATAAGCACTTGCTGGCCGACAGCATTTCGAACAAAGATCGTAAAACGATCCTCGATGGTCTGGGCTCTGCAGGCAGCCAGTACCGCACACTGATTTACAATCAATCTTTTAGCGAACAACGAAGTACATTGGCTCTAAAAGACATTATTGCATTTTCCAACCTTTGTCTTACATACTTAGAGCATTCCATTCGCGCCAACAAAAGAAGCGACAATTTATATCATTCGTATAATTTGATGACGATTGAAGACAATACAGAAATTTCTATTTCGTATCTCAGCGAAATGCTCGAAGGACAAGTGGCTGCATTAAGTTCGGGTTACTTGAATTCGAATGAAGTGCTTGCCACATTGGATGGTCTGAAATCAAGTGCTCTGTTTAGAGAAGATCAGTATAGTTATCTGTTGTATCCCAACAAAGATTTACCCGGCTTCTTAAAAAAGAACAATCTGCCGAAGGCGGATGTCTCAACGTCAAGCCTCTTGTCTCAGCTAATAAAAGAAGGTAATACCCAAATTATCGAACAGGATATAAATGGAGGATTTCACTTCAATGGAAATTTTAAAAATGCAGTTGACCTTCAAAGTGCGTTGAATAAATTAGAAGCCACCGCTTCTGCAAAAGAAGAAGTGTTGCGAATTTTTGAAAGTCTATTTAATCACAAAGCATTCACCGGAAGGTCAGGCACATTTTTTGGCTATGAAGGATTAGGGTCTATTTATTGGCACATGGTTTCCAAACTGCAACTGGCTGTGTTGGAATGTTGCCGAAAGGCGATTCAAGATAAAGAAAGCGAAACACTGGTGGGTAAGCTGTTGGAACATTGCTGTGAGATCAATGAAGGGATTGGTGTTCATAAATCCCCCAGTTTGTATGGTGCTTTTCCGACCGATCCATACTCTCATACTCCCGCCAACAAAGGTGCGCAACAGCCGGGCATGACAGGCCAAGTGAAAGAAGATATCATTTCACGTTTTGGTGAGTTGGGTGTGTTCGTAAAAGATGGACAACTTTCTTTTGAACCTAGTATGCTGAGAAAGTCTGAGTTCCTAATGAAAAAACAATCCTTTCATTATATCGATGTGCAAGGCAAATCAATCGAATTGCCTTTAGAAGAAAAGTCATTGTGTTTTACCTATTGCCAGATTCCAGTGGTATACAAACTTGCGAATGAAAATTCACTGGAAATAATTTCAAGCAATGGAATATCCACATTTGAAAAATTGAATTTGGATACAACACTCAGTCAGAAAGTATTTGGTAGAACCGGAGAGATTATTCGCCTCGTTGTTCATATAAAGCGAGAAAACGTAAGGTAGCAACTGATGAATAAAGAAATCAAAACCGACTTGGCCATTGATCAGAAAGTAGAATCTCTGCTTGCGCAAATGACACTGGAAGAAAAAATCGGACAGATGACACAAGTACGTCACTTCGATGACATTACACCAGAGGATATAAATACCCATTTCATAGGCTCGATCATTCATACACAAGGGCCTACACCCGGTGAGAATGCAGCCGGTTGGCAGGATAAATTTGTTCAGCTTCAGAAGATCGCATTGTCTACTCGCTTAGCCATTCCAATGCTCTTCGGTGTAGATGCCGTGCATGGACAAAACACGTATGCTGGCGCTACCATTTTTCCGCACAACATTGGCTTGGGTGCGGCTGGAAATGCGAAGCTTGTAGAAAGAGCTGCTTCTATCACAGCGTTGGAAGCGCGAGCCACCGGATTTAACTGGGTCTTCTCTCCGTGCGTGGCAATCCCCTACAATGAAAAGTGGGGACGTGTGTACGAAGCTTTTTCGGAAAGCACAGAGATCACCACTACGTTAGCTCAAGCCTCAGTGCTCGGTCACCAAGGCCCGGTGGGTCAATCCCCGGCACTCATCGCTACCGCCAAACATTTTATTGGCGATGGCTCCACCGATTTTGGTGTGGAAGGTGGTAATACGACATTAAGTGAAGAAGAAGTTTTTGAGCGCTTGCTTCCACCCTACCGCGCTGCAGTTGAAGCCGGAGTAGGTTCAGTGATGGCTTCTTTCAACAGTCTTAACGGTGTGCCCATGCACGCTCACCGCAAAATGATTACGGATGTACTCAAAGGGCAATTAAAATTTGATGGAATAGTTGTTTCAGATTGGAAGGCCTATTCTCGTTTTGGTGGAAACGATGTGATCAATGCCGGTGTGGATGTAGTGATGGCTGTTGAGGGCGACTTTCACATGTATGTGGAAGGTGTACGAAACGGTGTGCTGAGTGGAGAGATCTCGCAAGAACGAATTGATGATGCAGTGCGCAGAGTATTGAAACAAAAATTTCGGATTGGTTTGTTTGACAATCCGTTTCCGGAGGCAACTCTCATACCAAAAATTGGAATGCAGGCGCATCGTACGGTTGCGAGGCAAGCCGTGCGAGAGTCACTCGTGTTACTCAAAAACGAGGACAACCTTTTGCCACTAAAGAAAGATGCGAGAATTGTGGTAGTCGGTGAGTTCGGTAATAACTCAGGCCTACAATCTGGCGGATGGACGGTGAACTGGCAGGGCATGACCGAAAATTATGCAGGAGCAACTACCATTTTGGATGGATTCAGAAAATTCTCAGGGCAAGAAGTTTTATATGATCCGGATGGTGCTGCAAATACTGATGATGTAGAGATAGCGGTAATTGTGGTAGGTGAAACTCCTTACGCAGAATTTATGGGAGACATTGGCGGTGTAATGAACAATTATCAACATACGCTTACCGAAGAACATCAGAGATTAATTGATACCTACCATGCCAAAGGAATCAAAACAATAGTCGTGCTAATCTCAGGAAGACCGCTGGTAGTCACGAAACAGCTTGAACAAGCCGATGCTTTTGTGGCAGCTTGGTTCCCTGGATCAGAAGGTGATGGCATTGCCGAAGTACTGTATGGTGATTATGATTTTAAAGGAAAGCTTCCACATTCATGGCCGAAGTCAGAAGAAGATTATCAAGGCAAGTATGGCCCTAATTTTTGGGATGGTTCGATAGAACCTCTCTTTCCTCTTGGCTTTGGAATGAGTTATGAAAAATAGAAAATGAATTCAACGATGCGGAATTAATAATGCCGGCATGAAATCAATGTTACAATCGATTTGCTTCGGAGTGGCAATGTTGACAAGCATTTCATGCAATCAAAAAAATACAACGCAATCAGACAAACCCATTAACCAAAAATCAGTGACAGCAAAAGATATTTTAGGAAATCCCAAATACTTGGCCATTTGTTATGAAGGCTACCGCGAAAAATCAAGAGACCTTCAACCAACCATTCCGCAACTGCAGGAAGATATCAAAATCTTATCAGCCATGGGAATCAAGATTGTGCGCACCTACAATGTTCAACTGCCTCACGCTTCAAATCTATTGAAAGCCATCCACGAATTAAAACAGGCCGATCCAACATTTGAAATGTATGTGATGCTGGGCGCCTGGATTGATTGTAAAAATGCGTGGACCGATCAAGCTCCCGATCATAACATTGAAAGTGATCAGAACGAAGGCGAGATCGCGCGTGCGGTAGCGTTGGCGAATCAATATCCCGACATCGTGAAAATCCTTGCTGTTGGAAATGAAGCGATGATACGATGGGCTGCCAGTTATTACGTGCAACCTTCCGTCATTTTGAAATGGGTCACTCACGTTCAGTCATTGAAAGCGTCAGGTCAACTTCCTAAGGATTTGTGGATCACGTGCTCCGATGATTTTACATCATGGGGTGGTGGTGATCCAAGCTATCATACGGAAGATCTGGAGAAAATAATCAAAGCTGTTGATTACATTTCCATGCACACCTATCCGTATCACAACACCCACTACAATCCGGATTTTTGGCGTGCGCCTCAGCAGGAGGCATCACTGTCTGAAATAGAAAAAACAGATGCTGCGATGATACGCGCAAAAGATTTTGCAAAGACACAATACGAAGCAGTTGCTTCTTATGTCAAAAGTCTGGGTGTAGATAAACCCATTCACATTGGTGAAACCGGTTGGGCATCGATCTCAGATGGTTTTTACGGACGTGAAGGATCGCGTGCTACCGATGAATACAAACAAGGTACGTTTTATCAATTGATGCGCGAGTGGACGAATGCATCCGGCATCTCCTGCTTCATATTTGAAGCATTTGACGAGCAATGGAAAGATGCCGGAAATCCGAATGGTTCTGAAAATCATTTTGGATTATTTAAACTCAATGGCGAAGCAAAATATGCTTTGTGGAAACAAGTCGACCAAGGCGTGTTCAAAAACCTGACTCGCGCAGGCAACCCGATTGTTAAAACCTACAACGGAAACGAGAAAAAACTGCTAGAGGAGTTAATGCCTCCACCTGCAAAGTAAACGGAATGCCAAATCACGAACAGAAAATATTTCCATCCTAAAAACCAAACCAATGTCTACCTCTACTAATCAAGTGCCGATGGGTCAAAAAATTGCCTTCGGTGTGGGAATGCTGGCGAACCAAATGTTTCCGGCTGTGCTGGGGATTTTCATGGTCGTACTCGTGCAAGACTTAGGCTTCCCAGGCTGGATGTGGGGAACGATCTATTTCTTTCCCCGGATTTTTGATGCCTTCACCGACCCCATCATGGGTTTCATTTCGGATAACACCAAATCCAAATGGGGCAGACGAAGACAATATGTATTTATCGGATCCATTGTTATGGGACTCTCCTTTATCATCATGTGGCAGTTGTATCGAAGTGATGGCGTGGAATACAACTTTATCTTTTTCATGGTGTGGTCGTTCATTTTCTATTTAGGCCTCACCCTTTTTAGTGTTCCCTATGTAGCAATGGGCTACGAAATGAGCAACGACTTTCATGAGCGCACAAGCATCATGGCGATATCACAATGGATTGGTCAGTGGGCATGGGTGATCGCTCCGTGGTTTTGGGTGATCATGTATGATAAAACACTTTTTGTGTCTGCAGATGTAGCCACACGAACGCTAGCCGTGTGGGTGGGTATCATCTTTGCATTGTGCGCGATGGTCCCGGCCGTATTTATAAAAGGCAAATCGACCCTTAACGAAAATTATTCCCCGCTAAGCTTTAGTACAATCGGTGCCAGCCTCAAAGAAATACTTTTAAGTTTTAAAGAAGCATTATCACTCAAACCATTCCGTCAACTTTGCATTGCTACCTTCTTAGTTTTTAATGCGTTCAATACTATTGCTGCATTTTCATTCTTTATTATCGTGTACCATCTTTTTGGTGGTGATGCGGGAGCAGCTGGAATTTGGCCAACGCTCTTCGGATGTTTAGGCGCTATTGGCACCACGTTTTTGGTTATTCCCATCGTGACGCGCTTATCGAAAAAAGTAGGTAAGAAAAAAGCGTTTATCATCTCACAAGGAATATCAGTGATTGGTTACATCATGCTGTGGTTTCTTTTCATTCCGGGCAAACCGTACATGTTTATTTTTGCATTGCCATTTTTCTCCTTTGGAATTGGTAGTCTCTTTGTATTGATGATGTCGATGACTGCCGATGTGATTGACATGGATGAAATCAACACCGGCTTGCGCAGAGAAGGAACGTTTGGTGCGATCTATTGGTGGATGGTAAAATTTGGTTTCGCCATAGCCGGTGGATTGAGTGGAATCATCATGAGTGTGGTTGGATTTGATTCGGGTGCAGCCACACAGCCGGAAGGAGCCATCGAGGGATTGAGAGCTTTCTTTTCGGGCCTTCCTATTCTCGGTACACTGACTGCTATGTACGTGATGCGCAATTATGATGTAACCGAAGAACGTGCCAACGAGACTCGCGCAGAGTTGGACAGACGCGAAGCAGCCAAAACTCAGAAATCATCATCGTATTATCAAAAAGAAAAATTCTTGTCTCTCGACAAGATACCTGCATTAGCCACTGACTTAAATTTTACTTCCCTCGCTCCTGCTGAAGTGAAACAACAATTCGCTAAAACGCTTAACCGAGGGCTTCACGGAATTTGTTTCAGCCCCTATATGGAAGGTCAGAATATTGGAGACCGCTTGTCGGAAGAACAGATTCAAAGACGTATGACGATTGTGGCTCCACACAGCAAATGGGTGCGCTCTTTCTCATGTACCGATGGCAATGAATTTATTCCGAAAGCAGCTCATGAAAAAGGATTGAAGACGATGGTGGGTGCCTGGATCGATAGTAATAAAGCGAACAACGAAGAAGAAATCAATGCGCTTATCAGTCTGGCGCAGAAAGGCTATGTGGATATTGCGGTAGTAGGAAATGAAGTGCTCCTTCGCAATGATTTATCCAAACAAGAATTGATCCAATACATCCGGCAAGTGAAGAAAGCATTGCCAAATATTCCTGTGGGCTATGTAGATGCGTATTTTCAATTTAATGAACATTTTGACTTAGTAGATGCATGCGATTTGATTCTGGCAAACTGCTATCCTTTCTGGGAAGGATGCGCCATTGATCAGGCTTCTGGTTATCTGAAACAGATGTACACGGTTACCAAAGATGCTGCGAAAGGTAAAAAAGTAATTATAGCAGAAACCGGTTGGCCCGATCAAGGTACCGCCAACGCGCAGGCACAACCCTCAGAAGAAAATGCGATGCGGTATTTCATCAACATTCAAAACTGGGCGCAACAAGAAAACATTGAAACCTTCTACTTCTCTTCGTTTGATGAATCATGGAAAGTGCGTCACGAAGGTGATGTAGGACAAGCGTGGGGATTGTGGAATAAAAATGAACAACTCAAATACAACTAACTATGTCGCTAAAAGTAGAAAAGAAATTATCGCTGGCGGGTGTTTCGTATGAAGGTGTCACCCCCGAATCGTTGCGTGCATTGTTTCGAAAAGTGTTGAATGCAGGTATGCACGGCATTGGCTTCAGTGCGTATGAAGAAGGACAAAAGCCGGGTGACATTCTTACTGAAAAACAAATAAGAAGGCGCCTTGAAATTATTAAGCCGTACACGCAATGGGTACGCTCCTTCTCTTGCACCGAAGGCAACGAACTGATTCCAAAAATTGCGAAAGAGCTCGGCATGAAAACGTTGGTCGGTGCTTGGTTAGGTAATGATGATAAGATCAACCAACAAGAAGTTGAAAACCTGATTACAATTTCAAATGCAGGATATGTGGACATTGCTGCCGTGGGCAATGAAGTGATGTTGCGCGGTGATTTAACGGAAGATGAATTGATTGCATTTATCACGAGCGTGAAGCAAGCTATACCAGCCGGAATTCCGGTTGGTTATGTAGATGCCTATTTTGAATTTGATATAAAGCCGAGAATAACCGCTGCTTGTGATGTCGTTCTCGCTAACTGTTATCCGTATTGGGAAGGATGCCAAATCGATTATTCGTTGTTATACATGAAAGAAATGTATAACAAAGCCATCCGAGCCGCCAATGGAAAGCCGGTGATCATCAGTGAAACCGGATGGCCAAGTCAAGGCACCAATTTCGGAGTCGCTATGCCTTCCGATGAAAATTTCATGAAGTATTTTATCAACACCCAGAAGTGGTCCAAAGAAGACAATATTGAGATTTTCTATTTCTCATCTTTCGATGAATCGTGGAAAGTCGGTGCCGAAGGTGAAGTAGGTGCGTATTGGGGAATTTGGGATAAGGATGAGAAATTGAAGTATTAAACTTATTATTTGGATTAATCTCCGGATTTAGTTGTATTTTAATTTTTAGACGTTGATTACCTGACAAAAATAACTGAAGTACGGAAGTAGATTTTATTCATCCACATCACTCAATCATTTAGTTCAAAAGCACATGAGAATATTTACTTTTTTTGGCTTACTGCTTCTTACAACAGCATCACTAGCGCAGTCAGGAGATTACACCTTGGTGTGGTCCGATGAATTTTCAGGAAATGGAGAAGTTGCTTCCGACTTATGGTTTCATCAAACGCAACTTCCGGCTGGCGGAAATTGGTATAACAATGAACAACAACACTACACTAACCGAATTGAGAACTCAAGTGTTGCTAATGGCTTTTTAAAAATTGTAGCAAAGAAAGAGAGCTTCACCGATCAAGGCTTTACCAAACAATACACTTCAGCGCGATTAAATTCTAAATTCTCATTTACCTACGGAAGAGTAGATGTCCGTGCTAAATTAGCTGCCGGAGCCGGCACTTGGCCCGCCATCTGGATGCTTGGTAAAAATACCAAAGAGCCAGGAGGATACTTTTATAACCAATTTGGAACAACCGATTGGCCCGCATCAGGAGAAGTTGATATCATGGAGCATTGGGGAAATAATCCAAATGTCATTCATGGTTCGCTACACACACCTTCGAGTTCTGGCGCTACCATCAATACAAAGACCACCACCATCTCGCAAGTGAGTACAACCTTTCATGTGTATTCAATGATCTGGGATGAAACTAAAATTGAATTTTTAGTAGACGATGTATCCTTTTACACCTACAATCCTACTGTAAAAAATGCCAGCACATGGCCATTCGATAAGCCACAATATCTGTTATTGAATGTTGCCATGGGAGGAATTGGTGGAGCAATTGATCCTGCTTTTACGGAGTCAGCCATGGAAATTGATTATGTACGGGTGTACCAGAAAGGTATTATTTCCTCAGGAGATCCTCAGACAATCACATTTCCTGTCATACCAAATAAAGTAGTTGGAGATGCAGCCTTCCCGCTCACGGCAACGGCAAGCTCAAATCTTCCGGTTGCGTATTCAACAGTCTCAAACAAGGTCTCTTTAAATGGTAATATGGTCACCATCGTAACGGCCGGTCGTGTCGATATTCAAGCGAATCAGGCCGGCAACAACACGTTCAGTGCAGCACAGGAAGTCACTCAATCCTTTTGCATCAACCCACCGAAGCCAACGGTCAGCATTACACAAATCAACTCCGGTGCGTATTCACTCGTCTCAAGTGCATCGGAGGGAAACAAATGGTTTTTAAACGGAGTAATTATTCCCAATGGAATCAATACCATCTTTCTGGCAACTGCACCAGGTATCTATAAAGTACAAGTAATGGTTGACGATTGTCTGAGTGAGTTTTCTGACAATACCCCCATTATTATAACAGGAGATTTGGCGGTTGCCGCAAAGTCTGTAAACGTTTACCCCCTGCCTGTAGATGATTACCTAAATCTCTCTGGATTCAAGGGCGAGATTTCAGATATCCTTTTGGTAGACCTTATCGGAAGAATAAATCCTATCAAATTTGAAAAGATGAATGATACACTTTCCGCAAACGTGCAACATCTGTCACCCGGAATTTATTTACTTCAAGTACGAGAAGGAAATATCCTCCACAGAATCAAGGTGGTTAAAAGAGGTAACTGAAATCAGTTTGTTCTTATCTCTTGTAAGTAGACAGCGATAGCCACACTAATGTTGCGTGTTCGCATCCATTGTTAGTCGTTTGATCATATCGGCATGGAGTGTATCCGCATAAGCACCGTACGCGTCTACAATCAGGCCTTTCAATCCAGCGGTTGAGCGGACAGCAAAAAGTATCGCACTATCATCCGGATCGTTTAACCCTTCAAAACGATGCACTTCATCCACATGAAATTCTGCCGCTCCAAGTCGAACGTTCAATGCCTCGCATTCAATGGCATCGTAGCGCAAAAGAAAGTCGTAGGTATACCCTCGCTTTTTCAAATCTTCCATCGCCTCGCTCAAAGTTTCAAACATCTTCATATGGCATGATTTAATACATCAATAAAAATACTAATTTTAATACTTATTCGGTATGAAGAAATTGTTTTGGATTGCGTTGGTCGTGCTTTTGTTCGGTTGTGGTTCATCCAACAGCAGCAAAAAGGTTGTAAAGCCTCGATATCACCACGTATGGGCCAAGGGCAATAAATACCGAATTGATATTCCAATCGGTAATCGGCATATCCGTCTCTTTCAACGAAAGCGGACTAAAGCTGTAAATATGAAGTAGACTTTTGTTAGTTCAACCCCTTCATCACTAACTCCAGATTCTTCCGCAATAACATTTTCACCATGTTAATCTGGTTTACATGGGCGCTCACAATCGAGCCATAGAAAAGTGTGGTAAGCAAATTACAAATGTCGCGGGTAGAGGTTGACTTCGTGATTTCCTTTTTGAAGATAGCCTCCAAGGCAAACTTCTCCATCATTTGATCAAGCGAGAGTATTTCTACCAAGTGAATATCGGCTACATCCGGAAAGAGAAGCTTCTTTTCTTCTGCCTTGAGCGGAAAAGGTTTAGGTGCACGACTTAAGTCAGACAAGTAGGCAAACAAACTCAAGATGATGCCGGGGTGCGCTTCAAAATCCTCACTCAGTTTGTCAAACAAATAGGTAATACCTGCCACACCTTCTTTCGGTTTATCACGCAATTCAACCGTGCGCTTCAAACACCAGATTCGGAAGTAGTACATCAGCATATCCTCCTTGGCGGGAAAATATTTGAAGAGGGTGACTTTGGAGATTTTAGTGCGCTTACAAATTTCAGTTACGTGAATCTTGTCGAACGATTTGGATCCGATCAGCTTTACCATTTGGTCGAGGATCACCAATTTCAATCTCGCTGCTTTTTCTTTTCGTAGGTTCATAGTAAAGTTCAGGCCGAAATAATACATTTAACTATCAAAACCAAAATCTAAATCCATGAAGGGCATTTATTTACTCCTGTTTACAATCCTTATTCTTGCGTGCACCAATCCAACTTCGGAAAAGCGCGTCACTGGTGTTGTGGCTGACTCTGCGATGGTAGTGTCCGCCCATCCACTCGCCTCTCAAATAGGCGTAGATATTATGAAAAAAGGAGGTAACGCGGTGGATGCAGCTATCGCCACACAATTGGCTCTCTCTGTGGCGTTTCCTGCTGCCGGCAACATAGGCGGTGGCGGGTTTATGGTCATTCGCTTGAAAGATGGCACTACCACTACCCTTGATTTTCGTGAGACCGCGCCAGCTGCCGCTACCACTAATATGTACTTGGATGAGAAAGGGGAAGTGATAACCGATCTTAGCTTAAAAGGACACCTTGCGTCCGGTGTACCGGGATCGGTTGATGGCATGGTAGAAGCGCATAAAAAATACGGCTCACTTCCGTGGAAGGAGTTGGTACAACCCGCCATAGATTTAGCAAAAAACGGTGTGGTGCTCACCGGCCGCGAGGCGTTGTGGTTCAATCAGGCGAAAGCCAATTTGGAGAAATACAATTCAGTGAAGCCAGCGTTTTTAATCCGTGAACTATGGAAAGAAGGAGACACGGTAAAATGGTTGGCGATGGCCGCCACACTCGAGCGCATCCGCGACAATGGTCGTGCTGGATTTTATGAGGGCAAAACAGCCGAAGATCTGGTAGCCGAAATGAAGCGTGGTAAAGGCATCATTACGTTAGAAGATTTAAAGAACTACAAATCCATTTGGCGCGACCCCATCGTGGCCAACTATAAAGATTATAAAATCATTTCGATGCCGCCTTCGTCCAGTGGTGGCATTTGTCTGCTTCAGCTATTAAAATCCATCGAGCCTTATCCTGTGAATGAGTGGGGCTTTCATTCTGTAAAATCCATTCACTTGCTGACAGAAGCCGAGCGGAGAGTGTTTGCCGATCGTGCTAAATTCTTGGGCGATCCTGATTTCTTTAAAGTGCCCGTACAACAAATGCTTTCGAAAGAATACATCACGGAGCGGATGAGCACATTCAATCCCGAAAAGGCAACGCCTAGTTCGGAAGTAAAGTCAGGAAACATCCCTGGCTATGAATCAGAAGAGACGACTCACTTTTCAGTAGTCGATCCACAAGGAAATGCAGTAGCCGTAACCACCACGCTCAACGGTTGGTTTGGCTCTTTCGTGGTGGTGGATGGTTCCGGATTTTTCATGAACAACGAAATGGACGACTTCAGTGTGAAGCCCGGAGTTCCAAACATGTATGGAGCAATTGGCGGAACAGCGAACAAAATTGAGCCGGGCAAACGCATGCTGAGCGCGATGACCCCTACCATCATCGAGAAAGACGGGAAGCTATTTATGGTACTTGGCTCGCCCGGTGGTACCAAGATCATCACCGGTGTGTTTCAGACTATTGTGAATGTAATTGAACACGACATGACCATGCAGGAAGCGGTCAATGCCAAGCGCCTACACAGCCAGTGGTTGCCCGATGCCATCTTACCTGAGAAGGGTGCCCTGAATGAACAGGACAGTATTAAACTGGCCGTCATGGGACATAAGTTCACTTTCATCAAAGGAACTGGCTTCGGCCGGGTTGACGCGATCTTAATTCGAAATGGTAAACTGGAAGGGGCCAGCGACTACACCCGTGGCGATGACAAAGCGGTAGGCTATTAATTTTGCCAAAATTGAAAATGTCGTTTTCGGTGATCGGGTTCAATCCTTATCTTCGGGCAAAATTTAACGCATGAGTCAGGCCAATCTACCGCACCTACAGAAAGTTGCATCGCAAGTAAGAAGAGACATCGTTCGCATGGTGCATGCCTGCCAAAGCGGTCACCCCGGTGGCTCATTGGGTTGTGCCGATTTTTTGGTCGCTCTTTACTTTCATCAATTGAAGCATTCGTCCAACTTTCAAATGGATGGCAAGGGAGAAGACTTATTCTTCTTATCTAACGGACATATTTCCCCGGTGTGGTATTCAGTATTGGCACGTGCCAGATATTTTGAAGTAAAAGAGTTGAGCACCTTCCGCTTTTTGAATACGCGCCTTCAGGGGCATCCTACTACCCATGAGCATCTACCAGGTGTGCGTATTGCTTCCGGATCGTTGGGTCAGGGATTGTCAGTGGCATTGGGCGCAGCGCAAGCCAAGAAAATGAACAACGACAATCAGTTGGTATATGTCCTCATGGGTGATGGTGAGCAACAAGAAGGTCAGGTGTGGGAAGCAGCGATGTATGCAGCCCACAACAAAGTAGATAACGTCATTGCGACTATTGATTATAATGGACAACAGATTGACGGGCCGGTAGATAAGGTTCTCTCCCTCATTGATTTAAAAGCCAAGTGGGAAGCATTTGGTTGGACCGTGATGGAGTTCAATGGCAACAACATGGAGCAGACAGTTGCCGCTCTTGAAAAAGCGAAGTCATTGACCGGCAAAGGCAAACCCGTGATGAACATCATGAGAACCGAAATGGGATTTGGCGTTGACTATATGATGGGCTCACACAAATGGCATGGCGTTGCTCCCAACGATGAAGAGCTCAAGAAAGCCCTCGCCCAACTTGAAGAAACGCTGGGAGATTATTGAAAATCAGTTGACAATTGACAATTGACAATGGGCTGAAAGCAGAGAAGTAAGCAGATCGAAGTAGGCAATAAGCAATTGACAGTAGGCAATTAGATCCGTTTTGAAAAAAGATCGGTGACTTAGTTAATTTTCAAATTGTCTAATTACCGAATTACCGAATTGGCTAATTATCGAATCATCGAATTATCGAATCAACGAATTAGTTAAGCCTTCTTCTTCTTAAAAAACCTCCCCTTTTTCTCAGGAGCATTTTCAGCGAGCGTCAAGCATTCTGCTAACGTAAGTTCAGCAGGTTCTTTTCCTTTCGGGATTTTGACGTTTTTCTTACCGGCTTTAATATAAGGTCCAAAGCGACCGTTTAGAATCTGGACGTCCGCATTTTCAGCAAACAATTTGATGGTTTTGTTGGCATCTGATTCGCGTTTAGCTTGAATCAATTCCACCGCCCTTTCAGGCGTAACCGTGTATGGATCTTCTCCTTTCGGGATGGAGACAAACTTCTTATCATGAAGCACATATGGTCCGAAACGGCCAATGTTGGCCACGACCTGTTTCTCTTCAAACAAGCCTAAATCGCGTGGCATCTTAATCAACTCCAATGCATCCGCCAACGTCACATTTTCAATAAACTGGCCGGGTCGTAAGCTGGCGAATTTAGGCTTCTCACCACCGTTATCATCGGGGTTCTCACCTACTTGTATGTAGGCTCCGAACTTACCCAACTTCACATATACATTCTTACCGGATTTCGGATCGACACCTAATTCACGGCTCTTGTTTTGAACAGAAGAACGTTCAACTAACTCTGTTTTAGTAACTGTCTTATGGAATGGCTTGTAAAACTTGCCAATCATTTTTTGCCACTTCAAATTGCCGTTGGCGATCTCGTCAAACTCCTGTTCGATTTCTGCCGTGAACGAATAATTGGTGATGTCCGGGAAATGCTCTACCAAGAAGTCATTCACAATCATCGCAATATTGGTCGGGAATAACTTGTTGCTCTCGGCACCGGTAATTTCCTTCTCTATCGTGCTGGTGATTTTCTTTCCTTTTAATTGAAGCACCGTGTACGAACGTTCCACTCCTTCACGCGCTTCCTTCACCACATAACCACGTTTCTGCACAGTCGAGATTGTAGGCGCATATGTGGATGGTCGGCCAATGCCTAGTTCATCCAATCGTTTAACTAAAGCTGGCTCGGTGTAACGCGCTGGATGTCTGGTAAATGTCTGTGTGGCATTCAACTCGCCCAAATCCAGTTTTTGTCCTACTTTTAAAGGAGGTAATACTTTGCTGCCCTCGTCTTCGCCATCCTCGTCCTCATCATCTTTTGATTCCATGTATACTTTCAGGAATCCCTCAAACTTCACTACTTCACCGGAAGCTGTCAGCTTACTATCGCTCTTAGAAATGGTGATGGAGGCTGTCGTTCTTTCCAATTCGGCATCGGCCATCTGCGAAGCAATGGCGCGCTTCCAGATCAATTCATACAAACGCTTGGCATTGCGATCCATGCCCGGATCCATCAGCGAAAAATCCGTAGGACGAATGGCTTCGTGAGCTTCTTGCGCATTGTCGGATTTACTTTTGAATGTGCGGGTGTGGATAAACTCTTTTCCATAAGCAGAACCGATTTGCTTCACGGCTCCATCCACTGCTTCAGTCGATAAGTTCACTGAATCGGTACGCATATAGGAAATGAAACCGGACTCATATAATTTCTGCGCCACCAACATGGTTTGTGACACGGAGAATCCCAACTTTCTACCGGCCTCCTGTTGCATGGTAGAGGTGGTAAATGGAGGTGCCGGTGTTTTCTTTGCTGGCTTCTTTTGCAAATCGCCTATGGAAAACTCGGCTCCTTTGCAGGTCTCTAAAAAGGCCATCGCGTCTTCTTCTTTGGCGAACTTTTCAGAAAGCTCGGCCAGCAGTTGCTTGCCTTTTCCTAAATCAAAAATAGCGTTGACGCGGAAGGAAGACTTCGTTTCAAATTTTTCGATTTCACGCTCACGCTCTACGATCAACTTCACCGCCACCGACTGCACCCGTCCGGCTGAAAGTCCGGTTCTGATTTTCTTCCACAATATAGGAGAAAGCTCAAAGCCTACGAGACGGTCGAGTACCCTACGCGCCTGTTGGGCATTCACCAAATTAATATCAATTCCACGCGGGGTTTTGATCGCATTCAGAATGGCATTTTTGGTGATTTCGGTAAAAACAATCCTACGTGTTTTTTTATCAGTAAGGTCTAAAACCTCCTTTAAGTGCCACGAAATGGCCTCTCCTTCACGGTCCTCGTCAGTCGCAAGGTACACTACATCGGCTGCCTTGGCTAAACTCTTTAAGTTCTTGATTATCTCCTTCTTATCGGGCGAAACTTCGTATTTCGGCTCGAAGTCGTTCTCTACATCTATGGCCGCATTTCCTTTCTGCAAATCGCGGATATGCCCCATACTGGAGGCAACTTTATAGTCCTTACCTAAAAAACTCTCGATTTTCTTTATTTTAGATGGCGACTCAACGATTACAAGATTCTTCGACATGCCGGATTTTTACTTTAAAGGCCTCAAATATCCGTAAAATTTTAAAACCGCAAATTGCCGCACGACCGGAAGGTCGAAAATGAAGACTAAAATGAATTTAAAATCGTTCGACTATTATTCAGTCATCCACTTGATTCACATTAACTTGCATCTGTTCACGAAAAACAAATAGCAACCCATTAAAATAGATGGAAAGAATTTTAGGCGGTGCTGCTAATTTCAACGAATTAACCTTTTCACGATAAAATGGCTCGTCAACTTTTTTTGATTCGTCATGCCGAAACGGCCGAGAAACTTTGGGGTGAAACCGATCTGGATCGAAAACTCACACCAAAGGGCATACAAGACGCACAACTCCTTCATAAAATTTTGATCGCACAACCCGATTCACCTCAAGTGATCTTGCACAGCCACGCGGTGCGCACCACACACACAGCCAAGTTGTTAGCAGCGTCAATATCTATTCAACTGATTTGTCAACCGGCCATTTATCATGCAACTCCAAAAAATCTGTTAGACATCGTTCGGCAGTTGAATGATGAATGGTCGAGTGTTGCACTGGTAGGTCATAACCCAACGATCAGCGCTTTCGCGAATGATATGGCAACGCAATCCGTAGGAAGTTTTGCTCCCGCAACAGTCGCGGGCTTTACACTTACTGTAAATCGGTGGGCTGAAATTACACTTGGTTCCGGAGTGGTGACACTATTTAAAGAGCCCAATATTTTATGATTCCCAACATTTTCATTTACTTTAGCCATTCTTTCTCTCATGGAAATTTCAGTAGAATCGCTTCTTAGTCAAAGTATTGATCAGCAACGAATCATCATTGTCGGAAGTCAGCGCAAAAAGCTATCACAGTTCATTCAGCATATCCTTTCCTTCAATCATAAAGCATATAACTTCTTTTCCGAAGGCCAACTTAGCACGCAAACGGGCGCTCCGGTGCTCATCATCGAAAATGATACCGAGTTGACCGCGTTTCAGCACCATGTATTGTTACTCACTTCAACCACGGAAAATCGGTTAGTTGAATTTACACAACTGGCAGATGCCACACCAAAGGGTGGCACTATCCTCTATCCGGAAGGAGATGCTAAACTCAAAGCCATTGGCTCAAAAGAGCGTGCCGATGTACAATCGATTCCCTACAAAATCATTCCTCACGAAGTAAAGAATGGCACCTATACACTCGTCACCAGCACAAATGAGAAGTTTGGGCTTAAAATCGCTGGCGAGGAGAATATGCTTCTATTATCGGCTGCAAAAGAACTATTAAAGAAAATCGGCATCTCGTCCGGTCAATTCTATAAGGCAGCAGCTGCTATCTCCTGATCTTACTATACTTTTTTCTTTGTTCCCCTTATGAAGCTGCACTTAAAAATTCCTCTTTGCTTTTTTGATTTAGAAACTACGGGGATCAACATTTCGCAAGATCGTATCATCGAAATAGCGGTGATCAAATTAATGCCCAATGGAGAAACGATCCGCAAAACGAATCTGATTAATCCCACCATTCCTATTTCTGCCGAGTCGACTGCTATTCATGGCATAACGAATGAGGACGTGAAGGACAAACCTGTTTTTAAAGAAGTAGCCAAAGAATATGTGAAGTTTTTGGAGGGTGCCGACCTGGCCGGATTCAATATTCTGAAGTTTGATATGCCTATGCTGGTGGAGGAGTTTTTGCGTGCCGAAGTAGAGTTCGACTACAGCCGCAAAAAACTGATTGACGCGCAGCGCATCTTTCACCTGATGGAAAAGCGTACGCTCTCTGCAGCCTATCAATTTTACTGTGGCAAAGACCTCAGCGATGCGCATTCAGCCGAAGCTGACACACAAGCTACCATGGATGTGCTGCTGGCACAGGTGGAACGCTATGAGAATCAACCTGTGACCGATGCACTTGGCAAAAAGATCGGAATGATCACCAACAGTGCCGAAGCATTAAGTCAACTTACATCCTCTGAGTTAGTGGACTTGGCGGGCCGGATGATTCGCAATGAACGCGGTGAGGCCGTCTTCAATTTTGGAAAGCATAAAGGCAAGTCGGTGCTGAAAGTATTTAAGGACGAACCTGCCTATTACGATTGGATGATGAATGGCGACTTCGCGCTTGATACTAAAAGGTGGCTGACGAAGATTAAGTTAAGCGTGCTTACAGGAAAGTGATCCTGTAAGATCTTCCACTACACTTCTTTCCACGTATGATCTGCCAACAGTCGCACGGCAGCTACAAAATTTTTGTAAGGAGGTTTCGCACCCCACTCTTTCGGTCCGATCATGGTTAGAATGTGAGAACCATCAGCATTCTCATACAAGTAATACAACTGACCAATCACCGGGCTAAAGCTTAACTTCGCCTCATAGATTAACATGCTCAGTTCTTTACGCTTCTGTATCTCTTTAGCCTGAATCGCTAACAACTCTATTTGCTGACGAATCTGTGTCAGCATCATGTTGGTTTGTTCTTCCATCGCGCTGAGCGCCTGATGACGAATGACTCCAGCCTCATTGGGTTTGATAACAGCTCCAGAAACAGATGAGGAATATGGCAATACGCTCATTTGCTTATGATAAACCTCGGTGTTGGTAGCTGTGTCTCCTTCTGACCGATGATGTAGCTGCGTGACTTTTAAGAATCCTTTGGGTGTAATATCGTGTTGAACTTCCAGTACCAATCTGCTCTCTTTGAAAAAACGTGCTTCAAAATGGAGTGAGTCAATGATGGAACACTGAATGTAATCAGCTAACTCATTGTCCTTCAACTCTTGCATTTCACCATTCGGGTAAACCGAATAACTGGAATCAAAAGCGATATCTTCAATGGACACCCAACTCATGTGGATGGACAACTGACGGGTGTTGTCGCCTAGCTGAATTTTATAAATACCCGACTTGGGTCGATTGCCTACTTCGTATGTTCCCTTCTCGGGAAACAGTTGCCACGAAGCAAGGAAGTTGTACAGGTCTGTCATGCGTAGCAATGGTTTACTTTTGATCAGTATCTGATCAGAAAGCAACTAGTAACGCTTAAACGGTGATTATGGTTTATAGTATTTCAATGCCTCCGGCATCCATCCGTTCAAATCTTTGATACGTGTTTCGTCTGAAGGGTGTGTAGACATAAATTCAGGTGGCTTTTGGCCGTTGCTTCCGGTAGTCATGCGCTCCCAGAATTTAGGCGCTTGTTGCGGATCATAGCCCGCCATCGACATAAAAATCAAACCAATATGATCTGCTTCTGACTCATGTGTACGTGAGAATTTTAACATCCCAAGATTCGCACCCATGCCCACCGCTTCCATGAATATCTGACGAGTCATGGTAGGATTTTGCCCCATAGCCGATCCAAGTGTAGATAAACCAAATTGCTGGATCAAACCCTGGCTCATGCGCTCACGGCCGTGGTTCGCGATGGCATGCGCCACTTCATGTCCCATTACCACCGCAATGCCTGTTTCGTCTTTACAAATAGGAAGAATAGCTGTATAGAAAGCCACTTTACCGCCCGGCATACACCAGGCATTCACGGTTTTGTCGTCTTGAATCAGATTAAACTCCCATGCAAATCCTGCCAATTGATCGGAAGCTCCTTTTTCAGCCATGTATTGCTCTACCGCTTTTTGAATACGCGTGCCCACTCGTTTGATCATGGCCACTTGCTCCTGATTGGTAGAAAGTGGTCCCTTTTTAATCACCTCCTGGTATTGCGTGGCAGACATGGTGTTGATCTCTGAGCTAGACACTAAGTCTAATTGCCGTCTTCCCGTTACCGGAACAGTAGCACAACCAAAAAACAGGAACAGAAAACTGAGGAGTGCGAACTTCTTCATCATAGCATTGATTTATTTGCTTCGCGTAAAGATAAAACGAAGGCCTGAAAAAACATTATAATCCATGAAAAAGGATTTAGGCTGATAATCTTCTAAATTTGCAACAAAAAAATGCTATGCGGATTTTTGCCATTGGCCGAAACTATGCGGAACATATTCAGGAACTGAACAATGAACGCCCGGATGAACCGGTTATTTTCACCAAACCTGACACAGCGGTGCTGCGAAACAATGCACCCTTTTATTATCCTTCTTTTTCAAGCGATGTTCATCACGAAGTAGAGTTAGTGTTGCGCATTTGCAAAGAAGGCAAAAACATCGAAGAGAAATTTGCATCGAAATATTACGATGCCATAGGCGTAGGCATTGACTTTACGGCACGAGACATCCAAACGAAGTTGAAAGCGAAGAGTTTACCATGGGATATTGCCAAAGGTTTTAATGGCTCCGCTCCTATCTCCGACAAGTTTATTGCAGTCGATCAATTCAAAGATGTGAGGAACATCAGTTTTAAATTAGAAGTAGACGGACAATTAAAGCAAGAAGGCAATACGCAATTGCTTTTATTCTCGTTTGACTACATCATCGCTTATCTATCGAAGTTTTTTACCCTTCGCACAGGCGATTTGATTTTTACTGGCACGCCCAAAGGCGTAGGCCCCGTCACTGTTGGAAATAAGTTAACCGCGTATATTGAGGATGAGAAGTTGCTGGAGTTTGAAGTTCGTTAGCTTAATTATTGGAGTTGTCGCTTGCTGCGCATTCCATGTGCATGCTCAATACAGTTTACCAAACGAAGTGCCGGTAGGTAAGGCATCCGACCTGCCACCGTATCTTTTCCCGATCAACCCCGGCAGTGCAAATTTTCTAGCCGGCACAATGGGCGAATTGCGATCCACTCATTTTCATGCGGGCATTGATGTGCGTACCAACAGCATGATTGGAGCACCGGTGCTGGCCACGCAACAAGGCTACATCTCGCGCATCATTGTTGGCGCTTACGGCTACGGCCACGCGGTTATCATTACCCACCCGGATGGTAATTCTTCCCTTTACGGACATTTGGATAAATTCAAAGGGCCAGTGGCGGCACATGTGCTGAAGGAACATTATGTTCGAAAATCGTTTGACCTTGATTTGAATTTTACACCCGAACAATTTCCGGTGCAGCGTGGTGATACGATCGGGCTTTCGGGAAATACAGGAGGCTCGGCCGGGCCGCACTTGCATTTTGAAATTCGTGATAGCAACAACTTTGCATTGAATCCGCTGGCTTTTGGTTTTACCGAAATCAAAGATGTGCTCCCTCCTTTCGCCATTCGTGTTGCACTCACGACTATGGATATCAACTCCCGAATCAATGACCGCTTCGGACGCTTCGAATTTAATCTGGTGAAGTCGGGCAACTCATACATCCTGCCACATCCCATCTTTGCCAATGGTAAAATTGGAATTGAATTGCTGGCGCACGACCGCATTGATCGCTCGCAGTTTCGCCATGGCATTAACTATATTGAATTATTGGCGGACAGTGTCAGCATCTTCACACAAGAAATTAGTCAAATCAATTTTGAGGAAAGCTACGACATTACAGCGCTGATGGATTTTAAGTCGCTGAAAACCCGCGGACTTCGCTTCAACAAGCTGTATGTATCTGATGGAAATCCGTTGAGCCTATTTAAGAATGTGAAAAATCAAGGCATTGTGAGTGTTCACGAAGGGTTGAATAAAATGCAAATACGCTTACGCGACTTTTCCGGAAACGAGACGTTCGTAAAATTCTCATTGAAACAAGATCCTTCCACCAATCAGGTTTCATTTTTAGAAGCATCCGTTAAGCCAATTGACTTTGATTTGCAGGAAAATACAATGACGGTGAATTCGAAAGTTTGTGCTAATAAGAAAACGACCGCGCAACTGTATACCAGTGGCACTGTTCAAGAGATTGGAGCTACTTACAGCGGGCTCACCAAAAATGTTTTCTTGTTGGATGTTCGAAAAACGATCCCTGATTCCATTCGTACATGCTCCGGCACACTCACCTTTCAATACAAAGGAAGAATTCCCTCCGGAACAGACTACAGTTTTTACAGCGATTGGTTTGATGTTGAATTCCGGAAAGGAAATCTATATGATACCCTATTGTTAAATACGGATTATGAATTTTCAGCTAATCGCGAACGATTCACCATCGGTAATCTCCTCACTCCCATGCACCAAAGGATCAAGGTTACACTCAAGCCAAAGCAGTCATATCCATTACCCGAAAAAACATCGGTGTATCATTTAGAAGGCAAGCGCTACGAATACCTGGGTGGCCAGTGGTTGAATGGAAAGGTTGAATTTGAAACGCACGAGCTGGGCGATTTTACATTAGCTGTAGACACCATTGCTCCTTCTATCCGCAGAATCTACTGCACTAAAAACTCGGCTCGTTTCCGCATTGGTGATAATCTCTCCGGCATTTCAAGTTTTGAAGCAAACATTAATGGCGAATGGCTGTTAATGATTTATGATTACAAAACCGGAATCATTCAATCGGAACGATTAGATAAAGGTAAATTGCTAAAAGGTAAATTTGAGTTGAAGGTAACCGATCGTGCCGGCAACCAGCGGGTGTACCAGCAAGTGATCCTTTGAAATGGTAATAGTATATTTATTGTTGACATAAATTTAAATATAAAAGGTTATGGCACTTTCCGTAGGAACCAAAGCACCAGCATTCAAAGCAAAAGATCAGGATGGCAACATTGTTTCTCTTGCTGATTTGAAAGGCAAAAAGGTTGTTCTTTACTTTTATCCTAAAGACATGACTCCCGGCTGCACTGCCGAGGCCTGTAGTTTGCGCGACAATTACAAGGCATTGCAGAAAGCAGGATACGAAGTATTGGGCATTAGCTCGGACGATGAAAAAATGCACAAAAAGTTCATCGCCAAAGAAAAGCTTCCCTTCCGCTTGCTGGCTGATACAGACAAGACAGTCCATCATCTGTTCGGCACGTGGGTAGAGAAGTCGATGTATGGAAGAAAATACATGGGCACCGCGCGCGTCACTTACATCATCGATGAGAATGGAATCATCACGGAAGTAATTGAAAAGGTAGATACGAAGAATCATGCAGAGCAAATTCTTAGCGGATCTCCTAAAGCAGAATCAAAACCAGCTAAAGCGGCCCCTGCAAAAGCAACCAAAAAAGTAGCAAAGAAAGCCGTTAAAAAAGCAGCGAAGCCCGCGAAGAAAGCAAAAAATAAATAGCCTAATACTGCCTGCTTCTAAGCATCACAAGTGTACAGGCCTCAATTGCTTCCACACCCGATTCTTCCGCTAGCTTTTCAAACTCGGGGTTTTCCGTACCCGGATTGAAAATAATTCGTTTGGGTTGCAAGCCCAATAGATAGTCATAATACGGAGCCTGATGTTGTGGACCAATATACATTGTGATCGTGTCTACATCCGTAATAGCGGGATGATCATTGATATTCAAAATCGGTTGTCCCATTACTTCACCTTGCTTGATGCCAATTGGAACAATTGGGTGCTGATAAGAAGTTAACATCTCTGAAGCCAAAAATGCATACCGAGATGCATTTGGAGTTGCGCCAACCACTACTGTTTTTTTGTTCATACGTTCTGCAATCTGCTACCCACAAGTACTGAATCAATTAATGACGCAATATAGCGAAGGTCGTACGCGGTGAGTAGTGCTGATTCAATTTTTAATAAAATTGTCGTCAAATAAGCTTTATTAAACTTCTCCAAATCATAGGAAGATGAATAACAATTGGCTAACTAGAAAATGTGATGCGTGTTTCGAAAACCTCAGGTTATACCTTCCACAACAACGTGCAGTTGATTCAGGGTGGAAAGGATTTCTTTTCTTTCCTGACAAAGTTGGTTGAAGAAGCTAAATTATCGATCTATTTTCAAATTTACATTTTTGATGAAGATGAAACCGGAAAAGCCGTGGCCGCTTCCCTATGTGCTGCTGCCGCTCGAGGTGTGGTTGTAAATTTGTTAGTCGATGGTTATGCATCACAAAAGCTATCAGACCCGTTTGTACAGTCGCTAAAAGAAGCGGGTATTCGATTTCGTTGGTTCAATTCATTCATCAAAAACAATCGGAACTATCTGGGGCGGAGACTTCACCACAAAGTAATTGTGATCGATGAGCAGAAAGCATTTGTATGCGGGCTCAACATTAGTAACCGATACAACGATACCGCTGAAAATCAGGCATGGCTGGATTGGGCCGCGTACACCGAAGGCGAAGTGGCATCTGCCCTCACAAAAATTTGTCAGCGAAGAGCTAAAATATCATCCGGGATCGCATCCATCAAAACAACGACAGTGCTGGGCACTTGTGCCATTAAAGTAAACGTAAATGATTGGGTGAACCTTCAATCCGCCATCACGCGAAGTTATCGGCAGATGATGCAACAGGCCAGAACAGATGTAATCATTATGTCGCCTTACTTTTTACCAGGCACTACTTTTCGTAAGTTGATGCGCAGGGCGGCTAAGCGAGGCGTTACCATTCAATTGATATTAACCGGGATATCGGATGTACCACTCGCGAAATATGCGGAGCGCCATCTTTATCATTGGCTGCTGAAGCATTCCATTCAAATCTATGAATACAAAAGCACAGTGCTTCATGGCAAACTTGCCACGTGTGATGAAGAATGGACGACCGTTGGTTCGTACAACATCAATAATTTAAGTGCGTATGCCAGTATTGAGTTAAATCTTGAAATTAAGGACAAGCAATTTGCCTTGAGTACTAAAGAGAGATTAACCAAGATCATGCAAGACGATTGCACACCCATTACACTGGAAGATTATCAACATGAAATTAATATCGGCAAGCGATTTCTACAGTATGTGTCGTATCTTATTTTACGCATCATGTTGATGATTTTCACCCTGCGAAAGGCGCAACAGGAATAGCTAGTTTCCTTTGATTCGTTGCACAAGCGCTTCCAAACTTGATCGATTCAATTGCGACCATCTTCCACGTTGCAGTCTACCTATATTCTTGGATGGTTGTTGCAGGTAATAATGAAATGTAAATGCAGCCTGGTCATGTTGCCAACCTGCCTCCCTCCCAAATCGCAAATCATTGAATACAAGTTCGCCTTCTATACGGTCGATGGTGTAATATCCTTTTGAAAATCGGATGAGATTGGCAAGCTCAAGTCGATCGGATAACTCAACTGTTCTATTTTCATTTCGGAGAAAAAAGTAAAATTGAATAAACTGCTCCTTATCAAAAACCGAACTAAACCCTACATAATAACCTGAATCAACTTCCACCACGCAATACCACAAAAAGATATTGAACTCAGTGGGCGTTGCGAAATAGCGTTGGCTTGAAATGTTTTGTGTAATTAATGCGGACTCCAATCGATGGTTAACTAGAACCTGATTAAAAAATGATAGGCTAATGTAGAGACAGCTGATGGTCAGGCTTCCTAACGCCCAAACAAATCGATAATGATAGGTGGTGCGATAGAAAATCAGAACTACGAATGCAATGAATAAGATAACTGAATAGAAAGGATCGATAACAAACAGAGAATGAAAGGAAAATCTCTGGGGTGAAAAAGGCTCTAACCAGCCTACGCCATATATATTCAAAGAGTCGAGGGTGATGTGAACCACCAATTCCAAAGCGATAAAGCCTGCCCAACTCATAAACGTCAAGTGAATTTTCTTAAACCACTTATGTGCAGCAAATGAAAAAACAAGGCTTACGATTATTATAAAAAGAAGGGAATGAGTAAAGCCACGGTGTGCTAAAAGACTTGCAGATGGTGAAACAAAAAAAGAACTGATAAAGTCAATATCCGGTATAGATTGAAATAAAGCTCCCAATACAAGTGCCTTCTTACCTATTGATTTACCTGCATATGCTTCTCCAATAATCGCTCCAATTACAATATGTGTCAGTGAATCCATTCGATCAAAGGGATGATGGCAACAATTAAATAATCAATTGATTCAAATGATTATTTAGATACGAAAGTCCACACCGCGCAATCAGTATGATTGACAACATCTTCGGCAATGCTTCGCAAAAAGAAATGAGCCAGTCCTTTACGACCATGTGTACCCATCGCAATCATATCCGCCTTAATTTCGTTTGCAAACTCAGCTATCCCGCTTTCTACTGTAAAGTCATTTCGCGTGTTGATCGTAAAATTCTCCAAGTGATAATGGGCTGCATACTCGCTGATACCGTGTTCTTCATCCGTTGTTCTCTTCATGTTTCCGGGGGTATTGACCACCAGCAGATGCAACTTTGCAGAAAAGAATTCCTGAAGTTTCTTAACCTGCTTGATCAGTTTACCTTCCGTTAACAATAAGTGCGTAGGAAAAACAATGTGCTTGATCAATTTAGCTTTGGTCGGTTTGTGTATGGCAATAACAGGAACCGGTGCGTTGCGCACAATCTTATCGGCATGCGATCCAATAAATAGCTCACGAACTCCGCTAGCGCCATGGGTACCCATCACAATCAAATCAACATTCTTTTCTTCAGCAATTCGGATAATAGAATGTTGAATGGAGCCCAATTCGACCAGCGTGGTTGTTTTGATTGCTTTATCTACCGCATGTTTACGGATTTTGTCAAAACGTTTCTCAGCCGTCTTTTTCAATTCATTAAAAAAAGACATTTCATAATCCATCACCGGCATCATAGTGTCATGCATCTTCGGCAACTCGACTACATTCAGTAGAATAACTCGCCCTTCACTCTTCGCGGCAATATCCACGGCAAACTTGAAAGCTTCAATCGATGGTGGTGAGAAATCACAAGGAACTAGTATTTTTTTCATATTGAAAAGGTTTAAGGATTCGTCTACTTATGAAACACCAAAATGGGATAATCTGCAGTAGCCGTGAGTTTGTTAATAATACTTTTATGAAATAGAGAACTAATAAAAGAATGGTGAACCGAACATAATGCAAGAACATCTACTTTGCCTTTCTTTACATAGTTGGTGATGGCTGTACTTACGTCATCAGAATAAACAGTATCAAAAAGCATATCAGTTGAATTGTGTATCAGTTTAATCCGCTCGA
The DNA here is from genome assembly GCA_016191555.1 of Bacteroidota bacterium. GTDB lineage: Bacteria > Bacteroidota > Bacteroidia > Cytophagales > Cyclobacteriaceae > ELB16-189. The sequence continues at coordinate 74,962 of JACPVX010000078.1, forward strand.
TTACTTGCTGTGAACTAATTTCCGTTTCTCTATCGTAATGATCTTTGATCTGCACCACAATCATTTTACACTTCGTTGTTTCGATCCAATCGATTAATTGATACATGGGCACTTCCAATTCACTTTCAAAGTCAAAGGCAAAAGCCATCAGCGAAATCTCCTGATAGAGATAGCCATTTGGAATTAGTAAAACCGGCACTTCAGATTTTTTCGCTACTTCATATGAGCGACTGCCAAAGAAGAACTGGTAGTAATCATCGGCGCCATTAGTGCCCATTACAATTAAGTCATAACCAGCACCTCGATTCGCAATGAGTGTTTCCAAGTTTTCATTCGAAGCTTCTACTTCAAACGTACACGATATCTTAAAAACATCCATCACCTGATAGCTGATGGTGTCTAGTTTTTCCCGGACTTGTTCGGTGGCCAGAAAAGAACCCTTGATAACCTCATCGGGAGGTAATGAAAAAATAGATTGAACATTGAAAAGCGTTAGCTCGGCATTTATTTCCTGACACAACTTTGCCGCATAGGCAATCGAATGATTGGAAGCTTCCGAAAAATCAGTAGGACACAAAATCTTCTTCATCGCACAACTATTTAGAAATATTCTTACGAGTATTCCATTTATCCTATTGATGGAATACTCTGGTCGACATAAAAGTCGAAATAGTTGTCGGGAACTGCCTTACACAATGCAGTTCGATTGTTACATGGTTAACAGATTTGAGAAGATGGGCTGTTTTAGCTCACCCGCAAAACACCTCTGAATGCCCGTGCGGCATAATACGATTGGGTCTCATTCTTCTCTCCAGACGAAGTTACAGCTTTCGCTTTTGATTGGTTGATCTTTGCACCGAATTTGAAAGAAGGTAAAGCTAGAAATACTTAGCGTTTATTTCAATAACATGATCGGAGCAGATAAACAGTAAGTGGTTACTGAGTACTCCTACCGACCAAATCATTTAATGCTTCTCGAATGGTTCTAAACTGAAAGGTATAACCGGCTTCCTCCAGCTTTCGCGGAATGACATATCTGCTTTTAAGCACTAATTCTGTTTCGGTGCGAATGAAAATCGCGCCTAGTTCTAACAGCCATTTAGGTAGTGGCACTCCAAAAGGAATTCGAAGGACGGCCCGAAGTTCCTTCATCAATTGTTTGTTAGGAATTGGTGTCGGAGACGTTGCATTGAATGCACCGCTCATCGTTTTGTTTTCGATCGCGAACTTCACAATTTCACAAAAATCCTTCGCATGCAACCAACTAAAGTACTGGCTTCCATTTCCCTGATGACCACCTACTCCAAGTTTCGCTAACCAAACTAACGGAGATAAAGGGCCACCCAACTTGCCGAATACTATTCCGGTTCGAAGAGCTATTTTACGTGTGGAAGGAAGCTTAAATGAGTTAAAAGCAGCTTCCCACTTCAGGCACACATCTACCGAAAAGCCAGAACCAATTTCTCCTGTGTACTCATCCATTGGCTGAACCACAGAATGTCGGTAGATTGTTGCCGAACTGGCATTGATCCACACGGCTGGCGGTGTCTGACATTGCTGGATGGCTTTTCCAATAGCATGTGTCGCATCTAAACGAGTGGAATAAATGAGTGCTTTATTTTTGCTTGTATATCGACAGTCTACTGATTTCCCATTTAGATTAATGACAGCATCAGCACCTTCCAGAGAACGTGCCCAATCACTGATCGATGCACCATTCCAGTGGACAAAGTTTACTCCACCCTTTTGTTCAGACGCTCCCCTTGTTAAAACATGAAGATCCCAATTCTCTTTTTTGAAAGCATCTATGAGGCAGCTTCCTAAAAAGCCTGTACCTCCCGCTATCACCATTTTTTTCATGACTTATCAGATCAGTTTCAGAATTACAAGCAACACGAGCAATCGGTAAAGCACCCAAGTTATAGAAACAATAAAGGGGATACCCAGAACCTTTACCCTCCGCCAATGTGAGACAAACATCCACGCAACAACCATCATAAAATAGAGTAAAAATAGAATGGGTTCGTGATAAAGCTTACCCACGAGTAACATAGGTGTTAACATCAATGCCCCGATAAGAGATACCGTCATTAGATTTCCTAAGTAATGGATCAGCCGATCTTTGCGAAGCGTAAATACGATTGCTCCTTGAAAAATAATCTGGCCACCGCAAATCAGAAACTCTCTACCTAATTCAGAACTAGGCACCAAAGGAAAAAGTAAAAATGAATAAGCCAATAAAACGAAGGATGTGATCACCCAGGCAAGCATGATATAGATCCATCGATAGGTAAAATTTACGGGAGGTGCACAAGAATGATTTTCCTCAAATACTTTTCCCGGAGCTATTACTTTACGGTTGTAAGAAATGAGAAAATAAAGTTTTTGAACCAGAAAGCGAATGAAGTCAAAGCGAATGATTGCGATCAGTTTCGGAAATCGTTGCCCTATGATCGTAATGAGAGAATCAATTCCATAATAGGTCTTTCCGTTTGTGGTGTTTACCAACGCAATCTCTGTTTTTGCCCGCTCCCAATCTACTGTCGGAAACAACTTTTTTGTATCTTCTCCAAATGGCACTCTGCCTTTGTCATCCAACATACCTGTCTTTACAAAGTAGCCGGTGTATGCATTGCACAGCGGGCATTCCTGATCATAGATTATCGTGTGATGGTGAAGCGTTTTCATAAGGTATTTTTTATGTTTCTATATTTTCAAGTAATTATGAAAGTTATACTCAAAAAAATTTAAATCTTCATGAGCAACTTATAAAACCATGTTTGATCGGACTTGCTAAACTTCTCAATCATCCCATCCACCTGGCTCGAAAACTCGTACAACTCGGAGGTCAGTTTCTTAAACTCGGCAACCGCTTTCTTATCATTACCGGAAACGTTTTGCAATTCACTTAAAACCTGAATAATCGGTTCAATCTCTCTCCTTCTTCGTTCTCTGGACACCTGTTTAGCCAATTCCCATACATCTTTACCAGCGGTAAAAAACTCCTTACGCTCCCCCACTTTGTGTTCTTTCTTTACGATACCCCAATCCATCAATGCCCGTAAATTCATGTTTACATTCCCCCGGGACATCTGGAGCTGCTCCATTATCTCTTCTGCAGAAAGTGGTTCGGTGGCAACCAAGAGTAAAGCATGTATTTGAGCCATGGCTTTGTTAATGCCCCAATTGGCACCTAAGGTGCCCCACGCCCTGATAAATCGATCTTTTGCTTCGTTGTATTCCATGTCTCAAATGTATAACTATTTATTTAACGTTCAAATATTTCTGAAAGTTTAAGTAAACAGAATAAATAATCGAACTATTTGCGGAGCCGGCTGATAATGCTCACAAAATCAACCCAATAGATATTTCCTACTCCATTTAGAGGACGGCTATAACTTTCCCGGATCGATTGGTAGGTGGCTTTTGCTGATGGAAATGATGTGGGTAGCTGATGTCTTTCACTGGTAAAGAAAAGTACTTTACCATCTGCTGAAACAAACGGGCAATAATCCAGTTGTGCCGAATTTAAATCTTTCAGGTTAACGGCTGCTTTCCATGAAGCATTTTTGTCTTTCACACTCATATATAAATCTCCTCCCCCGCTATCATCCTTTCTTCCATATGAGGTAAACAAAATGTAATCTTCGTCCGGAGAAACGAACGCATTAAACTCATACATTTTCGAATTGATTGCCGTATCCATTACGACCGGCTTTTGGTATTGGCCATTCATAAAAGAAGCCACGTAAATATCCTCTTTACCTACACTACCATTATACTGTGCCGTAAAATATAAGTTGCCGCTCTTAGCAATGGAGGGATAAAATTCATCCGCCTTTGTGTTGATCAGCATCCCTAAATTTTCAGGCTTGCCCCACGCATTGCCTTCGCGCTTAACGCGCCAGATATCAAAGTCTTTGGTTTCATTTCCTTCGATCGGTCGGTTGGAAGAAAAGTAAAGCGTTTGTCCATCTGCACTAAAGGCAGGTTCTAAGTCGCTGAATTTTCCTGCAAACGAAGTCACTTCTGGTGACGTCCACTCTCCTTCTTTCAATTTCTTACAATAGACAATAGTTTGTAAGGTAGATTTGGGAGTAGAGATGGTAAAGTATATTTCTTTCCCGTCTGGCGATAAAGCAAAGTCGCGCTCGTTGATGGGTGTTGAAATAGATCCCTCAGCAAATAGGCGTGGTGTAGCAGGTGGTGACTGTAGTGACAACGAAATTGTTTTCTGCGAGAAGGATGTTTGGCCGATTAGAATTAGCACAAATAGAAAGTGATACTTCATCGGAATTTGTATTTTATGTATGATCTACTTTACCCAGAAATCTGATCGATTCGCCAGCGCATTTTAAGGCAACATCTTCCGTGTGGTATTTCGAATAATAAAGCGAGTTCCGAGAACAACTGTGCTCGGCTGGAATGTCTTCGGATTTTCCAGTTGTTCGATTAACAACGACACAGCCGTTTTGCCCATTTCGTAAGCGGGTTGAGATACGGTGGTCAACGAAGGTTCGATGTAATACGAAGTAGGCTCATTGGTAAAGCCAATCAACGAAATGTCATCCGGAATTTTTAAGTTCCACTCCTTCACTACCTGCATTACTTCAATGGCAATCGGGTCATTCAAACAAAAGATAGCATCCAGCTTGTTAGTTCGCTGCAAAAGTTTTGTTACTTCCTCACGTGGCGACCGGTTCAGGTTATTGCAATGAACGATCAACTCCTCATCGATTGGTAAACCATGCATGGAGAGCGCCTGACGATAACCGGCTTCGCGCTCCTTGCTCACATACAAGCCGGAAAGTCCACCGATAAAAGCAATGCGGGAGCAACCTGTTTTAATCAAGTACTCCACTGCCTGAAACGAAGCCTTCTGGTCGTCCACCACTACTTTTGAAACCGGCAAGTCTTCGAGCACGCGATCAAACATCACAATCGGAATATCACGCTCCATCAGCTTTTGCAGATGCTCTCCATTTTTCGTTTCGTTGGAGAGTGAAATCAAGATGCCATCGGCCCGTGCTGAAACTAATTGCTGCAAATGATTCTGTTCCATCGAAAATGATTCCAGCGACTGGCTGATCACAATACTGTAGTTCAGGGAAGAGGCGTATTCCTGAATACCGCTTAATACATTCGAGAAAAAGTGTTTCGAAATTTCGGGCACCACTAAACCCAATGTACGAGTGCGGTGTGTACGTAAGCTACGTGCTGCGTGGTTAGGAAAGTAATTCAGTTGACGTGCCATCTCCAACACTTTCTCTTTCGTTTCGGGGCTCACATCTTCATGCCCGTTGAGCGCTCTCGAAACAGTTGATGGTGAAACGCGCAACTTGCTGGCGATATCTTTTACAGTGATTTCGGGCGTATTCATAGCGTTTAAACAAGTGTCAAAGATTCTACTTACTTTTCTAAGGTAATGTACGAATTTTCAAGGTTACTTACCCGATGCTTTACATACAAGATATCGGGTGTATCTCCGTGGCGGAATGTAGGTGCATCTACCTGAATATTTGTTTTGCCTACCTGCAGCGTGTATACATATTTGCTTCCCATAAATTCCCGCTTCAACACCTTCGCTCGCTTCGCGTTCACAAAAGACTTCTCAGAAACCTTCCAGTCTTCCGGGCGCGCCATGAAATATTTATCTTTTCCCTTGGCGGGGAATAATCGGGTGGGCACCACACTGTATTTCCCAAACAATCCGGCTACGTATTCATTCACCGGAGTGTGATAGATTGATTGTGCATTTCCTTGCTGCACGATAGCTCCATGACGTAAGATCAAGAACTCATCGCCCCACGGCAGTGTATCATCCGGATCGTGTGATACCAACACCATCGAAATCTTTAATCGCTCCGCAATTTGATCGATCACCTGTTTCAAGATGTTTTTTAAAATCTGATCCAGATTGGAGAAAGGTTCATCCAGCAATAAAAGTTGTGGTTTGCCAATCAGCAATCGGCACAAAGCAATGCGCTGCTTTTCCCCTCCGGATAATTCATTCGTCTTTCGTTGTAGCAAATGATCAATCTGACAAATAGAAAACGTTTCGTCAGCCTGCTTGCGATTCAGTTGATTCGCATACGCCAGCACTTGCTCCACACGCAAGAACTTTTGCAATTCAAAATGCTGCGGTAAATAAGCAATCTGCGGATGCCCCGGCACCAGCGTTTCTTCTGCTCCTCGAATTCGCTCTCCTCGAAAGTAAATCTCTCCTTCCGTTGGCTGGTCGAGGCCTGCGATCATTCGCAGCAGTGTGCTTTTTCCTGATCCGGTCTCACCGGCAATCACCAGCTTCCGGTGCTTTTCAAATTTTAAATTGATGGACTGTAAAACAATTCGATCCTCCAGCTTCTTGCTTACTCCTTTTACTTCTAACAGCATCATTTCAATTTATTCCAGCGTAACATAAGGCCATTCGTAATTTCTTTGAGTTTCTTAATGCTGTTGATAGTGGCTTGCGTTGGTTTGGTATCTGAACTTTGCACCAGTGCCATCAGGTGTAGCCACTTCTCCTGGCAACTTACAATGGTTTCCGTCTCGGCCGGCACTTCGGTAATACTGCCGTACAGTACATCCGGGTTTTCCGGGGCACCTTCTCCGCGCAAAGCGATCACCATTTCTTTCTTTCCTTTCGCCCACTTGATTTTCTTGTCATTCAATTCTGCTTCTATTTGCTCGTAAGCCGCTTGCAGATCGTGGTAGGCTCTGTAGCAAATCATGGATTGATTGGTGTGTGCTCGCAAGTCAATCTCTGTAATTGACACGCGCGGATCTAATTTAACTTCGAGCGTCTGTTCTTGAGCTACGCCATCCACTACCAAGCGTACTTTGTATTTACCCGGAGCCACATAGGGGCCAACCGGTCCGCTAGCCGTGTTATGCCAAACGGCCGCGATGCCTAGTTGCCGATTGCTTCCCTTGGGTTCCGGATAGCGCAAGTCCCAATAAAAGCGATGATGACCTGCTTGGGTGGAAACGATTTGTGCAGGCCGTATCCAATACGTAGGATGTGGCAGCGACAGCGTGTCGATTACTTCTTCTTTGTCTTTGCTGCTGAATGTGCGAATGGGCAATCCATTGTTATCTAAGATGTCGATGTGAACCGACAGTGCTGATTCGTTGATCCAATAATCGATCGCTGCACCTTCGGTCGGATTTTGTCCGGTGGGCTCTTCAGGCGGAAGCGGTGTGTCGCTAAACATATTGTAACGCACGCGCGTGGCATGTGCTAATGGAAACAGATACGGCTTCTGTGCTTGCAAGGCGGCTGCCATGTTGCGAAGGGGTGTGACGTTGTCTAATATCCAAATCGAGCGACCGTGTGTGCCAATGACTAAATCATCGTCATGAATCACTAAGTCGCGAATGGAGGTGGCCGGCATGTTGTTGCGTAGCGACTGCCAATTTTCTCCGTCATCAATGGAGAAGAATACTTCGCGCTCGGTGCCGGCAAACAGCAATCCTTTTTGCTTGGGGTCTTCGCGAATTACATTCACCGCACCGTTGGCCGGAATGCCTTTCACAATTTCCTGCCAGGTAGCTCCACCATCTTTCGTCTTATATATATGTGGGCGCAGGTCATCTTTACGCAATGCATTCACCGACACGTAAGCGGTGTTCAATTGAAAGTGGCCGGCTTCTAGTTGCGAAACTTTATCCCATGATGTCAGCGCAGGTGGCGTTACATCTTTCCAGGTCACACCACCATCTCCGGTAACGTGTACCAATCCATCGTCTGTACCTGCCCAAATGATGCTTCGGTTGAGTGGCGATCCGCTGACCGAATAAATCACTGCACGTTGCTTCATGGTAGCCATTTGCTCTGTCTTGAAATCTCCGATGCTCGCAGGCACGTCAGGTTGCTTCCGCGTAAGGTCGGGACTGATGATTTCCCAATGATCGCCACCATTCACAGACTTCCACAACACATTGGTCGCGAAAAGCAGATGCGTGTGATCGGCCGGATGGAAAAGCAAGGGTAATGTGCGCAACATTCGGTATTGACCGGAGCGTAACGCCTCGGGTGCTACGTTTTGAGTCTGACCTGTTTTCTTATTGAATTTAGTAATGCGCCCGCCATAAATGATATCCGGATTTTTCGGATCGGCCACTACATAGGCATATTCATCGGCACCTACGCCCATCCAATCGCGGAAAGAAATTTGTCCGCCATCGCCACGGCTGCGAATGCCAATGGCACCACTCTCCTGCTGGCCGCCATAGACCCAATAAGGAAATTGATTATCCGTAGAGATATGATATAATTGAGCGGTGGGTTGGTTGTACCATGAGCTCCATGTTTTACCACCGTTCACCGTAATCGTAGCACCCTGATCGGCTGCAAAAATCATAATGTCCGGTTGTAGTGGGTTGATCCAAATACGATGGTAGTCATCGCCACCGGGTGCACCTTTGAAGGAAGTCCAAGTAACGCCACCGTCCATCGAGCGATAGGAAGCGGTGTTGGCGGAGAATACGATATCGGCATTTTTTGGATGTACTTTCACTTCGGCAAAGTCACTGCCTCTTCCAAACACTCTGCGTTCGGTGGACACCCGCTTCCAGCTTTCACCGGCATCGTCACTGCGGTAGATGCCTCCCTGATCGCGGGCGTCTACCGTGGCATACATCCGCTTGGAATTGCCGGGTGCAATGCTAAAACCAATGCGCCCCAATCCTTCTGCTGCTGTTGGCAAACCGGTTGTTATTCTCTTCCACGTAGTGCCGCCATCAATGGATTTATATAATCCGGAATTGGCTCCGGAGAAGGAGCCGTTTTCCCACGGGCCTTCGCGATGTTCCCACAAATCCGCAAAGAGAATGTCGGGGTTATTGGGATCAAACTCCACTTGGATCGCTCCGGTGTTATGATCGATGTACAATACTTTATCCCACGTGGTGCCACCATCTTTGGTGCGATACACGCCACGCATTTCATTGGCGCCATAGGGATGACCCAGCGCGGCTGCAAAAACGATCTCCGGATTGGTTGGATGAACGACTACGCGACCGATCTGCTGCGCATCGGGCAAACCCACATGCTTCCAGGTAGCGCCACCATCGGTCGATTTGAACATACCATCGCCAATGGCTAAATCAGGGCGGTGCAAACCCTCGCCTGTGCCCACGTAAACAATGTTGGGATGTGAGGGCGAAACGGCAATGTCCCCCACCGAGCCGGTAGCTTCTTTATCAAAGATCGGCTTCCACGTGCGGCCGTAATCGTCTGTCTTCCAAACGCCTCCATTGTTTACGCCCATATAAAATACATTGGGCTGCGTGGGGATACCAACCGCTCCGACCGTGCGCCCCGCCCGAAACGGGCCGATGACCCGGTGTTGAAGATCATTATAGAAGTTAGCAGGTACCTGCTGTGCATAGACAGACACAGAAAGAAAGAAGAAAGCGAGAAAGCGAACCATAGAAGGAAAAAGTTTCACAAAAATTAGTCATTATTTGAGTGCTTAGCAAACCGGTTTTACTTCGATGGTACAGTCCCATGACTAAGCCCTGTCCGGCAACACACGCATCGCTTCCGGCATCCTGACGACCCTGTCATGTCTGGGCTGCCTCGCTTTGTGCGGCACTCGCCTCGGTTTGTTCCGCACTCGCATTGATTTATGCGGCATTTGCATTGCTCTGTGCAGTACTCACATCGCTCTGTGCAATACTAACATCGGTCTGTGCAATAGTAACATCGCTCGGTGCAATAGTAACATCGCTCGGTGTGGCATATGCTTCGCTTCATCTGGCACTCGTTTTCATTTTTGACAATAGGTGTTTTCATTTTGGCAGAGGTCGTTTTCATTTTTGACAATAGGTGTTTTCATTTTGGCAGAGGTCGCTTTCATTTTTGGCAATAGGTGTTTTCATTTTGGCAATAGGTGTTTTCAATTTGGCAATAGGTGTTTTCAATTTGGCAGAGGTCGTTTTCATTTTTAGCAGGGCATACTTACCTAGTGGCACCCTGACGATGCTGTCAGGGCAGGCTCACCTACCTTCCGGCATCCTGACGATACTGTCAGGACAAGCTCACCTCGCTTCCGGTAATACTCGCCTCGCTTCCGGTAATACTCGCCTCGCTTCCGGCAATACTCGCCTCGCTTCCGGCAATACTCGCCTCGCTTCCGGCAATACTCACCTCGCTTCCAGCAATACTCACCTCGCTTCCAGCAATACTCACCTCGCCTCCGGCAACGCGCACATCGCTTCCGGTATCCGGACGATGCTGTCAGATTTACCCTTTTTTGGGGTCTGTTCAACGAAATGTGTCAGGTGATTAAATTTGTTATGTTGAGGTGAAGCGAACATCGACTCTGCAGGAGAGCCCCCGATGAAGGAATAACTGAACTGACTGGAATGGTCCAAACGTACGATCAAAAGTAGCACGTCTATTTTTAACAGTCCCAAGAATTAATTCCTCATAAAACCCAAGCTTGTTAATGGTGATTCGTTCTTCAAAGAGAATCAACATTTGGGCGTGTGTCAGTTTCCATCCTTTAATGGGCTCTCGCAATCCTTTTAAGTTTGTCATGCACTCGATAAAGGAGTTGAGAGAAGGACAGATCAAAACTGAACACCCGCTTGCTCTAAGTGACTTTTCGGAGCCGACAGTGAAAAGACTCGATGATGCTGGTAGTATAGATGATGCGCCTGATTTGCTTTGGGCATTTAATTACTAAGTCTCTCCCTGTTGTTAAACCAGCTTTGATCACATCCTGTATCGATTTAGTGTTTTTCTATTTTGACACAGTTTGTTGAATAGACTCTAAATCTGTTTACACGATCTGATTTTATACTCCAAGAGTCCAATAACCTTACTTTCCGCTTTTCATTTTTTCAGCCATTTCAATAGCCTGATAGGCATTGAGAATGCTGGCTGTTTTACTTAAGGTATTGAACCTTACTTTTGCAGGCTTGCCTTCTTCTATTGGTTGCAGCACTTTCAGTTTTGGATAGCGCATGCCGGATTGCATCAGAATCTCGATGATTTGTTGTGTCGATAAATCCGGATAATAAGACATCAGCAGCGCTGCTACGCCAGCAACCACCGGAGCCGCTAAACTAGTTCCATCGTGTGTATTGTAATGATTAGCCGTATCGAGTGAGGCGATTTGCACACCGGGCGCAAACAAGTCTACATGTTGCCCATAATTTGAAAAGGATGCCGGCAATTTCGCATCTGCCTTTTGTCCAGAGGCACCAACTTCAATCCAATTGGTTGGTTCCGTTCCATCCAGGTATCGATCGCTCGGATAATTTTCAACTACATCAATGTTGACACCATCGTTGCCAGCCGCGTGTACTAACAGAACCCCTTTTTGTTCCGCCAAACGAACCGCCTCATCCACCCATTTTTTTCCGGGGCTTAGGTCTTTGCCGAAACTCATATTAATAATGTGCGCACCATTCTCCACAGCATACCGAATTCCCAGTGCCACGTCTTTATCACGCTCATCACCATCGGGTGTGGTGCGGATGACCATGATCTTTACATGATTGGCGATGCCGTCAATTCCGAGATTGTTATTTCGGACGGCTGCAATCACACCGGCTACAGCCGTGCCATGGTCTGCGCGCGGGCCCGCCACATCATTATTGCCATAGTTGGTGTCATTGATATCATTCGGATTGTCTCCCACTATCTTTCGGGGATTAAAATCTAAACTAAGTTGGTACTTCAGCTGTTTGGCATTCGCTTCTCTTAACTTTTCTAAAATTTTCTCCGTAAAACCCATCCCGTATCGCTGCGACAGAAAATCTTTTGCACTCTTCAACTGACCATCGCCAGCGGTTCTAACTTCTTTCAAATCTTCTGCGCTATGGACATCAATTCCGGTTTTCTCCCTGACAATGGCTCTTGCCTTCTCATAAATAGATGAAAATTTTTCCAGCGTCTCTTTTTGCTCTTGCTGCTTTTTCATCTCCTTATCAAACAGCTGCTTTGCCTTCAGGTACGTAGGTGTGTTTTGCTGATCCTTCGGTGTGTCTCGCATGACGCGAATAAATTCATATGTCTCTATGTTGACATTATCTCCCTTGCGATTTCCCAAAAAATTCCACCCGTGTATATCATCCACATATCCATTCTTATCATCATCGATACCGTTGTTGGCGATTTCATCCTCGTTTACCCAAATATTTCCTTTCAGGTCTTCGTGATTGATATCGACTCCACCATCGATCACCGCCACAATAATTTGCTTCTTCGGCTGCTTGCCTGATAATAATTGCCGGTATGCTTTATCGAGACTGATGCCTGCGATTTTATTGTCTTTGATATCCTGGTTATGCCAATTCAAATACTTGCGATCAATTTCTTGTGCCGATTTCACCTGCGCTTGAAGAGATGACAGGGAGAATAAAAAAAGGAAAAATAGTAGCTGCTTCATAAATGCTCTAACTAGTTGCTATCGATATTATTTAGTTGTTGTTTTTTTCTTGCTCACAGGAAATTCAAAGCCAAGGCGAACGATTAGCCGATCGGCATACGGGCTTTCACGCTTGGGGTCATAGAGATTGTAAAGCACTTGTGCGTTGCCATTGATATGTTTTGAGATTCGGAATTCTTGTTTGATGCCCGCCACATAACTCCATACCCATTTTCGGTTTCCATTATCAAGAGGCAGGTTCAGTTGGCGAACGGGACTATTCATGGTTTCTATTTCCCCGCGCAGGGTCAGTTGGCCAAGCAACCGAAACTGAAGGAAGCTGCGTACACCATACACACGCTCTTCGCTGATGAAGTAGCGGCCCTTGGAAAAATTGCAGGCGATCCGCTCATTCCAGCCAAGCCCTGCCGTCCACCGGCCAGAGAGGTGATAACCGATATATGGATTTACATCCAACAGGAAATTTGTTCCGTTTTGCATTTGCAGACTTACGCCCGGCAGCAAACGCTCTTTGAATGGTTTTCCATGCATGGGGTTCACGCGCTTCTGTTTAACCTGCGTGTCGATGGTTTTCACATCACCCGCAGCCTTCTTCATTTTATTCATGTTCGCGACCGCTTCGTTGACGGTTGCTTGTGATGCCGCCACTTTATCGAATGCCAACTCTTTCGCATTCTTCTGCAATTCCTTTTTCATGGCCACCGGGTCGCGGTAGCGCTCCGACATCTGTTTGTATTTTTCAATGGCCTGCTGTTGTTCGCGCAACATCTTCGTCTCTTTCAGTCGCGAGGCATTTTCTTCCATCCACTTTTTTACCATGGCGGAGTCTACCTCACCATCCTTCAATTGATTGAGTTGTTCACCGTACTGGCTGGCTTCTCCCGGCAACTTGGCCAAATCACCGGCCTGTTTTGAAATGTCGGTCACTTCATTCAAGTTAGCCGTGGGCAAATTGGTGGAAGGCATTGAACCCGTATTGAGTCCATTGGCTGACGGAATGCTAGGCATGCTTGAACTGGAAGGTGCGTTGATGCCGGGGAGTGCCCCCACCCCATTGGCGGACGGGAGCCCGCCTCCGGTTGGCAAAGATGCGCCCGGTATCGAAGGTGTGGTTATACCCGGTGCGTTGGTATTCAGAGATCCGGGCAGGCCACCGGCTGGCACTGAAACCCCCGACAAAGGATTAGCCGGAAGTTGTTGTGTTACTGAATTTGTGATCGATGAAACATTCCCCACTTTCGATTGAAGCTCAGTTGGTAACTTCTTGGTTTGTATACCTACCCCCTGTTCTAATTTTGCCACCCGACTCGTAACAGAGTTATTCAGTTTTTGGAGGCGTTCTTCCGCTTGCTTTACGTTTACAGAGGGGATGGGAAGCTTCAAGCTATCGATGTTGGTTTGAAGTTGAGTAATTTGTGCGTCTACCTTTTCGGTGGGCAGTTTTAGTGATTTGAGACTATCTGATTTCGCTTTCAATCGGTTTTGCACGTTCGTCAACCGACCTGTCAATGCACGTTGTGTGGAATCAATTCGGGTTTGGTAGTTGGTTAATTTTTGATTGGGATGTAACGAATCCAACGCATGATTCACTTTCTGTTGTGCGGATGCACCAACGGATGAAACGCTTTTGCGTAGTTGCTTGAGTGAATCTATTTTCTTCTTTCCCGGAAGTTGGAGTGAATCGATCTGCTGACGAAGGGAATCTGCTTTGCGTTGCGCACTAGTATCTTGCCCGAAGCTGAAGCTCCAGAAAATACAACTAAAGATCACACAAACCCACCACCGATTCATTATTTATTATTTGCTACTTTTTGCTTTTGCAGATCGTTGTAATATTCGATTATCTGTGAGAACTTATTCTTGTCTAACCATTTTACGATTTTCGGGTCATCGGAACCGGTGATCATTTCCAGATTTTTTTTATTGAGTGGTACAATCGGTCCGTCATCTCCGTGTTGAATGGCAATGATCATACTGTAATCCTTTAATGGTAATGAGAGGTAGGAGTTAATGGCACCAGTATAAGCCTTGAACAGCCAGCAACTATCCGCCGGTATCCCTTTTATTCTTCCATGCACTGAACTATAACCATAAATCTCACGCGTATCGTTTGGAAATATTTTGCGTTTGATTCTCTTCTCTTTGTGGATCACGTACATCTTTTTCTCTTCTGATTCAATGCGCGATTTCAAATTAATCACGGAATCATTCTTTAGTACAACGGTGAATTGAAATTTTGGATTGTATTGTCCGCCATAGTTGCCATGATGCATCGGCATGGGGCGATAAACCGGCTGCTGAATGGTTACATTTCCTTGTGGGGTTCTAATGGTTTGAGGCACATAGTAAACTTGCGCAAAGAGCACATTGCTCATCGCAACAAACACAAAAATTTGAATGGATTTTATCATCAAACAAAGGTACGATTTATTGGGTTTGGTTGATAGTATTTGGATAGCAATTAGTGGCTAATTTTCATTGGACCCCTGCTCTGGCGCAAGTCTTTCTTTTCGATTGCGATATAGACTTGTGCCCCTACTATCCTCTTTGCCATTTGAACCCTGCTCTGGCGCAAGTCTTTCCTTTCGATTGCGATATAGACTTGTGCCCCTACTATCCTCCATCTCTGGCGCAAGTCTTTCTTTTCGATTGCGATATAGACTTGTGCCCTAACTATCTTATTTGGCTTTTAAATCAATTTTTGAAACTACTGTTGCAACATTATTTCAGAATAGTGAAATTGTTTAATATGAGCAGAAAGTATAAAATTAGAAACCAAGATAAGTTACACTTCGTCACCTTTACAGTAATTCACTGGCTGGATGTTTTTATAAGACGCGAATACAAAGACGTTTTCTTGGAGAGCGTCCGATATTGTCAGAAAACCAAAGGTCTGGAAATTTATGCGTACTGCATTATGAGCAGCCACATCCATCTGATTATTGGAAGAAATGGTATGAATAGTTTAGAAGACATCATCCGAGACATCAAAAAATTTACCTCCGTGAAACTAATCGAAGCCATTAAAGCTAATCCCCAAGAGAGCCGTAAAGAGTTGTTCGTATGGCTCTTTGAACGAGCTGGACAAAAGAACGGCAATAACACGCATTATCAATTTTGGCAACAGCATAACCACCCAATTGAATTAAGCACCAATGAAATGATTGATGAAACATTGGACTACATTCATCAAAACCCGGTGGTGGCAGGTATTGTTTTGCAGCCGCAAGATTACCTCTATAGCAGCGCCATCAACTATGCTAATATGCCTGAAAAACTAATTGATGTTATGTTGATATGATTCAGCAAAATTGCCAGATATAAGTTTCAAAGAACGGTTGCTTAGAATAGTAAGTTGGCACAAGTCAATGACGCTACCAATCAGAAGACTTGCGCCAGAATGGGTTTTATCATAAAACAAAGGTACTATTTTATTGAGTTTGGTTGATAGTATTTGGATAGCAATTAGTGGCTGAATTTCATTGGAGTTATAAGTACGTATGGAGGTTACAGCTCTGGCCCTACATTGCTACTATCACTGCTCGGATTATTACAAAGTACGGATAACCGGGACCACACAACAACTTATTTTTAACCACCGACAACCTTAGTTTGACCTTCCCTTCTTCTCTTGATTGTATAGGTACACTATCTGATCAATGTCATTTCGTTTTAACTCTTTACTCTCAATCTTTTTGCAAAGGTTGGGCGCATCGTTTAAATATTTCAGCATCTGATCCTTAAACTTCCGTCAAGAAAATTCGCATTCACTCTGGTTAAAGTACGCTCTCCTACCTTTTGTAAATAGTAAACCGTTGATGAACCGTTAAGGTTTCCCCCTGGGATAAAGAAGGGTGACTGTCACTTGAGCTTTCTATATAATCGCCGGACTCATATGCGAAAAGGTGTATTCGTTATTAGCACAGATACCGGAGTCGGCAAGACTGTCATCTCTAAGAAAAACAAATAATCAAGCAGTCATAAGCCATTTCACCAGCCTCCAACAGAAGGCCAACCCCAGGCTTTCAGGAACGAGCTTATGCTGCACCATGGAGGGCTTTCTTTTTCTTTACCGCACGGATGACCTACAACACTTCCCAACTCACAACAGTCAAGTAGGCAAGGGCATTTCAGCCCAAGCCTCTCACAGAACCGTACGTGAAGTTCTCACTTCATACGGCTCTTGTCATGCAAATCAAATCCAATTATAAACGAGCCAATGATAAAACATGTCAGGATAGGATTGTTTGAGACAATGTAGACTGCTTGTGCCAGTCTAACTTCCTCCATCCCTTTATTACTTTTGACTTTGCATTTTGACTCATCTCACATCCATAGCCAAGAAAAATATCCTCTCCTGCTCGCTTGGATTTGTAAACTTTGGGTTTAAAATCAAAACCTAGAAAACAAAATTTGTTTCCGTAGTCCTTTCTTTCTTGCCTTCGATAATCCTTGCAGTACACCAGTTGAGTTTTTGTTTCACTTAGCCTAAGCTTACACTCCAGTAGTCGTACTCGAATTTGATCAAGTAGGTGTCTCGCCTCTTCCTCACTGCTGCAATGTAGCACGACATCATCTGCGTAGCGTACAAAAGCTAGTTGTGGGTATTTCAGCTTTAACCATTTATCCAGTACATAATGTAGGTACAAGTTGGCTAGTAGAGGGCTTATTACACCTCCCTGCGGTGTGCCCTTACCTTGCTTGTGAGTCAATGTGCCATCGGTTGCTTGACTTGGACATTCAAGCCAACGCTTGATATACATCTTTACCCACTTCTCTTCTACATGTTTATCCAGTGCTTTCATTAGCAACTCGTGGTCTACTTCATCAAAGAAACTTTTGATGTCCATGTCGATCACCCACGCATACTTCCGTACATTCTTTTGTACTTGCAATACTGCCTGATGGGCGCTCTTCAATGGACGGTAACCATACGAATGTTCATGAAATTGAGATTCTAATCTCGGCTCCAGATACGACCGGATTACTTCTTGGGCTATTCGATCACTTACTGTCGGGATGCCCAGCTTTCGTTTACCTCCATTGGTTTTGGGTATCTCTACTTCGCGAACCGGTTGAGGAAAATAACTGCCCGATGAGAGCCTGTTCCAAAGTTTATACAAGTTCTTCGACACATTAGTTTGATATTGCTCTAAACTCTCCTTGTCTATACCCGCACTGCCTTGGTTCGACTTCACCTTTTGGTAGGCCTTCCTCACCATGTCTTTGGTAATAGGTACCGTTTTTGATTCTGTTTCAAACAATAAGGTCATCCTCTTTGCAAAGTTGTTTTATCAATTGAAACTGCATGACCAGTACCCTTCGCTCGTACTTCATTACAAAGTGTTCTACGCTACTATGGTACTGTCCGACTTCCTCTTCTGCTTCGATATTTAAACCTTGTAGGCACAACCTACTTGTGTCTTTTCTCTTCACATCAGATAGAGGACCTCTCGTGTTCCATACTAAAGCCTGAATAAGAGTCATGCATCCTAAATGACGATTGTCCTACAACCAGTAAAGTAAGTTCATGTTGTAGTGATCACGTGTTCGCGGAATAACACGCTTTTGACAATGTATTATCTTTATCGACACTTCATCGGAGGTTCACTTACGTTCATCTCTCTTATTCTCACCTGATTCGTTTTTTTTTTCGAACCTTTTCCTCTTTCCGTTCAATACCGATTCGTTACCAAATCAGCACCGAGAGGTGGTTTACAGCCCGTGCTTACACACCGACTGTGATAGGCCTACTATCATCTTTTGTACAGCATAGAAACGCGACCGCCTGTCTTGTTTCTTTCACGACACACTCCGCGCTAG
>JACPVX010000079.1 GCA_016191555.1 Bacteroidota bacterium
AACAGAATTCCGTCCAGCCCGAACCAAAGTACAGCGATGCAATGACCCGTCCTGAAAAAAGTTGACTGTGTTAGTTAATAAATCCTGCTATTGGTTGACTAAGATAAAACATCCTGAATAAGGTTGATTAAAAAGTTTTTCGCAGTGCGTTGGCAGAAAAATATTTTCGTAGCCCCTGCAGCTAAAGAAAATATTTTTTGTGCGCAGGCCGCTTAGGTTGGTTGCATATTGACTATGGTTTTAGAGTTGTTTTGATAATAGTTTTTCCATCGTCTTATTTGCGGCCCCTGTTGCTGGTGTACTTCATGTGGTATCTGCCAGTTTAAGCTGCTGTGCCTCCGTTTGTAATTGTAAATGGTAATGCATCGTGCAATATGTATGGATGCATGATCAATATTATCGTACTGCCTGCTGATGAGTTCGGTTTTTAAAATACCGTTTACTCTTTCTGCAATAGCATTTTCGTATGGATCGCCGTTCTGCGTCATACTGATATGTGCATGATGCTGCTGTAATAATTGCACATAAGCAGTGCTGCAATATTGTATTCCGCGGTCGCTGTGATGTATTACAATTGTTTCGGGAGGCTTTTGTGCCAGCGCTTTTCTTAAAGTCAGTGTTGCGCTGCTTACTTTCATATCATCACTTACATGAAAGCCGACAATCTTTCTGCTGTATGCATCGGTAATTAAAAACAGGTAAGCAAACCTGTTTTTAAGCGGTATGTAGGTAATATCTGCCACCCACATTTCATGTGCTTTTAGCGGCGTAAAATCCTTTACCAGGTTGGGATAGCGGCGAAAATGGTGTTTGCTGTTGGTGGTATGTACACTTCTTTTTACCCGTCTTACCAAAAGCTTATTGCGTCTCAGCAGATCAAAAAACTGGTCTCTTCCCATAGTGATCTGATGTTGCCTTAAAAAAGGCTGCAGCATAATAAAAAGTTTACGGCCACCGCAACGTGGCTGGTATTTACGGATAGCATCAATTTGCTGCAGTATCAAAAACTCGTTTGATAGCTGCACTACACTTCTTTTT
The DNA here is from genome assembly GCA_016191555.1 of Bacteroidota bacterium. GTDB lineage: Bacteria > Bacteroidota > Bacteroidia > Cytophagales > Cyclobacteriaceae > ELB16-189. The sequence continues at coordinate 1,039 of JACPVX010000079.1, forward strand.
TGCTTTTTGTGATACGCCTGTGGCGAATAACCCAACAATCGACAAATATTTTGTACACTAAATAATGGCTTTGTCTTCTTTATTTCCTGGACTGTTGGGTGCCAGGCTTTTTTCTGATGGAGATATTGAGTTGCTTTTCTGCTACATTTATCAATGTATCCAGCACTTCAGCCCTCAGTTCCTGGTGAGCTAACTGCTTCTCAAGTGTAGCAATTTTTTTGAGCAGTTCAGCTTCTTTTTCTGATGTGGCAGCCTGATCTTCTTTTGCCTTTTTAGCCATTGGGTTACTGTAATGTTTCTGTTGCAAATTGGTAGGATGCAAGTTATGAACTCCCTGGTAAACCTGTACCCAATTGCAAATGGTTGTTCGGCTAATGCCATACTTGGCCTGTAGTTTCCGGTAGCCGCATCCGGTGTTTAAATACTCCTGAATAATCTGGTTTTTTAGTTCCATTTTGGTTGATTTTGTAGTCAACCTATTTCAGGACGAGACAAATGACCATTGCTCCAATGTCCAGCCAGCCTTGCAGCAAACCAGTTCATGTTGTGCGAAGTCTTTTAGGATGAATATCTTCTAATAAGGATGTTTACTCCAGAAAAAT
>JACPVX010000080.1 GCA_016191555.1 Bacteroidota bacterium
AGCGGTGGTGTTTGACGGAGGCTCTTACTCGACCAGCACCTCATCCTTCAACGCGAGCTACCCCGGTTTGCTCGGCACGAAAACCGACAACGGGGCACCGAAGGCCTATCTGAACTGGCTGATCTTTGACCGCAACTACGTGAGCTTAACTGGAGGGTTTAAACAAATTACTACGGCAGGGAAGGAAGCGGGAACGGATGTAGCACACGAGCTAGTAACTTCACCTACCATCAACATTACAGAAGCAGGATATGCGTATATTTGGTTGAGCAACGAAAATGCAACTCCGGTGGAAGTTTACTTCGATGACTTTAAAGTAACACAGACGAAAAGCCCAGTGGTGGCTACGAATGATTATTATGCTTTCGGTTTGACGTTTAACTCGTATCCAAGAGAAAATTCAACACAGCAGAATTATCTATACAACGGCAAAGAATTACAAGATGAATTGAATGTTGGGTGGTTGGATTATGGTGCGAGGATGTACATGCCGGAGATTGGAAGATGGGGAGTTGTTGATCCGCTTTCAGAGAAATCAAGGAGGTGGTCTCCTTATAATTATACGATGGATAACCCGATCCGTTACATTGATCCAGATGGAAGAGAGGTTGTTGGGTCTGACGGAAAAGCGGTGACGTATGAACGAAAAGATGGGAAAGTCATTTGGTCTAAAAACGCAACGGCTGACATAATGAAGATTGGTAATTCCATGCTAAGCACTAAGAAAGGCGAGAAGTCTTTCCAAAGTTGGCAATCAATGAGCACCAAAGTTAATATCAAGATTGATAAGGAAACCAAGAGTAAGGACTTAGCGCAAACTACACCAACTCAAGACGCTAATAGTAATGCAGTTAAAAACAAAGACGGACATTATGCAGAAACAACAGTGACCTTTTTCGATAAAACGATTCAAGCAAATATGGCAGAGGGCTCTGGAAAAAGGTTGGAAAATGCTTCTGAGGAGGAGGCCTACGGTACTGTGGGCGTACACGAGGAAGCTCATCACGAACCTGGCCAAATAAAACAAGACAATAAAGAATCTGATGAGTTTAAGCAGGATAGAAAGAAAACAGGACCTCTTAATGGCGAGATTAAGTTTAGGAATCAATATCATGCTGCAAATCCTGGACTCAAAAATGAGAACACTTGGAAGAATAATTATCAAATACTGGGCTTCGACACAAATCAATCTGATGACTAAGGCAGGATACATTATTGTCTTTGCAATAGCAGTCGTGTGTTGTAAACACAAGCCTGACAGTTCTCTTTTTGAGAAGAACCGAATGGATAGTATCTCCTTAAACTATGTTAGGTTGTATGGGAGATATCCAACCAAGATTGACACCTTTATAGAGAGAGACAATCTGAAACTTATTTATCATGCGGGGTCATTGATTCAAGCTGGAGGCACTTACAATGGTCAGAAAAAAGGTGAGTGGTATATATTTAATGACTCGGTAAATCTCGTTAGTGTTCTCAACTATGACAATGACTCTACCTCTTCAGTCAAAAGTCTAAGGAACGTGGATTTTTAGGTGTAGTACTTGATAAGAGTGACCGCTTCGGCACCTGTGAAATCAACTAGCTCGGATGTTGTGAGTTGGAATGTGCGTTCGGTCATGTTCAGAACCAATGGACTTTTATCAAATACGATGCGTTGAATCGGCCGGTGATGACAGGAATTTATACCCCACTGCTCTCATGAGTTGGTAACTCATGAGAAATGAGAAATGTTTGTAAACGGATTTTGATTTCTTCTATATGGTGAGTTTTGTTATTGTTTTTAGTTATAACGGTAATTGAGTAATAGATTGAATATAATTTTGCAATATGAAATACAATGTTTTAGCAGGTGTAGTGGTACTTCTATTCCAGTTTACTTATTGTGCCGCACAACAAATTGAAAACCCGGCAAAATCAAATGTGATTCCGCCATCTCCAACGGCTGCTTCATTGGGTAGGTACGGAGATACACCTGTCAGCTTGTATACCGGTGTGCCGCAGATTAATGTCCCTTTATGGGAAGTAAAGGAACGAGGCTTCCAACTTCCTATTACACTAAACTATCAGGCAGGTGTTCGGGTAGAAGAAGCGGCCTCGTGGGTGGGGCAGGGGTGGTCATTATCCGCTGGCGGAGTAATTACCCGCACGGTTCGTGGTTTGCCGGACGAACAAGATAATGGTTATAGCGGATTCGCGAAGATTGGAGAAAAAGTAGAAAAGTATTTGGCGAATCAAATGACAAGCACGGAGAAGCAGGAATTTGAAAAAAATGTGGCTGAAGGGATTTGGGATGCTGAACCGGATTTATACTACTTTAATTTCCAGGGTAAAAGTGGCAAAATTATTTTTGATAAAGATGCTGTTCCTACTGTAATACCAGCTCAAAAAATTCTGGTTGAGGGAAATATCCTTCAAGGATTCAGCATAACAACCGATGATGGAACAAAGTATTCGTTTGGTGAGGCTGAAACAACAGAGCGCTTAGATGCCTGTGACGTACAACCAACACTCCCCTTTAATTCTAGCTGGTACCTCACCACGATAGAGAAGAATGGGGGCTTTTCCGTCATTTTCACCTACTTAAATGGACTCACCTACCAAAATATTTTACCATCAGAGACAGGCTTTACTTTGTATAACCCTGGCCACGTCAATTGCAGTGGCCTTGGAACACAACTTGGTTGCTCCATGATTTTGAAGATGAATACAAAACGGTTATCATCCATTGTCACTTCCGGTCTCTCTCAAATAATATTTAAATCAATTACCCAGCGAACCGATTTACAATCGCCCAGTGTCGATTATAGATTAGATTCGATTGTCGTTAAACAATCGGGACTCGTACTTAAAAAAATTTATTTGGGATATGGAAGTGGAGGCTGTGGTAGACTAGTTTTGAATAGTGTACAAGAAATCTCGTCAACGAACGAAACCTTACCTCCTTATCAATTTGAATATTTTAACATTAATGAGCTTCCCTGTACAACATCAAAGTCACAGGATCATTGGGGTTTTTATAATGGAAATGCAAGCACAACATTAATCCCTCAGCAGTTTTTTATTAATCAATATAATACTGTCGTCAATTTAATCGGGAGTGATCGATCACCCAATTTTAACTACGCTAAAATTGGTACGCTAAATAAAATTAAATACCCAACAGGTGGATGGACTGAGCTAACATTTGAATCCAACGAATACGGTTATCGGATGTCCAGTGGCGAGGTGAATGACCCTAAATTAACGCCTGCTACACTTAGTATGTCGATTTCACCACCGGCTACGACCTTTACTGGTAACTTTCAAATCGGGACGAAACAATTTGTTCAGGTGGACTATTCTGTGAATTATAGTAGTAGTGGTACGTACCCCGACAATGGAGAATATGTGCGAGTTAAGGACGCATCGAATAATGTAATACTTGCGAGAAGTTTTGGAACTGGAACTGCCTATCTGGACCTAAACCCGGGCGTCTATACATTCGAGGGCTATTCGGCTAATTCAGCAACAATCACACAAGGTACGGTTACGTATAAAGTTACAGACCCGGGGCTTCTAAAAAGTAAAGTTTGCGGAGGGCTGCGAGTGAAGCAGATAACGGATCATGATGGAATAAGTGAATTGCACAATAAGGTTACCATCTATAAGTACAAAATGGAAGCGGATACAGCTAGGTCAAGTGGTGTGATTATTGGCGAACCAAAGTATGATTATCTGGTGACTAAAAACATAGTGGTGACTAATTTAGGTACGGGTAGCCCGATAGAAGCTCCCTGCGATTTCGTAGTTCGAACTGCTAACTCAAATGTACTTGGCACAACCCAAGGGAGTCATGTTGGATATCGTGAAGTGAGAGTTGAACAACTAAATAATGGATATAGCATTAACCGGTTTTATTCACCGATCGAGTATCCCGATTTAATTACTTTTGGATATCCTTTTGCGCTTGGGACGAGCTATGATTATCAAAGAGGAAATCTGAAACAGAAAGATGATTACGTGCAAGTCAGCGCCTCAATTGGCACGCCAGTTCAAAAAAGCACCAATACCTATGCAATTAGTCAATCAAATAGAAAGGTCATCCAAGCAGTCAAGATAGGGTATGTTCAGTCTCATCCGATTTCTAGTTGGCTTAACACTTTCTCATCGATTCCCTACGAGCATGTTTCTGAATGGCAATACTTGTCTCAAAGCACTACTGAGAGTTTCAGTACAAACGGACAATCAGGCCCATTGACTATTTCCAAGAGCTTCTTTTATGACAATCCCAGCCATATGCAGTTGACTTCCTTACTCACAAAAAATGGCATTTTAGAGGACGTATTAACAACATGTTATTATCCAGCTGAT
>JACPVX010000081.1 GCA_016191555.1 Bacteroidota bacterium
ACAACGTCCACTCGCTACTGCACAACGTCCACTCGCTACTGCACAACGTCCACTCGCAGCTGCCAAACGTCCACTCGCTACTGTAGAACGTCCACCCGCATCCCAAAACTTACTTTTAGCAAGTAACACCTGGGCGAGCGCCTCCAAATAATCAAAACCCGGACCTGTCGTTACGCCAATCCTCGTCCGAGGTATCCGAAGAATACCCGCAAGTCGGGCGCAAAAAGAACGAAAGAGAAAAATAATTACGTATAAGTAGTAACCCGGTTTTCTCTCTACACGAATCCTACTCCGAGTTATCCGCAACAGTCTCAACATCGAAGAACTACCGTAGAACAAGTGCGTTGGCCCGAACGAAATCGCAGATTCATGAATACCAAAAATAAAGTTAGATGAATAAAGGCGGGCGTGTGTAAGAATGGGGGTGGGAGCATCTTTCGTTCTTGAATTTTTTGGTTCTTTTTGTTTCAAGACAAAAAGAACGAAAGAGAAAGATACACTATAGTAGGCAGTAACCCGGTTTTATACTCAGACAAATCCTAATCCGCTGGCGCCAGCATCTTATATCCTTAAACTTTTTGGTTCTTTTTGTTTAAGTATCTCCTCTTGATCATTACCACCCCAATCTCCGAATCCTACCGAAGAACCTCGGTTCTGTTATACCCGCTACGCGCCCATCCCTCTCACCTTTGCTACCGTCAATAGTGACAAAGCAATTAAAACGAAAGTTATGACAGAGCAGCAAATTCAAAGTTCGGTGGCGGAAATCGTAGCCTTGGCGTTGGAAGGCAAGGGAGCAGAAGCGTGGGCGAAGTACTATCACGCGGAAGTAGAGAAAATTGATTTGGATGGCGCGAGCATCAAAGGCAGAGAGCGCGTGCTCGAAGCGAATCATGCATTGCTGGCCAACATCACTGCGGTACGCACGTATGCACATGCAGGAAGTGTGGTGAAAGGGCAGCGCAGCTTTATCGTTTGGGATGTTGACTTTGATGTAAAGGGAGCCGGCACGATCAAAACCACAGAAGTGTGCATACAAGATTGGCAAGACGGCCAGATCATCAGAGAGCGGTTCTTCGCTTAAAGGAGATTGCACACATAAGTAGAACGAAAGGCGCCAACAGCGCCTTTTGTGTTTTGAGATAATCCACCTGCAAGAAAGCATGATACTATTTAGAATGAGAATGATTGGTGAGAGCCAAAACCATCTAGCGACTTCTTTTGCACAGATTTGATAACTTTAACATCAAATGTGAAACGATAACATATAGTTTAGTCGTCAGACGGCTATCTTCGTTCGCAAATAGCGTCAGGACGCCTTTTAAAGATGGACTTCAAATAGTAATACCATGAACCCGAAAGTAAATTGGTTTTTTGAAAAAGATACTCCCTGGCGGGAAGAGTATCATTTATTACGCACCATTGCGCTGAGCACAGGCCTCACCGAAGAATTGAAGTGGGGGTGTCCCTGCTACACACACGGCAAAGCGAATGTCGTACTCATCCATGGATTCAAAGACTATTGCGCTCTGCTCTTTATGAAAGGCGTGTTATTAAAAGATACTAAGAAAGTGTTGATACAACAGACCGCCAATGTGCAGTCCGCCCGACAGTGGAGATTCACCAACGCAAAAGAAATTGTGAAAGACAAGGCAACGATCAAGGCGTACATCAAAGAAGCGTGGGAGATCGAGAAGGCCGGCTTGCAGGTGGCGATGAAGAAAACGAAAGAGTTTGACATGCCGGTAGAATTTAAGAACGTATTAAAAGAAATGCCCGATGTAAAAAAAGCATTTGAAAAACTCACCCCGGGACGGCAGCGAGGGTACTTGTTACACTTCAGTTCCGCCAAGCAAACCAAAACCCGAGAAGCCCGCATCGAAAAGTACATCCCCGCGATCTTGCAAGGAAAGGGATTGGAGGATTGAGATGGAGAAACACAGTGTAATCGTAGAACACTGCAGAAGAAATTTTATATTTTTGATTTCCTTACGGCAAGACAAGAGTGAACTCAAAAGCTAAAACACGCCCTACATTGAATCAACCAGACTCTTCCTATCCCAAATTTTATCTTTACAAACGCATGGTAAAAGCCAAGCTTTTTATTGATGAAAACTACAAAGACAACATAGACCTGAACAACATCGCGGAAGAAGCATACTTTTCAAAGTTTCATTTCATTCGCCTCTTCAAAACCATCTACGGCAAAACACCACATCAATATCTAACCGCGATCCGGATAGACAAAGCCAGATTATTATTAGGCAGCCATCATACCATCGCCCAAACATGTTATGATGTGGGTTTCGACAGCATCACTTCCTTTACCGGACTCTTTAAAAAGATAGAAGGTAAAACACCAAGCGAATATCAGCGACAAATTCGCGAGCGACAAGAAAGAATTAGAAATACCCCATTGCAGTTTATTCCAAATTGTTTTGCCGAACAAAAGGGTTGGACGAAGAATCGCAATTTTGAAGAGGTGCTTTAAAGCTCCCCACCCGACATTTGTTTCATTCTAAACAAAAAAACAATTTCAGTATGATCACACGAATGAACCACGTTAGCATTTTCGTCTTGAACCAGGAGAGTGCGTATGAGTTTTACGTTAATAAACTCGGTTTTAAAGTCCACACCGATGCACCCATGGGTCCGGGAATGCGTTGGTTAACCGTTACACCACCCGAGCAACCCGACTTAGAAATATCACTCATGGCCATTGAAGAAGGCATGATGTTCAAAGGCGAAGCAGCAAAACAAATGCGCGAGCTGGTAAAGAAAGGTACTTTTGGTTTTGGTGTATTTCAATGCAACGACCTCAACGCGACCTATGAAGAACTGAAGGCGAAGGGAGTAGTATTCAAGAAGCCGCCCACCAAAGAGTTTTATGCCTACGAAGCACTGTTCATGGACGACTCCGGCAATTGGTTTTCATTGGGAGAAAAGGAAAAGAAGTAACAGGAACATGATTCAACTATTTCCTTAGCTGGTAATTGTAGCGTCAAAAGTAAGAGAGCTAAAAGGAGATAGTCTACAGTGTAACGCAATAGAAAAAGCTCTTCTGAAAACACAGAAGAGCTTTTAGTTTAACGCGATACTGTCAAACTGAAACGTGAATTTAATCGTGAGTACCTAGCATCGTTATTCGCAGCCTACGCCATTTCTTTTAACAATACCGTCTTCAAAGGCGTAGCAGCACGGCCCAGCAGTTGTGGAATCACCGGACTCACATAATCAACGTGGTGATTGGCTATCATACTATAAACCTGAATCATATAAGGCGCAATAAAATCAGGAGCGCCCGCTTGCTTCAACGTTTCCGTGAATTGTTCCGGAGTTGGTGCAGGGTAGGCAATCGGCTCTTTGCGCACTTCCGTCAGCAGTTGAGCGGCATCGTGGTACGAAATGCTTTCGGGGCCGGTGAGGATGTAATCTTTTCCTTCGTGTCCACTTTCCGTAAGAACCTTCGCTGTGACATCACCCACATCGGCAATATCTACAAACGCAGTTTTACCATTGCCGGAAGGAGTGTAGGTAATCTTGTATTTGGTGATGTTGTCCCACTCATAGTTTTTAAAGTTCTGCGCAAAGAAAGTAGGACGCAACACCGTCAGATGAAAACCATCGGCACGCAACTTTTCTTCTACCACTTTATGAAACGATAATTCATGGCTGATCTTCTCAACTCCAAAGGCCGACAAATAAACAACGCGAACAATGTTCTTGCTTTTCAAATAGTCGATGAACGGAATCAGTAATTTGTCAAGCGTGTAGTCGAGCGGAGGGCCGATCAGGAAAACACGATCCACACCTTGCGTAGCAGCAGCGTACGTAGCGAGGTCAGCAAAGTCAAATGTAACGAGTGGTGAGGACGCGCCCAATTTCTCTTTTGCTTTAGCGTGATCGCGCACACCTGCAACGAAATCAGCTTTTATGCGAGCCAACGATTTTACCACGGCTGAACCAACGGTGCCCGTAGCACCGGTAACTAATATTTTTCCCATAGAATTATTTTTTAAAATTTTATGTAAAGAAGAGTGGTATCGGTACTTTTATCAAGTAGATACACCAAAGTGGCCTAGGCACTTTTAGCATACTAATGATGAGAATGAATGCCTTATGAAAATAAATATTGACAAGAATCCTAAAAATAATTCCTATACGGACTGCCCCGTGACGCGCTCACTGCAAGTATTCGGAGGAAAGTGGAAGCCCATCATACTGTGGGAGATGGAAAATGGTACACTCCGCTTTGGCGAATTGAAACGAAAGATCGTGGGCATCACACAGAAAATGCTCACACAACAACTCCGCGAATTGGAAGAAGAAGGCATCATCTGGCGCAAGGTATATGCCGAAGTGCCACCCCGCGTAGAGTATGGCATTACCGAATACGGTAAAACCCTGCGCCCCATATTAGATGAGATGGCCAAGTGGGGCCTCAGCCACCAGCCCAAGCGAAAAATTGTTTCGTTGAAGAGGGTAGCCTAGACGAGAACAGAAAGAACGGAAAGAGAGAAGTATTTGTATTGTATTATGTCGAACAACCTCAGTGTGTCGCGACCAAAACCTAATCCGAAATATTCAAAGAACGCAGGCAAATCCAGCTTTCAAAATTAGTTACTGACCCCGCTTCCCTTGAGTAGATCGTAGCCTTTGTATTTCGCCACACCCAGTGATGTACATTACCTCTTATATGTTTCAGTATTGGAGTTTAACGATCATAGCTTCCCTTAATTCCTACCGAATCTTCTAATATCTGTTTGATTTCCACAATGCGCGGCCTCGAGTATTCTGCTCGAACATAATAAATGTATAAGTCGGTGCCGTTGATGTAGATAACGTGCGGTTCTTTCACGTAGTAATCATCCGAATTAGTTGGGTCTTTCGTTAATAAACGGTGGATTTCCTGTGCAGATACTTCACTTCTAAATTTCCAGTGGCGAAGAAACACATTGTCGTACTTGCTTGTTGATCGACTTACAAATTCATCTACTTCATCCTTTACGATCTCCGCCTCCAGATACGGAATCCGATCCATTGTAAAGGGAATGAAGTGATGATACTTCTTGATGTTTAGATGGTTGAAGGAGCATCTATTGATGATATCATATTTTTTACGCACAAAGTCCTTCAGTTGAGGTGCAATGCGTGTTGAATCTTTCTTTTCTGTTACCAACGCGGGTGCCTCGGATGCCTTTTTAGCATTGCTATTTTGCTGTGTAGGTCGCTGACAGGCCGGAAGGATTGCCAATGCAATCACCATAAGATAATGAAGTTGCTTCATAGAGTTGAAATGGCGTTAGAGTTATTGTTAATCAACATATCCATTTAATTTGAGGAATATAAGTATAAGGTTACTTAACTGTTCTACTGTCTCGAAGCTCTCACTACACTATTTCAACCCCAGCACGTTGATCACGCGAAATAATACCATTCAATACCTCCAGACATACAATAGACAAACAGGTCATCGTGTGGTTGATCAATTCCTTTTTACTTTTCTTCATCACCAGAACAAAATCCACTGAATCCTCGACCGACAAGAACCCGAGCGAGCAAAGCTTTTGAACTTCTTCGTCCAGATAGACATCGCCCTCAATGTCGTCATCATAAATGGAGAGGAATACCTTCTTAGGAATGGATAATTGAAATCCCCCATTGCATGGTCGCACCTTAATTAATACATCTTTATCACGATCCAATATCAGGTTAAATCCATTTATCTTTTTTGCCGCAGTCTGTTCTAGACAAGTTCTGATCGTATCGGTCGATTCTGCTTTTTTGCTGTTTTGTGCTTGAGCGGCCAACTTCAATAATTGCTTTTCTTTTTGCCGCAGCGATTTCAAGTAGAAATCTCGCTCGTCCACGAAGCGCGTATTTTTAATAAGCTCCTTTAAACGTTTAACGTAATATGTAGTAACATAAATTTCAGTATAGCTTTTCCCTGCCAATTGAGCCAGTACATAAATCATCTCATTACATAATTTGATAGCTTCTGAGTGATAATGAGCCGATAAGTATTCATGATCGGCAACAGCCTCGTCAATAAGATGTTGTAGGCGATCTATTTCAGCTTCCCATTCATGAATAAGAGTTAGTAAGTGCTGATCGATCATGCAATCTACTTATGAGACAATAAATCTACACAGGCAATTGAGCCTGTCCAAATGATAGTACGGACGAAAGGAGAAATGTAATTACGCGATGTATATAAGCAACTTCCAGTGTCGCAATACAAGCCTAGTCCGCGCCACCTACAGAACCCTCAACCCCAAGTCCTAAGTCCTAATCCCCATTGACAATTGACCACTGACTATTATCCACGTCACACCTCCTGCTTTAAAATAATATTCTCCATTCCCCATTTCTCCATTTCACTTAAAACAGGCGCAAGACTCTTGCCACGTTCCGTCAGCGAGTATTCAACCCGTGGAGGCGTTTCATTAAACTGTTCACGTAAAATCAAACCATCTTGCTCCAACTCTTTCAATTGATCCGTTAAAACCTTTCTTGAAATCGAAGGTATGCGCGATGCGATTTCACCAAACCGCCTGGTGTCCGCCCGGATGCAATACAAAATAACCGGCTTCCATTTTCCACCGATCAACTCGATCGTTGCCGTCACCGGACAAACAATCTCTTCTCTTTTTGTGCTACTAGTTACCATAAGGTTACCGCTATTTTCATTGTTACCAAAATGTAACAGGTTACTGTAATGAACTATTGATAGTTACTTCGTGTAACAAAGGTAATTATTAAATTAAAACACAAAAACATGATTTTAGTAACAGGAGCAACAGGACATTTTGGAACGGCCGCCATCCATTTCCTGCTCGAAAAAGGAGTAAAAGCCAATCAAATTACCGCCTTGGTGCGAAGTGAAAAAGCAGCCAACGAGTGGCGCAAAAAAGGAGTGCACATCGCTATTGGCGACTACGACAATTACCCTTCACTCGTCACAGCTTTCAAAGGAGTAGAAAAACTACTTTTTGTTTCCGGCAGCGACATCGGCAAGCGACTTGCGCAACATGAAAATGTTGTGAAGGCAGCGAAAGAAGCAGGCGTAAAACAAATTGTTTACACCAGCTTTCAGCGCAGAAATGAAACCGAAACATCGCCTCTATGGATTGTAGCGCAATCACATCTGCAAACAGAGAAGTGGATAAAAGAAAGTGGCATCACCTACACCATTCTTAAAAACAACTTGTACATGGACTTTGTACCCGCGTTTGTAGGCGAAAATGTTTTGCAAAGCGGAGTGGTTTATTTACCAGCGCAAAATGGAAGAGTAAGCGCTGTTTTGCGGGTAGAGTTGGCCGAAGCAACCGCCAATATTCTGGTAGGAGGGAACCACGAAAACAAAGTCTACGAATTTACCAATACCGAATCTTTTTCTTATCAGGAAATAGCTTCGTTCATTTCCGATCGCACCGGCAAGACAGTCCATTATGTTTCACCATCGCCTGCTGAGTATGAGCAAACATTGGCGAAATACGGAGTGCCACCAGATGCAATTGGCGTATTTACAAGCTTTGCCGTGGCGCAGGCGCAAGGCGAACTAGATGTAGTGAGCAACGATTTACAAAATATATTAGGTCGCACGCCAACATCCATTGGCGCATTTTTAAATACAGTTTATAAGAAGTAGGAGACCATTTCAAAACGACTTACTATAAGCAAACCCGGGCTACGGTTTATACCCTACTGACGAGAAGGATTCGTCAGATGGTATAGACTGAAGCCTGAGTTATTTCTATGATCGACATTCATCCCAACCGTGTGCTGTTCGACAAAAAGAAACGAAAGAGAAAAGTACTGGCGCTATTTAGAAGAACTCTATCGTGTCGTAACACAAAGCCTAATCCGAGGCTTCCACAAAACGGATTAACACCAGAGCATTTTCGCAAAATCTAAGTTTTAAAATTAGACGTCAACTGCGAGCGATGGCACTATTATAAAGTGTTAAAATAATGACCGGATGGTGGAATCAATTAAACTTAGTTTTAAATTACACATCATAAACCCATCCCTACCCATACTATGAAAACAAATACCCTTTGGCTTGCCGCAATCCTGATTGGATTCACGTCCATCACTTCGTGGTCACAACAAAATTATCCGAGCACACCACCCGAAGTGTCGCCCATGCCCATGAAGCCGGAGATGACAGAGATTTGGGAACCCGAAGTAAAAGTCATCACCCCCGCTAAAAAATTAGGAGACGCTCCTTCCGATGCGATTATCTTATTTGATGGGAAGAACCTGGACCAATGGGTGAGTCAGAAAGACGCTACCAAGCCGGCACCGTGGAAGATTGTGAATAAAGATTACATCGAAGTTGTGCCGGGCTCCGGAGGCATTCAAACAAAAATGAAATTTGGCGACTGCCAGTTACACATCGAATTCAGCGCCCCCGATTCAGTGTTCAGTGCCGGGCAGGGAAGAGGAAACAGTGGCGTCTTTTTTCAAAACCGATATGAATTGCAAATATTAGATTCGTACAACAACCGCACCTACCGCAACGGACAAGCCGGAAGTATTTACAAAGACCATGCACCGTTGGTCAATGCTATGCGCAGTCCACAAGAGTGGAACACCTACGATGTGATTTATACGGCACCACGGTTCAAAGCCGATGGAAGTTTAGATGCGCCAGCGCGCATGACGGTATTACACAATGGTGTGGTGATACAAAATAATTCGACCATCAACGGCAACACCTATTATATCGGACTACACAATTACCCTTCTGCACATACAGAAGATATCATTTCATTACAAGATCACGGCAACAAAACCCAGTTCAGAAACATCTGGATCCGAAAACTTTAAAATTTAATGTGGCGCGCGTTAATAACTTTTTGGCGCGCGTTTATAACGCGTGCCTGCACGAGAGATAGATCGGTGGTTTAGGCAGCGAAGCTATGAACAGAGTTTTTGCAACATTAGTAATCTGTTTGACCGCGCAATGGTCTAATGGTCAGACAATGATTGATATCCTCAAATGGATGCCAACGTATCATTTGGAAGGAATTATTGTGGATACCTTAATTAAGAACAGAATATATTACCCTCCCGATAATTCGAAAGAAGAAGCTGTTAAATATAGTCTTTACGAGGTCAACGATACGACAGGCACCTTACGAATTGAAATGAATTTTGAAACAGGCCAAAGAGCGTTTGTCGTTAGAGAATGGAAGCGGATTGTCATATCTAAAAAGAAACAACTAGTAATCTATTCGACGGTTGCGGGACTACCCGTCTCATATGGCCAATCTGTTCTGCAAACTTATTTGTTAAAAAAAGGAAGATTAAGAGCCACAAGAAAGCCTTTGTTACCCAAAGACATAGGATTAAAAGATTTTTTCAGGCCCAACACACCCAGCACAGTTATTGATAAGTACAATCAATATGCAAATCATTGTTATGAATTGATTTATGAAGGCAAGAATATTTGTTATGTCTTGTTTGAGAATTTTGATCTCGGGAGTATGGATAGATCCTGGTTATTAGGTAACAAAATTGAGTTTGTCTTTGAGAATGGACGCTTTACGAAAATGCCGCCCTATTTCGATGAAGATTAGACTACCGGATTTGCAGCGCCTCATGCACATACACTCTGGTGAAAGAAGATAGAAAAACTCAAAGAGTATTGTAGTGTCGCAACCCATCGCGTCAAAACACATCACCTAATTCCCCGCTACTTACAACTCCCGCACGTCCAGTCCTCATCTAAATCAATAACGGTCACAATCGTAAAGTGCCTTTCCTTCGGAGCCACAATAATTCGCACATGCTGATGGTCTTTGCTCGTATAGCCTTCCAGCGCATACTTGGCACCACGCGGTGCATCCGGCTCGCTCTTCGCAAAATTGATAGATGCTTGCTGCACAATCTCTTTCACTTCTTTCTGGGTGATGTGTCGGCACTCCATACGGCAGCGCGCATGCTTGGTGAAGAAGTACGTAGCATCCACATCGCGAAAGAGATCCGCTAAATTCGAATCATCAGCGGTAGATTTTGTACGCGGCTCTGTACCAGATCGCGGGTGAGAAACAGTTTCGCCACCCTCACGGCATTGCCGCACAAAGAGGGCAACAACAAAGAGAATGACAATGAGTAAATAAGGAATCGCTTTTTTCATATTGATTACCGATAGGCATAACCCAGCACGGCCACCACGTGAAAGGCCGTGCCCGCCAGCACAAACAAGTGCCAGATAAAGTGACTGTATTTAATGCGCTCCGCCACAAAGAATGCAACTCCGATCGAGTACATCGCCCCTCCGGCCACGAGCCAGAACAACCCCCAACCCGGCATGCTGCTCCACAAAGGTTCCACCGCCACAACGGCAAGCCAGCCCATTCCTAAATATAATGCAGTAGATAGTTTGCTGCTGTTGGCGCCCGCCACCGATTTGAGCACCACACCACCAATAGCCAGCGTCCACACGATGCCGAAGAGCCACCAACCCCACGCACCTTTCAGCACAATGAGCGTCAACGGAGTGTACGTGCCCGCAATGAGCAGGAAGATGGCCGCATGATCGAAGATGTTAAAGACACGTTTGGCTTTGCTATGTGGAAAGGCGTGGTACAACGTAGACGCGAGGTAGAGCAACATCATCGTAGCACCAAACACACTCGAAGCAAAGATGGCTTTCGCGCCCAGAGGGATGGACTGAATGATCAGAATAGGAGTAACGGCTACAGCCGCCAAAAACCCAACACCATGACTGATGCTGTTCGCAATTTCTTCTCCCAGACTTTGATGACGTTTCGGTGGCTTTGTGCTCATGGTGCAAAGATCGGATTTTAGATGATATACTACTTTTCAATTAAAGTATTAAATTAGGTATGGCGATTCCGCCTTAAAGAAATTGCATATGGAACAAAAGATCAGCGAGAAGAGATTTCTTCGAAAATTCTTTTTCTTTTCACTCGCACCTGCTTTGCTGTGGTGGGTTGCGATGAATGTGCTTGAGAAAAATGGATATATTATTCCGCCAATCCGTAGCTACGCACTTTACATACTTGTTTTCGTAGCAATCGTGGCCGTGGTTTTCTTTCCTTATAAACAAATACCCATACGCGGCAACAGCAGTTCGAACCGTTTTTATTGCTATGTATTTTTGTTATTTGGATTATTGTGGCCCTTGAGCAGTGTTTCGTATGGATTTCGGCAACTTTCGCTGAACGTGAAGACTATTTTAGTAGAAGAGATCAACCAACAGATGCCCTACGTCATGTTAAAGGATATCGAACTTGAACACGATCAGCTTTTAGATCAGGTAGTCTGGAAAGAAGCAACACCCAAAAGAGTGGAGCAAATGGAATACAGAGTCCTGTTACCCATAGCCACATCATCCGATGGTAAAAAAAGGGCCTGGGTCTACCTTTCGCAGTGGAAACGTTCGCACTTCGAAGACGAGCATGCCTCAGACACAGAGCGCGAGAGCATCCTTCAACAATATAGAGAACAAGGACGAACCGATGCAAAGAGCTTTAAGGTCGATTCAGTTTTGTATTTTTCGAGCGATACCAACCGACAACAAAATGAAGGTTGGTCGTTGCTGCAAAACCAGACAAGCAAAGGAATTGAGCACTATTTATTGATACCTTCCTATACGCCCATTCAGCAAACAATAAAATGGTTACTGATATTTATCGTAGGCGGATATCTTTTAATTTTCGTGGCTGTGCTGCTTTTTATGAAAAGTGATGATGCGCAGTGATACATATTAATTAAATCCAATATAAGGTGCTGGTGTTCTTTCAGAAAACTCGGACCCATTAGATTTTTTTTACCCAGCTACATTAATAAGCACCTAGTTCTATAGAGGAATTCTGAGTGCCTTCGTGTCTTAGTGGTAAATAATTTAAGGCTTCAATTTGCCTCGCACTTGCTTTCAAATAACAAAAACACAAAGCCCCCTCAGGATTGCTATATTTGCAGCATGTTCACCCGACTCAAAGAAATCTATCAGGAAGTAGAAAACCACACCGACCTCACCTACAAGGCCATTCCCTTCTATACCAAAGCCATCCGCGACATCAAAGTAGAGTTGCTGAAGATTGCCACGTTGCAGGGCGAGCAGCTTTCTCGCAACGTAACCGATGCCACTCGCCTGATTCATCTAACAAACCGCGATGACTTGAGCGGCATTGAAAACTATCCCAAAGAAATTCCCAAGTATCTCAAGCGTGTCCGCGATACCATTTTAAGTTGTCTCGCCTTCGTCAAGAAAATGAATTAGGCATTGCAGTCACTACCAATGGTGATAAAGTACCATTGAATTACAACTTTGTCCTATCACCGTTACCGGGATGATCCCGTACTTTGTTTCATTAAATAAATCAATACAATGAACGATGCATGGTTAGCGCGATGGAATGATCGGTACAGCAAGTCCGGTTATGCCTATGGGGAATATCCCAATGAATATTTGAAGGAGCAATTGACAAAGTTATCACCGGGAGCAATCTTATTTCCTGCCGAAGGCGAAGGTCGCAATGCCGTATTTGCCGCGAAGCAAGGATGGGCAGTATCCGCCTTTGATATTAGTGCGGCCGGTGAGCGAAAAGCAATACAGCTGGCGCAAGCCAATCAGGTCTCCATCGACTATCGGGTAGGGGAGTTACAGGAAATGAAATACGTACCGGCACAATTTGATGCCATCGGTTTGATCTACGCACATTTCCCGCCCGAAATCAAATCGGCAATACATCAATCACTGTCCGTCTTCCTGCGCACAGGCGGCACCATCATCTTCGAAGCATTCAGCAAAAAGCATTTGGACTATTCAGTTAAGAATCCCGATGTGGGTGGGCCGAAAGATCTCGCCTCTTTGTTTTCCATCGAAGAAATCCAACATGATTTTGCGAACTATGAAATCGTAGAATTAGAAGAAAAGGAAATTGAACTGAAGGAAGGGTTATATCACAACGGACTGGCTTCGGTGATTCGTTTTGTTGGAAAGAAAAAGTAAGAAGCAGCCAGGAATAGCGAGCAGAGCGTTTTTAGTAATCAATCGTACGAAGATTGAAATACAATACCTCGACAGTTACTTTTTCTCGCGTAAAATTTTACGTTGCAGTTGCCAGAATTCTTTGCCGTAGCTGACCAGCAATTCTTCACCTTTATCAATGGATCTTTTGGCTTCAATATAACAACGGTTGCCCTCACTTACGTATTCGCAATTATTCCGCAAGCCTTTTACTTTGGAGAGTCCGTGTGCATCATTCGCATAGCGACCGAGCGTGTGCACTGCGGGCAACGCGTCAATGACTGCGTTGCGGGTGATGTACATGAGATAGCCATTGTAGCCGTCCAGGTGTTTCACATCTTTCCACTTCCGCTTTTTTCCTTTGTACTCCACAATGCGTGCGCCTTTGGCGATGATTTTTTTAGTAAACAAGCCCTTGCCGGCATTCGGCAACAGAGATTTTTTTACAACGAGAAACTTTTCGAGATACGCCATCCGCTACTCTTCATAAAATTCCTGAATGGCTCCGAAGTAGGCGTGTTCCCAGCCCTCAACAATGTCGGTATAATCAGAGTCGGGAATGTTCGTGTGGCGCAATTCCACGGAAGTGCCTTCTTTCGCCTCGTGCAATTTGATGGTAACTATAGAAGGTTCGGCTTGCTCGCCAAAATACCACTGCTGCACAATCTTTTTGTCGGGTTCAAACTCGAGATTTTTCCCTACAATGCTTCCTTCCCATAAGGAAAATTCACTGTTGGGCTCAGTGCTCATCTCTGCTTCTTCGCCACTCCACAAATGAATAGTGTTGGGATTAGTAAGTGCGAGATACACATCTTGCGGAGGCGCGGAAATAATAAAATATTTTTTATAGTCCTTCATGTCTGGTAGTTCAGAATCGATTAATGAAAGTGATACAAGAAAACCAGAATGCCGTTGAACGCAGGTTTTGGGTTGTCTTTGATTTCAAGTGTAACATCTACTTCAAATTTGGTGATGCCACGCAGGTTGAGGATGTTGTGCAGCTTGGCGCGAAGACGTACTTCCTGATTGACCAACACCGGTTGATTGAACTTCAGTTTCTCAATGCCATAGTTGATCATCATTTTGATGTTTCTGAATTCGGCAATCTGATCCCACAAGTGAGGCACCAGCGATAAGGTAAGATACCCGTGCGCAATCGTACTCTTGAAAGCGGTTTCGGTGGCGGCACGTTGCGGATCGGTGTGAATCCATTGGTGATCGAGTGTGGCATCGGCAAATCGGTTGATTTGATCTTGCGTGATGGTAGTGTAATCGGAAACGCCAAGTTCTTTCCCTAAATAGGTTTGAAATTCATCGTGACTGCTAATAATCAATCGGCTCATAGTGGGGTGATTCAATCACCAAAAGTAGGAATTATTTACATAGCCACGGACTTTAGTCCGTGGGCAGGGTTTCAACCCGTGGATTAGAGAATTAGCATTCAATCTTCTAAAAAAGAGCGTAACTTTGACAATGCTCAATCCTTTCTGGTCAACTTACATACAAGGCTTCTTCATCGTGATGGCGATGCTTATCTTGGTGTGGGTTGTAAGTGTGCGCCTGGTCAACGCAGGTATTGTCGACCCTTTTTGGGGATTGGGTTTTGTGTTGGTCAACGCGTACTATTTTCTCAACACGCCCACCGAAAGTTTACGCAAGTGGATATTGCTGGCGCTGGTGAGCACTTGGGGATTGCGTTTGTTCGCTTATCTCTGGTGGCGCAATTGGGGCAAACCCGAAGACTACCGCTATGCACAATTTCGTCAGAAGTATGGAGTGGAACGCTATTGGTGGTTTAGCTTCTTTCAGGTTTTCTTGTTGCAAGGCATTTTGCTGTGGGTGATTTCCGCACCGTTGTTCGCAGTTAATTATAACGCAGAAAATGCAGCGCTCAACTTGTGGGATGCGCTCGCCATTCTCTGCTGGATCATCGGCTTTGCATTTGAAGCAGGTGGCGACTATCAGTTGGTGAGATTCAAGTCCAACGCTGGCAATAAAGGAAAAGTGCTGAACACCGGCTTTTGGAGATACACACGTCATCCCAATTACTTTGGCGATGCATGTGTGTGGTGGGGTTTTGCCTTTTTCTCACTGGCAGTACAAAGTTACTGGACGGTGCTGGGCTCTCTGTTCATGACCTTTTTATTGGTGAAAGTTTCAGGTGTGGCGTTGTTGGAAAAAGCGTTGAAGACCAACAAGCCGCAGTATGATGAGTATATTCGTAAAACATCGTCTTTCTTTCCATGGTTTCCCAAGAAGTAAATCATAATCTGGTATCAGCGAAGGCGGACACGGTAGAGCCGATCGTAAAACCTTCAGTCGACATCGACACGCTCGCTTCGATTGATCCTTCTACGTTAGAAGATTCATTTGTCTATGTGCATTGCCATTACAATAATACATCCGATGAGATGCTCATTCGCATTTGGCGCACCACTTTTATAATTGACCGCTTGTCCGGTGTACGCTCGCAGTTGTTGCATGCAGAAAATATTTCGTACGCTCCTCAGTGGACCATCATTCCGCGAAAGCAACCTTTCACCTTTTTGTTGATTTTTGGCGGCCTGCCGAAGACCTGCCGCGTCTTTGATCTGATCGAAGAAATTCCACAGCCCGGAGGCTTTGAAGTGCGCAACATAAATCGCAACGAGACAGATGTTTATCACATCGATATTCTGTAATTTACCTCACCTAAAATCGTACCCAACCCAATGATATCACGCAGAAATCTTTTGAAGTCGCTCGGAGTATCCGCGCTGTCGCTCTCCGCATTACCTTCTTTTTCCAATACATGGAATGACGCAGCCCCTGCGCTGGCCGATCCACAAGATCCGGCCTTCTGGAAAAGCGTACGCGATCAATTCATGCTCTCGAAAGACGCAGTATTCTTCAACACCGGCACGGTAGGCGTGATGCCCAAAGCCGTGGTCGATAAAATGATGGAGCACACCCACATGATGGCAACGCACGTGGCAGACTGGGCTTATAAAGACGATAACAAAGAACAATTCATCAGCGGCTACAACAACCTGTTGCCCATTCGCACAAAAGTAGCGAAGCTGTTGAACTGCGAAGTAGGAGAGATCGCCATGACCGACAACGTGACCAATGGCATGAGCTACATTGCCAACGGCATCACCTTGCAGCCGGGCGATGAAATTCTCACCACGGACCAAGAACATGGAGGAGGTCAATCTTCATGGAAAGTAAAAGAGAAACGATTTGGTGCGGTGTTTAAAACTGTTGCTATTGGCAAACCGATCACCAGCTCTTCCGAAGTGTATGACACGATCATCAAAGCACTTACGCCCAAAACAAAAGTGTTGATGTTGTCGCACATGATCTCCGGCACCGGTTCGATCCTTCCGGTGAAGGAGTTATGTGCAGAGGCACGAAAGCGTGGCATCTTTACCGTATTGGATGGCGCGCAAACGATCGGGCATATTAAAATAGATTTGAAAGACATCGGGTGTGATGCGTATGTGGGTTGCTTTCACAAATGGATGGGTGCTCCAACGGGCACCGGGTTTATGTTTGTGAAGTCCAATCTTTTCAAAGACATGTGGACAACCGTGGCAAGTTATAGATGGGACGACCATGCCGATGAAGGATTTCGGTTTACCCAACGCGGCACGGGCAACTTCGCGATTCTGTTAGCATTAGAAGTAGCTTTGGACTTCCATTTTCAATTAGGTCCGGATAATGTGTACCAACGAATTAAGTTTTTAGGCGATCGCCTGCGCAGTGGCTTGCGCCAGAATAAGAAAGTGAAAATATTTTCTGCCAAAGAAGAAGCGATGAGTGCGGGCATCACACTGTATACCATTGAAGGATTGACCGGCACGCAAATGCAAGATGCCTATTGGGCGAAAGCGAAAATGCGCCCCCGCTCGCAAGGCGATGTATATGGCGTACGTCACTCTACGCATATCTTCAACACCCCCGAAGAAATCGATCGCGCGATACAGATTGTGAATGAGTTGTCGGCTAGTTGACGGCAATATTATCAATATGTTTAAAAAAGAGGTGAAAACAGGACATACCGGTTTGAATACCTAGATTTGTTCTAAATCAAACATTTACATTAAATTGCAAACAAACTTCTTATGAAATCACTAAAAAATCTATTCATCAAAGAAGATGCTGAGGAGGAGGGTTCTGTAGAAGGCAAAGAACAAGAGGCTCCGATTGCCTTTCCTATATCTGATTCAAAAACACACGCGAATATTACCGGTGCCGGATCTAACCAATATCTGGTTGAGATCATTGATGTGTATGAGAAAGGGCTGGAGAGCATCAATATGCCGGGCTATGACTTTTACGATTTTTACCTTGCCATAAAGGCATCGGGTGCCGAGAATGAGGCTGTTTACAAAATGGCGTATCAGATGGGTAAAACCATGGACAAAACGATTACCCCCCAGAAGCTTGCCAATGATGCCGAATACTATGTCAGTAAGCTGAATGAGGTATATCAAACGTATTCGCAAAAGGGAGAGCAGAAATTGCATTCGTTAGAAAGTGAGTTGAAATCGGAGAAAAACAGCCTTTCCGTAGAAGCAAATGGTATTGAAAGCGATATTAATAAAATGCGGCAGCAAATTACTTTGTTGGAGCAAAAGCTAACTGAAGTTCGGGGTAACTTAGCGCGAGTAGATGGAAAGTATGATCCTCAAAAGGAGGTTATCAAACTTAAATTGCAGGCCAACGATCATGCGATGAAGATAAGTGTGCAAAGATTGCAATCCATCAAAGAAGGAATTCTAAAATATATCAAATAGGCAAAAACAAAAACATGAAGCAGTTAGCAACGCAAAACCCAAAGGTGCTGGAATTACCGATTCTTAAGCATTTTGAGAAATCGGAAATATCTTTCAATCCGAATAATTGGCGGAAGGGTGAAAAGGGAATTGCCGGAGTAATCGGAATTGGATTGTTGGGTCTTGCCGGCTGGGGTATTTTCACCTATGTGCTTCCTCCCATATTAACCATGCTGGGTCAGGTAATAGGCGCAATCCTTTCGGCTCTTTTGGTCATTGCGTTTTTTATCTTCTTGCCTGTTATTATCAAGGGATTGAAAAAACTGGCTCGTGCTTTTCATAAATTACTGATTAAATATGACCCGTTTGGTGAACTGGAGGAGCAGAAACAAAAGATGATTCAAAACCGCCAATACTTTAAGGATGCGAAGGCAAAAATCAGAGCAATCAAAACAGGCATGGAGTCAGAATCTGCGAAGGCGGAAAAAGAATCGAAAGAGTATCAGGAGAAAGTAATCTTACTGCAAGAGCGGGCAACAAAATCAAAGGATAAACTAACTCAGCTAGATCAAACAAAAGGAGAGGCGGCCAAAGAAACGGATGAATATGTGGAGCTTCAAACTAGTTTGATGAAAACACTATCCGATGCACAACGTACCAGTCACCTCTTAAACCAGAGCACCAGTTTGGTCCGCAAATATGGTTCACGGGCGCATGTTATAGGAAAGCTCGATCGCAAGCTTAACATGGTAGAAACAGCTATCGATATTAAAATAGCTGATTTTGAAGTGAGTATAGATATGTTGAAAAAGGAGAGTGCATTTGCCGCAGCCGCTAAAAACGCAACCGAACAAGCGAAGTCGGCCATGTTATTTACGAAGGGCTGGGAATTGGATTATGCACTCGATGTGGTAACTTCAACGGTTGCTCTTGATCTGGCCACTACCCGCGAAAACCTGCTGGATATCGATACACTTACGAGTCAATATTCACTGGATAGTGATGAGTTGTATTCTAAACTGGAAAAGCTATCGGATCAAATAAAAACGGAAACTTACGATAATCCCGAGGCTAAAAAATATACAAATCCCAATTACAAATTATCGGACAAGGATAAGGCGGAAACGCAAGGGTTTGACGATATCTTCAAATAAATTACTCTTTTCTAAACCATAAATTGAAATACAGATGCAGTGGTCAAAATTAACATTCTTCGCTAAAGCAATTATCGTTGTGTTGGTGGCAGGTGCCGTAGGCGCGGCTGTCTATTACTTTTCGCCCGGACTTCGTGTAAGCGAATCAAAACAGCTTCAAGGGTTGGATGTAAGTGATAAGGATGTCAACAACGTCAGTAGCACCAACGAGTTTCCTCTTCCTAAAGAGAACGAGTCTTCTTCCGTTTCGGACAAGCCGGTTATACGATTGGCTGGATATGCATGGAATGCTCAATCTGGTATTATTGTGGCGAATGGTGGAGCGAAGACGACCGAAGGCTCGCTGATGGAGAAGAATGGTGTAAAGGTTGAGATCATTCGTCAAGATTGGCTTTCCGAATTGCGGAATCTTCACCTCAAGTTTATTGAAGAGTTTGATAAGGGAAACGAAAATCCTGCCGAAGGAGTCTCCTCGGTGATCATCATGGGCGATGGTGCTCCTTATTATATCAGTTCTGTTCAGCAGGCATTAGACGACAAGTACGGAGCCAATAAATATAATATTCAAGTAGTTGGTGCAGTTGGCCTAAGCTATGGCGAAGATAAATTGATTGGTCCACCAAGCTGGAAAATGGATCCTCAAACAATGAAAGGTGCGCTGATATCTGCGGTAATGGGTGATGGAGACTGGGTAGTTGCGGTGAACTATGCTTCCATCAACGGATTAAAAATCAACCCGGATCCTTCAACGTACGATGCTACTGCTGTGAACTTCATCTCTTCTGCAAATGATGACTATGTAGAGGCTTCTAAAGAGCTTATTAAATCCCAAAAGGAAGGATGGACCGTTCCTTTGAAAGAAGTAAAAGATGGAAAGCTAACCGGTAAAACCATCAATAAGAAAGTAGATGGTTGTGCCACCTGGACTCCGGGCGACAAATTGGTTTTTGATGAACTATCAGGATTCACCGACATCATTTCTACCAAAGAGTTTAACAACCAAATGGCTACAGTAATAATTACTTTGAAGCAGTGGGCCGAAAAGAATCCAGAAAGAGTATCATCTATTTTGAAGTCGGCCTATCAATCATCGGATCAGATGAAGCAGTTTGATTCCTGGAGAAAGAGGGCATCAGAGTGTGTTACTAAAACATTCGGCATGGAAACTCCTAATTATTGGTATGATATGTTCAAGGGACAGAAAGGCGAGAAGAATGGAATTTCATACAATATGGGCGGTTCGCGTGTGTTCAACTTTGCCGATGCAAATCAATATTTTGGAATTACAGATGGGGTGAACAGGTATAAAGCAGTTTATGATCAGGTATCTCGCTATTTGAAAGATCTTGATCCTGCTGGTTTCAATGAAAACGTAAAACGAATCGTGCCTTACGAGGAGGCGGTAAATCTTTCGTTTTTAAAGAGCATCAAAGACATTGAGACAGGAGATGCCTATACATCCGATTATTCAAAGAAAGGAACGACCGTATTGGCTTCAGGCGAATGGCACATCACTTTCGAAAGCGGTAGAGCTGCCTTGAGACCGGATGCAAAAGATATCGTAGAGCAGATTTACAACCTATTGATACAAGCTGAAAATTCCAAAGTGGAAATCGTAGGACATACCGATGATACCGGAACAAGAGATGGAAATTATTCATTATCGCAAGCACGCGCGGAAGCCGTAAAAAGCTATCTGATGCAAAAAGGTATTCCAGGTAATCGTTTTCAAAAGATTGATGGAAAAGGCCAAGACGAGCCAATTGCAGATAATAGTACAATGGCAGGTAAGGCAAAAAACAGACGTGTCGTTGTCACATTGCTTAAGTAATCATCATGAACTTTAAGCTATGGGTTAAGCCATTTGAAAACCTTGCCAAGAAAGACAGGTTTACCATTTCCATCCTCTGGGTGGCAATGGTGCTCGCTTATTGGTTGATCACTACGGCTGGAGAAAAGAAATTTTTTCCAACTCCACTTCAGGTTTGGCAAGGATTTGCTGCCCTTTATAGCGAAGGCTTAGTAGTACACATTGGAAGTTCGCTGTGGCTCTGTTTACAAGCTACAGTGATTTCAATTGTGGTGTCGTTAGTGATTGCTTATTCGTATCCTATCCCTTTGCTTCGTCCGTTATCAAGAGCGATGAGCCAGCTGCGTTATTTACCTCTTACAGGTATTACCTTCTACCTCACCATTTTGGTGACAAATGCGCGCACGATGCAGGTATGGGTATTGGTAATATTTATGAGTCTCTATTTTATAACATCTTTGCTTGCCGTTATTAAAGATATCCCACAAGAAGAAATTGATCATGCAAGATCCCTCAAGTGCAATCGCTGGGAGATTTTATGGGAAGTAATTGTAAAGGGTCGATTTGATTATGTGATTGATGTGTTGCGCCAAAACCTGGCCATCACATGGATGATGTTAGTCACGGTTGAATCCATACTCGTTGCGGCCGGTGGTTTAGGTGTGCTAATCAAAAACAGCGATAAGTTCATGAATCATGGGCGCATTTTTGCCCTTCAGATTGTAATTCTATTGGTAGGACTGTCCATCGACTATACACTTAATACTACCCGCAAGTCATTGTTCCGCTACTCAAAATTTAATTAATGAATATTCAATACGAAGAGAAGGACATCATTCTTCAAGTTGAAAACTTGAGTATATCCTATGGCGAGAAAGTAATCATTCGCGATGTCAACTTTATTGAACGGAATGTAGTTCGTAAAGAAATAAATCAGGGTCAAGTAGTTGCAGTTTTGGGTCGATCAGGTCGCGGAAAGTCTACTCTATTCAGGGCATTGACAGGCCTTGTAAAGCCATCCAGCGGTAAAGTATTGATTCCAGACTATTCTCAGGCTCCTTCCAACGGTATGCAACCAGCTAAAGAGGTGGAAGAAGGAGATGTTGGTTTTGTTGATCAAAAGTATACGCTCTTCCGACATAAAACGATTTATGACTCACTTACTTTTGCTTTGCGCAAATCAGGCGAGAAAGGAAGTGAGAAAAAGGAAAAGGTGATGAAATACCTGATCGAGTGGGGATTGGAAAAGGTGAAAGATCAATATCCCAATGAGTTATCAGGAGGACAGCGACAACGCGTTGCAATTATTGAACAACTACTTTCTTCCGGACACTACATGGTGTTGGACGAACCCTTTTCCGGTTTAGATATTGGCAATATTCAGAACGCACGTCAATCATTTAAGTTGATAGAAAATGGGCACGATCTGAACACAATCATTTTCAGTACGCATGATATTGAACTGGCTACCGAATTGGCAGATTCAATTTACGTGATGGGTTACCCAAGATTGGATGATGGTTCCCTTGGAACAGTGGGCACGATTGTCAGGCACTTTGATTTGAAAGCGCTCGGAATCGCGTGGCGTACTGAATTTACGCAAGATCATTTAGAACTCGTCAAAGAGATAAAGTCGGCTATGCTGGCTAGTTAAGAGGTAACAGAAATCTATTCGGAGATAGCCGCCTCCGCCCTTCGTTGAAAATAAGGTTTTAGAATCGTTCTATCCAGTAGAACAAAGCCGATAGCCATATTCGAAATTAGAAAAGTGGTCACAATCCATTTGCTGGGAAAGGGAAAGTTGAAGTCGGGAGATGGAAGTTTCTCAAAGTAGAGCGATTGTACATACACATTCAATGGAATGCTATAAGAGTCGAAGAACCCATTGGTGAGGCATATGATGCCAACAACGGTCAATGCTAAAATGCTCGTCAACAAGATCAAGCCCATCTTTGGCGAAAGTGCGCTCGAGCGTACCGGGAGCGAAATCCCATACATCACACGATCGATAAAGTTTTTAGGGGGCTGCGTCAACTTACCTTGTCGTTGCAGAAATTGATCAATGTCTTTTATAGATTCCAACTGTTGCCGAAGTTCTGCAGACTGTTGCAACTCCTGTTCAACCCTTGCTGTAGCTAAAGCATCCAACTCGCCACTATGGTAGCGAACGAGAAGATCATTCCAATCAATACGTGGGGTCATAGCATTACAAATTTACAACTTCACTTTTTAAAATCTTAGTCAATTCTTCGGCCAGCCGAAGCCTGGCCCGGTGCACGCGCACTTTAATCGTGTTACTGGGTTGCCCCATCATCTCAGCTACTTCTTCCAGCGAAAACTCCTGGAGGTAATACAGTTGAATCGATAGCTTATCCATCTCATTTAGCTTCTCCATCGCCTGCGCAATGTATACATGCTTGTCGTTTCTTTCCAGCGCATCTTCCGCAGCCCCTTCGTGCACGATGATTTTGTTTTCAATGCTGTCCATGCGCATTTTGTTTTTACGCTTGGCGCTGATGGCGGTGTTGAACGTAATGCGGTAGAGCCAGGTGCTAAACCGTGCCTCCCGGTTGAACTTTTTAAGGTAATGAAAGGCTCGGACAAAGGCGTCTTGAGCTGCTTCTTCCGCCTCCGGTCGGTTCTCCAGCACCTTCAGCGCAATGGTAAAAGCAAAACTCTTGTAGGAATCCACCAATCGGGCATAGGCCTCCGTTTGGCCTGCCAAAACGCGGTCAATCAATGCGAATTCCTCTTCTTTGGTGATCACGGCACTTGGACGCAACAATAGGAATGGAAGTTACACTCTTTTTGATGGCCGAGAAATTTCGATGCATCTGGGTATAATGAAAGTGATTAGCGATCGTTGCCATGCGTAACATTGTCGTGCCGGAGACTTCGACCAAATTCTGGCAGGCTTCGGACTGAAATATGGCTTGTTACCACTACTTTTGAAGTTGTATCTACCTGCTGTGAACCTGCATCCAACTCAATTCCTTGCTCATATTGCCCGATGGGTTGCCGTAGGGCTGTTTTTCGTGCCATTTTCGAGCTTTGGGCAATACAGCAACGAGTGGATCAACTTTAATCAGTCCTATTATAAAATTTCGGTAGCGAATGACGGCTTATACCGAATCACTTACAACGATCTTCAATCGGCCAATTTTCCGGTCAACTCGGTAGATCCACGTTTGATTAAATTATACCATCGCGGAAAGGAACAGGCAATCTTGGTTCAGGGCGAATCGGATGCTGTTTTTAATAGCTCTGATTATATCGAGTTTTATGGTCAGCGCAACGATGGCACACTCGATAAAAATTTATACCAACCGGCCAGTTCGCAACCACATCCTTACTACAATCTGTACAGCGATACCACCGCTTATTTTCTTACCTATAGCCTGATTCCGCCCGCAGGTAAGCGCATGCAGAATTTTTCGGAAGTGAATGTTTCCAATCTTCCGAAAGAAGTGTTTCACACAGAAGAACGATTGTTGGTTTTAGGTGCGGATTATTCGGTGGGCTATAGTTTCGGACCGGATTTAGTTCTGCAAAATACCTTTTTCGATCAGGCCGAAGGTTGGTTTAGCAAACCACTTCAACCGGGGATATCAGCCGATTTTACAATTGATTTGGTTAAGAATGGCGCAACGACAGAAGGTGTTCCTAAATTAGAACTGTTGTTAATTGGCCGAGATCAATTTCCTCACACCGCCCAAATACAGATTGGAGGTGTTGCCAGCGCCTTACGAACCGTATCCACAGTTGATTTTTTTGGATTTGAAACACCTCTCGTTACGGCTGATTTGGATTGGAATGATTTTCTGAGCGATGGCAAAACAACCGTCCGAGTGACTGCGGGTGCTTCGGTAAATAATCGATTTCAATTGAGCACGGCCTACATAAAAATTAGTTTCCCCCAGGATTATAATTTGACAGGCGTGAAGGAAAAGGTATTTCGTTTGGCTCCTAACAACAACGATAAGTCGTATGTGGAATTTGATAATCCACCAAGTGGTGCTCGTTTGTTAGACATTACAGATGTCGATAATATTTCTACCATTGGCATGCAATCAGAAAGCTCCAAACTGAAAGCAATCGTGCCGTCTACATTTGATGGAAGAAAATTGTTGCTAACATCCATCACACAAACACCTATCTCCATTAAGCAGGTGGGCTTCCGTTCGTTTCAATCTTCTCAACCTACATTTATTGTCATCACCAATCGCGCTTTAATGAAAGCTGCCGGAGGCTATCCGGATGTAGTGAAAGCTTATGCCGGCTATCGCTCTTCCGCTGCAGGAGGCAAGTACGACACTTTAACAGTAACCGTTGACCAACTCTACAATCAATTCAACTACGGAGAAACATCTTCATTGGCGATTTTTGAATTTATGAAGTATATGGTCGGTACCGGTAATCCTCACTACCTCTTCATCATCGGAAAAGGAAGAGAGATATATGGTTATTCACAGTACCGAAGACTTCCTTTTTCAACAAATGAATCGAGAGATCTGGTGCCAACGGCCGGTGTACCCGCCTCCGATGCCGCATTTACTGCCGGCTTGGGAGGCACTACGTTTGATTCGAAGGTTTCAACGGGTCGACTTCCCGCAACAACTCCCGAACAGGTGGCTGTGTACCTCAATAAAATTATGGAAATAGAAAGTGCCTCTGTTTCTGCGGATTGGAAAAAACGTGCATTGCATTTGAGTGGAGGAATATCGGTTTCTGATTTGCCCGAGTTCAGAGGCTATATGGATGGTTTTAAAGCTATTGCAGAAGGCAATTATTGGGGAGGCCAGGTGCAAACCATCGCCAAACAAGAAGCCAACAAATTACAACTGATCAATGTCTCTGACCAGATCAATAAAGGCACCAACCTCGTTACATTTTTTGGTCATTCTTCACCGGGGACAATTGATATCGATATTGGCTTTGCTACTGATCCGGTGATGGGCTATAATAATGCTGGAAAATATCCGGTGTTTTTAATCAACGGATGTAATGCCGGAGCTTTCTTTTCGAACGGAGCTATCTTCGGTGAAGATTGGGTGTTGGCTGCCAACAAAGGCGCACGAAATTTTATAGCCCATAGCTCCTTCGGTTTATCGAATACATTGAAAGCCTACACCACGTTATTATACGAAATAGGATTTGCCGATTCTGTTTTTCTGCGAAAAGGAATAGGTGAAGTGCAGCAAAAAGTTTCTCAAAAATATTTGGAGACCTTTGGCCTTGGTCCGGAAAGCGGAACACAAGTGCAGCAAATGATTTTGTTGGGCGATCCGGCAGTAAAATTGTTTGGCACGAATAAACCGGATTACACATTAGAAAGCACCGATCTCACACTTGTTTCACTGGATGGTGCATCGGTAACTTCCCTCAGTCCCGAATTTGGGGTGAGGATCATCCGTAAAAATATTGGTGCGACAGGCACTGCTTCACTTCCTGTACGGATCATCCGAACACTTCCTGATAACAGTACCAAAACCTATGACTCGATCTTTAGCAATGTGCTGGCACAAGATACCGTGATATTTAAAATGAAGCGCGAAGCCAATAGCGCGGGCATCAATCAATTCGCAATTATTTTGGATCCACTGAATGGTATTGTGGAAACCAACGAACTCAATAACTCGGCATCGCTGTTGGCATTACTCTCCAGTAATAGCACGAAGAATTTATTACCCGCCAACAACGCGCTGATCAACAAGCAAACGTTGAATTTAGTATTTCAGGCAACGGATCTCAATTCAACACAACGGGATTTTCAGATTCAACTCGATTCGGTAAATACATTCGACAGCCCTTTTTTGGTAACGCAAAAAGTATCAGCTAAAGTTTTAGGTAAATTGGCAGCGACACTCGCAGTGAAGGATTCTACGACTTACTATTGGAGAACAAAGTTTGATAAGCCAAGTGCTAATGAAAGTGCCGACTGGAGTACCAGTTCATTTACCTTCATCGCCAATAGTCCGGAAGGATGGGGACAGCTAAAGTTTCCTCAACTGATGGAGAACGAAGTATCCGGACTTCTTAAAGATTTGCCGTTTAAAAAACTGAGCTACCTCGAAACCACGCGACCGATTTCTGTGACCACCTATGGTAGCACCAACGCTACACCCTTTACCAGCGTATCGTTCAAAATAGATGGAGTAGAGTACAACATCGACACACAAGGGCAGCCCTGCCGAAACAATACGATTAACCTCGTAGCATTCAGCAAGAATTCGGTGGTGCCTTACGCAGGTATTCCTTTTAACTTTCAAGACCCGCGCACGTGTGGTCGCCAGCCACAGTTGATTAATAGTTTTATTCTCTCTGAATTAGAGACTTCCTTAAATGATGATCTCGCTGCCTATGTAGATGCCATCCAGGAAAGTGATTCGGTCGTTTTGTTTTCGATTGGTAATCCCGGTTATCAATCATGGTCAAATAACGTAAAGACCAAACTCGGCAACTTCGGTATCAGCACGGCTCAAATCAATTCATTGCTCAACGGTGAGCCGGTTATTATCTTAGGCAGAAAAGGAGCGAGCCCCGGCACGGCCAAACTCATTCGCAGTAGTTCGGCACCAGCTACCGCTCAAACCGTGTCAGTCAATAAAAATATTACAGGTAGATATTCAAGTGGATCATTAAAATCCGCATTAATCGGCCCGGCCAAAACGTGGGTAAAATTTATTCCTCGCGCAGGTGATGTTGAACCGAGTGATGAAGTTACTTTTTCAATTTACGGAGTTTCGTTAGCAGGCACAGAAACACTCTTATTTGCCAACATTACTTTTGATTTGAACCTTGATTTTATTGACCCCGAACGATTTCCCTATCTGCGCGTGGTTTTGAATATGCGTGATGAAGTCAATCTTTCCGCGGTGCAATTGCGGAAATGGTTGGTGCATTACGAAACGGTAGCAGAAGGTATTTTGGTTTACAAAGGCGCATTGACACAGCAATCGAAGCAGGAGGGAGAATTCTTTTCGGCACCGTATGGGTTTGTGAATTATTCAGAGAAGACTTTTGCGCAGCCGCTTACAGTTCGCTCGCAAGTGGTAAACAAAACCTCCGGATTGGTTTCGGTAACTACCCAAACGATCCCCGCTCCAATTCCGGGTGATACATCAAAATTCAATGTGGCAGTGGATACCAAAGGCAAGATTGGCCTCAACGATGTAACTGTTTTTGTGAATCCCAAATTGGTGCCCGAGCAGGTTTATGATAATAACGTACTCACGCTTTCCGATTATTTGTCGGTGACCGGGGATGTGACAGCGCCCATCCTTACCGTGTTGGTGGATGGTCGGTTAGTAAAGAATGGAGATTACGTTTCAACGAATCCAAAAATTGTGGTGCAGTTGGCAGACGATAACCAATTTTTGTTCCGAACAGACACCATGGGCATCAAGTTGTTTTTGAAGCGACCTTGTCTAACTGCCACCTGTAGTTACGAGCGGATCTATTTTAAACGCACCGATGTCACTTGGAGTGCTGCAACCGCTGATAAGCCGTATCAAATGAATTTTAATCCGGAAACTTTGACAGCCGGCAAATATGCATTGCGTGCCGAAGGGGTAGATGCCAGCGGGAACTCCAGCGGAGTAAAACCTTTTGAGATCGAATTTAAAGTGGCCAATACAACTTCCATCCAATTGCTTTCTGCTTATCCGAATCCATCTACCGCAGAGTTTTACTTTAGCTTTTTGGTAGGTGGCGCTGAATTGCCATCTGATTTTTCATTGCAAATCTACGGGTTGGATGGCCGCCTGATTAAAGAGTACGCTCGTGCCGATGTAAGTACGTTTATTATTGGAACGAATGAATTGATCTGGAACGGCACCGATGCTTCCGGATCGAGCATGCCAAACGGAGTTTATGTCTATCGACTCAATTTGGTTGCCAATGGGAAGTCAGCCACCCAAACGGGCCGGTTGATACTGGCAAAGTAATCGTTTCTCTATTTGGATCGCTTTGTAAACACATCCACAAGGCGGGCTCCATTCAAAATCAGGAAAATAAAAGAGGCTGCCCTTATGATAAGAGCAGCCTCTCATTCTAGTAGGTCAATGATTACATCACATCGATGGTAATGGCGCTGACTTGTTTTTGCTTAATGATCTCGTTGAACTTCGGTATTTTGTCAGTCATTACTTTGTTCAACTGATTCAATTGAACGTCAATCTTCTCTGTCACTTCCTTGTTCACCGCTTTCACTTGTTCGGTAGGCTTAAAGTCGCTGCCATCCACTTCCGATCCAAGTGCACCTAACTTGTTGTTCAGGCGCACAGGGTAGTTCAGAGGATCTTGTCCACTTCTGTTTTTTGTTTGATACAATGCCTCTTCTATTTTTTTGATTTCATCCAAAATAGATTTCGCCAGGTCGGTGGCATCTTTCATGTCTTCTTTGCCTTTCATTGGTTCTGTTACGCGATTGATTTGCTCGCGCGTGGTGCGAATTTGTTTGATGGCCTTATTGGTTTCGCTCAGTTTATCGCGCACAGCAATAGAGAAGTCGAACTGCTCCTTGATGTCGGCCAGCGAGCCACTGGTGCGTGGATCTTTCAAAATTTCAAATTCAGCTTCAGATGATTTGCCGTTCACCGTCAGTTTCACTTTGTAAACTCCCGGTATTGCCTTGGGGCCGGTAAGCGATGCCGCCCACATAATGATTCCATCGAAACCTTCAGCGTCCGGATAGCGCATGTTCCAAACGAATTTGTTCATTCCTTGCTTGATCTTTAATTCTTCCTCTTTGGCTTTCTTGTCGGGTTTGGTAGAAAACTTTTTGATCAGCTTCCCGGATAATTCTAAAATCTCTAAAGAAGCCACAGCTTTCGTGGTGTCTTTCAGGAAGTAATGAATCATCACACCATTGCTGTGATTCACGCCTTCGGTTTTCGGCTGACCTCTTCGTCCTGCCTGACCGCCATTCATGCGGTAGCTGGCCATGGGCTTAAACAAATACACATCGCTGCTCACCACGGTTTGATTCAATTGATGAAGCGGAGTGATGTCGTCTATCAACCAGAAACTTCTTCCTTGTGTAGCGGCAATGAGGTTATCGTTTTTGATGGTAAGATCTGTAATCGGCACCGTTGGCAAATTGAGTTGAAACGGTTTCCAACTGGCACCATCATCAAAGGAAATGTACATGCCAAACTCAGTGCCTGCATAAAGCAAGCCGGGTCTCTTTTGGTCGGCACGAACCACACGTGTAAAGTGAGTAGGGTCAATGCCATCCGTAATTTTAGTCCACGTTTTTCCGTAGTCTTTGGTTTTGAACAGATACGGTTTTGCATCGCCTGATTTATAGCTGGTGGTAGCAATGTAAGCACCCCCTTTTACAAATGGATCGAACTCAATGCTATTCACCATCGTCCACTCCGGCATTCCGGTAATGGAAAGCTTGTCCCATTTCTTGCCACCATCGCGGGTGATGTGCACCAGTCCATCGTCTGAACCGGCTATGATCAAATCTTTTTCATAGGGAGATTCGGCCACTGCGAAAATGGTACAATAATATTCTACGGCAGTATTGTCTTTCGTGATCGGTCCACCGGAAGGTCCCAGTTTGCTCGGATCATTTCGGGTCAGATCAGGGCTTACTAATTCCCAACTTTCGCCACCATTGTAGCTTACATGCAAGTGCTGAGAGGCAGCATATAATTTTTTGGGATTGTGCGGTGAAAAGAAAATCGGGAAGTTCCACTGAAAGCGATACTTAGCGCCTTCCGCTCCGTGACCCATTGGGTTATCCGGCCAGGCGTTTACATTTCTTTCTTCACCGGTGGCATGGTTGCGGGCGGTTAAGAGGCCATCATAGCTGCCGCCATACACAATGTCGTTGTTGGTAGGATCAACGGCAATGTGTCCGCTTTCACCTCCTGCCGTTGGTTCCCAATCGCGCATGCCAATGGAAAAGCCATCCGTGCGATGAGCGATGCGGATGGTGCTGTTATCTTGTTGCGCACCATAGATGCGATAGGGGAAATGGTTATCCGTTACTACGCGATAAAACTGTGCGGTAGGTTGGTTTTCATAGGTAGACCAGTTTTCGCCACCATCAAAAGAAATTTGTGCACCTCCGTCATCGGCAATCGCCTGACGTTGGTTGTCTTCGGGAGCTATCCAGAAATCATGATGGTCGCCATGTGGCGCATTGTATGATTGGAATGTTTTACCTCCGTCTTTGGATCGGTGATAAGACACGTTCATCACATACACCATGTCTTCGTCTTTGGTATCGGCATAAATTTTTGTGTAGTACCACGCCCGTTGACGCAGGTTGCGATCGTCATTCATTTTCTTCCAGGTAAGTCCTGCATCGTCTGAACGATACACCCCGCCATTGTCATTTTCGATCATGGCAAACACGCGATTAGAATTTACCGGAGAAACGGCCACACCCGAAATTCCCCAGAGTCCCTTCGGCATTCCTTCGTTGGCAGAAATGTTTTTCCAGGTTTCGCCACCATCGGTACTTTTATAAATAGCCGATCCTTCGCCACCGCTTTCTAAACTATAAGGCGTTCTGCGAATGCGCCACATGGAAGCATACAAAATACGCGGGTTGTTGGGATCCATACATAAGTCGACTGCTCCGGAATCGGCATTGGCAAACAAAACACGTTTCCAGTTTTTACCACCGTCTTCGCTTTTGTAAACACCTCTTTCCTGCGATGATTTAAATAAGTCGCCCAGCACAGCCGCATACACTACATCCGGATTTTTAGGATGAATGCGAATGCGTGGAATGTGCCTTGATTCTTTTAGTCCACTGAAGCTCCAGGTTTTACCGGCATCCGTAGATTTCCATACGCCATGCCCGTACGATACATTGCCGCGCACGGTACCTTCGCCTTGCCCTGCATAGATTACATTGTTGTCCCATTCGCTGACAGCGATAGAGCCGATTGAACTTCCAAAGAAGCCATCGGAGATATTTGACCAGGTGTTGCCACCATCATTGGTTTTCCAGACCCCACCACCGGTGGCACCCATGTAGTAGAGGTTGGGTTTTCCTGCCACTCCGGTTACGGCTGCCGCACGTCCACCTCGATAGGGCCCGATGCTTCGCCATTCGAGTGCATTGTATAGTTTTTCATCGAAAGTAAGGGTAGGGGCTTTCGTTTCTTTCTTTTGTGCACTTCCGGCAAGAGCCGCGCACAGAAAGAAAACGACCCAATAGATTTGCTTCATAGTAAAGTTGATTTAGGCTTTAAATCACAGTTTAAGATAAAAAGCAGAATAATGCCATCGGATTTTTATAGATGGCGAAATGAAGGTTAGAGAAGGAGAGAAGCGGAATATTGAATATTCTGATTTATTTTAACACAAAATTAATATGGAACAACGAAGCCTCAAGCCCCTTTTTAGTGTGCCCGTGATTGTGGCGGCACTTGGTTATTTTGTGGACATCTACGACTTGTTGCTGTTCAGCATTGTACGAAAACCAAGTTTGGCAAGCATGGGGGTTGCAGAAGCCGATTTGTTGAGTCAGGGTGAATTTTTGTTGCAGGTGCAAATGACCGGCTTGCTGGTAGGAGGGTTGATTTGGGGGATCATGGGCGATAAGCGCGGCAGACTTTCGGTGTTGTTCGGATCGATCTTATTGTATTCGTTGGCCAATATTGCCAATGGTTTTGTCACTACCGTAGATCAATATGCGGTGCTTCGATTTATTGCCGGGATTGGTTTGGCAGGAGAATTAGGGGCCGGCATCACATTGGTATCCGAATCATTACCACCTCGCTTACGCGGATATGGCACCACGCTAGTAGCCGCAGTGGGTTTACTAGGGGCCGTGTTAGCCAATTTTGTGGCAAAACGTTTTGATTGGCAGATCGCTTACTTTATAGGCGGAGGGTTGGGTTTATTATTGCTGATTGCGAGGGTGAGTGTTTTCGAATCCGGTATCTTCTTAAAAGTGAAGGAATCCAGTGTGCAGCGTGGAAATTTCTTTCAACTCTTCAACCAAAAGGAACGGTTTATTAAATTCATGGGCTGTATCTTCATCGCACTTCCGATTTGGTTTGTGATCGGTATCCTGATCACCTTTTCACCAGAGTTTGCGAAAGCGCTTGGTATAGAAGGGGGCGTTTTAGCCGGAGATGCGGTGATGTATAGCTACCTCGGTTTGGCGGCTGGCGATATGGTGAGCGGACTGGTAAGTCAGGCGTTAAGTTCGCGAAAGAAGGTGGTGACGATATTTATCTTCCTCACTATGATTTTTGTGGGATGGTATTTGTTTTCGCCTTACAAAAGCGTGGATAGTTTTTATATCAACTGCTTCCTGCTCGGCTTTGGCGTTGGTTATTGGGCCCTGTTTGTCACCATTGCAGCCGAGCAATTTGGCACCAACCTTCGCTCGACCGTTACTACATCGGTTCCCAACTTCATTCGGGGCACGGTGGTGCCACTCACCTTGATTTTCAAATTCCTGCGTCCCCAGTTGGGTATTGTCAACGGAGCACTCGTGGTGGGAATTGGCACCGTGATCATTGCTTTTTTTGCTTTGCGACTGATTGGCGAGACTTTTGGACGTGATCTCAACTTTGTAGAAAAAGACTAGTTCTATATACTCGCTTAAGAGTGGCTTTGTTTTTCTTCTTTTTGCTAGAATAACCTACACCTCGCTTTGATTGCCCCTGTTTATTATTATTTTACACAAGCGATTTGCCATAAGTGATCCAACCTAACGCAGTTTAGATTCCTTTAGCGATTCGACCAAATCACTAGGATATGAACTTCCCCACGGTTATCCTTTTGCCATGTGCAAAACCCCTTCAAAGGTCTGTAGGGTGCAAGTCCATTTCTCAATTTTCACACACGTTAATGGGCGAAAAGGATTGATCTATGAATGCATTCTATCATTTTTTTATTTCCCGGTTTGAACAAGATGAGGAAGACTATTCCCGTGCCCGCCTGATCATCAACTTTATCCTCATTTCAATAGGCCTTAGCTGGTTGTTTGCGCTGCTGCACAGTCAGTTTCAATTTCATATTCCGCAATGGCTGTTTGTTTCCTTTGGCGGAGTGCTCATCTTGGTTTTATTCTTCTTTCGCTGGCCGCTTTCCATTTCGCAAATGGCCCACGTCATTATCGCCATGATTTGGATGAGCTTCCTGTGCGGCATTGCCTATTCGGGTGGAATTTATTCAATTATTCTTCCGTGGCTATTGCTCGTGCCGTTGATGGCAAATTTGTTGATTCATAAGAAAGCAGCCACAGTCTGGGCAGTGGCGGCCGTGCTCTCCATGATTTTTTTCATGTTCTTTTTCAACAGTGCTCCCTTGCAGATGGATGGAAAAGCTGCGTGGAGATCGCTGATCGGGAATGTAGGATTAGTGTTGGTCATCTATCTTTTTACGGAGTCGTTTTCACGATCAAAGGCTCGCCTACTGCACGCTTTAAAAGAAAGTAATGCAGATCTTTTCGAACAGAAAGAAGAAGTGCTCACTCAAAACGAAGAACTGACCCAGCAGCGCGATGAGATAACCGTTCAGCGACATCATATCGAAGAACAAAATGAATTGCTGCGGCAGCAGTTTGAACAAATTGAAAAAACCAATGCAGAGTTGGAATTGCGTGCATCCGAGATATTCAGCCGAAATGCAACGCTGGAGGAGCATTGGCATACTTTGTTGAATATTTCAAAAAGCCGTAGCGTAAACTTTGGCGATAGTGTGGAGGCGTTGCGGGATATTACCAAAACAGCCGCCAAGAGTTTGAAAACACATCGGGTAAGCGTGTGGCAATATTTGCCCGACACCAATAGCATCAAATGCTTGCTTTTATACGAATTAGAAACAGATGCCTTTACGCAAGACGAAGAATTGCAAGGCAAAGAATTTCCGCGATACTTTGAAGCCTTGCTGAAGGAGGAAGTCATTCCTGCCGATGAGGCCGAAACAGATAATTATACATTTGAATTCAAAGACAGTTACCTGCGTCCGCATCATATTCAGTCCATGCTCGACACTCCTTATTTCTTAGACGGAAAGCTGGGTGGCGTAATTTGTTGCGAACATCACGAGCACCGCCATTGGTTACCGGAAGACATCATCTTTGCGCAAGCCTTGTCGGATATTGTTTCTTTGATGTTTCGGGCTACGCAGCGCAGGCAGTACGAAGCACGCATTCGCGAACAGAAAAAGGAAATCATCCGCATCAATCAAAGTTTAGAACAGCGGATCCGCGAGCGCACGCACGAATTGGAGAACCAAAATCAACAATTGGCCGAATACGCATTCATCAATTCGCATTTGCTGCGAGCACCCCTTTGCCGGATGTTGGGATTGATTCACTTAATTGAAGTGTCGGATTTGAAGATGAAAGAATTGGAGCTGGTCGAGCACCTCAAAAAATCGGGCGATGAGCTAGACGATGTGGTGAAGCGAATCAATAGAGCCATCGAAAATGGTGATCATTTCGGCCGTGAACATTTGGACAATAATGATAACTTTGCGTCCAATTTATGATGAGGAAAATCCTTTGGGTTCTACTCATTCTTTCGCTGCATTTCCCCGTTGTGGCCCAAAATCGACCTTTGATTGACAGCCTGAGGAAACAGTTAAGCAATGAGGAGACTGAAATTCAGTTTAACGCACTGAGCGCGCTCGCGTGGGAGTATCGCTTTGCCGCTCCGGATAGTACCATCTACTACGGGCAAAAAGCATTTGAATTGGGCGGTCGCCTTCATCTCAAATTAAATCTAGCCAAGCCATTGAACTTTGTGGGCGTTGCCTTCAATTATAAAGGTGATCGAATCAAGGCATTTGAATATTATCAGCAAGCCATTCAAACAGCCGAAGCGCAAGCCGATTCTGTGCAGATGGCCTATGCCAATAATAACATCGGTCGACTTTTGTTCGAACAGGGCATTGTGGCGAAGTCGTTTAATTACTATGTACAAGCGTTGAAGCTTTTTACAGCAACACACGATCTTTCGGGTATCGCCTACGCCAAGCAGAGTTTAGCCAACTTATATCGCGTGCAACTCGATTATGCCAAGGCCGAGCAATCGTATAAAGAAGCATTGCAAATTCGTTTGAAATTAAAAAACAACCGCGACATCATGGCGGCCTATACCTACTTAGGCGCGCTGGTGCGTGAAGACAATCAGATCGATTCTTCGAATGCGTATTTTCTAAAAGCCGATTCGGTAGGCCGTCTCACAAATGATCTAATCAACCTGGCCGAGACCAATATCTTATTGGCGGAAAACTATCTGCGACAAGGACACTTAGATCGGGCACGCGAACTTGGCGAGCGTGGATTTAAAGTCATTCTAAAACACAACAACCGAAGGATGCTGCCGCAGGCACACTTGCTGATTGGCAAAGTCTATCTCGCCAATAAACAATATTCCAGGGCTGTCATTGAATTTGCATCCGCTCTGAAAGTGGCAAAGGAAACGCAGTCCTCCGCTTTTCAGATGGAAGCCTATTTTCAGTTGGCAACCGCCTCCAGCCTAATGGGCAAGAAGCAAGACGAGATTGGCTACATGAATCACTATTTGGTGTTGAAAGATTCCGTGGAAGATTTAGAATTGGCACGAAAAGTAGAGCGCCTTCAGTTTGAATTGCAGATTGAAACAAAGGAAAAGGAAAACGAATTGCTGAAGTTACAAAAGGCTCAGGCGGAGACGATCGTTAGCAGGCAGCGATTGGTAAATATTCTCTCGGGCGTGGTCATTGCATTCTTAGCGGTGTTAGCCATCATCACGTGGCGGATCAGCAAACGAAGAAAAACGAGTAACACACAGTTGGCGATTCGGAATCAGCAGATCAATCAGCACCAGCAGGAGATTGCAGATCAGAATGAAGCACTGTCGAAACGAAATCATTTGTTATCCGAAATTATCAACGAGAAAGATACCCTCATGAGCATTGTGGCCCACGATTTGAAAGCGCCACTCAACCGAATTACCGGGCTCGTGCAATTAATTGAACTCGATGGCACACTGAATGAACGTCAGCAAGATTATGTTGCCAAGATCAAAGAATCGACACGGGGCGGTTCGAATTTGATTACCGACTTGCTGGATGTACACGCCATGGAGGAGAACAACAACTTACCCGCTCCGGAAGCGTTTGACTTAGCTCAGCTGATTAGTGAATGCGTCACCGCGCAGCAAGTGGTGGCAGAAGCGAAAAAGATTAAGATTGAATATCAGCAGATGAATGTTACGGTCGTTACGGACAGGTCCTACCTCTTGCGAATACTCGAGAACCTACTTTCCAACGCCATCAAGTTTTCAAAAAGCGGCAGCACGATTTGGGTGAGTGGTTCCTGGGTTCATGGAAAAATAATCGTTCATGTAAAAGACCAGGGGCCGGGCTTTACGGAAAAAGATCAGCAATTCTTATACAAGAAATTTAAACGCCTCAGTGCACGCCCCACCGCTTCTGAAAGTTCGAATGGTCTGGGGTTGGCGATCGTTAAAACACTGGTAGACCGATTGAACGGATCGATTGAACTGAAGACCAAAGAAAAGGAGGGAAGCGAATTTATCGTTACCCTTCCCTCGCACTAGTTCTTATCGTTTTATTGGGCGAGAGCTTGTTCTAAATCAGCAATCAAGTCTTCTACATCTTCCACGCCCACACTCAACCGAATCAACGTATCGCTCAATCCGTTTTTAATGCGCTCTTCTTTCGGAATGCTGGCGTGCGTCATCGAAGCCGGGTGATTGATGAGAGATTCAACGCCTCCAAGCGATTCTGCCAGAGAGAATATTTGGACACTCTCCATCATCTTAATGGCCTTATCCAATTGATCATCCTTTAACGTGAAGGAAAGCATACCACCGAAATCCTTCATTTGTTTTTTCGCAATGGCGTGATTCGGGTGATCCGTAAATCCGGGCCAATAAACTTTCCCTACTTTCGGATGTTGGCGTAAATATTCAGCAATCTTTTTTCCGTTGAAGCAATGGCGCTCCATGCGCAAATGCAGTGTCTTGATACCACGCAACACTAAGAATGAATCTTGTGGGCCGGGCACTGCGCCACACGAATTGGCGATGAAAGCTAAGTCTTTATAAAGTGTCTCATCATTCACTACCAGCGCGCCCATGATCACATCGCTGTGGCCACCCAAATATTTGGTCACCGAATGCATCACAATGTCGGCACCCAAATCCAATGGGTTTTGCAGATAAGGCGAAGCAAATGTGTTATCTACTGCTACTTGGATCTTGTGTTTTTTGGCAATGGCCACGCATGCTTCAATATCGATGATGCGCATCAATGGATTGGAAGGAGTTTCCAACCAAAGCAATTTGGTTTTAGAGTTAACTAACGGCTCGATGTTCGCTACGTTGGTGAGGTCAATAAAGTGAAACTTGATGCCGGCACGCTCATACACTTTCGTGAAGAGGCGATACGAACCGCCATACAAATCGTTGCTTGTAATTACTTCGTCACCCGGATTGAGTAAACGCAATACGGCATCAGTAGCACCCATGCCACTCGAAAAGCACAATCCGAATTTTCCGTTCTCCAGTGCCGCAATGTTTTTCTGAAGTTGATTGCGGGTAGGATTGGCACCACGTGCGTAGGCGTAGCCTTTGTGCTTGGAAGGTGACTCCTGCACGTAAGTAGACGTTTGATAAATCGGTGTCATGATGGCACCGGTGGTAGGATCTGGTTCTACACCTGCGTGAATTGCTTTCGTTCCGAATTTCATTGCTGAAGATTTAGATATGAGACGTGAGACTTGAGACTTAAGAACAAGTGTACTTTAAACACTCGTTCCTAATCCCATCTTTTTGAAAACTTAAATGCTTTTGTTGATATCGAACTTTTCCAGGTAGTCGGCTACCCTGCGCACAAAACTTCCACCCAATGCCCCGTCCACCACGCGATGATCGTACGAGTGTGATAAGAACATTTTGTGACGAATCGCAATGGCATCGCCATATGGAGTTTCCACCACGGCCGGTTTTTTCTGCACAGCGCCTAAAGCTAAAATAGCTACCTGCGGTTGCATGATGATCGGTGTGCCCATCACATTACCGAATGAACCTACATTCGATACGGTAAAGGTGCCACCCGCTAATTCGTCCGGCTTCAATTTGTTTTCGCGGGCGCGCTTCGCTAAGTCATTCACTGCTTTGGCCAAACCGCTGATGTTATACTGATCGGCATTTTTAATCACGGGCACAATCAGGTTGCCGGTAGGTAATGCCACCGCCATACCGATATTGATGTCTTTCTTTTTGATGATGCGATCGCCATCCACCTGCACGTTGATCATCGGGAAATCTTTGATCGCCATCATGACGGCTTCAATAAAAATAGGAGTGAAGGTAAGCGAATCGCCTTCTCTTTTTTGATAGTCGTTCTTCCACTTGTTTCTCCAAAATACGATGTTGGTTACATCGGCTTCTACAAAAGATGTCACGTGTGGCGAAATGCGTTTGCTGTCCACCATACGCTCGGCAATCATCTTGCGCATACGGTCCATCTGAATGATTTCATCGCCACCGCTGATCGATGCAGGTACCAAAGGAGCTGAAGAAGTGCGAGGTGTGCTGGCAATAGTCTGACCCAGTTTGCGCTGTTGCACATAGTCGAGCATATCTTTTTTCGTAACACGGCCCTCTGCTCCGGTGCCGGAAATGCTTTCTAATTCAGCTAGTGCAATCTGTTCTTCTTTGGCAATATTTTTTACTAACGGTGAATAGAACCGTGTGGAGTTTTTAAAATCGACTGCTTGTGGTGCAGGTGTAGCGTGACCATTGGAGGCAGCGGCTACGACAGGAGCACTTGCCACAGCGGGAGTAGGAGTGGAGCTGGCTGCTGGTGTACCTGCTGCTACATCGGTGGTGATGATGGCAATGGCTTTTCCTACCTTCACCACTTCGCCTTCTTTCGCCAATAATTCTTTCAATACACCCGCATAGATCGATGGCACTTCGGTGTCCACCTTG
The DNA here is from genome assembly GCA_016191555.1 of Bacteroidota bacterium. Lineage (GTDB taxonomy): Bacteria > Bacteroidota > Bacteroidia > Cytophagales > Cyclobacteriaceae > ELB16-189. The sequence goes on from JACPVX010000081.1 coordinate 39,669, forward strand.
TCGGTTGCTACTTCCAACACACTTTCGTCTTGCTCAATTTTGTCACCAGGTTTCTTCAGCCATTTCAAAATGGTAGCCTCCATGATGCTTTCACCCATTTTGGGCATGATCAGTTCTACTTGTGCCATATGCGGAAGTCGTTTAAAGTTCCAAAGTTACTACTTTTATACAGCGATGCTAACGATTGAAATCAATCAGAATTTGATTTTGAGTTTGCATCACCGCACGAAATTTATTTTCTCCGAATCACTCATTTCACCTTTTTCATAAGCCCTTTTTTCTGCCTGAGGCATGGCGCTTGAATTATTTTGGCAAGCTGAGTCGTATCAAATTTAACACCGCCATTGAAGCCAACCGAATGTTGAGCATCCGATCTTGCGAAAGCTGCAACTTTTTGGTGACAGTCTGGTGTTTGTCGGAGTAAGCAATCCACACCATGCCCACCGGTTTTTCGGGGGTGGCGCCTCCGGGTCCGGCAATACCGCTCGTTGCCACGCCAATATCCGTATTGAACTTGGCACGCACAATGTTGGCCATTTCGATAATGGTGGGTTCGCTCACAGCGCCATACTTTTCTAAAATCTCCGGCTTCACTCCCAATTGCCGCATTTTGATTTCATATGCATACGGCACCATGCTTCCCAGGAAATAATCGGAGCAACCGGCTACGGAAGTAATCAAATGAGTCAGGTATCCTCCCGTGCAACTTTCTGCCATCGAGATGGTCAGCTTGCGGTCGCGCAACATTTTACCGATCGCCACTTCGATGGGCTCATCGCCATAGCCATAGATATACTCTCCGGCCAGTGGTTGTAATTTTTTAACGAGTTCATCAATCTCCGCTTCTAAGGAACTGGACGATGAACTGAAGCCTGTCAATCGCAACTTTACTTCTCCCAAGCTGGGCAGATAGGCTAATTTGATATGAGGGGGCAATGACTTTTCCCAAGTGGAAATTTTATCCGCCAGAAAAGACTCACCAATGCCAATGGTGCGAATGACTTTGTGATAAATATGAGGTGTTTGAAATGTTTCTTTCAGTTTGGGGATGACGCGCTCGGTCATCATCTTCTTCATTTCGTGGGGCACGCCCGGCATCGACATAAATACTTTGCCATTTTTTTCGAACCACATGCCCGGTGCAGTGCCAATGGGGTTGGCGATTTTGGTACAACACGTTGGCAGCGCAGCTTGTTGACGGTTAAGCTCCGTCATTTCACGTCCGCGACTTTTGAAGAATGCTGTTACCTCTGCCAGCGCTTCTTCGTGCATCTGCAATTCGCAGTTAAAATATTTTGCCAGCAACGGTTTGGTCAAGTCATCACTCGTGGGGCCGAGGCCTCCGGTGATCAATACAATATCTGCTCTTGTTTCTGCTTCCGCGAAAGCGGTCAGAATTTCATCTTCCTGATCGCCCACCGTTGTCTTACGAATCACCTTGATTCCCACTTTATCGAGTTCCACACTCATCCATTGCGAGTTGGTGTCTACAATTTGTCCATACAGAATCTCATCTCCAATCGTGAGTAGTTCGGCCAGAATTTTCTTCATCATCGATTAATTAAAAACAGCAGTTCCAACAAAAATTAAATTAGCCAGCGCATAAATGATCAAAATAACACGCGATCCCACTTTGTTAACTCGCAAGCATTTTTCTTTTTTACCGGCATCGTACAAACGCAAACAAATTGCCGACACCAGCAAGATGCTGAAGATGGCAAAGAACGTAAGTGTGTGAAGGGTATCTACCAGTGTAAACGTAGATGATTCGGGTAGCAATGAATCGATGATGTATTTATTACCGACTGCGGCAAACAAACCACCCACCGGCAGGCCAAAACGCGGCTCATGTTCCCATGGCTTAGGTGCGAAGCTGATCATGGCAATGAGAAACGCAATGTACATGCCTAAGAATATTTTCATAAACAGTCCAAGCGCATCGCGCTGTAGATCCATTTCGATCACGAAAGAAGAAAAAGTCTGCGGGTGGCGGCCCGGTCGCGAATCGCCAAATCCGGTTTGATAATCATTCGTTCCTACTGATACTTTGAAGTTGCGAATGTTCCATCCATCAATGGCTTCCGTAGGGCTAAATTTGCTTCCGGCTTCATCGGCTTTAAAGACCATGCTGGTAATATCATATTGCGAGTTTTCGATTTGCATGCTCAGGTGCTGCTGATCAAACGGAAAATCCTGCACATTCCACTTTTCCTTCATCGTTGCCTTCATCTTCATCATCACCCAAGCCTTTCCTTCCAGACTATCGGCAATAGGTGGTGCCTGCTCATATCCCTTGGCCGTGGGCATATCTAATTGTGTGGTGAAATCGTATTTCGGATTGTTATAAATAAACCAAAGCCAAAAGCGTGCGGTGTATTCCTTATCGTGGAAATTGATATCGTGCACACTCAATACATACGCACCCACTTTGATGGTGTCGGCTTGCCCGAACGAAGGAATTGCCGCGAATAGCATGCAGGCACAGAGCAATGATCGGAAAGACATGGCTTTTTTATGGATTTAAGCCTGCAAGATAACCACTGGCACTCTAAAACAAACAAATCCAAGCCCAAAGCGGAAAATTGCTATTCTTGGTGTAATTTTCGAGTCAGAAACTAAAAAACCGTTAATAGATATGCACAGCATTTTACTTGCCACCCACTCTGTCGTTCGTTATTTCCTTTTGATCGTGTTGATCGTAGTTATTTTGCGGTCGCTCATGGGCTGGATGAACCGCTCTGCCTATTCCAAATTGGATGACAAGCTGAGTTTGGGTCTCTTCATTCTTACACACACGCAATTGCTGCTCGGTATTTTGTTATTCTTTCTAAGCCCGTTGGTTATTTTCAGTGGTGCTGCCATGGGCGACCGCGTAGCTCGCTACTGGTTGGTAGAGCATAATACAGGTATGATTCTGGCGATTACGCTGATTACCATTGCTCGTATTTCATCGAAGAAGATCAAAGACGGTGCCTTCAGACACAAGCGCATGTTTACGCTGAATGCCATTGCTTTGGTCATTATTTTGGTGATGATTGGTCTTAGCCACCGCGGATTTTTCTCGATCACTTACTAGTCATTGGCTCACCACACTAACCCCCCTCCAATGAAATTCTCGTTTCTAGCTATCCTTGTTTTGTTTGCTGCGAGCGTGTTGGCACAAGAAATCAGTCCGCGCTACGAGCTGGTGAAGATGAACGACAACGTGAACACGCGCTACAATGAAGTATCGCCCGTGATTTCACCCGATGGCAAGAGTTTGTATTACTTCGTAGCCAACCATCCGGATAATACCTATGGCAAAGAGGGAAGTCAGGATATATGGATTTCTACGTTAGATGATAAAGGGCAGTGGTCGAAGGCTACGCATGCCGGTTCGCCACTTAACCAAAATCGTTTCAACCAGGTATTTAGTTTTTTGCCGGATGGCTCGATCTTTATTCGTGGCGGCCGCTCCAAAAATTCAAAGGGTTTTTCGTTGGTGAGTTCCGGTGGAGGCTTTACCGAATTGATGGTAACGGATTTCGACAAGATGGATAAAGGTGTATTTAATGGTGCCACCATTTCTGCCGATGGCAAGCAAATCATCATGTACTTTGCCGAGAAGGAAAAAGATAAATTCAGTGATCTGTATTTGTCTTCCAAGCAGCCGGATGGACACTATTCAAAACCGGTGAAGTTAAAGATCAGCTCTATTGCCGATGACTATGCTCCGTTTCTCGCACCCGATCAAAAGACACTTTATTTTGCCAGCAACCGCTTTGTGAAAGAGCGGGTAGGGGGCAGCGATATTTACAAGACCACCCGTTTGGATGAGAGCTGGACCAATTGGTCAGAGCCGGTGAATTTAGGTCATGCCATCAACACGCCCTCAGAAGATGCCTACTTTTCCATTGATGTGCACGGCAACATTTTTACAGCTCGTGCGGGCAATGTAACCGATGGAGGAAATTTCGATTTGCTGATCCTCAAGCCACGCAACATTAAGATCACCCTCGTGGGAAATGTGTTCAATCAAAAAACACAACAGCCGCTGGTGGCTGCGCTGGAAGTGAAGATGAAAGAGCAAAAGCCGGTCAACTTAAAATCTTCCACAGTTGGTAAGTTTGAAACACGCATACCGGAAGTGCCGGGTTACACCATCACCGCTGCATCCAACGGATTTTTACCCTTCACACAAGATTACAAAGTGCCACCGAAGTTAGTCCGTGATACCACCTTGCGTGTAGACATCGGCCTGATGCCCATTGCCAAGCAATTGGCGTTGGCGGGTGATGTAGTCGATAAGAAAACAAACAATCCGGTGGCGAATGCACGCATCAACATTGTTTCTAAATCAGATCGATCCATCGAATACAAATTGAACAGTGCGGATGGAAAATACCAGCAAGACATTCCGGGCTTGGGATGGTATTTGTATGCCGTTTCAGCCGAAGGTTATTTGAATGCCACCGACAGTGTGCAGGCAGAGAATCCCGATATTACTCCACTCGTGAAAAACATTTTCCTCACACCGATTGAAGTGGGTATTACCGTGCGGTTGAAAAACATCTATTTCGATTTTGACAAAACCACCCTCAAATCAGAATCATTTGTGGAGTTGAATAAAGTGGTGGACTTCCTAAAGCAAAACCCGAAAGTATCAGTTGAGATTGCCGGCCATACCGATAGCAAAGGATCGGATACTTACAATGCCAACCTTTCGCAAGGCCGCTCGCAGTCGGTGGTAGATTATCTGGCGAGCCAGGGCATTGATGCTTCGCGATTGCAGGCGCATGGGTATGGAGAATCGAAGCCGATCGATAGCAATGAAACCGAGGAGGGGCGCGCCAACAACCGAAGAGTGGAATTCACGGTACTGAAAATGTAATGACCCTTAAAAGTGTAGGAGTTAATCTCTTCTACACTTTTAATTTCTCTGGCCGATAAGACATAAAAATAAAATACGATGAAGAAGTTAGTAGCACTTGCGCTGTTCAGTGTATCTCTGTCACTGTGCGCTCAGGACACCGTTCGCTATGTTGTACTCTCTGCCGGTAAGCCCAGCGGTCAGCAGTGGATGGTGCAAAACGCCCCGGGCACGTATACACTCTTTTACGAGTTCAACGATCGCGGGCGCGGCCCCGGCCTTACTGTCACGCTGAAGACCGATGACAAAGGCATTCCGGTTTACCGATCGGTAACAGGATTTGATTATTACAAGGCACCGGTTGAAGAGAAATACGAAGTTGCCAATGGCGAGGCGCGTTGGAAAAGCGCTACGGAAAACGGAACCAAAAAGATTACCGCTCCTGCACTTTATTCACCCATCAATTCTACTCCGGCCGAAATCGAGTGGATGCTGCAAGCGGCACTTCAGCAAAAGAATCATCAGATTGAAACATTGCCTTCCGGCTTTTTGCAAGTCAAGCACATTAAGAATCATACTACCAGCATCGATGGAATCAGCGAAGAGTTAGAACTCTATTCGTTTGTGGGCGCAGGAGGTCCGCCATCGCACGCGTGGTTTACACCGAAGAAGAAGTTCTTTGCAGCTGTGAGTGGTTGGGGTGGCGTGGTGTTGAAAGGATACGAAAACACGGTGCCTGAATTATACGAAGCGCAGAAACGAGCCGAACATGATTACTTTGAACTGCAGGCCGACCAGTTAGTAGAAGTGAGCGATCAACCCGTAGCTTTTAAGAATGTGACGGTGTTTAATTCCCTTACGGGGAAACACATGAAAGCGCAAACCGTGGTGGTGGACAAAGGATTGATTCGCGAAGTGGGCAAAGCATCGAAGGTTAAAATAGAAAGCAATTATAAAGTGATTGATGGAACCGGCAAGGTATTGATGCCCGGCCTGTGGGACAACCATGCGCACTATAGCACCGAGCAGGGCCTGTATCACCTGGCGGGTGGTGTTACCAATATCAAAGATTTAGCGAATGCGCTGGATTTACCCGATACAAAAAAGCAAGTTGACCGGGGCGAATTGTTGGGACCCGAGATCAGCATCATGTCGGGCTTCATTGACTTTGCCGGGCCCTTTGCCGGGCCGACCGGAAAGATTGTGAAGACTTTGGAAGAAGGATTGGCTGCGGTAGATTTTTACGCGGATCGCGGTTATCAGCAAGTGAAGTTGTACAGCTCCATTCCGGTAGATTGGGTGAAGCCGCTCGCTGCTCGCATTCATGCGCGTGGTATGAAAGTATGTGGACACATTCCTTCGTTTATGACAGCTACTCGGGCGGTGAATGATGGCTACGATCAGATCATCCACATGAACATGGTGATGCTCAATTTTATGGGCGATACACTCGATACCCGCTCCATGGGCCGGTTTATCAAAGTGGGCGAGCGTGCGAAAGACATCGATTTGAAATCGCCTGCGGCCAAGCAGTTTATACAATTGTTGAAGTCGAAGAATATTGTGGTCGATCCTACCATGGCAATTTTTGAAGGCATGTTTGTGAATGACGAAGGCAAACTGGCCAATGGATATGAAACCATTGTCAATCAATTTCCGGCAGAGTTCAAGCGAAGTTTATATGCCGGAGGTTTGCCCACCCGCAAAGGCAAAGAATCTACGTACCGGCAGTCGTACGACAACATGTTGAAGATGTTGAAACTTTTGTATGACAACAAGATTACGTTTGTTCCCGGCACCGATGACTTCCCCGGCTTTGCATTGCACCGCGAGTTGGAGTTGTATGCGAAGGCAGGCGTTCCGAATGCACACATCTTACAATCGGCTACGTTGGTTTCCGCACAAGTGGCAGGCAAAGAAAAAGAATTGGGATCGGTGGAAGCAGGCAAGCGAGCCAATCTGATTTTGATTGATGGCGACCCGTTGAAAAACATCAGCGACATCCGCAAAGTGGATCTGGTGATGAAAGCCGGAAACGTGTATCACCCCAAAGCCTTGTATCAGTCGTATGGTTTTGGATTTTGGAAGTAGACAGGCTTCACTAAGTATAAAAGTAAAGTTCTAAATGCTTCGAAGGGGTTTCGTGTCATCTCGTATATAAGTCTACACTACAGCATATGTATAATAGCTAATGTTGTATGCCGTGTACCCCGTACTTAATTTTGAATGCTTCAATGCATTTGTCCATCATGTCTTTGGTAACTTGGTCCATAGATTTAAGTCGTCCCTTGTCTATTGTCCAACTATATCCCCCAACGTCATGACTATCTAAGATAATTGTCTGGTCATTGTACCATGTCACAGCCCATTTCATATGATCACCAGACTGGGTTGCTACGTAGTCCAATTCTTTTCCGTCTATGGACAATAATCGGAATCCTAGATGCCCGTCATTCGGTTTGCTGTTGTCGAGTTCTACTTGAAGCACAAATTTACCTGATGGAGATTTATGTTTCTCCAAAACCTTTTGTCCATCCAACTCAATAGTCCAACGGTAAGTATAACTAAGATTGTTCTCATTCTGTCACTTTGTTCTAGGGCGCATGGCAAACAACGTTTGTGTTTGCGCAGTGGTGGCTTATTGAAACCTCGTCCTGTCCACGTGGGCAAACTTTATAAAATAAATATACTTAATACCTTGATATCACGCCACCATTGCGCAAACATTGTGTTGTGGCTCGTTTTACTTTCTCAACTCTTTTCCCGAAGCTATGTCCCACGTTGAAAATCCATTGGCTTTCTTCTCCATAATGTCAAGAAAGTATTTCTCGTCAAAAATTATTTTCTCCCCTTTGATTCTCTTGAATTCATGAAATATTGTCAAAAGGGAAGAGTAGTCCCAAGTGAAGGAACGGTTAATGTCCACCGTCTTGTCGTCCGAAATTATTCTCAGATAATACTCAACATTACCTCGTCCATGTCCCTTAGACTTTATTTTAATGTCCGAAGTTTTAATGTCTATCTCTTTGTCCCAACGTGTATCAAATGTATGTCCGGTTACAATCATCTTGTCACCCGTTATTTTTACCTCGCTAATAAATGTCCGGGCATTAAATAAAGCAACAGCCATGTAAACCAAACCAAAACCAATAATCATCTGTCCAAATACCTCAAATTCATTTTTCTCTTTAATGTAGTTGTAAAGTATAATGGCGGACACAATTAGAAATCCAGTTAAAAACTCTCTCCTTACCCTTGTCCAAAAGGTAAGATATTTTGTCGTTAAAATCATTGGTGTCATCTGTCCAGTAAAATGAGCCACAACATCAGAATAACCGCATGTTTTACCAAAACTTGCGCCTATTTCTCATATATCGGTGACTAAGCAATTACCACTTTTCAAACCAATATATTCCTTTTTTATCGTTGATTTACCCGGTTCCACACATTTTGCCCTTCCTATCGGGCTTAGAAGCCGCGTAAACTAGTTCATTTTAAATCGCCACCACTGCACAAAAAACGAATAACTTTTTAGAGTTCAAACAAAACATCAGTCAATCTCACTCTACTTTTCTATCACCCATTTAGATCCGTGAGGCTCTCTAAATCATGTTTTTTCGTTATATAAAAAGAGTAAATTGTTTATATATCGTTAATTGATATTACTAAGCATTTCAAAAAGTCGCAAATTTCGCTGCTTTAAAGGTTTTTGACTTTGGCATGAATTATGCCTATGGTTTTTATACAAAAAAAAATAAAAACTATGGAAAAGAAACATGCAACAGGTCACCCAATTAACGTTACCAATTTTGAAGAACTCTACGTGTGGTGTTCTAAATTTGGTAAAAAGTTCGACCCGGCAAAAGCCACAATCAAGCTTGAGAACATGCAAGCCATGATTGATCAGGGAAAGGCTAGGCTGGCAGAGGTAAAGGCAGCCCACAGCAAAATGTCTACTGCAATCACCATGCGCAGCCGCGTCTTTGCCCAGCTCGATAAACTAGTTACCTCCATCAACAATGCCGTAGCCTCTTCGGATGTATTGCCCGAAGCAATTACTAAAATAGGAGCGAGCGTTCGGAAATTCAGAGGGGTACGTGCCAAGGCACTTCCGGAAGAGGAAGGAACCAAATTGTTGGATGAAAATGCATCGGTCGATAAGGAGGTAGAGAAAAGGAACGCAAAAGCAGAGCGTAGTTTCAATCGTAAGGTAGATAACTTTAAAAACCTGGTAGCGCTGGTGGAAGCGGAAGCCAATTATTCGCCCAACGAATTGGAATTGCAAATTGAAAGTCTCCGTGCGATGGTCAATGAAATTGAAACTCGCAATTTACTCGCCAAGTCTACCCGTGCTACGTTTATTACCGCTATTATTGCACGCGATAAACTATTGTACGAAGAGAACATCGGTATGGTACCCAGCGCTTACATTGCTAAGAGGTATGTAAAGTCTGTCTTTGGACCCACCAGCCGCGAGTTTAAAACCATTTCACCTATTCCGTTTACCTACGGTTCCAACTAACAGTTTTTACGCTGTTTAACGACCAGGTCTACTTTGCCAACGCATCGAACTGCCAAGGCAAGTAGACCTTTTTTATTGAAACGGTTTGATGCCTCCAACACATTTGATGATCAAAAAAATAGATCCATCAAAAATTCACAGGGAAACAAAAGCGTTGAACGAAAATAAAACTAAAACCAACCCGTCACGGCACTATTGCAGAAACATGCGGTTGTGCGTAGTTTTTATTTGTCAAATCTTATTAAGTGTCATATTCTCCGTCCCACGGCTCATGAAATGAAATTGTCGAACTTGGTTCCAAGTCGACCGTGTCATATTCCTCATTAGGAACAAGTCCAAATACCACTCCATCAATTACAGTTTGGAAAGGCTTTACCTCAATGTTCGAAAATTCTATATTCCCTAACTCACTTATCATCTCCTCAAGTTTTTTTCTCACAAGAGGTTGATTTGTCTCAGAAGTTGTCCCGGCACACCAATGATTAGTCACCAAATGATTTCCTTCTTTGTCAAAGATGTACAGAACTGCGTATTCGTTTCTATGTTTCTCCCAGTCCGAAGCTGGCATTCCATTGGGAAATACAAAAGTTTCATAACCAAAAAATTGTCTGCCGTCCTCAGTCTTTCCAAGAAAATGGGTATGGTAATCTTCCTCTCTTAGAATTGGTATTCTCTCTGGTATCATATGTCAAAATTGTCCCGATAAAAATTACGCACAACGTCCAGCTTATTGCTGGCGGGCAATTAAAAACCTTCGCCCTGTCCAACAAGATAAAGATAAATAAAGAACTACAAACTTCAATGACGCGCAGTCACGCCCGCTTGCCGCAAGCTATTGTTGTGCGTTCGTTTTTTTTACTCCCCACCAAATTCAAGTTCGATATTTAAGTCCAAGGTCTTAGTTCTAAATTCTGTTTCACTTAATGGTCCTAGTACTTTAGTGCTGTCACAATGCATGTCGTTACAATCTTTAATGTTCAAATCTTTATAAACAACCCAATAATTTTTCATTCCGTCTTTCAATTGAATTGTCCGCGCGATTATAAATTTGTCATTCGATTTTGCAGTCTCTACATACTCAGTATAATGTCCGTCTTTGTCCATATGTCTGGAATAAACTGGGATGATCAACGTTCCGCCTGTACAGGCACCTGCATTCCGCCCGCTACAATACACGATTACTCTGTCTTCAGTTCTGTCGCCTTCTAATAAACTAAAGTTGGCACCTAGATCATTGTCTCCCCATGGTTGTCCGCAAGAAATGGCAGTCAATAAAACAAATGCCAGCGGAGATGTTATTTTTATCCTTGTTATCATTGGGTACACTGTCCAAAAAAATGACGCACAACGTTTGTGTTTCTGTAGTGGTGCCCTTTCGAAGCCGCGTCCTGCTTGCCCAGCCAAAGCGCTTCGCGGAGGCGAGATCCCCCGCGCCTCGCGGGGAAACAAAAACGTGGAACGAAGATAAAACTTTAATTTAACTCGTCACGGCACCATTGCAGAAACATTTTGTTGAACTAAACCTTCGGTAGTTTCCGTCCTTCGATCTTAGTTCACCTGTAATTGGTCATCTTATCACCTTTGGAGCTCAAACCAAACATATAAAATTATGAGCTTCAAAAAAAATGATTACTACACCCTAGTGCAAGGCGCATGCACACCATCCGATTCTTTGCTGCCAACGCTCCACCAATTGGTAAAGGCATTTCTCCTACACTACAAACAAGTTGCTTAGTTAGTAAAACCGCAACCTCAAAAATGATGGGAACAACAACCTATTACTCAACAAATAAAAATACACCTGAAATGCTGATGATTTTTTACTCCATGCTTAGAGCCTGCTTTCATGTTAATGAATCTCCCTTTGAAAAATACGTAACGCTTTACCAAGTGAGCAAATCATCGCGTTACAAATCCACGCTCCAATCAATTAAAATTCCATAGAGGGAAACTATCGAAGCTTCCGTTCAACAGAGGCTTACAACGAACCCCAGCCAAACAAGCGAAATTCTTCGTAGTGCGTTTTGTGCGTGGCTGGGCTTCGTTTAAGCCTTATATGTTTAGCTGTAGGGCCGTTGTCCGAACTTCATTCGTAGCCATGTCTTTTGTCCCCGTTAATTTTACTCACTCTTTATGGTCAGTCGTGCGTTGGGGCATTTTTCATTGATTACTCTGTCCACTTACACTGCACTGAGCACACTTATTGACTGGCTTGGGTGCGGGTTGCATGTGCGGCCAGGCAATGTGTGTGCGATTTCTTGGCTGTCATTTAACTTTCAACTCATCCTGTCTCTCCAATTCTTTAGCCATTGTTTTTATAAAGCCAACCTTATCCTTTTTCACCTCTTTAAGCATTGCCTTTCTGTCGTCAGGAATAGTGAAATACTTCTCTGCCCATAAATTTATTTCAATCATTACCGGAAGTAAGTCGATTCCTTTTCGGGTTAACCTATATAGCACCTTTGCTTTACTATCCGGGTGCTCTAACTTTTCAATGATTTTGTTTTCTTCCAGTGCTAGTAGTCGTGAGGCTAGAATATTGGTGGCAATCCCCTCCGCGGACTTCAGAAAATCACCATATGTACATTCTTTTGCTAACATCAGGTCTCTGACAATGAGTAGAGACCACCTGTCACCCCATATATCAAGGGAACAGCTAACAGGGCAATCTGAGCGTTTTTTGACCTTTTTCATAAATATTTCTATTGCACTTGCAATATGCAAGTAATATGATATACATTTGTACTTGCATTCTGCAAGTAAAAATAACGAACAGGAAATTATGAAACAAACAATTTTAGTAACGGGAGCATCGTCAGGCTTTGGTTTATTAGTCGCAACCAAGCTACATGAAAGTGGTTACAAGGTCATTGGTACCAGCCGTAACCCTGAGAAGTACTTAGGAAAGTTGCCTTTCAAAATGGTGGCCTTAGACCTTGATTCAGAACATTCCATCAACACCTTTTCCGAAAGATTATTTCAGGAAATTCCAAAGTTGGATATCCTTATCAACAATGCAGGATTTTTAGTATCAGGCATTGCGGAAGAAATACCTATTGAGTTAGGCAAGCAACAATTTGAAACTAACTTTTGGGGGACTATCAAAGTAACCAATGCTATTCTACCGCATTTTAGAAAAGAAAAAGCTGGTAAAATCATTACCGTAAGTTCCATCGTAGGTTTGGTGGCTTTTCCGAATGCTGCTTATTACGCAGCATCTAAGCATGCTTTGGAAGGCTACTTTAAGGCATTACGCTATGAGCTAAATGAATTTAATATCAGTGTCGCCATGATTGAACCATCTGCTTTTAAAACAAGCATCATGGACAATTCATCTTCTCCTATAAATAAAATTACGGATTACAATGCTTTAAGAGGCAAGATTGAAAAGTTCACAATTGAATTAATTAAAAGTGCCGAAGACCCAATCATCGTTGCAAATAAAGTTCTTAACGTAGTCCAGGCTGCTAAGCCTAAATTCAGAAACGTTGTTGGCAAGGGCACTAATGTGCTGATTAATCTACAACACTTTGCCTACGGGATTTTAGAAAGAAATGTTCTCAATAAATTAAATAAAACTAAGGAATGAAAAATGTATTTCTTCTAACAATCTTAATGCTGGTAAAAATGACAACAACAAATGCACAAAGCAACAATGCCGCGGCAAAGTACACCTACGCAACAGTTCCCACACAGTTTGTGGAAGCAAACGGTATTAAAGTCGCTTACCGTTCTTATGGAAAAACAGAAGACGTACCTGTAATTTATTTTAATCACCTAACGGCAAATCTTGATAATTGCGACCCTAGAATCATGGATGCCATTGCAGCACATCGCCAGATAATTTCATTTGACTATCGTGGTATTGGTGCCACGACCGGTAAACAGGGAGAAAGTATTGCTGATATGGCCAAAGATGGTATCGCATTTATCCATGCCTTGGGTTACAATCAGGTAGATATTGTGGCATTCTCCATGGGTGGATTTATTACTCAGGAAATACTTTTAGTAGAGCCACAACTTGTTCGGAAAGCAATATTGGCAGGTACTGGCCCAAGAGGCGGTGCAGGCATACCTGATGTTGTCGGCAAAACGTATAGTGATATTTTGAAAGGATTATTCACGTTCAGAGACCCTAAGTTTTACTTGTTTTTCAATCAAGACAAAATTGGGAAGGCAGCTGCTAAGGATTTCTTAGGCAGATTAAAAGAGAGAAAAGTAAACCGCGATGAAAAAGTAAAATTGTACACTTTAAAGAAACAAATGAAAGCTATTAAAGATTGGGGAAATGAGAAGCCTATGGATTTAAGTGTTTTCAAACTTCCTGTATTTATTGCCAATGGCGATAATGACAGAATGGTACCTTCTCCTTTATCCAATGATATGGTGGAGCGGTTCCCGAATGCGGAATTAAAAATTTATCCTAATTCAGGACATGGTGGCATTTTTCAATACCATGTAGAGTTCATTTCACAAGCCGTTGCATTTTTAACTAAATAAAAGTGAAGTAATGAAAGCATTTATAGTCAAGCGCTACGGTAAAAAGGAAAAATTATTCCTTACAGAAACAGCAGAACCTGAAGTAAAGGAAAAGGATGTATTAGTGCAAATACATGCAGCAGGTGTAAACCAGTTAGATTTCAAAATCAGGGATGGTGAATTCAAAATATTTTTACCATACAAACCGCCATTTGTATTGGGTCACGATGTGGCTGGTGTTGTTACAAAGGTGGGTTCAAAAGTAAGCAAGTTCAAAGTTGGCGATGAGATTTACGCAAGACCTGCCGACCACAGGATAGGAACTTTTGCTGAGTTCATTTCAATACATGAAAATGATATTGCCATTAAACCTAAAAATCTATCTATGCAAGAGGCTGCTTCTATACCCTTGGTTGGATTAACGGTATGGCAGGCACTCATTGAAAAAGCAAACCTGAAAAAGGGGCAGAAAGTCTTCATTCAAGCTGGCTCAGGTGGTGTTGGCACCTTTGCCATTCAGTTAGCAAAGCATATGGGTGCAACAGTGGCTACAACAACAAGTGCGGAAAATTTTGATTTAGTAAAAAATCTAGGTGCAGATGTTGTCATCGACTATAAAAAGGATGATTTTGAAAACATACTGAAAGAGTATGATGTGGTGCTCAATAGTCAGGATAAGAACTCACTTGAAAAATCGCTGCGGGTGCTAAAGCCTGGTGGGAAGGTTATTTCTATTTCTGGTCCGCCTGACTCTGATTTTGCAGAGCAAATTCATACCAATTGGTTCTTAAGAACTATTATGAGAATTTTAAGTGCTGGTGTTAGGAAAAAAGCAAAGCGACTTGGGGTAAGCTTCTCATTTCTTTTTATGAGGGCGGAGGGAAATCAATTACGACAAATTACCTCGCTTATCGAGTCGGGGGCTATTCGTCCGGTTATTGACAAAGTATTTCCTTTCGAAGCCACCAATGAAGCCATCGCTTATGTAGAAAGCGGACGAGCAAAAGGAAAGGTAATTGTCAAAGTAATGTAATTACACCTTCATTTCTGCAGTGGGGGATTTGGCTCTTGCAATAGCTTTGGATTCGCGATGGGTGTGAGCGGCTATGGCATGTGTCAAATCGAAGATTCATAATCTCCATAAAAATTTAAAGCAATTCCGAATAAATGCGCAGGGCAATTCGAAGCACAATCTTCTTAAAAATGCCCCGCTGCTTGCGGGGTAAACTCTGGGTCGGCTGTATTACTTTTTAACCTAGTACACGTTCAACAGAGGCTTACAGCGAACCCCAGCCAAACAAGCGAAATGCTTCGTAGTGGGTTTGGTGCGTGGCTGTGCTTCGTTTAAGCCTTATATGTTGTGGGCTGTGCCTCCTTCACTTCAGCTTTCTTTTGATGTCGCTACTTTGGTTTTAAAGTCGAGTAGTTGTCCAGTGTATTTTTTTGTAAACATGTACGTCAATTGTTCAAAAACCCTTGGCATAAAGTCGACCTTTTTTATTGTTCCGTTCTTGGCCAATATCTCAATTTCAAAAAATGGGTCGAATGTTAATATATTTCCCTCATTTATTGATTTGATGTCCTTAAGCTCATAAGTCTGTGTTGTCCGCCAGTTGTAGATATAAACATTTTTGTCGTCATAACTGACCTGTTGAATTTTAATCACTAAAAGCATTGGTAAAATCATTATTACCATGAAGAATGTTCGTGGGTCATTTGAGTCGATGAATATGAATATCATCAGTCCGACAAATATTAAAGTCCAAATTGTCGGGAAAACTATTTTATAAAAGACTGTCAGTTGGCTTGTCAATAATTTCTTCATTCGAACTCTAAATTTGTCGGGCGGCATTGCCCACAACTATTGTATTAATGCACCGTATGGCACATATACACCCAATTCCCGGTGCATATATGCCACAAGATTCTCCTTATCACATAATCAAATTTCACCAATCCCTGCCACACCTGCAAAAAAAGTCTTGTCGTAAAAACTCTACGGAACCCCGTAGAGTTTTTATCTGTTTTTAACTTTTTTCATAGGTCAGATAGAATCGCCATGCAGGTAAGATACATGATTCGGTGTTTCTGAAGGCGATTTAATGACAAGAAATGACGCATAGTCCCGCCTGCTTGCCACAAGCTATTGTTATGCACAGTGCCATTCGTCCTATTTGTTGTCAACCTTTCTTAATTCCTCTTTAAAATAGTAGTAAAAGCCCGAGCGCGGCAAAACTTTGATTGCATGTCTCAAGTTTTGTACTGCCAATTCCTTATTACCCAATTTAGCATATGTCACTCCTAAAAAGCCGTAAGCACGGCCCATTGATGGATTTAGTTCAATCACAAATTTAAAAACATCTAATGCTTCATTATGCATCCCCTGATTCAACAGAAGTCTGCCGGGATAAATCATTGCACCTTCGTCATCATTCCAATTAAAATGCTTTCTCTGGGACGAGTCAGCCTTAGTTTGGTAGTAAAACTGCTTTGCTTTCTCAATACCCTCTTTTATCAACACCTCAGCAAATGCATATCCAATCGGACGAGTAATTACTTTGGGGTCTTTTCCCAGTACGCAATCCAGAACAGCGTAAGCAAACTCATCGGTTCTAGACTGTTCAAAATTGCTAACTACTGCAACTGAAATATTTTTTTCTGGAACGAGGAGGAAAAAACTATTGAATCCTGTGTCGCCACCGGAATGGCTTACTGTTTGAAGTCCATTGTAGTTTTCCAAGAACCAACTTACGCCAACTTTTGGTTGTGTTGTGTCGGCTACATGAACAGAGTTAGTCCAAAGCAGATTATAGGAGGATTCAGCAAGAATTTGCTTCCCCTTGTATTTTCCTCTGTTAAGATTTGCAATTCCATAGTGTGTCATTTCCAGAACGCTTGAATTCAGTGTACTGCTTGGTGCATGAATACGGTTGTAAGGATAAACGTCACTAACAATCGGCTTGCCTTTCCAAATGTGGCCCTTCACTCTTAGTGAGTCTGGTATCTCGGAATAGAAGAAGCTTGTATGTTCCATCTCTAACGGATGTAAGATATTTTCTTTTACATATGTCTCAAATGGAACTCCCGAAACCTTTGTTATCACAACGCCAAGTATCTCAAAGGCATTATTGCTGTACGACCAGTCCTTACCTGCAGAAAAAAGCATTTCATCATTTTCCAAACTCTTAACGAATCGTTCGGGTGCTGCATCATCATTTTGAGGTTTGTCCCATTCATAATCGTCAACGTCACCAATTCCAGACGTATGATTTAGCATTTGTCGTATTGTGATATCCTGATAGTCGCCCTTCTTTTGTTTAAAATAAGGTAAATAGTGGATCAACTTTTCGTCAAGATTAATTTTACCCTGCTCCACCAGTTGAATCATGGCAGTCGCTACAAATGTTTTTGAAACAGAAGCCCAATGAAAATCATACGTTACCTTCATCGGTTCTTTCGTGTCCAAGTTCCGATAGCCAAATGCGGATTGATATATTATTGAGTCATTCCTTGTTACAGCAATTGATAGTCCGGGAATGTTAAGTAGGGTCACGGATTCTCCAAGAAAGTTGTCAATTTTCTTAGTTAATACGTTTTTGTCGGCAACTTCTTTTGGATGTTGATTACATGTCGTCAGCAGACAAATGCAGACGAAAAAGAGAATGACGTTTTTCATGGCCTAAATAAATTTTCAAGTTGTTCGTCTGTCTGGTTATGTAAGCTCCCCTAAAGTTCGGCCATTTGAAAGTTGAATACAAATGTTCAATTTTAAATGGTTAATATGAAAAAGTCAAAATTCACAGAAACACAGATCGTAAAAGCGATCCAAGACCACGAAGCTGGTCGCAAGGCAGAAGACATCTGCCGGGAATTGGGTATCACCACAGCCTCATTTTATAAGTGGCGCCAGCGCTACGGAGGCATGGAGGTGAGCGATGTCAAGAAGATGAAGGAGTTGGAGGAAGAGAACTCTCGTCTAAAAAAGATGTATGCCAACTTGAGTCTTGTTCACGAAGCACTTAAGGATGCGGTGGCAAAAAAGCTGTAACGCCTGATGAGAAGGGCATGCTGGTTCAGTTCATGATTGAAGAACATGGAGTGAGCAAGCGTCAGGCGTGTCAGGCATTAAGTGTGCCCAGAAGTACATATCAGTATATTCCGAAGCCTAAGAATGATGTTCCTATTATTAACGAACTTGAAGAGTTGGTAAGTAAGCATCCTGCGATTGGATTCTGGCAGTCGTATTATCGGATTAGGCGTAAAGGGTTCATCTGGAATTTCAAACGAATTTACCGAGTGTATACAGGATTGCAGTTGAACATCCGTAGGAGATTTAAGAAGCGATTGCCTACCCGCGTGAAACAAGCGTTATTTCAACCGCATTCTGTCAACGAAGTATGGTCAATTGATTTTATGAGCGATAGTTTGTGGGATGGTCGTAAATACAGATTACTAAACATTGTAGATGATTTCAATAGACAAGTACTTGCTATGGAGGCAGATCTATCCTTACCAGCATTACGGGTGGTTCGAGTGCTAGAGTATTTAAAAGAGTTCAGAGGATTGCCCCAAATGATCCGAGTCGACAATGGTCCGGAGTTTATTTCTCACACCTTGGATGAATGGTGTCGTCAGCACGAGATCAGCTTGACCTATATTCAACCGGGCAAGCCAATGCAAAACGGGTATGTAGAGCGTTGCAATGGAAGCATTCGCAAGGAGTTATTGAATGCCAATGTATTTTATTCGCTAAAAGAAGTTCGCGAAAAGATGGAGGAGTGGATGTTTGATTATAATAATCATCGTCCGCATAAATCGCTTGGTTATCGTGCTCCTATTGATTTGTTAGAAGCTATTCACTGATTTTTTAAAACACGATGACAAAAGTAACTTTACAATCAACAGGTAAGCGGAAGCAAGCTCTGCTGGAGAGCAACTTGCCAGGAATATCCTGTTCGACTGGAATGGTCAAAGAGAGAGTTGGCATCACCAACCTCTCTTTTCAAATGGTCATTCCAAGAGTAG
>JACPVX010000072.1 GCA_016191555.1 Bacteroidota bacterium
GAAAGAAAGAATAACAGATTTTAACTGGAAGCCAATATAAAAGTGGGGCTTTGTAGCCTTGACATATTGCCTACCTATTAAAGAGAATTTTGATTTTTACACAGCCTCTTACTTCCGTGCTCCCTAAAAAATTAAACTCGCCTTCTATTATTAAAAACATATCGTACTCATATACTTTGTTATATGATCCTATCTATTTAACTTAGGTATATGAGTGAAAAGTACAAGGTTCGAGATCAGTCAAAGTTACATTTTGTCACATTTACAGTAGTATACTGGATTGATGTTTTCAGCCGACAAGGTTGCTGGAGAAATCATTGATAAAGCAGAAGCGTATCTAAACAGTTGAGCAAGAGATTATTATAGTTCAGTAAAAGGTGTGTTGGAGATTTTGTGTATTGATTAGGGGCCCGTAAGTTGTTTTGTTATTAAATTAGAGCAAAATAGATTAGAAAGTTTCGATAATAATTTAATTGATATGAGTTTTAGATTAGCTGCACTTACTTTAATCTTTCAGATATCTTTTCATTCCCACCTGTTTGGTCAATTTACAGAGAATGGTAGCCCTTTGAAAATTTCTGTTATACCACCGTCACCGGAGGCAGCTTCGCTTGGTAAGTACGGGGAAAATGGTGTAGGGTATTATACTGGGGTGCCCGAGATATCTATCCCTATCGCCAATGTACAAGGCCTTCGGCTATCATTACCAATTGATATCAGTTATCATTCGGGAGGGATAAAAGTTGAAGAAGTAGCGTCTCGGGTTGGTTTAGGTTGGTCGCTAAATGCGGGTGGTGTCATAACACGAACAGTACGAGGTCTTCCGGATGACGAAGCGAATGGTTGGATTGGGAGCAGTTTTAATCCCGAAGCTTTTTTAGCAAACCCCTTGTCAACCCAATTCGCTACGGTGTTAGCTGACATTGCTAATGGTCTTATTGATGCTGAACCGGATATTTTCTACTTTAATTTCAATAAAAAATCGGGCAGTTTTTATTTTGATAAAAATAAGGCAGTTGTTACGATTCCCCATTCACGCATCATCATTTTGCCTACCTTCAGCAACGGCAGAATCATTGGCTGGGTGATAACCGATGTAGACGGAACGAAGTACTATTTTGGAAAGTCGAAGGACGGTCTTCGGGCACCGGTAGAGCAATCCATTAACACATCTGCTTGCAGTGCTACTTTCCCCAATCAGTCAATTACAGATTATAGCTCGTGGTTTCTGGCTGATTTCTGTGATTATAATTCAGACGAATGCATTAGTTTGTATTACGAAGACTATCAGACTACGAGTTGTTTAATTACATCTCAAACACGGACGATCTCTGTGGGTGCCACGAATGGCCCTCAATTTGTAGAGTGTTATAGTTCACAAACTGTGAATGGAAAAAGACTGATAAGAATTGAGTCGAATAAACAATTTGCCTCCTTTAAGGATGGCGTGGCGCGCGAAGACTTAATCGGTGACCATGTATTGGACTCAATAACGGTTGTTAACTTAATTGGTGCGCAAGTTATTCAGCCTGCGAATGTGCCTAAAAAGACAGTTTTTAATTATTCATATTTCGTCAGCAGTGAGTTTTCGCCTGTGGTAAGTTGTAGCCAAACTAATGCCCGCTTAAAGCGGCTTAAATTAACTTATGTCAAAGTACAGGCAGGATCGCTGGCCAATGAGCAATATGACTTTACATATGATCCGACCCTTTTACCGGAAAGATTGTCATTTGCCCAAGATCATTGTGGTTTTTTTAATGGAAAAACATCCAATTCAAGTTTGATACCGGAGTTTGAACAACAATCCGCAAATCCTCTTTTTGTTGCCGGGGCAGATCGAAGTGTAAGTGACGCTTTTGCAAAAGCATGTATTCTTACCAAGATAAAGTACCCGACGGGAGGAGTTTCCGTCTTTGAATATGAGGGAAATTCTGCTGTCGCTTCAAAACTGGAAGGTAAATATCAAACAATGAACACATCGCTTATAACCCCTAATGGAGCATTGCAGGCGAATTATAGCACTCCTTTTACTGTAAATTCCTTCGGGAAAATAGGCGCCTTTGTTGAATTTCAAATTTCCGGGGTTAATTGCTCACTCACTGAATTTACTTGCGGGATTTCATTTGATGTGGCTGGGGTTACGGACACCAATTTTGCACTGAACCTTAACAACCTTCCCCAACCAAATCCGAGAGTTTTTTTGCCAAATGGAACCTATTCATTGAACATAAACGTTTTTGCGCCCAATCCGAACATCCAAAATTTTTCAATCTTAGGCAAATGGAAGCAATTCATTAATGACATCAATAAACCTGCCGGAGGCTTGCGCATTAAATCGATCAAGAATTATTCCGGTGAGACATTAATTAGCAATAGGAGTTTTGAGTATGTCGATTTAAATGATCCGCTAGTTTCAAGCGGTATCATTACCAACGTATTTTCTTATGCAGCATATAAAGCCGGCTACGACCCGGGTATTGGGCAGAGTGAGCAACTCTATGAGTTAAGTAGTATTAGTAAAATTCCACTTGGTACAACACACGGCAGTAGCGTAGGATACGGTCGGGTAAGTGAGTATTTTTTCAGTACAACCCCATCAGATAACGGTAGAACAGATTACAATTTCATTACTTCAAACCTATCACCGGACTTGGATTCACCTGACCCTGACGATCTAAACAAGTTATCGGTTACTCCCTCATTTAATCGAGATTGGACGAGGGGGCTTCCACTGAAGACGGTTTGGTTTGCGAAGATGAATAGTGTATTACTTCCTATTAAAGAACAAACGACTTCCTATTCGGATATCGTTACTACAGAGCCCACGATAGGTATAGTGGTTACGCCCTTTGTTCGAAATTATTCGTCTGGCTTTAAGTATGGCTTTTATCGTACAGGAAGTGGCACGAGGAAGCCCAAGGATCAGGCCACCATTACGTATGTATATGATAAAGTAACCAATGCCTTGTTGGCATCGGAGACCATTTTGGAAAATTATTATTACGATAACTTAAGTCATTTGGAGGTGACAAGGAAAGAAACCTTGACGAGTAAAGGAGAACTTTCCTCCAGTCAAATTAAGTATGCCAGTGATTTGGCACCTTCTTCCGTCACAACTGACCTTATCAACAAAAATGTCATTTCAATTCCATTGGAGACATCATTATCTGTTGGGGGTTCGGGAGTAAATGGACGTAAAGATGCCTATAGCGTGAGCAATGGAAAGCTGCGGTTGACTGAAGTGTATCTTGGTGAATTGGTAAATGGCAACCTTACCTATACAAAGGCAATTGATCATTCCTATTTTGATAATGGAAATTTGAAGTCCTCTATCAAATCGAACGATTACACTACCAGTTATTTGTGGGGATATAATGCCAGGTATCCTATTGCTGAGGTAGCCAATGCCGGACCGGATAAAATATTTTATACCGGTTTTGAGGAAAACGGAACATTGGAAACGCCAGGTTTTCTGCCAAAATCAGGGCACCGATACTTAAATACCGGAACATACAATTTTCAGGTACAAGCTGGTTTTTCGCCTGCCGTAACTATCGGTCTAAAAATGAGCTATTGGTATTGGGCTAACAGTAAATGGAATTTTATTGAGAAGGATTTTTCGAACGTAATAAACGATGGAAGCAGACTGGACGACATACGGGTTTACCCGGCTGGTGCTTTCATGACAACCTATGTGTATAATTCCAATGGACTTGTGGAGTCAGTTACAGATCATAACGGAAAGTCTTCACGATACTTCTATGACCAGTTTTATAGACTCATTTCCATAAAAGATAATGATGGAAACATAATGAAGGCATTCGACTATCACTTTAAGGCTCGATAGATATTGCCCTAAAAGATTAATACTAGTTACTAATTCAATGAAAATACTCATGAAAAGTGCATTGTTGTCGTTTTTACTACTGAGTTTTGTCATCCCTTCGTTTAGCCAATCTATTGTGGGTTCTACTAGCCCAACTGTTGGAGTATCCTATTTATATACTTTTGATGACGGAACGAATTATGCAAGTGCTCAATGGAATCCAACCGGTGGAAGTGTTGTTTCATCGCAAGTCAATGGCACTACCTATAGCGTGCAAATAAGTTGGAATGTTACGGGGAATCAATCATTAGGGTTTTATGACGGTTTTTTTGCCATAAGTTCTATAAACGTTTTAGTGAGTGCGTGTGCTGCACCCATAGCAGCTTCTCCGACTACTGTAACCGGAAGCTCATTTATGGCTAACTGGGGAATAGTTAACTGTGCTTCAAGTTATCAAATGGATGTTTCAACCAATACTTCATTCTCTTCCTTTGTATCAGGATACAATAACGTGAGTGTTTCTGGCGTGTCAGTCGCAGTTACAGGACTTAGCCCATCCACAACTTATTATTACAGAGTTCGCTCTGTAAGCGGTTCGGCAATCAGCGTAAACTCAAATACTATGAATGTGTTAACTACACCTGCAGCGCCTACTGCAGTTAGTGCCAGTTTAGTGACACAAACCTCTTTTCGAGCCAACTGGAACGCGGTGATTGGTGCGACAAGCTACCAATTGGATGTTTCCTTGAGCAATTCATTTTCCTCCTTTTTATCAGGGTTCAATAATTTGGGTGTTAGTGCTACAAACTATAGTGTAACAGGATTGTCTGCAGGCGTAATTTATTACTATAGAGTTCGTGCAGTTAATTCTTCTGGTATTTCAGTATCCTCTAATATGGTTACTGTCGCAACGCTGCCAAGCGCACCAGTGTGCACAGCTCCCACAGGAATTTCCCAGAATGCAGCCACTACTAGTTGGAATAGTGTTATTGGAGCCACCGAGTATCAGTTAGAATTGTCTTTGAATAATTCATTTGCGCCTATTTTGCAGACTTTTACTGGCATATTACCGAATATTTATTCACTACTGCTGACGGGTCTTAGTAGTAATACAACATATTATTACCGCGTTCGTGCCCACAATGTTTCGGGAGGATCTCCAAACTCAAATATCATAACCTTTTTAACCTTACCAAACCCACCATTGGCTACAGATGCTACCGGAATAACTTCAAATTCATTCAAGGCAAATTGGAATAGTGTGTCAGGCATTATTAATTATCGGATTGATGTAGCCACTGATCCATCTTTTATAAATATCGTCTCTGGATATGCCAATATGCTTACAACATCGCTGTTTTATAATGTAGTAGGACTGGGGCAAAAGACAAACTATTATTATAGAGTGCGGGCTGAAAATTCTAGTGGTGCGTCTCAGAATTCAAATGTAATTTCCAATGTTAACCTTGATGCTAATTACATAAAATCGATTATGGTTAACAAGGCAGGTGTCAGCTTAGATTCAGAGCTTGCGAGTCTCAATTTGCAGGAAAAAGCGGAGAGTATTTCTTTCTTTGATGATTTTGGTAGACCAATTCAAAATGTTTCTAAGCAGCAATCGCCAAGTCAACAAGATCTTATTGAACCTATTTCATATGATTTATTAGGAAGAGAGGTAATTAAATATCTTCCTTATTCAACAGGCAGCGATGGTTGGATAAAGCTGGATTTCATTCCGGCCGATAATCCGAGTTATAACTCAACGGGTAGTCCTCACTATTCATTTTACAACAGCACTTCAGACAAAATCGCAGACGACACTCGTCCCTTCAGTGAGACTGTTTTCGAAGCCTCCCCATTAAATAGGCCATTACAAGGTTTCGGTCCCGGCCAGGCGTGGAAGGACAATAACAAGGCTGTTACCCATGGGTATTTAGTGAATATTGATGGCACCGCAGCAGGGCAGGAGCGGATTATTGCATGGGATGTGGATACCAATGGATTGCCGGTGAAGAGCACGACTACCAATGCAAGTTTAAGCGCGGGGTATTACCTGACCGGACAATTGAATGTGAAGTCGACCAAAGATGAACACGGGAATGAAGTGCGGGAATATGTAGATAAAGAAGGACATACCATTTTAAAGAAGGTTCAGGTATTTTCCGGTACCCCACAAACCAATAACGACAGCCATTGGGCACAGACCTA
>JACPVX010000084.1 GCA_016191555.1 Bacteroidota bacterium
ATCTGGTTACGCCAAGAGGCGTATGAATACCTAATGGATGAAAGAGCCATGCGACCTAATTTACCGTTCAGGTCGAAGCTGTCTTGAGGTGTAAGGAGGTGACGAATTGCATTAAGTTCAAGACAAGCGTTTATGTAAGCCTCAACGAAAGTGAACCTTGTTAAGCCTCGTTAAACTTATAGCAGTGGTCAGTCTGTCAGATAGGATGAAACCTGCAACCCTAAAGGAAGAAACGGTAGAAAGCACGATAGGGACTGTTCGGGGTAAGAGAGGGTGGCGTGCATAAAGAAGGGGGCATACGAACTTGGGAGACCCTTATAAGAGGAGTTAGCGACTCAAGATACAGCTATAAGCGTAAAGCGAAGTGATGTATTGCTTATAAGGGAGTCGGAGATGCCCATAGTAGTGTAGATAGCAGGGACATTATAACCCTGAAGTAGCGAAGGGGCATTACTTCAAGCAGAGTTACCGAAGAAAGGAGTATTTTCTTAAATGATGAAAGAAGATAGTAGTCTACAAAAGAAACCAAAGCGTTCAGAAATGAGCGATGAGGAGAGGGTGCGAGACTTTCAGAGGAAACTATATCAAAAAGCCAAGCAAGAGAAAGTGTATCGGTTCTATGTATTGTATGACAAGGTAAGCCTCAAACACTTTTTGAGAGAGGCATACAAACGAGTAAAGGCGAACGGAGGCGCATCGGGAGTAGATGGTATCACCTTTGAAGAAATAGAGGAAGGAGGGCTGGAGAAGTTTATAGAGGAGTTGAGCATAGAAATAAAGACAGAGAGCTACAGACCACAACCAGTCAGGCGGGTAATGATACCGAAAGCAAATGGGAAGATGAGACCATTAGGAATACCGACAATAAAGGACAGGGTGGTGCAGATGTCATGCAAGATAGTAATAGAGCCGATATATGAAGCCGATTTTGAAGACTGCTCATACGGATTCAGACCAAAGCGTTCAGCATCGGATGCGATGAGTGCAGTAAAGAGCAATCTTATAGAAGACAGGACAGAAGTATATGACGCAGACCTGAGCAGCTATTTTGACACCATTCCACACGACAAGCTACTAAAAACAATCAGCGTAAGGATAAGCGACAGCAAGGTAATACACCTAATAAAGATGTGGCTGAAAACACCGATAGAAGAAGAAGGGAAGCTGAAAGGTGGAAAGAAGAACAAAATAGGAACACCGCAAGGTGGAGTCATATCGCCATTATTAGCGAACATCTACCTACACCTATTAGATAAAGTAGTCAACAGAGCGGATGGAATATTTAAGAAGTGTGGAATAAAGATAGTTCGCTATGCAGATGATTTTGTCCTGATGGGGAAGAAGATACCACCAGCAACACTTGACAAGCTAAACGAGTTAATAACGAGGATGGGGCTTACAATCAATGAGGATAAGAGCAGGATAGTGGATGCGAGAAGCAGGAGCTTTGAATATCTTGGATTTGAGATACGCTATGACAAAGACCTTAGAGGTAGAGGAAAGAGATATTGGAATATCATACCGAGTGGAAAATCAAGTAAGAGGATAAGGAAGGCGATGAAAGAATACCTGCAGACGAGAGGGCATCTACCAGCGGAAATGATAGTGAAAGGACTGAATGCGAAAATAAGAGGGTGGCTGAACTACTTTACAGTAAAGGGAGTAAGCTATCCAGCGATGTCAAGGCGTAAATTGCGGTGGTATCTATACGAGAGGCTAAATCGGTATTACAGGAAGAAGAGTCAGCGGAAGAGTAAACTCTATGGCTGTAGAGCGTTTGAGAAGTTGGTTAATCTATATGGATTAATTGACCCTACAAAATACACTCCGTTGGCACTTGCGAAAGCTTGAGATGAAGCTTGTCGGTAAGCCGTGTGCGGGAAAACCGCATGCACGGTTTGACGAGGGGGACAGATGAAATGAACGAAAATTCAGGGAATCTGTCTCTACTCTACTGGCAAATTTTTATAATTTCCATACTCCTCTTCTATTTCCTATATTTTTGTGGATCAAGAGGAGAGGAGTGTCCTGCCAATCCTTGGTTTAATCAACGAAGTAAATTCAAATCCCCCTTGATCCCCCTTTTTCAAAGGGGGAAATAATTAGTTCCCCTCTTTGGAAAAGAGGGGTTAGGGGAGATTTTAAAAAAAACTTACAAAAAAAGAAGTTTTTACAG
>JACPVX010000022.1 GCA_016191555.1 Bacteroidota bacterium
GTTTAATATTTTCAAAACAGGCTTTTGTTAAATCTCCTAGAAGCGCAAACGAGCTCTGTCGTACTTCTGAAACGACATCCTTTTAGTTTTTTCGAAAATTTTAAATTCCACAACAATCGGTTGTAGTAGCGGTCGTGCACATTAGCAATGAAGCTCCCTAATATTAATGCACCGGTTTGGTCGGCCATTTGGCGCATCCACTTAAAGGTGCGCATGTTCATCATTTCTGCCAGTCGGCCTGCCTGCATGGTGAATCCAGTAGTAAACATTTCAGGCAGAATAATCACGTCTGTAGGGCCAATTCCCCAGATTTTCTCCTCAAAAGAGGCCAGATTAGCGCCAATATCCTCCCAATGGAGGTCGGCTTGAACAATGGTTATTCTTAAATCCTGCATAGCTGGCTGAAACGGACTGCAAAGAAAACCAATTTAATTTGAAATGAGGCGAATTGGAGATTTGAAAAATTTATAATTCCAAGGAAAGGGATTACGCAATCGCGTGAACCAAAAAATCATTGAGGGGTTTCAGGGTCTTGCAGACGGCTGCCACTTTTTTGGCGAATTTTTTATCTGTCACTTCCTTATCGGTGAAGTAGTGTGAAACGATAAAACTCTTATGCTTTAGCCAATCAATGTGGGGATGATCTTTCCGGTATCCCTTCGGAGCCGTTTTCAGGCTATCAAAATCATCGAGCCCAGCCGGAAATGTCTTTTTAAAATTCTTGTCAGTCAGGATTTTGCCAAAAGTAGCAGCATTGTAATCTACCTCCTGCCGAATCTTGGCTAAGTTTTCCGCATCAGGCATATAAAGGCCGCCCGCCACAAAACTTTGATTATTGGGCTGAATATGAATGTAATAGCCTGGCTCTTGTTCCATTTTGCCGTTGGGCGAAAAACCGGCACCCATATTAATTTTATAAGGGCTTTTGTCTTTGCTGAATCGCACATCGCGATAGATGCGAAAAGCCTGCTTGCGCGGATTGATAGCTGCCAGCCCTTCGTCAAACGTGAGAAGTTCTCCGTGAAATTCCTCCAAAAAGTCTTCGAATTGCCCTTTGACTACAAGGTATTTGGGTTTGTTTTTCTCAAACCACTCGCGATTATTGTTTTTGGCCAGCGATTTTAAAAAGGCCAGTGCATTTGCTAATTCCATCTGAAAAAGAACCTCAAATCGTTTATTGACACACTGCTATGCCGGCTCTTCCGTTGGCAAGGGTAGTGCCATTCGCGCCAATGTTTCCGGCTGCCAGGATTACGGAATAACTCGGGCCGGACTGAGCCAAGTGTACTTTTACACACGCAGCCATGGCAAGTAATTCTTTATAAGTTACCTGAGTTTCGTTGGCCAGGGCAGTTACTACTGTTTCGCTTTTTCCGGAAGAGGCGGTAACAGGAGAAAGTAGCAATGCAATTTCTGCGTCTGGCGTGGAAATATTACCCAAATGAAGATGAACCGGGAACTTGGTATCTCCCGTGGTGCCGCTTAAGTCGACCAAAACCGAGGTAGTTCCATTCTTTCGTTCTTTGAAAGTGACAGTTCCACTCACATTATATGCCGAGCCAGCCGCTAATGAATAAACTGCCTGATTACCGGTAAATTCTGAAACCAATTCACTTTTTTGGCAAGCAGCCAAGCCACTCAACAATGCCAACATCCACACGTATTTCATATTCTCAAAGATTAAGTTCTCCAAATCAACTAACCAATTTACACATTTTTTATTGCGCCAACCAACTATCAAAATTAACTACAATACCTCCACACATTTTTCCAGTCCCATGCCGCGCGAAGCTTTGATCAAAATAGTGGCATTTTCAATTGGGTTTTTCTGCAAATGGGCAACCAATAAATCGCGGGTTTCAAAATAGAGTGCCTGCGGCATTGCCCTTGCGGCTGATTTCATCAGTGAGCCACACAGATACACTTGCGTAAATTTCTTGGCCTTCAACAACTCGCCCGTCTGCTGGTGCTCCTTTTCAGCTTCTTCTTCCAACTCAAACATATCGCCAACAACCGCCACTTTGTTTTCTGCTTTCATGCCCGCCAGATTTTCAATGGCTGCAGCCATCGAGCTGGGGTTCGCGTTATAGGCATCGAGAATGATAGTATTCGTGCCCTTGTTAATCACCTGCGAGCGCATATTTCCGGCTACATATTCCGCAATGCCTTCGTTGGCCTTTGCAGCTTCCACGCCAAAATATTTACCAATGCAAAGTGCGGTAGCAATGTTTTCAAAATTGTAAGCGCCAATCATCTGTGTCTTGATGATCGCGCCTTCTTCGGTTTTGATAACCAATAGCGGATTTGCCTCCATCAATTCGCAGGAATAATAATCGCCCTTGGCGGGATACATGATCGGATTGCTAAAACGCTTGGCCATATTCGACAAAATGGGATTTTGTGAATTGATAAACACCGTTCCTTCCTTTTGAATAAGGTGCTGATACAATTCCGACTTTCCTCGAATGATGTTTTCAAAACCCCCAAACGTGCCGATGTGTGCTTTGCCGATATTTGTAATGAACCCATGGGTTGGAAGAGCGATGGAGCTAAGCAAGGCAATCTCGCCCACATGGTTTGCGCCCATCTCGACAATCGCCAATTCAATCGATGAATCGATAGCGAGAATGGTTAAGGGCACGCCAATGTGGTTATTCAAATTGCCTTTGGTGGCAAACGTTTTAAACTTCTTGCGCAACACAGCATTCAACAACTCCTTGCTGGTGGTTTTACCATTCGATCCCGTAAGGCCAACAATTGGAATATTTAATTGTGTGCGATGAAATCGAGCTAATTCTTGCAACGCCAACAGACAATCTTGCACGACAATGATTCGTTTATCGGTGGCAAACCGGACATCATCTACGATGGCATAGCTTGCGCCTTTCGCTAAAGCCTCTTCCGCGAAAGCGTTGGCATTAAATGTTGGCCCCTTTAGTGCAAAAAAGAGCGCATTCGATTCGATCTGGCGCGTATCCGTAGATACTTTGCGCGATTGGAGATACAATTGATAGAGTGATGCTACGTCCATGTCGAGAATTATGCGTCAAAGCTAAAAAATCAAATTATCTTGTGGCAAAATAACTAGGCGATTAAATAATCGTTGTAGCTAAAACGGCCATGTTTGCAAAAAACATCATACTGGGATTTCTGTTGGTGGGCTTTCAGGTGACGAATGCACAGTTTTCGTATACATTCGATCAGACGATACCTGTCGAGATCAACGGCAAAAAATTGGCCATGCCATGGGCGGGTGGTATTAATGCCTCGCAGATCAACACGATGGATCTGAATGGCGATGGCAAACAAGATCTGGTGCTTTTTGATCGCACCGCCAATAAGCTCATCACTTTTCTCAATCAGGATAATCAATATAAATATGCACCCGATTATGAATCGCTCTTTCCCACAACCATCAATCAATGGGTTTTGCTTCGCGATTTAAACTGTGATGGAAAAAAAGATATTTTCACCAGCGACCCGTTTGGAATTATTGCTTACATCAACACCACGAAAGCTGGCGCGAAATTATCTTGGAGACCTTATAATCCGGACGCACAAAATTACCCTAAACCAATTCTCTCGAAAGGTTTTACCATTCCGGTAAACGTAAAGATCAATTCCGATGACATTCCCGCCATCGATGATCTGGATGGTGATGGCGACCTTGACATATTAAACTTTTATTTCATTGGACCTGGCACCGTGGAATGGCACCAAAACCTCTCTTTTGAAAATGTTGGCAAGTGCGATTCTCTTGTCCTTCAGCGGCAGTCACAAAAATGGGGCGGCTTTACAGAATGCGCTTGCGGCATCGTTTCATTTCAGGGTGGTAAAACCTGTGATCAACTCATCAACGGACGCACAGAGCATAACGTAGGCAAGAGTTTGCTGGCAATTGATTTGAATAATGATGGTGCTAAAGAACTTTTTTTTGCGGAACAAACTTGCTCCAACTTATTTGTTCTTAATAACGGAGGCACACCTACGGATGCGTTGATGACCCAACTTACTGCTTTTCCGGCTGGCACTCCTATCAATTTGCTTACCTATCCGGTAGCTTATTTGGAAGATGTTGATTTCGATGGGGTAAAAGACTTAATTGTGTCACCCAACATTTCCTTTCGGGAATATTTTGCCACGAACTTCCAACAGTCTGTCATGCAATTTAAAAATACAGGCACCCCACAGCTGCCACAGTTTACTTTCGTGAAATCCAATTTCCTTCAAGCTGATATGATCGATGTAGGTGATGGAGCTGTGCCTGCTGTTTTTGATTATGATGGCGATGGTGATCAGGATTTGTTTGTGAGCAATTACATCAAAGCAGGTACGTCCGCCCAAGTGGCTCAATTTGAAAATGTGGGAACCGTTCAAGCCCCTTCTTTCAAATTGGTGACGGAAGATTTTTTCTCGCTTTCCATTCTGAATGCGATTAATCTAAAGATTCAGTTTGTCGATATGAACAAAGACGGCACGATGGATTTTGCCTTTTCGTATACGCTTAAGAATAATCGCAATACACAAATTGCCTATCTGGCCAATTCCAGTTCTGATAAGTTAACGATCAAAGATGCCAATGTAAAATCCGTTGACTTTACATTGACTGAATCCAATAATTGGTACATAGTCGATGTTAATCAAGATGGACTGAATGACATTTTGCTGGGCAATGATGTGGGTGGCGTTGAGTTTTGGAAGAACGGTGGGACCGGTTTGTATGAATTAGTAACTGATAGCTATTTAGGATTAGGGGCAAGTACCGAACGGCAAAATGTAACTATAGCAGTTTCGGATTTATTGGCGGATGGCCAAGCCGACTTGCTGGTAGCCAATCAGAACGGTAAACTTTTTATCTATGAAAATTTCCGTAAACAAACTACCGCACCTGCACCAAGCACTTCCATTTTGTATAATAGCTTATTACAGAAGTACGAAAGCAGAAACTTGGGTGGACATGCCTGGCTATCCGTTGCTACACTTTTTAACACAAGTGAACCAAGTATAGTGGTTGGAAATGCGTTGGGTGGGTTGCACATCTTGCGTTTTGAAGATGCTGTTGAGTTACCAGCCGAACCACAGATTTCCATTTACCCGAATCCCATTGCGCGGCTGGATGACAAACCGATTAACATTCGTGCGGATCGAAGCGTTTCTGTTCAGTTTTATACAACTCTTGGACAAAAATTATCCGAAAATTATTTTGTGCCAGCCAACGAAGATTATCCCATCAATATAAGTGCATTATCTGCCGGAGTGTATATTGCGCAGTTTTCGTGGAGAGGTAGAGTTTACTCGAAGCGATTTATTGTTCAATAAAAATTTACTTCATGCGTTCGATTGCATTTGTATTTGACATGGATGGCGTTATCATCCACAGCAACCCGTATCATAAAATTGCCTTGCATCAGTTTTGCGAAAAATATGGCTATCATCTGACAGAAGATGAACTGCGAAGTAAGATTTACGGGCGCACCAACAAACAATGGATTACCAATTTGTTTGAACGCGAACTCGGTGCAGAAGAGCTTCACCGCTTTGCCGAAGAGAAAGAAGGATTGTTTCGGGATTTAATTGCCAAAGACATTAAAGCATTGGATGGCTTGAAAGATTTTTTAGATCAGATGAACGCGCAAAAAATTGATCGTGCTATTGGCACCTCCGCCCCGCGCAGCAATGTCGATTTTGTAATGGCGAAAACACAATTGACTTCTTATTTCCCTACCATCTTAGATGACTCGTTTGTTGAACATGGTAAACCGAACCCAGAAATTTATATCAAGTGTGCAGCGGCTCTTCATTACGCTCCTGCCGATTGTGTGGTGTTTGAAGATTCTCTTTCTGGCGTTGCGGCAGGCAAAGCAGCAGGTTGCAAAGTGGTAGGCGTGGCAACTACGCATACACATGCCGAGCTAGCCGACACTGATTTAGTGATTGACGATTTCACCAATCTGAATCCAGCCGACATTATCCAAAAGTTGTATAAATGAAAAAACAGCGCCAGAAAATTCTGAGCGCTGCTTTTCTCCAAAATACAAACCAAAACTATTTCAATTTTACCCGAGCAAACCAAAGCTCCCTACCGGGTTTATCAGCACCAAAAAATACGATCGTCTCTCCTTTATCCGTTTCAAGCGTTGGATAATTTGGATTTAAGTAGAAGCCTTCACCTCTTCCAAAAGTGGTGAGATTGGTAACCTTAGCTGTCTTTAAATCAATACTACCGATGCGAGGGTAGGTAAGTAATTTACCATCGCGGATGTCGCGGATCTCGCGCAATAGCCAATACATTTTTCCGTCACTGCCTTCGATCAATTGTTGCGGGCAGGCAAAATTGCGTGTAATGGTAGTGGTAATGCGTGTGGTGGTTGATATTCCATAGTGCACATCTGACGACTGTGTTACAATCTTTCCATCCTCTTTCGTGTCCAGTCCATATTGCGCACGAAGTTTTCCGTCTGGTCCAAAATGGAAACCAAGAACATCTTCAAACTTATTGATGGTGCCTTTCTCTTTATTGCGATCATAGTTTTGCCCAAGTATGATTAAGTCGCCATTGGATGCAAAATTATAACTACGAACACCAAACTCTCTTCCTTCGTAATCCGGTGTTTTGCGCTGGCTGGGTGGAAATGACTGCTTTGCTTTAAACTCATCGAGAGTTGTTTCGGTGAGGTAGACCATCTTACCATTGGCCACTTTCATCAATTGCACCGCTTTGAATTTCGTTTCTCCCGATCCGAATTTGCCCATTAAACCTCCGCCACCAGTCTTGGGTGCCGCGGCAGCTACAGCCTTGTTAAAGTACTTGTCTTTGCCTGCTTGAGCTGGTCCATAAAAATATTTTTCTCCGTTATTTCCCACAATCATCTGATCGATGCGCCAGTAACTGGCAGGACTTTCGAAATTAAACTGCTCATTGGCCACGCAGTTCGCATCCACTTTTACATAGGTGTAATTATTATTGTTCGGATCTGTTACTTTCTTACCGTATACATCCGATGGTGCAAACACAAAATTAAAACCATCTATCCCAAACTCCTCGTAATCTTCCGGATTAGGTTTATCAATAATTTCCATAAATGCCAGAGACTGTTTGTAAGGGAAGTTAAAATCAAGCTTTGCTACTTGCTCTAATTCACTATTGAATTTTAGTAAGGTAAAGTCTCCCACTCCATCATTTCCCTTCGCACCCATCTTCGGATTGATTGTCGTTAAGATGTACAAATCTCCGTTGATATCATCTTCAGCATATTCTACTAACGCATAGCTCTTTCCATCTTCTGTTCTGGGTTTCACCTTTTCCAATAGCTCAGTCTTACGAGTATAACCACCCAACAGCCAGCGATAGGTATAAGTTACTTGCTTACGCTTTAGAACCATGCCTCCCATAAATTGTTGGCTAACTGTATTGCCCGTTTTAGTGTACACATCGCCCTTAAACTTAAACCACTTGAATTTCTTCTTCATGATATCAGCCTCTTCTTCCAACTCGGTATCTTTTATAAAATTGAAATCATTGTCAAATACATATTGCTCATACTTGAACACGATTTTATCGCCTTGTTTTTTCTGACCCGTCAGATAAGTGAGGGTGTAGGTTTTGGCGTCTTTATCGTAATCGAGACCGGATAGTTCTCCGCGTTTGCTGGCGCGCGAAATCTTATAGGTTTTCTCTAGTTCCAGTTGTTGGGCATTGCCGATGTAAAACATCAAGAGCAAGAAGCTCAGACTTACTATTCTTTTCATAAAACGGGTTTAGTTAAAATTTTACCAACGTGCGTTGGTCAGTAGGATATAGAATTTTTGTTTGGCATTGTCTGTTACCAATTCCCCAAACCATTCGTTGGTTTTCGCGATGTACAAATTGGTGCGTACGATATCTCCTTCGGTGTTTTCTTCACCTTTTAGCCGACCTGTCTTTACGTATAGATTCAGTACATCAAAAACATGAGGCTGCACTTCCGTTATCGCGGCCAGATCTTCAGTCGTAACCATCGGGTACTCTACGTAGTAAAGCCATTGCGATGTATCTGCTTTGGACTGCAGGATCGAAATGTATCGGTTGCCCAATGCTTCGCCTGTATCATAGAAAATGAATTTTTCATTTTCGCCCGATTTTGCATTGTGCAGCACTTTATAAGTCTCTTGCGAAGAATAGAGATGTGTTATAAACTGCATTTTGGCAGCGGGTATTCCATCGCTTTGAGCGAATGAAATGTGCGCGCTTACAAGAAAAATAACTACCAGAAGTTGCTTCATGTGAGGTTGATTTTAACTCCTGCAAGGTGCAGACAGAAGCAACGGGAGAGAATCCCATTAGAAAGGTATTTTTGTATCCGTGCTGGTACGGATTAAACTAAGTTGTGCTCAAAGGCAAACTTGACTAGGCCCACGATGGAACCTGTGTTGGTCTTGCGAAAGATGTTTTTGCGGTGCGTTTCCACGGTGCGCTCGCTGATGAATAGTTTATCAGCAATTTGTTTATTGGGGAATTCCTTCACGATTAGGCGAAGAATTTCCTGTTCGCGATCTGTTAAAAGTTCTTCTTTCCTACCACTACTCAAGTCGGCCATCATCATCTTGGTAATCTCCGGGCTCACAAAAGGAAGTCCGTTCATGATTTGCTTGAGTGCCAGTGTCAGTTCTGCTTCTTGAATGCTCTTCAGGAGATAGCCATCTACGCCCGCCTTCATGATCTGTTTGATCAAATGTGCCTCATCGTGCATGCTGAGCAACACACGTTTTATAGTGGGGTGCTGATCCTTTACCCGATTCGCCAGTTCTAAACCTGTCATTCCTTGCATCGTGTAGTCGGTCAGCAACAAATCAATCGGTCCGTTGGCTAGCACTTTCAATGCTTCTTCGGCAGAACCAACCGCTGCTACTACGTAAAAGTCTGGATCGTTGTCAAGTAAACGCTTCAGTCCATCCAACACAATGCGATGATCGTCCACCAGCACTATTTTTATAGCAGCATCCATATTTTTAAAATTAAACGGAATGAAGCATAAAAACAATTAAGGTAAAAATTGAGTCGGAATCTCCGTGGGACTGTATCGTTTGGGTAATGAAGGCCAGAAGGTGGCTACTAAAAAACCAATCGTAAGTGCTGAAAATAAAAGTGACATGGTGAATGGATCAACAAACGATAAGTTCAACCAATCGAGTGCATACGAAATGGCAACTGACAGAACCAGCGAACCAAAAACTACGGCCATGGCTCGTAGCCAACTACAACCTGCTACAAATTGGGTGACACTTTTTTCTTTCAGATGAAAATGTAAAACACGAATAAAGGTTTCGTACTGTCGCGATCGATCCTCTACATTTCCATCGGCATGATATAATCGATTGCTGACTTCAATCTCATCGCTCCCATCTATTGAGATAATGGCTTTAAATGTTGAATTCGATTTGGTTAATCGCACTTGTGTCACGGAAGCGTAAGCCACGAGCTGCTCATCTCCTTTATGTTGCACGCTCATATTAAATTCAGACAGCAGGATGATGCTTGGGCTTTGCGAAGGGCGATTGTTAAAAACGTGTTCCAAAGTGGGGATTTTACATCAGCAAAGATCAAGTGGTAATTCATCGGCTGAAATACCCAATTCTACTGGTTTTGCTATCCGTGCTAGTACGGACTATTTGTGATCGGAAACGGTGATGACGAGCGTGGTGCCGGTTCGACCTTCTTGCGAATCAATTTCCAATTCGCCTTTGATCAGGTGCAAACGAGAGTTAATATTCTTCCAACCATTGCCCTCGCTTTGCATTAGCCTTGCTGAATTAAATCCACGGCCGTTATCTTCTATGGTCAGCACCAATTCTTGCGGATGTTGCACGACTTGTATGGAGATGGCTGTGGCTCCGCTATACTTGATCACATTGTTTACCCACTCCTGACTGATTCTATACAACGCAATTCGATGTTCAGATGTCAGATCATGATTCAGGTCATACGTTTGCACACTGATGGTAACACCTCCCGAACGGTTGATACGCGTTGCAAATTCCTTTAATGCCTCATCGAGGCCGCTTTTCATCAGCACCTGTGGCATCAGATTAAAGGCAATGTCACGGATTTCTGCGTTCATATCGTTCAATAAGGAAAGCGCATAATTCACCGAATTTTTCTCGACATTTTCTTTTGATAACCCCAATCGTACTGCAGAGATCATTTGACCCAGACCATCGTGCAGGTCAGCCGCAAAGCGCTTGCGCTCCTCCTCTTGCGAACTGATTACTGCCTGCAGTTGACTTTCGCGCAACGATGCTCGCGTTGCTTCCAACTCGGCATTTTGTTTTAATTGTATTCGGGTACGATACATAAATCCCAAAGCCAGGCCACCGAGCAAAACTCCACCCAATGAAATAATTAAAAGTCTGTTTTGATTGAGCCGCGCATCTTTCAGATCATTGTCCTGCTTTAAGAACTTAATTTCATTTTCTTTCTTTTCGGTTTCGTACTTCGCCTGAATTTCGGTGATCTGCCTTGATTTCTCTTGTTGAAATAAATCATCCTTTACTGCCACGTAATCTTTGTACTCTTTATAGGCAGATGCGAAGTCTTTTTTCGATTCGTAAATACCCGAAAGCGCAAGCCTGGCCTCGAGAATTTCTTGTTGCGCATTTATTTTTGTCGCTATCGTTAGCGCAGTAGTGGCCGCTGCCTGCGCTTTCGCAAAATCGCCTTCGCGTAGGTAGATGCCGGCTAGATGGGTAAGCACAATCGCCAGATCTTTTTTATTATCAAACGATTCGTCCAGTTGCTTTGCCCGAAGTAAATAGGACTTTGCCTTCTCAGTTTGATTTAATTTCGCAAAGGCAATTCCGGCATTGACAAGTGTAGTCGGCAAAAATTGTTGATTATTCTGCTCTGTAAATTCCTTTTCGGCCATCAACGAATAGTAAATAGCGCTATCATAAATAGCCAAATTATAATAGACGGCCCCCAGATTCGCATGGCAGGCAGCTTCGCCAAATTTTTTACCAAGGTCATGATATATATTCATGGCCTGTTGGTAATAGCCGACCACTTTTCTATACTCGCCTTGCGCTTTTAATACTATTCCAATATTGGTAAGCACCATCGCAATCTTTGCCTTGTCTTTTACCTTTTCATAAATCCTTCTCGCATTATAATAGTACTCAAGCGCCCGTTGGTAGTCGCCCTGCTCATCATAAATAATACCTATATTATTAAGTGTGTTGGCTGTTTTGAGCTCGTCTCCTATCTGCTTTCTAATATCCAAGGCCTTCATTTCCAGTTTCAACGCTTCGGCATAGTTTCCCTGCGCCTCGTTGGCAACGCCCAGATTATGAAGTGCATCTACCTCCAATTCTATCGATTGTAAATCTTCGGCCATTTTTAAGGCTTCGAGACCAAACAGCTTCGCGGAATCGGCATTTGTAAAATGAAACTCCACACAAAGTTCAATAAGTGTCTTGGCTCGATCTTTCCCGGACTGAGATGGCAGGACGTGAAGAAGGCTATCGATAAGTCTATTTTGGGCGCTGGTTGTAAAGCCAATGGAGCCTGAAAGACACGAAACAAAGGCATAGACGAATAAGCATGCTTGTATTTTTCTCATTTAGAATAGGCTTAAAAACCTCAAAAACGGCATTTATTCTGCGAAAAACTAAATTACCATGTCATAAATCGCGCCCTCCACTGAAATATACCCTATTATTTAAAATCGACACTTGGATAAGTGACTGGGTTTTTCCGATATTTGCAGTCCCTTTTTGAAAAAGGGCTTAAAACCAACTTTTTTATGGCACGGGTTTGTCAAATTACAGGAAAAAGACCTCATACGGGCAACAACGTTTCTCACGCTAACAATAAAACGAAGCGCAGATTCTATCCTAATCTTCAAACGAAGAGATTCTTCATTCCTGAAGAGGATAAGTGGATTACACTAAAAGTTTCTACCAAAGCGATCAAAACGATCAATTTGAAAGGGATTTCGGCTGTTATCAAGGAAGCAAAGGAAAAAGGAACTTTCACTGCCTAATTATTTTTAACCTAACAAGACTATGGCACGGAACAAAAATAGAATTCAGGTGATTTTAGAGTGCACTGAGCACAAACAAAGCGGCCTTGCTGGTATGAGCCGCCATATCACCACTAAAAACCGGAAAAATACAACTGAGCGCTTAGAGCTGAAGAAGTACAATCCGATCATGAAAAAATATACTCTTCACAAAGAAATTAAATAATTTATGGCAAAGAAGGTTGTTGCATCCCTCAAGAAAACAGACGGTAAGAACTACGCCAAAGTGATTCGTGCCGTAAAATCGGATAAAACAGGTGCTTACATTTTCAAGGAAGAAATTGTAGTAACTGATTTGGTAAAGGATACCCTCGCCAAAAAATAATTTATTGCGATAAGATAGTGTAAAGTCCCCTCGAGGGACTTTTTTTGTTTACTCAACCAACGGCTCCATGTCTTTTTTCGGCAATCTGTTTTCAAAGGAAAAAAAGGAATCTCTCGATCAGGGCTTGCAAAAATCGAAGGAAAGCTTCTTTGGAAAATTGGGCAAAGCCATTGCCGGAAAATCCTCGGTAGATGAAGAAGTGCTGGACAATCTGGAGGAGATTCTCATTTCTTCGGATGTAGGTGTGGATACCACGTTGAAGATCATTCAACGGATTCAGGCGCGTGTTGCCCGCGATAAGTACCTTGGCACTTCTGAACTGGACGGCATTTTGAAAGAAGAAATTGCCGGGCTCCTTTCTGAAAACAACACTTCCGATCTGGCAGATTTCGAAACACCCGTGGGCATTAAGCCTTATGTATTACTGGTTGTGGGTGTGAATGGTGTGGGCAAGACGACAACCATTGGTAAATTGTCCGCACAGTTTAAAAAGAAAGGTAAATCGGTAGTGCTTGGTGCAGCCGATACATTTCGGGCAGCTGCGGTAGATCAACTGAAACTATGGGGCGAGCGCGTGGGTGTGCCGGTGGTAGCGAAAGGCATGAACACCGATCCATCGGCTGTTGCTTTTGAAGCGGTGGAAAAAGGAGTTGAGCTTGGTGCCGATGTGATTATCATTGACACCGCAGGGCGCTTGCACACCAAGGCTAACCTCATGCAAGAGCTTTCAAAAATTAAACGCGTGATTCAAAAAGTATTGCCGGATGCGCCACACGATGTGATGTTGGTGTTGGATGGCAGCACCGGACAAAACGCAGCCATTCAGGCGCGGGAGTTTACCAAAGCGACAGACGTTACTTGTTTAGCGATTACCAAACTGGACGGCACTGCAAAAGGTGGCGTAGTAATTGGCATTTCCGATGAATTCAAAATTCCGGTTAAGTATATCGGGGTAGGCGAAAAGGTAGAAGACCTGCAGACTTTCAATAAACAAGAGTTTGTGGATTCGCTGTTTAAGAAATAACGCGGTTTCCATTATCCTATCGTTAATACCAAAATATCCTATCATTTTGAAAGGATTTGGGGCGCTTTCTGATAGATTTGGTCTGGAAATGAGTTAGACCGATTTATTTGTTTTTAAATGGAAATCTCCAAAAAAGCTGATAGTTGAATCCCCAATAAGGTGCTTCTTCTACAATTCCATAGCCCGGCATATCATAGGGAGATAATTGTCCAAATCCATTAACTACAGGGGCAAATTTTAATCGGGCGGTGCAGCCCATCCAAAATCCACTTACAATTTTTACGCGCAAGCCCGTAGTGATTTCAATCCAATGGCCACTTAAACTACCATTGGATCTTGAATAAGAATTTGTGCCGAAACCGGAATAAGAAGCCGTGTTGGTGTATTCCACGCTTTCACTAAACGAAGATATGCCATATCGCATACCCAAGAAAAACATGTTCTTGTCAGGGTCTTTCAATAAAAAATTAACGTCTGCACCAAACCGGATATAATTTCCTGAATTGGTATATCGCCCATTCCCCAGCAACTGATTGGTAGCCCAATAGCCATAGTCTACCGTAACAAAGTAGCGATACAAATCAGTATCGAAATTTACTTCCCATCCTTTAAAGGAATTGTCTTTGCTGCGAATCAACGTAAGGGCATCGATGCCAATTCTCAAACCGGTCGGCATATACTTGTTCGAAACCGTATCGATTCGAGGCTTGCGGGGTTTAGCCACTTCCTGTGCGTGCAACTGCATCGCTATCGAGATAGCAAGAAGGCTAAAAATATACCTGCACATTGGTCGTGTTTTTTAATAAACGGGTGCTGGTAATTTTATACTGCGTTTGGCCAAAACTTGTTTGTACCACCTTGAGATCAAGAAAAAAAGTATAGGCTCCACATTTGGGTGCAATCACGCGGCTCTCTTCGGAAAAAGAGAACTTTATTGAATCTAGACGGGTAGTGGCTCCGGATTTCGACTGACGAAAAAGGTAATAGGTGATTGTTTTTTCTTTTGGATTAATTGGTAATGTAACTGTGGATGTAGTTGAGTCCTTCATGTAATCGCTCGTAATACCTGAAACCTTCACATATTTCAGTATCAATGCCGAATCCACAACCGATTTGAGGAGCGTAGTTTTATCGGTTTTCGTTTGTTTAAAATCCATTTTGATAGACGTGGTGGCAGTCACGATGCAATCGGGTTCATTAAAGCAGGAAGCTCCCACCAGTATCATCATCAAAAAAAGAAGAATCCGGGTCATAGTTAGCATGGCAAATATACTTCAACGATTGTGCCAAGTGCCGTTCCCAAGGCCGTATTTTTTGTAAATTTGCCCTCTTATTTATAGAAATTGAAAACCAAAGGAGCCAAAAAGACCAAAGTCAATATTGTCACACTCGGGTGCTCTAAGAACCTGGTCGACTCGGAGGTATTGCTCACGCAATTGAAGGGCAATGGTATTGACGCCACCCACGAATCTAAAAAAGACGATTCGAATATTGTGGTAATCAACACCTGCGGGTTTATTGACAATGCCAAACAAGAATCGATCGATACCATTCTTCGCTATGTGGATGCCAAAGAAGAAGGCATTGTAGAAAAAGTATATGTTACCGGCTGTTTGTCGCAACGCTACAGCCAGGATTTAGAAAAAGAAATTCCGGAAGTTGATGCGTGGTTTGGTACACGTGATCTTTCGCGTTTATTAAAACAACTTAATGCGAACTACAAGCATGAGTTGGTAGGCGAGCGCATTCTTACCAACCCGAGTCATTTCGCTTACTTAAAAATTTCCGAAGGTTGTGATCGGCCTTGTTCATTCTGTGCAATTCCATTAATGCGCGGCAAACACATTTCGCGCACTATGGAAGAGCTGGTGTTGGAGGCAAAAAATTTAGCCAAGAACGGCACCAAAGAATTATTGCTGATTGCGCAAGATTCCACTTATTATGGATTGGATATTTACAAAAAAAGAAATCTGGCCGACTTGCTCAAGCGAC
This sequence comes from Bacteroidota bacterium, assembly GCA_016191555.1. Lineage (GTDB taxonomy): Bacteria > Bacteroidota > Bacteroidia > Cytophagales > Cyclobacteriaceae > ELB16-189. The sequence goes on from JACPVX010000022.1 coordinate 15,398, forward strand.
TATCGGATGTAGAAGGCATTGATTGGATTCGCTTACATTACGCGTTTCCTGCCGGCTTTCCATTGGATGTGCTTGACACGATGGCGGAGCGACCAAACATCTGCAACTATCTCGACATTCCTTTACAACACGGTTCTTCTGAAATGTTGAAGATCATGCGCAGAGGAATTACGCGCGAAAAAACTGAAGAGCTATTGCAAACCATTCGAGAAAAGGTGCCGGGCATTGCCATTCGCACTACATTAATTGCCGGACATCCCGGTGAAACAGATGCACACTTTGATGAGATGATGCACTTTGTAGAAAACTCTCGCTTCGATCGACTGGGCGTTTTCCCTTATTCGCATGAGGAGAATACGCATTCACATTCCTTCGAAGACGATGTGCCTGCGGAAGTGAAACAGGAACGAGTAGATGCGTTGATGGAATTGCAACAAGGTATTTCGCTCGAACTTAATCAAACCAAAGTGGGCAAAACATTTAAAGTGCTGGTAGATCGCAAAGAAGGTGGCAGTTTCATCGGGCGCACAGAGCACGACTCACCGGAGGTAGATAATGAAGTCATCTTCGAAGGCACGAGCAACTATCTGCGTATCGGTGATTTTGTAGATGCAAAAGTAACAAGTGCTACTGAGTTTGATTTGATGGCGGAGGTCGTTTAGAATTTATTAACAAATGATTGCCACTCATCCACGAACCCAGCGCCCAATCAAAACGTTAGTTGCGATTATGCTTTATAATTTTCTGATTTGTTGCTGATACCTGTATGAAGACAAGAAAGATTGACTTTTCTGAGACCCACGCCTTTAGTTCATTCTTTCTCGATTACATCCGGCAAAAAGAAGCCTTACAAAATTTTTATCATCGCTTTCCTTCAGTTTCTAATTTTAACGAACAGATTTCTGAAAAATCCTCTTTCTCTTCAGCGCAGCGCGAAGTTTTAGTCAATGAACTAAAAAATCAATACAGCAATCTTGTTGTCACTGAAAAGGTCAAAGGAAACATCGTTTCGTTGGGCGATTCAAAAACATTCACCGTCACCACCGGGCATCAACTCAACATCTTTACCGGACCGCTTTATTTCATTTACAAGATTATAACTGTAATCAATGCCTGCAAAGAACTAAAAGCAGCGTATCCGCAATATCACTTTGTACCTGTGTATTGGATGGCTTCGGAAGATCACGATTATGAAGAGATCAAATACTTCAGGCTTTATGGAAAGAAGTATGTGTGGCAGACTGAGCAGCAAGGAGCAGTAGGCCGCTTTCACACAAAAGAGTTAAAGGCATTGTTACGCGAAATACCTGGTGACATTTCTGTTTTTCAAGAGGCGTATTCCAAAAGCAAAAACCTTTCGGAGGCAGTTCTCCATTATGTAAACGCCTTGTTTGGAAATGAAGGACTTGTAGTTGTGGATGCAGATAATCGCAATTTGAAAAAAGCATTGGTACCTGTGATCAAAGATGATCTGCTACAGCACAGCGCTAAGAAATCAGTTGATCAGGCTACGGAGAAACTGCATGCGCTCGGGTACCACACACAAGTAAATGCGCGTGAGATCAATTTCTTTTATTTAATGGATGGCTTGCGCAGCCGAATCGAAAAAACAGTACAAGGATATCAAGTGGTGGATACGGATTTGAAGTTTTCGGAATCAGAAATGATTCGGATGGCTGAAACAGAACCGGAAAAATTCAGTCCCAATGTGGTGCTTCGACCACTGTATCAGGAGTTGATATTGCCTAACCTCGCGTATTGTGGAGGTCCGGCTGAGTTAGTTTACTGGCTCCAATTGAAAGGCGTATTTGAAAACTTTCACACTCCCTTCCCAATCTTACTTCCGCGCTCGTTCGCGATGGTGATCGATCAACCTACTTTCAAAAAATTTGAAAAGACGAAGTTGGAGATCAAAGATTTATTTGAGGAGAAAAATTATCTATTCAATCATTGGATTGCTAAAAATAGTGCGAATGAACTTTCACTGGGCAAGGAATTAGAATCGATTCAGCAAATTTTACAGCAAGTAAAAGAGCGTGCATCTAAAATTGATTCAACACTCACAAAATTTGTGGGTGCGGAAACTCAACGTACTTTTAGCGGGCTGGAGAAAATTGAAAAAAAGATGTTGCGTGCCGAAAAGCGTTTACACATTGAAAAACTTCAGCAAATTGAAGCTGTAAAAGATGCGCTGTTTCCTAATGGTAGTTTGCAAGAGCGTACAGACAACTTCCTGAATTTTCATCAAAGTGATCCTGCTTTTATTTCGAAAGTTGCCGGGCAACTTGCTCCTTTTGATTTTTCATTCAACGTGCTGATCTATGACTAAAGCAGAGGCCAGAAAAATTTACCTTGAAAAAAGGCTGGCTCTGACTGACGCTACGTATCAGCAACTCAATTTTCAACTTTATCAGCAATTTTTTACACACATCGATCTTTCATTCGTTCGATGTCTCCATATTTTTTTACCGATCGAATCCAAGCGTGAGCCAGACACTTGGCCGATCATCGATCGCATTCGAAGAGAGTTTTCACACGTACGTTTATCGGTTCCTAAAGTAGCAGGCGATCATCTGGAAAATATTTACTTCGAAGGACTGCACCAACTCAAAAAAAATAAGTGGGGTATTTTCGAACCGCAGCAGGGTATTCCCACGCCAGCCGAAAAAATCGATATGGTGATTGTTCCACTTTTAGCAGTTGATGCACGGGGACATCGTGTTGGTTATGGAAAAGGTTTTTACGATCGGTTTCTGGCTTCATGCCGACCCGATTGCCAGCGTATAGGGATTTCTTTTTTTGAGCCAATTGATGCAGTTGAGGACGTAGATAATTTAGATATTACGCTCATGCACTGCCTAACTCCACTGAATTTTACTTCATTCTGAAGGCTGACTTTGAAATTAGATTGCTTATTATTAATTTCATCTCATAGATAACCATCTTGTTTGTATGAAGAACGAAGAAAAAATAATTGAGCTTCTGGCTGAATATTTAGTGAAGACCGATCGGGTACTGGATCGATTGGACAGTCACGATCATTTATTTAAAGAAGTTTTGGCAAGAATCGACAAGAAATCGGAGCAAATTGATGATCTTCAAATGCAAACAAAAGAGCTGCAACGAGAGACTAGGGAGTTACAACAACAGACAAAAGAACTACAGCAACAAACAAAGGAGCTACAACAACAGACAAAGGAACTGAGGAGTGAGTCTTTGAAGCACGAAATCAATAATGACGTCCTGCTTAAAGAAATACTTTCTATTTCTAAACGAGTTTGGACTTTAGAAGAAAAAACGAATCTCTTTGGCTAATTAAACAGCTGGCTCCTGTTGACTCAAACAGTGAAACGATCCTAATCCCCAAATAATATCAGTCGAGTCGAGTCCGATCACCTGACGATCCGGAAAGCAAGATTGAAGAATCTGCAGTGCCTTATCATCATTTTTATCGCGGAAGGTTGGAACCACCACATATTTATTCGCAATATAAAAATTGGCATACGATGCCGGCAAGCGCTGATCTTCGTAGATCACAGCCGAAGGCATGGGCAATTCAACAATATTTAATTGCTTGCCATTCTCTAACCGAAGCGTGCTGAGTTCTTTTAAGTTGTCTTGCAAAATCTCGTAGTTCTCATCGCTTTTGTTTTCCTCAACAATCGTCACCACCGTATCGCTATTCACAAAACGAGTGAGGTCATCAATGTGTCCATCGGTATCGTCTCCGATAATTCCATCACCTAGCCAGAGAATATGATTTACTCCGTAGTAGTTGCTGAGGTATTCTTCAATCTGAGATTGATTTAGATGTGGGTTACGATTTGGGTTTAGCAAACAAGCTCTTGTTGTGAGTAATGTGCCCTTGCCATTAAACTCTACCGATCCACCTTCCATGACAATGCCTGGATGCACCACCGGAATGTTGTAGTGTTTCGCAATCAATGTGGGGATAACATCATCTAAATCGAAGGGCGGATACTTGCCACCCCATGCATTGTAACCCCAGTCTACAATCATCTTTTTCTTTTCGGTAGGATGAATCAAAAATGCTGGTCCATGATCACGGCACCACGCATCGTTGGTGGGGTGCAAAAAGAAATTTACTTTTTTTAGATCGGCTCCTACTTTTTCTAAATGGCCGATGGCAAATTGTTTCATGGCATCATTCGCCACGTTGATATTAACTAACTCTCCTTCTGCTACACGTTTAATAAATTCCGCATACACCGGAAAGATGGTATCGATTTTTCCTGGCCATGAAGCTTCTTTGTGTGGCCAGCTCAACCACGTTGCCGTGTGGGGTGCAAACTCTGCAGGAAAGTGAAAGCCAAGTTGTTTAGGGAAGACTGAAAGGCCGGAAGTTGGTAAGTTTTGTTGCGACATAGTTAAGTTTTTAGAGCTTTGCGAAGTCCATTAATCATAACAAGAATTTCTTCGCAGCTGGAGTATATTTTATTGAAATCGTCTTCTGAAATAATTTTTCTTCTTTTAGCCAGATAGATACAACTTACTACTTCAATGTTTGATCGTAACGCAATTCCCAAAAACCTGTTAAACTCTGCATTTGATTGACCAGTTGATCCCTCGGCTATATTTAATGCAATTGAGTCTGCTGCTCTTTTAATCTGCGATGTTAAAATGTACAGCTCCTCTTTTGGGAACTTCTTACATACCTGGTCTACCAGTTCTGTTAAATCAACGGCTTTCTGCCAAACAATTAGCTTCTCAAACTTAAATGCCATCACTCTCGCCTTTCGGACTAGTCGGACTAAGAACTTTCAGACTACTCATCAATAAATCGTTTAGTGATCGGTTGATATGAATCAATGCGTCTGTCGCGCATGAAGGGCCAGTGGACGCGCACGCTATCTGTTTTGTTGAGGTCAATCTCCGTTACATTGACTTCTTCATTTTCATGCGAAGCTTTGTAGAGAATTGTTCCGAGTGGATTCGCAATAAATGAACCGCCCCAAAACTTCATCGCACCGTTTTGTTCAAAGCCTACACGATTCACACTCACCACGTGCAGTCCGTTGGCCACTGCATGGCTGCGCTGAATGGTTTGCCAAGCACCATATTGTTCTGTGTTAGTGGCTTCGTCTTGCGAGGTAGCCCACCCGATGGCTGTTGGATAAAATAAAACTTCGGCACCCATCAACGCAGTGATGCGTGAAGCTTCCGGATACCATTGGTCCCAACAGATAAGTATGCCGATAGTCGCGAATTTGGTTTTGAAGACTTTGTAGCCTAAGTCGCCCGGAGTGAAATAGAATTTTTCATAATAGGCCGGATCATCGGGGATGTGCATCTTGCGATACTTACCCAGATAGGTTCCATCCGCATCGAGAACGGCTGTGGTATTGTGATAAATGCCTTGGGTTCGTTTTTCAAAGAGAGAAGCGATGATTACCACGCCTAACTCTTTGGCCACTGCCGAAAGTGCATCGGTAGTAGGGCCTGGAATGGCTTCAGCTAATTTAAAATTGTCATAGTCTTCTACATCGCAAAAGTAAAGCGAAGTGAAGAGCTCTTGCAGGCAAACGATTTGTGCGCCTTTGGCTGCTGCTTCACGTACTTTGACGATTGCCTTATCTAAATTTTGCTTTGGCTGTTCGGTGCAGCTCATTTGCACCGTGCCGATTTTTACGGGTTTACCTGCCACTTTACTTAATTTTTAGATGACTGAAAACTATTAAGTGGCAAAGTTACTGTTTACCTGTAAAAAAGTAGCATTAAATTTTTCTAATTGCCTTTCAAATTCGCATCCAAAAATTTCAATACTTCTTCGGATGCTTTGATGTTGTTTTCCTTTTTCACGAAGCCGTGGCCTTCATCGGGGAAGATGACGTATTCTACCTTCACGCCATTTTTGCGGGCGTTGGCAACTATTTCATCTGACTCGACTTGCAACACGCGTGGGTCGTTGCTACCCTGTAGCACAATAAATGGTTTGGTGATTTTGTCGGTATGGAAAAGTGGTGACTTAGCATAGAGTGCCACAGAATCTATAGAGTTTGGGTCGCCTAATTCCATATACAATGCTTTGCGCTGTGCCTCCCACCACGATGGAATACTGCGAAGGGTACGTATCCAATTGGTGACACCAAAAAGGTTGACGCCAACTTTAAATTCTTCCGGCGCAAATGTAAGTGCAGCCATCACCATATAGCCGCCATAGCTGCCGCCATAAATTCCGATGCGGTCGGCATCGATGTAGGGAAGCGAAGCCAACAGTTTTTTGGACTCTACACAATCTCTCAAATCTTCATTGCCATGCTTGCGATCGTCTGCTGCAAAAAACGTTTTGCCATAGCCGGAGCTTCCGCGATTGTTCACAGCCAGCACCGCATAACCGTGATTTACTAAATGTTGCAAAGCGGCTGAATAATTCAAGCGTGTTTGTCCACCCGGGCCACCGTGTATCCACAAGAGTGCCGGCACTTTTTGACCTTCTTTGATTCCTTTGGGTTTGTAAAGCAGGCAAGGTATTTCCAACCCATCGAATGATTTGAAGCGAACTACTTCGCCTGCTACCAAATCATCGGGATTGATTTCTTTGGTCATTGTGTTGGTGAGTTGCTTTACTTCTTTAGTTTCAAAATTGTAAACGAACAAATTGCTGGGCGACTTAGAGCTGCTCACATAAAATGACATCAGTTTTTCGCTGTCGGAAATGTTTACTCCCGTGATGTCGCCTTCGGGCAAACCTTCTACAGAAACTAATTTGCCTCCGTCTTGCTCATTGTAGATTTTGATTTCGGTGCGGGCATCGTTGTTGATTGCCACCACGCGGTATTTTCCATTGCGAGAGAGGTATGCATACATGATATCCCAAGGGGCTTCTTCTACTTTTTTCTTCTCACCTGTTTCAATGTTGTAGCTGGCGAGATACATGAATTCGCTGCCTTCATCTGTTAAATAGAACAGAGTTTTTCCGTCCAGGCTAAAGTATTGCGCGTTGTATTGTGCATTGCCATCGTGTTGGGTAAGCAAATTGAGTTTGCCGGATTGTGTATCGAGCAGATACATGTTTGAGTTATTAGTGCTGATGGTTTCGCTGAGCGCGATGTAGCGATCGTCATTTGACATGACATCAGGGTTGAGGCCCTTTTCATTTTTATAGACGAGTGTGGAGGGATATACTTTCGTTTCGCCAACTGATACCTGCACATTATATAAGTCGAAGAATCTTTTGTCGCGGCTATTGGAAGAATAGTACATGAGCTTTTTGTTATAGCTCCATCCGGCAAACTGCGCTTTAGCGGTAGAGTCTTGAATGAGATCTTGTACCGAACCATCGGGCGATAAGACAAACAAGTGGTTAATTTCGTTGCCGCCTTTGTCACTGGTGTAGAGCACGCGATTGTCGGTAGGGAAATACGATTGACTAAACACCGCATTGTCGGTGGAAGTGGTGAGTTGCTTTTCGACACCTGTTTTGATATCGATCTCGTACGCATTGAAAATGCCGGTGGCTTTGCTGTTGTACACAATTTTAGTTTCATCGGGCGAGAAGGCTCCGCCATTGATTTGCACGATGTCCATGAATTGATTGACAGTGTATTGCTTTACCACTGCTTCTTTAGGTGCATTGCAGCTTTGGATGATGAACAACAAACCGGTGGTGATGAGAATGAGGCGCTTCATAGTTTTCTTGTTTGGCCCTGACGATACTGTCAGGGTTTGTTTGTGAAATTATGCAATTGAATTTCTATTTCATAATTACGATTTATACTTCCATAGGTGAAAGGCGATTGTGACGAGTGGGCTCTACGCGTGCGCTAGCGGGCAAAGGATGGAGGCATGCATTGGAGCCCGAAGTGGCCTGTGCGATGGGTGGCGACTGCCGACAGCCTGTTGGCCGACTGCGCCTCGCGCGGCCATGCCCCAAAAAATTTACTTTCGGTTGGCGAGGTACACTCCACCTAAAATGGCGACCATGCCAATGAAGTGGCCCATGTAAAGTTTCTCTCCATCGAGCACACCCCACATCACGGATACGATGGGCATGATGTATGTGACGGAGCTTGCAAACAAGGGCGTAGAGATTTGCAGGAGTTTGTTGAAGATGAGGTTGGCAACGGCTGTGCTCATGAGTGCTAAGATGACGATGAAGCCTGCGGCTTCCCATGCACCGGGTTGTGTGCTGAGTTTTTGAACGAAGTCGGTGAAGCCAAATAAATAGACTAACGCAAACGGCCAGATGAGTAACAACGAAACGCTGGTGATGGTGAGTGAGCTAAGGCCTTGCACATTGAACTTGATAAAATTTACATTGCCTCCGTAGAATGCGCACGCTAATACTACAAGCAGCGCGTAGGCATTGAATCCGCCAATGGCGCCTTCGGCACGAGCGAGCGCGAGGATGACGGCTCCGCCAAAACTGATGAGCAAACCAACGACTGCATATCCGCGAAAGCGTTGTTTGAAAAGAAGTGCACCCAACAACATGGCCCACAGTGGTGAGAGTGTGTTGAGGATGCCGGTGACAGAACTTTGCAGGCGTGTTTGTGCAAGTGCAAATAAAAATGCAGGGATGAAGATGGCCATCATGCCGGAGGCAAAGAGTTTGATGTGATCACCTTGTTTGAGTTCTTTCCAGCGCAGGAAGGCGAATGGCAACAAAAAGATGGTGGCGGCTGCCACACGTAAAGATCCAACTTCCTCAGGGGAAAAAACTTTTAAGCCTTGCTTGATGAGGATGAACGATGTACCCCAGATCAGCGAGAGTGTGATGAGTAAGAAGATGGCGGTGCCTTTGTTGTTGTCGGACATGGATTGAACCCGTAGTTTATTGAAGTCTTTGTAAACGATCTTGAATTTCTAAGTCGGACAAGGTGCTTATTTCTGCTTTATCATAAACCGCAATTAAGAAGATTGTTTCTTGAACAATTTGAACATATGTAATTACCCTTGCTCCACCCGATTTTCCTTTTCCCTTGGAGGATATTGCCATTCTGATTTTATAACAGTCTTTTCCTAGTGGAGTGCCTAAGCGTGGGTTGATTAGCAATTCATCTGCTAATGCGGAAATATCACTTTTAATAGAAATGTATTTCTTCGCAAGTTTTTTCAACTCACGCTCAAAGGGAGGCGTTGGTATTAGCTTATAGCTCACGCAACAATTGATCGAACGATTTCTGCTTTGAAGTATTTTTTTTGAAGTTATTAACGAAGTCAACGGCTTCATCTAGATCTTTCAAAATTCTTTTCTCTGCAGGGGTCATTTTTTTTGGCTTTGACTCTACCACTTCTACAAACTCCATGTGCTTTAACAACTCCTTTAAAAAAGGGAGCTTGCTTTTTTTCTTGATGTTCAAAACAAGTTGTGACATAGTGGGCAGAACGTAAAATTATAAAAAATAGGACACAATTAATTTACGAAACCAATTCCTGAGTATAATGATTGCTTACTTCATTCAATATGTGATGAATTTCATCTACTGTCAACGCCTCTACCAATCGCATGCGGAAGGGTTTGAAATCGGGAACGCCTTTGAAGTAGTTGGTGTAGTGCCTGCGCATTTCAAAAATGCCGAGCTTGTCGCCTTTCCAGCGAATGGAGAAATCGAGGTGCTTACGCGTAACCTGTATGCGATCGGCAATGGAAGGTGGCGGAAGATGCGTGCCAGTTTTAAAATAGTGTTTGATTTCGTTGAATACCCAAGGCGCACCGATGGCAGCTCGGCCAATCATGATGCCATCTATACCATAGCGATTTCTATACTCCAATGCTTTTTCGGGCGAGTCGATATCGCCATTGCCAAACACGGGGATTTTCATGCGCGGGTTTTCTTTGATCTTGCCGATGAGTGTCCAATCGGCTGAGCCTTTGTACATCTGCACGCGCGTGCGACCGTGAATGGTAAGTGCCTGTATGCCGATGTCTTGTAATCGCTCGGCTACCTCCACCACGTTTTTGGTATTTTCATCCCAGCCCAAGCGCGTTTTCACTGTAACCGGCAAGTGAGTTGCTTTCACTATTTCGGCTGTCATTTGCACCATCTTGGGGATGTCTTGCAAAAGCGCAGCACCGGCACCTCTACAGGCCACGGCCTTTACGGGGCAGCCGTAATTGATATCGATTAAATCGGGATTTACTTCAGTAGCGATTTGTGCCGAGTGCACCATGTTGCCGATGTCGCCACCAAATAACTGGATGCCGATGGGTCGCTCGTATTCGAAGATATCGAGTTTCTGACGACTTTTGGCTGCATCGCGAATCAAGCCTTCGGAGGAAATGAATTCAGTGTACATCAAATCGGCACCGCCTTCTTTGCACACGGCACGAAAAGGAGGGTCGCTCACATCTTCCATGGGGGCGAGCAACAGGGGAAATTCTCCTAAATCTATGGTACCGATCTTTGTCACGTTTGATTATTCGTTCAAAAACTGCGTTGTTTGCGAGCTAGTCTGCCTAAAGCAGCACAAAATTACTATTTTATTTACGGATGGAAGTGAATCAAGAAAAACCTGTTTGGCTCGTGTTGTTGCTGGTGTGCGTTGCGGCTTTATTGGGCTTATTGATGGGGTCTGCCATCGGAGCAGGTTTAGCGAATTTGCTCTATACGGGCGAGAGTGATTTGTTGCAGGGAATGCTCAACTACAGCGACAACAAGCTGCGCGTGCCATTGCTGGTGATGCAAGGTGTAACTAGTCTGGGCGGATTTTTAATCGCTCCTTATTTTGTTTGGACGGCTCTCACCAAAAACAATCTGAGTTATTTCAATATTCAGCCTTTACAGCCTTTATCGCTACTGGTGGCGACAGGGTTGGTGATTTCATTTGCTGTGGCGGACTCTGTTATCATTGAGTGGAATCAAAATATCACTTTACCTGACTTCTTAAAAGAAATAGACTTTCTAAAAGGAATAGAAGATTGGGCACGCATTCAAGAAAATGAACTGGCAGAAGTCACCAAGATGCTTACCAATTTTCAGTCGTTTGGCGAATTTGCTCTAGCTTTTCTAGTGGTGGGTGTGCTGGCCGGTATCTGCGAAGAGTTTTTGTTTCGTGGCATTGTGCAGCGCGAGTTGTGGCGCGGCAGCGGCAATATTCACGTGGCGATTTGGGTGTCAGCGATAATCTTTAGCGCCATTCACGTGCAGTTTTTTGGATTTGTACCACGGGTTCTGTTGGGTGCGCTATTTGGTTATTTATATTATTGGTCCGGCAACTTGATCGTCCCCATTGCCGCGCATTTGTTCAACAATGGTTTTTCACTGATTATGCTGTATCTGTTTCAGCAGAAGATCATCACCACTGATATTGAAAAACCCGAAGCGGCACCATGGCCTGCTGTGATTGTGTGTGCTTTGATTTCTATTGGCTTGCTGTATTATTTCAAAAAACGTTTTTCAACTTCAACTCCTTCTACCCTTTGAGCGCTACACAAAAAAAATTCAGCAATCTGCCCCAGCGTTTAGCCACTGCCTTGCTCGGTGCTTTCGGTATTATTTTCGGTGTGGTGTACAGCGAGTGGACCTATCTGGTTATCTTCTTCATCATTTGCTTCTTTTCCTTAAGGGAATTTTACAAACTCTCCGGACTGGATGGCATGGTTCCTCAAAAAACATTTGGCACCATTTGCGGACTCACGATTTTCTTTCTCTCGTTTTTTATTGAGCGCGGCTCAATCTCGTATCGCTATTACTTTATTTTCTTTCCGCTGCTCTCGTGTGTGTACATGATCAAGTTGTACAAAAAGTTTGAGCGCAAGCCGTTTACCAATATTGCCTTTACCTTTTTGGGCATCTTTTACATAGCGGTGCCTTTGGCGCTGTTGCACATCGCTGCGTTTGAACAAGGCAAATACAATTTCGAAATCATCTTTGGTTCGCTTTTCATTTTATGGGCTACCGATACGGGTGCCTACTTTGCCGGATCCATGTTTGGCAAACGTAAACTGTTCGAACGTATTTCTCCTAAAAAATCGTGGGAAGGTGTGATTGGTGGTGCGTTACTCGCTTTTGCAATGGCTTTTGCAATGGCTTACTTCTTCCCGCTGCTGGCGTTGTGGCAATGGATGAGCATTTGCGCTATTATTATTGTTGGGGGCGTGTATGGCGATTTGGTAGAATCGTTGTTGAAGCGCAGTATTGAAATCAAAGATTCGGGAAATAGTTTGCCCGGACATGGCGGCTTTTTAGATCGCTTCGATGGTTTATTTATCTCGGCTCCTTTTATCGTGGCCTTTTTAGAGATTTTTTAAACCGGAATTAAGTATTAGAATATAGGTAGAGTTAATCGAGTGACGAATCCTTCGGATTGTCAGGGTTTAACCTTGACAGCATTTAGATTTATTCGTCAAGGTTAAATCTCGGTGCTTCCATAGGCTTTGTTTAGCGAGGCGGTCAAATCGCCTGACTTAATCACGAATAATTTGATTTTTCAGCGATTCCAATTCCCTTTTTGACCCATTGCTTTAACTGTGTAACGACCGAATTTCTTTCGTTAAAGAAGCTATTTTTTGACTGTTTATCCTTTGGATGAAAAGGATCGCCAAACATTCTACTTTTTAGGATTGGCTTACACCATCTGGCCAAATTATATATCTTTGCAACCGTTTTCGAGCTAGATTTAAACAGTTAAATTCTATACTACCATTTTATGGCTTACATCGAACCTGCACCGTTACTCGACAAAGAGAATCCATTTGAGGCAATGATGTCTCGCTTCCGCACCGCTTCTCAAATTTTAGGGCTGGAAGAAGAAGTTTACAACGTATTGAAAGTTCCTGCCCGTCAGGTGATTGTTTCATTGCCAGTGACAATGGATGATGGCAGCATCCGAGTTTTTGAAGGCTACCGCGTTATTCACTCTACGATTTTGGGCCCTTCTAAAGGAGGTATTCGCTTTGATCCGCATGTAAACTTAGATGAAGTAAAAGCATTGGCCGCCTGGATGACCTGGAAATGTGCCGTTGTAGATATTCCGTACGGTGGTGCCAAAGGTGGTGTTGCCTGCAACCCGCGCGAAATGAGTGCCGGTGAAATCGAGCGCCTGATGCGTGCTTACACTTTGTCAATGATCGACATCTTCGGTGCCGATAAAGATATTCCTGCTCCTGATATGGGAACAGGTCCGCGCGAGATGGCGTGGTTGATGGACGAATATTCCAGAACACAAGGTATGACGGTGAATGCCGTAGTTACCGGTAAGCCGATTGTATTGGGTGGATCTTTAGGAAGAACCGAAGCTACCGGCCGTGGTGTAATGGTATCTGCCTTGGCTGCGATGGAAAAATTAAAAATCAATCCATACAAAGCAACTTGTGCAGTGCAAGGTTTTGGAAATGTGGGCTCATGGGCCGCACGCTTGTTGTCGGAGCGTGGCTTGAAAGTGCAAGCGATCAGCGATTTGGGTGGCGCATACTACAATGAAAATGGAATTGACATTGAAGCGGCTGTGAAATACCGCGATGCCAACAAAGGTTCACTGGAAGGATTTCCTAATGCTGAGAAAATTGGAAGTGGTGATATTTTGACCCTACCCGTTGATCTATTGGTTCCTGCAGCTACTGAAGATGTAATCACCGGAAGCAATGCCGGTAAGATTCAGGCGAACTTGATTGTAGAAGGTGCCAATGGTCCTACTTCATCGAAAGCTGATAGCGTGATTTACGAAAAAGGAATTAGCGTAGTGCCGGATATCTTGGCGAATGCCGGTGGTGTTACTGTTTCTTATTTCGAGTGGGTGCAAAATCGCTTAGGTTACAAGTGGACGGCAGACCGCGTGAACAGACGCAGCGACCGGATTATGAAAGATGCGTTTGACAATGTTTATAAAACAGCTACTGAATACAAAGTATCGTTGCGTATTGCTGCCTACATGGTAGCCATCGACAAAGTAGCGAAGACTTATAAATACAGAGGAGGGTTTTAATTCACTTCTCACAAATAAAAAAGCCTCGCACATGCGGGGCTTTTTTATTGCCGATTAATCCCGTTCAAGAACAGCCATCGCTGCATTGTGCCCAGGGATACCGCTGACACCGCCACCCCGCTTGGCACCGGCACCGCAAATAAAAATGCGTGCATCATCTGTCTCCACACCCCAGCCCGGTGCTTCGTCATTTTCTCTAAATGGAAAAGCCAAGTCGCGGTGAAAGATGTTGCCGCGTGGCAAGCCGATAGCCTCTTCAATATCTTGAGGTGTCTTTGCTTCAATGGTTAACTCGCCATCATTTGATTTGGCTAATACCGATTCGATCGGGTCTTCTAAGTATTGATTCAACGATTGGATGGCCGCCTTCAATGCTTCCTCTCGTGTTGCATCATTATTCTTATCAAAAAGAGTAGCAGGCGTATGAAGTCCAAACAATGTTAGTGTGTGATAGCCTTTGCTTTGCAAGTCTGCGCTGAGAATGGTAGGATCGGTCAACGTATGGCAATAGATTTCCAACGGCAAGTTGTCCGGCATTTTTCCAGACTTGGCTTGTTCGTAAGCTGTCTCGAGTTGCGTAAAGCTTTCGTTGATGTGAAATGTTCCTGCAAATGCATCGCGTGGGTCGGCACCGGATTTCAGTCGTGGCAACTGCTTTAGCAACATGTTAATTTTCATCTGCGAACCATCTAAACTGGATGGTGGATTTTTGCCCCGCAATTTTGCTAATGTTTGTGGCGCAGCATTGGACAACAAATACGATGATACGAAACTGCTTCCGTCTTCGAGTGTAACGACTACTTCTTTCGCATCGGAAGCAATCTGAGTGACGCGGCTATTCAGTGTAATCGTTACGCCTGCGGCTGTGGCAACTCTTTCTAATTCTTTCACCAGCGCTCCCATCCCACCTTGTGGTACTTTCCACTCGCCATTTCCATTCCCGATCAGGTGATAGAGAAAACAAATATTGGCTTGTAAAGTAAATGCCGATGTGAACGTGCCGATCAATCCATCGGTGAGCACTACCCCACGCACGATGTCATTTTTGAAATGTTTGGAAATCGTTACTCCAATCGGGTTTTCAATCAGGTCGTTCCAAACAGGATCGAGTGCTATATTTTTCTTCAACTCATTTCGCGTGGGCAATTGTTGCAACATGGTGGGCGCGATACGCTGCGCAAACTGTTCGATATCGCCATAAAATTTTTGCCAGGCTTTCCATTCGTTTTCGCCCCCGGGTAGTTGGCTAAACGAGTTGGCGGTTTGGTCATCCCAAATTCGTGAAATGTGCAAGCCATTGTTCTTGCCCTGAAAATGATAAGGAGTGTAACTCGCTACCCTGCGCGACAACACTTTGAAGTTAAGATTCAGATCATTTACAATTTTATCCGGTAATAAAGAGACGAGGTAAGAATAGCGCGAGAGGCGCGCATCAAAATCGGGAAACACTTTTACGCTGGTGGTGGCGCCTCCGGCTTCGTTGTTCGCTTCGAGCACAAGTACTTTTTTACCGGCCTTTGCCAGATAGGTAGCGGCTATCAACCCATTGTGCCCCGCTCCGATAATTACGATGTCGTATTTTTTTGTCATGAAGAAATCAGCTAAATCAGCCTGAGTAAATTTAGTGAAAAAGTTGCGTTGGCTAAGTTGCAGCATAACCTACGACTGATCTTATGCATTTACGGGAGCGTCAAAAAATTAACAGTATGGCGACTACAGTAAATAGTTGCAATTTCCCTTATTTAGAATCGTTCTATCTTATGGGATGGTCATTACAAATACTTGGTGCTCCACTCTAAATAGTGGGCGCTCCAACACAAATAGTGGACGGTCATTACAAATAGTGGGCGCTCGACTCTAAATAGTGGACGGTCCAACACAAATAGTGAGCGCTCCATTCAAAATAGTGGGCGCTCCATTTAAAATAGTGGGGAGGCAAATCTAAATAGTGGGCGCTCCATTCTAAATAGTGGGCGCTCCATTCTAAATAGTGGGTGCTCCATTCTAAATAGTGGGTGCTCGATTCTAAATAGTGGGCGGGCAAATCTGATTTCTGGGTGGCTGAGTTAAGTTTGAACCTTCCTAAAATTACTTGACACGTTTAAGGGCAGTTACTAAAAGTGTTTTACGGGTTTGAAGTATAACCCTGATTCAATGTTACACATGTCTTCGTTCTTCCTAAAAGAGCAGAACAGTTTTAATTGCTCTGATTCGGGTTTACAATTGAGTTGCTATTCCTATTATGGCATGACACATTCTACTCTTGTTCCGGTATTGGCATGACAATGATAAATGGTAATCCTAAAACAGGTTGACAGCATTTGGTAGTATTCCTAAAACCACCTGACAGTATTGTACTTAGTTGAAAACGAAGGGCAGAAATTTAGACTAATACAAACTACGGATAGCTGAGGGATTTCTTGGTACATTACCAAGGTTATTTTGTGCCAATCTTCTTTAGATCAATTGCGCTGGAATCTTGCGGGAAGTTAAATAGCCTGCCATTTACAATTATCATATTATATATATCGCCCACCAATATAATACTATCTGCTTTGACTTGAATTTTTCCATGATATAGTTCAGAGGTGGTACCATCATGTTGACTTGTAACATCCGTCATTGAAAAGTCATTGTCATTTTTTGACAAAATAATTTCGTATTGACTTTGACCTGAGTTAAATGAATAGATTGAAGAATTCGTATTATCGATTTTAGTAGACAAATAAGTCCAGAGAAAGTAAAATATCCAAGGAGAGGCGATTGCATTTACAAAAATAGCTAAGGATATATTTTTGAGTTTAAGCATTAATAGTAATAAGCCAAATACGATGTTCAATCCAAACAAAAGCGGAATAAATAAAATAATACCAATTGCAACGCTAGGATCATACTTGCTACCCGAAATCAGCCATACAAAGGCCAAGGTTTCAATCGCCATTATTCCTATTAAATTGAAAAAGGTTGTTTTAAGTTTTATTCTTTTGTCCATCTTCTTGCGTACTGCGGAGTCTCCCATTTCGGGGACTCTGCCAGCTCGTTTAAACTCGTTTCGTCAATTCAATATTTTTAGTTTTCACTATCACTTATCTGACGCATGGGGAATTTGGAAAGTGTTGTGATCTAAATTACCTAAAAAAATAGGTATATAGATTGAATAATCCGAGGGGTGCGTTGTGATGGGGTTCTTTAGCTGTGAGTTGCTAAATGGAAAGGAAGGTTTTGGGTAGAGTAACTTATGAGGCAAATTAGACTAACGGTTTCGATGTACTTAACTGCAAACGAAGGACAGCAATTGAGACTAACATAAGCTACTGATAGCTAAAAAAATTATTGGATTATGTCAAATGGGTCAAAAGTTTGCCAAAAATCGGCTTGGTGGGTGCCGAAGGTTGGAGAGCAAGTAAAAACGCTGTATAATATTTAGTCATTTATTAGTGTAACTAAACGATAAAAACGATAGATAGCCAATTCAAATATTGCATGTATAATTTAGATTTGGAATAACAAAAGCAATCTTGTGTAAATAAAATTTTAATTAAATAAAGAGAAAAAGGATGAAATTATGTTTAAATTACAAAACAAATAATAATCAATCAATCAATTTTTGTTTGTTGTTTTATTTAAAATTTGATCTTTTATTCGCAGAGAAATACAAAAACCA
>JACPVX010000082.1 GCA_016191555.1 Bacteroidota bacterium
GATCAGTTTATCTGAAGTCAGCACGTACGTCAACGGTCTGAATAGCATGCAGAATAAACAAATTCCAACTAGCAGTCCGATAAACACGGTAGACCCAATCGGGTCGAGTCCGTATGATGGAATTAATTGTCCACCGATAATCACTGCGAATAAACTAATTACTCCGATGGTTATTCCCTTTGCGAATCTGTCTAATGATGTGGTGAAAGTCATATCTGAATGTTTTACTTGTTTTTCTACTTGGCCGCTACATGCTTGCCGCTGGCGTTTGTGTTTCCGCAGTGGTGCCTTTTCGAAGCCGCGTCCTACGACACCAAACGTAGAGCGAAGATAACAATTATAGCTTACACGTCACCGCGCTATTGCAGAAGCATTTTGTTGTAGAGCGTTTTATACTCTTACTTTCTCGTAAGTCCAACTAAGCTCATCCAAAGTCGTTTGTTCAATGTCAGCTGGTGACTCCATCATTATTTTTTCAATTTTGTCGGCAAAGGAGAATCTTGTTGTCTCCTTGTTTAGCCAATCGATTAGTATTTTGCTTAATTCTTTGCCGCCAAAACTACTCACCAGCTCATCCTGTCTGTCACCCCTGAATCCTCGTATGACGAGGTCGTTAAAATGTAATACGCTTTCTTTAGTTTGAGAACTTGTCCAGGTGGCCAGAAGTAGCTCAATATCAATTTTGGTTTCTGAAAGCATTATAAGTATTGAGTCTATGCTTTCAAGGTTAGGTAATGGATAAATTGTCAAGCATTGAGAGAAATATGCTTGTCCGAAGTCCTGCATTAATTGTTTTTCCACATCGGTCCATTCGCTCTTGTCGTAATGATGAAATTGTGATAACACAAGTTCAGGAGAATGATGTAAAAATTTCAGGTCAGCTGTCAGTTCGAGAAATCGTGGGAGAAAATGCTTGAATTCTTGAATACTTGGCTTTTTCGTTTTTGCTGCTGTGTTATAGTCGTATAGTAATTCAAATGGAATGTCGTGAACTGCCAAGTAAACTAATTCCCTCTCTTGATTTTCTGATATACAATGTCCAACGCAAACGTCAAGCGGTATTGTCACCTTGTACTTTTTAAATACTTGGTAAGATTTTAAAACTATGTCCTTTAGCTCTGTCGTCATTAAAATGCCCCACAACATTAATGGTATGCGCATGTTTTTCTAAAAACTTGCGCCTATCTCTCTTCTGTCGGTTAGTTCTTTGTTCAAATTTCGCTGTTCCCTCCCACTCCTCCAAACTACCTCGCCTGGGGAAAGGGATTACTTCAGTCCGTTCGCTACCAGCAACTTGTCGAGGTGGATGGCGAGTGCGATGCAAATCAGAATAAGGATGGCGCTCAAATAGCCGAGGTAATCGTAATGATGTATCGCAAAGTTGGCGTCACTGAAAGTAAGCCAGCCACTGAGCAAGCCCGCAAAGCCTGTACCCAACGACTGCATGCATGAATTTAAACTCATAAAGCTGCCACGTGTTTTAGCCGACACGGCCTGGGTAGTCATGGCCTGGCCGGGCACGGTTCTGCCGGTGGCCGCACTAAACCAAATTGAAAAAATAATCAGCACCGCATACACCGGAATTCGCGGCATATTGGTGAGCATTAAAATAAGAATCAGTGAAGCCGCTGCGGCTATCACAAACACCTGGCGCTTGCCATACTTATCTGACAGCTTGCCGACAAACTGGGCGGTGATCAATGAGGCGATACCACCAAATAAATAAATCAACGGAGTATCTTTTTGTGGCACTCCTACATTATACACCATGTAGGGATTAAAGAGTGGAATGATCAGAAAATGGCCCATGATTAAGATGAAGCTAAACGCCAGCGCTGTCATTTGTGTGCGGTCTGAAAAGATGTGAACGAAACTTTCTATTCGGCCCTTCAATGGAATCGGATTGGCCATGTGTCCTCTTACATTGGGTACGTAGCGCAGCAAGAGTGGAAACAACAAAGCGCCCACACCGGCTACCACCAGGAAGGGGAAGTACCAATTAAATTGGTTGGCCAGGTACAATCCCAACGGCACGCCCACCACCGATGCTAACGCAAAGCCTCCCATCAACATGCCCATGGCCTGACCTCTGCGCTCGTAGGGAATAATATCGGCAATGATGCTCAACACTTGTGCGCTGATCAGTCCGCCAAAGATGCCGGTTACCGCTCGGGCCAATATCATCGTGGCGCCATTGGTGGCAAAGGCACAGCCCACCGTGCCGGCCAGGAATCCAAAATAGGCTACGAGCAATACGTTTTTGCGATCGAATTTATCGGCAAAAAAGATGGCGGCAAAGCTGCTGACAAAAGCTGCCAGCGAATAACTCGACACGATGATGGAGAACTGAGAGCTGTTCAAATTCCACTGTGGCATTAATATATTGCCCAGCGGCATCATGATCATAAAGTCTAAAATGTGGGTGAAGTTGAGGAGTGCCATTAAGGCTACTAAAACTATCTCGTTGCGTTTCAAAAGGTTGGGGCTAATAAGTAAAAAATGGACTCGTAAGTTGAGTTAACACAAACGGAGGTAAATTAGTTTTGTTCTATTGGGACTTAGGGCTTAGGACTTAGGACTTGGGGATTGGGGATTTCGTGTTGCGAGGCGGGACGGTGTAGTCAATGGTCAATAGTCATTGGTCATTGGGGGTGCGGGTTGCGAGACTGAGACAGAAAGTAGTTAATGGTTAATAGTTAATGGGGGGGTGAGTTGCGAGACGGGCAGACTGTGTGCTTGTGGAAGTGTAGCTCAGGCATACAGTTTTCATTTATCAGTTTCGAAGTAGAAATTGAAAAGATTTTTATAGTGTGTCTCGG
This sequence comes from Bacteroidota bacterium, assembly GCA_016191555.1. Taxonomy (GTDB): domain Bacteria; phylum Bacteroidota; class Bacteroidia; order Cytophagales; family Cyclobacteriaceae; genus ELB16-189. The sequence goes on from JACPVX010000082.1 coordinate 2,820, forward strand.
TCTCTGGCCCCATCATTTTCTTAATCCTCTCCCTTGGCTCCTTTTTTGCTTCCATGATTGTCACTAGAAAGTCGGTATAAATAATAGAAGTAACAGCATCATCTCCCTCGTGAAAATATCGTTCGATCAAATCCATCAGTCTTTGCCCTTCCGTTTCGTGTCCTTCAGCAACCCACTTCGCCATCTCTCTGGATAATTCAGTCATAATCATAAAATTATCGTTGCTATCTGCACTCCAGTCGTAGTTATCCCAAGTGTTCAGTTCTCTCATCTTAGGAAACTGATCCCTGACTTCGTTATAGAAGTCCACGAAGTTCTTTTTTTGCAACTGCATCCGTACTGAATGATTGATCGTCAATTTTATGTATATCCGCTTTCTATTGGGTCTCCCAAATCTCGCGCTTCTCTCCTACTCCTCCAAAAGATTGTGTCGTTGGCTGGACTGTGATTTATGGGATTGACGGGCTCGATTGCAGATGAGTCCCCAGCCGGAGATATTGCGGAGAATAATTTTCTTCATACAATTGTTTTTTGTCGTAACGGCTTTTTCGATTTTAACAGCGCGCTCGATTGTTTTATTTTCAATCAGAAACGAACTCAATCATCTAATTTCTAATTCGTCATTAATTGGTTTTTGGGCGCATTAGAAAATTCGTCCCGTCCCACTCTCTACAATAAATAACATTATTAATGACTGTTACTATTTCATCTCTGCCATCTCCATTGGTATCTTCTATCCAGGTGCCCTTTGGACTAGCGCTCCATTGGTTTATGGTAAAATGAAAATGAGTAGAGAAATTATCAATTTCTCCTGCTGATGTAATTTTAGGCTGTACGATATAGATTTTATCTTTTTCAATAGAAATGATATCATCTACTCCATCCCCGTTATAATCGCATGCAAATGTCCATCCTCCCGTAGAGCTATAGAGATCACTGGTACGATAAACGTGACTGGAAAATCCCGTTCGAAAAGAGTTTTTTAGATATAAATTGGAGCCGCTTGGCGATGCGATATCATCATCTCCGTCTCCGTCAAAATCTCCCACCACGGTCCATTCAGGGCTTCCCCAATCATTGCTTACGATCCAAACAAAAGAATCGAATCCGCCATTTTTATTATTCAGGTCTACCGTCATCCGGTCATCTAACACGGAGGCTCTATCGGGAAATTGATCTCCATTAAAGTCCCCGCGGAGATCTTGAATTTTTGAGGGCGGATTGATACTTTCATTACAACTAAAGATGGTAACTGAGGTAATCAAGAATAAGGTGTATTTCAAATTCATTCTATTCTACGTTTATTTTGTTTTTTAATTCGTTCAATCGATCGCTACCATTTTGGTTTTGCGAGCCGTAACAGTACTTTTAGTTTTTAAGAAACTATGAATTGTTTGCGAGTCCATTATTGCCGGGCGTTTCATGGGATTTTAAGTAAGACAATTGCCGTCCAGTTTACCCCTATGGGTGATTACAAAAAATTCCTGGCAAATTGCCGTATGCTGGTGTACGTTTTACAGTAGCGAGTGGACGATTGCCAGTAGCGAGTGGACGATCGCCAGCTGCGAGTGGACGATTGGCAGCTGCGAGTGGACGTTTGGCAGTAGCGAGTGGACGATCGCCAGTAGCGAGTGGACGTTTTACAGTAGCGAGTGGACGTTTGGCAGTAGCGAGTGGACGTTTGGCAGTAGCGAGTGGACGTTTGGCAGCTGCGAGTGGACGTTTTACAGTAGCGAGTGGACGTTTGGCAGTAGCGAGTGGACGTTTGGCAGTAGCGAGTGGACGTTGTGCAGTAGCGAGTGGACGTTGTGCAGTAGCGAGTGGACGTTGTGCAGTAGCGAGTGGACGTTGTGCAGTAGCGAGTGGA
>JACPVX010000073.1 GCA_016191555.1 Bacteroidota bacterium
GAAAATGTGGGTTCACCTGATTTTTTAAACTTTCATATTGCGCAGCCACACTTTCTTTTTTCGCGCGTTCGGCATCCACAGCCGATTCTCTCCAATTGAGCAGGAACGAGCGGCTCGTCATAAACATGGTGATGATGAGCGTGATTCCAATAGTGGAGTAGTAAGTTCCATAGAGTTGGTCGCCTACATCAAAACTGAATACGTGATTAAAGAGAAATACCAATCCATTCACTGCGCCTACCGTATACACCACCATGCCAATCAAACCGGCTATCAGTCTTTTTAAGGGCTCCTTATGCCACGAGAAGAAATAATCCAGATACTGGCTGAGATAGGCATTCCCCATCCACAGTGCAATCCACAGAGATGAAGTAAATGCGCCAATCCACAGATAGGCTACGAACTTGTTGCAACAGTCACGCCAAATAAACCAACTCATCGCAAAGCCCGCCACAACCAGCCAGAAAATGGTGATGCTGTTTTCTTTCAGAAATTTGATGATGCTGGGTCTCATGTGCTTACGATTTCACAAGTCAAATTTACAAATGCTGTCTGCTATTTACTTACAATTTTTAAGTAATCCTTGCGTGATGCTTTTTCCCCAAACAGGCGCCAGCACATTTTCCGATTTGTAGGTCTCAAATTTTTCCAACGCTTTCTTAGCCGTGGCACAAGGCTCTTCGGTTGATGCCCCAAAGAATTGAGCCGTACCAAATTGCATTTGCGCAAGCAAGCCAAGTGCACGAGGGTTTTCCGGATTTAGGTTGAGCGCTTTGTTGTACGTTTGAAATGCAAGCGAAGAATATTGCTGTCCACGCGTTGCCGGATCCACCGTTACCCGAATCATATAAACAAAACCTTCCAGTGCAATCAACTCCGATTCGTTTGCGTTTATTTTTTTAGCACTTTCAATGGCTGCCATAGCGGCATCCAGATAGCCATCTTTCTTAGCTGCTTCTGTTGAGCGCGTTGCCATCATCAACGATCCGAACGCGCTGTAGTAGTAAGGCTCCCATTTTGTTTTTTCGGCACTGGCAATGCGATCCAAGGCATTCACAGCAGGCTGCAATTCTTCAATAGTTTCTGATTGGTACACAATTTGAATTTGCTTTGCCATCTGCTCTTTATACTTCGCATCGTTGGCGAACAAAGTAAGTTGGAGTAACAGAAAAATAGAAAGGATAACTGTTTTCATAAGATTAAAATTTAAGTATGGAATAATTAAAGATTCGGTAATTGATTGACTGATTTATTTTTGGAAAAAGTGATAAACACTCCGAGAAACACGAACTGATTCGCAGGTTGCTGAATCGCTCTGCTCTTGTACAATCCGTCATTGGCTTGCGTGTCGCTGTACTGGTAGCCAAAGATGTTGTTGTTGTTCAATAAGTTCGTACACGAGAAGTAAATGATCAGATTCGGCTTCGGCAAATACGCGAGGTTCACACTCAAGTCGTGGTAATCGGGAGTGCGATCCGAATTAAATTGCGTGTTATTCGGATTGGTGTATGGCCTTCCGCTGCTGTAACTGTAGGTGGCGCCCACTTGTGTTTTAAGCGCAGATATAAAGTGCTTGTACACAGCCGAGAAATTATGCTTCGAAGCAAAAGTCGGTACCGCTGCTGTCGGATAGTTAATGTAATCGCGCTCGGTGTCTAAGTATGAATACGACAGCCAGTAATCCACATTTTTGATGGTCTCGCTATCTCTCCAGAAAAGCTCCACACCACGCGCATAACCATTGCCCGCATTGTTCAAGTCATTCATATTTCCATTCACGAATTTCACCAGGTTTTTGTATTGTTTGTAATATGCTTCTACTCGAAATGTCTTTCGATCTGTAATCACCTGATAGTTCAAAATGAAATGCTCTGCCTTCTCCGATTGCAACGCGTGGTTCAATCGCACAAATTGATTTTTAGGCGACTGACGAAACATTCCATAAGCAAATGCAAACTGTCCTTTCTTGCCGGGCTTGTACGCAACCGAAAGACGTGGGTCTACACTCACAGCATTCGTAAGTGAGTTGTACTCAAACCGGCCTCCAGCCTTCGTAATAAATTTAGTGTGTACCAACACTTGCGCTTCGGTAAAACCCGAAGTGATCACCTCCTGAAAAAATAACTTCTGACTTTCCTGCGTTGTAGTATTTAGCTGGTAAGCCTCATAGTTTCGTTGAATCACCTCACCACCCATGCGCCATTCCAAATTGTCGTTGGCGGCATATTCCGTCACCACCTTTGTGTGTGTGCCGCTTTCGCGTTCGCCAATCGGTTTGCCATCCAGCAGAATAGCATTCTCATTATACGTGTACGAAAGCCCCCCACGAATATTCCAATTTTCATTCAGCGGTTGCAGATACGATGCATTGCCATACTGATACGTGTTGGTCAAATCATACGATTGCTTTTTAGCAGGTTCTAAAATATCGTGGTTGTACAACTGCATTGAAGAGCGATTGAAGTTGCCGTACAATTTCAACATCCCTTCCTTGCCCACTTGCGTGCGATAGGCCGCACTTCCTTCCAACGCTTGTGGTGGTGTGATCCAATCAATGCGCTGATCGATTAACCCAAAGTACGGACGAATATCCGTGTACTGAATTTTCCCGGACAGCGAAGATCGTTTCCAAACTTGCGTGTGCGCCACATCGGCACCCACAGACAAAATACCAATGTCCGTTTGATTCGACTCTGCTTTATCTTTCGAGTTCAACACCAATGCTGAAGAAATCGCCTGTCCATATTCAGCCGAATAGCCGCCTGTGCTGAAGCTCGTTCCTTTAAACATAAAGGGCATAAATCTTCCACGCGAAGGTGTGTTGGGTGCAGCTGCTCCGTACGCATCCAGCACCACCATGCCGTCAACGAACGTGCGTGTTTCATTACCATCGCCACCGCGCACAAACAACCTTCCACTTTCGCCTACTTTTTGTGTTCCGGGCAACGTGTTCAGCGCACCCGCAATGTCAGCCGTTGCTCCGGCCGTCATCGCAATGTCGAGGGGCTTCAACACCGTTCTGCGTTTCTCTTCGCCTGCTGTAAACGATCCGGCTGAAATCGTTACACCATCCAGTACATTGGCTTCCTCTTGCAACACAATGTTCAACACCACCTCTTTTCCGTCCAGTGTTACGGCTTGCGAGAACGATTTGTATCCCACGAAAGTGGCGACCAAAATGTGCGCACCTTTTTCGTCCGTCTTAAAAGAAAATTTTCCTTCCGCGTCCGAGCTGGTGCCATCGTACGAATCTTTGATCATTACATTCGCGCCAATCACCACTTCGCCTTGCGTGTCTTTTACCACACCTGAAACTTTCGTTTGAGCCCACGCACACGTGCTCACTAAAATCAATGCTGCCAGTATCTTCATAACTTTTTTTGCTCGATTACACGGTAAAAGTGTGCGCATCAGTCGAGGTTTTCGAATCGCAGTTACCCGCTTGTGGAAGCAGCCGGATGAGTTGTCAAAAACCGATACTGAAAATTTGGGGCCTGGCTAAGCTGCGCAAAGCCACCGGGCTGTCCGCTACAAGTCCGCCCCCCGCCAGTTCGCTATTGAGTATCGGGGGTGCGGCTTTTCGCTTCCATCCCTGGCCCCGCCAGCACGTAGTTTCTGCTGATGGAAGTGCTCTTGTCTATTCAAAATTCCCTGAATGAAATTCCCTGCTTTACCTTATTTTTGCTGATTCAAGTATTACCAAATTCGAAGAATCAAGCATTATGGCCGACTACAGCAAAGAAGAGATTAAGAAGATCGAGCAAAAATGGCGCGAGGAGTGGCAAAAGCGCTCCGTTTACACCGTCACCAACGATACGACCAAGCCAAAATATTATGTGCTCGACATGTTCCCTTACCCTTCGGGTGCGGGGTTGCACGTAGGCCATCCACTCGGCTACATCGCTTCTGATATCGTGGCGCGCTTCAAGCGCATCAAAGGTTTCAATGTGTTGCACCCCATGGGCTTCGATGCATTTGGATTGCCGGCCGAGCAGTATGCGTTAGAGCACGGCATTCATCCTGCGGTTTCCACAGCCGATAACATCAACAACTTTAAGCGGCAGTTGGGCAACATTGGCTTTAGCTACGATTGGAGTCGCGAAGTGCAAACCTGTGATCCTAACTATTATCGCTGGACGCAGTGGATCTTCTTGCAAATCTTCGATAGCTGGTTCAATCGCAAAAAGCAAAAGGCAGAGCGCATTGCCGAGTTGATCAAATTATTTGAAACAGAAGGAAACCAAAACCATCCTGTTCCCAATACAAAATTCAATCCCGAAGGATATCCGGGTCAAAATTTCACTGCCACGGAATGGAAAAGTTTTGATGAAAAAATACAGCAGGAGATTTTAATGCAATACCGTTTGGCTTACCTCGCTTACACCGATGTGAATTGGTGCGAAGCGCTGGGAACAGTTTTGGCCAACGATGAAGTAATTAATGGCGTAAGCTATCGTGGTGGATTTCCCGTAGTGAAAAAACAAATGCGCCAATGGAGTTTGCGCATAACCGAATATGCCGACCGCCTGTTGAAAGGCTTGGAAGAAATCGACTTCAGCGAGTCGATGAAAGACATTCAGCGCAACTGGATTGGCAAGAGCGTGGGAGCAGAGATAAAATTCTCCATTCATAATTCACAGAACGCAGTCCTTGTCTTCACCACCCGTCCCGATACCATTTTCGGTGTGGACTTTATGGTGATTGCACCAGAACACGATTTGGTGAAACAGATTACCACCGAAGCGCAACGTGAGGACATCGAAAAATATTTGAAGTATGTAGAGAGCCGCTCGGAAGTGGACCGCATGGCCGAGGTAAAGAAAATTACCGGAGCCTTTACCGGAGCGTATGCCATCAATCCATTGAGCGGGAAACAAATTCCGATTTGGATTAGCGAGTATGTGTTGGCCGGATATGGAACCGGAGCCATCATGGCCGTGCCGTGTGGCGATGAGCGCGACCACAAATTTGCCAAGCACTTTAAGTTGCCGATCACGAACATCATCGGTTCGCACTACAATGGCGAAGAAGCCAACGCTACCAAAGATGCGATCTTGGAAAATTCCGATTTCCTCAATGGTGTATTGATGCGCGATGCGGTGGACATCGTCATTCAAAAGTTGGAAGAAAAGGGAATTGGCAAACGCCAGGTGAATTACAAAATGCGCGATGCCGGTTGGAGCCGTCAGCGCTATTGGGGCGAACCATTCCCGGTAGTTTTCAAAGACGACATGCCGTATGCCATGAAGGAGAGTGAACTTCCTTTAGAGTTGCCGCCTTCCAATAACTTTAAACCTTCCGGCAATGGCGAAGGCCCGTTGGCCAACCTGACGGAGTGGATCAACTTTGCACCGAACTCGAAGCGTGACAGCAACACCATGCCTACGCACGCGGGTGCAGCCTGGTATTTCTTGCGCTACATGGATCCAAAAAATCCAAGCGCATTCGCAGATAAAAAAGCCCTTGACTATTGGGGACAAGTAGATGTGTATGTAGGCGGAGCTGAACATGCAGTAGCACACTTGCTCTACTCACGCTTGTGGACGAAAGTCCTTCACGATTTAGGTTACCTCAATTTTGACGAGCCTTTCAAGAAGTTGATCAATCAAGGAAAGATTACAGGTGATTCGAGGTTTGTTTATCGGGTTAGAGGAACCAATAAGTTTGTTTCATTTGGTTTAAGAGATCAATATCAAACTGATGAACTGCATGTAGACATAAGTAGAGTTAATGGGTTGGAATTAGATTTGGAGTCATTTAAAAAGTGGAAACCAGACTTTGCAAGTGCGGAATTCATACTTGAAGATGGAAAATACATTTGCGGATCTGCTATTGAGAAGATGAGCAAGGCATATTATAACGTAGTCAATCCCGATCAGATCATCGATAACTACGGAGCAGATACGCTGCGGATGTACGAGATGTTCCTCGGTCCGTTGGAAGCATCGAAGCCGTGGAGTACGCAGGGGATTGATGGCGTTTACAAATTCTTGCGCAGAGTCTGGAACCTGATGCACGATCAAGCTGGCAACTTTAAAGTGAGTGATGCAGCGCCTTCGCGCGAGGAATTGAAAGTGTTGCACAAAACCATCAAGAAGGTAGAGCAAGACATTGAGAATTTCTCTTTCAACACTTCGGTGAGTGAGTTTATGATTTGTGTGAATGAGTTGAGTTCACTTAAGTGCAACAAACGCGCCATCGTAGAACCTTTGATCACTGCCATTTCGCCATTTGCTCCACACATTGCCGAAGAGCTTTGGGAAAAACTCGGACACACTGAAAGCATTCTCACCGGTACCTTCCCAAAATACGATGAGCAATATCTGGTAGAGAGTACCTTCAGCTACCCGATTTCTATCAACGGAAAAGTACGCGCGCAAATGGAGTTTGCATTGGATATGCCTAAGGAGGAAATCGAGCGACTTGTGTTGGCTTCCGATATCGTGCAAAAGTGGACGGAAGGCAAAGCACCCAAGAAGATGATTGTGGTGCAGGGAAGAATTGTAAATGTGGTGTTGTAGGATTGCACGCAAAGGCGCAAAGAAGTTTTGGAGATAATTAATCGATAGGCTTTCTTAGCGTCTTCGCGCCCTTGTGTGCAACCGTTATCTTTATTCCATGAAATCAATTCTCCTTCACTACGGCCGACAGTTTGAGAATGCTACCATGGAATTATTATCCGGTGGACTCATCAACCAGACATGGAAAGTCGAAGCCAAGGCAGAGAGTTTCATTCTACAGCGCATCAATCAAAATGTTTTTAGTGATCCGCAAAGAATTGCTAACAACGTTCGGTTATTGGCCAATCACTTACAGTCCACAAATTCAAATTATCATTTAATCGCCCCTATTAAAACCACTACAGGAGCGGAGTTAGTCCACGAGGCCGATGGCTACTTTCGGTTAACGCCATTTGTAAAGAACTCCAAAACTATTCATGTGGTGGAAACATCCGCGCAAGCGTATGAAGCTGCCTTACAATTCGGACAATTCACGCAGGCATTTTCTAAATTCAACGCATCACAACTTCAAACAACCATTCCCGATTTTCATAACCTGAAATTTAGGTACGAGCAATTTCTCGATTCCTTACAAAATGGTAATAGGGAACGCATTCAAGCTTGCACCAAAGAAATAAAGGAAATCGAGCGTTATCATTTTCTGATCGATCAATACAACAGCATTATCCACAATCCTGCATTTAAATTACGTGTCGCACATCACGATACTAAAATCAGTAATGTGCTTTTTGACAGCAACGATCAAGGAATTTGCGTGATCGATTTGGACACGGTGATGCCCGGTTATTTTTTCAGCGATGTGGGCGACATGATGCGCACTTATTTATCTCCGGCCAACGAGGAGGAATCGGATTTTACAAAAATTGAAGTGCGCCCGGATTATTATCATTCCATTATGCAAGGCTACTCGGATGCCATGAAAGACGAACTTTCGACAGAAGAGCGCAACGGATTTTTCTATGCAGGCCAGTTTTTGATTTACATGCAAGCGTTGCGGTTCTTAACCGACTATTTCAATGATGATCGCTATTATGGTGCTAGCTATCCCCAACACAATTTAGTGAGGGCGCAAAATCAGCTCCAATTGTTGCGCCAATTCTCTACTTTGAATATTCGATGAAAGTCGATAATTAAATGGCAGTTAGCGTTGATTTTTTAGTTTTTTCGGACTAGCTTGACATCAAAGACCTAACTCCCTAAACATGAAATTCACCGATATTCTAGGCGTATTTAAACAAGGAAAGTCTACGGCTCGCAGTCACATGAAAAACCTGATTGAGATGGCGGCTGTCGATGGAAACTTTGACTCGGCCGAATACGACCTCCTCAAATCTATTGCGAAGCGCAACAGCATTTCAGAAACCCAGTTGAAGGAAATAAAAAGCAATCCGACAGACGTTGTGTTCGAAGTGCCGAATGATCCGAAGGAAAAATTTGATCAATTATATGATCTAGTGCACATGATGAGTATCGATCAATCGATCCATCAGGAAGAGATGAAGCTTTCTCACATTTTTGCCATTAAGTTCGGCTACAAAAAAGAAAATGTAAAGGAGTTGATAGAGACGATTCAAAGCAATATCAAAAATGGCCAGAGCCATGCAGAGGCGATGAAGCGCGCTTCATTTTTAATCGGTTAGCGAACTCAAAAAAGTTAGTCAAATAGAAACCTCGATTTTATCGGGGTTTTTTGTTTCGGGGCTTAGGAGCGCCCTTATTTCCGCCACGCTCTCGGATGGTTGTCTTTTTTACTTTTTGTTTCGCTTGACTTTGAATGATATAACTCAATCCAAAATTCACCGATAGATAAACTTCACGTCTTTGTCCGGATAAATCGGGTGCACCGGGAACATTATTGATATCAGGGGCGCCACTCGGTTTCTTCAACTGATCCAAATAGCTGGTTTGTCGCGGATCAAAGATTCCAAAGTTTACCCGGCCGTCAAAGTTTAGGCTCCAGCTGTCATTCAAATCAAAATCAGAATGCAGACCCAAGCCGGCAAAGAGTTGAAAGGCATTGAATTTGTCAGTCGACACATACACTTCTTCATCTACGTTAGGAACGAAAACGCCATCATAGGCTACAATGTAACCGGGTGTGGTTGGAACGGAGACTCCGGAAGGGTATCGCACCTTGGCGCTGGAGTGCGTGATAATTTCTTTTCCACTAATGAGATAATTGAAGTTTAAAGCGGCAACGGCACTCAGTCGAAAGAATGCTAAATCGTTAATGTGCAATTTGAGTGCAATGGGCAAACTGATATAGTCCATTTGAATGTCGCGGGTACCAATTTCGCCACCAATGGTATTTTTAATATTGTACTTCTGGCCAATTTGCAGGTAGGTGGGAGTAATCAGGTATCCATACCCCAACTTGTCGATTCCATACGAAAATCCGATAGGAGAGGCCCTCAACGTGAACTGACCAAAGTAGCGGGGATCTTTCTGAAGTCCTTCATCGATGGTGATAGGCGAATTGAGCCCTACAATAATACCAAACGACTCTACATTCTGGCACCAAACTTTGCCAGTGGATAGTAATATAACTGCTATAGCGATAACGACTCGCATCGTGGGGTTTTGTTTAGCGGATCCAATCAACGGACAACCAGGTTAAAAGCAGCCAGTTGGTTTTCACAACTAACAAAACTAAGACAATTAATCAAATACACATGGTCTTTACATTTTGAATAGCTTATTTTGAGGCACATGAAGGGATTTTTTACTGAAAATAAGAACGATCTGAAGCTAAAGGGAAATATATACATCACCCTGATTTTGAGTCTGACTTTGGTCATGATTTTATACTCCGTTAGCCGGATAGGCTTTTTCCTGTTCAATACCGCTTTTTTTCCGGAAATGACCTCGAGCCGTATGCTATTGATTATGTGGGGTGGCTTGCGGTTTGATTTGGCGGCTACACTCTATTCCAACTCACTCTTTATCCTCCTGCTGATCATTCCTTTGGCTATTCGATTTAAATGGCTCTATCAGAAAATAGCTTGGTGGGTTTTTGTCATCACCAATTCGCTGGCGATGGCCGTGAATTCGGCAGACATCGTTTACTATCGCTTCACATTGCGGAGAACGACCCTTAGCGTATTAGATCAATTTGAAAACGAGACGAATCTGGGCACGTTGTTCTTTCGTTTTTTAATTGACTATTGGTACGTTTTTATTTTTTTCATCGCCCTCGTTTTTATTCTTGTTTGGGGTGCACGAAAGTTGATTCGATACGAAGGCCCACAAATCAAAAGTCCGGTTGCTTTTTATGGATTGGGAACGCTGGGATTTCTTTTGTCGATCGGTCTTTTTGTGGGAGGGGCACGTGGTGGCTTTCGCGAAAGCACACGACCCATTACGCTGAGCAATGCGGCTGCGTATGCCACGGAACCCAAAGATGTAAATCTGGTGTTGAATACACCTTTCGCCTTGATGCGAACAGCCAAGGCCAACGTCATCCAGAAAGTAAATTACTTTACCAATGAGGAGGAGTTGAATAAAGTTTTTTCACCACTTCGTTTACCGGATACAACTCGTACGTTCACCAAAAAAAATGTGGTGGTGATTATTTTGGAAAGTTTTTCGAAAGAGTTTGTCGGAGCCTACCATCCGGATAAAAAAAATCATCCGGGCTACACACCGTTTTTAGATTCATTGATCCGTGTGAGTCATGCCTTTCAATATTCGATGGCGAATGGCCGCAAATCGATCGATGCCATGCCTTCGGTGATTGCAAGCATTCCTTCCATTGAAGTGCCTTTTGTGCTTTCTCATTTTTCTGGAAATAAAATCAACAGCTTGCCTAATTTATTACGAGAGAAGGGATACTACAGCGCGTTTTTTCACGGAGCACCGAATGGCTCGATGGGCTTTGATGCCTTTGCCCGCCAAAGTGGGTTTAATGATTATTTCGGAAAGGATGAATACAATCACAATGAAGATTTCGATGGCATCTGGGGAATCTGGGATGAGAAGTTTATGCAGTACTTCGCTAAGAAAATGAATGCGTTTCAACAGCCGTTTTATGCAAACCTGTTCACACTTTCATCGCATCATCCTTATCAATTGCCTGAAGAGTACGAAAATGCATTCAAGGGCGGGCCTCGTCTCGTGCATCGCACCATTGAATACACAGACATGGCTTTGAGAAAATTCTTTGCTACTGCCTCTACGATGCCGTGGTTCAAGAACACATTGTTTGTTCTTACGGCCGATCACGCTTCCGCGGAAATTGTGCATCCGGAGTACAACACAGCCTGGGGTTATTTTTCGATTCCGATCATCTTTTATGAACCGAGTGAATCCAAAGGTTCATTTCAAAATCAGCTCATTCAACAGGTAGATATTATGCCAACAGTGCTTTCGCAACTTGGTTATGACCGACCGTATGTTTCGTTTGGTAGAGATGTATTGACTAATCAGGAGGTGCCTTTTGCCTTTACCTATTTAAACAACATGTATCAGCTTTTTCAAGGCGATTACCTGTTGCAATTTGACGGAAGTAAGTCTGTAGCTTTGTATGATTTCAAAACCGATTTGTATTTGAAGAATAACTTACTTGCCGCGCAACCAGATACCGTGAGCAATATGGAAACAAAGCTGAAAGCTTTTATTCAGCAGTATAACAACCGCATGGTAGATGATAACCTGACCCTTGAGGGAAGCCAGATGAAGTTGGCGCGACCGAAACAGTAAACCTTACGCCAGGTTGTGATACACGTTTTGAACGTCATCATCCGCTTCGAGCGCTTCAATGCATTTGAGCACTTCATCTTGTTCGGCTTCGCCTAATTCTTTGGTGGTGTTGGGAATGTATTGCAACTCCGAACTTTTGGCTTCAAGCTTCTTGGATTCTAAAAACTTCACCATGTGTCCAAACTCGGCAAACTTGGTGTAGATGATGGTTTCCTCCGCATCGCGTTGAATGTCTTCGGCACCGGCATCAATCAGATCCAATTCTAGCTCATCTAAATTAAGCTTGGATGGCTCAAATTTGAAAACACCTTTACGTTCAAACATGAATGACACCGAGCCGGAATTGCCCATGCTGCCGTCATTCTTTGAAAACTGTAGTCGAATATTCGCAACTGTGCGCGTTGGATTGTCAGTGGCGCATTCTACTAACACAGGAATGCCGTGAGGGGCATAGCCCTCATAAACAATCTCTTGAAAATCTTTTTCTTCTTTGGATGAAGCCCTCTTGATAGCGGCCTCTACTCTATCCTTCGGCATGTTTACGCCCTTTGCGTTGCGGATCGCCATCCTTAGCTTCGGGTTGTTATCCGGATTGGGGCCACCATTTTTCACAGCCATCGCTATGTCTTTGCCGATGCGAGTAAATGCTTTCGCCATCCTGTCAAAGCGGGCAAACATGGTGTGTTTTCTTTTCTCAAATACGCGTCCCATTGTGTTAAATCAGTTTATTGAGCAAAAATAGAAGGAGATTTTTAGAATCAAAAGTTGACATTCAAAGTTCGTTCGAAGCGATTATAAGTTATCGGTAGAAAAAGTATCACCTTGCGCCATATCTCCGGTTTTAAATCCTTTCGAAAACCATCGCACACGTTGTTCTGAAGTGCCATGCGTAAATGAATCGGGCACTACGGTGCCCTGAAATTGCTTTTGCAAGCGGTCGTCACCAATGGCGGCAGCAGCATTCAAAGCTTCTTCAATATCATCTTCTTCAATAAAACCGCGATCGTCTTTTGCATAGTGTGCCCACATCCCCGCAAGGAAATCAGCTTGAAGCTCTAACTTCACGGATAGCTTGTTGTATTCTTCATCGCTTAGTTTATCACGCATGGCATGTACTTTATCGGTAATGCCGCGCAGGTGTTGAATATGGTGACCCACCTCGTGTGCAATCACATACGCTTGCGCAAAATCGCCCGGGGCATTCAGTTGGTTTTTTAGCTCTTCATAAAAACTAAGGTCGATGTACACCCTCTCATCTTGGCTGCAATAGAAAGGACCGGATGAAGACGTAGCGGAACCACAACCGGATTGAGTTTGGCCGCGAAATAATTCTAAAGTGGGGTCGCGATACCCCTGCAATTGCGCATGCCACACATCTTCCGTCGAGGCTAAAACCACAGATACAAATTTAGCCAACTCTTCTTCTTCCGGACTGGCACCTAACGTAACCGATTGGGTTGAACCCGCATCAAGATCCGTTTGCTGAAGTAACGAAAGTGGATTTGTGCCGGTAAGCCAACTTAAAAGCAATACCACCACAATTGTTCCGAGTCCCCCTTTGGTCAGAAGCCCGCCCGGCAATCGGCCGCCACCACCGCTGCTGCCGCGTTGGTCATCTACGTTTGAACTTTCTCGTCTTCCAGTCCATTTCATAGTTTCTTTTTTTTAGTCTAAAATCTGATTTTTAGAAAGTAACAGGTACGGTTACAATGTCATTTCCTCTTTTCACTTTCACCGGCACAGTTTGTCCTTTTTCAAATTTGCTCAATGAATCCATATATGCTTGAATATCTTTGATTGGATAGTCACCGATTTGCACGATTACATCTCCGGTAAGAATGCCAGCTTTCTGAGCAGGCTTTCCTTCGCTTACACCATCTACTTTTAACCCTTCATCTGTGGAGGTATAGCTCGGCATTACGCCCATGGTCACTTTAAAGGAACGGGATGAGCTCATCGATTTATTTTTTGTAGTGAGGAAAGCTAGCTTGGGTTGACCGTTTAGTTTCTCTGTAAGACGAATGATTAAGTCCAGAATTTCTTTTTCACCAGCTACATTGATTTTCTCCGCGTCATCCGAAGGTTTATGATAGTCGCTGTGCGAACCGGTGAAAAAGTGAAGCACCGGAATGTTTTTTAGGTAGAATGAGGTGTGATCAGATGGCCCCACTCCGGCTGAGTCGGTTTTGATTTTCAACTTGTCGCTTGAAAGATTTTTGAGCAGAGGCTCCCACACAGGACTTGTGCCAGTGCCACTTACGGCCAAGCTTTTAGTAGCGGGATCCAAACGACCTATCATATCCATATTGATCATGTAGGTTATTTTATCCAATGGTATGGTGGGTTGCTCGGTAAAATATTTTGAACCGTATAACCCCAGCTCTTCGCCACTAAAGCAGATGAATAAAAAGTTGGTGGATTCCTTCACCTTGTTCGTTTGAAAGTAACGCGCCAATTCTATCACCCCCGCTACGCCCGAAGCATTATCATCGGCACCATTATGAATTTTATTTTGTGGATTCGCATCCAGCGAGCTTCCCTGGTTTCCTAAGCCGAGGTGATCGAAGTGTGCACCAATCACCACAGTATAAGGTGCCTTGTTGTCGATATACCCTACCACATTGTAAGCCGTGCCTTCCGCTCCTGTGCCATGTGCACCGGATTTGAAAGTGAATTTTTGGCTGTAGCCTTTTCCGTCTCCTTTGGGGAGGACACCCAGTTCTTTCCATTGCGATTGAATGTAATGCAATGCCAGTTTCTCTCCGGCCGTTCCGGTGCCTCTTCCTTCCAATGAATCGCTCGACAAAATTTGAATGTGCGTTTTGATCTTGCTTGAATTGATTTGGGCAGAAAGGCTGGTGAAGATGAATGATCCGATCAGTATTAGTAAGGCTTGGCGCATGGTGAAATCGTTTGTTATCGAGTGGAAATTTACATCCTTAATCTCTTTTTTGCTGCCCGCCAATGGTTTATTTTTGAATTATTCCTTTAAGCATATGCCAACACCCAAGCTCGTTTTGCTCACCGATTTTTCTGAATTGTCAAAAATAGCCATCAAGTTTGCCATACAAATGGCGGCACCGGTTCAGGCGGAGTTTACCATTCTTAACATTATTCGCTTTGATGGCGTGCAGAAAACGAATTTGCGCATGAAGCAAATTGAAAAATCGATGGTGCAAGTAGCCGAAGAGGAGGGAAGAGAATTGATTGAAGAATTGCGCAAGGAAATTAAAGGCAATTATAAAATTGAGTTTAAAGCGATTCGCTCTCATACTGTGGCTGAGATGGTGAAGCGCTATACGGATAAGAACAGAACGAACATTGTGGTGATGGGCTCGCGCGGAGCCAGTGCCTTGAAGAAAGTGCGGTTAGGCGGAACTACCGTTTCGGTAATTGATGATTGTAATGTGCCGGTGATGGCCATTCCGGAATTTGCCAAGTATAAAAATCTGGAGCATATAGTCTATGCCTCTGATTTGAAAGACACCCAGAAAGAACTCGATCTGATTGTGGAGTTTGCTCAGATATACGGATCGAGCGTTCATATGATTCATGTCACGCCCAGCATCGATAAAAAAGTAGAGGCGGCTAAAGCTCAGGTCGAAGAAATTATCAAGAAGGTTAACTACAAGAAGTTAGATTTCAAGCTGATTTTGGAAGATGATATTCCAAAAGCAATCGACAATTACATCAAGCTAACGAATGCGGATTTGCTGACTACGTTTACACACAAGCTTAGTTTAGAAGAGAAGCTATTCGCGAAAAGCGTAACGCGCACCTTGGCTTATCTGGGCTCGATACCGCTCTTAGCTATTAAGCGGAAGTAGGTTATTTTTTGACTCGCTTAAAAACAGCGAAGCGATAAACGGCCAAACCTACAATCACAAGGCAGCACAACAGCACAAATAACTTTTCGGCATCCAACCAATCGATGGGGCGATCTTGCAATTTAGGATCGGTGATGATGCTATGCAGCACCAATGGCACAATCGCAAAATAGGAGAGGTAGTGGAACTTGCGCCACACCGATGATTGGATTTGCTGCTTGAAGTACGAACTGATCACTACCATCCCCAACAAATAAAAAGCAACTGAGCCAAATGTATTGGCCAATGGTTGATGTTGTGTCCAGGCGGGCAGGAGCAAATCGCCCCAGCTAAAGCCCGAAAGCGGATCAAGTGGAATTAAAACGATGTGTAATAGAATGGCGATGGCAGCCGAATATCCGGTGAACTTATGCAGTTGCAGGAAGGTGATGCCTTTTGGTAAAGCATAAGAGACATTAGCCCAAATGCAAATGCCTACTATGAAGTTGGCTGCCAGAGCTGCTAAGCCAATCATGCCAATGATGCCGGATATCTCTATGGTTTCCATATCAATTAAAATTCAGCGCTTTTTGGAAAACGTGGGAAAGGAATCACATCACGAATATTGGTCATGCCGGTTACAAAAAGCATGAGTCGCTCAAAGCCCAGCCCGAAACCACTGTGTGGTGCTGTTCCAAACTTTCGTAATTCCATATACCACCACAAATCTTTTTCTGGAAGTTTCAATTCTTCTACCCGTTTCGCCAGATTTTCATAGCGCTCTTCGCGCTGTGATCCGCCAATGATTTCTCCAATGCCCGGAAAGAGCACATCCATGGCAGCTACCGTTTTCCCATCCTCATTTTGGCGCATGTAAAATGATTTGATTTCTTTCGGATAGTTATAGAGAATCACCGGTTTTTTAAAATGCTTTTCGACCAGATAGCGCTCATGTTCCGATTGCAAATCGGCACCCCATTGGTCGATCAGATATTGGAACTTCTTTTTCTTGTTCGGAGTAGAGTTTCTGAGAATGTCAATGGCTTCTGTATAGGTGAGTCGCTGAAAGTCATTTTCAACCACAAACTTCAAACGCTCGAGCAAACTGAGTTCGTTCCTCTGGTCTTGAGGCTTGGCGGCATCTTCTTCCTGCGCTCGCTTGTTCAGAAACTCCAGATCATCGGCACAATTAGTAAGCGCATACTTCACCAAGTATTGAAGCATATCGGTGGCTAATTGCATGTTGTCTTCAATATCATAGAAAGCCATCTCTGGTTCGATCATCCAAAACTCAGCCAGGTGGCGTGTGGTATTAGAGTTTTCGGCACGGAAGGTGGGCCCGAATGTATAAATCTCGCCTAACGCCATCGCGTATGTTTCTCCTTCCAACTGACCCGACACCGTCAGGTTAGTTTCTTTACCGAAGAAGTCTTCTTTATGGTTAATGTGTCCGTCTTCGGTACGAGGCGGTTGGTTGATATCCAGCGTAGTGACCCGAAACATATCTCCGGCACCTTCAGCATCAGATCCGGTGATGATAGGTGTGTGTACATATTTGAACCCGCGATCGTTGAAGAACTGATGAATGGCAAAGGCCATGGCGTGGCGAATGCGCATCACCGCGCTGATGGTATTGGTGCGCGGGCGCAGATGGGCAATTTCACGAAGAAATTCCAGTGAGTGCTTTTTGGGTTGAAGCGGGAATTTCTCTGCATCGCTATCGCCCAATATTTCCAATTGATTCACTTTCACTTCTGCTGTTTGCCCTTTTCCTAGCGATGGTATGAGTTCACCAGTTACGGAAAGACACGACCCAGTTGTGATTCGCTTTAAAGTAGATTCATCAATTGAATCAAGAGCTACCACGGCCTGCACATTGTGAATGCACGAGCCGTCATTGATGGCAATAAACTGATTGTTGCGAAAGGTGCGCACCCAGCCCTGTACTATTACCTGCTGCCCCTCCGGGGTCATGGCAAGCAATTCTTTGATTCGAGTTCTCTTCATTTGCTTCGGTTTTTGAAAGGTAACACTTTGAAAGTGTGACGGATCGCAAAACAAGGCATTTTGATTTTTTAATCAAAGTGAAAATCCGACCAGAAGTAATAAAAACAGAACATTTCCCATCACTATTGACATCCCCTACTTCGCCCAACTAATAACCACTTAACTATTTCGCATCATCTGTCGAATTGATAACTTGCAAGCTGAATATGCAGCGTTTAGGACTAAATCAATCACTTCAGCAAAAACTGTCTCCCCAACAGATTCAGTTTATCAAGTTATTGCAAGTGCCTACTGCAGAGTTGGAAAACCGGATTGAAGAAGAATTGGAGATAAATCCCGTTCTCGAACAAGGCGAAGACGATGATCGGATAGATGATAACCATCCGGATGAAGTTCCAACTGATGATTTGCCCGATGGTGATGCTCCTGTTGAAGAGGTGAATCCCAATGATGAAATCGATATCAACGATTACCTGCGGGATGACGACTATGGTAGCTACAAAACCTACAATGATGGCGATGATGAAGATGAGCGTGAATCGCCCGTAGCAACTTCTACGTCTTTGCATGAAACGTTGATGACCCAATTAGGATTTTTGGGTTTAGACGATAAAAATTATACCATCGGCAAACAATTAATTGGCAGCATTGAAGGTGATGGTTATATCCGTAGAGAACTTGATTCGATCGTAAATGATCTGGCCTTTTCGCAACGAGTAGAGACCAATATCGAGGAAGTAGAATCAATCCTCCGAAAAATTCAGTCTTTTGATCCTGCCGGTATCGCAGCTCGCAATCTGCAAGAATGCCTGCTGCTGCAACTGGATAGAATGGATGATGGGCAAGATGTAGACGTGATTGTAGCTAAGCGCATTTTAAATGAGTGCTACGAAGAGTTTACCAGAAAGCATTACCCGCGCATTTTGAAGAAACTCGATTTGGATGATGAAGATTACATCAAAGATGCCATCGAGCTGATTGTGCGCCTCAACCCCAAGCCGGGAGGCGAAGTAGCCTCTGGAATGGTGAAAAATCAATATGTCATTCCCGATTTTATTTTAGTCAATAATAATGGCAAGCTCGAGCTTTCACTCAACTCGCGCAATGCCCCTGAGTTACGCATCAGCCGATCGTACAATGAGATGTTCCACGCCTACGAAAAGAGTGATAAAAAGGACAAAAAGCTTCGCGAGGCAGTCGCATTTGTCAAGCAGAAATTAGACTCGGCCCGGTGGTTTATCGATGCCATTCGTCAACGTCAGATCACTTTATTGAAAACCATGCGTGCGATCGTTGATTTTCAGTATGACTATTTTTTGGAAGGTGACGAGACGAAGCTAAAACCGATGATTTTAAAGGATGTGGCCGGTATGATCGGTATGGACATATCTACGGTAAGCCGGGTGGCTAGTAGCAAAACCGTGCAAACTGATTTCGGCATCTTTCCGCTGAAGTATTTTTTCTCCGAGGGTATCACCACCGATTCTGGCGAAGAAGTGAGTAGCCGCGAGGTAAAACAGATTATCAAAGATATCATTGACGCTGAGGATAAGAATAAACCTTTGGCAGATGATAAGCTGGAGGAAATGCTCAACGAGAAGGGTTATAACATTGCCCGCAGAACAGTTGCTAAATACCGGGAGCACCTAAATATACCGGTGGCACGATTACGAAGAGAATTTAAATCAGGTGAAGAGCGCAGCTAAAATAATAGCCATCATTTTTCATCCCCTGCTGTTGCCAACTTATTTGGTATTGCTACTGCAGCTGTATTTGCCTTCCATGCTTGGGATTCGTGCTGAGTACAGTTTGACCATAATCGGTTTAATCTTTGTTTTCACTTTTGTGATGCCTGTACTCAATCTTTTGATGCTGAAGTTTTTTGGGAATGTGAATAGCCTCACATTGGAATTGCGCCAGCAACGGGTGCTTCCATTTACTTTTATCATGCTCTTGTATGCGCTCGTCACATTTCTTTTTTATTATAAACTACCCTTCAGTCAGAATTTCAATAAATTAATGGTCATCATCACGGCAATGGTCATGGTGACATGGGCAGTTACATTCTTTTATAAGATCAGTGTGCATAGCCTGGCCATTTGTGGCGGTTTGGGCATTTTATTACCACTCAACCAGGCTACCGAACAGCAAGATTTACTAATGCCTACTGTGGCGACAATAATAATCAGTGGATTGGTAATGTCATCAAGATTGCTTTTGGATGCACACTCTCCACGCGAAGTCATGTACGGTGGTGTGGTCGGATTTTTAATCGGCTTTGGCGGGATGACTATTTTGTTTTAAGACTCATTGGTCAATTTAACTTTCCAATTATGAACTTTCAATTTCTTACCTACCAGGTACAAAACGGAGTGGCGCTAGTAAAACTCAATCGCCCGGATGTTTATAATGCCCTTAATGACGCGATTACTTTTGAATTACAAGATGCGTTGAAAGCCGTAGCGAAAGACGATCAGGTGCGGGTAATGGTTTTGACAGGAGAGGGCAAAGCGTTTTGTTCCGGCCAGGATTTGAAGGACAGTGCTACGAAGGGAAAAAGATCGTTTATGGATTCGCTCACCAAAAGATACAATCCCATCATCAGCGCTATGCGCCAATTACCCAAACCGATTGTTTGTCGGTTAAATGGTGTTGCAGCCGGTGCCGGTTGCTCGTTGGCATTGGCATGCGACATCATTGTAGCATCTGAAGAGGCAACGATGATCGAAGTATTCATTAATATAGGCCTAGTACCCGATTCGGGTTCGGCTTATTTTCTACCCAGATTGGTGGGCATGGCTAAAGCATTTGAGTTGTGCAGCATGGGAAGCAGGGTAAAAGCTACTGAAGCTTTATCGTTGGGATTAGTTAATAAAGTAGTACCCGTTGAAAAACTGGATGAAGCGGTTAGCGAATACACTACCTATTTCGCGGCAGCGCCTACCAAAGCAATCGGGCTCATCAAAAAGATGTTGAATAAATCTACTACCTCGACTTTAGATGAGATGCTGGAATATGAAGCTTACAGTCAGGAGATTGCAGGCGCCACCAGCGACCACAAGGAAGGAGTGCAGGCCTTCTTGGAAAAAAGAAAGCCGGCTTTCACCGGCAAATAACTTAGAATCCGCTTAATGAAATACCAATGGTGAGGGTATTCATTTTTGTTTGACTGGGTCCTTTATTTTCCTGAAAAACAGGAGTGGCGTTATAATAGCCAAACAAGCTAAATGATCCGACCCCCACTTTTCCATAATAACCAAAGCGAACAGGGCTTATTCCATGCGATTGTGCATCTTTAGAGGTCACGCTTTCGCCATTGAGAGCATAATTTACTTTCGTGTGAGTTTCAAATAACACGCCAAGCCGGATACCAGCAGAGATATGAACACTACGGCCCGGATCATTGGGTTTGGTATCAAAACGAAATTCTGCTGGCATAACTTCTAAGTAGTTCATTATCACCATACTTTTGTCGGCATTGGGCATACCCAAATCACTGGCTGGCACCAGACGGTAGGTGCCATCACCGCTGATCTGCTTATCTAATGTGTAATTGTTAGTCAATTTATAGCGTTCAAAGCTAAAACCTGCGGCAGGACGGTAGCTGAACTTCGATTTCCATAACCGAATGGGGTATTGGTAGTATAAGTTAAGTGTACGTGAACCCCAAAATCCTTGTTCAAAATTTGTGGGTGTACTTCCTTGAGCCCTGTTAAATCCAAATTCCACCAGAAAAGCTCCGGGCAGGTCTGGTCGTTTTACTCTTTGTTTCTTTTCTTGGGCTTGCAAAGAAAAAGCCATGAACAAGAGGAGGAAGGAAGCTGAAATGATGCGAAACATAGGTTTTTTTAAATTTGGAACGGCAAAAATACGCGATTAGTACTCAGTGGCCAAAATCAACACTTGCCTTACGGATTTATTCTATTAAATTTGCCGACCAATTACTGAACTAATGATGCAGACGGTCATCAATTAGTTTTGAAAGAATGGTGAAATGGGCCTGTAGCTTAACTGAATAGAGCATCTGACTACGGATCAGAAGGTTGGGGGTTTGAATCCCTCCAAGCCCACTTTTTTAATCTCAGACAATAATTATAGTATTGTCACTGTTATTTTAACGATTTTAAAACTTTCCTGTCAATCAATCAGTCTTAGGTGAGCTGAATATTTTAAATGGATAGAAAGGCTAAGGATATGTATAAGGGGTTAATCGTTTTATTTTTCGCTTCTTCAGCGCTGTTAACCACTTCGTGTGACGATCAAGGTCTGCTCAAGGCAGATGAGAATTTTAGTTCAGGTGGCCTTGAAACTGTTTATGTTGATACCTTTTCTGTAGTCACCTCTACCGTATTAATGGATTCAATTCCATCTTCGTCCAAAGGAACGCTGATCGTTGGTGGATATAAAGATGATTTATTAGGTAAAATCACATCCTCCACGTATTTCCAAATCGGTTATTTTAGTGCCTTCACTCCAGAGACTTCAAGCATTTACGATTCAATCGGGCTTATACTTCCTTACAATCACCAATCATATGGCGATACGACCAAAACAATGACAATCAATGTAAGTGAATTGACCGATGCTGTTAATCAGCGATATCTTCCACCTTACGTTCCCAACGACAAAGTTTCAATTCTCAATCCAACATTTGCGCTTTATAATACCAGCAAAGTAAACTATTCTAACACGGTTATGGCCTCTAAGACATTGGCCACCACTCCACTTAAAGATTCCATTTTTATTAAACTGCCGGATGCGTTGGGTATGAAATTCTATTCCATACAAAATAATATTCCGGACGTAGTTAAGTATCAGGCTTCGAGCAACTTCGCGGTAATTTCAAATTGGTTTATCGAAAGTTATTTTAAGGGTTTTAATTTGTCAGTTCCCACCAATACAGATGCAAGCATTGTGGGATTCAATTCCGCTAAAGTGAGAGTGCGACTTTTTTATCGCAAATATGTGAATGATATATTGACGAATACGTATATCGATTTTCCGTTGACTAACTCTTTTAATCAATTCAATAATATTAGTGCGGATCGTACAGGAACTCCCGTAGCAACGTTAAGTACTGCTAAAATTTTACCAAGTGTTGCAACAGGCAATGTTTCTTTTGTTCAATCGGGTGTTGGTCTTTACACAAAAGTGGAGTTCCCATTTGTAAAGGGTTTCCTAAAGAAGAATAGATATGTCATACTCGATGCCATCTTAGAAGTTCCATTAGCTCCGGATACCTATTTTGGTTCAACACCTCCGATGAGCGTTCTGGCAAGCTATACAACCGATGTTTCAAATATTATTTCAGGGGGAGTGCCGGGAAATGGAAATGATGTGTTGAAAGCTTCCGTTCGCTATGACAAAGAATACACAACTAATACCAAGTACTCGTTTTCGATGACTACTTTCTTTAATACGGAAATAAAAACCAATGCTCCCGTGATTACCCCATTAGCATTAGTTTCGCCCAATCTATTTGCGGAAGTGAATCGTGTGGTTATTGGAAATAGATTTCACCCTACTAATAAAATTAAACTGAAAATCTACTATACTCAATATGGAACAAATTAGTAATGCAATGAGAAAAATATCCTTCGTATTCTCAGTAGGAGCCATCAGTATGTTAGCGCTAATGCTTTCATCTTGTGGAAGTGATTCTACGACCACAACCACCAAGAAAGGTTCTTGGGATAAAAAAGCAGACTTTGGTGGTATCACCAGAGGTAATGCCGTTGGTTTTGTGATTGAAAATAAAGCCTATGTGGTTGGCGGCTATAATGCAGATGGTAATAAGCGTCTCAATGACATGTGGCAATATGATGCAACTGCAAACAGTTGGATTAAGAAAGCAGACTTTCCGGGCACAGCCAGAAGTCAGGCGGTTGCTTTTGTAATTGGAGGCAAGGGTTACGTGGGTACAGGTTTAGATGATGCTTCAAACAAGCTAAAGGATTTTTATGAGTATAATCCGGCTACCAATCAGTGGACAAAAATTGCGGATTTCGCAGATGGCACTTCATTCGGTGCTCGTTATGGTTGCGTAGCGTTTTCAGTGAGTAACAGAGGATTTGTAGGTGCCGGTTATAATGGTAATGCACAAAGTGACTTGTGGGAATATTTGCCTGGAACCAATACTTGGGTGCAACGTGCAAGTCTTTCTGCCAAGCGTGTAAATGCCGCCGCTTTTGTAATTGATAATGCGGCCTATGTAATTGGTGGAACCAACAATAACACCACTGTAAAGAATGTTGAGAAATATGTACCAGCCGCGGATGCGGCAGGAGCGTGGGAGCAAAAAGCACAGCTAACACAGCGCGATAAAAACGGAAATACCATTACACAACCTCTTTCAAGAGACTTTGCGGGCACATTTACTATTGACGGAATGGGTTATGTCACTACTGGTTCAGTAGGCGGAGCCGCTTTTGGTGACACTTGGCAATATGATCCTGCTACTGATTTATGGGTAGAGTACTACTCGTTGAGCAAAGAGGCATCA
Organism: Bacteroidota bacterium; assembly: GCA_016191555.1. Taxonomy (GTDB): domain Bacteria; phylum Bacteroidota; class Bacteroidia; order Cytophagales; family Cyclobacteriaceae; genus ELB16-189. The sequence goes on from JACPVX010000073.1 coordinate 23,535, forward strand.
TCCAGAGATGGAGCCGTAACATTTGCTATCGGCAAGTTTGGCTATATTACTACTGGTAGAGCAGGAAGCTCACGCTTTGATGATACATGGGTGTTCGATCCACTCGGTGACGAAGGAACCAACGGAAACGGATTATAGTAAGATATTATCAATTTTAAGAAGAGGCCAAGGCATGATATGCTTTGGCCTTTATCATTTCTAAGTCGATAAGAGGAGTGTTTATCTCCTTCGCCAGTTCATCCCATTTTCTCAATTGAATGCTGGCTTCAAAAAGAGGGTCTTGCTCAAATCGTTCAGCCTCTTTCTCTGACATCTTCCCGCCTTGAAATTCAAGTGTTCGCTTACTCGCTTCCGATAGATTATTATAATAATCAGGATAGCGGTACGTCAAATATCTTTTTGCTTCTACATGGTTTTCGACCAGTTTGGCGATTCTCTCCGAGAAGCCTTTCTCGCGTAAATAGTCAGCTCCGATTTTCTCCTGGCTTTTCACTCCGAAGCCACCCATGTTTTCGGCAGCATTTCGACTCACACAGATATGTCCAATATCGTGGAAGAAAGCAGCTAAGATCACTTCGTCATCAAATCCACCCTCAATGGCCAATTGAGCGGACTGAGACATGTGTTCGATTTGTGAGATCGCTTCACCGATATAATCATCGTTGCCAAACTTTTCATACAAAGAAAAAATCTCCTTAATAGTATCTTGAGAATTCATAGGTGGTAATTTAAGTCATCTAATTTAGACCAGGTCGAGTAAGGAAGTGATTAATACACATTAAGAAATAATTAATTCGTTCAGCAATGAGTGGAAATGGATAATTTTATCTCCTTCTTGTTTCAAATTTAAGTGACCATGATTGATTTAATTGTGTTTGACCTTGCGGGAACTACCGTAAAAGAAAATTTTGATGTACAGCGTGTACTGAAAAATTCGTTTGAGAAAGTGGGATTGTCAATTTCCATAGAGCAAGCAAACAAGGTCATGGGGATACCAAAGCCAGTTGCCATATTACAATTATTAGAATCACTCCACTATCCAAACATCTCAGAAGAGTTTATTCGACAAATTCATGTGGACTTTGTTAGTAATATGATTTCATTCTATCAGAACGACTCAACGGTAGAGGAGAATGCAGGCGTGAGCGAGACATTTAGAGTTTTAAAAAAACATGGAATCAAGGTAATGGTGGATACCGGGTTTGATAGGCCCATTGTAAATTCTTTGCTGATTCGAATGGCTTGGTTAGAAAACGGATTAATCGATGGGAGCATTACCAGCGATGAAGTGCCCAATGGAAGACCTCATCCCGACATGATTTATAAAGCAATGCAAATGTCTGGTGTAACGGATGTGAAGAGAGTAGCAAAGGTAGGTGACACGCTTTCAGATTTAGGAGAAGGCAATTCAGCTGGTTGTGGTTTTGTAGTCGGTATTACTTCAGGTTCTTTCACGCGTGAACAATTAGCGGCACTACCTCATACACACATCATTCAACACATTCCCGAAATTTTGAAAATAGTAGGAATCGAAAATTAATGTAATGAGGCTGCCCATGATTTATGCTTGTAGTGAAAGTAAATCATCGATCCGGTTATTAGTAGCGTGCCAGTTGCGGAAACGATGTATCCACCGGATAGAAAAAAATTAAGCCAGCTGAGATTTGCATAACCAAACTCTTTAAAGAAAAGTACACTCACACTTCCTAAGTATCCAAACGAATCGGCTACATACATGATAAAGCCAACAGTACTTGTGTACTTGAACGCAGCAATAAGTCGATCAAAGAAAATACTATTGAAAGGGATGTAGCCTAAATACAGGCCAAGCCCGATTAGTACCATCCATGTCTTCGGCTCAATCAGCTGTTGTTGAAAAAAGTAATTCGCGACACCAATCAGTAGCATACCAAATGCGATGACAATGTGATTGATCATCAATGCAAGTTGATTGTTTTTAATGAGCATCAAGCTGCCCATACAGATAAGCACAATGATAGAGACTGGTATTTCAGTACTTGTATAAATCGAGGGGTCGCCACCCATGTTCAGCGATTTCCAAATCTCAGCTGAAAAGTTATCACGAAAATCACGGAAAGCAGTTAAGAGAACATAGGCCAGTACAAATAAAATAATTCCCGGCAAAAAGGTCGAGATAAAAGCCTTTCGTTCATCAGCGTTCATCGGTGCGCGTTTGGTGCGAAGTTGTTCATCTAATTCTGATGGAGGCGGTACTTGATTAAGTAGATAGAGAAAAAGAAGGAGTGGCAAAGCAAACAGACAGCTTGTTACAAATGGCATCCAATATTCTGACGTGCCCCAGTCGCGCATGATGTAAGCGCCCACGGAGCGACAAAATCCTGCGGAGAAAATAAAGCTAACCGCAAGAGAAGCACCGAGTACCTCCGTCATTCGCCTGCCCTCTAAATAGCCAAATACCATTCCCCATACCATACCGAGTGGTAATCCATTGAAGAACAGAAAAATGATATTGTAGGGAGCCGGAACTAACGCAAACAAGAGCCAAGATGCACCAGCAATGCTAGTCATAAGTAAAATGCCAAATGCTCGCGAATGTGCTTTTAGCTCAGAGATGACTTTGATGCCAATAAACTTTGATAAGGCATAACCAATTACCTGAAACGTGACCAGCCACACCTTGTAACTAACACCAGCGAATAGGAGTCCTTCAAATGTAGCTGCTGCGAATGTTTTGCGAAACGCATAAACACATGTGTACAAGCAAAAGGCTGCCAACGAAGTGTAAATTGTAAACCAAATGCCGTGAGTTTGTTTCAGCCAATTGCTGATGGTGGATGTAGTAGGTTTCAAAATACGATTCCTTTTTCATTAAAGTTAAAAGGTTTCCACTCACCATGGTATAGAATGTGGATTTTTTTAAAGCCAATTTCAGATAATAATCGCGCTGTGGGTTCAAACTGGTTGATTAGATCATCAGCATGATGTGCATCTGAACTTATTGTGATCGGGATATTTGCATTTAATAATAACTGCAATATCCATGGGCTTGGATAAGTGGTATCGGACTTTTTTTGGTACAAGCCACGGGTGTTCACTTCTACAATCGCAGCTGTTTTGCTAATTGCACGAATTGTTTCTTTTACTTGTTCCTGATACCAAGATTCATTTTCTGAGAAGAATTTATTGCTCTGATTTTGAATTTTCATTTTATCTAAATGACCGATCACAGTTGGACAATCGAATTGAATCATTTCGCGCGTCAACTCAAAATAACGTGTAAATGCTTTCTGGTAGTCATTCTTGAAAATTTTCTCGAGCCCATCTAAGAATAGAGTATGTAACCCATCTATTTCCCAATGCTTTCCGCTTTCATATGAATCAACAAAATGGATCGAACCAATGGTGTAATCCAATAAATGTGAAAATTGTTTGGGACCGATTACATCAGGAATGAAGTCTACCTCCAGGCCTGCATAAATTTCAAGTGAATTGTTTTCTGATTTTAAATCTTGAATCGTTTTGACGTAGTCATTCAAGGCGTTTGATTTCATGCACCAAAGACATTCAAATGGAACAGGTGCATGCGATGAAAAACCCAATGCACTTAATTGAAGCTGCTTCGCAATTTGAATATGTTCTGCGAATGAACTTTTACCATCGCAATAATTGCTATGTGTATGAAAGTTGGCCCACATACCTATGAATTCATAATTTTCTTGATGCTTTCTTCAGCATAACCTGCCGCAGTGGTCATGCCCTTTCCTCCAATGGCTGTGCGAATGTGAATACGTTTATCAATATCCATTTCCACGATGTCTTTTTCGTTGTGCTGCGGATAAAATCCAGACCAACTTTGTGCAATTTGGGTTACATCAAAAGTAACAATTCGTTTGGCTTCGTTCAACATCAGCTGATTAATGTACTCACTTTGTGAAAATCCAAGGTCATCTGTGTTGCTAGCTTCCGCATATTCGTGAGAGTCGCCAATGATCAGGGAACCATCTGTAGCCTTTTTAAACAGAATATGAATTCCCCATTTTTTTAATTCGGTGAGGTGTTCTGGTGTAGATAGAGATTGATAGGAAGGACATTCCTGAAATGACTCATACCTGCGGATGGTGAGACCTGTCAGAATATTCCCCTCCAAGTCTACTTGCGGCATGGGTTTAGTGCGCAGCATTTGCAGCTTGCTGACGATAATGCCGCTGCTTCTGAAGTAATTACCAAAAAGTAATTTGAATTCGCCACCATTGCAAACGATCACATGATCGGCAGTAAATTTTTCTTTTAGATGACTGATTACGTTTACGTGATCTCCGTTCGTTTCGCAATCAATAATGGTAGTAGATGGACGATACGTAAACTGAGGAAATTTTTGAGAACTATAAATCAACAACCGATGAATGAGTGTTTCGGGTTCGGCACTTAGCTCTTGTGGAAAAAACAGGGCTTCCTTGCAATAGTTACTATTCAAGGCGGGCCATTTTTCAATGCATTGAGCGGTTGTTAATAATTGAGCATCGTAGCTGCGACTATCCATCACTTTCTTTAGTTCATGAATTAATTGAAGTTCGTCATCATCCGATGCAATGTATACACTTCCATTGTTTCTAATCGATATATCAAACTCAGATTGAATTTGCTGGTAGGTGGAAATGCCTTTCAATCCATAGTTAAACCATTCAGATCCCATGCCGGAGGGAACCACTTGGCCAAAATTCCGAACGGTGGCTTGTGTGGGATATTGATCTTTTTCAGTGAGTAGCACTTTTTTTCCTGATCGAGCAGCATGATACGCATGGAAAGTACCAAGAACACCTGCGCCAACAACAATGACATCGTAATGATTTTGCATAATTCTAAAAATAGTGAGCCAATATGCTCAAACTTTGTTATGTGCTGGTTACTGAATTGAGAATTTATTTGAGTGTAAGAAAATAAATGACGAGCATCACCACCTTTCTCTTAGAGTTGTTTATCGGATAATGAGGTTTAGAGGCATCAAAAAAGATGGAATCCCCTTCGCGCAAGGAGATTTTCTCCTCTTGGATAAAATAATCGCAATCTCCGGATAGGATAAATTTGAATTCAAAACCATCCGTAGTCGTGGGTTTAGATTTGGCATGAGGCTTTAGTGCAAGTAAAACAGTTTCCATGGTACAACCTTGGAGCGAGTGCGCAAAGATGTGACGGTATTCAAAACCTGGCCGGTCTTCTTTTTTAATTTGACGATATTCTTTTTTCTTAAAGTGAAAATAAAATTGATTTTGAGTAACACTCATCGCCTCAAAAAAATCACTCGGCTTGATTTCTAGGGCATGAATTAGCGTAAAAAATACTGGTAGTGAGGGAATTGTGCGCGAGTTTTCAATTTTTGAAATAAGCCCTTTCGTAAGGTTGGTCCGCTCGCTTAATGTTTGCAGAGTGATACCTTTTCCTAACCGAAGTGTTTTAATTCGTTTAGCGACATGTGTAATCAGTTCTTCATGTATCATGATTCGCAGTTTACTATTTGTAAACATTTGGTTGAGCGAGCAAGGTAATTCGCAGATGTTATGTGATTGTTACTTAAAAGACATCATTATTCGAGGAGAAAAGGGATTTTTCCTACTTGTCCTTTAAGCCACTATTAATTTTCGGCCGGCTATCGACTGAATCTTAACCGATCAATAACCTTACTCTAAACTCAACGTCAATTGATAACCCAATCTTTGAGCAAGCTAATCTGACTAGCGAAAAACTAAACCAATCACACTTATGCTTCAATTTTTACGATTCAAACTTCGTAATCAACATCTGGTACAGCGTCTTCTGCCAGTATTGTTTACGATCATGGCGGCCACCTCTGCCATGGCACAGTATTCGGTATCCGGGAAAGTACTTTCCGGAGAAGATCAAAGCCCGCTACCGGGTGTTAACATTATTGTAAAAGGTACAACCAATGGTACCATTACGGATGGAGACGGCTCATTTGTTATCAATGCCGCTTCCGCAAACGATGTGCTTTTATTTTCATTTGTAGGCTATGCCACTCAAGAAGTAGCAATCAGCAATAGAACTACAATTGAAGTTGTATTGGCACCAGATGCTAAGCAATTGAGCGAGGTGGTGGTAACTGCATTAGGTGTTGAAAAGGAAGCTGCTAGACTCGGTTATTCTCAACAAAAAGTTTTGGGTTCTGATTTGACCAAAGCACGCGAAGCTAACCCACTCAACTCGTTAGTTGGAAAAGTGGCTGGATTAACCGTTGGGCCATCATCAGAGATGCTTGGTAGACCACAATTAGTATTAAGGGGTGAAACAAACCTATTAATAATTGTAGATGGAATTCCTGTTGTGTCTGACTCATGGAATCTTAGCCCAGATGATATCGATACGTATACCGTACTAAAAGGACCTGCGGCTGCAGCCCTTTATGGTTCACGTGGTCAAAATGGTGCAATCATGATCACTACAAAAAAGGGAACAAAAGATCAACGTGGTTTTTCTATTGAGTTTAACTCCAGTACAATGATAGAAAATGGGTTTATCACAATTCCTAAAGTTCAAAATGAATATGGTGGCGGTGAATATAATACCTATAAATTTGGTAATGATGATTTAGGACAAGCAGGTGGATATAATCAAAATGACTACGATGTGTGGGGACCCCGTTTTGCGGGACAATTGATTTCACAGTATGATAGCCCTGTTGATCCTGCTACAGGTATACGCACTTCAACTCCTTATACAGCGAGAGGAGCCGATAACCTCCAGAAATTCCTTCGCCCAGGTGTGTTGTCAACAAATAATATTGCCATAGCTGCATCTGGAGAGAAATACGATGTTCGTGCTTCCGTATCTCATTCGCACCAAGGCGGCATTATCCCTAATACTGAGTTAAACATTACTAACTTCAATATTTCTTACGGATATAACTTTAGTAAACGGTTAAGATTAGAATCAAATTTAAATTATAGCCGTCAATACACAGATAATATTCCAGATGTTAATTATGGACCTAATAGTATTATCTACAATTTGGATGTTTGGTCAGGTGCCGATTACGATGTTAATGATTTAAAGAATTATTGGCAGCCTGGCAAAGTGGGAGTGCAGCAACGCAACTTCGAATATATTCGTTATAACAATCCTTACTTTCAAGCATATGAGTGGCTTCGTGGTCACCACAAAACCGACATCTACGGGTATATCGCTCTTAAGTATAAGATTACCGATTGGTTGAATGCTTCGGTTAGAACTCAGGTTACTAGCTGGGATGTGCTACGCAGCGAGAAATTTCCATTCTCAGCTTCTGCTTATGACCGTGATCAGAAATCGGGCGACTATCGCGAAGATAAACGCACTCTGTTTGAAAACAATACAGATATATTGTTAGACTTCAATAAGAATGTTACACCTGATTTTAACGTTTCCGGACTTGTAGGAGGTAATCTAAGAACCTACATGTACAATTCGAGCTATGTAACCACCGATTATTTGATCGTTCCGAATGTATACAATTTTGGAAATTCCAAAAATCCTGTAAAAGCATACAATTATACAGCTCCAATGCAAGTTGGAAGCTTGTATTACTCGCTTGACTTTTCGTTCCGCAATTACGTAACAGTATCTACTACGGGTCGCTATGATAAATTCTCCAACTTACCTTCCGGAAACAATGACGGATTTTATCCATCCGTTGGATTTAGTACGGTATTAAGCGAATACATTAAACTCCCTGAAGTAATTTCCTTTTTGAAATTAAGAGCTACATACGCCAATGTAAAGAATACGAATACCTCTTCAAATATTGGTCCGGCATGGTCAGCTAGTGGTTATGGAAATCCTCTTGGCTATGGAGATGTTTACTCATCTGCGTATGACGGACCGAATTATACCACTACCAATCCTTACACGATATCGAGACCTTATAATAATGAGCCAGCAGCTTACTATACTACTCAGCTAGCAAATGCGAATACAAAACCTAATTCGAATGAAACGACTGAATTTGGTGCAGCTATTAAGTTCTTGCAAAATCGTATCGGCTTAGATGTTACCTACTTTGAAGCACTCAGAGGACCCGGCACCGTAAGGTCTCAGGCGTCAGAAGCTTCTGGTTTCTTTGGCGGAACTATAAACGGAGTAGTGACTCAGAAGAAAGGATGGGAATTATCTATTAGCGGTACGCCATTGAAAAGTGCTAGCGGTGTTACTTGGAACGTGTTAGCTAACTGGTCTACGTATACAGAAACCTATAAAGAATTCTTCAATGGATTAACTTCTGTGAATGGTGGGGTAATTGGTAATGACGGAAGGATTACTTATAAAATTGGTGATCGCGTAGATGGAAACTATGGTTATAAATTCTATAGAGATAACAGTGGCAACATCATTCACAAAAGCAATGGGGATGTATTTAGAAGTAACTTAGTAGCGCAGAAATTAGGTAATTACAATCCGGATTGGGTATGGTCTGTAGTGAATACCATTAGCTACAAAAATTTCTCGCTGAATTTCCAATTTGATGGAAGAGTTGGTGGTGTAGGACAGGATTACGTTTATAAGAAACTTTTACAGGGTGGTCGCGAAATCTCTACGGTTGAAGGTGCTTATGGTGCCGCGCGATTGGCTGAATTTAACGCTAATCCTAATAATGATCCTAATAAGGTTACTGCCACTTATACTGGACAGGGAGTTGCTTTAACTACCGATTCTCCACTTCCTGTTATTGATCCAAGTACTGGCCAGATCACAAACTTCAGTGCACTTAAACTTGAAACAAATAAGACACCTTACACGCTTCAAGATTATATTGGTTCTGAAACTAAGTTTGATGAGCGCTACTTGATCAGCAAGACATTCTCAAAGCTGAGACAAGTAACAATTACCTATAATTTCCCTGCGAGCACCTTGAAGAAGACTCCATTTGTTAAGGCAAGCGTTTCGTTAGTTGGAAGAGACTTATTCTATTTTGCTGAGCGTACAGATATCGACTGGGATTCTTTCATCGGTACTTATACCTCAGCTCAGGATTTACGCTCACCGACTCAACGCAAGTATGGTATTAACATTAACCTGACATTTTAATCAGACATTTTAATTGACTAATGATTATGAAATTAAATATAAAAATAGTTACAGCTCTATTCAGCCTTTTGGTGCTGGGTAGTTGCCAAGACTTCGATGAATTAGTGAAGAATCCGAATCTTCCAACTTCTGTCCCTCCTTCACTTCTCTTAACTGGCGCACTAAATAGAATGAACGACCAAAATGCTTGGGATGGTAAGCAAGGCTCTATGAGCGCAGCGCAATTTTATTTAAGTACATACGATTATTATGGAACGAATAACTATGACCAGGAGCCATTTACGAATACCAAGAATAACTTTGAATACACTACTGTACTAGAAAATTTGGTGCGCATGGATATTGAAGCAAAAAATGCCGGAAAGCCAGATCTGAACCCTTACAGTGCAATCGGTAAGTTTTTAAAAGCTTACTATTTTCATTTGATGTCTCAAAAGCTGGGAGATATACCTGTGTCTGAGGCATTGCTTGCCGAAAAGAACACAGCGCCAAAGTACGATTCGCAAAAAGAGGTTTATAAGCAAGTACTAGCATTGCTCGAAGCTTCAAATACGGATTTGGGTAAACTGATTGCGAATAATGATGGAACCTTGCAGGGCGATATCTATCTTGGAAATGACCTTAGAAAATGGCAAAAAATTGTCAATTCATTCACCCTGCGTGTTTTAATCAGCTTGAGTAAAAAAGAAGCGGACACTGATTTAAATATAAAACAAAAGTTTTCTTCCATTGTAAATGACCCTGCGAAGTATCCGGTGATGTCTGGTAATGTTGATAATTTACAATATGCATTTAATGCAGCGTATAATCCTTATCCAAAAAATCCAACCAGTTTAGGAAGAGATGGTACCAGAGAGAATGTTGGCTCTGTTTATTTGGGCTTAACTTCATCTCTAAATGATCCAAGAACTTTCGTTGCTGCAACGCCAGCACCTAGACAATTGGAAAACAACATCCTGAAAATCACTTCTGGAGGTACAACAGAAGCGACAGTGACTTTCAAGAAAAAGCAAGCACATGATTTGAAAGTAGGTCAAACCGTAAAAATTAGTGCAGATGGATTGAGTCCTATCCCGGCAGATTATTTAACAAACAATGCAATCATATTATCAGTACCAACAGATACTACATTTACATACGCTGTTCCTGCAGGTTTGGCGGATGTTAGTTACAAGATTGTCGATAAAGCATTCGTTCCTGTTGCTAAGTCAAATAAGAGCTATACTGATTTTACAGCTTACATTGGAGCGGAAGCGGGTGCATCAATGAGTAGTTTAGGTACTGATGCCCAAGGTGGTAGATTCTCGTATATTAATGCTCTACGTTATTCATTTGACTTTGGAGGTACAAAAGCCGAATCAGCCATAATCATTGGTTACCCAGAGCTCTGCTTTAATATAGCGGAGGGTATCAATCGCGGATGGGCAGCAGGAAATGCAGGGACTTGGTATACAAACGGTATAAAAGCATCCATGGCCTTTTTGGGCTTAGCAGATGGTAGTTCGATTCCTGTAGGTAACCTTACTGGTACGACAACCTATGGAACCATTTCTGTTTCAGTTACAAATTATTTGGCTCAGCCTTCTGTTCAATATCAAGGTGGTTCAGCTGGTTTAACTCAAATTTTAAATCAGAAATACATAGCTTTTTGGCAGAATTCGAATTGGGAAGCATTCTTCAATCAACGTAGAACTGGTGTTCCTGTATTTTCAGAAGGTGTTGGCAATGGCAATGGAAACAAGATTGCTAAGCGCTGGCAATATCCTCGCGCTGAAGCGGATGCTAACAGCGTTAATTATAATGCCGCTGTGGCAAGTCAATATGGAAAAGATGACTTGGGTGGAGTTATGTGGATTCTACAATAATTATTTGCTTCGTGTTTTAATCAAATTATCCGGGGTTCGCCCCGGATTTTTTGCTCTATACCAGTTCATTCATCATTAATAGAAATAAAATGAAATTATACCTATCTATTTTTGCATTATGCTCCTTTGCATTTACAATCGAGGCACAGCAAAAAACAAAAACAGAGAATGTCATCCTTATCACGCTGGATGGCATGCGCTGGCAGGAAGTATTCAATGGTGCCGATTCTTCTTTCATGCGCCAGCAACAGCATTTGAAAGACGGAAACCTGAAAGCAAAATATTGGCGCAATGATTTGACCGAAAGAAGGAAAGCCTTGTTTCCTTTTTTCTGGAATACAATCGCCAAGCAGGGGCAGTTGTACGGCAATCGTGTCATTGGAAGTAAAGTAGATATCACTAACAACCAGCTGTTTTCATATCCAGGCTACAATGAAATACTAACAGGCCGTGCGGATAATGAACGGATCAACAGCAATGATAAATTTTACAACCCCAATAAAAATGTGCTGGAGTATTTTAACTCGTTGCCTGCATTTAAAAATAAAGTAGCGGCTTTTACTTCATGGGATGTTTTTCCTTACATCATCAACGATAAAAGAAGCGGAGTTTATGTAAGTACAGGGTGGGAACCTGTTAAAGATAAGAGACTTAATGACCGAGAACAAATGATGAATCAATTGACGCAGTCATTGCCTAATCCGCTGGGTGATGTTCGCCTGGATGGCTTTACATTTTATTACGGTATGGAGTACATGAAGAAGAATAAGCCGCGAGTGATGTTTTTTGCTTTTGATGAAACGGACGACTTTGCACATGGTGGGGAATATGCGGCTTACCTCAACTCAGCGCACTATACGGATCGCTTCATTAGTGAATTGTGGGACTACATTCAATCAGATCCAACTTATAAAAACAAAACGACACTCATCATTACCTGCGACCACGGTCGTGGCGCGGATGCGGAAGGATGGAAACACCACGGACAAAAAATACCTGAGGCGACACAAATCTGGTTTGCGTTTTTAGGTCCGGATACACCGGCATTGGGCGAAGTGAAAACTGGACAGGCTTATCAAAGTCAGATTGCCAAAACCATGGCTGCATTACTCGGACTGAATTACACAAGCGAGCAACCGGTGGGAGAGGTTTTGACTGATGTAATTAAAAAGTGATTGAAGTAATCCTGTCATTTAAACTAGTTCAAAAGCCAAGCAGTATCATGGTACTGTTTGGCTTTTCTGATTAGTTAGTGAAATGAAGTCACAAAAGTTTATTTAGATTTGATGTGTAACCTAAGCCAAAATGTATGCTAGCTTTTTCTCGTGATTGCAATAAGTATCTTTTCGTTTTACTTTTCGCTCTATTTCTTTGGTCGTGCACACAATCTGAAAACAAGCCTTCAAAAAATATTTGGATGGCCACCGCACCTGCGGGCGATCGCTACACGCAAATAGATCGGGTAAATGAAACGGTTCTACCCAATGGTCGCATCATTACGCCAGCTGGAAAACAAATCACGGTAGCGCCTCATCCATTTGGTTTAACTCTTAGTCCAGATGGAAAAACAATTATCACTGCAAATTCGGGCACAGGCCCTTTTTCCATTTCGATTATTACCAATTTTAATTCAGCAACTCCTTTGATAAAACAAATCCCGGAATCCGCCAGCGCTGAGAAGGGGTTGCTCGAGGCAACCTTTATGGGATTGGCTATATCACCGGATAATCAAAAAGTATATGTGGCAGGCGGACAACAAAATCGAATTTATGTTTTCGATTTAAAGACAAATAAAAAGTTAGCCGAGATCAATTGCAACAAAACGTTTGATGGAACTGATTATAGTGATGGATACATTGGCGATCTGGTATTGAGTAGCGATGGTTCGCGATTATACGCAGTGGATCAAATAGGTTTTCGCATGATCACAATTGATACTAAAACCAGTCAAGTAATTTCAAATGTGGAAACAGGTCGCTATCCTTTTGGAATTGCTTTATCGCCCGATCAGAAAACTGTTTTCGTTGCCAACGTGGGCATGTTTGAGTACAGTTACATCAAAAGCCTTGATAAAAAGAAACTGAAGGAAACAGCTGCGAAGTATCCTACTTCTGCTTATGGTTCGAAAGAGATGCGCGAAGGAGTTAAAAATGATTCGATTGAGTTTGAAGGGTTAGGGGATCCGAATGCTCCCGAATCTTTTTCGGTGTGGTCAATTGATGTGAGTAAATCGAAGCCCGAAGTAGTTGCCAAAGTCAAAACCGGTATTTTGGTAGGAGAGGAAGTAGAGGGAATTTCTGCTGTTGGTGGGTCAAGCCCCAATTCATTAGTAGCGACAGACGATTTTGTTTTTGTGAGCAATGGAAACAATGATAACATATCGGTAATCGATGTTGCAAAGAGTAAGGTGATCGAAAGCATTGAGTTGAAACTCGATGAGCGACTAAGCAATTTGAAGGGAGTTATCCCATTTGGTTTAACTATTTCTCCAGATAAAAAAAGATTATATGCTGCCGAAGCAGGAATCAATGCAGTAGCTGTTATTGATTTACCAACAAGAAAAGTAATCGGACACATTCCTACAGGTTGGTTTCCTTCTAAATTAAAAGTTACACCCGATGGAAAGCAACTGATTGTTTCCAATGCAAAGGGTTTTGGCAGTGGCCCGAATGGTGGAGCCGATTTTGAATCGACACACAAGGATCAATCCAGTTACATTGGTTCATTGATGTTAGGAACTGTTTCTGTGATTGATATTCCTTCCGATGAAGTGATTCAGTCGCTTACGCAGAAAGTTTTGGAGAATAATTTCCATTTGAGAGAACTTGCTTCATCATCAGACGAAAATCCAATTCCAAGTTTCCCAACAGAAAAAGAATCGCCTATCAAATACATTGTTTTCATTTCGAAAGAGAATAGAACGTATGATGAGGTGTTTGGCCAGTTGCCTTCCGGTAACGGAGATGCTTCGCTCGCGCATTATGCTAAAAATGTTTCGTTCACCAATCGCAGCAAGACGTTGAAAGTAGAGAACGCTACCGTCATGCCAAACCACTTAGCTTTGGCAGAACGCTTTAGCATCAGCGACAATTTTTATGTTGATGCAGATGTGTCAGCCGATGGGCATGTGTGGTTGACGAATACGTATCCCAATCAATGGATGGAAACACATCATCCCGCTGCTTACGGAGGTAGGCGTGAGCAACGAGAAGAATCGAAAGCACCGGGCAAGTTTGGAATGACAGGTGCAGCGGGGGCGATTTTTCCGGAGAGTTATAACCAGGCAGGTTCTATGTGGGAGAATTTAGAACGACATGGAATTGAGTTTTATAATTTTGGATTCGGAGTAGAGTTTGATGCGGGCAGCTTTGCAGACTCTACATTTAAGTATGGAGGTGTGCGCTATCTGGTAAACTATCCATTGCCTGGCCCGCTGTATGATCGCACGTCACGTAAGTTTCCTACATTCAACATGGCAATACCAGATCAATTCAGGACGGATATATTTATTGAAGAAATTACCGAGAAGTATATTCAACGGAAGCGTGAATTGCCTTCTGTCATCACACTTCAATTATTAAATGATCACGGAGCAGGTGAACGACCCGCTGCCGGGTTTCCATTCAACGAAAGTTATATGGCAGATAATGATTTGGCTTTGGGACGTGTAGTGGAATTTCTGAGCCATACACCGTATTGGAAAAACATGATGATTATTGTGACTGAAGACGATGCGCAGGGCGGAACAGATCACATTGATGCCCATCGCAGTTTGTTGATGGTGATTTCTCCTTATGCCAAGAAAAGTTTTAATAGCCACCTGCATTACAGTTTTGGAAGCATTTTTAAAACATTTTGGAATGTATTGGGAACTTCGTACCTAAATCAATATGACTTTGGCGTGAATGATTTAAGCGATTGTTTCTCCAATAAGCCTGACTTTACTCCCTACAATGCCGTGGCGGTTGATCCACGCATTTTCGATCCTGCGAAAGCAATGACCCCATTGCATGAGAATTTCGATTGGGAAGCATTTCGTAAATCTCCCGAGTTAGATGATCCGGAGGATATGAAGGAAAATGCAAAGCGAAAAGATGATGGCAGAACAAAGGTAAATCATTGAGGATATTTTATTCAACATCCCGAAGCCGTTGTTGTCTTCGGGATGTTTGATGAAATTTTAGTTACTCAGCTTAAAGTACACAGGCAATACCATTTTCACGCGCACGGGCTTGCCACGTTGTTTGCCGGGCTCCCATTTAGTAAGAGCAAGTATTCGCATGGCTTCTTCATCGCAGCCGGAACCAATGCCTTTCAAAATTTTCAAATCAGAAGGTTCACCATTCTTGTTGATGATAAATTCTACAAATACTTTTCCTTCGGTGCCGATACTCTTAGCCTGTCTTGGATATTTAATCATTTTTCCAAGCTGCTCATAGAAAGCTTTGTAGCCGTTGATAGGTTCTGGCTGGTGTTCCGCAAACACCACAATATCCTCACCAGTTTCCACATCAGTAATAATTGGTAAAGAGTTAGTAGTGTTCTCTGTGTAGTCGATAGTGGGTACGACCTGATCGGGAGTGGTTTGGTTGCTTGTTTCTATAATGGTAACAGCTAAAACGGGATCTGTTTGTTTCTGAATAGGTTGTTTTATTTCTGCTTGAACAGGAATGACAGGTGATTCTGTTTTTACCTCCGGAATATAAAAGATTGGTTCTGTGATCACCTCATTATATTCTTTTGACTTTGGTTGAACCTTCACAGTTGTCCACTCAAAAGCAGAAATAGCAAGTCCAATACTAATCGAGAGCCCGATCAAGAAAAACTTGTTACGTTGTCGACTCAAATCATACGCGGGATTTTTCTTCGCTTCCATAAGTTTTATTGTTTAAGTTTTGTGTTCATAATCCATGATAAGGATAATGGTCACATACATTGCAAATAATAAAAATCGCGGATGGAATAAATGAGGCTTATAAGTACGAACGATGACTTCGACTATTTAGTAGATATAGATAAGGATTGGTTTTGAAGATATTCTCTTCAACCTAGCGATTGCTTTTGATGCGCACCTCTTTCTTAGGCACATCTTTACTTTTTACTTTCTTTTCCCACCGGTTGACCATCACATACAATACGATGATTCCGGCAATCAAAACGAAAAATGTAAACACACGAACAATTTTCTTCATTCGTTTTTCCTGCTCATGCTGGCGCAATACCGCATCGTAGTTGCGAAACCGTTCGGTGCCGCGAGCGGTGAGCCGTTGCCTACGCATTCGTATTTCGTGTTTACCCATTGTATTTTACTTTGATGTGGAAGTGCGTCCGCAATTTGTCCAAGGCCCGGTACGTCCGCATTTTCGCACCACTTTCTGTAATATCTAAAATAAATGCAATTTCTTTAAAGTCTTTGTCTTCAAAAAATCGCAACTCCAAAACCTGAATCATATCGGTGGGCAACTCATTCATGTAGTTGATCACCTTATTGACCATCTCTTCATCCCAGCCATCGCTGGCTTGTTCCACCAATTCTTTCACTTTCAGCTCTTCAATGCTGAAGACTTTTTTGCCTTTGCTTTTGCGGTAATGTTTGTTCACCTCATTACCTGCAATTTTATAAAGCCACGCAGAAAAAGGAAAGCCCCTGAACTCATATTTGTGTAAATGATTCAACGCATTCACAAATGTCTGCGAACAAAGGTCGCCCGCCAGTTCTTCATCATCCGTTTGTCGGTAGATGTAATTAAAAATCCGATCAAAATAATGCTCATAGATTTCTCCAAAAGCCTGAGGCTCTTTTTTCGATCGTTCGATCACTTCTTGCTCTTTTCGGATTTCAGCTTCCGACATGCGATAGGCGGTTTATAGTCTAATAATGCAAAGGATTTCATAAAGTCACAACTTTTATTTCGTTGGTTTCACTTTACGACAAACGGCTTTTTCATACTTTGATGCAAATGCACTATTTTGCCACGACCAAAGAAAAAAATCGATGAATCAGAAGCCAATCACATTATATCGACCAGTAAATCAGAAAGAGCTCGACTTAATTGAAGCGTCAGGATGGAAGAAGTTTCCACCCCGTTTAACGGAGCAACCCATATTTTATCCGGTTACGAATTTGGAGTATGGCCGCCAAATTTCTAAAATGTGGAATGTGCCTGCGTATGGAGTGGGTTATGTTACTAGGTTTGATGTAGATGCAAACTATGCCAGTAAGTTCCCAATCCAAAATGTAGGTGGACATATCCATAATGAACTGTAGGTGCCTGCCGAAGAGTTGGAGGAATTTAATTCGCATATTATTGGATTGATTGAAGTAGTTGAAACCCATCATAAATAATTAGTATGAAAACATACCATTCATTGTTATTAGTGATTCTCACAATTTTATTGGCGAATTGCACAGTTACACGACCAACGCCCTATGCAAATCCGGCCGCTGGCTCGCATGATCAAGAAACGATTACGAGTTCTCTCTTTACTGATAAGGAAAGTACCATTTCTGAGTCGGCCATCCAACGATTATTGAACGGTAAAATCCGTTTGCCGGATACTGTTCGAGTAGTGGTTTTCAAATACGGCAGTTCATCGATCAGCCGTTACTTTTCATATTGGCAATCGGATGAAGAATACCTTCGGACACAACAAGCTTTTGTGGATGAGTTGATCGATAAGATTGGCCAATCTTCAAAAGTAAAAAAAGTTATACCGGTGCCATCGCTGATGGTCACGGCCAAGCCAACGATGACGCAGCTTCGGGAAACCGCTGTTCGCTTACAAGCAGATGTTTTGATTGTCTATTCAATGACAAGCGACATCTATTATAAATACAGGCTGTTTAAGAAAAGCGAGGCAAAAGCATTTGCTACAACAGAAACTATTTTGATGGATACAAGAACAGGTGTGATCCCACATTCATCCGTGATTACAAGAGATAAAATAGTAATGAAGGTTCAGGAAGATTTGTCAGATGAAGAAACCAGAAAGAATGCGGAGCGTGAAGCCATTATGGCTACATTAACTGAAACTGGAAATCGCATAGCTCAATTCTTAAGTAAAAAATGAGATGAAAAATTTGACGGATTGGATCCCTGAGATTCAAAATTTTATTGAAACGACTTTCCGGCAAATCGATTACTGGTTTGATATGGCTGAACCTTGTCGGCAATATAAACCTTTGAATGGTGGTTGGTCCATTGATCAGATATTGGAACATATTTCTTTAACAAACCATTTTCTTTTGATTCTCATTTTAAAGGCAACGAAAAAATCGTTGGAGAAAAAAGCATCCACACTGGATTGGCAACAAGAAGTTACTAATTATTCTTTTCAATTAGAAAAATTGCAACAAATAGGCATACACAAATCTTTTTGTTGGATGCGGCCGGAGCACATGGAGCCAAAGGGTGATATTACATTAGTTGAAGTGCGTCAAAAATTAAAGGAACAATTGCATCAATGTTTGCAAGTGTTGGATCAATTAAAGAATGGAGAAGGTGCCTTGCATAAAACTACCATGACAGTTAATTCCTTAGGAAAGATGGATGTTTATGAGTACCTCTACTTTTTAGCTCAACATGGTCAGCGACACGTCACCCAAATGGAGAACAATAGGACTGAGTTCGAGAGCCTTGGCTAGCGAAACAAGTATTTGAATAGCGCTCATCCGCATTTTGTCTGGTAGTTTCCGGAGATTTCAAAACTTGGATAGACCATTCATCAATTTAGCTGGTATACCACCAAATATTTTTTTAGATTACCTCTAAATCATTTTTCTATGAATCGAATACTCTTGCTCTTAGCCATGTTCACCTCATTGGGCGTTTATGCTCAAAAGAAGAATCAGGATGCTCCACCGTCCACACCGGCACCATCATCGCCCATCGAGGCAAAGGTGGCTGGTCTGAAAAAGTTTCCAGGCTTTATTGAATTCTATTATGACGAAAAGCAAGACAAAATATACTTGCTTATTGATAAATGGGATACAGAATTGATTTATGTAGAATCGATCACCGCAGGAGTTGGGTCCAACGACATAGGCTTAGACCGAAATCAATTGGGTGGAGAGCGAATCGTAAGGTTTGAAAGACGAGGCCCTAAAGTATTTATGACCCAGCCGAATTATTTCTATCGCGCCATCAGCAATAATCCGTCAGAAGTAAAAGCCGTTCAGGAGTCGTTTGCCACATCGGTGTTGTGGGGCTTTACCATCGCGGCCGAAGAAAACGGAAAAGTATTGGTAGATGCATCCGATTTTTTGATGCAAGATGCACATGATGTCATAGGCACATTGAAATCTGCACAACAAGGAAATTATTCTTTAGATAAAACGCGCTCGGCATTTTACTTGCCTCGAACCAAAAATTTTCCTCAGAACACAGAATTCGAGACTACACTTACATTCACAGGCCAACCGACAGGTGGTTTTATTCGCAGTGTCACACCAACGCCTTCTATCGTTACTGTTCGTGAACATCATTCTTTTGTGCAATTGCCGGACGCCAATTTTAAACCGCGCAGGTTTGATCCGCGAGCCGGTTATTTTTCGACTTCCTATTATGATTACGCCACACCGATCAGCGAATCTTTGGAGAAGCGTTTGATCACACGCCATCGTCTCCAAAAGAAAGACCCGAATGCCGCTATGAGTGACCCAGTTAAGCCAATCGTTTATTATATGGATCCCGGTGCACCGGAACCGATTCGCAGTGCATTGATGGAAGGCGCTCGTTGGTGGAATCAGGCATTTGAAGCAGCTGGCTACAAAGATGCATTTCGGGTAGAGCTTTTGCCACCCGATGCCGACCCCATGGACGTTCGCTACAACATGATCAATTGGGTACATCGCTCTACGCGTGGTTGGTCGTATGGTGGTGGTGTTAATGATCCGCGCACAGGTGAGATCATCAAAGGTCATGTTGTTTTGGGATCACTACGCGTGCGTCAGGATTATTTGATTGCTGAAGGTTTGTTGGCTCCCTATGAAGAAGGCAAACCGGTGTCAAAAGAAATGGAAGAGATGGCGCTGGCACGCTTGCGCCAATTAGCGGCTCATGAGGTTGGTCACACGCTTGGGTTAGCTCACGCCTATTCATCAAGTGCCGAAAATATGTCTTCGGTGATGGACTATCCGCATCCCGTTGCTAAAATTAAGAATGGCAAAATCGATTTGAGTGAAGCCTACGATACCAAAATCGGTTCGTTTGATAAAGTTTCGATTACGTGGGGCTATCAGGATTTTCCGCAAGGAACAAATGAAGAAAGCACACTCGAGCAAATCATTCAAAGTTCGTTGAAGGCAGGTCTAACATTTTTATCCGATCAGGATGCGCGCCCGCTAGGAGGTGCACACCCCTACACGCACTTGTGGGACAATGGCAAAGATCCGGTCGATGAATTGAATCGTGTAATGGAAATTCGATCGTTGGCACTCAAAAATTTCGGAGAGAAAAATATCAAGCCGGGAGCGCCCATGGCGATGTTGGAAGAAGTGCTGGTGCCCATGTATTTTTTCCATCGCTACCAGGCAGAAGCAGCTGTAAAAATGATCGGTGGGCTGAATTATCGCTATGCTCTTCGCGGAGATGGGCAGCCGGTTGCCGAATTGCTTTCACCACAACAGGAAATCAAAGCATTGGAGGCTTTACTAAAAACAGTTGATCCAGCGTCACTTGCACTACCAGAGTCATTGCTCAAAATTATTCCACCAAGGCCGCTCGGCTACTCCCGTCACCGAGAGTTAATCAAGTTAAAGACCGAATTGACATTTGATCCATTGTCTGCAGCAGAAACAGCTTCCGATCTTACATTCAGTATGATTCTCCATCCGGCCAGAGCCAACCGATTGATTGAGCACCATGCTCGTAATTCGAATTTGCCCGGATTGGAAAATGTGGTGGACAGAATAATCGCTAGCACAGTAAAAGCAACCCCTAAACCGGGTATGGAAGGTGCCATTCAAATGACAACGAATTACACATTGTTTACTAATATGGCTAAGCTGGCTCTATCAAAATCATCATCGGCCGAGGCAAAAGCAATTATGTTTTTGAAATTAGATCAGCTAAAAGCATGGCTACAGTTGAAAGTAACATCGGATGAAGAATGGAAAGCTCACTACCGTTTCATGGCTAAGCAAATCAATTCTTTGCAAACCGATCCTGATGAATTCAAAAGTGAGGAGTTCTTGGCAGCACCTCCGGGCATGCCCATTGGAAGTGAAGAAGAGAATTTTTGCAACCACAATTAATGAATTTAGTATAGAAAGGTATTGTATGTAGGGTTTCAGACAATTTTTAAGGTTTGGATCGTTCGTTAAGAATTAATTTTACCACTTAAGTTGGATTGATTTGTAGCATGGTGAGGTTAGTTCTTTTTATTCTACTGTTTTCGCCCCTGTTTAGCATTAGCCAATCGCAGGATAGCTTGCTTTTGCTTGCACGGGCGGCCAGGCCGGATACCACCAAAGTAAGGTTGTTAAACAAAGCGGCTGTTGCTTTGCGCGAAACAGATAGCAATGTGGCACTTCGGTATGCCGAACAGGCGCGGGGCCTTGCCGATAGTTTGAATGATCAACGCGGATTGGGTGAAGTCTTAGCAAATATCGGTTGGATTTATTATCGCAAAGGAATCTATTCGAAGGCTCTTGAATTAACCACGAGCGCGATGGTGATCAATAAGCTATTAAATAATAAATCAGAGATAGCCGCATGTTTAAACACGATGGGTGCCATTCAGTTTGAACAAAATGATTTTGATGAAGCGATCTCTTCATTTAAAGAAGCTTACAGGCTGGCTAAAAGCGTGAATCATCGCGTAAACATGAGCCGAAGCCTGAATAACATTTCCTTTTCCTTTCTTCGACTGAAAAACTACGACTCTGCGCGCTACTACGTAAACCGTTCTGTCACCGAGCATGTCAACGATAATTTTAGATTGGCCTTCTCTAATCGAATACTAGGAGATATCTTTTTTGAAGAAGGAAAATATACGGAGGCTTTGAAGAGTTATGATATCTGTTTGGCAAGCGCCAGCGATCAAAATAACAATTTTTTAAAAGCGTCTACGCTTTATCGTATCGGCAAAACATATTTAAAGCTACGTGACACGGATAAAGCGCTAGCCGTACTTAATCAGAACTTGTTTCTCTCCAATCGCTTTGGCTTTAAGGGCGAGCAAGAAACTACGCTTCAATTAATGTCCGAAGCTTTTGCCATGCGAAAGGATTATGCTAATGCGTATGATTTTCAAAGTCGATTTGTAGCTCTTCATGATTCGTTACTCGACCAGCGTGGAGGCGAACAGATCAATTTGCTGGAGACACAGTATAAATTGGATTTGAAGAATTCGCAGATCGATATACTGACAAAGGAAACTCGCTACAAAGAGCAAGAAATTCGAATACAGCGCATCGGTATTTATGTAGCACTTGTTTGGCTGGCTTGTATGCTACTCTTAATAATTATTTTATTTCGTACCAATGGACGAGCGAGAGCAGCTAATCGATTATTGAAAGAAAAGAATGAGTTAATCGGGCTGCAATCGGAACAACTTATTGGATTAAATACAACGAAAGATAAATTACTATCTATTATTGGGCATGATTTGCGCGGGCCATTAAATAGCCTTCGCGGAATGATGGATCTTTTGAATAAATCGGTGATCACCCAAGATGAATTCATTGAATTTTCTAAGAAGATTAAAGCCAATGTGGATTTTGTGTACACCGATTTAGAAAACCTGCTTAGTTGGGCGCAAGCTCAACAGAAGGGACTCAAAACAATTTTCGAAAAAGTTATTCTTCAGCAAGCTGTAAAAAATAAAGTAGACCTGTTTCAGGAGGCTATCAATTCGAAGCAATTAAAAATAGAAACTGAGATTGAGCCAAGTATCGAAGTACTTGCTGACAAGAATCAACTGGATCTAATCTTGCGAAACTTAATCAGCAATGCTATCAAGTTTAGCTATGCCGGTGGCACCATAGTGATCGGAGCAAATGTGGAATCAGATAATCTCGTCCGCATTTTTGTCAAGGATAATGGTACAGGAATGGAGCCAGCTGACCTTGATAAGTTATTAAGCAGCAATTTTCATTTTACTAAACCCGGCACACGAAACGAAAAGGGAATGGGGCTGGGTTTATTGTTGGTCAAAGAATTTGTTGAGTTGAATAAGGGTAAGCTCGTCATTCAAAGCATACCGGGTCAAGGGTCTACATTTTCATTTACATTACAGGCTGATTGATCAAGACATCCACTTGCCAAATTCTAAAGCCACTCCTGTAAGGAAATTCTTATACTGGCCTTTTCTTGCTATCTTTTCAACCTAAGATAAAAAGATATGATTACAAAAAATAGAATGCTTCCGGGGGTAAGCGGGCTGATCATTTTGATGCTCGTCTCTTGTTCATTATTAGCTCAGGAAGAAAAAGAGCTTAAGCCTGTTACAAGGACCTACGCGATTACGAATGTCAATGTAGTGCAGGCACCGGGAAGGAAGATGGATATGGCGACCGTGTTAATTAAAGACGGTTTGATTGTATCGGTAGGCAAAGGTATTTCTATTCCGGGCGATGCGATCGTTATTAAAGCGGACTCCATGTTTATGTATGCCGGATTTATTGATGGCCTTTCGCGTGTTGGCGTTGCAAGGCCGAAAGAAGAACCGAGCCGTGATCGTGTGAAGGACCCGGGCAACCCTACTCCAGAGCGCGCAGGCATAACACCGCAAAATGATGTTCGCTACTCTTTGAATCCGTCTGATAAGTCGGTGGAAGATTTGCGCAACATCGGGTTTACTGTAGCGCAAGTTGCTCCTTACGGGAATTTGCTTCCTGGTCAGAGCAGCATCATTCTATTAAGTGGAAAATCGATTGATCAGATGGTATTGGTCAGCAACGCATCACTTTACTCAGAGTTGTCAGGCGCTAATAACGTTTACCCAAACACAACAATGGCTGTGATGGCGAAATGGCGAGAGCTTTATCGCCAGGCATCACAGGCAAAATCCTATCAAAGTTTATATGCCTCGAATCGCAATGGACTAGAGCGTCCAGCCAGCGATCGGGTGTTGGAAGCATTCTATCCTGTTATTGACCAAAAGATGCCGGTCGTTTTTAAATCAGAAAAAATGTTAGAATCACATCGTATTCTTAGTTTGAAAAATGATTTAGGTTTCAACCTTACGTTGGGCGAAGTGAAGGAAGGTTGGCCATTGATTAGCAAGATAAAAGCATCTGGAGCAAAAGTATTTTTAGCATTGGATTTGCCCGAGGAAGTAAAGAAAGAGGAGAAGAAGGACGATAAGAAAACGGATAAAAAAGCAGACTCCACCAAAACCAAAGAAGTTGCCAAACCAAAGACAGCTGCCGATTTGGAAAAAGAAGCATTGGAAAAAAGAAAAGCCGAAGCGATCGCTAATTACACTTCACAAGCAAGTGCCTTTGCAAAAGCTGGTGTTCCTTTTGGATTTTCTACACTTACTGCAAAACCAAAAGACATCCCCGCCAACCTACGTAGAATGATCAGCGCAGGCTTATCGGAAGATGCAGCGCTTGCCGCACTCACAACAACTCCGGCACAACTGCTGGGTCTATCAGATCGATTGGGTACAGTAGATGCGGGGAAGATGGCCAACTTGGTGATCTCCGACAAATCATACTTTAATGAAAAATCTAAAGTGAGATATGTTTTTGTGGATGGCACAATGTATAAGATGGAAGTGAAGGAAGAAAAGAAGTCCGATCCCAACGCAAAAGTTGAAATAGAAGGAAGCTGGTCTACGGTCACGCAAACACCCCAAGGAAGTAATGATGGTAAAGCTACTTTCAAAAAGGAAGGAAGCAGTTATAAAGGAACTGTTTCAGGCGGCAGGCTACCTTCTCCGGTGGACATGACTTCTGTAACATTGGAAGGGAATAAACTCTCCTATTCGTATTCGCTAAGCTTTGGTGGCAACTCGATTAAGGTAGACGTAGAAGTTACCGTAGAAGGCGATACATTTAAAGGCAGTGCCAGCATTGGTGCACGTGGAAGTTTCTCGATTGAGGGAACAAAGAATCCAAAAAACTAAGAGCTACGATTTATGAAGAAAATAATAACACTCCTCTTTTCAAGTCTTGCACTGTTCAGCGCGAAGGCTCAGGTCGATAAAGGAAATATGCTGATTAAGAATGGCACGGTCATTACCATTACGAAAGGCAACCTTGAGCAAACTGATGTGTTGATCAAAGATGGTAAGATTGCTCAAATAGCTAAGAATATTCAAGCACCGGCAGGCGTACGCGTGATTGACGCGACAGGGCACTATGTGATGCCTGGAATCATTGATGCGCACTCGCACATTGCTTTAGATGGTATAAACGAAGGGACTAACCCTATTACTCCTGAAGTAAATGAGAGCGATGTGATCAATCCTTTCCAAATAGGAATCTATCGCGCTTTGGGTGGTGGCATCACTACTGTACATGCCATGCACGGTTCTGCAAATGCCATTGGCGGTCAATGTGAGACAATTAAATTACGTTATGGCACCTTTGATCCTGAGGTGCTGAAAATGGAAGGAGCACCACGAACCATCAAGTTTGCGTTGGGCGAAAATCCAACCCGTAGTCATGGAGAGGCGAGTGGAATAGTGCCTCGCACGCGTATGGGAGTGGAGTTTGTCATTCGCCAGGCGTTTTCAGAAGCAAAGGAATATGCCGAAGCGTGGAACAAATACAATAAGAACAAATTGGTGAAAGGATTTCGTGGAGCACCACCTGCCTACAGCTATCGCCATGAAGTATTGTCTGATATCTTAAATGATAAGATCATTGTTCACTGCCACAGTTATCGCGCAGACGAAATTTATATGATGTTAAAAGTGTGCAAAGATTTTGGTATTAAACGTATCGTGTTTCAACACGTGAACGAGGGTTTCAAAGTAGCACCTGAGTTGGCAGCGCAAGGAGCAATGGCCTCCGTGTTTTCAGATTGGTGGGCATATAAGTTCGAAGTGTATTACTCCACAGCTTATAATGCAGCTATCCTGACGCGTAATGGAGTGGTTACTTCCATTAATTCAGACGATGCGGAAATGATGCGCCACTTGTACCACGAAGCAGGTAAAACACAAAAGTATGGCGCGCTTACAGATGATGAAGCACTCGCACTCATCACTATCAACCCTGCCAAGCAATTAGGAATTGACAGTCGGGTAGGTTCGTTAGAAGTGGGCAAAGAGGGCGATGTGGTTATTTTCAAAAATCATCCGCTGTCAATCTATGGTGTTCCCATGTATACAATCGTAGATGGAATTGTTCGCTTCGATCGAGAAAAAGATCCGGATGACATGCGGTTAATGGTAGATCCTAAACAAACCATCGAATCTGCTACGCTTCGTGATAAACACAATGACCAAGACCACTGCATGGAAGGAGCAGAGTTTATTTTAGATTCAGAATTGTTTAATGCAAACAAGAAATAATATGAAGGGCTTACAAACAATCATCGGGTTAGCTACGGCTATTGTGTGTGGAGTAGTGATGCACACACAGGCTCAAAGCCCCAAAGGCAAATATGTAAATGTGGCCTTAACCAATGCTACTATTGAAACAGTAACGAAAGGAACCATTCAGAATGGAACGGTCGTCATCACTGATGGGAAGATTTCAGCTGTTGGCACAAATGTTTCCATCCCGGCAGGTACAGAAATCATTGACTGTAAAGGAAAGTTTATCTATCCGGGAATGATCGATGCAGGAACTAACCTCGGCTTGAATGAGATCAGCGCAGTAGCGCGCACCACCGACTTCAATGAAATCGGTGAGGTGATTCCGCAAATGAAAGCGCTCACAGCGGTCAACCCAAATGCCAGTGCGATTCCTGTCACACGTGTGAGTGGCGTTACAACCGCATTAACAATTCCAACAGGAGGTATGCTTTCCGGAACGGCTGCCCTAATCAACCTACACGGTTATACACCCGATCAAATGTATGCTGGCTTTGAAGGAATTGTTTTAAATTTTCCTAACACAGGCCGCAGAGGTTTCTTCGATCGGAGAACGGATGACGACATTAAGAAGGCATCTGAAAAAGCATTAGCTAGTTTGAATGATGTGTGGGACAAAGCTACTCAGTACCATAAACTGGATTCAGCTACAAAAAGTAAAGCCGGATATTATCCGGAATTGCAGGCACTCGTTCCCGTGATTCGTGGAGAACAAACTTTATTAGTAGAAGCTAACACGTCCAAAGATATTCAAGCTGCTCTTAAGTGGGTAAAGGAGAAGAAAGTGAAGAAAGTAATTTTAACAGGAGTAGCTGAGGGCTGGCGCGTAGCAGATGAAATTGCAAAAGCAGGAATTCCGGTAATAACAGGTGGTGTTTTGGAATTACCTACACGTGATTATGATCGATATGACAAAGCTTACGCGAATGCCGGGTTACTAAAAAAGGCTGGTGTAAAGGTCGCAATCAAATCAGAAAGCGGTAACAACAACTACCGCAACTTGCCCTATCACGCAGGATTTGCAGTGGCTTATGGCATGAATAGAGAAGATGCTTTAAAAGCAATCACGATTGTTCCGGCCGAGCTTTTTGGTGTTGCTGAAAAGCTCGGATCCATTGAAGTAGGGAAGAGTGCCACTCTTTTCATTTGCACAGGTGATCCATTCGAAACCAAAACCAATGTGTCCCATGTATTTATTGACGGATGGCAAATGCCGATGGTAAGCCGCCAAACAGAATTGTATGATGAGTTTTTAAAACGCGATCCTGGAGTGAGCAAAACGAAAAAGTAACAAATTCGAAACTTGAGAATTACAGGCAGCCGCTTGAAAGAGCGGCTGTTTTTATTTATGAACTTGGAAGTTACGTTGTCGCATGGCCTCATAAACGACCACCGCAGCAGCATTCGAAACATTCATGCTATCAATTTTGCCGAGCATGGGAATGATAATATTGGCAGAAGAATTTTTCACCCATATATCGGAGAGTCCGGTGGCTTCTGTCCCCATTACAATAGCCGATGCTTTTGTAAAATCGGTTTGATGATACGGCTTCGAGGCTTTCAGATACGTGCAGTATATAGAGATGTCATTCTTTTTGAGCCAGGCAATCGTTTCGTCAGATGAAGCCGCTGCCAGTTGATTGGTAAAAACGCAACCAACGCTGGATCGGATGACATTCGGATTATAGAAATCAGTTTGTGGATCGCAGATGATAACCGCATCCACATGGGCAGCATCGGCTGTGCGTAAAACGGCCCCAAGGTTTCCGGGCTTTTCAACACCTTCTAAAATAAGTATAAGAGGATTTTTACTTAAGCGGATACCATCCAGCCGATGAGTCTTTTGCTCGGCTACTGCCAGCAACCCTCCGGTGCTTTCACGCATCGCAATTTTTTCAAAAACTTCTTTAGAGACTGGAATCAAAAGTTTGTCTTCGAGAGGGAGAGTGGCGAGTTCACTTTCGGTTACAATCTCATCGCAAAAAAACAGGTTGCCAATTTTGTATCCAGCCTCTAGTGCCAAGGCAATTTCGCGCTGGCCTTCGATAATAAACAGTTGTTGTTTTCTGCGTTCACGCGGTTTCTCCAGAGCCATCAGGCTCTTTACCTTAGGGTTTTGCGTGCTGGTAATTTTAAAATGCATAGACTCAAAAGTAAGGATTCGATGCCGTAATTTATAGAGCTGCTCGTTTCACCCTAAAAGTGAGTATTTGGCGGCTGCATAAGAAAGGCTGGCGTTTTGAATATTGGACTATCTTTGCAACTTCAAATAAAGAACTGATGAAGCTATTGAGCCCCACCTCCTGGACAGAATATGAATTACTAGATTCAGGTGATTTTGAAAAGCTAGAACGTTTTGGGAAGTATATTCTAATTCGCCCTGAACCCCAGGCCATCTGGGAGAGATCACTAAGTCAACAAGAATGGCTCCAGTTATCACATGCTCACTTTACGCGCGAACAGAAAGACAACTTTCGATTTGGAGAAGAGATTAAGGGAGGTTGGAAAAAATACAAGACGATGCCCGATAGCTGGGATATCAATTATCAATATGGAAAGCTGAAATTGAAGTTACGTCTCGCATTGACAAATTTTGGGCACGTTGGGATGTTTCCAGAGCAAGGTCAGAATTGGAATTTTATTTACGATACCGTCACTTCATGGAATATTCAGGATGCACGAGTTTTAAACCTCTTCGCATATACTGGTGCAGCTTCGGTAGTGGCCAAAGCAGCAGGAGCGGATGTAACCCATGTTGATGCCTCCCGACCTGGTTTAAACTGGGCAAATCAAAATATGCAAGCCAACCAGCTCAACGATATTCGTTGGGTGCATGAAGACGCCCTCAAGTTTGTGAAGCGTGAAGCCAAACGGGGAAAGAAATACAATGGAATCATTATGGATCCTCCACCTTACGGGCGCGGTCCAGAAGGGGAAAAGTGGACATTGGAAGAAAAATTAAGTGAATTACTTTCATTGAGTAGTCAGCTATTGGAAGACAAACATTCTTTTTTAATCTTATCCATGTATGCTGTTGGATTTTCGCCATTGGTTGGATTAAATGTTGCTAGGACTTACTTTAAAAATATTGAGCCTGAGTTTGGCGAATTCTTTTTACCCGGTAAAGAGGGCAAAGATTTGCCGATGGGTACTTTTTTAAGATTTGCTTCTAGATAATTCAAACAGTCAGCCCATATTTTCTTCGAAGGAATAAGCGCAATTTATTTTTGAAATACTCTGACTAGCATCTTTCATAGGCTAATCCAGGCATAAGAAAATCAAATCTCAGCGGCCTGCAAATACCTCAGTTTACTAACGAAAAAACGAAAAAATTAACGATATATCGTTAGTCCTAAAAACCCGACCTCGTTTCCAGCTCAATTTCGCAGATTTTCGATTGGTATGACTTTTGCCTAGAGAATTTGTACAAAGCTGAAATAAATTCAATGGTTTTACGAATAGCGGTCTTATCCATAATATTTCTACCTACAGTGATAATAGTTGTTGTTGATGTAATGAGTAGCGTTAAGAAAAGTGAATTGGATAAGATGAAATATTCTAACAAGTAATCTACCTGCCATGGTAGTAAAAGTGCTCAACGAGGTTTTGGGGAAGACTAATGTTGAGCAAGCCCTCCGAAAGGAGGGCTTTTTTTTTATTGATGCCCCAGAAGAAGCTTAAAACCTCCCCAAAACTTACTTTTTCGTTAAATAAAAACAGTCATTTCGTTTTTAGAAACGAATTATGGGAAAAAATAGAAGCTGGAAAGACAGAAAAGTTGATAATTAGCTCAATTTCGATGGTTTAAAAACTGGCCTTTAATTTGATAACGTCTGCGTATGAAAATAGCAATTGTTATCAATACAACTTGGAACATCTTTAATTTCCGAATGGGATTATTAGAAGCGCTTCAAAGTGATGGTCATGAAATTCACGCGATTTCACCTGCAGATGAATATGTAACTCATTTAGTCGATACAGGGATTATCCACCACCATGTGTCGATCAGTGCACATGGAAGCAATCCAATTAAAGATTGTGCACTATTAATGGATCTAATGCGTCTCTATATCAAAATCAAACCCGATGTGATTCTTCACTATACCATAAAGCCCAACATCTATGGTTCATTGGCGGCTGCAATATTAAAAATACCTGTTGTCAATAACGTATCTGGTCTGGGCTCTGCATTTCATCGCAAAACGATCACATATTACATGGTTCAACTGCTCTATAAACTTGCTTTTATAAATGCTGACAAGATTTTCTTTCAAAACAACGAAGACAGAAATTTCTTTGTCCAGAAGAAATTAGTTCGAAGTGCAAAAACTGACCTCCTGCCCGGTTCTGGAATCAATTTGCGTAAATTTCATCCGGTTCATTATCAGAAAGGATCTCCATTTGTTTTTTTAATGGTTGCCAGACTTATTTCGGATAAAGGCATTTTTGAATATGTAGAGGCAATACGGCATTTAAGAAGCAAAGGATACCAAGCTAAATTTCAGTTGCTGGGTGCTTTTGATGCTAAGCCGGACCGTGCAGTGAAACCAGAAATGATAGATGCTTGGGAAAAAGAAGGTTTGTTAGAATATTTAGGCGTCACAGATCATGTGCAGGAAATCATGTCCCAATCGCATTGTGTCGTGCTACCTTCCTATCGGGAAGGAACTCCACGAGTGCTGCTAGAAGCAGGTAGCCTATGCAAACCAATCGTTGCAACGGACGTTGCCGGTTGCCATCATGTGGTGAAAGATGGGTGCAATGGATTTTTATGCAAACCAATGGATTCCATTGACCTAGCAAACAAAATGCAACTTATTTTAGAGTCTCCGGAAGAACAACTTCGAAAAATGGGTGAAAATGGTCGCCAATTAATAGAAACTACATTTGATGAAAATAGAGTAATTGATAAATATCGTCAAGCGATATTTCAATTTGACATCCCTCTACCTTTCAGTCTCCAGAAACGAGTGCAAAGCTTAACTGATACGATTACTGTTGGGTAGGTCGGCTGTTTAGAAGTAGAATTTTAAATTTCCGATAGCTTAACCACCGGATTCAGGGCTTCAAGAATTTAGCTATTTGTAATTCCAATCGATTAAAGCCGATCGTTACCAATCCTCTATTGGTATTTTCAAATCGTATATAGCATATTTCAGTTTTGGTACTTCTCCAGGTTATGTAGCTTCCATGTATTTCCTGCGTGAACAGTATTTCTCGTTTACTATTTAATAACGTAAACCTGCCTGAATGCATATTTTTTAAGTCAAGGCAATAGTTGGTCCCTTTAGTCAAAGGATAGGAGACTTCAGTACCGCCTTCGCGAATAGTCCATTCTTTGAGAGGATAGAACCATAAGGGTGCACTTTGTGCATGGCTAACGAGAGATAAAAATAGAGATGCGATGAATAGGATATTCTTCATTGATTAAATGATTAACAGGTGCCACAAAATATTTCAGTCAAAAAGCAAACCAAGGACTTCTCTCTGTTGCTAGAATCGAAAAGGTGGGCTAAATGTTTTGCGGCCATATTTTTTTTGTTTCTTCTCGCCATACGTAGTGAGCTTTTTGCCCGCTCCATAAGTAGGACAGACTGTATAGACTGTTGTGCTGCATGATGTGATTAGGAGAGCTAATCCGATGATTAAATACTTTCCTGTGTGATTGAAATTTTTCATAATGAATTTTGTTTTTTGCTCAATCCTCTATTCAAATTGCGAGCCAAAAACAAAAACCCTTTAATTCAATTGGAAAGCGTGTTTTTGATCTTTTTCCATTTATAAAAAACTGGTTTTTCGTTTTATATAAACAAAAAAATGTTTGCTAAAAGCGAAAATGGGTTATCTCAACCTTGGTGAAGTAAGCAGATACGGTAGTGAATCAGAATCTTTGAGATCATTCTACTTTTTATTTTTTCCAACATCGAAAATTGATTTTCATTTTAGCTCTAGCGTGCTATAAAACTCACCTAGTGGGTATACTTAGAGGCTCGAAAATGAGCTTTTTTCGTTTTTAGAAAACAGTGATTTCGTTATATATCGTAAAAACCACTTTTTCGATTTGCTGAAAATGGCGTTTTTAGCTCAAAAACAGCGTTTTCGAGTTTGGCATAATGCTTGGTATGCACCACACGTCTTCAAACATTTTTTGAAGGCAAATATTTATGCCAACTACAATAAAAAAGTTTCGATTCATTTTAGTGCTGGTCATCGTAGGCTTCTTTGTGGAAGATGCCTTTGCCCAATTTAAAGGTGCTCGCAAAATTAAAAGGTATAATTTGGTTTACAAGAAGAAGCGTAAGCGGCTAGTACGTGAAAATACATACACGGCCGTTGGCTTGTCAATGAATGCCTTAAACTATTATGGAGACTTAGCCCCTCTCCCCACCAGACTTAGCACCGATATTGGATTCACTCACCCTGGTTTTGGTCTTACATTTGTTCATCGTTATGGCCCCAGATATACTTTTTTGGCTGAATTTTTAGTAGGTCAATTAGAAGGGTCAGATGCACAGTCGGCTGATATGAATACATCTGATGGAAAATATCGAAAGCAACGAAACGCATCCTTCAGAAATCCGATTCAAGAAATCACCGCGGTTGCCATTTTTGACTTGTTTCCTAATAAGGGTAATTATTTACATCGGGTGAATTGGACTCCATATGTTTTTGCAGGAGTCACTCTATTTAAACATAACCCGCAAGCCCAAGCTCCGGCAACTTACTTGGATGGAACACCAAATCCACAAGCCGGTCAATGGATAGACTTACAACCGCTGGGTACGGAAGGTCAGTATTCAACTCTTTTACCAACGGACGCGAATTATGGAATTAAGCCGTATAACCTAATGCAAGTGGCAATTCCATTTGGTGTCGGAGCACGCATTCGCATTGGTGAGTACGTTGATGTGTGGGCTGACATGAGTATGCGATTCACGTTTACAGATTATTTAGATGACGTGAGTAGAAATTATGTTGATCTTAACCGAATCAAAGACCCGCTGACACAAGCCTTCTCATACAGATCCAATGAAATTCCAAATGTCGGTTTGCCAACAATAAGTCAAAATATAAATGTCAACGGTGAGATCAAACCTATATCACTAGTGAACGGTTATGGCAGCGAGTACAAGACAAATATTCGTGGCAATTCAAAGCAAAATGACATTTACACAGTAGCGTCCATTAAAGTAACCTACATCATTACCAGGCTTGGTAAAGCAAAACATAGATAACTATTACCATAATTTAAAATAAAATAAAATGAACGAAGAAACTAAATTGCCAATCGTCATGGTGCTAGACCAGGACGAGATATTCCATTTCATTGTCACGAAGGTTCTCAACCGAGACGGCATCAACTGTAATGTGATAAATTATAATAGCATCACTTCGGCAGTTTCTTATTTGCTGGAGAATGCGGAAAGCGAGGCTGAATTACCTGATTTGATTTTATTGGAGTTATATTTTCATTCAGATCAGGATGGATGGGTGTTTATTGAGTTGTTTGAAAAGATTAAGCAACGCCTGATCAAGCAGCCGAAGGTCCTCATTGTTTCGTATACTATGAAACATGCCGACATGACAAGGGTGAGTTCCCATCAAACTATCTTTGATTTTGTTTCTAAACCATTAGATACCGATAGTATTGATTATATCCGTGATTTGCTCAAGCCAGCCAATGAAATGAATTAACCCTGGGAGTTTCATTTATTATTCTCCCCTTAACTGCTTAAATCAGCAGGCATAATCCGTTATTTTCTGAAGTTCACAAATTCTTTGTGCTCGGGAACTATTTTTTTTAAAGTTCCTGAATAGTTGATTGATCCCCTCTCGTAGCGACCGACTTGTAGTCTGTAAATACTCTGGGTCAATTCATCTCCTATCTATTTTCTGTATTCGTGCCTATCGTTCAAGTCTTTGCGCGCAACTTATTTTTTATGATGAGAACTCGAATCAAGAATTCCTATCCTATGGCCCACCTATAATTTGATTTTTCGTTTTTAGGAAACAGTCATTTTCGTTAAATAAAAACAATCAAGTTTTATTTCGTTACGCCTCTCGTTTCAAATCACGTTTTTCAACTGGATTTCGCACTTTTTTTGATTTGTAATTTTTGGTACAGGATTTGCCAAGGCTTTTTGTAAAAAAACATCAATACAATGAGCAACCAACAAACCTCTACTAACAGTAAATGGAGCATAGCATTTGCAGCTGTCCTCTTAATTTGCGCTCCCCAGGTATGGGCACAGACATTGGGCGATTATCGTTCCATTGCAACCGGCAACTGGAGTTCCAATTCTACATGGCAAAGCTATAATGGTTCTGCATGGGTCGCGGCCACAAGCTATCCGGGGCAGTCGGCCACGGCTCCGATAGTGACTATACAAACTCCTCATACAATTACTTTAAATATAAACCCACCGCTTATAGTTGCGGATCAATTAATTATCAATGCCGGCGCTTCTTTGGTAGACTCACCAGCTTCTCCTAGCTATACGTTGTGGACTCAAGCTCGCTTAGATGTATACGGCAATCTAAACTTTACCAATACGCTTACTGCAACGTCAGGCGTTCAGTCGAATTTTATATTTATATATGCAGGGGCTTTGTTTTCAGTACACACCATAAGAATAGATCGATTTGTGTCCAACTCAGGAACGGCAACTGTAACTACTGATGTAATCAATCTCTTGCCAATTTCAACTACTTTACCATTCCCAACAGGTACGTGGATTAATCAGCCCGGTGGAACTTTCAACTTTTTGGGAGCGGCAATTACTGCGGGCCTTCACGCAAATTTTTTCAATAATACCGTTAACTACGCCTCTGCTAACACGAATCAAACAGTAAGAATTCCGGCATCGTCCTACTTTAGCCTGACAATATCGGGCAATGGAGGTAGAACAAAAACACTCCCTGCATCCACAGTTGTTTTAGAGACTGTTGCCGTACAAGGAAATTCAAATTTTAGTCTAGGGGGCTTCGATTTATTTGTGGGTGGTGATTGGAACTATTCAAGTTCAGGAAATTTTATAGCCGCTGCAAATACCACTGTCACGCTAAACGGATCCAGTCAACAAAACATAATCAATACCGGCAATAGCTCGGGGACAATTTTCAGCAACTTTACTATCAATAATGATTTTGCAACTTCGCCACAAATAAATGTGCAGGCCACAACGTGGGTTGACCGAACACTTACGATGTTGCAAGGAAACATCAACTTAAACGGCAATTCGTTCAATCATGGGCCTGTGGCTGGCTCGTTGACTACGCTTGTGCATAGTGGACTTGCCTCGGCCGGATGGATTTATGGAGGTCCGTATCGCAGAACTTTTCAGAATGGTGCCACGATTGCCGATGGATCTATCAGCGGTATGTTTCCGGTAGGTACAAGCCAGTACTTCCGTCCAATTTATATTTCTAGCCCTACTGTTGCAATCAATAACCAAGCACCTACAGTTACTGTTAGCTCAGCTTCCAATGTAACCGATGTAACCATTCCGGATACCGGGGGCCCGATTGTACGACAGCATCAAGGTGCGTGGCAAATTCTTTCGCTAATCGGTGCGACTGGCGCCTATAATATAAATGCAGGCGGTTTCGGCTTTTTATACATTGGAGATGTAAACGATTTAAGGTTGAGCTTAGCGTCTTCAGTTGTAGGTGGTGCTGGTGTAAATTCTGGTACTACAACTATTCCTTTTGTACAGCGCACCGGTTTGACACCTGCCCAATTGGGTAATACATTTTATTTGGGATCAGTAAACAAAACCAGATCTCCTCTGCCGGTTGAACTAATCGCATTTAATGGAGAAGCCGAAGGTGGCGCAGTTAACCTGAATTGGATCACGCGCACAGAGTTGAACTGTGATTACTTTACAGTCTATCGTTCGCGCAATGGTATTGATTTTCTGCCCTTAGGAACCAAAAAGGGTGTGGGCACAACTAAGGAACAACGCTCCTATGAAATACAAGATCAGAACCCATGGCAAGGAATCAATTATTACCGATTGGAACAAACGGATTTTGATGGAACCAAAAGTAGCGTAGCCATGATTTCTGTAGAGGCTAATGGCGCTGAGGCGATTCAATTTTATCCTTCGCACTTAATTAGTGGCCAAAATATTCACTTGCAATTACAAGGATTAGCTCCTCAGGCTCAGATGGAAATTTATTTGGTGAATGCCACGGGCCAAACGATTGAACAGTATATTATTAACACTGATCAAGAGGGTAGGTTTTATGGAGATATCCGAATTGGGGATATCTCTGCTGGATTTTATTATCTAAAACTAAATCAGATTATTATGAAGATTCTGATTAACTAACTTACTTATATATGTTTTTCGTTATTAGTCGTTAGTGTTTTTCGTTGTATTTCGTAAAAGCGCCTTTTTCAAAATTTAAAAAGGCCATTTTTAACAGCATAAATAAGGTTTTAGGTATGGTATAATATTTGCCTAGGGTGCTCCTTAAATTGGATTAATTTATGAGAGCATTGAAGATTATTTGCCTTAGTGTTTGTTTTAGTTTATGGGTTAACGCATCAGTTCAACTACAAGCACAAAGTTTAGGAGATTATCGGTCTGTCGCTACGGGTGATTGGGGCACGCCATCAACATGGCAATATTACAACGGTTCGGCTTGGGTGCCATCTACTACCTATCCGGGTCAGATAGCAGCCGTTAATAATGTTACTCTGCAGAGCCCGTTTATTGTGACAGTGGATGTTAATCCCGGTTCCTTCACCAATCAAATGAATAGTCTTAGGGTGAATAATGGGGCTACCTTGAAAGACAAAGTTGGTGCGCTGTATTATGACATATCGCCCGCAGGCCAATTGGTTGTAGATGGAACAGTTAATTTGACCAATACGACAGACGTAACAGCGCGGGTGGTAGCCGCTAACTGTATTATTTCCCCTACAGGCAATCTATCTGCACATGTGTTGTGGATGGTGACTACATTTAACTATGGTATAGCAACCATCACTCATGATGTAGTTAATCTGGTTGCAATTAACCCCCTTTCAAATGTTGGCGTTTGGGCTAATCAAACAAACTCTGTTTTTAATTTTGGGGGCTCTTCGATGACCGCTGGATTACGAGCGGAATCGGATGGCAATACTGTAAACTACTATTCATCATCGAGCAATCAGATCGTAAGAGCACCGGTTACCACCTATTATAATTTAACATTGTCAGGAACTGGTGGCACAACTAAGTCTTTATCTGCAAATACCATACTATCAGGAACACTATCCATTCAAGGAAGTTCTAGCTTTAGCTTGGGAGGGTTTGACTTATCAGTTGCTGGTGATTGGAATAACTCCAGTACAAACACGTTAGCATTAGCAAATTCTTTGGGTATAGTTACTTTCAATGGATCAACAAATCAATCTATCATTAATACGGGAAATTA
Source organism: Bacteroidota bacterium (assembly GCA_016191555.1). Lineage (GTDB taxonomy): Bacteria > Bacteroidota > Bacteroidia > Cytophagales > Cyclobacteriaceae > ELB16-189. Next base: position 61,376 of record JACPVX010000073.1, read on the forward strand.
TTCAGGTACTTCTTTTTACTATTTAAACATTGCTAATACTTCTGCAACGATACCTCAGATTACAATCAGTAATTCAAGTGGACAACCTACCAGGGTGGCAAATTCCTTAATCATGACTTCGGGCGTAATTAATTTGAACGGGGGGGGCTTTACTTTTGGTTCAAATTATACTAATCCAGTTGTATTTACTCATTCCGGCACATCGGCCTCCGGATGGTTTTACAATGGAGTAGTTTATAGGTTATTAATAACAAGTTCTGCAATTGCCGCGGGATCGAATTCCGGTTTGTTTCCAATAGGAGTAAGCACGGAATTCCGGCCATTTTATATTTCAACGGTTCTTCCTTCGACTACTCCTACTTTAGTCAGCATCACAGCTCCAGGCACTTCTACTTTTGCAAATGTTTCTCTCATTGATGGTGCATCTACTATTCGTAGGCAAAACCGTAGTGGTTGGTTAGCAAGCTCCTTTGGAAATGGTATATATAACATACGAGCCGGTGGTACAGGTTTAGGTGTCATTGGGAATATTGCAGATTTACGTTTAACTCCGGCAACTTTGGTGCTAGGAACTGCAGGGACAAATACGGGCACTACATCCAATCCGCTGGTCGAAAGAACAGGCATAACACTTGCGGATCTTAACACAACATTTTATGTGGGGTCAGTTAACTTAATAAGCTCTCCGCTTCCGGTAGAATTGATTTCATTTAGCGGAGAAGCTGAAGGCTCAGTTGTTAATTTAAATTGGATTACAAGGTCTGAATTGCACTGTGACTATTTCACTGTTTATCGATCGCTAAATGGTATTGACTTTGTTGCAATAGGAAACAAAAAAGGATCCGGAACAACAAAAGAGCTGAACAAATACGACCTTCAAGATACAACCCCGTTGAATGGTAATAATTACTATCGGTTGGAGCAAACGGATTGGGATGGCTCGAAAACAATCCTTTCAATAATATCAGTTGAAGCAAATGGATCAGAAGCAATACAAGTTTATCCAAATCCTATTGAAGATGGACAATCCGCTGAATTGAAGTTGCAGGGATTGGCATCTAATACATTTCAGTCCATTTATGTTTTTGATCAATTAGGAAGGCAAGTATTAAATTCAAAGATTCCTGTTGATGAGACTGGTGGTTTTAACGGCAAGCTCAAATTGCCGCAACTTCCCGCTGGTTGTTATTTCCTAAAGATCAACAACAATACGAAGCGCCTAATAATACGATAAGTGCGGGCTGAATTTTGAGCTTTTTGTTGATTAGTCGTTAGTGATTTCGTTATATATAAACAAATTGATTATTCTAAAATCGAAAAAGTGCGAATTTGGCCTTTTTAGGCGGTTTTTAGTTTTGGTACAGCTTTTGTTAAGCAAAGTGCAGAAACAAGCACATTTTAAATCGTTGAACGCCATCAAAATTGTGGTTCGACTAATAAACTTAAGAGCATTTTATCTAACTTTTTAAAACTAAACCCTAACTCATGAACCTCCCTAATCCCAACATTCTTTATTTGGATGACGAAGAAGATAACTTGACTGTCTTCAAATCAACATTCCGTCAAAAATTCAATGTATTAACGGCTACTACTGCACAAGCTGCAATGTCCTTACTTCAGCAAGTACCAGTAGGCGTTGTTTTATCGGATTTTAGATTGCGCGAAACGACAGGAATTGATTTCCTTAAAACTGTTTCGGAGTTGTATCCAAACACCGTGCGCATTTTGATTAGTGCCTATGGCGAAAAAGAAACCGTCATTCGGTCTATCAACGAGGCCAAGGTATTCAGCTTTATTACCAAGCCATGGGATAAAGAGGATATTGAGCGAGTGATTAGCAGCGCTGTTAATTTGTATCACTTGAAGTTCAAGAATGAGGAGTTAATCACCAATCTGACTATGACGATTGATGAACTAACCATTGCCAATAAAGAGATTAAGGTACTAAAGGCTAAGCTCCAAAAAGAAAATGAATACTTACGCAGAGAGATTGATAATAACCGCGGAAGTATAGAATGGATTGGTGCGGGTGAAAAAATGCAATTGGTTAAACAAAAAGTTAGTCAAGTAGCGAAGTTAAATACCGTTGTGTTGATAAAGGGTGAAACAGGAACCGGCAAGGATTTGGTAGCCAGATCCATTCACGCTTTTAGTAATCGAGCAGCAGCACCCTTTGTCACGTTGAATTGCTCAGCTCTTCCGGGGAACTTAATTGAAAGTGAGCTATTTGGTTTTGAGAAGGGTTCTTTTACTGGAGCTTTGAATAATAAAGAAGGCCTTTTTGAATTAGCAGATGGCGGCACCATATTTTTGGATGAGATAGGAGAGATGTCCATTGAATTTCAGGCGAAGTTACTAAGAGTACTTCAAAACGGTGAGTTCTATCGCATTGGTGGCTTAAAGCCGATCAATGTAGATGTTCGAATCATAGCAGCAACCAATCGCGATCTGGAAGATTCAATGAACACGGGAAGATTTCGAACTGATTTGTTTTATAGACTTAATATTTTCCCGATTAGTTTACCGCCATTACGAGAGCGACAAGAAGATATTCCTGAATTGGTAAAGCACTTTTTGGATAAGTTTCAGAAAAAGCTAGGAATTGAAGTTACATCTGTTTCAGATAGAGTGATGAAAATGTTACTCAATCATTCATGGCCGGGAAATATCCGTGAATTAGAAGGCCTAATTGAAAGGTCCGTGATATTAAGCGCAAATGGAGAGTTAAATCTTCACGAATTATCAGCTGAAAGGGCGGAAGAGAGTAACAATAACTTATTGAAGCAAAGACTTTCGTTTATCGATATGCAGCGAGAGTATATTATTCAGGTTTTAAATAGCGTGAATTGGAAAATTTCGGGCAAGGGCAGTGCGGCAGAAATATTGCAACTGAACCATAACACACTTAGATCTACCATGACGAGGTTGAGAATAAATGTGAAAGTTCCCGACAGCCAATAGTCTCTTTTAACGAATTAATAAAGCATAGCAATCAAGCAAAATGACTAAGTGGCTTGGTCAATTACTTGTGTACATCGTTTTTCATTTGCGAGTTACTTGCAGATGTAAAACAAACAGTATGTTGTTTAGCCAAGTCATTATTCTTTTTCTTTTTTTAAGTTTATTTTGTAGCTGAGGTCAAATCGGATATCCGACATCTAAGGTTTACGAAGTGAATTTTGATAATAGTACGGTATCTGGAGCATCGTGCAAGATCAAAGAGGTATTATGTATCCGGCTACCGGCAGAGACCTATTATATGAATATGAAGGAGTCCAATTTAGATTCGATTAACACAACTGCAGCTTATGGACTTGCCATCGATGAGACGGGTGAAATTTATGTGTCGGCAAAAATGACTTTGATATTCTTCGACCCAACGCATTTGGTAAAATTTACTTTCAAAGTTTGACAACTCAATTTTCTGACTCTTTGAATTCATTGCCAAAAGGCGAACTAATTTAGGCGCTTGCGCTTATCACCTTAGGGCTTTTTTGAACTCTTGAAGTTGGGAATAGATATGGCAACCGTGGTGCCTTGTCTTCCATCGCTTGTAATGGTAATAGAGCCATTAATTAACTCGCACACTTTTTTCACAATATACAATCCAAGCCCATTACCTGTTGACACAACTGTTCCTCGAAAAAATGGATCGGTTACTTCGTCAATCAAATTAGGTTCAATGCCAATTCCATTGTCATTCACCGTTAGGATAAGTAAGTCAGATTCTGGGATGAACTCCGTTTTAACTTCAATCCATTTTTCAGAAAGATTCTTATTCGAGAAATTAATTGAATTTTCAATCAATTCGTCAATAACCATGTCGAGAAGATTGCTTTCTAATATATAGTTAGGAGATTGTTGAAGGTTAAGCTTTAGCTGGATGTTATTCTGATCCAATGAGTCTCTCCATTTCTCTAATTTCTTTTCAACAACGATGGCAATCTCGCTGGTATAGTTTTTACTTACAAATTCGTAGCCAATGTCACTTAGTTCACGGATTTTATCAATGGTCTTTTCAAGACGCGAAATCACCTCTTCAATTTTGGTCACGTAGATCTTAGATTCTCCGCTTACTTCTTCGCGCAATAAGTTTAATAGTCCTAGTTGGGTAGTGATGGGTGCTTTTAAATCGTGGGATGCCCGGTATAGGAAGACTTGTAACTCGTTGACGGATTGAGAGAGTTTTGAAATTAGCTCCCTATTCTTTTTTGTAAGTTCAAAGTGATCAATAGCCTTCAATAAAATTCCTTTCACCTCTTCCTTTTTCCATGGCTTGCTGAGATAGTAGAATATCTTTCCCTTATTAACTGCATTAATGGTGGCTTGCATATCCGAATAGCCCGTTAAAAGTATCCGAACAGAATCCCGCTGTAATTGCATGGCGTTTTCCAGCACTTCAACACCCGTCATTTCAGGCATCCGTTGGTCTACAATAAGGATTTCATACTCCTCATTACGAATAAGCTCAACACCTTTTAAAGGGGAGGATTCGATGGTTACGGAAAACTCATGTTGAAATGCAATTTTGAAAACCTTCAGGTTATCAATTTCGTCATCAATGTAAAGCACTTTGTACTTGGTTGCCATGGGGACTTTGAAAATATAAATGATATTTTGATTAGGGCTTATTAATCAGTACGAAGGCTTTTTTAGCGTTTACTATTTTTTGGAACTATATCAAGATTACGATATTGATTAGAAAAAAAAAAGCCCTCTTTTCAGAGGGCCTAGACTCAATTTGATTCTCCCCAAAATCTCATTGAGTTTTGTCTTTAAACCAATTGCTTATGGTTGTTTTTCTTCTTTCTTCAACTTTTCTTTTTTGGACTTAGCACCCAATTCAGTTACTGTAATGAATACCAATGGGATTATAAGTGCGATTATTACTACGATTAATGGTGTGGTTGAGCTCATATAATTTTCATTTTCTATATATCCCCTTCCAAACCTCGTGCCAGAAAAAAAGGCCGAAATTGGCTCAAATTCGAAGGTTGGATTGATGAGCTAACGATATATAAATAATCTTTTCGTTTTTTCGTTAGTGATTTGACCAATTTGGAGTCA
>JACPVX010000090.1 GCA_016191555.1 Bacteroidota bacterium
GTTTCAACAAGCGGACGGCCAGACGCCGCCGTTTTTCCAGCATTTGGGGTTTGCCATGGGGTCTCATAGAGTCCTCCGGTGTACCCCTCATGATAACTCATAGTAGGATTAGTATCCATTAAATAGTGAAAGTTCAGTAGGCTCGCTGTTTTCATAGCTCGATCGAGTTTTTCTTTACTGTGTTTTTGTTCTAGTTTGTTCAGGTCTTTCTTTAGGTCTTCGGGGTTGTAGAGGTCTTGTAGGGCGTAGGTGTTGGGTTGTCTTTGGTTAAATTTTAGGTCTTCTAGTTCACTGTATTGGATATCCAATAGGTTTAACTTTCTTAGTTCTTGGTTGCCTTGGGAGATGAAAGATTCTGATAGACCATACGTTTTGGAGAGAGTTTCACGGGAGATGGAGAATTGACCGGAATGTGAAGACTCGGAGTGTGAGAGATTTATCAGATACATTACCTTTGCTGGAAAACTTAAGGTGTTGTTCCAGTTGTAGCGCCAGTAGGTGGTGGGGATATTGATGTTTTCTTGGGAAGTGCTGTTTTGTAAATGAATCTCTGTGTTTTGATTTCTTTTGGGGGTTTGGAATTTTATTAGGTTGTATTTGTTTTGGAGTTTATCGAGGACCTTGTTTATTTGGCGGCGATAGTCTTCGGTGGACATGTGGCTTATGTTTATTGCTTTAGCTAGGTTGTCATAGTCTAAAACTAATACTCCTTCGGAGTTGCCGTTAAATTCTTTTAAGAGATAAAGATAGGTGTCGAAGGATCTTTCGTCTGACTTTGAAGCCATCTCTCCCATTAGTTTTTTGTTGGAGAGAAAGTCTTTTGGGATTGGGACTATGGGTGTGAGAGAGGCTGGGATGTTTTCTTGGAGTTGGATTTTGTTTAGATCACTTAATATGCTTTGGGCGAATTCTTTTGAATAAACTCTAGCGTTTACTTCGTTGTTTCTTGTGAGGGCGGCTTTGGACCAGTTGGTGGAGCCGAAGATGACTGTTTTGTTGTCTATTATAAGTGTCTTTGCGTGGGTGTAAATATTGGAGGTGTCGAAGACGGCGGGGATGTTGTTCTTCTTTAAGAGTTCAAAGGCTTTTTGGTTTTTGTTGGAGAGAACTTCATCTGTGGATTCGGATTCAAAGTCTATGTTTTGGTCTAGGATTACCTTTACTTCTACTCCTCGGCCTTTGGCCTGGATTAGGGCGTTTAAGAGCTTGCTTGGTTGGGAATCCGGTTGGTCGGGAGATATGGAGATTAGGTACATTACCAGGAAGATTGAAGATTTGGCTTCATTAATACTTTGAAGCGTTGCTTCAAAGTACTTCTCAGAAGAAATATCTTCAATATCCGCTTGATAAGCGGATATTGTTGACGAGATTAAGAGCATGAAAATTAATGGGATTAATTTTCTTTTCAATTCAAAACTCCGAGTGTTTTGTCATAGTCTTCGTATAGCTTATCAATTTCTTCCTTCGGAAGCTTTTGATTTAGTGCTATCCAGTCTATGGCTAGTTTTTGACAGATGATGTCTAGGGCTTTGGAGCTTTTCTTGAAATAGCCTAGGTGAGAGATACCGTAGACTCCTGAGTTTATGATAACGTCTTTTAGAATGACTTTATTGTAGGCGTCGTTTAGGACTTTGAGAGGCATCCCTACGGGATCGTCTTCATCTACGATGTTGACCCAACGGCCTTGAGGGCTTTCTATAGAGATTGGCTTTATAAAGGCTTCGGGTCCTCCAAAGCGGAGGGAGAATAAAGAAAGTGGGGAGCCTACGGTAAAGAAGTTATCGAGAATAAAATGATCTTTCATGATCTTGGGACCGGAGGTGTCACTTAGTGGGTTATTCTGCTCATAGATATAGTCGGAGGTCATGACGGAGCCGAGGCTGTGGGCTATGAAGGTAAGAGGGATTTTATCTCCATCTTCTTTAACTCTTGAACAACACCCTTTCAGGGTGTCGGATATCTTCTTATAGACTGCTCTTTGAGCGTCTTTGTGAAGATATCCTATGATATCGCCGATGAAGTCGGCGATGATCTCATTCTGAAATCTTTTAAAGGGACGCCAGATATATTTACCAATCTCATCCCACCAAGGGCCTCCGGCCTTGGTTGGCTTTGGGAAACCATCGAACTTATTCCTGAGCTTACGCTCACGATCTTTAAAGACGCCTTCCCAGTAGGTGCGGCTTATGACGACTACGTCGCCTATATTCTTGGGAGCTTCGCTCCCTAGGATATTCTTAAGCTTTAGTTTTAAACGGTTTTCTATTGTAGGGATTATCTTACTTGCCCAGTTCTTACGGTAGTTGCCTATTCCGTGGACGAGGACAACGGCGAGTTTCAATCTTCAGTTTGTTTCTTTAGACATTCGGCGCACTTGGCGTGGGTTTCAGAGGGATCATCGAAGGGCTCTTTTTCACCTAGGAATTTTTTGCACCAGGAGCAGATAATTTTCATTAAATACTAACCTCTCGTCACCGAACGTTCCGCTCTACTCTGCTTCAATGCTAATCTTTTTTACATCCGGAAGCTTGCGCTTCCTTTTGCCATTTACCGTATACTCCCAAAGATCATAATCAAACGCAACCGCGTAACAACGTTCCGCCGGTTTACCATCAAACTTAATTAGAAACCCACCATCAGGCATGGATACCTCCTACCTATCAACTTCTAACCCTTTGTCTGCGGACCTCCAGTAAATAATCTACTAACCCGTCCCTCACGGACCTGATCTCATATATTATAGCAAATAAAGATTTA
>JACPVX010000091.1 GCA_016191555.1 Bacteroidota bacterium
AAAAATTTAAATCGAAACATTTCGCAACTACGGCACATATCAATTGCTCCGTAGGAGCAGCCTGTTTATAGAAATTATTTTAGCGATTTATTCGGCTCCGCTAGGAGCCTCCTACTAATGTAGAGGCTTAATTCCAGAGCCGCGATAAAAATTTAGATTGAAACATTGCGCAACTACGGCACATATCCATCGCTCCATAGGAGCAGCCTGTTTATAGAAATTATTTTAGCGATTTATTCGGCTCCGGCAGGAGCCTCCTACAAGCGTAGAGGCTTAATTCAAGAGCCGTGATAAAAATTTAGATTGAAACATTGCGCATCTACACCACAATTTCCATAGCTCCGTAGGAGCAGCCTGTTTATAGAAATTATTTTAGCGATTTATTCGACTCCGTCAGGAGCCTCCTATTTGCCTTCAGACTTTTTAATAAAAGAAAGAAATCTACCCCTTCCTTTTAATCACAAAACAATTAGAAAACTGCTCCATACCAATTTTAGGATAATAGCCGACTGCTTTAGGTGCAGCCAGTAGCAAGAGCATGCTGTCATCTTCTCCGGCTACCTGATGGGTGAGTCGTATGAGTTCTTTACCAATGCCTTGATGTTGATATTTCTCATCCACGGCCAAATCCGATAAGTAGCAACAAAACGAAAAGTCACTCAACGCCCGCGATACACCCACCAACAAATCACCATCCCAGGCAGTTACTAAAATGTTGCCATGCTGTAACATTTTTTCAATGCGTTCTCTACTTTCCACCGGTCTGCGTTCTGCCAGTGTCGAGCGCTTCAGCACATCGATAAACTCATCCGCAGAAATGTTTCGATTGGTTTCGTAATGAATATTCATGTGCTAAGCTATTTTCAAAACAATCTTCCCAAACTGACTTCCTTCTTTCATGCGCTCGAAAGCTTGCTTGGCATCTGCCAATGAAAATACCTGATCTACCACCGGCACCAACTTACGGCTCTCCACAAATTCAAGCAGCGACAAGAACTCGTCACGCGTGCCCATGGTTGTTCCGAAAAGAGATATCTGTTTGTAAAACAATTTTTTTAAGTCGAATGAAACGGTGCTGCCGGCTGTTCTTCCGAAGTTCACAATGCGTCCGCCCGGCACACATAAGTCCACCAGCTTTTCGAAATCACTTCCACCTGCACTGTCAATAATCACATCAAAACCTCCCGATGCTTTGGCAGCTTGCTCCGCCCAATCTGCATTTTTATAATTGTAGATATTCAGTGCCCCGAGCTCCTTCGCGCGACTGAGTTTTTCATCGCTGCCCGATGTTACCGACACACGCGCCTGATACGCGCTTGCCAATTGCAATGCCCACAAGGCAGCGCCACCGCCAATTCCTGTAATCAATACTTTCTCTTGTGCACGCAATCGTGCTTTCGAAAACAACGCACGGTAAGCAGTGAGCCCTGCGAGAGGCACTGCGGCCGATTGTTCAAACGACAAATGCTCGGGCTTTTCAAAAATATTCTTTTTCGAAATCACGATGTATTCGGCCATCGTACCGTGATCGGGGTTTCCCAGAATCCGAAATGTGTCTCCTTGCACCGCAGGGTTTTTGCCCCAATCCAAACTTGGATTGATCACCACTTCCATTCCCACCATAAACGGATCGGCATCTTCGCCTACATCTTCCACCACACCACATCCGTCTGAGCCAAGCACCACACCATCTTTGTGCAGCACCGAAGCTTGCTCGAGCGTAGCCCACAAGTCGCGGTGGTTGATCGCAGCTGCTTTTAGTTTCACCAACACCTGATCTTTTACCGGCTTGGGTTTAGGAAAATCAGTAACACCCCAAGGAAGATCTTTTCCTTTGAAAACAAGTGCCTTCATAAAAAATGGTTTTATATAAAAAGTGTCAGGATACATGATATCCTGACACTCGTAGAAAGATCTACTATTTTACTCGGTAGTTCCAGCTATGTACATCCGCCTCAATTCCTTTGCGGATGTCGTTCAATTTCTTTTTCACGCGCAATTGAAAGCTGGCTTCGGTTACAGCCGGCAAGTGATAATCGCTGCCGTGAATGTTGATCGATGCAATTTGCGAAACCACAGCGGCTGTGCCCACACCAAAAGCTTCAGTGATGGTGTTGTTCTTAAAAGCCTCTTCAATTTCAGCTACACTTACTTTGCGCTCTTCTTTCTCGATTCCTAAACTTGAAGCCAATGTTAAAATGGAATCACGTGTTACGCCATCCAACAAGGAAGTCGTTAAGCGTGGCGTCACCAATTTCCCATTGATCACAAACATCACGTTCATCGCACCCGATTCATCAATGTACTTGTGATCTTTTGCATCCGTCCACAACACCTGATCAAAACCTTGCTTTTGCGCCAACATGGTTGGGTAAAATGCGCCACCATAATTACCGGCACATTTCGCAAATCCGGTACCGCCTTCGGCAGCACGCACAAATTCCTCTTCCACTTTCACACGCACGGGCTTTGCAAAATACGGACCCACCGGACTGGTCAGAATGATAAATTTATATTCGTCAGCTACCTTAACACCAAGCTTTGCTTCGTTCGCAAAAACAAACGGACGCAAATACAACGATGCCCCTTCCGAAGTTGGAATCCAATCCGCATCTACTTCAATCAAAGCAGTCAGTGATTGTAAAAATAATTCTTCACTAATCGCAGGCATGCACATACGCTCCAGCGAGCGCAGCAATCTCTTGTGGTGACGCTCCGGTCTGAAAATCGTAATCACACCTTGATCATTCTTAAAAGCCTTCATGCCTTCAAATACCGATTGGCCATAGTGCAACGCCAGCATCGCGGGCGATAGCTCCATCATTCCATAAGGAACAATTTTAGGCTCTTGCCATTCTCCATTTTTGTAATCAATCACCAACATGTGATCAGAGATGTGATTACCGAAACCAAGATTGGTGAAATCAACCGATGAGAGACGTGATTTGGCTACGCGCTCAACGTGGATGGATTCTGTTAATACGGCCATGGTATATAGTTTTTAAGTTGTTGGGTAAAATTACAGAGTTATGCGGAATTAAAAATTTTATTTCTTCGGGCGGCTTGGCCGTGCGAAAGTCCCGATAGCTATCGGGACCCACCGGGCTTTTCGCTACAAGTCTCCCGATAGCTATCGGGAGGCTTTTCGCTTCAATCCCTAGCCGATCCCGATAGCTATCGGGACGTAATTACTACTTTGTGTGATAACCATACTTTATCATCTCATTCGCAATGCCTACCGAATTTTCATCGCCTCTTTTCTCTAATTCTGAAATAATGTTGTGGTGATTTTTTTCATCGCGGTTCTGGCTCAGCTTAAAACTCGCCTCCATTCGGTCAATCGCAATTTCAAAACCAATAGTTCCACGCATTTCGGTATGCAAAAACTTGTGCGACATCGTATCTACCGACACCGGATGTACCGAATCTTTTTCATATTTATTGGTCAGTTGCCGTAGCGATTCCAGCAACTCTTCGTCCGAAAGCGTGCGCACCTTTCCATACACATGCACCGCTTCATAATTCCACGAAGGCACATTTTCATGATCATACCACGAGGAGGAAACATAGGTATGCACACCTTGAAAGATCACCAACACTTCTTCATTTTGTGGCAGCTCGCGCCATTGTTTGTTCCCGCGACTGAGGTGCCCGTGCAGTTTGTTTCCTTCTAACATCAGCGGAATGTGGGTAGCCCACAGTTTACCTTCCACCGTGCTCACCACAATTCCAAATCCATTCTTGCGAATAAAATCCCTCAGATCTTCTTCGTTGTCATTTTTAGCGTAGGCGGGTCTGTACATTGATCATTTGTTTAGTGTGCGTAAATAGAAAATGATATCCATACTTTGAATTTTTGTTACTCCAAGTTGGTGGAGTATTGTAGTAACCTGCCCGCGATGATACGTTCCGTGATTAACCACATGAAACAACATATCTTCCACCCGATTCTCAAACAAATCTCCTTTCAGGTTTTTGTAAGTGACCGAAGTCGATAAATAATCAACGCCTTTCGACTCAACAAAGTCAGCGAGGTTTTTGGCCGACTGAACAATGCCTTCCAGTAATTCTTTTTTGCCGCCTTTGAAATTTTGTGAAGGCCATGCATCCAAACTTACACCTTGCAGTCGCTTCAACCAGATGACTTCTGCGTCCCACGCATGCAAAAGTGTTTTTGCAAGGGATGAAAAACTACTTTTCACATCTGCGAACAAAATAGATTCGTCTACCGCATCGAGCGTTTCTTTCAATCGCTCCGTGGCCCACACCGAGTAAGCCAAATGTTGTTGAATCGTGTAACTCATATGTTTTTAACTATAGTTTATAGGCGTCAGACCGCTCGAAGCGGTCTGACGCCTGATTACGACTTACTTTCTAATCAACAATAAACAACTTCACGCCTCGCTCACTTCGCGTGCGATGTGCTTCCGCATCATCACCCACCTGATACGACATGCCGGCTTTCAATACAAACTCACGACCGTCTTCCAACGCAGTAGTCATCTCGCCCTCGAGACAAAAAATAAAATGCCCTTTTTTACACCAATGATCTGCCAGATAGTTAGCAGAGTATTCCACTCTCCGCAAGCGCACATCACTAAAGTACTTTACGCGCCAAGTGGCATAACCCGTAGTGCCTTCGTGTCGCTCGGCAGTTACGGTATCCCAATCGGTAACACCGAACAATATGTTCGAATCAATTTTCATTTCGTAGTTGAGTTAGCACTTTGTTCATCAGCGCGAGTACACTACTCACATCTTCCGCAGTCGTGCGCCAATTCACAAAGGCCGCACGAATTCCTTTTCGGTCTTTATAAACAGTGGGTGTCATAAACACCTGACCGGTTGCATTGACTGCATTTAAAAATGTCGTTACCTCATTGGGTTTCACTTCTTCTTTCAACGAGAAACAAACCGTATTCAAACGAACGGGTGCCAGCAATTCAAATGGTTGCGATTGCTCAACCCCTTTGCCAAATTGCTCCGCATGCGCTATGTTATTATCAACCCATTCACGAATTCCATCTTTGCCATAAGCTACGAGCGAAAACCAGGCAGGCAACGCTTTTAATCTTCTGGAGTTTTCAGGTAGAAAATTTAAGTAATTAAAATTCTCAATCGGGTTGCCAAGATAAGGCGCATTCGAATTTTGAAAAGTCTCCACTTGCAACACACCGTGTTTCTGTTTCACAAAGAAGAGCGCACTCTCATAGGGCACATTCAACCACTTGTGACAATCTACCGTAATGCTGTCTGCATGTTCCCAGCCGGAAACTAAATGCTGTCGCATGGAAGAGCAAGCAGCAAATCCACCAAAGGCCGCATCAATATGCCACCAGAAGGAATATCTTTCTTTCAGTTTGGCAATCGCAGTAAAATCATCGAAGTCTACCGTGTTGACTGTGCCTGCACTGGAAATTAAAATGAATGGTTCTGTCGGATTGTTTTTCAAATAGTGTTCCAACGCATCCGCATCCATCGCCTCCCGATTTCCTTTCAGCGTATCGATTTTAACTAAGTTACTGCTGCCTACACCCAGCAACGACAATGCTTTGATAGAAGAAGAATGTGGTGTAGTGGAAATAATTCTAATAGACGAAGTGATCCCTTCTTTCGCAATATCTTTTCCTTGTTGTTTGCCTACCCACTGGCGTGCGACTGCCATACACGTAAAGTTGGACATCATTGCTCCGGTTACAAAACCTCCAAAGAAATCTTTCGGTAAATGAAACAGATCCAACAACAATTGAATGGATTCTATTTCGATGTTAGCCGAAACATCACCAACTCCTTTTAAGCCTTGCGGATTTTGATCGTAGATCGTGGTAAGCCAATCCCCTGCAATGGCTGCCGGTGTGGTGCCGCCCGTGACAAATCCCCAATAACGTGGACCGGACGAAGCCACCATCAACGGTTCAAAGCGTTCGTTAAATTGTTGCAACGCGCCTAATGTTCCAACTCCTTCACTATTTAAGTTAGTTTGTACATCCGCTGCATGTTTCGTGGAGGTAGCACGATCGTTGATTGTGTTGAGATAGGATTTACCTTGTGAAACTATTTTTTCAAACAACGGACCTAACTCATTCGATTCTTTTTTTAATAGCGAATTCATCTACTGTAAAGTCAATTCCATTTTGATATCACTTCGTTTGTACGGCCCGTCTAATTCAACTTCAACAAAGCCCAGTTTCCGATAGAGCTTGATGGCAGCCTCTAATTTTGTGTTGGAATACAAAATGATTTTGGAGGCTTTCATCACTTTGGCAGTAGCGATGGCTACAATGGCCAGTTTCTCTCCGATTTTCTTTCCCTGAAATTTTTCGTCAACCGCCATTTTGGTAAACTCCAAAACAGTTTCGTTGACACGCTTCAATGCAACCACACCCACCGACTGATCATCTACCAGAGCAATCAGAATTTCACCTCCGGCAGCCATGATATTCTTTTCCGGATTCTGTAGCACTTCTACATCAATCGGTTCAATCCAAAAATATTTTTCGATCCACGCTTTGTTCAACGATTCAAAAGCAGCCTGGTATTTTGGCTGATAGAAACTGATTTGAATAGATTTATTTTCCATGTCGTGGTTTATACATCCCAGCTATAATAATTGTGATCCTGATCTAATTCAAAACCAACCTTGGGATACAGATTGTTGCCGATAGTGTTCGTCTTGGCAGTTTCTAAAATCAATCCGCAACCGTGGGTAGCGCGACAATGTTCTTTCGCTTTTTCAATCAAGGCAACGGAAAAGCCTTTTCCCCGAAAGGAAGCATGCACAAACAAATCATTGAGCAACCAAAGTCTTTTCATGCGTGTGGACGAAAAGAGCGGATACAACTGCGTGAAGCCTGTCATTTGATTCTGGTCATCAAACGAAACGAAGATCACCGATTCACTGGCTTTCATTCGCGCTTGCAGAAATTGTTTGGCGCCCGCTACGTCAGATGGTTTTTCATAAAACACCCGGTACTGATCGAATAAATTCGATAGCGACTCAATGTGCTGCAAGGTGGCTTGTTCTACGCGTATCATTTTATTTGGTGTTAATGACAGTCGCATGACCGGCCAACAAGATCCAGTTGGTATTTACTTTCACCCATGTATCGGTTACATAGAGCTTTACATCAAACGCATTTCCTTTGTAGGTTCCTTTTTGTTGCAAGATGCCGGTGAGCACGGCTGTGTTTTCAATCACTCTCACTTTTACTTGTGTAGTTTCGTTGATTTCAAGCACAACTTCAGGCGAGCTAATATCAGCCAGCATGTCTTGCTTTGACTTTGCTTTACCTGAAGAGGTTGTTAAAACAAAATCATCTGCATAGATAAGGGCAGCATCTTTAACGCGATGCTGGGAAATCAACTGATTCAACTCTTTGTCTCGAGCAATTACTTCTTCCTCAACAGAAGGTATAGTCCAAAGACCGCTTGCAACCAAAAGCCAACTGATCAGCAATGTTTTCATTGAAAAAATAACTTAGTTAAAAATGTTATTGGTTGGTCTTTACGACTCAATCTATAAAGATAGTTCCTTTCAAAAACAGTTGAGCTTCGCCACTAATCTCCACGCGAGTTCCTTTCAAGCGGCACGTAAGTTCACCACCACGAGCCGATAGCTGTCGTGCCGTAAATTCATTTTTGTTCAACACGCCTGCCCAATACGGTGTAAGTGTGGTGTGAGCCGAGCCCGTTACCGGATCTTCATCGACACCCGACTGTGGACCGAAGAAGCGTGAAACAAAATCTACTTTTTCGCCCGGAGCAGTAACGATTACACCACGCGCTTTTACCTGCGCGATTTTCTTCATGTCAGGTTGAAGCTGCTGAACCTGCGCTTCGTTTTCAACCACTACCAGATAATCTGTTTTTCCTTTGAAGGTTGCTGTTGATTTTACACCCAGACCTTCTTCTAACTCAGTGATGGCATTCACCGGTGTTAGCGTATCGGTAGGAAAATCAAGCGTTAATTGATTACCCGATTTGGTAACGGTGAGCAAACCACTCCGCGAATTGAAAACAATTTTATTGTCTGTATGACCTTCGCGATTAAATAATACAAAAGCAGTCGCGAGTGTCGCATGGCCACACAAGTCAACTTCCACCGCAGGGGTAAACCAGCGAATGCGAAGCCCTTCTTTCTCTTTTACATAGAAAGCCGTTTCAGACAGATTGTTTTCCATGGCAATGTTTTGCATCACCGAATCAGGAAGCCATTCTTGCAACGGACACACCGCGGCAGGATTCCCTTTAAATACTTTCGATGCAAACGCATCTACCTGATAAACTTTTATTTCCATCGGCTCGATTTTTAATTCGAAAGTTTGGATTTGATATTCAATGCTTTTCCGAGTGAGCCAAGCCCGAGTGGATTTGTTTTTAATTGATACCCACGGTTCACCAAATAAATCCCCAACACGGTGATACTGATCGCAAAGCCAATTTGAAAATTCAATTTCTCATCCAGCACCAACCATCCCAAAATCACAGCTACAATCGGGTTGATGTAAGCGTACAAAGAAACGAGCGTCATCGGTAACTTTTTAATGGCGTACGAGTAACACGCATACGCAGCTACCGATCCTACCATAATCATATAGCTTAAGGAAAGAATAACAGAAGCGTTCCACTGTACCCCGGAATAATCATCGAAGATCAAACTCAACGGAATCGCGAAGATTCCACCAAATAACATCTGCAGCCCGGCATTGAGAAAAGGATCAGAGTTATGATTTTTCTTTTTGATCCAAATACTACCAATCGCCCAGCAAAGATTCGCTACGAACGTGAGGATGATTCCTTTCAGATAATTGGCATTCGAGAATTCGGTGAGGTGTTCACCAAAAATTAACAGAATACCCGTGAGGCCGGTGGCCAATCCAAGAATGATCAACCAATTTGGTTTTTCATCTTTCGTGACCAATACATTAATGAGTACGGTCCAAATCGGCATCATGGAACAGATGATGGCCGCCACACCACTGGAAATGTATACTTCCGCCCAACCCACCACCGTAATGCCGAGTGTTACCATGAACAATCCGGAAATCGCCTGATTGATCAGCGTAGCGCGATCGGGCCATTTTGCTTTACCAAATACGAGTGTAATAGCAATGAGAATCGGACCGGCCGCCAAAAACCGCAGCATGGAAAATAGAAATGGCGGAAATTGAGTTACACCAATTCGTAATACTAAATACGTAGTTCCCCAGATCAGGCACACAGCCCCCAGCGCGAAGTAAGCGAGTAAGTTTTTATCTTTTGTCATAGTTCAAATTGAGCAGCACGATATTACTAAAATCGCCAGGGATTCTTTTCAAATTTTGGTTTTGTTATCGATTCGCTTTTCGCAATGGATTGCATCGGCTTGCAGCAAATCAAATCTTCTGCTTTGGTAGTCGGAAAATACAGTACTGCTTTTCGCAGAAAACCCGGAATGCTAAAAATAATGGTCATGTTTTCGTCTAGTTAAAACCAAAAAACAAAATGATAATGCCAACGATCACCCCGGCAATCAAAACCAGCTTACGTCTCTTTCTCATGGATGAAACAAAAGCTCAAAGTTCTCTTTAATACGGCCAAAAAACAGTTTCAGTTTTAAGTATTTTAACCAGATCAGTTAAAATTTAAGAGCAGCTCTAAAAACTCCATTTCCCCTTCTCTTTTGGAGAAGGGAGAAGGGATGAGGTGATGAATAGAAGGTTTTTAGAGATGCGCGTAATTTATTTAAGAAGCTGAGCCGAAACCGTGAGCAGCAACGCGTTTTTGTAGGGATTCGCCTCGGTGTCCGAAGTATGCATCATCCACAAACCCGAAAGTCCCACGCTTAGAAATAAATGCTCCCGTGCTTTGATTCTGCTGTACGCTACCGATAGCCCGCTCGTCCAATAGCTGCTATGATCAATGGCATTGTTATTCCACCAGGCGGTGGACACCACATCCCAATGATGGTTGGTATAGGAAAAGCGAAACCGATTCACCCAATCTCTTTCTTCGGGAACCAGAATCAAGTTTCCAAACAGTGTCATGTGTTCAAAACTTAATTTCGGATGGAGCTTGGCAGTAGTAATTAAAATAATCACCGCATCTGATCCGTGGTCGGCAACACCTTGTTCCTGTTCCAGAAATGATCCCACATACGGAGTGAACGTCAGCTTGTTGGATAACTTGATGTTTCGGTAAACAGCGATCAGCGAGAAATTATAAAAAGTGTTGTGATCGTACAGGTCCATCCCTTTAAATAAGAAGAACCCCCAATTGTTTTTTTCGATGGCGAAGTTAATGTCGAAGGAAGGATTTTCTGTAGCCAGGCGCCCCCCATAATTGAAGATTGCCTGCGAATGCAGACGAGCCGTCAATCGCCAATGCAAAGGCTTCTTTTCTACTTTGACGGAATCTTTCGGTTGTGCCCACAGTAAGAGCGGCCCCATCCAGCCCAGCAGGAAGATGAATATATGAATAACAAATTTTCGGGCCGCCTGCTTCATGACGTATAGTTTATACAAAGTAGAACAACTTCTCAAAAACAAGAAACCCGGTTGTTGCTATTTGTGGTGACTGCAAATTTTGTTGATCCAACGGTAAAATAACAGTTTCAGTTTTATTAACTTTGACCAGATCAGTTTAAAGAAAGAAATATGAAATCCGAAACTGCCGAGTTAAAGTCCGATCATTTATATCTCGAAGTGGCCGAGCGCATCGAGCAACTCATCGAGAAGAAATCACTGAAGGTAGGAGATAAACTATTGTCCGTGCGTTCGCTCAGCAAAGAGCAAGGCATTAGTCTCAGCACGGCATTTCAATCTTATTATCATTTAGAAAGTAAAGGCTTGATCGAAGCACGACCGCAGTCCGGTTACTATGTAAAATTTTCTCCGAAGGATACATTTGAAATCCCCACGTGTTGCGAGCCCACCAACGAAGTGTTGCCGGTGAGTGTGGACGAGATGATCACCAGTGTCTACTTTGATTTGCGTTCACCGAAGTTAACATCCTTTTCGTTGAGCTCACCCGACCCGAGTTTATTACCCGCAGCGAAGTTGAATAAGTCCGTGATGCACTCACTGCACAATTCTCCCGATCATTGTTTGGGTTACGAACACATTCAGGGCAATGAACATCTACGCAAACAAATCGCGCGACTCAGTTTTAATTGGGGTGGCGCGTTGAGCGAACAAGATGTGGTGGTCACAGCGGGATGCATGGAAGCGCTATCGTTATGCTTGCGGGCAGTAACACAACCGGGCGATGCAGTAGCTACCGAAAGCCCCACGTTCTACGGAATCTTCAGAGTGATGCAGAGTTTAGGTTTGAAAGTAGTAGAAGTTCCTACCGATCCGAATACCGGAATAGATTTGGATTACCTGGAGAAAGCGATTCCGAAGTTTAAGATCAAAGCATGTTTGTTCGTGAGCAATTTCAATAACCCCGTGGGCAGTTGCATTCCCGATGAAAAGAAAAGGCAATTGGTGGAGATGTTGGCAAAGAAGGAAATCCCACTGATTGAAGACGACATCTATGGCGAAATGTATTTTGGCAAGAGCCGCCCGAAGACCTGCAAGACGTACGATAAGAAAGGATTGGTGCTGCACTGCGGATCGTTTTCCAAATCATTAGCTCCCGGCTATCGCATTGGGTGGGCGGTGCCCGGCAAGTTCAAAGACAAAGTGATCAGCCTGAAACGCATGAACAACGTTTCCACCAACACGTTGGCACAAGCAGCCATCGCGCACTTTTTACAAAACGGTCGCTACGAGTTGCACCTGCGCCATCTGCGTAAAGCATTGCACACACAATGTCTGCGTTATCTGCAGGCTGTGTGCGACTATTTTCCGGAAGATACGCGCATCACACGTCCGCAGGGAGGCTTTGTGCTGTGGGTGGAGCTGAATAAGAAGGTAGATAGCTATAAATTGCACAAGCGGGCGTTGAAGCACAACATCGGCATTGCACCCGGACAAATCTTTTCCTCGCAGGGACAGTTTCATAATTACTTCCGGTTGAGCTACGGTGCCCCCTGGAGCGATAAGATTGACAAGGGGCTACGAACGCTCGGTGAGTTGGTTAGAAGGTATTAATTTGCTTTCTGTCATAGTACGAACTAATTACCTTTTTCAGTGTTATATTTGGGTTGACATTATTCATGTCGAAGTAAACAAATCATTAAAATTTAAAATAAAAATAATATGGCCTTTACACTTCCCGCATTACCGTATGCAACCAACGCACTAGAACCACACATTGACGCACGCACCATGGAAATTCACCATGGAAAACACCACAACGCGTATGTTACCAACTTAAACAACGCATTGGCCGACAAGCCGGAGGCAAACCTTTCCATCGAAGAAATCTGCAAGAACATTTCAAAGTATCCCGCAGCAGTACGCAACAACGGTGGCGGACATTACAACCACAGTTTGTTCTGGACGATCATGGGCCCGAACGCAGGTGGCACACCGACAGGCGCATTAGCAGATGCGATCAACGCAGCCTTCGGAAACTTTGACGAATTCAAAACCAAATTCAACGCAGCAGCCACCACACGCTTTGGCTCCGGCTGGGCTTGGTTAATTAAAGGTGCCGATGGAAAATTAGCTATCACCTCTACACCCAATCAAGACAATCCGTTGATGGACATTGCCGAAGTAAAAGGCACACCCATTTTAGGTCTGGATGTGTGGGAGCACGCCTACTACCTCAACTACCAAAACCGCAGACCAGATTATTGCGCAGCCTTCTGGAACGTAGTCAACTGGGCAGAGGTAGCAAAGCGATTTGCATAGTCTGTTTTAGAAGAACATCTACATAATACAAGTGCCCTTTTAGCTTAGCTGAAAGGGCACTTTTTTTTGTGGTGTGTTTTTGGGAGTGTGAAAAAATAATTGTTTGCGGTAGAAGACAAAAAGCTTGTTCATACCCTGTTTACACAATCTAGTTTAGCCTACCCGCTGACGCCCACCAATTCAATGCAAGTCATCTACTGAAAACGAAACAATCTTACCAATACTTAAATTATTCTTTTCATGGGATAAAAAATAGACCAAATCGTTTTATTGAATGCTTCACGACCTCTTTGGAATTAGCCTATTAAACTAGATAGGTAACAATGCAGAAATGAGAAATGCCATTCGTAAATTGGAACCAATCCAAAATGAAATTATGAACGGAATTTCACAACGTCCACTAACAATTGGCGATATCGAGTACATATACATTCCAAAAAAACGTATATTTCCAAGCGTTCTCGTACCTCCTGAAGATTTTGAGCTTAACATTCTTGATGTTCTGGCAAGCCTTCCTAAAAACTTAATTCAGTTGAATGAGCCATTTACACATTTTGGCAATGTCAAAATGGTTCAATTGTTAACCCCGCATCGATTCTCAGTTTACTACCCTGATAGTATTACAAGTTTGATTAAACAGAATCCATACAAGATTTCCTGTAAAGTTTTTTTTATACATCCTGAAACCGAGAAGTTAAATGAGATTATTAAGATACTTTTATCTGAGTTTTTATTGGTATTTCTAATTCGGATAGATGCGCCAAATCAGTTTTTAAGCGGGTATGAAAAGATAACGATTACCAGCCCAATAGATTTTATTCAAAAACTTCTTACGAAAAAGGATGTTGTTGAAAGAATTTTGCTCGAATCGTTCCCCAAACAACAAGTCCCATTTGAGGTAAATCTTGATATTACTGACCTACATCAATCCTATAACCCGAGGTATTCATTCAAAGGTTGCGATGCGAATTACCTAACACTTAATCAGGCACTGGGAAACGCATGGATTGAAGTAGAAGACGAAGGTGGTAGTCAAGAACAAATAATTGAGGAGACAGATGTCATTATGAACGATCCTTCTAATCCTTCAAGATTCAAATCTATTCTTAACCAGATTGAGAAAATGGACGAACTTGAAATAATGGTGCTTGAAGACAGAGGTATTATCTTTCCTAATCACAAGGATGAATGGTTGTCTCCACTTGTGCTAATTGCCCCGTTTAACTATCCCACCCTTAGCGACATCTTTGATCCATCCACTGAGAAGGACGAGCTTAGGCGTTGGAAAAGAACTTTGAGCCATGAACAATCGTTGAATTATCTTTCCTACATCCCGAGGGAGGGCTATACACAAGACGACATTTCAGCCCAAGCTCGCCTGCAAATTTCGAAGACTAGTTACTTGGATTTTCTGGGATACTTGCATGCCTCTTTCACAAATTCACCAGTAGTTAGATTTCCCCAGCTAGCGAATTCCATCAAGCCTCATTTGAGTTTTTTTAAGCCTGAGACAATCAACACTACCAAAAGGACCCATGCAAAGAAGCTCATAGATAGTTTTGGAAATAGGCTTTCAAGTCGGATAATTCCCAAAGGTCTTGACGAGCAACTTTTTCTTATTCCCCGTCAAATTGTTGCAATCACTGATTTGCCAATCGAATGGCTCATTTTCAAAGGGATGAATTTGTGCTTTCACTATGATGTAACACGAATTCCGGAAAATCCTTACGGTGGCATTTTGGCATCGTTTACGGCAAATGCGCACGTTCAATTTACAGTAAAGAATGATATCTTAGGTAGGACATTAATTATTTTGGGTGCTAGTGTCGAAGACGGAAAGGACGAAGAATTTAAATCTTACTTTAACACAATTGAAAAACAAGCAACTGAGCTTAATTGTCAGACTGCTCGTTGCTCGTCAATTAAAGATGTAGTTGATCAGATCACTCTTCACAAACCGGAACTTTTGATATTTGATTGTCATGGTGGTTTTGATTCGGACACTTATTCCAGCTACCTAGAGATTAATGGAGAAAGATTAACCGGAGTTGATATCATTAAGTACAAAATTACAGCACCTCTTATTTTCTTGTCTGCTTGTCACACAAACCCTAATTATGGATATTTGAATAAAATAGCAAATGCCTTCTTCGAAGCTGGCTGTTTAGCAATTACCGCGACCTATTTTCCAATTTCTATCTATAGCGGGACCAGTATTTACTATCGATTACTTACAAATTTATCAAATGCGGTTGAGCTAAGTGTTCACAAAAACTGGCTCAGTTTTATAAGTCATATAATTAGGACTAGTTTCTACAAAGAGATTATTTATCAAACGCAAGAAAATGTAGGTGCATCCACATTGAACGATTTAGACAAAACAGCAATTATCAAAGGTCTGCATGACCTTAATTTAGAAATTGGACTTAATTTTTTAAGATTTGACTTAAGACCTAACGCGTTAAGTTTGATGTTTGAGAAATTGAACGAACTTGTACCCAAACATCTCATCGACAAAAAAACAATCCCAGAATACATTTTTTATACTAATATGGGAAGAGGTGATTTGGTGAGATTTGAATGTTGGGAAAAGAAATTTGATGAATTAAACAAGCATGACAATCAATTCAGATATAAAGGTTAAAACCTCCTTATAGCTTACAATATCTATCAGGACTGTTTGCTAATGTCCGCTACCTTGGTTGACTGGAATATGCTGTAAAAGATCAAGTGGCGTCAAAGGGCTATACTTCTTCGTTTCGATACACCAAAAGTAAAAAGACATATTCACTATTGATCGTTTCAATTGCTCGTTTCCACTCATTCACAGTGATATAAAAAACTAGGCGGAGCAACAACTTAATTCTTGCAACCCGAAATTCCCAATGACCAATATCGTTGACTGCACCCCCACGCTTCGCAACACAAAGTCCTCAAGCCTAGTAATAATTTTGGATTAACTTGAATAAAGAGATGAAATCTTTAAATCTATATGTGGCTTTAATTTGCTCTTAAATTTTCCTGAAAGAATCTTTTCTACTTTTGATAGCTTTGAGGCCATGATTTGTTTGACCGCTACTAAGAATTTCTTGTTATCTAACTCATACATAATCCCCCGCGCCCCATTGAAGCAGATACTTAAAGCAGAGAATGCCTGGCCAGTATTTAGAGCCATAATTATAGCGTCCTTTTTCAGGTTATTAAAACCATTTAGTCCGTTATGGCCCAAAAAATTAATGATACCAGTGCTGCACCAGTCTCCTGCGCCTGCGGTATCTTTAACAAAGGCTTGCTGAACTGCGAAAGGCTTTAACGATTCCCATTTTATCGATCTCTTGTTATGGCTAAATCGATACTCTAACCCATCTGCGGCAAGTGTTCTTATTTCTAGGGCACATTGTTGTGTTGGAAACAGGATATCGTAATTATCAATGCGTTCTGAGGAAAATTTTATTATGTCAGATATGGCCATTGCCTCTTTGAATAGCCTAGGTTCTCCCAATGATGTTGGTTCAAAAAATATAAGCGCTCCACTCTCTTTGCATTTTTTAGCTAAATCAATCGTGCCACGGCTCGCGCGATCAAAGTAAAAAA
Source organism: Bacteroidota bacterium (assembly GCA_016191555.1). Lineage (GTDB taxonomy): Bacteria > Bacteroidota > Bacteroidia > Cytophagales > Cyclobacteriaceae > ELB16-189. The sequence continues at coordinate 16,377 of JACPVX010000091.1, forward strand.
TGTTGGGCATTTTGGTCGAAAGCTCGATGTTCTCAATATATGAAGCAAGTACAGGTTTGTATTGTGGTAACCAGCTTCCTAGGTCTGGATCTCTAAACTCAAACCGATGTTTAGGGTTACCGACTTTATCTTTATAAACTCGGTGAATTATTATTGGAGTGCTACCGTCAGACTCTCTTGAGATAAATTGTTGGTCGACATCCCAAGCTTCCAAATCCTTAAGGAGTTCCCTTGAAGCCTTATCTTTTTTCAAACGGGCAACAGGAGCCACATCCCATCCCAGATAAGCGAGTGAGGTTAATACATTTCCGCAGGACCCTCCTGCACTCAAAAATGCTGGTGAATCAGGGCTTCCGTTAACAATAACGTCTAAAGCAATGAGCCCGGCTCCAAAACAAACTGATTTTCCCATAAAATTCCGACTGCAAAGATGGGGATTTGAGTCGCTTTGGCCTACCCCAACCCCAAAAAAATTACTTACTCAATATATGGCGAGCCTGCAAGCCAGAGATGAATGGATGTGTTTTGAACCAGCATTTTATCCACTTCTTTAACAGCGTTATCGGCAATTTTATGGCTTAGGGATTCAACCTGTTTTATTCCGATATTCTGCCTTCCTTGGTCTTCTTTTTTAGTCTCGTAAACAGCCATAAATGCGCCTAAGGATAAGATTTTGCTCGATAAGGCAGAAACTATGATTTTACAGCCATTGAGCAACTTAAAGGATTTCTGATAACGCTTGATAGTTTGGGTTAACTGCCGATAAACATGGAACGGATTACTCTCACTAACGTAAACAATATTTTTAGGATCAAAATCAGGATTACTGTAAAGAAGTTTTTGATATTCATCCAATATCAAATCACCGCGTTTTAAATCTTTTGAAGGGAACGGAAGAATAACGCAAGTTTCGCCCGGTTCAATAGACTTTTGGATTGTATCGAATTGTTTGGTTTGAGCTTCCCCGAGCATAGGAATCCAAACCCGCTTAAGTTCTTTGGTCTGTGTCTGATCTGGTACTGAAAATCCATAGATGAAGGTAGCTTCATCGGCTGATCCCAAGTCCTGAATGCGTGAATCTAACTTTGCGTTTTCAGTTACTACTACATGAAGATTGATATGATGTTCAGCGTTATTGAAATTGTCAATCAAGCTGAGAAGTTTATTCAATAAGGGAATAAATATTCCTCGTGGCATCGCACTAATATCAACGATTACGTCATTGTATTTTTTAATATCATCAATACTTGAAAATAATCCAGTAGTATTGATGTCCGCAATATGCTTATCATCTGCTGATCGCATTACGACCCCTCTATAGGAAATATTCTGAATGTTCTTTTGTTTAAAAAGAATATTTAGTTTCTCAATATTGACCTGAACTTCAGGCGGAGTGAAGTTGATCGCTTCCTCACCGTCATTTGCAAAGTACCGCAATCCTAAAATGTCTTTGTTGCCTTTACTCGGAATGCTTGAAATTGTTTCGGTAGCTTTAATGCTTCTTGGGTCAAACCCAATACCAATAATGAAAAGTGTGTCACGATTTTCATTTATATAATAGTCTCTCCAAAATGCATTGAAGTCACCATTAATATTCAGGATGTAATTTTCCCAACGCGGTTTCATACAGTAGGAGTCTGTGTTTGTTTGAATCCATAATTAAACCAGTGTAGCAGAATCTTAAGATTTCGCTCACGGAACTTTCCATTGCCTAAGGGTAAGTTGTAATTAATACAATAAAGTTTATTTATATAGATAACCATCCACACATTGCCCTTGCATTTGTAATCCAATTTGAATTCGAGCAGGTTGTTTGAAAAACATGTTGCTAAACACTTTGTCAAATTGTAATACATGTGTTGCGGATCGTTGAGAACTTTATCTTTTAACAGAGCCCTTTCTTTCATGGTAATCGCTATGCCATTAATGCCAGGTGAATTCCAAGCATTTGGGAGATATGTTTCGGATTGGCAGAATTGTCCTATTGAGTCAAGGAAATTTTTGACTTCGGCTAAGTTTATAACATCAGTGTATTTCTTTGGGCTAACATTTTTCTTAATTATCTCTTCTTGGCGAAGGGGTGAGATCTCAAGTTTTATTCCCGGATTTGCAATTCTTTTAATGGCAATTGTTAGGATATCTTCAAACAGGTATCCGGCTATGAATAGAAACTGCTCTATATTAAAAGAGGCTAAACGTGCAATTTTCTTGATGCCATAATAATATGGAATGCCTAATTCTTTATTCAGGAATAAATGGGCTGCGTCCTTTACATCGCTTCCATCTTGATCCTGAAGATCGTCATCATCCAATACTTCATCCAATGCCAGAGTGGTTTGTCCACCTATTCCTTTGTTCTTATCACGATACAATAGAATTTCCAAACTTCTCCATTCTATCAACTGATCAAGCTCATTATCGATTTCCAAATTCTCTTTTGTGTTAATCCACTCCTTATATCTTTGATTATTTCCGTATGTGTCATTTATCTTTTTCTTCACCACAGCAAGTGCTTCCCTAATTTTACGCAAGGTTTGGTTGTCTAGATTTTCAGAGAGAAATACAGAAAAATCGTCTCGGTCATCAAATACAGTGACAACTCTTCTGCTGGCTACAGATTTGGCGAACTTTTCAAAAGCAGTATGTTTTTTAGACCAAAAACTTTCTAATTGGATAGGAATTATGTCCCTGCCTACCTTACTACCTTCTGAGAAAATTTCATCTACCGTTAAAGCCTTCAGCCTTTCGGATACCCAAGTGTGAACAAGATGACGTTTATCGACAATACCAGTAATTAGATGTTTGCGTTGTGTTTTTGTTAAGTTGTGAACATCGTCCAACATTACTAATATTCTTTCTACAGCACGGATGTTATTGATGGTAATGTTTGCAGGAGCAAGTACATCTAAAGCAAAAAGGCCTTCACTTCCCTCTAAGAATGTTGTATTGATCTCGTGGATACTGTCAATCTCTTGGCAAATCCGTTGTTCCAATTTACATGCCCAATCATAGAATTGTTGCCCATTTGTCAAGCTCCTGATGCTAGCTGGAATTGGAGCTGATTTATCAACGGCAATGTTCACCTGATTTAGGTCCTCAGGAAATTTAATATCCTTAGTAATGCATACTGATTGAAGAATTGAAAGGACTATTCTGGTGTTGAGAAGAGAAAAGAATAATCTCAATTTTTGACCGTCATCCAGTTTTAAATATTCAAGCGAGATATATTCATTACTAAAAGAGAGAAGTGATCCAGCAACGAGAACCTTTCCTGAGTGGTCAAACACGCCTAATTCCGTGAGTACATCCAAGATTGCTTTTTTCTGGGCATCGTGTGTGCTCTGTTGTTGGATGTTGATCAGGATTCTAGCAGTGAATATTTTTAAGAGAGTTGTTTTCCCACCGCCTGGAGAACTCCTAAGAATTTTGACTGGTCCCCATACATTTGATTCTTCAGTCTTTAATAAAGTTAAAATTTCGGGGCTGAATAATTTTATGAATTTATCATCCTGCTCGATGAATTGAGATGCACGCGAGAAAAATGGATTTGAGTCAACTTTCATAACACGCGATGTCTTGGAATTCTTGGAAATAAACCGGTGAATTTTTCACAATGTTCATATGACCAAAGCATTGATAAAGAGTTGTTGGGGCAGTTATGGGCTAGCACTAAAGGAAGTGAACAATTACCGTAGCCAAGTTGAATGCCTGCCTTTGTATGTTCGTCTTCGATAGCTTTATCATAATACTTCTCATTAAAACAAATATCATAAATTTCATTTTCCGTTTCTTTATTTAATTTGAAATCTTCCGGGATCAAATGCATATAATGCAGCTTAGGCTCGTGCATATATTTGTCCTTAAGCTTAGCAAATAGACTGATGATCTGTTTGTATGCTTGTTCAGTCATAATGTACAATACAACATGAATCTCTAAGTTTTTAACATCAAATATTTCTTCTAAAATGCTTTTTTTAGTAAATATGGTTTCGTAAAGGGCGGATATTTTACCTTTCAATTCATTTCCTTTTTCCACCAGATATGTGTTTCCGCTTGCTGAAAAATCATCCAAAAGAAACAAATTCTTGAATTTCGCACTTTTATCAACTTCACTACCGTGAATATTGGTTAGAGATTTTACGAGTTCTAGTTGCATTTTTCTTGCTCTTTCAATGGATAGTTCATATGTCTGATAAATTTGTTCATGAGATATTATTCCTGAGTTTGCACGCCTGAACACATCTGTTCTTGCTCCATCGCTCAAGCCAAAAAACAGTGATCGATTCAAAAGAGTTTTGTATTCGTCCGAAGAAGTGATTTTGGTGAGCAGATACGCTGGGATCTGTTTTTGTGTAGCTACAGATTCAACTAGGATTTGTTTGATTTTATCGGGAAAGCAAGAAGCAACCAAAAGATTCATCTCCTCATTGGACACAAATACCAATCGCTTTTTAATAAATTCGAAAATGATGCTTCTATCACTGGGTTCAAATTGGTCAAGCCATATCGCAAATCTCTCTATAAATCGCATTCCCGGAGCGAATTGTTGATAGTCATCGTATTTGTACTTGGCCATATTTTGGAAATACCGCCAATTTGTATCGAATGATACATCATCATCTCGTTCTAGAACTTTCATCAAGAAAGCTTGTGTCAGGTCGCTTCTCATATATTAATTCTAAAGTGATCTTTAAAGGGTTTTATACCTGACAGGTAAATCAATGTGGAATCGACACCTTCTAATCCGACTGGTGAAAAATTCCAGCAAGAATCCTTGTCCGATGAAACCTCATCAACACTTAGTGAGTAAGGAGTGGACAGCAATTCAAAGTCATTCCCTGGCCATTGTCCGCGATCGCCAATGCAGAGATAATTAGGGCTAATTTTTTTAGCGTTTGCCTTATTAATACACTGTTTAAGAATATTAAGTTTTGATACTTCTGGCCTAAGGATGATATCCATTGAATGACTGGACTCCAATAACTGGAAGCCGGACAATTCGGACTTCATTATAATTTGGAGGATCAAGCCGCGAATTCTTTTCCATTCGAACTTGTCATTTATCTCTATTGTTAACTGCTTTGGTCTCAATTCAATATTTATCTTTACAGGGAAATCAAATGAAGTTAGCAGCTCATTTAATTTGTTTAGCGTTTCGTCCGCTTTAACTTTTGTATTTGGAAGATTGTCGTTTTCTAAAGTTCCAATGTCTGCTCCATTGTAATAGCCCAAAATGACATTGGCCCAGAATTTTGGATCAATTGCAGCTTGCAACTCTTTCCTTGCCGATTGTCCACGACCGGTTACAACACCCATAACAAATCCATATCTTAATATTGTATTTAGATGCCGTACTATTTCTTGAGAAAGTGGATTGAAACGATCTTGCGGCCTGCATAGCGTTCCATCGTAATCAAAAATGATTATGCCAAATTTGGTTTTAGCTAATTTGTTGGAATATGTTTTGTACGCAGAGGTCCAATAAGATAGTTGCTCTGGGCTTAAGTTATCAGTAGAACTTGTTTTGGCCTTTTTAAGAATGATGTTGGATTCATTTTTATTCGATATTCTTTTCGATGACTTTACAAGACTAGCGTATCTGAGATTGTAAAGTTTTCTGCCGAAATCTGGTACTCCCGGTTTTCCAGGGTCAATAGATCTTTTTTTGCCAACTGATTCAACGAGCATAAATGACTTGATCAACAATTCGATGCTGGCAGCTGCCGATTGATAGGCAGTTTTCAAAACAAGCTTTGGAATAGCCTTGGGAAGCAATAAAAGTGTTTTAGATGCCAGCAATTCATCCTCGGGAGTGATAAGAGCAATAATTGAGGAATTGTGGGACCGTTTAGCAAACCAATGGTGTCTGCCATGCGCAAAATTTCGGTAGTCAGCTAAGTTTATGTTTCCTAAAGCAGCTTCAGTAAATTTTGATTCTATGTCAATGGCAGTTGGCTGTCCCCAACCTGAGTAAAGTACTGTTGTTGTTGAATTTTCATCAAGAGAATCAACGAATTTTTTGATTTCTGATAATTCTGTCTCAGTTACTGGCTTAATAAATCCTATAGGATCTTTTTGAAGAGCTTTCGAAAGAATTGTAAAATAAGCGACTAAGGAATTTGTTGCTAAGAATCCATCTTTTCCGGCTGGTATTATATACTCCGTAGTTGTAGTAGTTGAGTATTTTTTTGCCAGTATTGTGAGAGGGGAATCCAACCTCATGCAAAAGGTTACGATTGAGACAGGGTTTTCCTCAATGGCAGTTTTGAATGCAAACAGTATGTCACTGTTCTTACCACTTGCACTAATAAATAAAATTCTACTCTTCCGGAGCGTTTTTTTTGAATTGTGCAACTCCAAAGGAGTAATGGCTTTGGCTACAATCCCAAGTTGTTGAAGAAGATGAACAGTATGGTAACATGCACTAAAAGATCCACCGGATCCAACAACTAAAACTGGAGTTTCACGATCATCGGTCAGTTGTTCCAAGGATTTAGTGTCCTGATTGTTTGCCCAGTTGTATGTTTCAACAATTTGATCCAATTCTTGACTAAATGGTTTCCCCATAGTTTACCGTTTTAAATAACGCGGAAAAATTAAAAAGCAATAAATATACATAGGAGAAACTCCTATATGAACATCAAGAAAAGGAATATTTAAGAACCCCTTGTCTTCTCGATTGGAAGATCGTTTAAAATCAGCGTACTTGAGCATTACTTGCCGAGAGCAACTTAGAGTGATTAGAATGGGCTGATAGCCCTGAAAGAAAAAAGTCTTTTAAGCTGAAAGCGCATGAAAATGAAATTATAAGTAAGTTAACAGATTATTTATAGATAATCATTATGAGTACCCCAGAATTCATTGTCCTGTTATTCCTTGTCGTTATTGGGCTTTGTATTTTAAAAATTCTATTATTACTGGGTAAATTTTCCGGTCAAACGGAAAAGTCTGGTATGGACAACATGTCACGGTTATTTATTATTACTGTATTTTGTTTTGTAGTCACATCTTTTTTTAGTCCAGTGATATTTACCAGCGAAAGATTTAAGGTCTTTTTTTCTCAAGACACTGGGTTTGCAGGTGATACGATAGGTGGATTAATGAATCCATTCATCGCTCTGGCAGGAGTGATTGTAACGGGACTTGCTTTTTATATGCAATACAAGGCTAATGAGCAACAGAAACAATTGTTTGAACAACAAATTAGGATTCAAAAATTTGAATCGCAGTTTTACGAAATGCTACACCTTCATCGCGAGAACATTAATGAGATGAAGATAAACGGCTATGATTTCGAGGAAGAGAAATTTAACAGAGTAGAAAGAATAACTGAAGGTAGAAAAGTATTTGTTACGATGAAAACTGAATTTGAATGCATCTTATCGATTTACAAACATATACATGGTCCCCTTACAAAAGAAGCATTTAATAAATGCTATCGTTTATTCTTCTTTGGTGTAACAAAGTTCGGACACGATTATCCAGAAGAAGAGATATTTCTTAGGAATCTTAAGAACGCACGAGAACAGCATAAAAGACCAAAGAATATAGTCACTAATGAGGCACGAAAAAAATATTTAGCTTTTAGGGACGATGAAGAATCTGATAAGATTCCTGTTGATTTGGCAATTAATTATAAGCCATTCTCTGGCCACGCTTCAAGGCTAGGACACTATTTCAGGCACCTGTATATGATTGTTGGATTTATCGTCTACAACGATATTGGCATGGATTATCTTGAGAAAATGAAGTACTTGAAAATGTTGCGTGCTCAATTGTCAAATCATGAGCAGGTTTTATTGTTTTATAATTGGCTTGGAGAATTTGGAACTGATTGGGAAAACGGGATTAATAGGTTTTTCACTGAGTATAGGATGATTCATAATCTGTGGCACGATACTCTTTTTGAGGACAACTATATCATTGATAATATTAAGTATCTAATTGAGTTGCCTTGCACGCTTCGAATAGGAGAATTGTTTGAAAACAATCAGTATCACACAAATAGATGATCTCCGGATTCTACTCGTCTTGCTTTTGTTGGTGTTCTTCCCCCGCTGTTCGACTTATTCCGCAGGGCATGTCGAACGATAGATCATGTAGGGTTGTAACCTGCAAACACTGCAAGTACTTATTTTGCAACGTCACTTGAGTTATTCTAAATTATATGAATTGTAACCAAAGCTTTTAATAAATTTGGGTAACAACGGGTCGATTCAATTACAAGACCGACAAAGACAACCATGAATTATTTTACGCTGTTCGCACTGGCCATTCTTACCTTTGGACTCATACAAGACTACAAAAAGGACAAGGGGCAAAATATAAAAGCTAAAGTATTGCAGGCAGTGTGTTTGACAATACTGATAGCTAGCTACGCTGGGTCTTTCCGTATTCTTGGAGCGTTGATACGGAATTTTGACAAGGCAAAGGAGCGGTTTAGCGTGGACGTAGGTTTAGTTCCCGGCCAATTACATTTCATTTTCTACCTGTTGCACGCGACTTTAGCGATGACAGTAATTATACTTGCCTATCAAATGATTAGAAGAAATGACAAATCAAGAAGGTGGTTAATAATACTGTTGCCCTTTGTAACACTTCTCGAAGTATTTAGTTTTTACCGTGGCTGGGTGACGAATAGTGGTGACCTCGAATTGAATCACTCCATGATATTACTTATAGGATTTTTGTTAGTCGCTGGACTGGCGAGTATCATCGTGGCTATCTATAAAAGTAAGTCGATTATAACATTCTTTACAACGATTGAACCGAATCCACTCCAGACAACGGAAGAAAACGGGGTTACTCAATAACCTGACAAGAAATGACCATTGAATTGATACCAGTAATTGAAATTGGATATAATAACCAAGGTGACAGCGCCTGAAAAATATCCCTACTGGAACAACGCAGAGATTTGGAATCCCCGCTGTTTGACCTATTTCGTTAGGGCAGGTCGAACGAAAGACTTTTCTATTGCAGCACCTACTTTTTTGAAGACTCTTCTTTGTAGCTAAAAAAGAAATTAATGTATATGGCACGCGACAAACGTAGTGTTACCGGGATTAACAAAAGGACTGTTACAATTATTGCGTAAAGGTAGACTTCCATCTGTGGATTGAATAAAACTCTTAGAGCCACATAAACTGTTGCAAACAAAGCTACTTGCAGCGCATAGCTCACGTACATGGCACCCGAATAAAAAGAAGGCTCTTGTTCATATCGTAAACCGCAATGGGAGCATCGTTGTGGCATTTTGATAAAACTTTTACTATATGCTTTCGATACAAACAACCTGCCTTCATGGCATTGAGGGCATGTATGATTTAAAATGCTATACAATCTAGTTCCTTTCGTAATCATAGTTTAAAACTGGTTCGAGTAATCCGAATAATTTCTTGTTGATGTTAATCACCTGTTTATACGATTTGTGATTGATAGTAATTTACATCCAACCAAGGTCCACCATTTAAGCATTCAATGCCTTGTTGTGTTAGGTAGCGATGTGCTTGACCACTTCGGTTGCCCGATGCACAACACAATACCAATGGTTGCTTTAAATTCTTTAGTTCATCTATTTTGTTTGTAATTTCCTGTAAAGGAATATTGATTGAACCTTCTACATTTCCGCCTATAAATTCTGCAAGGGTTCGCACATCTATAATTGTTCCTTGTTTTTCTCTAATTATTACTTTGATATTCATATTGATGGATTTAAAGATTACTGATTTTGTCAATTATGCAACTGATGTAACTTTTTAGTTGGAGTAACAGACCATTTTTTTCTGTTACTTCCGGAAACAGCTATGAAAGCTTTATCTTTTGCCTTTAAATGGTTATGTAAATTTAAGTAGAGAGATAAAGATCGAATGTGACTACTGTCACATTCATAAGAATACTTCTGGCGAGCGATTATTCTAAATCACTCGATTATTTTCGCCTTCTTAGCAATATTCATTTTGTCCAATATTTTGTCCAATGGGCAAAATCCTGTGAAGGAAGATTGAATTAAATTAACACCCACAAAGGCAGTAAACCATAGCCAATAATTGCTGACCCAATAAGCGAGCAATAAACTAACCAATACAAAAGCACCAGCCACCGTTCTTATAGTTCGCTCGCGCATGGATATAAATTTTATGTTAAGAAATAAGATAACTGGCCTTTTCAATTGGCATAAAGAATGCCCGAATTGGAAATTCGATTTTACTGTCGGTGTTATAAGAATTCACCAAATCTAAAGCACGGCTAGCCTTTTCGTCTGTGGTAAACGAAAACATAACTATAGAATCAAAGTGTTCTGCCTCGTTGCTGAACCAGCTATCCATTAAATTAGCTGAATCATCTTCCTTAAAGCCCATCGTTTTGGAGACACTGAATACTTTTATGCCTGCCTGATGAAATAGCTTTATTGCTTCTTTCTGATAATCCTTTAGACTTGTTACTATTAATAGTTTCATATGTTAAATGTTTGGTTTATTTAGATAAAACATCCTAGGTCTTATTTCTGGAGTTAAAGTCTTGGAGGTTTCTATCTATTTATTTAGTTGAACTGCGCATCATTTTAAAGTAAAGTAGCGGCACTACAATGAGGGTAAGGAAAGTAGAAGTAATCGTTCCTCCCATCAAGGATATTGCTAAGCCTTGAAAAATCGGATCGAACAGAATGATAATGGCTCCCAATACGACCGCTCCCGCAGTTAATAAGATTGGTGTTGTGCGTACCGCTCCGGCTTCAATAATAGCTTGCTTCAATGGGATGCCTTCATCTAATCGAATGTTAATAAAGTCAACCAATAGAATTGAGTTGCGCACCATTACTCCTGCCAGCGCAATGAAGCCGATCATTGAAGTTGCTGTGAAATAAGCGCCCATAATCCAATGACCAAGGATAATGCCAATGAGCGAAAGGGGAATGGCGGCCAGCATGACTACCGGAACTTTAAAATCCTGAAACCATCCGACAATCAGCATGTAGATCAAAATAATAACTACTCCAAATGCAATTCCTAAATCGCGGAATACCTCAAAAGTAATTTGCCATTCGCCATCCCACTTAAGTGTATAATCATCTTCAAATTCGGGTTGATGATTGTAGGACTCTTTCAACTCATAGCCTTTGGGCATTTTCACTTCATTCAATTTTTTAGAAATGTCCATCATCGCATACGAAGGACTTTCCAAATCGCCTGCCAAATCAGCCAATACAAACACAACTCGGTTTTGATTTTTTCGATAGATATTTTTCTCTTTAATTTTCTTAGTGACATGCACCAAATCGCCAATTGGAATAGCCATGCCACGCTGATTGATCACGTTCAATCCTTTGATTTCTTCGAGATTGGATTTGTCGGCATCGTTTAGTTGAAGAACAATATTCACAGGATCAAACGAAACAGGATTGTGCATAATGCCCACGGGCATCGTGCTAAGAGCACCATTCATAGTGGCCACCACTTGCGCAGGAGCTACACCCATTTTCATTGCTTTTTCTTTGTCAACCTCAAAAGAGTATTCTGTTTGATCCGCTTCTGTCATCCAGTCCATGTCAACCACACCTTCGTTTTTACCAATAATGTTTTTTACTTGTTGTGCTACTTTGATTTGTTCATCATAATCAGGGCCATATATTTCTGCAACAATTGTAGAAAGCACAGGTGGACCAGGAGGCACTTCTACTAATTTTACGTTGGCATTGTACTTTTTAGCGATGGCTTGAACAGCGGGCCTCAGTTGTTTCACAATGGCATGACTTTGTACGCTTCTATCGCCTTTATCCACCAAGTTCACTTGTATATCAGCTACGTTGTTGCCTCTGCGCAGATCATAATGTCTTACCAATCCATTAAAACTGATGGGGCCTGCCGTGCCTACGTAGCCTTGATAGTTTACTACCAATTTTTGATCCGCCAGATATTGACCAATCTCCTGAGTAACTACAGCGGTGCGCTCCAGCGTAGTGCCTTCGGGCATGTCAATGACCACTTGAAACTCATTCTTATTATCGAACGGTAGCATTTTTACGGCTACCCATTTCATATAGAAAAATAAGAAGGAGAAAAGAAGTATCGCCACAGTGCCCAAAATAAATGCCCAGCGTTTCCAACGGGTTTCCAACATAGGGTTGATAACTACTTTGTAGAGTTTGTAAATTTTAGATTCCTCGAGAGTAGGATGAGGCTTGCTGCTATGACCTTCTTTTTCGCGAAGAAAGACATAACCTAAATAGGGGGTAAGAGTTAATGCAACCACCAGTGACAGCATCATGGCGATCGATGCCCCAATAGGCATTGGACTCATATAAGGCCCCATCATTCCCGAAACAAAAGCCATCGGCAGTACTGCGGCAATAACTGTGAAGGTTGCTAAGATGGTCGGATTCCCCACTTCATTGATCGCAAAAATGGCTGCTTGTAAAAAAGGTAACTTTTTCATCTTAAAATGGCGGTGCATGTTCTCTGCAATGATGATCGAATCGTCTACCACAATACCGGTGATAAATACCAAGGCAAAAAGTGTGATGCGATTCAGGGTGTAATCCATCATGTAGTAACTAAATAAGGTCAGCGCAAATGTTACAGGCACCGATAAAAATACCACAAGGCCTCCGCGCCAACCCATTGCCAGCATGACAAAAAGTGTGACAGATATTACCGCTACAAAAAGATGAAGCAAAAGCTCGGATACTTTTTCAGAAGCGGTTTCTCCATAGTTTCTGGTTTGTGTTACGTGTACATCAGAAGGAATCAATTCCTTTTTTAGGTGTTCTACTTTTGTTAGTATTTGTTCGGAAAGATGCATCGCATCAGCTCCTTTCTTTTTGGCAATAGAAATCGTAACCGCAGGATAATTTGAACGATACGTACCGGCAAGTGTATCGCTGTGCATACCGTATCCAAAAAATACATATTGTGAGGGGCTCTCTGCACCATCTTCAACGTGGGCCACCTGCTTCAAATAAACAGGCTTATCTTGATTCGATCCGATTATTAAATTCTCTACCTCTGCTGCTGATGAAAGGAAATTACCGGCATCAATGGAAAACACGGTGTCGCGGTTGATCATGTTGCCGCTTTGCATTTGAGCATTGCTGCCTGCCATTTGCTGGCTAATAGAAAGGAAATCAACATGATGTTGGGCTAACTTATCTTTATCTAATGTTACCGTTACCTGACGGCTGCGGCCACCAATGATATTTACGGTTGCCACATTGGGTATTTTCTTGATCTCACTGGTTAAGGCCTGCCCAAGTTGTTTGAGTTCAAAGTCATTGTACTTTTCGCTCCACAAGGTGATGCCCAACACGGGCACGTCATCGATCGCACGCGTTTTTACCAAGGGCATGGAAACACCTTGAGGCATTTGATCCATATTCTTCATCAACTCATTGTAGAGTTTTACCAATGAGCGTTCAATATCCTCACCTACATAAAACTGTACGATCACCATTGCCTGGCCGTTCATAGATGTAGAATAGACGTATTCAACGCCCTTTACATTGGAAATAATTTTTTCCAATGGCTTCGACACGCGGGCTTCCACTTCTTTTGGTGAAGCTCCCGGATATCGAAGAAATAAATCTGCCAGGGGCACATCGATCTGTGGTTCTTCTTCGCGTGGTGTTAGCGTGGTGCTAAAGGCACCGATGAGCAAGAAAGCCACCATCAATAAAATCGTTAGCTTCGATTGGATAAATGCCTTCGCAATGTTGCCTGATAATCCTTCGTTCATATTTTAAATTAGTAGTGAGATGTTAGGAGTGAGCCATAAGACTTCTCATTACCATCTCCGTTATTTTGTATTTCTATTTTATTTATAGCGCTACTTTACACGTACCGGTGCGCCATTGTAAAGTTTACCTTCGCTTTGAAGAATAAATTTTTCTTCTGCCTGTAGGCCCGAAAGAACTTCCACTTTATCGCCAGTTGTTTTACCTATTTTTAACCAACGGAGTAATGCTTGGTTACTTTCGCTGATGGTGTAGATGCCAACCAATTGATCTTTATAGATTAATGCCGATACTGGAATTAAGATGGTATTCTCGTTTGTTTTAGCATTTGCTACTGGTACGGAAACATTTACATACATACCCGAGAAAACATCTTGCTGGGAGGATAAGGAAATTTTGATCATGTATTGACCGCCACTGTACTGAGATGAGGTGCTCATCTCCACTATTTTGCCGGCATACTTCTTACCGGTTGATTTCACTTCCACTTCTACTACCGTGCCCGTTTTGATATGGGCAATATCCGCTTCTGAAACAGATGCCCTCACTTGGTAACTACCTACTTGTTCTACCATTAATATGGGCATTCCGGGATTGGCTAAACTTCCTTCATCCAAGTTGCGTTGCGTAACAATTCCAGAGAAAGGAGCTGTAAGGTTTGTATAGATCAGCATGGCGTCCGCTTCATTTTTCATTTGGTGGGAGGCTTCTACTTTTGCTTTCACGGAATGATAGTGAAGCGTTATGTTTTCAAACTCTTTGGTCGAGGCGCTTTTCTGCCGATATAATTCTTCGTAGCGCTCGTAATCTTTCTTAGCATCTTTCAATGCTGTTTCGGCTTCTGTTATCATGGCTTGTGCCTGTGCGCGTTTAGCCAAAATGTCTGCGTTGCTAATCGTTACAAGCAATTGTCCCTTTTTTACTTGATCGCCCACTTTAACTTTAAAGCCGGTAACGAAACCCATCGCCCGCGTGCTTATGACGGCTGTTTCTTTTGCTGTAACTTGGCCGCTGGTTGTTATGTAATTGGTTGCTTGAGTTGACACCGAACCGACTGTTACCGGAACGGCTGCTTCTTGGGTAGATTGATTTCCCTTTTCATTTCCTGAGCAAGCAACGATCACTCCGCCAAGAGCCAGAAGGACTGCAATTTGATTTATTTTAAAATTCATAAAAGTCATTTTATTTTTCAGATGTTGATGTTAAAAATTGGAGATACGATATGGTTGTATTGTATTGAAAGATAGCGTGAGCTCTCAGTAACTTTTGTTGCGACAAAGAAGACTGTGCTTGTAATAGATCGTTGCTGGATACTAAGCCCTGTTCAAAACGGTTTTTAAGAATACGCAACGCTTCGCTAGCTTGACTCACCGCGGTCTCATATTGAGTAGTAGCGAAAGCCTCGTCATTCAATTGACGATTGGCTTTATCCAGTTCCAACTGGCTTTGTTCCTTTTGGGAAGTCAGTTGTTGCTCTAGTTTACTGCGCCCAACCCGATACTCGGAAACTTTATATTTTGCAGATGTGCCTGAGAAAATATTCCATGAAAACTGCGCACCCAGTAAATACGAGTCAGAACCAAATCCAAAGGCAGACTTGTCGTTGATTAAGTAATTTGCAAAAGCATTAAGCTTAGGCATATAAGCCATTCTTCCGGAATGAATCATCTTATCTTGCGCCCTCATGGCGGCTTTCATTGCTTGAAAATCGGCACGGCCTTCAGGTAGTTGTGATTCTTTAGTGAGATCCGTAATAACTCGGCTGATACTGTCAGTGGCATAAACCATTCCCGATTTGGTGCCCATTAACAAACTCAAATGATCAGAGGCATTCTTTACATTACTTTTTGCTTCCGATAGCTTACTCTCAGTTGCATTTACCATCACTTGCACTTGCAACACATCTGATTTTTGAAGTAAGCCTTTTTCAAAACGGTTATTCGTTGATGCATAGATTGAATTACTTGTTTGAAGAGCTTCACTCAAAACTTTAACCGCTTCGTGTGCCAATTGCAACTGTGCATAAGCCTTCTGAACCTCAAAGGTTATATACTCCTTTGTGCGTTTTGTTTTATAAGAGTATACCTCAATCTCCTCATGGGCGGCCATGCGTGCGTAAATCATGTCCCCATTAATTAACGGTTGATTCAGCTCGGCCTTGGCCATGAAATTGGGAGTAGCCGATGGATTGTTGAGACGGCTTGGGTCAAAATCAGACTGAGTTATACCCTGTTGCTGCAACTTGAAGCCGAAAGCATTTAATGGGTTATTAGACGTAAATGCAGTATAGCTAACATTGATCTGCGGTAAAAAGACTGCATTCGTCTGATTGAATTTGGCGACACTTCCTTCTTCTTCCAATTTGGCAATGATTAATTCTCTGTTACTTTTTAAAGCAACGTCAAGCGCGTCTTGTACTTTTAATGTGGTTATTTCTTGCGCAGAAACCGATAATCCCCATGTAACTAATAGCAGTCCTAAATACTTTTTCATCATCAATAATTTTTAAGTGATGCAAAAGTAGATCTATTCGAAAGTGAGCACGGTGACCTAGGTCACCCACATAAAATATTGTTATTAATTTTCAGATTATCTAAAAACAGAAGAGACTGCATTTTTTACAGTCTCTTTTTTAAGATAGAATGGTATGTTACCCGCTGTTCAACCTATTCCGTTAGGGCATGTCGATCGAAATATAATGCAGGTTTGTCACCTGCAAACACTTTTCAGTTTACTACAAAGTACCTACACTCTAAACCCTCTACTTCTCTCCTTCACCAAATGTTTATCGAAGCCGTGCGGCATTTTCTTACGCGGTAGCTTCGGAAGACTAAGGAGACACACGTAATAGATCCCAATCAAAATACTACTTCTCGTTTTTTAACTTGTATTCTAATCCCCACTGCGCAAGAGCCAGCATAATGGGCTTTAACGTTAAACCAAATTCGGTCAAAGTGTATTCTACGCGAGGTGGTATTTCTGCATAAATTCTGCGCTTAATAACGCCATCTTCTTCGAGCTCCCGAAGCTGAGACGTGAGCATGGATTGCGTGATACCTTTCACGGTTCTCTTCAATTCTCCAAACCGTGCCGGAGCAGTAAGATAAATCGCGTTGATTAAAATCGGCTTCCACTTTCCTCCCAAAACAGTCATCGATGCAGTTACCGGACAAGAATTTTCATCAAACACAATATTTTTTTTGTCCTCAACCAGCTGATGTTCACAAATAGTAGCATTTTCCATACTAGGTATTATTAATTGGCCTACTTGATAAAAGATTTATTACCGTACACATTTACGGCTACCAAAGTAAATTAAACATAGGGAAGATAAGAAATTTATTTTAATCGCTGCGGCAAGTGCCGGTGTTGGTTTTTTATCCACTAACGCTTTCGCGGAAAGAGTATCGAACAAGGGTGATGATTGAAATGTGACTTCGCGAACGAATTAAAAACAACTCAGAAATAAGTAACAACTAAAATTTAAAAAATGGAAAAATTGTATGAAGCAGAAGTGACAACCTTAGCAGGTCGTAACGGTCACGCAAAATCATCAGACGGTGTATTAGATGTAGACGTCCGGATTCCCAAAGAAATGGGCGGTGTGGGAGGCGCAACAAATCCCGAACAACTTTTTGCAGCGGCTTGGTCAGCGTGTTTTGGAACAAGTGTGACAGTGGCTGCCGGAATCGCGAAAGTTAAAATCGGAGAAGTGTCGGTAACGGCTAAAATCAGTGTCATACATGATAGCGGTAATTTTAATCTGGGAGCCCATCTGCTCGTCAATATAAAAGATGTAGACTACGACACTGCGAAAAAATTGGTAGACGCCACGCAATCGATTTGTTCGTATTCAAAAGCAACCAAAGGAAACATCAACGCTATTTATGAGGTACTGCCAAATGAATGAGCATGAAAAAATAGATGAACAACTAAAAAGTAAAAACAGTAAACTCTCATTATAAACTTTATCAATATGGTAACTACTCTAAATTGGTTTGAAATACCCGCTCAGGATTTCAAAAGAGCAAAGACTTTTTATGCAAAAGTTTTAGATGCACAAATTCATGACGACCCTGATAGGCAATATGCATATTTACCATCTGACCCAAAAAAAGGTGGATTTGGCGGAGCAATTGCTGGCGGTGAAAACTATGTTCCTTCCATGACGGGCACAACCGTTTACTTAGATGGCGGAGACGACCTTGCAGTTCCATTAGGCAGAGTAGAAAGTGCCGGAGGAAAAATCATTCTGCCGAAAACAGCCATTGGCGAAAACAGAGGCTTCATTGCACTTTTTATCGACACAGAAGGAAACAAAGTAGGGCTCCATTCAATCGGTTAACACCGAGTGGCTAAACTAACCCATTCCATTCCCCTCCCTGATAAGGTGGTTGTCCTGACAAGGAGGGGTGGTGGCGGGGTGGTTGTCCCCTCGTCTGTCACAAGAGTTATTTCTGTGCCCACTTACTTAGATCAATCATAAGCAAAGCCCCGGCTCTCCTCAGTCTGCGCGGCACCATCCGCACCGCATCAACTAATCTGTCAATCAAACAAATCACAGTACAACACTTTTTTGGAGGAGTGAGAGGAATTGGTGAAATTGGTAGGATCAAAAGGAAGCAGATATAATAAAAATAGGCGCAAGTTTTAAGCTAAACATGCGCATACTCTAATGTTGTGGGCAAGCCACTCGGACAGAAACGAATGACGACAAATATTTTAAAATATTCACTTTGGACTATTCTTATTCTTTCGACAGGTGGACTACTTGGGTACGTTGTATTTATTAACACGTTTGACATCTTTGAGACACCTGATAAAAAGGTAATTAGTTACAAGTGTGACTCAGATGGACTCCGACAAGTAGAATTAATTCAAGTTGACGGAAATGCAACTACAAATAATTCAATTATTGTTTCAGTGACCCTGGACTGTAAAGATGGACTAAGAGAAAATGGAATAAATATTCTCACAGTCGACAAAGACTCTTACCAAGACAATGACATTAAAATAAATTGGACTACCGTGGACACTTTAACAATCGAATACAAAAGGGGACTGAAAATAATTAACAAAGAAGATAGAATTGTGTACTCGGACTCTAAATTGAATTTTGTAATAAATTATAAAATCTTGGACTAAGTGGCCAGCCCACAACAAAATGTTTCTGCAATGGTGCCGTGACGAGTTGGTTTTAAGTTTTATCTTCGTTCAACGCTATCGTTTCGTGGGACAGGACGCGGCTTCAATAAGGCACCACTGCAGAAACACAAACGTGTGTGTCTTGAACAAAGTCCAGTTGTAAGGACGATGATGCTGTTCAAGAGATGGAAGGCTTCTCAATTAGATTACCCTCGTGTGGAAGTCGAGCGAACCGAAC
>JACPVX010000075.1 GCA_016191555.1 Bacteroidota bacterium
TATCTTCTCCGGCTATTTTTGTTCGCAAGGCCAGCGTATTGACAAAGAAACCAATCAAGTCCTCAATTTCATGTTGCCCTCTATTTGCAATAGGTGTTCCTACACAAATATCTTCTTGCCCGCTATACCGGTATAACAGCACTTTAAATGCCGTTAGCAGTGTCATAAATAAGGTGACTCCCTTTTCTTTGCAAAATTGCTGAACAGCTTCACTTAACTCCTTATCCATTAAGAATCCTTCCGATAAGCCATTGGTGGTTTGAATCGGTGGCCTTGGGTAATTTGTATGAAGTTGTAATGTTGACGTATCCTTTAATTGATTTTCCCAATAAGCCAATTTCTGTTCCATTTTTTCTTCCTGTTCAGGCGTTCTTTGCCAAATGGAATAGTCAGCATATTGGATTTTCAACTCGTTGAGTTTGTAGGGTATTTGTTTGACTTCAGTATTGTACAAAACAGTCAACTCACTGACAATAATAGGAATGGACCAGCCATCAGATGCAATATGATGGAGTACAACAATGAGTACATGTTCGTGTTCATGCAATTTGATCACAGAGGCTCTTAGCATGTAATCGGTGGCTAAGTCGAACGGTGTGGTTAAAAGCTCTTCGATCGTTTGATCAAGAAGGTACTTATTTGTCGCATAATCTTCATTCTCCAGAATACTCAAAGACCAACCACCAGCATCCAGAATTTCCTGATAAGGTGTCCCTCCATCTTCCCTTATCACCGAACGAAGTACTTCATGACGCTTGATAATGTTTCCGATGGCGTAGCTTAGTGCTTCAATATTCAGTTCTCCTTTCAGCCTCAACACTGCAGGTACATGGTATTGAACACTCCCTTCCAGTTGATCAATAAACCACAAACGCTCCTGACTAAAAGACAGAGGAATACGATCAGGACGTTTTTGCCCGAGAATCGGAGTAAGGCCTGAGGGAGGGCTATATACTTTCAAGTGGTCCGATAACGATTCGATGGTGGTGTACTCAAATAAGTCACCTATGGTGATTTCCAGCTCTAATCGCTTACGGATCGAGGATACCAAACGGATAGCAAGCAACGAATGGCCTCCAAGTTCAAAAAAGTCGTCACGTATGCCAACTGAATCAAGGCCCAACAACTCTTGCCAAATCTCAGCCAATATCTGTTCCTGCTCATTGCGCGGGGAGACCTGTTCCAGCAACTCTTGCCCCTCTAATTCCATCGACAAAAGCGATGCCTTGTCTATTTTACCGTTCGATGTCAGTGGAAAGTCTTCCAGCTCATGGAAAACCGATGGAATCATGTAATCGGGTAACTTCGTTGACAAATAAGTCTGCAATTCGTCCACGCTAAAGGTCGGTTCTACCTGAAGGTATGCAACCAATCGCTTTGCTGAAACACCATTGGTGAGGGATTCCTTGACTCCAACAACTGCATTCCGTATGGCTGGGTACCCTAACAAATGCTGCTCTATTTCACCCGGTTCCAATCGGTGACCACGAATCTTGACCTGATCGTCTTTCCGGCCGTGATATTCTACATTGCCATCTGCCCGCAATCTCCCCCAATCTCCCGTTTTGTACAAACGATGACCCTTTAAAAAAGGATGGTCAATAAAGCGCGACGATGTTAGTGCCTCATTATTGAGATAACCACGTGATAAACCCAAGCCGCCAACACAAATCTCCCCAACAACACCTATCGGACACAATGAATGATGCTTGTCTAAAATAAAAACACTTCGGTTCTCAAGCGCTTTGCCTATCGGAATAATCCCTTTCTGATCTGACTCGTTGAGCTCATAAGTCAATGAAAAAGTCGTGTTTTCTGTAGGGCCGTAACCATTGATGATCCTCAATCCAGGATAAGCTTCCTTGAGTAAGTCAATGTGCTTTTCTGATAGTTTTTCTCCCCCCACGATAACCCTTTCCAGATCACCAAACAATCCCAAATCTTCATCCACCAATTGATTCAGAAAACCTGACGTAAACCACATTGTATTCACGCCGTTATCAACGATCGTTTTGCCAAGAATACGATTGTCCAATAGCTCGTTTTTCGAACAAACAACAAGTGTACCGCCATTCAACAGCGTGCCCCAGTACTCAAGGGTAGAAGCATCGAAAGAGGGTGATCCTGTAGAAAGCATCGTCGTTGTCGAACTAAAAGAAAGGTAACTAACGCCTTTTACAAGACTCACTACATTACCGTCTTCCACAAGCACTCCTTTGGGTAAACCTGTAGAGCCTGAGGTGTACATAACATACGCCAGATCATCAAAGGTGCGATCCAATGAAGGATTATTCTGTGGTTCCAGGGCGATCTCTTCTTGAAGAGAATCTATATAAACCAAACTGTAAGGTGCTTCCAAAAAGGAAGATCCAATCGAAGTGCTCGTGACCACATACCGGCTTCTAGCATCATCAAGCATATATCCAATGCGTTCTTTGGGATAATCAACATCCAGTGGAAGATACGCTCCGCCTGCTTTTAGAATCCCTAGGATGGAAACCATCAGATCAATCCCCCGATCCAATAATAGGGAAATCGGTTCCCCTTTTACAACCCCTTTTCGCAACAGATAATGCGCCAACTGGTTGGATCGAACATTCAGCTCCTCATAAGTCAAGCTATTCGAACCGGCCACCAAAGCGATCGCATCCGCTTTAAACCTAACCTGCTCTTCAAATAAACCAACCAGATTGGTAAACGGCTCAAAAGAAGGACCTTCAACAGTACCATTGGTAAGTAGCAGTTCCTGCTCCTGAGAATCCACAAATGTATAGGTATCCAATGACAGATCAGGATTCGCTACTATTGCTTCAAGCAGTAACTCATAGTGTTTCAAAAAACGAGCGATCGTATCGGCGGTGAATAAATCTGTTCTGTATTCAAGAGAACCCCATAATCCCGAAGGACTTTCATGAAGTGAAAAATTCATCTCAAACTGAGAGGTAGTGTGTTCAAAAGGATACAAACTTAAACTCAGGTTCGGAAGTTCCTGTGCGGTGCCCTGTGGATCAGCATTCTGAAGGCCAAACATCACCTGAAACACCGGACTTCTACCCATATCACGGTCTTTGGCAACAACCTCTACCACTTTTTCAAAAGGAACATCCTGATGATCATAAGCACCAAGAGTCATTGACTTGACGTCCTGTAAAAAATCCGCAAAGCTTAAATCGCCCGAAAGCTCACTCCGAAGTGCTAAACTATTGACAAAAAAACCAACCAAACTCTCCAATTCTGTCTGTGTACGATTCGCAATTGGTGTGCCCACACAGATATCTTCCTGTCCGCTATAGCGGTACAACAATACTTTAAAACCCGCCAAAAGGGTCATGAACAACGTAGTACCCTCTTGGGTGGAATAAGACGATAATTTACGGGTTAGTTCTAATCCGAACGCATGATGTGCCATGCTGCCACGATTCGATTTTATATCGCTGCGACTGTAATCGGTGGGAAGTACAAGAGGACTCAAGCCTTGAAGCGCATTTTTCCAATAACCAAGCTTGTTGCTCAATTCAGCACCTGAAAGGTAGTCGCGCTGCCAGAGCGAATAGTCCGAATATTGTAAACTCAATGCACCCACGTTCGCTTCACGACCTTCGATAAATGACGCGTAAAACTCTGTGAGCTCTCCCAATAGAATCGGAATCGACCAACCATCGGCAGCAATGTGGTGAATAACCAATACCAATAAATGATCAGCTCCTGTCTTCTCAATAACAGTAGCCCGGATCATTAAGTCCTCGGATAGGTCAAATGGCAACGCCAAAAGACCTCCAATAAGCGATTCAACTGAGCTCGAATCATCCTGCATTTTTGATAGTACCAATGAACCCGGCTCCATCACTACCTGATGTACTTCATCTCCATCCTTTCGGATTACTGTTCTTAAAATCTCATGACGAGCAACTATACTCCGCAACGCAAACTCTAACCCTGCATTATCCAAACTCCCTTGCAACCGCAAAACAAACGGTAAGTGGTACTGA
>JACPVX010000076.1 GCA_016191555.1 Bacteroidota bacterium
CCTCAACTTTAGTTTTGTTTTAAGTAATTTGTATTAGATCAGGTTAAGTCAGGCTGAAAGTGAACCATCCTTCTCAGTAGATATGTTCTATCTCCCTATTTGGAACTTTCAGCCTTACTGAACCCTAGGCTTGTATAGAAATTGAGGTGATTCAGACCTATTAAAGTTCCTAAGCTACGGTTCAGACTTAACCCTTTTATTTACCTTAAAACCAAAGCTATGAATTATTCCTTTTTCATGGGTATTGATGTTAGTAAACTTAGTTTAGACATCGCATTGAAAGATGTGTCAGGACAGTTGATTTCTTCTTACGTCATCGAAAATTCTCTCCACTCGCTGAATCAGTTTCTTGTAGAGGTTCAAAGTGCAGTTCCGCTCAATGAAACACTGTTTTGTCTTGAGCCCACGGGGCATTATTCTAATGTTGCTGTTGGTGCTCTTGTAGAGCAAAAGTGCGCGACTTGGCTTGCTTCACCAGTTGACATTCAACGTAGTATTGGGATGACAAGAGGTAAAAATGATAAGGTTGATGCAATAAGAATTGCTGAATATGCATTTAGATATTCGGATAAAGCAAGATTAGTTACATTGAATAGTATTGAACTAATTCGCATCAGGGAATTACTTGCTCAAAGGGAAGCTTTTGTCGCTGACAAAGCCAAATATCTGTCACAAATCAAAGACTTCAAAGGAAGAATATCGGACAGTGCTTTTGAAAGTATTGAGCAGGCTAATAAAATGGTTGCTGAAGCGCTTATTGACGCAATAGCAATCATTGAAGGACAAATCGAACAACTCATCAGATCATCAGAAGCTTTACAGCGTCAGCACGATTTACTTACAACAATACCAGGAGTTGGTAAAGTACTAGCTCAGACATTTATAGCAGCCACTAGTGGATTTGAACGATTTAATAATCCCAGGGCGTTTGCTTGCCATGCAGGAATTGCACCATTCCAATACACTTCAGGAACAAGTATACAAGGAAGAAACAGGGTGTCTCATCGTGCAAATAAACGGCTAAAATCCTTACTACACATGGCTGCACTGTGTTGTATTAGAGTTAAAGGACCTCTTCGGGAATACTATCAAAGAAAGGTCGCTGAGGGTAAAAGCAAAATGTCTGTATTGAATGCAATCAGGAATAAGATCGTCCATTGCATCTTTGCTGTAATCAATCGAAATTCTCCTTATCAGAATTTGGAAGTATCATAGAAATAGGGGTAATTTACTATTAAAGAGCACAACCCTTTTATAATGTGACGTAATACATATTTTCCACCACTAATTAACGAATGGCGTATTGTGTACAATTATTTACGAATAGCCGCTATCGCGGTCTACACGAATCAAAATGGAAACTAGTTTCCATTATTCGCTATAAATTCATGTGTCAAATTTATTCGTTAATTCGTGGGAGACTGTGATGTGCTAATAAATAGGAAATCGCCCCTCAAGGAGGGAGGCCGGTTTGCCTTCTCATTTTTGAGTTGCCCAAATCCACAGATTTTCGGAAAAGAAAAAGACCCATCTTTCGATGAGCCTTTCAGTATCAATTCGCTAACAACGAGCGCCAGCTGACCTTGGCTTCGATACGTGCGTGTAGTTCTGCAATAGGAACCCTGATTTGCTCCATCGTATCACGATCACGGATTGTAACCGTATTGTCTTCCAGTGTTTGGTGATCCACCGTTACTGAGAATGGTGTACCAATTGCATCCTGACGGCGATAACGTTTTCCGATCGCATCTTTTTCATCGTATTGACACAAGAAATCGAATTTCAACTCATCAATGATTTCACGCGCTTTTTCAGGTAATCCATCTCTTTTCAAAAGTGGTAAGATTGCAACCTTATAAGGCGCTAATGCTGCTGGAATACTCAGAACTTTTCGCTCTGAACCGTCTTCCAACACCTCGTTTTTGTACGAAGCACTCAACACTGCCAGGAACATACGATCCAAACCAACAGAAGTTTCAACCACATACGGAACGTAATTTTGGTTCAACTCGGCATCGAAATATTGGAGTTTTTTACCAGAGAATTTTTCGTGTTGTTTTAAATCGAAATCGGTACGCGAATGAATCCCTTCCAATTCTTTGAATCCCATTGGGAAATCAAATTCGATATCGGAAGCTGCGTTGGCGTAATGTGCCAGTTTGATATGATCGTGCTCACGGTAATACTGATCGCCCAAGCCCAATTTTTTGTGCCAGTTCAATCGAGCAGCTTTCCAGTGATTGTACCATTGCATTTCTTCGCCCGGACGCACAAAAAACTGCATTTCCATTTGTTCGAATTCGCGCATTCGGAAAATAAACTGGCGTGCTACGATTTCGTTACGGAACGCTTTACCGATTTGAGCAATTCCAAACGGAATCTTCATGCGACCGGTTTTCTGTACGTTCAAGAAATTCACGAAAATACCTTGTGCTGTTTCCGGACGCAAGTAAATCGTAGAAGCATCGCCTGCTACAGAACCCATTTCGGTTGAAAACATGAGGTTAAACTGACGCACTTCTGTCCAGTTGCGCGTACCGCTAATC
>JACPVX010000087.1 GCA_016191555.1 Bacteroidota bacterium
AATCCCCACGTCAACAGTACACACAACCGGCGCTACAAGCGGTCAAGCTCTCACGGACGATGGACCGAATGTAGTGTGGGGCAACCCTGCAGTAAGTGGCACAGCAGGTGGAGATTTATCAGGTACTTACCCAAATCCTATCATCACGTCGAATGCAATTACGACAATAAAAATTGCAGATAACTCAATAACAACATCAAAAGTCAACGACGGCTCAATCACAACATCAAAAGTAAATACGACAGGAGCAACAAACGGACAAGCACTCACGTACGATGGAACAAATGCAGTATGGGGCAGCCCTGCAGTAAATGGCACAGCAGGAGGAGATTTATCAGGCACATATCCAAATCCTACCATAGCCGCTAATGCAATTACGACAGTAAAAATTGCAGATAACTCAGTAACCACGTCAAAAGTAAACACAACAGGCGCAACAAGCGGTCAAGCACTCACGTACAATGGAACAAATGTAGTATGGGGCAACCCTGCAGTAAGTGGCACAGCAGGTGGAGATTTATCAGGTACATATCCAAATCCAAGTGTAGCCGCTAATGCAATCACAACCTCGAAAATTGCAGATAACTCAATAACAACACCCAAAGTCAACGACGGCTCAATCACCACGTCAAAAGTAAACACAACAGGCGCAACAAGCGGTCAAGCATTAACTTTCGATGGAACGAATGTAGTATGGGGCAGCCCGTCACCGAGTGGCACAGCAGGAGGAGATTTATCAGGTACTTACCCAAATCCTACCATAAGTTCGGATGCAATTACAACATCCAAAATATTGGACGGCAATGTTACAACATCGAAACTTGCGGACAACTCAATCACAACGTCAAAAATAAACGATGGATCAATCACAACTTCAAAGCTAAATGCCACAGGTGCAACAAGTGGTCAAGCATTAACATTCGATGGAACAAATGCAGTATGGGGCAGCCCTGCAGTAAGTGGCACAGCAGGTGGGGATTTATCAGGCACATATCCAAATCCTACCATAGCCGCTAATGCAATTACGACAGTAAAAATTGCAGATAACTCAGTAACCACGTCAAAAGTAAACACAATAGGTGCAACAAGCGGTCAAGCTCTCACGTACAATGGAACAAATGTAGTATGGGGCAACCCGTCACCGAGCGGCACAGCAGGAGGAGATTTATCAGGTACATATCCAAATCCAAGTGTAGCCGCTAATGCAATCACAACCTCGAAAATTGCAGATAACTCAATAACAACACCCAAAGTCAACGACGGCTCAATCACC
>JACPVX010000008.1 GCA_016191555.1 Bacteroidota bacterium
GGCAGCGCACCGCGATCAACAGCGAGGCCAAGCTGCTGATGCTCCGCCAGGCGTTCGATGTGTGGGGCTGCATCCGCGTCGAGCTCAAGACCGACGTCTTGAACCAGCCCTCGCGCGCCGCGATCGCGCGGATCGGGGCCAGGGAGGAGGGGGTGTTCCGCAAGCACCTCATCACCGAGCGCGGCCGTGTGCGCGACACCGTGTACTACAGCCGTGCCGACATTTCAAACAACACGGCACTCACTTTGGCCGAGTTAAAATCATCACTCATCGAAGTATAGCAGTCCGCAGCCATGCGGTTCATTTCCGTAGTCAACTCAGACGCCACCGAAGCCTTGGGCACTTCTACTTTTTTGATGTATGCCAATGCCTGCGCCAGTTTCTTAAACCCTTTCTCAGCCGACTGCATGGCTTCATTCGAGAAGTCGAGTGTGCTGGAGTAGTGCGATTGCAACATAAAGAAGCGCACCGTCATCGGGCTGTAGCCTTTGTCGAGCAACGAGTGCGTGCCCGCAAAAAGTTCGCGCGGCAAAAAGGAATTGCCCAGCGACTTACTCATTTTTTGTCCGTTTACCGTGAGCATGTTCGAGTGCAACCAGTAATGCACCGGGTCTTTGCCGTTGGCACCCACCGCCTGCGCAATTTCACATTCGTGATGCGGGAATTTTAAGTCCATGCCACCTCCGTGAATGTCGAAGGTTTCACCTAGATATTTGGTGCTCATCACCGTGCACTCAATGTGCCATCCCGGAAAGCCATCGCCCCACGGAGAAGGCCAGCGCATAATGTGAGCAGGCGAGGCCTTCTTCCACAACGCAAAGTCCACCTTGTTTCTTTTCTCGTCCTGGCTGTCCAGCTTGCGACCACTCTCCATCAGATCCTCGATCTTTCGTCCTGATAAAATGCCATAGTCATGCGCCTCATTGTATTTCGGCACATCGAAGTACACCGAACCGTTTACTTCGTAGGCGAGACCTTTTTCAATCAGTCGCTTCGTAATTTCAATCTGCTCCACAATGTGTGCGGTGGCGGTAGGCTCGATACTGGGCGGCAGCATGTTAAACTGACGCAACACTTCATGAAAACCTTCGGTGTAGTTCTTCACCACTTCCATGGGCTCCAGTTGTTCGAGGCGGGCCTTCTTGGCAATTTTGTCCTCGCCTTCGTCCGCATCGTTTTCCAAATGACCTACATCCGTAATGTTGCGTACATAGCGCACCTTATAGCCAAGATGGCGAAAGTACCTGCTGATAATATCAAAGGTGAGAAAGGTACGCACGTTGCCCAGGTGCACATCGCTGTAAACGGTAGGGCCGCACACATACATGCCCACGTGTCCGGGGTTGATCGGTTGAAAAACTTCTTTCTTACCCGAAAGCGAATTGGTAAGCGAAATGGGAAACTGCTCGTATAACTTCATGATAGAGATAATCTGGGGCGAAACTACTTAAAATTCAAGTTTTATGACGGATTTCGAGATGCTTTAATCCCAAACGAATTGTTAAACCGGCAGGTCGTGAAGACACATGCCAAGAGCCGGACGTCCACCAAAATAAATCAGTGCGTTTACCGCAAGATTTGACGAAGGCGAACATTATCTTTGCCCGTTCATTAGAAACAAATTCTCAGATACCCGATACCCGTCATGCCCATCATAGCTCCCTCCATACTCGCTGCCGACTTCGCCAACATCGAACGCGAGGTAAAAATGATCAATGAAAGCGAGGCCGACTGGATTCACGTAGACATTATGGATGGTGTATTTGTGCCGAATATCTCTTTTGGGATTCCGGTGACGGAAGCCATTAACAAGCACGCCACCAAGCCGTTGGATGTTCACTTGATGATTGTGCAACCGGAAAAATACGTGGACGCTTTCTTCAAAGCAGGAGCGAAGGTGATCAGTGTGCACATCGAAGCGTGCCCTCATCTTCACCGCAATATCCAGCAGATCAAAGGTTTGGGAATTAAGGCAGGCGTTGCGGTTAATCCGCATACTCCGGTGAGCCAGTTGGCAGATATTATTGCCGATGTGGACCTCGTTTGTTTAATGTCGGTAAACCCCGGATTCGGTGGGCAGAAGTTCATTGAAAACACGTATGCTAAAGTGAAGGAAATCAAGGCGTTAATAGCAGCTAAGAAATCCACGGCACTCATTGAAATAGACGGGGGAGTCAATACGCAAAATGCGCCATTATTATTGGCGGCTGGGGCCGATGTGTTAGTAGCAGGAAACTTCGTGTTCTCGTCACCCAACCCAAAAGAGACGATTCAGCGTTTAAAAGCTTTGTAAAGATTGGCCTGATTTTCGCGTATAGTAGGTAAACCTGTTATTAACTTATGCACATCCGATTGATTCAAGTTTCCCTGATTGTTTTGTTGGCAGCGGGTTGTGCCCGAACCGTGTCGCGCATCGACCCCGGACAGCAAATTGACTTGAGTGGCCGATGGAACGACAGCGACTCCCGACAAGTAGCGAATAAGATGGTGACCGAATTGCTCGCCAGCGAGAAATACAAAGAGTACGCTAAAGCACTTGGCAAAAAACCCGCCATCATCGTGGGCCTGATCAAGAACAAAACCAGTGAGCACATCGATGCTTCCAACTACATTAAGAAAATAGAGCTGGCCATCTTCAACTCAGGCGTGGCCGACTTAGTCGAAAGCGATTCCTTTCGGGATAAGATTCGGGAAGAACGTGCACAGCAACAGGACTTTGCGAGTCCCGAAACCGTTTCGCAGTGGGGAAAAGAAACCGGAGCCAACTTGATGCTCTTTGGTGAGATGACTTCCGAAACCGATGTGTATAACAAGAAGCGCGTAGTCAACTACATCACCACGTTATTCCTCACCGACATGGAGACCAACAAACGAATCTGGTACGGACAGGAAGAAATCAAGAAGTACATCCGCAATTGAAGCATGGCGTGAAATAGCAGCTTATGAATTTCGCCCGCCAGCATTCTCCATTTAACTTAAGCTATCAATACATTTGCCGGAGTGGCGTTATTCTCTGCTTCCTCGTGCTCGTAAGCTCCTGTGCCACATACTACCAGGCCAATTATCAGTTCAACCGCAATTTTGAAAGTGGTGATTTGCAAGGTGCGTTGGCCACGCTCAAAACACATAGCCGCGATACCGGCCGCGACCGCTTCCTGAATTTTGTCAACAAGGGCCTCGTGCTCTCCATGCTGGGCCAGTACGAAGAAAGCAATAACTACTTCGAACAGGCCTTTCTCTTTTGGGAAGACTTCAAAGTCGATTACTTCAGCGAAGGAGCTTCGTACTTAGTCAACCCGACTATTACGGTTTACAGGGGCGAAGACCACGAACACCTGATGTTGCTTTACTACAAGGCACTCAACTACTTAAAGATGCAGAAGACAGAGGAAGCTTTGGTGGAATGCCGAAGGCTCAACATTCGCCTCCAGCAATTAAGCGACCGCTACTCCTCCGACAATTATTATAAACGCGATGCCTTTGTGCAGAATTTGATGGGGATTATCTATGATGCCGACAAAGATTACAACAACGCTTTCATCGCCTACAAAAACTCGTTGGAATCTTATCAGAATGAATACCAAAAGATGTTTCAGTTTTCGGCACCCCGCCAGTTAAAACTGGATATCCTTCGCACCGCCTGGCTTAGCGGCATGCAAAGTGAGTATGACAAGTACAAGGAAGAGTTCGCCATGCCCGACTATCAGTACACTCCGCAGGAAGGAGGGGAGTTGATTTTCTTCTGGCATTCCGGCTTGGCCCCTTACAAAGCAGAATGGGGAATCAATTTTGTCATCGATCATGGCAGCGACTACTTTATCTTCCGGAACAGTGAGTTAAACCTGACCTTCCAGTTTCCTAAGTCGGGGTACTCAAAAGACGAAGCTGATGCACTCACTCGATTGGAGTTCTTCCATGTTGCGTTTCCGCGATACGTGGAGCGTTCCCTTTATTTTGACGAAGGCAACGTGGTGGTCAACAATCAAACCTATCCGCTTGAGTTGACCGAAGATGTGAACAAAATTGCCTTCAAGGTATTAGAAGAACGAATGGGCTTTGAGCTGAGCAAGGCCCTGATCCGATTGGCGATTAAGAAAGCATCCGAGTATACCGCGAAGAAGGAAGACAAACGATGGGGAGCGATTTTGGGAATCGTCAACACCCTCACCGAAAAAGCCGACACCCGCAATTGGCAAACCCTGCCGCACAGTATTTATTACGCGCGCGTTCCCCTGCCCGAAGGACAGTCCACGGTTACACTTAGCTTAGGCGGAGTAAGGCGCGAGCGCGATGAAAGAACGTTTACGTACGAGGTGAAAAAAGGGCAAGTACTATACCACACGTTCAGTTCGTTAGAAACCACATTCGGAAACAATAGAAACTAATTTGTTCTAATTCTTATCTTTAAGCTTCGAAAAAACCGTATTCTGAAATCGACACTCCAAATAGCGCTCTTCACCCTCTTGGCGGCAGTACTTCCAATCGTTACGCAGGCGCAGGATCAAGGAGGCTCGGGGATTCCTTTAGATCATTTTTATACCAAGCGCGAATCGGGCGGTGCTTTTCGTAAGATACTGACCAAGATCACGTTCGGGGCCAATTTGGGGTATGGGAATAGTTACCTGAGTCACGACCTTTCTGGATTAGGACTTTATCAAGTGCCTAATTTGAACCCACAAATATTCGTGGTCGACTCATTGACTAGGTATAGCAATTGGGTAAACGATCCTTCGATAGATAAAACATTACCTTCCAATACAGCTTTTTATTCGAATCCCGGCAAGGCCAATATTGGCTTCAAAGGAAATGCATTGAACATTCCTCTTAATTTGTTTTTGTATTATGGATTTAACCGGTATCGTGTGGGTGCAGGCTACTCGTATGAAATAATGAGTATCGGCACGCTGAACCCTACTGCATTAACCGACAAGATTAAGAGCCTGCAATTGCCCAACTCATCCGGCTTTGTCAGTAAATA
Organism: Bacteroidota bacterium; assembly: GCA_016191555.1. GTDB lineage: Bacteria > Bacteroidota > Bacteroidia > Cytophagales > Cyclobacteriaceae > ELB16-189. Next base: position 4,979 of record JACPVX010000008.1, read on the forward strand.
CTATTTGCTGCTCGGAGCATCCTTTTATCGTTCGGGCGATTATTTGTTTACTGGTGATATGCACCTGGGAAGTTTTACACCAACCGGTAACTTTAGTTCAACCGTCACGGGAGGCATGTATTTTGATTTGGGGCTAACGGCCGAGCGCGAGTTTTCAGAATACTTTAGAGTTTTTGTTCGACCTTCCTACGAATTAAAAAGTTATTCTGTGCCGTTGCCGGGAAGCAGCAAGGTCATCGAAAACAATATGAACGCTCTCTACTTCAACTTTGGCGTCACCTATCGGATACCGGAGTTGCCAAGATGTTTCCTGAAAGATTGCCACGTGCAAATCAACCACGCACATGGTAATAAAGAGTACCGCAGCCGCAGACATCCGTTCTTCAAAAAGCAGAATCCGGGCTATGGCGAAAACGACAAAACGCTGATCAAGTATCGCGGCAAAAACAAGAAGAAATTAAATCCCTATTAAAGCTATTTCTTTCGGTTTTTCTGCCTTTTTGCACTTCATATTTAAGGCTTTTTGAACTACATTGCGTGCTTATTAAAACCTACTACGAACCGTGGCCGAAGAAAGTACGAACCTGCCTGAAAGACAGAGTATAATCCCGATAAATATTGAAGATGAAATGCGCGGTGCCTACATCGATTATTCGATGTCGGTAATCGTTTCGCGCGCCTTACCCGATGTACGGGATGGTCTGAAACCTGTACACAGACGCGTTCTTTATGGAATGCTCGAATTGGGTGTCAACTACAACAAACCCTTTAAGAAATCAGCCCGTATTGTCGGTGATGTAATGGGTAAGTATCACCCACACGGTGACTCTTCCATTTACGATACCATGGTGCGGATGGCACAGGAATGGTCCATGCGTTACATGCTGGTAGATGGACAAGGAAACTTCGGATCTGTAGATGGTGACCCTCCGGCTGCGATGCGTTATACCGAGGCTCGTCTGCGCAGAATTGCGGAAGAGCTATTGGCCGATATCAACAAAGATACCGTTGACTTCCAGCCAACCTATGACGATCAGAATACAGAACCAACCGTGTTGCCGGCAAAGGTTCCTAACTTGTTAGTGAATGGTTCTTCCGGTATTGCAGTGGGTATGGCCACCAACATGGCGCCACACAACCTAGTTGAAGTAATCGATGGTATCATTGCTTACATCGACAATCGTGAAATTACTATTCCCGAGTTGATGAAGTTTGTGGTAGCTCCCGATTTCCCTACTGGGGGAATTATCTATGGATATCAAGGGGTTCAGGAAGCGTATCTCACGGGTCGTGGACGCATTGTGATCCGCGCCAAAGCAGAGATTGTAACCAACGCCAATGGTAAAGATCAGATTGTGGCTACTGAGATCCCTTATCAGGTGAACAAGGCGCAGATGATCGAGCGCACGGCCGTCATGATCAATGATAAGAAGATTGAAGGCATCAGCGATATGCGCGATGAGTCGGATCGCGAAGGGTTCCGGGTGGTGTATGATCTAAAGAAAGATGCCATTCCAAATATTGTCTTAAACAACCTTTTCAAATACACACAGCTACAATCTTCTTTTGGTGTGAACAATGTGGCGCTGGTAAAAGGCCGCCCGCAGACGTTGAACCTGAAGGATTTGATCGTTCACTTCGTTGAACATCGTCATGAAGTAGTAGTTCGCAGAACGAAATTCGAATTAGACGAAGCCGAAAAGAGAGCACATATCTTAGAAGGCTATCTCATCGCACTCGATCACTTAGATGAAGTCATTTCTCTCATCCGCAATTCAAAAGATCCGGATGTAGCGAAAGCAGGCTTGATGGAACGCTTCGGTTTATCCGAAATCCAATCCAAAGCCATCTTGGAAATGCGTCTGCAACGCCTCACCGGTCTGGAGCGCGAGAAAATCCAAAATGAATATGCCGAAGTGAAAGCTCTAATCGAGCGATTGAAAGAAATCCTGAGCAGCGAGCCGGTGCGCATGGGGATTATTAAAACCGAGCTGGCCGAAATCAAAGAACGCTACGGAGACGCTCGGAGAACGCAAGTGGTTCATAGCGAAGAGGATATTACGGTAGAAGACATGATCCCGAATGAAGAGATGGTGATCACCATTTCGAATCAGGGATATGTGAAGCGCACCTCATTGTCTGAGTACCGCACACAGGGAAGAGGCGGAGTTGGTTCGAAGGCGGTAACTACCAAAGACGATGACTTTACAGAGCATTTATTTGTGGCGCAAGCACACAATTACTTGTTGATTTTCACTGCTTTAGGTCAGGTGTATTGGAAGAAAGTGTACGAGATTCCAGAAGGAACCAAAACCTCCAAAGGAAGAGCGATTCAAAACCTGCTGAATATTCAGCCGGGTGATAGTGTTCGTGCGGTATTGAATGTGAAAAGCATTGAAGATCAGGAGTATATCAACAATACATTCGTGATTTTGTGTACCGAGAAGGGTACCATCAAGAAAACTTCGATGGAAGCCTATTCACGCCCACGTGCGAACGGTATTACGGCCATCACCATTCACGAAGGCGATCGCCTACTGAATGCAGCCCTCACCAATGGAAAGAACCACATCATCATCGCGAAAAGCGAAGGTAAAGCGGTTCACTTTGATGAAGGCGATGTACGCCCGATGGGTCGCACAGCAGCCGGTGTTCGGGGTGTAACCTTGGAATCGGAAGAAGATAAAGTGATTGGAATGGTGTGTATTTCGCGCGAAGATGCCAATTTGTTGGTGGTTTCAGAGAAGGGTTACGGCAAACGAAGCGACATCACCGACTACCGGATTACCCGCAGGGGTGGAAAAGGAGTGAAAACAATCAACGTAACCGAAAAAACTGGCAAGCTTGTTGCAATTAAAGAGGTTGTAGACAATGACGATTTGATGATTATTAATAAGTCAGGTATCAGTATCCGCATCAAAGTGGAAGAATTGAGAGTGATGGGCCGCGCAACGCAAGGAGTGAGGCTGATTAAGCTCAATGACGATGATGCAATTTCTTCGGTAGAAAAAATACAGAAGATTGAAATTGATGGTGACGCAATTGAGCCTTCATCAGAGCCAGAACCTACGAACTAACCCAAATTTAAACTATAAATTAAAGTACAATGAAAAAGACAGCGATAGCGCTATTGTTCCTTCTCCCGATGGCCGTGATGGCGCAAAAGGAGATAAAGCCCAGTATCAACAAAGCTGAAAAGGCGTTGAAATCTGGTAAATTGGATGAAGCGAAAGCCATTATTGATGTGACGGTAACAAGCCCGGAAGTGATGGTGGATAAGAAAGGAAATCCTTCTAAAAATGCGGCCAAAGCCTGGTATTTGAAAGGTTTGATTTACGCTTCCATCGACACAACGAAAGAAGCAAAGTGGAAGACACTGGAGGCTGAACCATTTAATGTAGCAAAAGAGGCGTTTGCAAAAAGTAAGGAAATCGACAAAACGGAGTTAACTTTTTTCAATGATGAGAATTCAATTCCGCTCTTGAACTCGCAATTGGAGTCAAAGTTGGCTCAGTCTTATTTGAACGTGAGTTTAAAAGCCTATCAGGAAGAGAAAGATTACAAGAAAGCTTTCAAGTACATGGAACGAGTAGTTTACATGATTCCCAACGACACATCGATGTTGATGAATGCGGGTGTTTACTTTGCGCCATCGGCTGAGGAATATGATAAAGCCATTGATTACATCACCCGCTACCATGAAAAAGGTGGAAAAAACCAGGATGGTTACATCCAGCTTTACAGCATCTACCGCGACAAGAAAAAGGATAATGAAAAGGCATTGGAGACTGCAAAAGCGATGATCGCTAAGTATCCAAACAATGCAGATTTTCAACGCTATGAGTTGGATATCTACATCAAAATGGGCCGCTTACCCGAGGCAAAAGCCATCATGGAAAAGAATGCCAATGCCAATCCTTCCGATGTAGAATCAAGATTCTATTTGGGTGTTATCAGCAACGAAATGAAAAACCCGGTAGAGGCGAAGAAATGGTTTAATGAGGCTATTAAAGTAGATCCTAATCATTATGCGTTGAAGTTGGAGGTGGATTAATCCATTATTCACAGAGCAATTAAAAGGTCAAAGGAATTCTCCTTTGACCTTTTTGTTTTCTATCGATGAGGTGAAGCGATCAACTTCTTAGTTCTGAAGTTTACGCAGTTCGGCCTCGTACATTTCCTTATTTGCTTTCTGATTTTCAGGTAGGTTTTTGATAGCTGTCTGCCAATTTTTGATGGCCTCCTTTTTATTACCAACTGCGGTGTACCCGCGTGCTAAACCCACCCACGTGGTAAACGTATCTTTTTGGTTTCGTTGGCGGTTGAGCTTGAAAATCGAGAGCGCTTGCTCGTTTTTAGCGGATGCGAGGAGTGAACGTCCGTAATCGTGTAATTCTTGCATGGTTGGTTCAAGATTAAGCGACTCGGTCATCACAGCATCGGCTTCCTTAGAGCGACCTAAAAGTGTTAATAGATCGGCTTTTGTCTTCATGGCACCAAAACTCTTCTGCCCATTGAAGCGCACATCATTCATGGAAATATCCACCCATTGGATGGCTTCTTCCAGGTTAGTTTTATTCGTCAGGCAGAAGCGAGCGCACTTAAGCCAATTGGCATTATTAAAACCGGCAAAACTGGTTAATTCATCTCTCATCTTGTCAACATATAGTTGAATGCCGTTGGGCACCTCAATCGTAAAGCCGATTTTCTTATTCTCCCATTGAAGATAGGCCTTTGCGGATTGTAGTTGCCGATCTTCAAAGCCGTAGGTTAACCATTCGGTGTATGCGGCATCTGCCGGAGTTGATTCGACACGGAGCACGTCTTGACTTGGTGTATAGTAATACACGCCCCAACTGCTGGAGTTTTTAGAGAAAATCCAGGTCCATGGTTTGTCACGATCTAAAAGAAGCATCAGCCCATAGGTTCCAGCCTTCAAATCTTTTCCATTGATTTTTACATCGTGCGAAAGCGTTATGCTGGTAATTTCATTGGAGCCGGCTCTCCAGGGTGAAGCAGTAGATGTGCCATAACCATCGGGATCTTTCAAGCCGTAGTGAACAAGTTCACCCCAAACGTGACCTTTCCGATCTTCCCCGTTCGGCCCATGCACATCGGGGCCATGGTAGGAAATGGTAACTGAAACCAGACCAATCCATTGCGTTACGCTAGAAAGTTGATTGTTTCCATTGGGTGGAGATGTAAGAGTTATTGTTTGTGATTGCCCCATCAGGCACACAAAAGTCAGGAAAATGACTGGCAGTAGATTTCTTGTTTTCATAAGTAATTTTTAAATCAAAGTTGGTTATGCCACCATCGGTAGAAGAACACTCTGGTTGCATCAAAAGGGTATTCTTGTTGTATTTGAAACTTCCCTTTAATGGTTCGGCTGATCTTCACCGGCCGCATATTCGCTCGGAGATAATCCAAACTTTTTCCGAAACCGTTTGGCGAAATACGAGTACTCATTGAACCCAACCTGATAGCTGATTTGAGACAAAGTATCGGCCTTTGCGGTAATTAACTCTGCTGCCCTTTGTAAGCGCAAGTCGCTAATAAATTCGCTGGGCGATGTTCCAATCAATGCTTTGAATTTTCTGAATAATTGGGCTCTGCTAAGGTGCATTTGATCGGCTAATAGCTCTACACCGAATTGTGCGTTGTTAAGATTGCTCATAACCACTTCTTTGGCTCGCATTAAAAACCGTTCGTCCAACGATAAATCTTTTGGTGTGGGTGGGGGAACTTCCAGTTGAAGTCTGAATTTTGCGATTAACCTCTTTCGCTGATCGATCAAATTGGAAACCCTCACCTTTAATTCTTCGGTAGAGAAAGGTTTTACCAGATAATCATCAGCCCCCAATTTTAGGCCAGTCAAACGACTGGCAGAATCAACTTTAGCGGTAAGTAATACCACAGGGATATGGCTGGTGCGCTCATCGGATTTGACCTTTGCCGTTAAATCCATTCCATCTGAAATCGGCATCATAATATCTGAGATGATGATGGTTGGAATATGCAGCAAAGCGGTCGCCATTCCTTCTTGTCCATTTTTTGCGGTGTAAACCGTGTATTCATTTTTAAAACAAGAAGTCACATAATTTCGAACATCCGGATTGTCTTCGATCACCAGGATTGAGTCTTCGTATTCTTCATGCGTTGCTGTTACGTCTTCCTGATCAGTAATTTCCTCTAGTTTAGTTAAATTGGAATGAGTGCTAGTTCTATTTAGTTTTTCGGATGGTTGGCCGGCTGTCAGTACAGGCAGTGTGATATCCACTGTTGTGCCTTCATTCATCTTGCTACTGATACCAATTTCGCCTTGATGCAATTTTACCAGTTCGTTGACTAACGATAAGCCTAAGCCTGTCCCTAATTGTGAATCATCGCTGCTGTTTTTTGCTTGGTAAAAGGGAGTGAACAAATGCAATTGGTCTTCCTTTGCAATGCCAATTCCGGTATCCGTTATTTTTATGCGAAGTTGTTCCTGATCAATGGTGATGTAGGCGGTCATGGTCTTATTTTGAAGTTAATGAGTTTTTCTTTTATTTTCTATTTTCAAAAATTATCCAAATTATTTGGTTCTTGAAATAATAAACACCAAAGTTTGGTCATAAAATTTGGCAAAATTTTGGCCTCATGGTCACTGATTCCGGGCGAATTGATCTTATCTTCAATTGGCGCAATGATTAACGACAAAGGTGTTCGAAACTCGTGCGATATATTTGCAAAGAATCTTGATTTGAGCGCGTCTGTCTCTTGAAGTTGAGCGGTTAATTTTTCTTGTGTTGCCAATAATTGTTTTGTCTTTTTACTGCGGAGCTGTTGCAATCTGTAGATCACGACAATTGAAATCAATAGGAAGAGGGATCCAACTAACAAAAAGTTACGCCACATTGCTTCCACCTGTTTTTCTTTCTCCAGTATTCGTATCTTTTGATCGATCTTTTCATTGGCAAAACGCGCTTCGAGTTCTACGATTTGCCGCGTCTTGGTGGCATTTAATAAGCTATCCCGAATGTCGTAGTAGCTCTTCAGGTAGGTGAAGGATTCCGCTAGTTTGCCTTCTTGGGTTTTTAGTTCAACGAGTGCGTTATATGCATGTCGTGTTACCCGCTTTAAACCAAGGCGATACGATAAAGCCAAACCTCGATGAAGATAATCATCCGCTTCTTTGTACTTCTTTTGCTTTGTTAAAGTACGCCCGATATCACACGTGATTCCTGCTTCCGCTAATCGATTACCCGATTCCCTGGCTTTTGCCAGTGCATTACTAAAATAGGTAAGTGCTGTATCTGCATTGTGTTGCAAATGATATTCTCCAATATTGGACAAGATCTGACAGATATGAAATGGATAAGTGGAATGCTCTTGCGTAATTTGCAATGCCTTACGAAAAAGCTGAAGCGAGATTTCATGATTTTTTTTATCGGACTCAATGAGGCCGTACGTATTGTAGATGCGGGAGAGGAGATCCCAGTTTTTTAAGGTGAGTGCAAGCCGTTCGGATTCCTGAATATAATAGCTGGCTTTTTCGATGCTCTGCTGATCGCGATAGTTCATAGCCAGCACACGGTAACTTTCAGACAATTCATTAGTGAGATGATCCTTCTCTGACAGTTGAATCGCCAACAACGCTTTATTGATGGACGATTCATGAAAGCCTAGCGCCCACAAACAAATACTGATGCGATAGTAAGACGTAGCAATTCCTTTAGGATAGTGAATGGTTTGGGCAATCTTCAAGGCTTGTTCGGCATATTCAATCGATTCGTGAAAGTTTTCATATTGATAAAGATGACTCACGGAATTTAATAATTGTACCCGGATGGAATCATCTTCAGGATGTAATACAAGTTGTACTTTTAATCGGTGCAGAGAATCGCTTTGAGCGTAAACAAAGCTGCTACACAGCAAAAAAACGAATAGCAGCCGATTCGATTTGAAGAAGAGTCCCACGAGGTGTTGTTGATGTTTAAAGATCAGCATTCGCTTACAATAATCGAACACGATGCAACATTACTACCTCTTAAATGTCTCAAAAATACTTATCCCGGGTCAATTTTAAGTCTTTTTTATAGTTGAGATCGGATAATGACCGTCCATCACTAGCTTCAATCAGTTGGCCAACTTTGTCAGGCTTACTCCGTAAACAGCAACGGAACAAAACAATATAAAATTATGCAAATGAAAACTACAGGTAGACCTTTATTGAGCGCGTTATTGTTGATCTTTCTCATTCAAGGAATGGCAACTGCTCAGCTCATTCAGCTTCCGGACGGTGGTGTAAATCTAAAAAGACTAAACGGCACACGCATTGGCGTAACAGACATTGAAATTAACTGGAATGCCCCCGGAGTAAAGGGCCGCGAAGGGAACATTTGGGGAACACCCACTGCTCATTATGGATTTACAGTGCTAGGATTTGGTTCGAATGGAGAATCGCCCTGGCGAGCCGGAGCGAATGAAAACACTACCATTTCTTTTTCTACCGATGTGGTTATTAATGGCAAAAAGCTAAGTGCCGGAAAGTACGGATTCTTTATCGCTTTGTATCAAGATACATCCACGCTCATCTTTAGTAAGATATCCACTGCCTGGGGAAGTTATTTCTACAATCCGAAGAATGATGTTTTACGCGTAGGCACTATGCAACAAAAAGATCAAAAGCAAAGTGTTGAGCGCTTAGATTATACCTTCTCCAACCAAACAGATCGTTCGGTTGAAATCGCCTTAGAATGGGAGCGGTGGAGAATTCCATTCAAAGTGGAAGTAGATCTCACCGCTACTACTTTGGCTTCTATCCGTGCTCAGTTAAGTGGAGCCATGGGCTTCGACCCTCCGAGTTTACAAGCTGCTGCGGCCTGGTGCTTAGGCAATAATGTAAATTTTGAAGAAGCATTGCAATGGATCAACGTAGCGGTTGATCCAGCATTGGGTGGCGTAAATTCATTTGCTGCTCTTTCAACCAAGGCAGGATTGTTAACTAAACTCAATCGCAAGACAGAAGCCGATCAGGCGATGACACAGGCTTTAGAAAATGCCTCTGCATTAGAAATGCACGGCTATGGCCGCCAACTGTTAGCCGAAAAGAAGGTGAAAGAGGCCATGGCAATTTTTGAGAAGAACTATAAGAAACACAAAGGCGCCTGGCCAACCAATGGAGGTTTGATGCGTGGTTATTCAGCGATGGGCGATCTGAAGAAGGCACTGGAATATGCGCGTCTCGCATTTGCCCAAGCCCCGAATGAGCTCAATAAAAGAGCATTGGAACAAGCTATCAAAACGCTGGAGTCTGGTAAGCCGCTTTAATAGGGACTAGCTTCAAAGAGTCTAAAAAGCCGCTCTAAATTGATTAGGGCGGCTTTTTTATGGATTAGATACTTATAACTAGCTCATAATCAAATGCCAAGGACACACTTGGATTCGTACAGGCATCGTATTTAAAATTCTGCTAAATTTGCCCACCTGTTATTAACCAAAGGGCACTAGAATGAATCTACTGGATTTTGAGAAGCCCATCGCTGAGTTGGAAAGTAAGTTAGCTGATATGAAACAGCTATCAGACGATAGCGATGAAAACGTGACGAAAGCCATTCAGGCACTGGATAAGAAAATTACGGAATTGAAGAAGGAGACTTTTGAAAACCTCACCGGCTGGCAGCGTGTGCAGTTGTCTCGCCATCCCGATCGGCCTTACACGCTCGACTACATCTACGAGATTACTTCTGATTTTATTGAATTGCATGGTGACCGAACCGTGAGCGATGACAAAGCAATGATAGGCGGTTTGGGTGCCATCGATGGACAGACTTTTATGTTCATTGGTCAGCAAAAAGGTCGCAATACCAAGCAGCGTCAGATGCGTAATTTTGGTATGGCCAATCCCGAAGGCTATCGTAAGGCGTTACGCTTGATGAAGATGGCAGAGAAATTCAATAAGCCGATTGTTACTTTCATAGATACACCCGGTGCATTTCCAGGTTTAGAAGCCGAAGAGCGTGGACAAGGCGAAGCCATTGCACGTAATTTGAAAGAGATGTTCATGCTCAAAGTGCCGGTGATTTGTATCATCATTGGAGAAGGAGCTTCCGGAGGTGCGTTGGGGATTGCTATCGGAGATCGCGTATTGATGTTAGAGAACACGTGGTACTCGGTGATTTCACCTGAATCATGCTCATCTATTTTGTGGCGCAGCTGGGATTACAAAGAACAAGCAGCCGAAGTATTGAAGCTAACCTCCAACGACATGTTAAAAAATAAATTGATCGATGGAGTAGTGAAGGAACCACTCGGTGGTGCTCACACCGATTTGAAAGCGATGAGCGAAGAATTGAAAAGGGTGATTTTGAGTAATTTTCACGACTTGAATAAGCTCACACCACAAGAGAGAATTGCTCAGCGAATCGATAAATTCTCTGCGATGGGCGTGGTGAAAGAATAACCCCTGTGTAAAACAAATTGAGACCGCTTCCGAGCGGTTTTTTTATTGCTAAACAAAGTAAGACGATGCAACTTCATGTAATTGATACCGGCTATTTTAAATTAGATGGTGGTGCGATGTTTGGTGTCGTGCCGAAATCCATTTGGAAAATGACCAACCCATCCGATGAAAACAACCTTTGTTCATGGGCCATGCGTTGCTTATTGATTGAGGATGGAAACCGGTTGATTTTAATTGACAACGGCATTGGCACCAAGCAGGACGAAAAGTTTTTACGGCATTATTATCTTCATGGCGATGGCGAATTGATTTCGTCTATCCGTCAAGCGGGATTTAGCGAAAGCGATATTACGGATATGTTCCTCACGCACTTGCACTTCGATCACTGTGGGGGAGGCGTGAAACGCATAGGCGATCAATTGAAACTTACTTTTCCCAATGCTACGTACTGGAGCAATGAAGCACACTGGAAGTGGGCCACCAAACCCAACGCGCGGGAGAAAGCCAGTTTCTTGAAAGAGAATATTCTGCCGATCCAGGAAAGTGGTCAATTGAAATTTGTGAATGAACAATCATCTCCATTTCCGCAAGTGGATATCTTCATTGCATCGGGTCATACCGACCAAATGATGATTCCCAAAATCAAGTACAAGGATAAGACCATTTGTTTCATGGCCGATCTCCTTCCTTCCTCATCGCATGTTCCATTACCTTATGTGATGGGCTACGATACACGGCCGCTTCTGACGATGGAAGAGAAGGCAGCATTCTTAGGTGAGGCTGCTACGAATCAATACATCCTTTTCTTGGAACACGATCCTTATCATGAATGCTGCACGGTTAAACATACCGAGAAGGGAGTTCGATTAGATCGTACTTTTTCTTTACAGGAAGTTTTATAACAATAGGGTAGAAATTAACAGAAGATACATGAAACTTGGATTAGTATTATCAGGTGGCGGAGCGCGAGGTGTGGCACACATTGGCGTATTGAAAGCACTGGAAGAAATGAATGTGCGCTTCGATGTCGTGTCCGGTACGAGTGCCGGTTCTATTGTCGGTTCGTTGTATGCGTACGGTTATAAACCGGACGAAATCTTTTCGATTATTAAGACCCTCAGCATCTTCAAATCTGTGCGCCCTGCCTGGACGTGGGCCGGATTATTGCGCATGGATGGCCTTCAGGAGTTGCTGCTGAAACACATGCCTGAAAACCGATTTGAAAAATTGAAACTGCCGCTCACGGTAGCGGCCACCGAAATTCGCAAAGGAAGAATTGAATATTTTGACGAAGGTGAATTGATTCCCGCGATCCTCAGTTCGTGTAGCATTCCTGCAGTATTCAACCCCATGTCTTTTAATGGCGGGTTGTACGTTGATGGCGGATTGTTTGATAACCTGCCGGTGCGACCCATCAAAGATAAATGCGATAAAGTGGTAGGCTTGCATTGCAATCAGATCAGTCCGGACTTTGACCCTAATAGCTTGCGCACCGTTATTGAGCGCAGTTTACTCATGGCTATCAATGCTAATACGATTGTAAGTAAAGGGTTGTGCGATGTGTTCATTGAGCCACCGCAATTATCGAAATATGGAAGTTTTGATATCGGAAAGGCACAAGAGATTTTTGACATTGCCTATCAATTTACCAAAGCCAATTTCGAGCCTCACCATTTCTGGGTAGGGCAGACGGAGTAATCGGTTCAACCGTTTGAAATGCTTGCTAACTGACCTATCTTTGGGCATGATCTCTTTTCAAGAACACATTTTGCGAGGCATTCCCGAAGAGCTACCCGCGGCTAAGCCGTATGATACTGCCGTCAGTCACGCTCCTAAACGTAAAGACATTTTAACTTCGGAAGAAAAGCGATTAGCACTTCATAACTCACTCCGTTATTTTCATCCGCGACATCATGAGGTACTTGCACCTGAGTTTTATCAGGAGTTGCAAACATTCGGGCGGATTTACATGCACCGCTTTCGTCCGGATTATGAAATGAAGGCGAGGCCAATCCTTGAGTATCCACACCAATCTACACAAGCTGCCGCCATTCAGTTGATGATTCAAAATAATCTCGATCCGGCTGTAGCACAACATCCACACGAGTTGATTACCTATGGTGGGAATGGTGCCGTCTTTCAAAACTGGGCGCAGTATTTATTGACGATGAAATACCTGGCGACTATGAATGATCGCCAAACGTTGCACATGTATTCCGGCCATCCGATGGGATTGTTTCCTTCTTCTGAAGAAGCGCCACGTGTGGTGGTTACTAATGGCATGATGATTCCGAATTATTCCAAGCCGGATGACTGGGAGAAGTTCAACGCATTGGGTGTTACACAATATGGGCAGATGACAGCCGGAAGTTACATGTACATCGGGCCGCAAGGTATTGTGCACGGCACTAACATTACCATCTTGAATGCCGGTCGCAAGATTTCTAAGAATGGAGAAGGACTTGCTGGCAAGTTGTTTGTTACTTCTGGTTTGGGAGGTATGAGTGGAGCACAACCCAAGGCAGGAAACATTGCGGGGTGCATTACTGTGATTGCCGAGGTCAATGAAAAGGCAACAAAGAAACGTCACTCACAAGGGTGGGTAGATGAAGTGGTTCATGACTTGAATGACTTAGTAAAACGAATCCATTCCGCGAAAGCGAAAAAGGAAATTGTATCCATCGCTTACCAGGGAAACATTGTTGAGGTGTGGGAAAAATTAGCAACCGAAAACATCTACGTGGATTTAGGCTCCGATCAAACTTCGTTACACAATCCATGGGCCGGTGGATATTATCCGGTGGGTTTGAGTTTTGAAGAATCGAATCGGATGATGGCATCTGATCCTGAGGCATTCAAAAAGCATGTGCAACAATCGCTACAACGACAAGCGAATGCAATCAATATACATGCAGCTCGCGGCACCTATTTCTTTGATTACGGAAATGCATTTTTGCTCGAAGCCTCGCGCGCAGGAGCAGAGGTGATGGCAAAGGATGGAATTAATTTTAAATATCCCTCGTATGTGCAAGACATTATGGGGCCGATGTGTTTTGATTATGGATTTGGTCCTTTTCGTTGGGTGTGCGCATCCGGCAATCCAAATGATTTAGATTTTACTGATCAACTCGCAGCAGATGTGCTCACCGAAATTTTACAAACAGCACCTGCCGAAATCAAATCGCAGTTAGAAGATAACATACACTGGATTAAATCCGCGAAAGCGAATAAACTAGTTGTAGGTTCGCAGGCAAGAATCTTATACGCAGATGCCGAAGGTCGCGCGAAGTTGGCCACTGCATTCAACCAAGCCATTCGCGAAGGAAAAATTGGTCCGGTTGTTTTAGGTCGCGATCATCACGATGTATCGGGAACGGATAGTCCGTATCGCGAGACTTCTAATATTTACGATGGTTCGCGCTTTACAGCCGACATGGCGATTCATAATGTGATTGGTGATTCCTTTCGCGGAGCTACATGGGTTTCCATTCACAATGGCGGTGGTGTGGGATGGGGCGAAGTAATGAATGGAGGTTTTGGTATGTTGTTGGATGGAAGTACGGAGGCAGATCGCAAATTAAAGAACATGCTTCATTTTGATGTGAACAATGGAATAGCGCGAAGAGCCTGGGCACGAAATGCGGGAGCCGTCAGTGCGATTCAGCGTGAAGCGGAGCGCACACCGCAATTGCAAGTGACCATTCCATACGCTGCAAATGCTGCATTGATTAACCAAATCGTTTAGCCATGCTCAAACTTTTCTATGCGTTTGTTTTTAAGTTGATGGGATGGAAGACAGAAGGAGCATTCCCAAACAATATTAAAAAATACATTGTTGCCGTAGCGCCTCATACAAGTAATTGGGATTTTATTATTGGTGTACTGGCGCGCAGTGTTTTGAAAGTGCAAAAGGCAAAGTTTTTGGGGAAAGACAGTTTATTCAAGCCACCTTTTGGCTGGCTGTTTCGCACGTTGGGCGGTTATCCCGTAAACAGGTCTAAGAACAACGACATGGTGCAACAAGTAGCAACTATCTTTGATCAGCACGATGAGTTTATTTTGGGCTTGGCTCCGGAAGGCACGCGGAAGAAAGTAGAGAAGTTGCGCACCGGATTTTATTATATCGCCAAAAAAGCAAACGTACCGATTGTGCCTTGTGGCTTTGATTTTGCCAGAAAAACAGTGGTGGTGGGTGTTCCTTTTTACCCTACCGACAATTTTGAAAAAGATATGGAACAATTATTGCAGTTCTATCGGAAGATCACCGGAAAAAACCCTGAAATGGGGATTCAATGATCGGTGATCCATGTATATTTTTATTAATTTTGAACCTTAATTAAACAATCAAAACATGAAAAAAGGAGTAATTACAGTTCTGTTTGTGTTGGTGGGCCTTTCGGCATTCTCACAGGCTCAGGTGGCCATTGGTATCAAGGGCGGATTGAACTTTGCAAACATTGATGCAAGCAGCTTGAATGCTGCATACAATAGCAGAACCGGTTACCATGGTGGTGCTTTTGTGTTAGTGAAACTAGGAAAAATTGGAATTCAGCCTGAGTTGATTTATTCGAAGCAAGGCTCTACTGTGCGAATCAATTCGACAGACATCGAATCCAATTATGATTATTTCAATATTCCGATTGTATTGAAGTTGTATACCGTGGCAGGCATCAATATTCAGGTAGGTCCACAATTTGGTTTTGCTTCTGGAACTATTCCCTATACATCGATCAACGGACAGGGTCAGCCAGTGACTTTATATGATAACTTAAAAGGCTCCGACATCAGCGCGGCATTGGGCTTAGGTTGGGATGCACCGTTTGGTTTGACTTTCGATGCACGTTACAATTTAGGCTTAACAAAAATCAATGAAGGCTTATTGGCAAAGGATGTAAAAAACCAAGTGATTCAAATCTCGGTTGGTTATAAGCTGTTCAAATTCGGAAAGTAATTTTTGATTCTCCCCATAAAAAGCCGGTCACTCGATCGGCTTTTTATTTTCAGGACGCGCAGTTATCATGTTATCCTACGAAGCTACACTTGAATTTTTATATGCGAGTCTCCCGATGTATCAACGGGTTGGTGCGGTAGCTTATAAAGCGGATTTAACCAATACCATTGCGCTCTGTGAAGAACTGGGTAATCCGCAACATCAGTTTAAAAGTGTGCATATCGCAGGCACCAATGGCAAGGGGAGTAGCTCGCACATGCTCGCGGCCATTTTACAAACCGCTGGCGACAAAACCGGCTTGTACACTTCTCCGCACTTAAAAGAATTTACCGAACGCATTCGCATCAATGGGGAAGAAGTGAGTAAATCATTTGTGATTGACTTTGTTGAACGCATTCGCCCTGCGATAAAGCGAATCCAGCCTTCGTTCTTCGAAATTACCGTAGCGATGGCGTTTGATTACTTCGCTAAACAAAAAGTAGATGTAGCTGTAATCGAAGTTGGATTGGGCGGACGACTGGATTCTACGAATGTTATCAATCCGTTGGTTTCGCTTATTACCAACATCAGTTGGGATCACAAAGAATTGCTAGGCGATACCCTTCCAAAAATTGCCAGTGAGAAAGCGGGAATTATCAAAGAGAAGGTCCCGGTAATTATCAGTGAACGTCAGCCGGAAGTAGCTGATGTATTTGTGGAAAAAGCTAATTCAACCAACAGCCTCATCACTTTTGCTGAAGATCAGTATCATGTGGTTTCATTGGCTGAAGGTAATTTTCAAATTAGAAATTCAGAAGGGCGTGAAATGGAGTTGCAATTGGATTTAAAAGGAAGCTATCAACGGAAGAATATTGCAGGTGCACTAGCCATTGTTGAAGAGTTGAGAAAGAAAGGGTTTATTATTTCATCCTCGGTTATTCAGCAGGCCTTAAAGAATACCATGTCCTTAACGGGATTGAAAGGCCGCTGGCAGAAACTGGGTGAACACCCATTGATAATTTGCGATACAGCTCATAACGAAGGCGGCATTCGGGAGGTGGTGCAACAAATTCGCCAACAGAAGTACAATCGATTATGGATTGTATTAGGGTGTGTAAAAGATAAGGACCTTCATGCCGTACTTTCGCTTTTGCCTAAGGATGCTTACTATTTCTTTTGTCAGGCAAAGATACCTCGTGCGCTTGATGCCACCGAATTAATGATTCAAGCGATTGCTGTTGGACTAAAGGGAGAAGTGATTGCAGATGTAAACCAAGCCATCCACACAGCGAAGGGAAGAAGTAGCAAGGATGATTTTATTTTTGTTGGCGGCAGCACGTTTGTCGTGGCCGAGATTAATGAACTTTAGGTGTTGATGGATGTATAATTTATATGAAGAGTAAATTAAAACGATTTGAAATTATTGCCAATCGCGAAAACGTGATTGAACCAGGAAAACCTTTGTTCAACTCTATTAAGGGAAAATGGAATAGTGATTACTTTAAAAATGATCAGCCCATCACGATTGAGTTGGCGTGCGGACGTGGAGAATATTCTGTGAACCTGGCACGTCAGTTTCCGAATCGTAATTATATAGGCGTAGATAAAAAAGGTGATCGTCTTTGGAAGGGCAGCACATGGGCTGTGGAAGATGGTCTTGCGAACGTAGCATTCTTGCGCACGGGCATTTTGTTTATCGAGAGTTTTTTTGAAGCAGGTGAAGTGGATGAAGTCTGGCTTACCTTCCCGGATCCGCTTCCGCGTAAGCGTGATGCCAAGCGCAGATTATCCAGCAGTCGCTACATCGATATGTATAAAAAGATCTTGAAGCCTGGCGGTTTCTTTCGATTCAAAACGGATAATACGGATCTATTCAACTTTACGTTGGAAGAACTGAACGATCGTAATGACATGATCGACTTCGAGTTTACGCACGATTTGTATCAATCAACTTTGCGGCCCGAGTGCCATGATATAAAAACGAAGTACGAAGAAATGTTTGCGGCACAGGGAGAGGTAATCAAATACCTCCGCTTCCGTTTTAGTCATTAACGGGTTCGAGCTCACGTGTAGCGTTAATAGTAGGGTAACACATTGGTAATATGCGCATACCAATAAGCCCGAGCCAAAAAGTTACATTTGTGAAACCTAATCCCTTATGGGAAAAAACGGCAGACGCAAAGTAGAACTCGTTATCATTTCAGATGTACATCTGGGCACCTATGGTTGCCACTCAGAAGAGCTTCTCAAATACCTTAAATCAATTAAGCCCAAGCGACTCATTTTGAATGGCGACATCATCGATATGTGGCAATTCAGTAAACGCTATTGGCCGAAGTCGCACATGCAAGTGGTGAAGCACATCACGAGCTTATTGGCCAAAGGCACCAAGATTACCTACCTCACCGGCAACCATGATGAGATGTTGCGTAAGTTTGCCGGCTTTCGTTTAGGCTCTTTTCAAATCGCCAATAAGAAAGTGATTTCCATCAATGGCCAGTCGGCATGGATTTTTCATGGCGATGTGTTCGATGTTACCATGCAACATTCCAAATGGCTGGCAAAGCTGGGAGCGGTTGGCTACGACACCCTTATTCTGATCAATTCGTTTGTGAACTTCATTTTGAAGGCGCTGGGTCGAAACAAAATTTCGCTGTCCAAGCGGGTAAAAGACAGCGTGAAGCAGGCCGTCAAGTTCATCAACGACTTCGAGCTAACTGCTGCAGATATTGCTATATCCAATGGTTATCAATATGTTATCTGCGGTCACATCCATCAACCGGAGATGAAGAAAATCACCACAGAAAAGGGGGAGGTTATGTATTTGAATTCGGGTGACTGGGTGGAAAACTTGACAGCTTTGGAGTACAATCAGGGCCAATGGAGCATCTATCGCTACCATGAGGATGCAAAAGCCCAACGGATAAAATTATCAAAACATGCCCGCCATACGCTAGATAATGACGAGATATTTAAAGACCTTGTGAACGAATTTCTCGCCACTAAAAAATGAAGATTCTATATGCCATCCAGGGCACGGGCAATGGGCATCTGAGCCGTGCGGTAGACATCATTCCTGAACTTAAGAAACACGGAAACCTCGACCTGTTCGTTAGCGGAGCACAAGCTGAAATTGTGTTGCCATATCCGGTGAAATACAAATCGAAGGGATTGAGCTTTTACTTTGGAAAGAGTGGCGGTATCAATTTTTTGAAGACATTCCAAAAGAATAGCTCAAAAGATGTGATGAAGGAAATCAAAAACTTTCCGGTGGAAGATTATGACTTGGTAGTGAATGACTTCGAGCCGATCACGGCATGGGCATGTAAGAAGAAAGAAATCAAGATTGTGTCACTTAGCCATCAGTCGGCTTTGCTATCTAAAAAAGCACCACGACCGAAGTTCGTAGATCCTTTTGGTGAATGGATGCTTCGCAACTATGCGCCCGTCAAGAAATACATTGGCTTTCATTTTGAAGAGTACGACAAGAATATTTTTACCCCGGTCATTCGGTCGGCTATTCGTTCCGCACGCCCAAAAGACTTAGGCCATTATACAGTTTACTTACCGGCCTATGATGATAAGAAACTCGTGCAGCGTTTGTTGAAGCTTCCCAAGGTGCGTTGGCATATATTTTCGAAGCACACAAAAAGTGCTTATCACGTAGGTCGTATTTCGGTGTATCCGATTAGTGGAGTTGATTTTGTGGAGAGTGTGGTCACCTGCACGGGTGTGATATGCGGTGCCGGATTTGAAACACCTGCCGAAGTATTGCATCTCAATAAGAAGCTTTTGGTGGTGCCTATGAAATCACAGTATGAGCAAAAGTGTAATGCCGCTGCACTAAAGAAACTAGGCGTACCGGTTTTGAAGAAAGTAAAGAAGAAATCCATTAAGAAAATAGAACAGTGGTTAGAAGAAAGCAAGCCATTGGATATTTCATTCCCCGACATAGCCGGCAAGGCGGTGGAGAAGATGATGGAGAAGTATGGAAAGTAGGGGATAACCTATTGTTAAAATTTCTGGGTGGTGATATTATGGGGTATTTAAATTCACTCAATTCTTTTATCTAGTTACACCCACAAGTTCTTTGTCTCGCTCGATCAGAAATTTAATACTATCCAAGCCTAGATAGATTCCTCTCCCGAAGTTTCCCATCCTAAACTGAGGAGCGAGAATGTTTCGGTTGATGCGGGAAGCAATTTCGTCTTTAATGATGTTCTCCAAACCAGTACCCACTTCAATACGCATTTGATGTTCTGCCAATGCCACCGTTAACAGAATGCCATCATTGTACGATGTTCGACCAAGGCGTAATTTTTGAGCAACATCTAATGAATACGCTGAAATATTCCGGCCACGCAATGAGCTGATGATATTCACGCCTATTTGGCTGCCAATGGATGAATCTAATTTGTTGATTATTTGAAAAATACTATCGCGTTGCACGGAGCTTAACAACTGAGCGCTGTCAAAAATGCGGTCATTAACGAATAGATGCTTGGTCACTTTGTGTGGATGGCATGCACAGATAATGAATAAAAGTATGCAGGTAATTGCAAGAGGCCGGTTCATGTATCTCAATCAGCTTATTCAATCTTTGATAAATACTCACTTTCCTTTTTGATCTTTTCTGCTTTTTTGTATTTGATGATTGCGTATGTCAGAGAAGAAAGACAGATTACCTTCCAGATAATACCTCGCAACAGTGTAGTCCAATCAATCAAAGCCCCAAGAATATAAATGGCCAGAAGCAAGCCCAGCGCTAAACTTAATATTTGCATTGGACTCTTCACAACCAGATACCCTAACACAATGAATCCAACACCCAAGAAAAGATTCAACGCCATTGCCAGAATGTCCTCTGACATTAATAATCCTAATACGCATGTCACAATACCAATGGTATATAAAATACTTTGTGCGTTCTTAATACCGCTCGTTGCATCCCCAATCTCTCCGGCTTTTAAAACTTGACGTGCAATAAAAGAAGATTTCTCTTGGTCCGTTCCCGTAAACGGATATCCGCACTTCGAACAAGTAACAATAGTTTCCGGATATTCAGATTGACAATTAGGACAGATCATTGGTTATTAGTTTCTGATTGAAATTTAGCTGAGTCAATTCATTATTCCTAACCGGATTATACCTTTTGAGATAGATCCTTGGCAACATGAGAAAGGGTCTTAAAACTTTCTTAAAAAATGTTGCATCCCTGTTATGGAATTAGTCACCCAACTGCATCTAGGTAATAAATAAACTTCAAATCCTATGAAAAAATCGATTACTCTTTCGGTCCCTCAGACTTGTGCTGAGCAGTGGAGCAATTTTACGCCTACCAGTCAGGGTGGCTGGTGTGGTTCATGCAAGAAAGAAGTGGTGGACTTTACTGCCATGAGCGATCAACAAATCATCGACTACTTTAGTAAATCTACCGCACACACCTGTGGACGCTTTCAGGCAAGTCAGTTGAAAACGTATTCTACCATGGCACCGGTTTCAGTGAGGCCGGAATGGATGTTTTTGAAAGCTGGAATGCTGGGCTTGTTTTTGGCGCTATTACCTACTCCATCATCAGCACTGCCACCCATTACCAAAATAGAATCATCACACCACTTCATGGGATTGGTTGATATCACTTCTCGGCAAGCCTGGCCACAGCCGGTGGTGCATGTAACCGGTAAGATTATTTCGGAAGAAGAGCGCCTCCCGATGGTTGGCGTAAACATCGCGCTGAAAGGGACCACCTTGGGAGCGGTGAGCAATGAGAAGGGTGAATTTGTATTTGAGCGCGAATTGCGCGAAGGCGATGTATTGGTATTTAGTTTTATTGGCTACAAAACATTCGAGCATACTGTTAGTGCTGCGTCTACTACCATTTCGGTGGTGATGCAACTCGACTTCGAAACCATTTTGGGTGAAGTAGTGGTAGGGAAGGTGTATGTAGAGCCACCTGCCACCGGATTTCAAAAATGGTGGGTAAAATTTAAGAATATCTTTTAATGAAGATTAGGTGTAGTTGGATGGGGGTGATAGGGGTCTGCCTCACGGCAGGCCTCTTTGCACAATCGCCCGTGCACTCCACGCACAATTATCATTTGCCTGATAGCGTAGCGGCTCGTTATCTCAATCATTCGTTGGCGGATGCTCGCAGTCTGGCGTTGAAACTGACCGCACCATTTTCTACCGAGCATGAAAAATACAGGGCCATCTTCCGGTGGGTGTGTGCCAATATTCGCAGCGATTATCAACTGTACGCAAAAGTGAAACAATTGCGGAAGCGCTACCAGTCCGACCCTGTATCATTGGCTATTTGGAATCAGAAGATCAATCATCAGATGTATGAACAGTTGCGCGAAAAGCGTAGCACCGTATGTACCGGTTACGCCTATCTCATTCGTACACTCGCAGAGCATGCAGGCATTGCTTGTCAGCTGGTGGATGGTTACGCACGCAGCAGCCAGGCAAACCTGGGAGGGCCTGGCATCCCTAACCATAGTTGGAATGCCGTTCGTATCGACAGCGTTTGGTACCTCAGCGATGCCACTTGGGCGAGTGGGCAAGTCTATGGTCAGGATGGATATTTTATTCCAAATTTTAATGAATCTTATTTCTTAGTATTGCCAGCAACATTTGTGCATAGCCATTATCCTTTGGATACAGCACATCTATTTCTTTCCGATAAACCCGCCCTCACTGATTTTTTAAATGCACCACTGGTGTATGCAGCCAGTTACGATTATGCCCTTCATGCCGTGCAGCCCACTACATTTTTTATGATGGTCGATAAAGGCGAGAACGTACAGTTCAAGGTAAAGCAGGAGGGAGGCATTCCTATTCACAAGTTGGCATTGCATGTAAATGATGGCGAAGTAACC
Organism: Bacteroidota bacterium; assembly: GCA_016191555.1. Classification (GTDB taxonomy): domain Bacteria; phylum Bacteroidota; class Bacteroidia; order Cytophagales; family Cyclobacteriaceae; genus ELB16-189. Next base: position 27,231 of record JACPVX010000008.1, read on the forward strand.
TCCATCGAAGCGGGTTGTGACGAAAATGAAAGTACATACAATCTCACCCATGCATTCACTTCTCGTGGAATTGTGGCAGTGCACGTGGTTGCCGATGGGCGGCCGGTATTTAGTTATCGGATAAGGGTGAGGTAAGCCGTCTCTTATTTCATGGCAATTTCCTTTTTATATCGTTAGTCAATTAACTATGCATAAACAGTAATCTTCATACGGAGGTCTCCGTAACCTTTAGAAATGACCAGTAAGGCGTTTAGCAGAGCTAAATGATTCTTGTTCAAAGCTGCAAAGCCTCTTGTGAGCCTTGCGAAGCTTCTTGTCAGGCATGCAAAGTCTTTTGTGAGGCGCGCAAAGTCTCTTGTGAGCCCTGCAAAGTCTCTTGTCAGGCGTGCAAAGTCTTTTGTTAGGCGTGCAAAGTCTCTTGTGAGGCGTGCAAAGTCTCTTGTCAGCCCTGCAAAGTCTCTTGTCAGCCCTGCAAAGCCTCTTGTGAGCCGTGCAAGCGAGTCCATTCAGCAATCTGTGTCAAAATATGATGACACAAAATGGATTTAGGGCGATTATTTGTTTGACGAACGATTCGATTGTTAGGAGGTCTGAGTTTCAAGTCGCATTTTAGATAAGACGTAATAGGGCTTATTGCAGAAATAATTAGTTTTCCTATCTTCGTTTACCCTCATTGATTAACAGCATAATCCCATCAAAAACGTAATAAGACTAACTCGATTTTAAATGACAACCAGAGATGAACAACTCAGATTCTGCAAAATTTGCAAGAATCAAAAGTTTGACTTTCAGCAAGGTATTATGTGTGGATTAACAGATAAACCGGCTGACTTTCAAGTGTCATGCCCATCTTTCGTTCAGGACAGTGCCATTGTATTGAACGAGATAACCGATGAAAGTTATCAGGAAAATCACGTATCTATAAAAATTGCTAGTCAAGGCAAGCGTTTTGCTAACCATCTACTGGATATTATTTTCTACTTGATCTTCACTTTCCTTTTTGGAATATTTCTTGGTGTTGTATTCGCAATTCTTGCACCTGATTTACTGACCATCTTTGAAGAAGATAATCGATTGTTAAATTATTTGGTAACCATCATTGCCGGACTGATTTATTACACCGGTTTTGAATATTTAACAGGTAGAACCTTGGCGAAGTTTATAACGAAAACCAGAGTGGTTACCATCAAGGGACAGAAACCTGAATTTGAAACAATATTCATTCGCTCTTTATGCCGCTTTATCCCCTTCGATGCACTTTCCTTCTTAGGGCAAGACGGTATTGGTTGGCATGATACCATATCTAAAACGAGGGTGATCGATGAATCGTAAATTGATCTTGAGAATGATGGAGTTGGAATCATGATGTTCACCTCTATTGTTTGAGCAAGATTGGTTGTATAAAACGGATGTATGATAATTATACCCGGCAAGAAAAAGAACCTGTCCGCAAGGTATTATTCTAATATCTTGGATTATCTGATTGTACTTATCGTATCCGCGATTTATATTTTTTTAGCCGGAGACGCAGATGAGTTTGGAACCTATCACGTAAAGGGATTCAAAGCACTGGTTCTTCCATTGATCTGGTTTGTTTACTTTCCGGTTTGTGAAGCAAGCTGGGGGCAAACCATCGGCAAGAAAGCATTTCACTTACATGTGGTTGATGTACGCGGAAACGTACCCACCATTGTGCAAACTTTCCTGCGAAGATTACTAGATTCGTTCGAGATGATGTTTCTTGGAATTCCAGCATTGTTGGTCATCAACCAATCCGATAAAAATCAACGAATTGGAGATATGATGGCAGGTACTACAGTGGTTCGGGTCGATGCGATTTGCAGACTCTGTGGATCGGAATTGGAACTCTCTCCGAAGGAAGTAATAAAGGATGTATTTGTATGCCCGATTTGTGAGGAATTGAATTAAGCGAAATGGTGTATGCAAAAGCGAAGAGGGTTTATCGCTATGGGATCGGCAGTATGTATGAATGTTTTTTACGATCCCCACGTGGATGTTAAGGTAAGATAGAATGGATGGCCGTTATGAACGATAAAGAGTTAACTCATCTCAGTAAATTTTTGAGCTTGGTACTAAGGCATCAACCAGAAACGATTGGTATTCAACTCGATCAACAAGGGTGGGTAGCCGTTCATGAGCTGCTGGAGAAATCTGCTCGATACGGCACACCGATTGACCGAGCGACATTGGACGTGGTAGTCGAAAGTAATTCCAAAAAGCGATTTGCATTCAACGAAGCAGGAGATAAAATCCGAGCGAGTCAGGGTCATTCTGTTTCCGTGGAGTTGGGTTATGAAAGTCAGCAACCACCGGATATTTTATATCATGGAACAGGAGAGAAGTCGGTTGCTTCCATTCTTTCCTCCGGGTTGGAGAAACGCAGGCGCCAGCATGTTCATCTGAGTAGGGACATAGAGACAGCCATGAAAGTAGGGCAACGACATGGCAAGCCAGTTATATTCAAAGTGCTTGCTCAGCAAATGCATGATGAAAAGTACCGTTTTTATATTTCAGACAATGGAGTTTGGTTAACCGATCATGTGCCGGTGAAGTACTTACTTGAGCTATAGAATGAGAATAAGATTTAATAACTTCCGTCTTCAAAGCAGGGTTCATGGATAAATTGTTTCGTTTTACATCGAAGGACTTTCAAGCTATATCGCTGGAAGATTGGCTGAATAGTAAACCGAAGGAATTACATAGCATTGCGATTACCTGGTTTGACGAAATTCGGAACTGTGGCCCGGATGTCGAAATGATTTTTCATGACGGTCATCCCACCGGGTGTGTGGAGAACACACCTTTTGCCTATCTGGATGTGTTCACAGCGCATGCTAACGTAGGATTTTTCTATGGAGCTTTCTTTTACGATGAACATCAATTATTAGAAGGTACCGGCAAGCGAATGCGTCATATTAAAATCAAACCAGCGTTGCCGATCGAAGCGAAATACCTAAAAGCATTTTTGAAAACAGCGTATTTAGATATCAAGAAACGATTGAATGAATCGTAATGAAATAAAATCTCGTGCATTTGCAAAATCAGTTATTCGTTAATATTTATACTAAAACAAATCATGCATTTACTAGTCGCAAATAGGTGGTTACTGGTTAGTTTGCTAATCATTCAGAGCATCAGCTTTTCGATAGCGCAAATACGGGGCAAGATTCTGGATGCGAAAAATGGAAAGCCTTTAGAAGGCGTAGAAGTATTCATTAATCAATCGGCCATCGCTGCTTCTTCTGATAAGGAGGGAGCCTTTCAATTGGCCGAAGAGATTCCACAGGGGTTTATCGATTTGATATTATTTAAAAAGGGATATCAGTTGTTTCAATCCTCCATACGCATTGAACCGGGCCGTATTTATAATCTCAATCTTTCGATGGAGCGGATCGATAAAAAGAATAAAGAACAGCTATCGCTGCAGCAACTTAATGATATTAAGACAAGTGCTTTTCGAAGCTTATCTGCTTCGCAGTTTAAAGTTATAAATAAGGATTTTGCTAATAACGGACGCAAGCAATCTGGTCCTTTGCAAGTTGAACTACCCTTGATCATTGAAAATTATTTTTTGGGTTATCGATTAACTATTTACGCTAATCCACTGACGTGGACCGCGTCATTTAACACTCCTATTCGATTTGAGTATTTATCTGCCAATGGATTGAAGGAAGTAAAACTGAGAGAGCTGAATAGAAAAAAATCCTACAATGGTACTTTGCGACACTTTTTGAAAGCACTAAGTATGAATAGACTCGGTGAGGAAGGTTATACAGTTACAACGAAGGAAGGATTATACCTAAAGCGCGACTCGCTGCTCGAGCCATCTTCCATCAAAGGATATTTTCGTTTACGGGCAGCGAAGGAGTTGATCATCAAATTTAAAAATGGCAATGCCACTGACGAGTCTGTTATCCGGTTGCCTAACCTCATTGATTTTAGTAACAGCGGTCGTTTACTCAATACCAATTCGATCAAAATAGAAGGATCGATGGCCAACGGAGACTTGGGAATGAGCTTGCCGATTGAGTATAAGGAATTGGAGAATGTGGATGATGAAATTGTAAACGCACTGGGTAGTATTTATGAAAGTGTTTATCTACACACCGATAAGCCTTATTATTATCCGGGTGAACCGATATGGTTTAAAGCTTACATGAATTACTACAACCAGGAATTGCGTAATTCGATCAGTAAATTGTTGTACGTAGAACTTATTAATCCCACGAAAGCCATTGTGCTTCGTAAACAGTTGGCTTTGGATAGCGGATTTGCTTCCAACGATTTTATTCTTCCTGATACGTTGAAGCCCGGAACTTATTTTTTGCGATCGTACACCAACTCCATGCGAAACTTTGGAGATGAAAATCTGTTTGTTAAAGAACTACCTATCTTACCAAAAGTGGATAAAGTAGATTATGCCATTGCCCGTAAGTCGGCTTCAGTAAATTCTAAATTGATAAAGATCTCTACTGACAAAGAGCTTTATAAAACACGCGATCGTGTTCAATTGAGTGTGCAAACATATGATAGCACCGGTCTGCCCATCGATGCAAACATGTCTATTTCAATTACAGATGCAACGCAAGTAGTCGATGTGCCTCTTCGCGACTCGATTGAACAACTCTTTCCCATTCAGCGGAGAAAGCTGACACAAGTCAATCAAATCTCGTATCCGGTTGAAACAGGTATTACCCTAGCGGGACATTTTTATAATAATAAAGGTAAGATCGAAAAGACTAAATTCGACATCATTCAGTGGTCGAAGAATATTCCGCAGTTAAGCGAAACAAATGATCAGGGATTCTTTTGGCAGACGGGTTTTAAGTTTTATGACTCTGCCTATTTTCTTCTAAAATCGGATAAGGCGAGCAAAACTGCCTATGGCACGTTTAAGTTGGAACAATCTCCTGCAGCGACTCATTATTTGACCAGCCAGTATAGTTTACCTGCTTTGTTTGTGGGCTCAGTGCAGCGCATTGTTTCCGCTTTTGAAGTTCCGAAAGGAGATAGTTTGTTGAATGTGGTGCAAATCAAAGGAAAGAAAATTGATGAAGAGAAAGGTGCAGAAAATGTTAAAAGTACCTATGGCTCGTCTGATTTCATGCTTGCCGATAAAGATCTAAATTTAAACTATCCCAATTTATTGTATGCCCTTGTCGGTAAAGTACCCGGAATGACCGTAAACATCCCTGAAGAGAAAGTCTTTTTTACGCGTGCATCCGGAATGACTGTTAACAATCCCGGTGGTCCGATGGTAATGATTAATGATGTTCCGGTATCTCCCGGATCGAGTCCGGATGGTGGACCGGGAAATGCCGGCTCTGTCTTAGCGATGATTGACCCACGTACGGTAAAGTCAATTGGTTTTACTAAACGGATCAATGTGTTGTATGGTACACAAGGTGCGAATGGTGTCATTTCTGTCTATACTAAACAGGACATTTCAAGTTTTAATGCTCCGGCAAATTTTCAACGAGTGCAGGTGGCTGGCTTTAATCGGGAAAGACAATTATTATTTCCCGACTATACAACGAGTACTGAGACATCTATTCCCGATTATCGGTCCACCATTTATTGGAACCCTCATTTCATTACCGATGAAAATGGAAGAGCCACCGTTTCCTTTTTCTCCGCTGATCTACCGGGAATCTATCATGTGGTAATCGAAGGAATTACCAGCGAGAATAAACCCATACACGCTGACTATTATTTTGAAGTGGAGAGCAGGTGAGGTCATAAAAGATAGGATCACTCCACTACCATCTTCTTATAGATAATTTCGTTCCCAACATTAATCCGCAAGACGAACAGGCCGGGTAAGGCATTTGGAAGGTTAACTTCAACGCCATCGGAGGTGGTAGCGTAGGAGCTTGCCATTTTTCGTCCTGTCATGTCAACTACTTCTATGTCGATGATGGTTTTATTGATTATGATATGAAATTTACCGCTCGTAGGGTTTGGATAAATGTCTATAGCTATGGCTTCGTTATTGACGGATGTGATTAGATCGGCATGCCATAGACTTTTCAATGTTTCGATTTCATCTGGCGAAAGAGATTTGTTATAAATCCGGACTTCGTCTAAGGTGCCTCGTAAATAATAATTAGTGGTGTTAACATCTTTCTTTCCAAAAGAAATTGATTTACCCGTTTTCAATATAAGTCCGGAATGGTTGGAGAAAGCATCCAGTACTCCGTCCAGGTAAAGCTCCATGGAATAGCCTGAGTAAGCTACGGTAACATGATAGAAAGTATTTAATTGCAGAGGCAGTGAGCTATCTAAATCTTTGATTCCATTGACGGTCTTTACCGACCACCGAAGTTTCTTATCCGGTGTCATCGAGATTTTCCAGCGCTCCTCCCAACTACCATGCGAGAGAATAAATGTTTCTTGTGGCACAGCTACTAATTTAATCCAACACGAAAGTGTTATCTGATTTTCAAAGTTGAGCGCGGTATTGTTACTGACAGATATAAGATCAGAAGATGAAGAGAAGAGATATGCTTTGTTGGCTTCGCCTCGCGCATCAAGCGTGAGTTTAGCATTTTCCAGCACGCCATTGTAGTCATTTCCGCTATAGTCCAGCACATTCCCGTCCAGCGGATAATAGGCGAGAGGTGTCGTAGTTACCGTACTTGTTTTTTTAATCAGCACCTTCTTTGTTCCAGTGGCTTTTAATCCATCGGAATTAGTTACCTCGCATACGATATCATAGAGACCTTCATCGGCAGGGGCTTGCCAATTAGCCGATGAATTAATGGTGTTGGTGATTGTGCCTTGCGTAACGATCCACTTGTAAACCAGTGTTCCACCTGATTTATTGGTAGCATTACATGTGAGCAACGCTGTTTGTGTCGTGTAATAAAATTTATGATCGCTTATAATTTCTGTAACAACCGGAGGTGTTGGTATATGCTCGACCACTTTTACAGACAGACTATCTTTTATCGTTGTGGCGCCCGTCTCCACTTTCAAAACGATGGAGTAAGGTCCTGCCACTTGTGGTGCCGTCCATGTAAACGCATTGGTAGCAGATGTTTGAGTTAAAACACCATTCACAAACCAACTATACGTAGCGCTGGGAGCGTTTTCAATTTTGGTATAAACGGGAACGGATTGATTAAATTCCACCACACTATCTTTGACGGCAATTGATTTGATAAGAGGTTTCGCTGTGTAATCGTATCCATAATGATAATCTACAATTTGATTGCCGAGTACTAATCGGTTTCCGGAAATGGTGGGCACGGATCCTTGTGGAAGATAAACCAACAATCGGGCTTCATTTGCTGGCAGATTGATTGATGTGTTTCCGGTTGCATTTGCCTGAATGATTGTTTCAGAAAGTGCATCGTAGATTTCGTAGGTCTTGGTACCAAGCGATAATGTAATTTGCTTCGCAGTAGCATGAGGATTATAGGTCAAATAAGAAGGGAAGGAAGCGGTTGTAAAAAAGTCTGTCTTGTTGACATCGAGCAAAAGAATTCCCGCCACATCCGTTGTGTCCACTAACGCGGCCAAGTATCCTACGCTCGATGATCCATAAAGCCCCAGATTGGTTTGGGCCCATCCATTTACTTTCGCGTCTCCGGTGGCATACAATTTTCTTCCGCTGCTGTTTTCTTTTAATGCTTCATAGGCAATGACTGAGTTCGGATCATTTGCTGAACTCCACAAAAAATCATCTTGACTGGCTGAAGGAAGATATTTTGAATAAAAGAATCGACTCGCATTGGACAGATTCAGTATCCATTTACCAATAGCCTTTGCAAAGCGTTTGTCATATTTTACTAATGGCACGAAGGCAGCCGCTTGCTGAAATCCATTCAGTGCAAACGCATAATCATTTCCTGCATCATTGGCTTCACCAATAAGTCCTGAAACATTCGATCCATTCCAGGTGCCAACAATAGTGCCCCAGCCGCGCAACGAACCGCGATCAAAACTCCAACTCAGCATTTTTGCAATATCATAATTGGTTCCTACTTCCGCATTCATTTTCGCAGCGATGAACGTTCCATAAGGCAGTTGTAATTCGTATGATGGATTGCTGGTTAATCCGGACAGAAAGTCCATGGATTGTTTTGCGCCCGTTAAATATTTTTTGTTGCCGGTTTTTATCCAGGCATGATATAAAATCCACGAGATCGCGCCTGCTGCTTCCGGTTCAATCACTCCGTTTGCATTGGGCGTCAGGGCCAGTAAATCAAAGGCGCGGTAATTCATTTGAGGAACAGTCCACGGAGTGGCCGATGCGCCCATGGTTTGCACTGCTTGCAGCCATCGATCGGCAACGCTTATAAATTGTGTTGAGAAATCAGTTGTTGTCGGGTATTGAGCATATAGTTGATAAAAGAAAACGTTCGGCATGACATCGTACCACCAATCATTTCCACTGGAGGTAGCGTATCCATTCAGATACACGTTTTGTTGATTGGCTTTGTTAAAAAAATCTTTCGCATTGATTACCCAATTGATTCCTGCCTGATTGGATTTATCGATGCCCATCAGCGTAGCACCTACGAGTGATGGAATAATATTGATGGCTTCCGCCTGATTTCCGGATGAAGAGCTGCCCACATACGTATCGAGGAGAATGGGTTGAAGAGTGGGGTAATTTACTCCGCCTGCTTTTTGTTTAAGCACCGGAAAATATTGCCCGGATGCGGAAGTATTATAGATGAATTGATCGTATTGAATGGCTACTTGTTTCCAATTGCGCATCTGATAAGGTGATGGCAGGTTGGGCATTTGTTGAATGCGCGCCAGATCGAGTTGCCCCGTTTGCGCGCTGCTTGAGTACGTGAATAAGCTAAGTAACAGCAATAACATACCTGCCATCGGCTGAGTCCAATTCGTGGAAAATGAAATCATGTATTTAAGTAAATAGCTTTTCATAATGGAAAGAAAAAAGAGGATGGCAACCAATACCATCCTCTTATGTTTGCAAATAGTTAAGATCTAATTAAGGTTTCTCAAGATCGTAGATACTTGTTATTTGTGCTTCGGTCAGCACGGTTTTGTAAATACGTACTTCATCCAGATATCCGTGCAAGTAACCACCCCACGCTGCAGGGATGATATGGTAATCGGCATTGCCCACCACATCAAAATTGGTTCCATTCGGATCAGATGAATACTTGTCAGAAGGGAAATCGCAACCTAACACCAAATTAAAGGTGGGTGTAATTGCTTTCGCTGCATTGGGAGTATCAGTCCATGTTTTTACTAATATACCATTGATATAAAATTTCATTTCTCCGGCTTTGTAAGTAGTCACTAAATGATACCATGCATCCAAACCGATGGCGATGCCAGCATCACGATCGTATGTTCCACCGCTGTGGCCCATTGATAAAAACGGAACGTTTCCATCTTGCACTTCAAACTTATAACCTAACCATGATTGCAAACCAATGAAACGGTTATTGCGTTTTTCTTTCAGTTTCACCCAAACAGAGAATGACATGGCAGGTTGATTGAATGCCGTGTTGTAAGGAATCTCTACATTGGCACCTTTATCCAATAGAAGTGCTTTACCGGACACTCCATAGCGGTCAGTTCCCAGTGCAGCCACACCACCACCAGCAGGTAGTAAGTTTGCATTACCCACTTTAATAGCTCCATCACGGTTATTTCCGGAATAGTCTTTCACGACCGTTCCTGCCGCAGTAGAAGTGAGTTGATCGAATGTCCATTGACCAACTAAGTTAGTCGGGTCGATGGGTGTCACAATCTTTGTTCCATAAAGCGCGATCGCAGCGTTCAAATTGGAAACGGCTCCCAGTACCGATGCTTTCGATGCTTCGGGAAGATCTTTAATTACTTGGGCTACGGTCACTGCATTGGAAAGAGCAGCTTGAGATCCGCGCTGATAGTTTCCTGTTCCCACACCTTCAAAGGTGGTCGTGAGCAACGTGTTAGCAGATGCGATAGCCGTGGTCAGTGCCGATTTGTCGACAACCACTGCCGGGTCATCTTTTGAGCAGGAGGCAACGAACGCTGCACTCAGCAGCGCGATGCCTACAATAAAAGTTACTTTTTTTGTTTTCATACTTGTTTAGTTTAATTATTAATTGTGTTTAGAAATGGATGATATACTACTACTCTTTGATAAATGGATTGGTATCTAATTCAGATTGTGGAATGGGGAAGTAGCGATGCTTATCGAATACAAAACCGGTTCCAGCCAAGGAATTTTCTGCTACTACTTTTCCATAGCGCATCAAATCAAAAAAACGATGAAACTCGAAGCCGAACTCCACACGTCTTTCATGGCGGATTGCGTCTGTAACGATTGGTTGTGATGTGCTAATCACATCGGGCAATAATCCACTCGGTATGACTCCAAAGCCGATTTGATCTTTGTCGTACAAATAGCTTTCTCTCGCTCGTTTGCGCACCGCATTGAGTGGTACCAACGCCTCGCTAGTTCTATTCAAGGCATTCAACGCTTCGGCTTTCATGAGCAGAATATCAGCATAGCGCAGATAAACATAATTCAAGCTCGCATCGCCCGGATTCGGATCTACCTGCTTCTTAGGTTGACAATGTTTCTTTTGCAAAAATCCGGTAGGTGACCAGGGTGGTGAATTGGAATTGGGCGGATTAAAATCTTCCCCATTAATCCATTTTTGTCCATCGCGACCAACGGTGTAATCGAGACGAGGATCAACTACATTACCAGCCGTTGTTTCAAATTCGTTGACAAAGTTTTGAAGAGGCACGTTGAAGAAATAGCCGTTGTCTTTGGCAGGAGAGAAGTATTGATTGAGGTAGCTGCCCAGCTTTGGATCTTGTAATCGAAGGTGTTGAATTTCAAATAGTGATTCGGAATTGTTTTGTGTGGAGTCGAGGAAATTGTTTTTATAAACTTTTTCCAGGCTGTAAAGTCCCAACGCATCAACAGCTGCGATTGCTACCAATGCATCGGCATATTTCTCTTGATAGATATAGGTCTTTGCCAACAAACCCCACGCTGCGCCTTGTGTAGCGCGCCCCACATCTACGCTTACTTTTTCGAGATCAACAGTAGCTTCGGTTAAATCTTTTTCAATTTGAGCATACACTAAGTTAACTGGCGATTTGGCTTTATTGATCTCGTCCTGATTTATGGGAGGATTGAGTTTGATAGGGACGGAGCCAAATACATTTACCAGATTGAAGTAGAGATAGGCGCGTATAAATTTGGCTTCCGCCAAAATTCGCTTCTTGGTAACGGCATCCATTTCAATGGAGGGCACATAGTATAAAACATAATTTGCCCGAGAGATACCTTCATAGTATCGCTTCCAGAATTTCTCTAATGAGGCATTGTTGCGCGCGTAGGTAAACTCATCAATAAACTGAATGTCGCTCTGATCGCCTGACAATCCACCTTTGGTAGCATCGTCAGAGGCCACATCGCCAAACACCCACAAGTTGTTATCGGTGGAAGCAAAAGTGATCGCGTTGTAGACACCTGCTATCGCCAGTTTGGCATGCGCTTCTGTTTTATAGAATGTGGCATTTGAATACGTGCCTTGAAGTGGCTCCTCCAAAAAGTCGGAGCACGAGGTGGCGACTAGTACTACTGTAAAAAGTATTTTGATTCTGTTTTTCATTCTGTTGACTTTTTAGAATGTTAAGTTGACTCCAATATTGTACGAGCGCGCAGCGGGATACGTACCCCAGTCCAATCCTGCCGAACCATCACCTTGCCCTGCCGCGTTATTGCTCACCGTCATCTCCGGATCGAGGCCTTGGTAGTTTGTGATAGTAAGAAGATTCACACCCGAGATGTAAATCCTCGCGGCAGAAAAGCCATATTTAGTTAGTGCGTTTTTAGGAAGCGTGTATCCTATCTGCACATTCTTTAAGCGTGTATAAGATCCGTCTTCTAAAAAGCGTGTAGAATAACGCGTGTTGTTACCGGAGGCATCCCACGATGCACGTGGGAATTGATTGCTTGTTCCCGGACCCGTCCAATGATTTTCAAAGTAGCGTTGTGTTACATTGAACGGACGATAGAATCCTTCAATATCGCGATTCAACACCGAGAAGATTTTCTGACCGTAAGCGCCTTGAAAGAAAATGGACATATCCCAATTTTTGTAATTGAGATTTACATTCAAGCCAGCTGTAAGTGTTGGTATAGGGCTGCCCACGTGCGTGCGATCTCTTCCATCAATCAACCCATCTTCGTTTTGATCCTTGAATTTTACATCGCCCGGTTGAATGCCGGTGCCTTGGTACGCGTGTGTGAAGATGTCCGTATTGTTTTGGAAAATACCTTCCATCTCATAGAGATAAAATGATCCGATCGGAAAACCTTTCTCGGTTAAGGTAATTCGGTCGGAGCCGATGGCGCCATTGGGGATAGATGGATTCACATCCAAAACTTCGTTCTTCAACGTGGCCGCATTGGCACTTATAGAGTAACTAAAGTCGCGTACTTTGTTGGCGTAGTTAAGCACCAATTCAATGCCACTGTTTCTTACTTGTCCATTGTTCACCCAGATGAAGTGAGCGAATCCGGAATTGTCTGCGCCCGAGGAAGAAGCGATGGGCTGCCGAACCAGAAGATCAGAAGTTGTTTTATTGAAGTAATCTACAGAAGCAGAAAATTTCCCATCCCAAAGTTCAAGATCAACACCCACATTGAACTGTTGGCTAGTTTCCCATTTGATTTTACTATTTCCTAATCCGGCTACAGCATATCCTGCAGTGCGCGTACTTCCAAAAGGATAATTGTAGCCAGCATTGATAGCATCCGAATATGCATAATTGGGAATCTCCTGATTTCCAATAGCGCCATAGCCCGCTCGTAAGAGCAGTCGGTTTATTGTTTTGTTCGTAACGAGAAAAGATTCTTTATCAATTCGCCAACCTAAAGAGCCTGCATAAAATGTACCCCATCTGTTTTCAGAACCAAAACGTGAAGAGCCGTCTCTGCGGAATGTGGCGGAGATCAGATACTTTTCTTGATAATCATAATTCGCTTTTAAGAAGTAGGAGAGAAGCGAACTTCCATTTTTATTTTCTTGTACTGTTTTTTGTCCGCGGCCATTTCCTAAGAATGTTAATGCAGTAGTTTGGTCAGCAAAATCTTTTTCGGTGGCGAACAAACTATAGTTTTTTATTTTGATAGCCTCCATGCCGGCTAAGAGCGTGACGTTTTGTTCACCAAAGGTTTTGGAATAGGTAGCGAAATTGCTGAACGTGGTTGTTTCGGTATTCACATCGGAAACAGATAATTGATTGATGCCATTGATACGGCCGCCTGTTCCCCAGTTGCGATCAAATCTTCGCTGGTTAGAATTGGTTAAGTCAAGTCCAAAATTGGAGGTGAACTTCAATCCTCTCAGCAGTGTGAGCTCAATAAAGAATTTTCCAAACAGGCGATTCGATATCAGTTGATTGTTGTTAAAGGCCAACATCCCCACCGGATTGTAACCATCTCCAAAAAAGTCAAAGCGATCCGGTTTGTCCGTGAAGTTTCCACTGGCATCATAGATAGGAATGGCCGGTGTCCGAAAGAATGCGTAGCGAATAACGCTTCCACCATTTCCACCGGCACCATCACCGGAGCTACCAATTAAATCGGTAGTCGACTTGCTGATATTAATATTAACTCCTGTGCGCAGCCAACTCTTTACTTCCGAATCGATGTTGATGCGCGTACTGATGCGATTGAACTGACTGGACTTAATAATTCCCTGCTGGTCAAAGTAATTTCCTGAAATAAAGTAATGCGTTTTTCCTTCGCCTCCGGAAATGGAAAGACTATGCGATTGCAAAATCCCTTTTCGTAAGATGGCATCGATTTGATTGACATTCGGAAGCGTTGCCGCCAAAGCATCTGGAATCAACGGTCTTAGCAGCAAAGGATTTTTGCCAACATTATCATTGGTTGCCGCTTCATTATAAATGCTGACGTACTCTTTTGTATCCGCCATGGCAATCGTGCGGCTTGGCTCTTGCACTCCCACCTGACTGCTAAATTGAATTTGAGTTTTCGCACTGCTACCTGTTTTCGTTGTAACAATCACTACGCCATTGGCTGCGCGCGAACCATACACTGCCGTGGCGCCTGCATCTTTGAGTACCGTAATGCTGGCAATATCTTGTGTGGCAATGTTGTTAATATCTTGTGTAGGCACACCATCGACCACATAAAGAGGACTATTGCCGCTATTGATGGAGCCTGCTCCCCGAATTCGCACCGCCACACCTTCGCCCGGTGCTCCGGTATTTTGTGTGACCACCACACCGGGAGCGCGCCCTTGCAAAGCGCCATCGATACTAGGCAATGGAAGCCGACTGATTAAATCGGCACCGACTGTATTGACAGCACCGGTTATCTTTGCGCGCTCTTGCGCGATGTATCCAACTACGACTACCTCTGATAGCAATTGGAGATCTTCTTCCATGGTAAGATCGTAGGTGGTGCGGTTGCCAATGGGTAACTCGAGTGTTTTGTAGCCAATCAGAGAAATGATGAGCATAGATGATTTGTTGTTCTCAGAAACCTCCAATATAAAGGCACCGTCCGCATCGGAGACAGTTCCAATGGTAGTACCCTTTACATAGATGTTAGCACCGACCAGCGTTTCTGTTCCGCTTTTTAGTGTCCCTCTGATCACCACTTGTGCCAGCGCGATGCTGACGGATGAACAGAGCAGTAATAGCACCAGTAATTGTTTCTTCATAGCTATTGTGAGTTATCTTTTGAAATGGATTGCGTGATTTGGTAGGCTACTACTTGATCACCTACACGATATTGATTTCCTAATTTCCTAATCTTGCTGCCGGCAGGAAGCACCACGATTACTTTTGCAGTAGTGGCATCGATGGTAAAAGTGCTTTGACTTGCGATTTGCTTACCGATGTATTCATGCTCGATGACATCGTATAAATCGACTTTAAACTTTTCTTCATTCGTGTAGCTAATAGATTTGCTACTGTCGTAAGGATTATAGTACAGGTAAGTGGGAAAAGAGTGTGTTTGATAGAAGTCAGTCGCGTTGCAATTCAATTGAAGGACTTTATCAACATTTGTCTTTTTGATAATCGCTCCAAATATTCCTACTTGTGCCGAGCTGTATAAACTAAACATCGAAGTCTCCGGTTGCCCTTTCGTCCATTGGGGACCATCACCTAAAGCCACTGGGCTTACTCCCAGTAAAGATTCTTTGTGATAGACATAATCTGTTTTGCGAAGCCCCTCGTATGCGATGGCGTTTTTGGTGATGTCCTTTCTAAGCGGTAGCCATTGATGCTCATCATCAATTTCGTAAGGATAAAATAGCCTAGCTGAATTGCTGACGTTGAGCATCCATTTGCCAATGGCGTTTGCATAGCGAGTATCGTAGCGAACCATCGGAACCAACGGCCACGCCATGTCTAATGAATTCATCAGAAATGCATATCCACCGCCATCCGTAATACTTCCCTGTAAGCCATGAACATCGTAGTTGCCCCAACGTTCAGCAATCACACCCCAACCTGTTCTTCCATCGGCCGCCTTGCAACCTTCAAATGTCCAATCTAAAATTTTCTTTACATCATAATGCCCATGATGCTCTGCGTTCAATCGCGCAGCTACCAACGCACCGAACGGCATCAGCACTTCATAAAATCTGCTTTCTTTCTGGCTGACAAATGCATCCATGGCCGATTGTGCCCCACGCAAGTACCGTGCATCACCAAATTTTTCGTAAGCACACAATAATACATAAGCATGTCCTGCCGCTACATCTTGCTGATGCGGAATAGAACTAGACACGCCTTTCATGAAGTGGTAATCAAAATAGGAGTAATCGTAATTGCCATGTAAGACCGAATCAGCCTTGAAAAATTGTTCGGCAATAATCCGCTGAATGCTATCAGCTCTCGATACATGTGGGAAGAGATCGCACACTCCGTAATACAATACATTCGGGAAGACATCGTACCACCAGTCGCGACCATAACCGCCACCGAGCAGGGCAACACTTGGGTTCGTGTTGTTCATCATGATGTTCCACTGATTGCCACTGTTGAAATAATTTTGAACCATCTTCACATAGTTTTGACCATGCTGGTTGGTTTTATCAATGCCTACCAATCCGGCACCCAGCAACGAACCCATTGTAGTGAGTGCTTCATGAAACTCATTACTACCATTTTTTCCCTGCCGCACATCGCCAATCACGGTGTAAAGTCCGAAGGTGTTTTGTGCTGTGTTGCGTTGCGCACTATCGATCCAAATGAAAGGTTGATATTCTCCGGTGAGATCCGCATTGAAAGCATATTGATCGAAGTGATGTGCTTTCTCCGACCAATCCAACATTTTGTAAGGCTCGGGTTGGTTCGGCATTCCTTCAATCCGATCAATGACAATCTGTTTTACTTTTTCAGCAGGAGGGGAGCAAGTAAAAAGAAGGAGCGAAACAATAGCGAACATCCATCCGTGACGCAAAGGAATGAACCGCCAAAAGAGATGGCGACTGCTTTTTATTTCCGGAAGTATCGTTTCTTTTCTCATGATGGTTTGCTGAGTTGATCACATTCACGAATGATATGGCGTGCCATCGGAATGGACAAAATTTGAATGAAGGCGATAATGATGAGCGCGTACTTGAGCGCAAACATCTCCGAGACGTAACTATCTAGATAGATGAAAAGTCCCAAGCCAAAAAATCGTCCGATGTAGAGACCAAACTCATGATTAAAGATGTAAGCAAACTCATTGCGCTTCTCAATTTTTGAAACAATGTCGATCACACGCATTTGCGTAGGGAAATAGGCGATGTCATGCAGTGGAGTAAAAAGAACTTTACACAATACAAATACCATCACACCAATGGCGGAGAAAAGTAACCCGTTTGCTACGGTGCCAATCAGAAACACAAAGATGCCAGCACCAAAAATATAAATGCGATCAGCGGGCTTAGTTGTGCGTCCTAAGAAGTAAAGTATGATAGCCGTCACAATGCCACTCACACCTTGCACCAAACCGACCGATCCCTCATTGCCAACCAGACGCATGATTAAGATGGCAGGAGCCGTTACCAAATAGCCTTGTACCATTCCTTTCAATCCTGCCAGCACCAGCATCTTTCTCCAGAGCGAATGAAACTTCAGGAACAAAAATTCTTTTTGGATCGGATTGGTGAACTTCTCTTTATGAATCACCAAACTGGAAAGCACCGTTAAGAGAAAAACCGCAACCATCACTAATTGATAGGCGGTACTGATATTGCCGCTAAACCATCCGTGCATTTCGGACTGCGAGAGAAACCAGCCCACCGCCAAAGGCACTACGATATAGGTGATGGTATAAAAGAATGTTTCTATTCCGTAGTAATAATTTCGTGTAAGGTCATGGGTGTTGTTCAGCGTTAACAAATCTCGGTTTGCCCAGAAGAACCCGAATGAGCAGCCCATTAAAATGCCCGCAACACCCACACCGGTAATGGATAAACTTTGCATGCTCATCATCAGCATCATCGAGATGCCACTCAGCAACATGCCGAAGCTGTAGAGATTGGCAATTTTGATGTAGCGCAGTAAAAATCCATTGAGTAAAAAGGTGATTGGAATTCCCGTGTAAACCGTGAGCTGATAAATAGCAACAATTTTTGGATCATTGGAGCTCCGCATGATGTATGCCCCTACGAAGATGTCGATCACCGGAAGCGCAAAGGCGTAGATCATATTGGTGAGCAACAGCACACGCATGGCTCTTGGCATCTCTAAGAAATAGCCAAATTCTTCTTTGGGTTTGTTGAGTAAGGCAGCAAATGTCATGAGGCGTGCACAGATAAAGAGTTAAGGACCTCAGGTATGGACAACTCCGCTCCGCAGATTACTTCATCGCTGGCACCATAATACATTCGTATTCGATCGCCATCGACTACATGACCATTCGTAAATACCACTTTTCCAAAAAAGCCGGTTAGCTCGTATTGGGCAAAAGGTATCATGATCGGTTCTTTGCTTCTCGCAATTACGCGCGATGGATCATTCGCATCCAACAACAGCGCGCCTAGACAATAGCGATGTTGTTCATCGGCGCCATGATAGATTTCAACCCAGCCGGCCGAAGTCTTGATAGGCGCAGCACCGGCTCCAATGCGTGCGGAGTCCCAGAGGGTAGCGCGTGTCGTTGCGATACATTGATGATTTCCCCAATGCAATAAGTCAAAAGATTCAGCCAACCAGATGTAATTGCCACCGAGCGATGGACTGCTGGGGCGGTGAAGCGCATAATACTTACCATTTATTTTCTCCGGAAAAATCGCACAGTCTTTATTATGTGGTGCGAAGATCATTCCATGCCGTGTAAAGTTTTTCCAGTCGCGGGTTTGCATGAGACCTACGCCTACGCCCACCGCGGAAACCATCGTATACGTGAGATAATAGTCGCTTTCTATTTTTGTCACGCGGCAGTCTTCAATGCCATACGCCTCCATTTCACTCTTTCCAAAGAGTGGAGAGAAACCTTTGGGTTCATGGAAGTGGATTCCGTCTTCACTGCACACCAACCGAAGGTGAGAAAGCGTAGTCAGGTATTCTTTGCCGGCATAGCGGATGATGCGCGCATCGGAGAAATCGCAGGCTGGGTCTTTCTTGTCAAATTTTAGTATCTCGATTTCACCCGCACGATTATAAATAGGTAAACTGATGAACCCTTCCGTTTGCCGCGGGCGCTCAGCCACACGCATCAGCATCCAGATTTTGTTCTCAAACTCGAACACGCCCGGGTTTAACAGACACTCAATAATCATGTCAGGCCGACTTGGTGTAATGCCACTTGGTATCACCAGCGGATTCTCCGGAAAACGTTTAACTATTTCGTGGACTGCGGCTCGCTGATTCATTCGTTATTGGCTTGAAACCGAGGTTACAATCGATTCCTGACGCAAGGTTTAGAAATCCTTGCCAAACGGTGTCTTGTATTGACTTTAAAAAGTACGCTGGGTTCTCAATTACTGCGAAATGGATAACAGAACGGACATTTGATTACCGGTCGTACAACTTTATCCTGACAAGAACATTGAATGTTCTACGTTTGCACGCACAACATTATCAACTTGCAGATACTGACGATTCTTCTTTTCTTTTTGAATCTTCCGGACTCTATTCCGGTAGATCAGTCATCGCCTTGGCCCTATCAGCATGTCGACAAGCGATCAAAGCTGTCGAATAGCGCGATTACTTCGGTTTACATGGATAAGTTGGATCGCGTTTGGTTGGGCACCTGGGATGGCTTAGATCGCTACGATGGCAGTTCCATCAAAGTCTACAAGCCCGATCCATTCACTAAAGGATCGATCAGTAATAATATAGTGCGAAACATGCTGGAAGACGGATTTGGTAATTTGTGGGTCATCACACACCAGGGAATCAACAAATACAACCCAACCAGCGACACATTTGAAAGTTATCTGCAAAGTCCGGATCATATTCCGTTTCTCGAGAACAGCATTCGCGCCTGCATTGGCCCTGACTCCAGTATATGGGTGAGCGTGATCGGACAAGGAGTCAGCACGTACTCCGCTTCCAAGAATGACTTCACCAAAATCAACATCGATGGTGTTGAACCATCCTGGATGACTTCCGTCACAGATTTGGTATTCCATCATGGTCTATTATTTCTATTAGGTGCAGATGGAAAATTGGTTTGCTCTGTGGATGGCCGCATGGTGTACACAAAACAGGTCAATGAATTTAAAAACGTCCGCTTCCACCGATTCGTTCGTTTGGATGAGTCCGATTATCTGGCTGTCTTTAAAGAAGGCGGACAATTTGAATTTTATCATTTGGACGACATGGAACGTCATCTCATTTCCTTGAATGTAGGAAAGGTTACAATCTCGTCTCTGACGGAAAATCGAAACCATACCGCCTTGTGGGCAGGAACCGAAGCGGGAGATGTTTTTAAGATAACGCGAGCCGGAGGCAATTTTCATTTACAAAATCTAAACACCTACTTCCCTCAATTTTCACAATCCAAAATAAAGATTCTCACCATTACAGAAACAAGTCAGGATTTGATTTGGATTGGAACCGATGGGGATGGCGTGTATAAGTTTTTAACACGACCGAAAGTTTTTTATTCGATTCAATCGGGCGATCCGCAGCGGGGCGCCCTTTCGCATGAAATTATTCGCGCTGTGTATGAAGATGCGTCCGGCAAAATATATGCAGGCACGCGCGGGGGTGGATTGAACATTATTAATCCCGCGGAAAATAAAACAGAAGTGATCACCACACAAAATGGGTTAAGCCACAACGCAGTGCTCGCCATTCAGAAAGATCATTCCGGAAATTTTTGGATTGGGGTAGATGGGGAAGGCATTGATATGATCGAGGCCAAAACGAATAAGATACTTCACTTTCCCCGAGATTTTGAAAATGAGGTCGCACTTTCGTTTGGTTCTGTTTATGCGATTTGTGTCGATGTGTACAATGATATTTGGCTGGGAACAAGTGGGTATGGCATCATTCATTTAAAAATAGCACGTTCATCAAAGGGAAGATATTCACTGGTAGAATATGATCAGATCAATTCATCAGCATCGGCAGATCCGCTCACACTCAAAAGTAACATCGTCTATTCCATTGTAGAGGAAAAGCCTAACATCTTATGGTTTGGCACGCGTGGTGGCGGAGTCTACCGGTTTAATTCACTCTCCAAAAAAATAGAAGAGAACATTCAATACAATCACCCCGAAGGTAAGCGGTTGTGCAACAACGATGTGCTGAGCATGCACATGGACAACCAAGAGCAGCTTTGGATTGGCACCAGCGGTGGACTTAACCTTTTGCATCTGCAAACCAAACCTTACCGTATTGATTACTTCACCGAGCGGGATGGATTACCTAACAATACCATTCATGGAATCTTACACGATTCGGCCGGGGCCATCTGGATTTCTACCAATAGGGGATTGGTACTGTACGAACCCAAAGTGAATCTATTTACTAACTTCGATACCAACGATGGCTTGGTCAATAACGAGTTTACCGATGGCGCCTCCTTTCAATCTGCCATCTCCGAGCGATTATTTTTTGGTGGTACCGATGGACTCGATATTCTCTACCCATCCAAGTTAAACCGGGTGAACGCCTTTCCACGATTGACTTTTACCGATTTTCAGGTGCGCAACAAAGCGATTGAACCGGGAGATGAAAGTCAGATCCTGAACGCCAGCATCGACCTGACAAACAATATCACCTTAGCACACAATCAGAATTTTATCAGCATATCATTTACAGCGTTGGACTATTGGAACAAGCAGAAAAATCAATACTCGTACTTCCTGGAGAATTTCGACAAAGAATGGAATGCCATCGGACAACAGCAAACTATTTCATTAACCAATATTCCGCCGGGCAACTATCGACTCTTTATTAATTGCACGAATGAAAATGGAAATTGGAATCCGCAACCGCGAGTATTGAATATTATAGTTTTGCCTCCCATCTGGAAAACACCACGCCACTGACGCTCATACTTGGTCCGGTGGTTTCCTTGCTGAAAAAAAGCAGCGATGCCAACGACAGCACCCAATTAAAAGGCATCTACAACAACTCACTGCGCTTGCAGAAGTTAATCGATGAGCTGATGCAATTCAGAAAGATTGAAAGTGGAAAAGAAGAACTTCAATTGGTCAGCATGGATTTGATTCCGTTGACGCAGCAAATAGTAGAATCGTTCCAATACTTTGCCAACGAGCGTGATGTTCACCTGGAGTTTTCTCCCGAGCCGGAACAACTCATGGGTTACATCGACATTCGTAAGATTGAAAAGATTTGGATCAACATTATCTCTAATGCAATCAAGTACAGCCCCAGAGGAAGTTTTGTACGCGTAACACTTCGGGAGCGGCAGGGCCAACTGGAGTTTGTCGTGAAAGACGATGGCATTGGAATTGAGTTTGAAAATCAGGAGAAGGTATTTGAAAGCTTTTATCAAAATAGTCGCACCGTCATAGAAAAAAACGGTATGATCAAAAGCACGGGTATTGGCCTATCGCTGACAAAAAGTTTGGTGCTCACACATCGTGGTAAAATTCACCTCCAAAGTAAAGTAGGTAAAGGCAGCACGTTTACGGTAACCATTCCGATAAACGCCAATCAATATCCGGAGCAGCTAAAACTGACAACTGGCATGATTCCACTTTCTAATTTAAAGGAAAAGATCTCCTTAGAATTTGGCGATACACCGTCCATGGGCGAGGAGAGTACGGGCCATACACAGCACCATACAGAAACAAAGCACTCGCACACCCTATTAGTGGTGGATGATAACAACCAGATCACCGGATTACTGGAAAACATCTTGTCCGACCGATACGACATCTACAAGGCGAGCAATGGAAGAAGTGCACTGGCCCTATTGGAAGCAGAACGAATTGATTTAGTTATCAGCGACATTCTGATGCCCGATATGGACGGACTCATGCTCTGTAAGGCAATCAAAGAAAATATTCAAACCAGTCACATACCCGTTATTTTACTAACTGCGAAGATTGAAATTGAAGATCGGATTGAAGGCCTTCAGGTGGGAGCCGATTCATATATTCCCAAGCCGTTCCATCCGGAACATCTATTTGTGCGCATTGAAAAATTATTAGAGCAACTCGAAGCTACGCGCACGCGCTTCAAGAATTTTGCTAACATCGAACTTCAATCCATCGCTACCGGAATCAACGAAAAGGAAGATCGGTTCTTTATGAAGATCACCGACTGCATCCAAAGCCATTTGAGCAATACCGAATTGAATGCCGACATCATTGCTGAAGAAGTGGGTATGAGCAAGGCATCTTTGTACAAGAAAGTGAAGACTATTACCGGCCTCACACCGCATGGTTTAATTAAACAATACCGACTCAAGAAAGCGGCAGAGCTTTTAAAGAATACCGAACTCAGCGTTTCCGAAGTGATTGATGAGGTGGGCTTCAACAGCCGATCGTATTTCTACAAATCCTTCAACGAGATGTTCAATTGCCATCCTAAAGTATACGCCAAGCAGAAGGTGTAGTGGGAACACGGAGTAGAAAATGCGCCTGGTCTTCAGTTCCACGCATCCGCTAGGTAATCATTATTCTAAAAATGTGGTGGTGGAGTAATTGAATAATGTGTATGCCGTAAGGAAATTAAGATTACTTTAAGATTTGGACAAAATCATACTTTATTAATTCCCAGTACTTTCCTTTTAAACAGATTGGATCAAAGTCCTGATCAGCATTTGTGAAGTTTGTAAAATTTTTTCGGATCAACTCCTCATCGTGATTATAAGGATACCTTGCTTTATGTAGCTCAATCATTTTGCTCGGAGTATACTGCGATAGTAATTCGTGTAAATCCCAGAAGTCTTTTTTTCTAGCAAGCCGCTGCACAATATCTATTTTCATGGCAATGATCTCCTCTACAGTTGCCAGCCGGAATGAATCAATCACCAAGGCAGGCTGTATAAATGAGTCTGCGTAATATAAGTCAAGCTTGACAGTGTCGTGTTCGCTTTCGCCAATTAGATACGACTGCCCAATCCCAATTACTCCTGGTTGAGGTTGAGAAACATAAGTGAATGAATCTCTCAAAAACTTATCAATGGCATCAAAATCGATTGACCCATAGGTGGCATCTGTAAATAAATCAATATCAATAGAAGAGCGATGACCCAGCTGAAGACTAAGAGAGGTGCCTCCAACAAGTCTGAATGGTTGAAGAGCTGCTTTTTCCATCATCTTCCTTAATGCAGCTTTTAAGAGCGGTGTTACCGTATTCCAGTACAATTGGTTAGGCATGCATGTGATCTGGTTTCTGAGTGAACTTTTTGATTTCCGGATTACCATAGAAACGAGTTATTTCCTCTTTTTCATTGGTATTTCCTCGCTCAAAAATTCGTTGAATCACGGCTCGCTTTTGTTGCTGCCAATCAATTTTATCCATGTCCGTATCCCAAAATAAGCCTTTTCTTAATTTGGAGAAGTCAGGGTGTGCTCTTTCGGTTAGTTTTCTTTTCTCTTGTTTACTATCATAACAGACTTGCAGGCTCATAAAGAAACCTTCTTCTAATCCAAGTTCTTTTTCAATCTTCAGTGCTAGGCTTGCATTCATACTCCGCTTTCCGTTGGTAATTGCTCCTAAAGTCTGTGGGTATTCATTAATCATAAGGGCAAAGCGGTCTCTAGAGAGATTTTTTTCATTGATCTTACGATCCAATACGATTCCTGGATGGATGCCTTTCAGTATTTCAAGTTCCTGATTCATAAACAAATATAATGAATCATGCGCAAACATATTTACCTTAACATTTTGCTGGTGCAGAGTTCAAGTATATAAAACCATGGCCGCCTCACACCACATGGTTTAATAAGCAATACCGACTAAGTGAAGCTGCAGAACTTGTACGCCAAGCAGAAGGTGTAGTGTCAACCCAATTCATAGCAAACAAGCGATTTTCAGAAGATCGAATATGTGAATAAAGTAACTTATTCAGATCGTTGTGTAATCCCTTTTCTTTGAAAAGCAACAGCTTTACAGAAGGAAAAGGGGCAACCTAAACAAATAAACAACTACCGGTATGAATCACAAAAAATATAAAGAATGCGTGGATGCTTGCAATGATTGCGCAACAGCCTGCGGACATGAGAAGGATGCACAGATGCAAGCAAAGTGCGTAGAACTCGATCGCTACTGCGCGGATATGTGCAGGATGGCAACAGCCTTTCTCGCGAGAGCAGATTCGCATACGCTCGAGTTTGTCAAGAAATTTGTGGCACTTTGTGCGGAAGCATGTACAGCTTGTGCGGTGGAATGCGAAAAACACACACATCTCGATCATTGCAAAGAATGTGCAACCGCATGCCGTCAATGCGCAGCGGAATGTGAAAAAGTATAATGGAAAAAGATATGAAAAATTACATTCGTTCCCTTACGATCGTATCGATGGTGCTGCTTAGTGGCAGTTGCGCACCAGCCTACGTATCATCAGAGCCCGCCTATGTGGAAGTAGTGCGGCCACAACAACCCAGCGCAGTACATATTTGGATTGGTGGTAGATGGACGTACAACAGACATACACGCAACTACGTGCAGCAAAATGGCTATTGGGCCATGCCCAGAAGAGGCAGAACTTATCGCGAAGGCTATTGGAGAAAATCACGCAGAGGTTCTGTTTGGGTAAACGGGCATTGGTAGGCAAATAGAATCCTGCTACAAGCCCATCATAAAACAATAGAATACCTCTGCGAATAATACTACATTCATGTTCAATTTATTGAATATGAAGAACAGTTTAATAACACTCTTATTTCTGGTGACGAGCAGTTCTACACTTGTCGCTCAAAAACCGCAATCGTGGAACTCCGGGGGGAAGCTGCATCCGCTGCAGGCGAATATGGACATCCGCCATTATACGCTTTCGCTCGACATCGATATTCCCAATCAATCCATTCAGGGATTTGTTGAAACCGATCTGGAACTAAAGAAAGCTACAGACACCATCCTCTTCGACCTCATCGATCAGTTGGTGGTTAGCACCATCCGGATCGATAACAAGATCGCTAAGTTTACACGCAGAGAAGATAAAATTTTTATCACCAGCGATAAGCCCATCCCGCAAGGCAAACATAAAATCAAAATTGAATATGGCGGCAAACCGCCTGTGGCCGTGAACCCTCCGTGGCAAGGTGGCTTTACGTGGACCACCGATAAGAATGGCAAACCGTGGGTAGTTATCAACTGCCAAACCGATGGCGCGAAAATCTATTTCCCCTGCAAAGATCACCCGAGCGATGAACCCAATGAAGGCGTAGATTTGTTTGTCACGGTGCCCAATGGTTTAACCGTAGCAGCATTCGGATTACTGCAAAAGTCTAACACAATAGGAGGGAAGACCACCTTCCACTGGAAGACCAACTACACCATCAGCAATTACTGCGTATTGTTTAACATTGCCGACTACCAATTAGTCAGCCGCCCGTACAAGACTATTTTGGGCAACATCGTGCCGATGGACTTTTACATTCTGAAACAAAATGCTGACAAAGCATCGGGTGTGTTGGACATTCGCGAGCGCGATACGCGCATCTTAGAGAAATACTTTGGCGAATATCCGTGGGTAAAAGAGAAAATTGGGATTGCGCAGGTGCCCAACCCAGGCATGGAACACCAGACCATGATCACGTATGGCGACCCGTTCAATTATAAAATATTTAAAGGCCAATACTATTCCGATAATCTCTATCACGAATTTGCACACGAGTGGTGGGCCAATAAAGTCACCAACAAAGATTGGGCGCACATGTGGATACAAGAAGGGATTGCCACTTATGCAGAAGCGCTTTGCTTCCGCGAACTCACCGGAGAGAAAGGCTATGATTCGCTGCTCCTGCATTTTAGCAAGTATGTGGAAAACAAGAAGCCCATCGTGCAGGGCGAAGAGGTAAACTCGCAAGACACCTACGGCCGCGACATCTACTTTAAAGGCGCGTTGTTTATGCACACGCTGCGCTATGTAACTGGCGATGCCATATTCTTTCCTACCTTAAAAAAATTAGCTACCGATCCAATCTACACCTACGACCACTTTGTAACGACAGACGATGTAGAAAAACTATTCAGTCAGGCATCCGGCAAAAACCTGAAGCCGCTGTTTGATTTCTATTTACGCACCACGCAACTTTTAGAACTAACGGTAAAAAAGGTAGGAGCTACCACGTGGCAAATTCAGGCGAAACAAATGCCTGCCATGACACTTCCGCTGGAGATTGTCGGCAGCAATGGAGTAAATAACTATCAACTGACTAACAAAGTAATGACGATTGAGAGTACCTCAACACCGGTGGTTGATCCGGGAAATCACTACCTGAAAAAGGTAATGGTACAGTAAGGTTTGAAATCTTAAATTTATAAGCATGAAGATCTGCTTTTTTACATTGATGCTCTTATTTCCACTCGTATCCTTCTCGCAACTGAAAACAAAAGACTCGGTCGTCTATCGAATCACCTACCGCGACACGATTGTTTACAAGTATAAGTACGATACCATTCGCATCAAACATTACATTCATTCCGATACCGTGTGGGCAGCACCCAAGGTGGCGGCTGTTTCCATTCCCACCGTTGAAAAAAAGAAACATCTCATCAATCCCAACAACTGGGGCATCGGTCCATCCGTAGGCGCATACTACTCGCCCTACAATGGATTTGATGTCAACATCGGATTTGGCGTGCAGTATTATCTATTGGCGATACCGAGCTTCCGCAACCCACACTTTGGGCACAAGAGAAAGAAATAGGAGGCACCAATTTTTGCAGTTAGTCGCTCGCCTAAGTCAAGCGGCATTACAATGACTAGTGACCAATGACTAACACCCTAAGTCCTAAGTCCCAAGTCCTACCTCAGTCCTCAAACAGCATTTTTCGTTATATAAAACGAATGTTTTCGTTTTATATCGTTAGTTGAAGCCGTTGTCCGCAACGCAAACTGGCAAATCTCGCTCAGAAAGGCGTTTTCAAGTTTGGCACGAGATATGTTTACGTTTTTCCAAAGTAAATAATCATACTTATGGAAAAACAAAATGACTCCGGCCTCCCTGTAAACGTAGCCATCTTAGCAACACTCATCAGTATTTCCCTACCGTTTGGTGTAACGTACAACCCCGCCAAGTTCTCCATTAAAATGGAAGGCCTCATCGCCCTGCTCGCTCGAGTCAAACTAGCATTGAAGGCGCTGGCTATACATCCAACTAAAATTGAACAACCGAAAAATAATTAGTCCAATTAGGTTATTAATCTACCCCCATGATAGTACCCAACATGACCCGCAAAGAATTAATGAATCAACTAGATAAAATTTCATCACAGCTAATGGAAAAAGGATTAGCGAAAGCAAAGCATCTGGTGAAAAGGCCGCTGCGTAAAGTTCCCCACAAGCTCCGTAGCAAATACACAATCGAGGGACAGCAAACTATTGCATTTTATTTTCCCCACCAGCGACTTTGGAGTGCCTGGATTAAATTCAGGATGGACACAAAAGTGGCTGGTAAAATCTGGAGAGATTACCCGATGTATGCGATCGTAGATCAGGTGAACGGTGAAAAATTTGAAACGCTCGTTTTCAGAAAACATGTGCTGGACCGCTACAACGAGCGACTCCAATTAGGTTTGACCAATGTGGACGACATTCTCGAGGAAATCAGCTACAAAGATGGAGCAAGGATCAGCAATTTTAAGGAAGTAGACAGCGCATTCAGAGTGTTAACTGCCAATACCGCCAATGGCGTGTTGCTGGGGTTTCAAGATGCTGAAACCGGATATAAGGAAGTCTATACCTTCATTACCAACCAGATGATGAGAAGGGGACAAGCACCCAAACGAAAAGAGAGAATGAGGCAAAGAGTAGCAACCGATGAAAATAAACTCAATAAAAAAACGGTTACCGATTTGCTAAGCATACTGAACAAATCAGCTCCAAGCTATTTTTAACCTGCGACTAAAGGATCTCCCAATTTTCTATTGAGACTCTCTGCCGAGGCAGTCAGCACAAGAATCTACTGAATCTTCCATCAATCACTGTCAATCCTGATTCAGACAGTAGTCTGCCTGTCTCGCACCACTGACAACCACAAGTCTTCTCACCAGAAACATTGACTTGTGCCCTCACTATTAACACCGCTTGCTTTACTAAATTCTATCTTCTTGCCATTACCGAAATTGACAATTATTTTTGGTGAAGACATAAACTGTTTCCATCCAAATCTTTCAGCCACGCAAAGCGCCCCCAGGGAGTATCGTCAATTCTGCCGACTTCAATTCCCTTTTTTTTCAGTGCTGTAATTTCGCTTTCAATATGATCTGTTTCGCAAATAATGCCCTGAAAGGCCGCCAGTGAAATGGTGGTATCGGTGCCGGGCAGCCCCATTTGTATCCACGTTTCACCGTGTCCATCAGGGGCTTCCACAAGAACTTGAAAACCAAGTTTCAAATAAAACTCTTTGGCTTTTTGCCTGTCGCTGACAGGAATCATAATAATTTCTAGCGCTTTCATTCTTCCGTATTTTGGTATGAACAAAACTACCATCTCGATCGAAGAACGACACAGTGTGAAAACGACATTCTAACTTGTCGTTTGCGACAAATGATTGTTTTATCTTTGGTCGATGAGAATCGGAATGAAACACGTATGCGATTTTGGATTTTACTTACGGCCTGCAGCTTCTTAACAATTATCGCATTATTTTTATTACCCATTGAACTAGAAATAGTAGCAGTAAAATGGGTTACGCTTGTTTTACTTATCATAGGACTTGTAAGACTTGCTTACTACAAGCATAAGTTAACTTTTGTGAGGACTATAACCCTATTGATACTGCTGGGAGTGCTTTACTATTGGAGATCCGCCTTTGACTTGTCGCGTAGCTGGACACCTAGGATTACTGTCTACGAGAATAAACAAGTAAGAAGGAGGACGATTGAGTTTCAGACCAGAGAGACCGAAGAATGGCCGGAACTACGCATCATTGATCGGATTTCAATTATTCCAGGCGTATATTGGAAAAAGGAAATGGATGAGGCGGAATTACCAACGCTTGACACGCTGATATGGAGAAGAGTAAACGCAAGATTTGGTAAAGGAAAGTAACCAGAAAAAGATAAGTGAAATAGGCGCGAGGTTCACAATAAACAATACGCCTATGCTGATGTAGTGGCGCATTTTAGAAGACGACAGTGAAACATAAAATCAAAATACTAATGCTGACTTTGGCTGTATTCCAGTTGACAACTGTAATGGGGCAAAAAGCA
Source organism: Bacteroidota bacterium (assembly GCA_016191555.1). Taxonomy (GTDB): domain Bacteria; phylum Bacteroidota; class Bacteroidia; order Cytophagales; family Cyclobacteriaceae; genus ELB16-189. The sequence goes on from JACPVX010000008.1 coordinate 57,039, forward strand.
AAACCCGACACCGTATTTGTAAAACGGACAGTTGGCGTAAACGAATTCGAAATTGACACATTATTCATTGCGGGCGGACGGAGTACAACCCAAGTTTTAACGGGGACAATGTTTCTTCCCTATTCAGACAGAATGATAAGGCTCTTAAACAACGGGCTTTCCCCCATTAGTCTTGAAATCATTCAAGAATGTAACAACACAACCGACCCGAAAACCTTTAAAGAGTACCCAAAATTCATTTCAACTACACGAGCAGGCAACACGTTAACAATAGACGTCTCTATTGTGGCTAACTGCTGTCATAATTTCTTAGGAGAAGCTGAAGTAGTGGGCAAGGACACATTAAATATTGTTTACACTTCGTATGGTGGATTTTGTTCCTGCAACTGCTGCTTTACACTAAGATATAAGTTTAACACTTCAATGGAAAAGGAATATCAGGTTCTCAAATATGTGACAATAAATAATAGTAAGACGGTTGGGCAAATACCCGAACGTAAGTAAGAAAACACTATTCTGGCGCAAGCCTTTTAATCATTACGAATATTGACTCGTACCATCAGTAAGTAACACGCAGGAATGAGACTTGTTTTACGCAGCATATATCATCTCACCCTACGGGAATCCTCCTTCAACTCGTCTTGCGCGGAAATTATTTTCGTTTACGATAATTCATACAACAACCAACTTTTTTGCCGAAGTGGGACGGAAAAGCGAAATTTGTATGGAAGGCAAATCTTTTATTGAAATAGACGCATTTTTTAGGTTAAGATATGCGCAGATTCTAATGGTAGCGGGTCATTTTGGAACAATCGAAACAACAGATTAAACTATGGAGAGTAACAGGGCTTATCATTATCTTTTTAAATATGTATTTCTGGCCGTGGGACTCTTGATCGCGATTGTTCCCGTGATCTCATTTGTTTTTCCAGACAGCGTTGAGATTAACGGAGAGACAGGTTCAGCGGACTTCACCACGACAATTATCATGGGACTTCTTGGACTTATTGCAATACTCGTATTCTTTATTATCAAGGACAAGTTTGCAATCGTTGAACTAAAAGATCAGACGATAACAATAAAACAAGACGGAGTGGAAAGAACCTTGAACTGGCTAGACGTTGATTCAGTTTCACAGATTCAGTTTGTTCAACCTCCATTGTACAAACTCAAAACAAAGGACAGTGACGAGACAATTTGGTTCAATACTGAGCCACAATACATCAGTATAAATGGATTCACTTCAGATCTAAGCGAAATGGGAGAATTAATAGCAAAAAAGAAAAGAGAATTGGGACTTTAAAACCGCCCGCTAAAAATAGCTGAGGCAAGCGACCCAGCGCGTTATAAAAGTTTGTATTTCTTTTATTATTTTGGTGTGTGGGACAAAGCGCGTGTATTAAATTGCCTGCTTCCGCAAGCCTAGCCTTGGGTGCAACTGCGCCAGACAATTTTGACCAATGAAGAAAATCATAAAACGACTAACCTCTAATTTTAAAAACGACTGGAACATTGACGACTATCCGGTTAAAATCTATCGTAACAAGAATGCGGGGGAGGACAGCGTCAAGTACGGAGCTATGATTGTCGACTGGGCCGGAATGGTGGGACACGGAGAGACAAAAGAAAAAGCTTTTGAAAGGCTCAAAGAAAATTTCAATTTATTTAAAGACAATAATGAACTGCCGAGACCGGGGACTAACGTTCCATTAAGATTTGCGCCAACTCGAAAAATTGAAAGTTATGAAAAAGTAGCGGTCGACTTCTTTGCCAAAATATTAAAATTAAATTATTACGACTGCTATGTGTCTGACGAGAGTAGTTTGACAGACTTCGAATCACTTGAGGGTGACGACAATCCGGACGACTTTAGGAAAAAGATTATTGAGAGAGTGCAGAACAGCTACGGTGCCGACATCACCGACACCTACGACAAATATTTGACGGACGTATTTGACAAAATAAAAAGTGCGGTATGAGTGCGGCAGCTGCCAACAGCAATTTTCCGCAATCGTTCCTGCGCCTTGCCTGCGATTGATGTTCTTTGCCACCAAACACAACGGAACGAGGTTAATCGAAGAGATACGTTGTAAAAGACCGAGTAGACAATGATTGAATTAGTGGAAAAAAACGAGTGTACATGTTGATGAGGAATACCAACATGGGCTAAGGCGAAACAGCGCGTGATTGCAGTTTGTAGTTCTTTATTTATCTTTATTTTGTTGGACAGGGCGAAGGTTTTTAATAGCCCCCCACAATAAGCTGAACATGGTACACAAGCGTTAACCTATGACTGGAAAAATAACGGCCCGAGTATTCTGGACAATCTGGACAATCGCTTCATTGATTCTAGTTGGGACAATTTCTAATCTTGAAATTACTAGCGGACTTATTCTAAAGGGAATCATTTACATTGTCATACTCGGAATGACTCAATTATTGACACGGAACCTATATTGGATATTTGGCATCTCAACAGTACTATTTGTGGCCTTTTTGACATTTAAGTTTTACACCGACTGGAGAGGAGAATGGAAAACCCAAACAATTATGTTTCAAAACAAACATTTGTCTAATAGGACGATTGAGTTCCAATTGCAGGACATCGGATCGTTGGGATATAACAGAAGAAAAGTAGATCGACTTAAGATCATACCTTTCGTCTCTTGGACAAGGAGGTTAACGGAAAAAGAAGTTGAAAATATTGACACATTAAACTGGGACAGAATTGACATAGATAAAAATGAACAGGGATTAAAGGGCGGATGAACGTCAGCGCACAACAGCAACAATCTTTTTTTGCCGAAGGAGCAAGGAAAAGCGAAATTTATGTTGGTGAGGAATACCAACGTGGCTAAGATTTTACCCCGCAGACAGAATATTAAAAACTTGTATGACACCTGACAATGATTATGACGAAAAGTTGTGGTTTGAACACAAAGGATGTGATGGCAAACACTACTTCTTAGGAAACCCGCATACTTTTCCAGGTAGAATGTGGGCATGGTGTCCCGTGAAGGAATCATCATTTTTTGTTTCAAAGAGTGAGATTTTAAAAACATCTGATCAAGCAGAGTATTGGATTAAGGGATTTCTAAGTGGTAACGAACCACAACCACCGGCAGACGAAAACGGGGACGTAAATTTTGAAAGTAAAGATTATCTCGACTGGAAAGATAAAATAAAGGACTTCAATTTAAGCGGACACTGGGACTAAGACCATCAAAGAAATAAATCATTCTGGAGCAAGTTTTCTCATCAGTAGAAACCACTAACTTGTGCCATCAATAATTAAACAATGCAGCAGTGAGGCGTTGCGCCAATTTTTTTCCGTACAAGAATGATTAAATCAAAATTCGTAAACGACATCTTAGACTTACTATTAGACGGAGACGCGTTCGGACAAAGCGTTCGGAAATTTCCTATCTGACCGAAGAGGAAGTCCCGGCCGACAAATAATAGCCGAATAAAATACCGAGAAGCAAATGAGCATGATGTTCAATAGCAAACTTTTAACCGCTTACCCTAAGCCAGCCTGCTTTAGACGCCCCCTTCTTGTTTTTACCTTCCTAATCAATTTGACGGCATTTGGGCAAAATGAAATCGTAGGAGAATTTATCCGAACGGATTACCCCGCTGGATACATCATCTTAAATGCTGATAAAAGTTTTAAGTTCAGGTTTGGTTTTGATTCGCAATGGGACTTGGCTTGCGGACAATTTGAGGTAAAGGGTGACACCATTACTTTTTCTTACACCGCAGACATGTTTAGTGTGGCATGTAATAGCGAGGGAATTAACATGACAGACACGTCCGATTATTTTCTCAAACAAGGAGTGGATAGACGCTGGCGGCCCATAACAGCAAGAGTTGTGAAAAATAAAATCCTAACCATAAAGACAGGAGACCAGAACGAGGCAGAAACGTTAAGTTTCAATGCGTTCTATTATAAAAGAAAGAAGAAAGGCGCCAACATTAGAATACCAGGTACTTATATTCAACGCTATTAATCCGCTTAGTCCTAAGCCATGAAGCAATTTTGAACAACCCTTCCTGACAAGCTTTTTTGCCAAGAGGCTTTACCGTAAAAAGGCAAGATATTGACTAAGGCTAGTCAATTAAAAAGTACTCTTGCACCCTGGCACCTTCGCCTCATGACGCTTTAGAAATCGATATTCTTTGGCAGATGTCGGCACAATAGCTTCCTTTGTTTAAATTAGCCTCACCAACAAAATAGAATAAACGAATAGTATATGAAAAGAGTGATTTACGCATGGGCATTTCTGCTGCTACTGGCCTGCGGAAAGGAAAAGCAAGATAATCGACTGGATGTAATCGATCAGTTTATGCAGGGTCAGGCCGCCTATTTTAAATTCAACGGAAATGTGCTGGTAGCCGAAAAAGGAAAGGTCATTTACCAGAAATCCTTTGGCGTACGAAATTTCTATACACAAGAACCACTCAACGACACCACCGTCTTCGAACTGGCATCGGTTAGTAAACAGTTTACCGCCATGGGTATTCTACTGCTCGAGAAACAAGGTAAATTGAAATTAACCGATTCGCTGCGATCCTATTTTCCGGAGCTACCGTACAGCAACATATCGGTGCATCACTTGCTCACTCATACTTCCGGTTTACCCGATTATGAGTCTGCTATGTATGCCAAATGGGATCATAAAAAAATAGCTTTCAATAGCGATATGATTCGTTTTCTGTCACAAGAAAAGCCGCTTGCACATTTTAAGCCCGGCACGAAGTGGGAGTATAGCAACACAGGCTATGCCATCTTGGCCAGCATCATCGAGAAAGTTGCGGGCACCACGTATAAAGATTTTCTGGCGGCAAACATATTTGAGCCATTGGGCATGAAACACACACGTGTTTACAATTCGAGAAGGAGCGGTGAGCGTTTAGAAAATTATGCGTATGGTTTTGTTTGGTCAGACAGCTTGAAGCAACAGGTATTACCTGATTCGTTGCCGGACTATAACTTTGTGTATTTTTTGGATGGAATTCAGGGCGATGGCGTGGTCAATTCAACCACCGGAGATTTGTTAAAATGGGATAGAGGTTTGGCGAATAAAACATTGATCGGTGACGCCACCACTACAAAAATGATTTTTCCGCAAGCCTTGTCAGACACGATTGCGAACCTCCATTATGGATACGGAGTCATTGTGGGGAAAAACGAATTAGGAAACTTTGTTAGTCACTCAGGCGGCTGGCCCGGGTATGCCACCAATTTATCACGTTATACAGATGATGACAGAACCATCATTATCCTGTCAAACAATGAATCTCCCTCCAGTGCCATACAAGCCGCGTTATCGCATATTATGGCTGGTCATTCGGTTGAAATGCCAACGCAACATCAATATGTGAAGCAAGACACTACTGTGTTAGATAAATTCGTAGGTTCATTTACCTTGAAAGGCAGGGACTTCGATTTAACCCGCAAAGGAGATACAATCGTGCAGGTATTCAGTTCAGGTCAGCAGAGTAAGTTCATTCCACAATCAGATTCAAAGGTATTTTCCGCAGATGGATTGGACGTACAATTGGAAGTAGTGCCTAACAACAACGAGTTGAAATACTACCGTGTATTCTTTGGCGTGAAACAAGAATTGGTGAAACGGAAAAAGTAATCGGCAACTAGACGTAGTGATTTGCGCATATACTAATATTAGCAGCAAGCGGTTTTAAAAAAAGTGAGGACTAAAATCATCATCATTTCGACAGTATTAATTTTAATAGCCATGGGATTATTTAGCATTTTTGGCAACAGGGACAACAGATATGTTAGCGAGTCGACATTTAAAAAGACCGTTCAGAAACAAAAAGAAATGAATAGTCAAACGCTGGCTCAATTGACTAAATATCACGTGGGTGACGATTCGGAACTTAGCTTGGAGTTTTTCTTTTATACCGACAAGCAAGATAAAGCAAGTAACCTCGCCATTGAGTTAAAGAAATTGAGTTACAACATTGAGACTGTGGACAAATCAGCAAGTGACTCAAAACTTTGGACTGTTACTGGGTGGACAACACCTATTAAGATGGATATTGGCTCTGTTACAGAGTGGACCGAACAAATGTGCAAAATTGGTTTTGACAATGACTGCGACTTTGACGGCTGGGGCACAAACCCTGACCAAGGAGATTTTACAGTGGAAGAAGGATTGACCGCAGAACAGTACTATAACCAAGGAACAGAGTTTTTCGACAAAGGACTAGTTCGAAAAGCGGAAGCATATTATTCGAAAGCAATTGATTTGGAGAAGAGAGTGCCTTTGCCATACTACAGCAGGGCGCATATAAAAGCTTCAACCAGTAGACAAGTGGAAGCAATTGAAGACTATACGGCCGCACTTATTATTGACCCCAAGTTTTCTGAAGCGTTGGAAAATAGGGGAGCACTAAAAGATGAGATGCAGGATTATGATGGAGCGATAGCTGATTACACAAAATCGATTGAAATTAATCCGAAAAGTTCAATTTCTTATTTGAATAGAGGAAATTCTAAATTTCGCAAAGGCGACAAACAAGGAGCATGTGACGACTGGTCGAAAGCTAAAGAACTCGGGGACGAAACAGCAGACGAGTATATTAAGTCATATTGCCGGTGAAAACCGCCAGATGCTAACAAAAGCTAAATGCAATTGCTGGATAACGTGTTAACTATGAAAAATCTTTCAAAGACACTAATCTTTTCGCTAGTGGTTCTATTATTCGCATGCGGACAGGTTAGTGACAAAGGTAATTTTCAGCAACAAAAATCGCTGAAGGTCGACACATTGATGATTGACGGTGACTCGATTTTTAACGAAACGGGCTTTATCATTACCTTTATTTCATTTGACAGCCTTTTAGATGAAGAACATAATTCGTTCCTATGCTTTGGAAAAAGAAGTAAAGACGGACTTGAAAAGAATTATCGTGACACACTTTACTCGAAGATTGGGAAGATTGAGTTCGCTGACTACAATAATGATAAGATCAAAGACATACTAGTACAAAATATTTCAGACGCCAGGAGCAATTGGACTTACAATTTGTATTTGACAGACCTTAAAAACAGTACTCTGAAAAAAGTTAAAGGATTTGAAGAAATCAAGAACCCAACGCTTGATCAGGACCTTGGAATAATTGAAAGTCGCGTTAACTCTGGGACAAATTACATTAAGTTTTATCGACTCCTAAACAATGACTCGATTTACACTTACGACATTTTAGTTTACGACAGCATGGACGATGCGAGTGAAAAGAGATACAAACAGGCACTTGAAAAAGTGAAGAGAAAATAAAAACAGGCCACAACAAACGCTAATCATAGGCTGGTGGAAAAGTGCGTCATTGAAGTTTGTAGCTCTTTATTTATCTTTATCACCCGTGATGCGTGGGGAGCGGACGCAGGTTCTTGGTTACCTGCCTTCCACAAGCTAAACATTGTGCGCAAATGACCTCCGACAAATTGGACTTCCGTAGATGAACGTAAATCTGGACGACTTAACGGTAAAATTTAATCACGCCACGCCCGACAAA
>JACPVX010000088.1 GCA_016191555.1 Bacteroidota bacterium
GAAGTCATTTTGTCAGTCAAGCAATTCCTGCCTGCCAACGATGTGCGCGACCGTTATCAAATCAGCTTCTCTATTCAGGTGACTACCAAAGCTACGCCAAAGGCGTAGCACTCCAAATTACTTCTCTCTGGAATTTTTCGCTCAGCCGCCGGGATATTCACACTGTAAATCCATTGAACAACTCAACGGGGAGGAGTGTGTCTTGAAACATCAAACAATCGAAGAGCAACGTCTGGCCGAATCGCGCACGCGCGCCAAACACTGGAAACGCTGGGGGCCTTATCTAAGCGAGCGCGCCTGGGGAACTGTCCGCGAAGATTATTCGCCGCACGGAACAGCGTGGGATTACTTTCCGCACGACCACGCCCGGTCAAAAGCTTATCGCTGGGGCGAAGACGGACTCGGCGGGATCTGTGACCGCCAGCAAAACATCTGCTTCGCGTTGGCGCTGTGGAATGGCCGCGATCCGATTTTGAAAGAGCGGCTGTTCGGCTTGACTGGTTCGCAGGGAAATCACGGCGAAGACGTTAAGGAGTATTACTTTTACCTGGATTCGACGCCGACTCATTCGTACATGAAGTTTCTGTACAAATACCCGCAGGCAGAATTCCCTTACCAACATCTGGTCGAAGAAAATCAGCAACGCGGCAAACTCGATCTGGAATTTGAATTGCTGGACACAGGGCTGTTCAACGACAACCGCTACTTCGACGTGTTCGCCGAATACGCCAAAGCCGACGCCGAAGACATCCTGATCAAAATCACTGTCGCCAATCGCGGGCCGGAAACCGCTGAACTTGATCTGCTGCCGACGATTTGGTTTCGCAACACCTGGGACTGGGACGCCGGAGCGAACAAGCCGCAACTGAAGCAAATTCAGCCGGTTAACGGTTCCAGCGCGATTGAATTGAATCACGATTATTACCCGACACCTCGCCGTCTGTTTTGCGACCTTTCGCCGGAACTGCTTTTCACTGAAAACGAAACCAACAAGCAGCGGCTTTTTGGCGCTGAAAACAATTCGGCTTTCGTCAAAGACGGCATCAACGATTTCATCGTTCACGGCCAAACTGGCGCGATCAATCCGTCGAAGGTCGGCACGAAAGCCTCGGCGCATTACAGTCTGACGCTTGCGCCCGGCGAATCCAAAACCATCAAACTGCGACTGACCGACGACACTTCCCTGTCCAAACCGTTTGGCGAAGACTTCGACAAAGTCTTCGCCGAACGAATCAATGAAGCCGATGAGTTTTACTCGAAGCTGGCTCCGGCTGAAGTTTCCGAAGACGCCAAAAGTGTTCAGCGCCAAGCCTTCGCCGGAATGCTGTGGAGCAAACAGTTTTACCATTACGACCTGAACCGCTGGTTGCGCGGCGACGACAAAAATCCCGAACCGCCTGACGAACGATTGAATGGCCGCAACAATTCCTGGGGACATTTGTACAACGCCGACGTGATTTCGATGCCGGACAAGTGGGAATGTCTGTTTCCCATGGTTATTATCTTATTATGTATATTATATGGATTTTACTATAGATCAGTGGTCCTCACACTTTTTAGCCCGCGGTCCAAAAAAAGTTTTAAAAATTTTTGCGGTCCGAACCCCCCAAAAACCCAGCAAATCCAATATAAAATTTTTTCCAAAAAAATTCCATTTTCCCTTTCATTTTAAATCATAATAATCCATGAATATCCTATGACTGCGCCGGTATTGTAAGAAAAAAAATATTCAATATTGGAAATTTATTAAAACTTTTATAGTTGTATGTAGAGATAATCTTAGTTTTTTTTTAAATTTTGCCAAATCAACCAGAGTGTAAATTATTTAATCAATGAAACTTTAATTGTAGAAATACATTTGTAAACTCCCTTTTGGAGTACAAACATAATTTTAATAAAATTTAAAAAATCATAAAATCACGAAACATCTAATTTCTTTAAACAAAACCGTGCGTTTGTATTAAACGATCTAGAGAAATATTTCTATAAGATGTGATAAAAATCACAATTTGAAATCCATAAAATTGCGGTTAACCCCTCAAAAAAGTTTGATTTAACTTAATCATCTCCTCTTAGTATGAGTAGTATATACAGTGATTAAAATGGCTCTCACAATTATGTACAGTGGTGTTCCGATCCAAAGATTTTCGTTAAAAAATCGTTAAAAAATAACGAATTCGTACGATATCGTACGAATCGTACGATTATCGTAAAAAACCACGACTTTTTTTTCTTCATTTTTTTAATTTTTTATTAAAAAATTTGATCTCACACCTAGTATATCGAGTGTTCTGAACTCGAATATGGTGTTGGATCATTTTATTTTTTAATTAAAAAAAATATTC
>JACPVX010000017.1 GCA_016191555.1 Bacteroidota bacterium
CAAATACTTACGCATCGATGAAGACAAAGATTATGTGCTAAAGTCTTCGCCTTGTCCGTTTTTAGATGCTGAAAATTATTGCAGCGTTTATGCGGATCGACCGAAGGCATGTCGGGAGTATCCTCATACCGATCGCAAAAAGATGGTTCAGATTATGGACCTGACACACAAAAATACATTGGTGTGCCCGGCCGTTTTTGAAATGGTGGAACGGCTAAAAGCGATCGGGTAGAGTCCAAAACAAAAAGGGCAGGTGATTACTCAGCTGCCCTTTCTAATTACTGCTTGATAATGATTATACCTGTGCTTGCAATTTGCTGGCTAGTACAGATTTGGGTACAGCGCCAATTTGCTTATCTACAATTTGTCCGTTTTTGAAAACCAACAAAGTTGGAATAGAACGTACGCCAAATCGCGCAGTTATTTGCGGATTCTCATCCACATTTAGTTTAGCTACTACTGCTTTACCTTCATAGTCTCCGGCTAATTCTTCAACCAAAGGGCCTATCATTTTGCAAGGTCCGCACCATTCTGCCCAAAAATCGACTAAAACGGGTTTGTCGCTTTTTAAGGTTTCATCAAAAGTAGCATCGGTAAGTTCGAGTGTTTTTCCCATGATATAGAGTGTGTTTATATGTTCATTAATTATTCTACAGTGTCCAACACAAAGGTAGGAGAAAATGTTCCAACTTCTGTTTTTTGTGTCACTTTTGGCGCTAGATCGGTCAGCCAGCGTACATCTTGCTTTTCACCAATCACGCCTACCTCTGCCCATTTTTTTAATTCATTAATCAACTGGTTAGAAGCTTTCACTCTTCCGGAGCGCGAAAGCAATTCCGCCTGCATGGAATCAAAATCATCTTTTAAGAACATTTTAATTGACGAGTTACCTGCGTTTTTCTTGCAAATCTTATCAATCGTATCAATAAAGTCACGATTGACGTCTTGCACGGTAAATCGCAGTGCCAATCCTTGCACTTTTTTGTTTGCCAATTCATTTAATAGATCAATTGAGCGGATCTTGAATTCCAAGCTTTGATCGCCCCACGCTTTTTTCACAATGTTGCCTTCGATGAAAAGGAAGAGCCCCGGCATCAGGAAAGATTTGAATTTGAGATAGTCATCGCTCCACAAAACCACTTCGGCTTTGCCACTGTAATCTTCAATGAACATTTTTCCGAAAGGTCGCCCCGTTTTTGTCATGCGATGTTCTACCGAAGCAACGATGCCACCCATTTTACATTCCTTCCCTTCGTTCCCTTCCAATTCGCTCAAGGCGGATACAGGAGTGTTGCAAAATGCATCCATCTCAAATTTGAAATTATCCAGCGGATGCCCCGAAATGTAAACGCCTACTACTTCCTTCTCAAAATGCAATTTTTCAATTTCGCTGAAAGGCTCGATCGGATCTACTTTCGGCAGCGGCATTTGGGTGCCTGTGCTACTGCCAAACAAACTCGCCTGTGCACTTTGCGATTCTTGTTGCAGCTTGGCAGAATACTTAATGACTTTCTCTGTTAAGGAAAGATCTCCTTCTTTCGCAGCAATGTATTGTCTGCGATGATATTCGGTAAAACAATCAAAGGCACCAGATAGGGCGAGACATTCGAACGTTTTTTTGTTGACGGCTCGTTGGTTCAACCGTTTTGCAAAATCAAAGAGATCTTTGAAAGGCCCTTTGGCATCGCGTTCCAGAATGATGGATTCCACGGCTGCATCTCCCGCTCCTTTAATTGCTCCAAGCCCAAATCGAATTTGTCCCTCTTTGTTTACTTCAAAATACACCCCCGATTCATTGACATGTGGACCGAGTACTTCAATATTTTGCTTACGACATTCTTCAATAAAATAGGTTACGCTATCTAAATTACTTTGCGAATGCGTGAGCACCGCAGCCATGTATTCTGCCGGATAATTTGCTTTCAGGTAAGCAGTTTGGTACGCTACCAATGAATAACAAGTAGAGTGAGATTTGTTGAAAGCATATTGTGCGAAAGCTTCCCAGTCTTTCCACACTTTCTCGGCAATTTGTTCATCGTGATTGTTCTTTTTACAACCTTCAATGAACTTGCTCTTCATTTTGTCGAGCACGTCTTTCTGCTTTTTACCCATCGCTTTACGCAGCACGTCTGCATCGCCTTTTGAAAAATTGGCGAGCTTCTGCGAAAGCAACATCACCTGCTCTTGATACACGGTAATTCCATAGGTGTCTTTCAGATACTCCTCCATTTCTGGGAGATCGTATTTGATTTGTTCGCGACCATGCTTCCGTGCAATGAAGTTGGGAATGTATTCCATCGGCCCAGGACGATACAACGCGTTCATCGCTATCAGGTCTTCAAACTTATCGGGCTTCAATCCTTTCAAATATGCTTGCATACCATCCGATTCGAACTGGAATGTGCCGGTGGTTTCGCCTCGTTGGTAGAGCTGGTATGTTTTAGGATCGGTGAGCGGAATTTTGTCAATATCAATTTCAATCCCTTGACGCTTTTTAATGTTTCGAATGGCAGTGGTAATGATGGTGAGCGTAGTCAAACCCAAAAAGTCCATCTTCAACATACCTGCACTTTCTACCACGCTATTGTCGAACTGCGTGACGAGCATGTTCGAATCTTTCGCTGTGGACACCGGAACGAATTTGGTGAGATCATCGGGAGTGATGATCACACCGCATGCATGAGTGCCCGTGTTGCGGAGTGAGCCTTCTAAAATGACCGCTTGCTTAAGCACTTGTGCTTTCAAGTCGGTTCCTTTTTTCAAGTCACTCAACTCTTTTACTTCTTCAAATGCTTTCGCCAACGTAGTGCCTGGGCGCTCGGGCACTAACTTGGCAATATTGTTCGATTCGGTCAGCGGCAATTCCATCACGCGTGCACAATCGCGAATGGAAGACTTGGCAGCCATGGTGCCGTAGGTGATAATTTGCGCTACCTGATTGTGACCGTATTTTTCAATAACATATTGCAGCACTTTGTCGCGGCCTTCATCATCAAAGTCAATATCAATATCGGGAAGTGAAACTCGATCAGGATTGAGGAAACGCTCGAAAAGTAAATCATAAGCGATCGGATCTACATTCGTAATGCCGATGCAATAGGCTACGGCCGATCCTGCAGCCGATCCACGACCCGGTCCAACAGACACGCCCATCTCACGGGCCTTCGAAGTGAAATCTTGTACAATCAGGAAGTAACCTGGATAGCCGGTTTTCTTGATGGTTTCTAATTCAAAGTCAATGCGCTCTTTTATTTCGGAAGTGATTTCCGGATATCTTCGCTTGGCTCCTTCATAAGTGAGATAATGAAGATATTCGTCTTCGGTAGAGAACTCACTTGGAATTTGAAACTTGGGTAGAAGCACATTTCGCTTCAGCTCATACTTTTCAATTTTTTCAACAATTTCACCAATGGTTTCGATCGCTTCGGGCAGATCGCGAAAAAGCGTTTTCATTTCCTCTTGCGACTTGAAGTAGAATTGATTGTTGGGTAAGCCGTAGCGCGTTCCACGGCCAGTACCTATCGGTGTAGATTGAAATTCTCCTTCTTTAATACACAGCAAAACATCGTGCGCGTTGGACTCTTCTTTTTCTAGGTAGAAGCATTCATTAGCCGCAAAATATTTGACATTGTACTTTCGGGCAAATTTGAGAAGGGTTTCGTTTACCCGATCTTCTTCGGGCATATTGTGGCGGTTCAATTCAATATAAAAATCATCGCCAAACATTTGATGCCACCATTTGAAAGCTTCTTCCGCCTGCCGCTCGCCTACGTGCAAGATCAAATAAGGAACTTCACCGGCTAAGCTGCCTGTAGTGGCAATCACACCTTCTTTATATTGAGAAATTAATGCTTTATCTACTCGCGGATAGATTCCATATAATCCTTCAATAAATCCGAGCGAACTAAGTTTAGCTAAATTTTGATAACCAGTTTTGTTCTTAGCTAAGAGAACTTGTTGGTAGCGCTTATCCGGATTATCCTTCGTAAACTTCAGTGTTTTGCGCTCTTCGGAAATGAAGAATTCGCAACCGACAATTGGTTTAATGTTGTTCTTCAGTGCTTCGCTTACAAATTTGAAAGCACCATACATATTTCCAAAGTCGGTCATGGCAATCGCATCCATCTGCAAGGCTTTCGCTTTGGCGATTAGCTCGGCTACATCAGGCACAGCTTGCAATACCGAATACTGGGAGTGCACGTGTAAGTGATAGAACGGTTTGTCGGTGAGTTCAATTTCATTGGCCTCACTATAATCAACTCCTTTTGCTTTGGCGCGTTTGGTAGAATTACCCGCATCCAGCTTGGGCGCTTCGTATTGAATGTCATCGGCCTTGGTACCATCTACTGTTTCAACCACTTTACGTTGCAGTAGCCCGAAAAATGATTTGGCCGTGGCATCAACATCATATGCCGCATCGTGCGCATCTTCAAAGTCCGTACCAAATAGTTTTTCGTACAATTCATGAAGGCGTGGCATTTTCAATTTGCCGCCCATGCCACCCGGCAGTTGGCAAAACTCGGTGGCTGCTATGCCAGTATCAATTTTTTGCAACGACATGAATAAGTCGCTGCTCAATTCATTGCGCAACAATTCAGCACCAATGATAGAAATATCAAATTCGATATTATGCCCTACCAATGCTTTGGTTTTGCCTACATCTACATTGAATTGGCGAAGTACTTCTGTCAGGTCATGGCCTTCTTCTAATGCACGTTGTGTAGAGATTCCATGAACTTGTTCCGCTTTGAACGGAATATCAAAACCATCCGGCTTGATGATAAAGTTTTTTTGTGAAATCAGTTTGCCTTTGCCATCGTGCAATTGCCAAGCTAGCTGTACGAGGCGTGGCCAGTTTTCAAAATCGGTAAGAGGTGCGTTTTTATTTCTAGGAAGCCCCGTGGTTTCCGTGTCAAAAATCAAATACATGCTAGAGTGGTTGAGGGCTGTAAAAGTAGGACTTAACGATCAATGAGCAAACCGTCCCAATTTTGGAATGCATGGCCAATAAATGGATTTTTTTGCCCGTATCAAATTGCTAAGTATCTGAAAATCAATATATATATGAAATGGGTATGCCTTTCGCAATAAAGCAAGCATGTACAACTTAATTCTTATGAAAACCGTGCTTAGCAGTATTATTACCTTTGTGAGGAAAGAATGGTTTCTTCTTACAATGGTGGCAACGATCGCCCTGATCGTAATTCTGTTTGAGCTAAGCTGATACTAGATATTATATTCCCCGAAGCCTCTTAAAGGCAAACATCAGGTCCTAGTGGCCTGATGTTTAATCTTCGTACTCTAATTTTTGTCGGTAGTTTGACGGATAGGCAAACAAATAGGTCTATTTGAAAAGATTATTGTTTCGTAATCCTTTGAGGAGTATTTTTGATTCGCATCAAAATCTACTCCTAAACATGAAATGGCTTATTGATCTTTTCTCTAGTTCCCTGGGTCGTAAAGTTGTGATGGCACTGACCGGCCTGTTTATTATTCTCTTTCTTACCGTTCATTTAATAGGCAATCTTCAGCTCTTGAAGGATGATGGTGGCGAAGCATTCAATGTGTACGCCTACTTCATGACGCATAACCCGCTGATCAAAACGATCTCGTACGTGAATTATGCCTTTTTCGTTTTCCATATTGTCTGGGCAATTATGCTTACGCGCAAAAATAGATCAGCGCGAGGCGCTGAGGGTTACGCCATTACCAATACAAGCACCATCTGGTCGGCTCGCAACATGGGTATTTTGGGTACAGTAATTTTAGTGTTTTTAGTGATCCACATGCGCCAATTCTGGGGCGAAATGCATTTTGGCACCGTTCCATTCAAAACGTATGGAGCTCAAGAAGTGAAGGATCTCTATACGATTTGCGCAGATGCTTTCAAAAATTGGTGGTATGTGGCTCTCTACAGCATTTCCATGGTAGCTATTGCCTTTCACTTATGGCATGGTTTCGCCAGTGCTTTCCAAACGCTCGGAATTAATCATTCTAAGTACAATCCAGTAATCAATTTTGTCGGAAAAGTGTTTTCTATTGTGGTACCAGCTCTTTTTGCGCTGATTCCAATTGTTATGTTTACACTGTAACAGAAAGTTAAAAAATCGAAACCTTATAATACGTACGTATCATGAATCTTGACTCAAAAATTCCGGAAGGACCTTTAGCAGAGAAGTGGACAAAACATAAATTCAATCTAAAGCTGGTTAATCCGGCAAACAAAAGAAAATATGAAGTGATTGTGGTGGGCACCGGTTTGGCTGGAGCATCTGCTGCTGCTTCTCTGGGAGAACTTGGCTATAACGTAAAAGCGTTTTGCTTTCAGGACAGCCCACGCAGAGCGCATAGCATTGCCGCACAGGGTGGTATCAATGCCGCAAAAAATTATCAAAATGATGGAGATAGTATCTACCGCTTATTTTATGATACTATAAAAGGAGGTGACTATCGTGCCCGCGAAGGAAACGTATATCGCCTTGCCGAATCAAGTGTGAGCATCATTGATCAATGCGTAGCACAAGGCGTACCTTTTGCCCGTGAATATGGTGGCTTGTTGGCCAACCGCTCCTTTGGAGGAGCTCAGGTCTCCAGAACATTTTATGCCCGTGGACAAACCGGACAACAATTGTTATTGGGAGCTTATGGTGCACTGAATCGCCAGATTGCCAACGGCAAAGTGAAAATGTATAGCCGTACCGAAATGTTGGACGTGGTGATTGTGGATGGCAAAGCACGAGGCATTATTACCCGCGATTTATTAACCGGTAAAATTGAATCGCATAGTGCACATGCAGTATTGCTTTGTACGGGGGGATATGGAAACGTATTTTATTTGTCTACGAATGCGAAAGGTTCTAATGTAACCGCTGCATGGAGAGCACACAAGCGTGGTGCATTTTTTGGCAACCCATGCTTTACGCAAATTCACCCTACTTGTATTCCCGTTTCCGGGGATCATCAATCAAAGCTTACGCTGATGTCGGAGTCATTGCGCAATGATGGTCGCGTGTGGGTGCCGAAGAAACCGATGCCCGGTTTGAAAGGTGCCGATGCCATGAAAGTGCCGGAAGCTGACCGCGATTATTTCCTGGAAAGAAAATATCCATCATTTGGAAACCTGGTGCCACGCGATGTGGCTTCACGTAATGCAAAAATTGTGTGCGATGAAGGCAGAGGTGTAGGCTCTGGCTTGGCGGTGTTCCTTGACTTTACAGATGCAATCAAGCGCGATGGCGAGGCAACCATTCGGGCGAAGTATGGTAACTTATTTGATATGTATGCACAAATCACGGGTGACAATCCATATAAAGGCCCGATGATGATTTACCCTGCGGTGCACTATACGATGGGTGGTTTGTGGGTCGATTATAACTTAATGACCAATGTTCCAGGTTTATACGCTTTGGGCGAAGCAAATTTCTCCGATCACGGAGCGAACCGTCTTGGAGCAAGCGCACTCATGCAAGGCTTGGCAGATGGATACTTTGTAATTCCTTATACAGTTGGAGATTATTTAGCCAACATCGGTTGGGCTGATAAAGTGAGTACTGATCATCCTGCGTTTAAGGAAGCTATTCAGCAATCGATAGATCGAATGAACAAATTGATCAATATCAAAGGAAAGAAAACGGTGGACGAGTTTCACCGCCAATTGGGCTTGACGATGTGGGAGTACTGCGGCATGTCGCGAAGCGAGCAAGGATTGAAAAAAGCGAAGCAGATCATTCAAGATATTAAGAAAGAATTCTGGACGAATGTAAATGTGTTAGGTACTGCCAACGAACTGAACCAAGAATTGGAGAAAGCGAATCGCGTAGCTGATTTTATTGAATTGGGTGAGTTGATGGTGGATGATGCATTGGATCGCAAGGAATCATGCGGTGGCCATTTCCGTGAGGAATCTCAAACCCCGGAAGGGGAAGCGTTGCGTAAAGATGATGAGTATGCCTATGTAGCTGCCTGGGAATACAAAGGTGAAAACCAACCCGAGCAATTGCACAAGGAAGAGTTGAAATTTGAGAATGTGAAACTCACACAACGAAGCTATAAATAGTAATTTTTTCAAACACCGAACCTATAAATAATGTTATCCATTAAATCGATAACGACTAACTGACATAATAGACAACACTATGAAGATTAAACTCAAAGTTTGGAGACAGAAAGGACCGAATGCAAAGGGTGAATTTAAAACATATAATGTAGATCATGCCTCGCCTGATATGTCGTTCTTAGAAATGATCGATGTGTTGAATGGCGAATTGATACGAAAAGGGGAGGAGGCAATCGCATTTGATCATGATTGCCGTGAGGGCATTTGTGGAATGTGCAGCTTGTACATCAATGGTCATCCACACGGGCCGTTACAAACTACTACATGCCAGTTGCACATGCGTACTTTCAAAGATGGAGAGACAATCACGGTCGAGCCATGGAGAGCGCAGGCTTTCCCTGTAATCAAAGATTTAGTCGTAGATCGCTCTGCTTTCGATCGAATTCAGCAAGCCGGTGGTTATGTTAATGTGAATACAGGTGGTGTTCCGGATGCCAATGAAATTCCGATTCCTAAAAAGATTGCTGATGAAGCATTTGATGCGGCTACGTGTATTGGTTGTGGTGCTTGTGTAGCTGCTTGCAAAAATGCATCGGCTATGTTGTTCGTAAGTGCGAAAATTTCGCAATTCGCTTTGTTGCCCCAAGGACAAGTAGAACGCAAGGAACGTGCGGAGAAAATGGTGGCGCAGATGGATGCGGAAGGATTTGGCTCTTGCACCAACACATACGCCTGCGAAGCCGAATGCCCGAAAGGAATCAAAGTGGCTAACATTGCAAGGATGAACCGTGAGTATTTGGGAGCAATGCTCACCTCATACGAAGTAGGTTCCGGTGGAGGAGGAGAATAATTTTCACTGTATAAGAAATGAAAAAACCCGGCTTGACCGGGTTTTTGTTTTACAAGGGTTTCGATTCTATTTCTGAGATGTGATCTGATCGATCTTTTTTTGGAGGCTACCAGAAGCTTCTACCAATGGCAGTCGTACTTGGCCATTTCCAATTTTTAATATGCTCAGCAAATATTTTAACCCGACCGGATTTCCTTCTTCGTACATCGGGCTATTGATCTCAATTAGTTTAAATGCCTCTGTCTTTGCTTTCTTGTAATTTCCCGCAAAGGCAAGCTCCTTCATTTTTTTGAAAACTACAGGGTAAGCATTTGCCAATACGGAGATTACGCCTTCGCCACCAATGGAATAAATGGGAAGGGTAAGCATATCATCGCCAGAAATCAACAGGAAATCTACTGGTTTCTCTTTCGAGATTTGGAGGCACTGTTCCAGATTTCCGGATGCCTCTTTGATTCCCATAATCATCTTATGTTTTGCCAAACGAAGTGTGGTGGCTGCACTCATGTTAGAGGCTGTTCTCCCCGGCACGTTATAAAGAATAATCGGCAGCGGACTAGCATTCGCCACAGCTACAAAATGTTGGTAGATGCCTTCCTGAGATGGCTTATTGTAGTATGGGCTAACCGAGAGCAATGCGTCCACGCCACTTAGATCGGTTGAGCGGATTTCGTCAATAACACTTTGTGTATTGTTACCGCCGATGCCATATACAATGGGTAGCTTTTTAGGATTGTGCGCGATGACAAATTTCAATACACTGCTTTTTTCTTCTTTGGTGAGGGTGGCAGATTCACCAGTGGTTCCCATCACTACATAATAATCTACGCCCTTGGCAGTGTGTGTCAGTAGCTTTTTTAGCGAAGCAAAATCGATTTGTCCCTCCTGATCAAATGGTGTTACCAGTGCAACGCCTGTGCCGTATAGTTTCTTTGATTGAATCATTGGTTAGCGAAGTTGCTTCGTGTATTTGTACATCGTATCGATCAAACCTTTGGTGGTGCCGTTTTGTTCGATCATCATTTCGAAATATTGACTTTCTGTTTCGTTGAACTTGCCCACTCGACAGTGTGCTTTGCTGCGTGAAAGTAGGCCAAGAATAAGAGGGTGCGAAGTGGTGTCGATATTAAATACGAAATCAAAAGGGGTTTCAGAAAAGCGAGTAGCAGCTTCTGATTTAATGGAACCCCAAAAAGATAAATCTTCGATAGTAAAGAAATCGAATAGAAATTCGTAGTTCTCTTTTTTCTTCGGAAGAAACTCCAGCACCTTCACTTTTTTGCCATCGTGTTCCAGCTGGTGTATAAATGCCTTGATGTCATCGTGCTTCTGTTTGTCTTCTACCGTGAAAATGATCCCAATGGATTGGGCTTGTTGATACGGAATGCTCGCTCGCAGGCTCTTGTTATTTCGCAATGCCGAGCGAGTACGCATCTTCAGGAAGTTCAGTTTAAACATGCGGCAAATTCACTAATTATAATTACAAATTCAACAGGGGATATTTCATCATCCTTTCAGCATTTGTTCAAATTCTGTTAGACTGATAATCTTTACACCCAGCTTTTGGGCTTTTTCCAGTTTTGATGGTCCCATGTTTTCACCCGCCAGCAGATAATCCAATTTTCCGGAAACACTGGAAAGCACGCGACCGCCATTTGCGAGGATGATATCTTTTAATTGATCGCGTTCATAATTTTCAAATGTTCCGGATATGACGAACGAGTGATTGTCCAATTGGTTACTCACAAGGGTAGGTTGCTGCTCACTCGATTCCATCTGCAACCCGGCTGCTTTCAGACGCTCCACCTCGCGTTGATTTTCTTCGGATTGAAAAAACTGTACCACACTGGCCGCAATCTTTTCGCCAACCTCGGGCGCCTCCAATAATTGTTCGTAGTTGGCTTTCGCCAGATTGTCCATCGTTTTGAAATAACCCGCCAGCTTTTCGGCAACTGTTTTTCCAACAAAACGAATTCCAATCGCAAACAGAACGGCTTCAAATGGAGCGGCCTTTGAAGCTTCAATACCCGCCAACATATTCTGAGCCGATTTTTCTTTTACTTTATCTAAGCGAAGTAAATCCTCCTTCTTTAAATCATACAGATCGGCCGGTGTTTTTACCAAACCTAAATCAAAGAGCTGCCGAATGGTTTGTTCGCCCAACGAATCAATGTCCATTGCTTTGCGCTGAATGAAATGCTCTACTTTGCCTTTGATTTGTGGCGGACAACCAACATCATTCGGGCAATAGTGATTCGCTTCGCCTTCTTTGCGAATCAACTCCGTTCCACATTCGGGGCAATGTGTAATGTAAATGATGGATTGCGATGAAGACGTTCTTTTAGCCAGATCTACAGCTGTTACTTTCGGAATAATTTCTCCGCCCTTTTCTACAAAGACAAAATCACCTAAGTGTAAGTCCAGGCGCGCAATTTCGTTGGCGTTGTGTAAAGAAGCGCGCTTCACAGTTGTTCCGGCCAACAATACGGGTTCCAATTCAGCAACGGGTGTCACTGCACCTGTTCTTCCGACTTGGTAGGTGATGCCGTTGAGTCGTGTGCTGATGCTTTCTGCTTTGTATTTGTATGATATGGCCCACCGCGGAACTTTGGCGGTTGCACCAAGTTGTTGCTGCTGGGACAAACTATTTACTTTGATAACCACTCCATCAGTTTCTAATGGAAGATCAGCTCTTTTCTTTTCCCACTGGGCGATGTAGTTGATCACCTCCTGAATCGAGCTGCATTTTTGATACGTGGGTGAAACTTGAAAGCCCCAATTTTCCAATTGATGAATTGCTTCCTCGTGGGTAGCGACATCTAAATTTTCGCCTAATAAATAATAGAGGTAGCAATCTAGTTTTCGCTTGGCTACTTCGGCACTGTCTTGCATTTTTAACGTGCCGGATGCAGTGTTCCGTGCATTGGCATAGGTTTCTTCTCCAATATCTTCTTGCTCTTTGTTGAGTTGTTTGAATACTTCTTTCGAAAGAAAAACTTCACCTCGTACTTCAAAGCGATCAGGTGTAGTTGCTTTTACTTTCAATGGCAAGGTGCGAATGGTTTTAACGTTGGCAATGACATTATCGCCACGCACACCGTCACCACGGGTGATGCCTTTCACGAGCATACCGTTTTCATAAATCAAACTGATGGAAACGCCATCGAATTTTAGCTCACAGAAATATTCGTATGCTTCTCCTTCCAATCCTTTGGCAACACGTGCGTCAAACTCCAGCAACTCTTCGGTAGAGTAGGTGTTGCCCAGCGACAGCATAGGATATTGGTGAACTACATTTTCGAATTCTTTAGTGATGGCGCCACCGACACGTTGGGTAGGAGAATCAGGCTGCTTCCATTCGGGAAATTGATTTTCGAGATCGATCAGGCTTCTCAGGAGTTGATCGAATTCAAAATCGGAAATCTCTGACTTGTTTTGATTGTAGTAGAGATGGTTGTGATAATTGATCTGATCACTGAGCGCTTGTATTTTTTCTTTGGCTTCGGCTGCAGACATAGCGATTCTATTCAAGCCCGAATTTAGTGATTCTTTTCTTAGCTGTTGATAAGGTGCAAAACCTGGCACGCTACCATTCCGGCCGTTTCCGTTCGCAGGCGGTTTGCACCGAGACTGATTTTTTCAAAGCCATTTTTCTGTGCCAATTCCAACTCTCCGTTGGAGAAATCACCTTCAGGGCCAATCAGAATGAGATACTTCTTTTTGGGTTGAGCCAATGCTTTTAAATGATGTGGATTGGTGACATCTACATGACCGATAAATTTTTGATCAGCTTGGATCTGAACTATTTCCCGAAAGGGTTTCAAAGCATTGATCATTGGCAGCCAAGCTTGCTCCGACTGCTTCATGGCGCTAATCGCAATTTTTTCTATTCTATCAATATTGATGTTTTTTCGCTCGGAAGTCTGGCATTGCATAAAGCTGATTTCATCGATACCCATCTCAACATTTTTCTCTACCAGCCATTCAATGCGATCGGCATTTTTGGTAGGGGCAATGGCCAGATGAATTGAATAGTCTTTCTTGGGGAAATACTTTTTCTTTTGCACTTCGAACGTGCATTTTTTTGCATCGGCATTTGTGATGCGAGCGAAGTACCATGTTCCTTTTCCATCCGCAAGGGTGATTTGATCGCCTGCTGACATTCGCAGTACTTTCACGGCATGCCGCGATTCTTCCACATCGAGGTGATGGATTCCCTCGTCTATGCCGGGCAGATAAAAAAGATTCATGGATTTCGCACAATGAACCAGTGAGGCGACTAAGCGTATGCTTCGCGCAGTTTACTCATCAAAGCCACATAGTCGGTCATGGCCTGATCTTTCGAAATGCCTTTTTTAGAAGCCCACGCATCGAACTTGGCAATTCCTTTAAAATCAAAACCACCTGGGCGATCGCCTGTTACATCGCCATCGGTAGCTTGTTTGAACAATGCATATAAATCCAGCAGTTCTTCATTGGAAGGGCGTTTCGTCAACTCTTTAGATTGAGCGACAGCCGCGTTAAAGTCATCTATTAGTGCCATGTTAGAAAAATAAAAGTCCATTGTGTTTTAGGCAATGGACTTAAGGTTTATAATAATTTAATTATCTCTTTTCGATCGGAACGTATTCTCTCAAATTCTGACCAGTGTAAATTTGGCGAGGGCGACCGATTGGTTCTTTGTTCTCGCGCAATTCTTTCCACTGAGCGATCCATCCGGGCAGACGACCCATCGCAAACATAACGGTAAACATATCTACCGGAATACCTAAGGCACGGTAGATGATACCTGAATAGAAGTCTACGTTTGGATACAACTTGCGTTCGATAAAGTAAGGATCGCGCAAAGCAACTTCTTCCAATTTCAGAGCGATATCCAGCACAGGATCATTAACTCCCAGTTTGTTTAACACATCATCGGCAGTTTTTTTGATGATTTTAGCGCGCGGATCGAAGTTTTTGTAAACGCGGTGTCCAAAACCCATCAGGCGGAAGCCGCTGTTTTTGTCTTTCGCTTTATTAATCCACTTTTCAGTGTCTCCACCATCTTTGCGAATAGCTTCGAGCATCAAAATTACTTCCTGGTTTGCACCACCATGCAATGGTCCCCAAAGGGCATTGATACCCGCAGAAATTGAAGAATAAATGCTGGCCTTGGAGGAACCTACAATACGAACCGTAGAGGTAGAACAATTTTGTTCGTGGTCGGCATGAAGGATTAACAACTTATCGAGCGCATCTGCTACAACTGGATCTACTTCGTATTGCTCGGCAGGAAGTGCATAAAGCATTTTCAAAAAGCGAGCAGTATAATTCAGCGAGTTGTCGGGATAATTTACAGGGTGACCCATTGCGTTTTTATAGGCCCATGCTGCAAAAGTTGGCATTTTTGCCAATGAGCGGACGATGCTCAAATAAACACCTTCTGCTGAGCGATTGGGATCTAACGATTCGGGGTAGAATGCAGTTTGTGCACAAAACATGGAGGCTAACACACCCATTGGATGGGATGATGATGGGAAGCCATCCAAAATCTTTTTGATGTCCTCGTGCACCATGGTGTGGCGCTTGATATCATCAGAGAACTTATCCAACTGATCTTGCATCGGCAGCTCGCCAAAAATGAGCAAGTACGCGACTTCCAGAAACGAGGATTTGGCGGCCAAATCTTCAATGGAATAACCGCGATGGCGCAATATTCCTTTGTCTCCGTCTAAGAAGGTGATAGCACTTTTGGTAGCTCCCGTATTTTTGTAGCCAAAATCGAGAGTAATAACACCTGCCTCTTCCAGAAGATTGCTGATGTCTATCGCCACTTCATTTTCGGTGCCTTCTACAATGGGTAGTTTGTAAGTTTTTCCGTCTATTATCAGATCTGCGGTTTTCGCCATACGAGTTGGTTTTAAGCTTTGGTTTTAAAGATAAATGGTAGACTCATGAGAAAAAAATAGTGTTGCATATTTAGTTATTGCCCAGGATTAACGGCATACCGTCTTTGCCGGAACCAATTACAATTACCTTTGTATTAGGCGATTTGGAAAGCTCGAGTGTAGCCTCTATGCCTCTCATTTTCAATAGCTTGTCAGATAAGCTATTATTGATGATGTTATTGGCTCTCGATTCTCCTTCGGCTGCAATACGCTTTCTTTCGGCTTCACTTTTTTCTTTATCCAGACGATATTGGTAAGCGAGTGATTCCTGCTGTTGTTGCAGTTTATTTTCGATGGCTGCTTTAATTTGTTCCGGCAGCACGATGGAGCGAATCAAAACGGCTGTTGCCTTCACATTATTCACATTCAGGATTTTTTCAGTTTCGGTGGTGATGGCTGTTTCAACTTCGGCACGTTTGGTGGAATAAATTTCTTCAGCTGTATATCGCCCCATCACTTGACGAACCGTTGACCGAACTTCCGGAATCACTAATACATTCACATAGTCTTTGGTGAACTGCTCATGAATGTAGCCAATCTTATTCGGAATAGGGTAGAAGCGAATGGTAATGTCCACGTGAATCGACAAACCATTTTTATCCAAAACATCCATGTTTTCATCGGAGGATGTCTCATTTACTTTGTAGGTGTAAACATCGTTCCAGGGAGCTTTCATATGTGTACCTGGACCGATTACATCGTTTTTGTCGAGTCCACTTCCAAAGGGATAAAAGACAATTGCTCGCTCAGTTGCTTCAATGGTAAAGAACAAGCTGGAGGACAGTGCAAGCAACACAAAGAACGCAATGATGCCCAGAATGATAAAAGGGAGTTTACTATTATTCATAATTTATTTGTTTTCAGATTTAATTTCTTGTCGCGGCAAGCCAAGCAGTTTGCCAATGATTAGCATGCCATACAAACCGCCCCACACAGCTTCCAAAATGCTGATGTTTCGAATGAGACGAGTTGGTTGTAAACCGGAATCAATGCCGCCCAATATGCTAAAACTATACGTAACACACTCAGCATAATTGGGGAATCCAAGTTCAATGGTTGTTCCCAGACTTCCTGGTACAGCAATGGAAATAAGGTCATAAAGACTTCCGAACGAAATACCGATCATTAAAAATATGCAAGCGGCACCCCACAATTTGTCGGGTGTGAGGTAGTCACCGGAAAATAAATCGCGTACTGCAAAACTGATCACGGTTAATTCAATGGGAAAGAGTACGCCATGCAAGAAGAGCAGGTAAGCCTGACGATTGGAGATTTCAATAATTTGGTAGTAGGGAAATTCGCCAAGAATGCCGGTAAAAATGGTAACAGCAAGGGCAATCAGAATGCCGATGATTAAAATTCGATTATTGGTAAAATTCCTAAGTAAATCCCACTGCAGGAATGCATAGATGGCCGCAAAAAACGAAAATATAGAAATAATCAATTTTGAAATTTCGCTTCGAGAATCCTTCAAAACAGGCTCGGAAAGAACTAATCCTGCCGAAACGATGATGATTTGGATGATGACGATGTTTCGATAGTCTTTCGTTTTTTCGCGCTGTAAGTCTGACAGCGACAACCAACTTTTTAGACTGAAACGGCTCATAATACGGATTCCTATAAAAGTAGTTTTTTTAGTTCATAAATAACACTCATTTTGCCAATGAGTTCAACTGCTGGTAAGTTCATTTAGTTTTAGTAAATTGAAAGAGGTCTCCCCCATGAAGCTTAAACTCAATGTATGGCTTGTTTTTGCTGTTCTACTGCAAGCAACTTGTTTGTATGCGCAACCCGATACGAAAGATAGCCTGAAAATAGTTTTACAAAATCCGAGGCTTCATGTTACGAAACGAGTAGATGCCCTCAATCAATTGGCTTATCAGTATTACGATTTTAATGATAGTTTGGCATCGACCTATGCGAAAGAGGCGCTGATTTTAGCGAAGCAAGCCAACTATGCAAAAGGATTAAAGTATAGCTATACCATGGTGGGGCTGGGGTACTCCAGTAAATCACTTTTCAAGGAAGCCATTCGCTATTACCGGCTTTCAAATCAGGTGGATGTGAACGGTAGTTTCTCGGACAAAGTCTATAATTGGGTGTTGCTGGGCAATTGCTACCGCGATCAGGCTTTCTACGACTCAGCTCTCTATTTCTACCGACTGGGGCTCAACAATTTTGACCAAT
Source organism: Bacteroidota bacterium (assembly GCA_016191555.1). Classification (GTDB taxonomy): domain Bacteria; phylum Bacteroidota; class Bacteroidia; order Cytophagales; family Cyclobacteriaceae; genus ELB16-189. The sequence continues at coordinate 17,024 of JACPVX010000017.1, forward strand.
TGAATACCCATGACCGTGCTACCATCTATAAAAATATTGGATCGGTATATGTGTTGCAATGGCGCAATCAAGAAGCGATTGCGGTTCTGGATTCGGCCAGCACATTTTTAGAAAATGGCATGCGCTATAATAAATACGTTCAAATGGACGTGTGGAGCATCTATGGGCAAGCCTACAAGAACTTGCTCAAATATGATCGGTCGAATTCGTATTACGAAAAGATGTGTGATGCTTCCTATCAATTGGAAGACTTTTACCATCAGATCATGTGCAAATTGAACAAGGCAGATTTGGCCTACGAGCGTAGTGATTATACATCTTCGCTAAACTATGGCTTTCAGGCATTGAAGATTACCGAGAAGTACGTGTTTCCACCGCAATACGTAAAGGTGCTAATTCAAATTGGTCAGGTATATGAAGAAACCGCACAGTACGATATAGCTGCCGATTATCTCTTTAAGGCATTGAAGGTGAGCGAACGACTAGGCTTGCGTGCGGAAACGGCTACGATCTATAGTGAACTTGCGTGGATCAAAAAGGATCAGCGCGATTTTATTAAGTCTATTGAATACGCGGATATTTCTTTGCGTTTACGAACTGAAATAGGCGACCAAAAAGGAATTGCCAATTGCCACAATGTAAAGGGCCTTACTTACCTGTTGTTGAAAAATTTTGACCGATCCATTCAAGAGCACGAGTTGGCTTTGCAAATCCGTGATCGCATTCAATATCAGGCGGGCATTGCCGCTTCGTTGTTCAATATATCGTTGGTTTACGAAAACAGGAATCAACTCCACCTTGCTTTGGAATATCAAAGGAAGTCAACTTTAATGGAAGAGAAGACGGGAAACAATTTGAATCTGGCGCTCTCTTATATTACCATATCTCGTTTATTGATAAAACTAGGCCAGTACAATGATGCAATGACCTATATGAATAAGGCTGATCGTCTTGCTGATCAGGTGGGATCACCCCTCCTAAAAAGGAACAACGTTTCATCGATGATCTTATATTATGAGCAACAGGGTAATTACCGAAAAGCATATGCCTTACAGAAGATTTATCAGCAATTGACGGATAGCATCTATTCACAAGCCAGCATCATGAAGCTGGCTGAAGCAGAAGCGCTTTATAACACCGAGAAAAAGGAAAAGGACATAGAATTGCTCAACGAAAAACAACTTAATCAGCAGAATCAATTGCAATATCAGCAGGCGGAGCTTTCGCGAAAAAACTGGATCATAGCCTCGGCAATCACGGGCATTATTTTGTTATTGACGGCAGGGTTAATTGGCTATCGCTATTATAAAGAGAAGAGCAAAGCCAATAAAGAGTTGCGCGAGCAGCAGGAAGAGATTCAAGCTCAATCAGAAGAACTGCAAGAGGCTAATTACATGATTGCCAATATTAATAGGAGTCTGGAAGAAAAAGTGGAAACACGCACCAGTGAGTTGAAGCAAGCCTACAAAGAATTGGATACATTCTTCTACCGCTCATCGCACGATTTCAGAAGACCGATTACCACCTTTTTGGGATTGGCAGGTGTGGCCAAAATTACCGTGAAAGACCCTGTGTCGTTGGAACTGTTTGAAAAAGTGAGCGAAACTGCCGGTAGTTTAGATAAGATGCTACAGAAACTGCAATCTATTAGCGATGTCGGATCACAGCAAATGATTTACAAGGATGTATTTCTCGATGAATTGGTGCGGGAAACAATGGAAGGATTAGCAGACGTAATCAAACGGAAAGGAATTCAAGTGCGTAAGGAGATCAAGCAGCAGGTACCTTTTGTTTCATATCCGGCTATGGTCAAGATTATTCTCGAGAATTTAATTGAGAACTCGGTTCACTTTGCAATTACTGAAAATCCGTTTTTAAAAGTCGTCATTTCAGTGACCGAAGCCGAAGCCATAATAGAAGTGCAAGACAACGGAGAAGGAATTTTAGAAGAATACCAGTCACGTATTTTTGAAATGTATTTCCGCGCCAATGAGCGCTCGAAAGGGAATGGGTTGGGACTTTACATAGCTCGTAAAGCGGCAGAGAAACTTAACGGCACTATTTCCTTTGTTAGCGCCTATGCGAAAGGATCTACCTTTACCGTGAGATTACCCAATCGGCCATTATAAAAAAAGCGAGGTAATACGCCTCGCTTTTTCAAATTGCGCTTGCAACTTCAAGTTAAATCGTGCCGCCATTTCCTTCACTTGATTCCGTAGAAGGAGCTTCTATGACAGGAGTGGGTGCTGGTGCAGGCGGTGCCGCAGGAGTGGGTGCTGCTACTACGATCGGTGCAGGTTTTGGAGCAGGCTTCGGTGCTGCTTTCTTCTTGGCCGGTTTTTTCGCAACTACTTTCTTTTTGGGAGCTGCTTTTTTTACAACTTTTTTCACTGCTTTTTTAGCTACTTTTTTAGTAGCCTTCTTAGCTGCTTTCTTCACTGCTTTTTTAGCCGATTTCTTAGCCGCTTTCTTCGCAGGTTTTGCCTTTTTCTTGGCCGCCTTCTTTGCTTTTTTTGCCATAGCACAAATGAGTTTAAAGTGGGTTTTGTTTTTTGGTTAAGAACTGCTGATTGATTAGCATCTAAATTTAAAGAAAGTTTACTGCTATAAACAAATGGTTGTCTATAAATTATTGAATTGAGCAGGCTATTCTAAAGAAATTCTTTTCTGTTTTTAAGGGTATTCGGCAGTTATACTATGCTAGCGGTTCATCAAAACATCTGCCAATAGCTAACTTGCAGTAGCCAAACCTCCATTTATGAAACGTTTACTATCCGTCTTCCTAATCTGCCTGCCCATGTTAAGTATGGGACAGGCTGACTATTTCTACCCATCAGCTAAATCGCTAAACCCCAAAATCCCTACACCCCAACAATTTTTAGGTTACCCGATCGGTTCGCACCACACCCGGCATGATAAGATTGTAGAGTACTTTAAGTTACTCGATCAACTCAGCGATCGTTTTGTAGTGGAGGAAATCGGGAAAACTATTGGCGAACGTGTGCAGGTGGTGGCGAAAGTAACATCGCCAGCTAACCATTCTCGGCTAGAAGATATTCGTAAGAAGAATTTGGAGAACAGTACCGATATTCCTTTAGTGATTCAGCTTGGCTTCAATGTGCATGGCAATGAGCCAAGTAGTTCGGAAGCGGCCATGCTTACCGCCTATTATTTAGCCGCCAGCGATGATGCCGAGACAATGAAGTGGCTGGATGAAATGGTCATTCTGGTCGATCCGGTTTACAATCCGGATGGCCGCGATCGCCATACACATTGGGCCAACATGCATAAAGGTTCTCCCATGGTTGCCGATCCACTCGATCGTGAGCATAATGAAGCTTGGCCCGGAGGCCGGACGAACCATTATTGGTTTGATTTAAATCGCGATTGGTTTTTGGGTGTGCACCCTGAAAGTCGCAACCGCATTCAGTTTTTTCATCAATGGCGTCCGTATGTGATGACCGATCACCATGAGATGGGAAGTACTTCTACCTTTTATTTCGATCCCGGAAAATATACCAGCAACAACCCGGTCGTTCCGGCCTTTTTGTATGACGTGGTGCATCCACGCTTTGCCGAGTATTTTTCGAAAGGCATGAACTCTATCGGCTCCATGTATTTTACGGAGGAGGCGTTTGATAAATTGTATCCCGGTTACGGCAGCAGCTATGTTAATTTTTACGGTGGCATTGGTTTTCTCTTCGAACAAGCCAGTTCGCGTGGACATGTGCAAGAAACCACGACCATCCCAATTACTTTTGGTTTTACCATCCGCAATCAGTTTACGGCTTCATTGGCGACCATTCGGGGATCGATTGGAGAAAAGGATTTGCTGCGCAAACTGCGTCAGAATTTTTATAGCTCCGCCATGGCTCAAGCAAAGGCAAGCCCGATCAAAGGGTATGTTTTTGGTGACCCCAAAGACGCAACCCGCACCAATGCATTTATCAACTTACTGCGCATGCACCAGATTGAAGTATATGAGTTAGGGCAATCGATCACAGCAGGCAACAAGACATTTGAAAAGGGAAAGACGTACATCGTGCCTACGGAACAAACGAATTACATTATGGTACGCTCGGCATTTGAGAAAGATATCACCTATCGCGATTCCACATTCTATGACGCTTCTACGTGGTCGTTGGTACACGCATTTAATATGCCGCATGCGGAAGTGCGCGGTGCGTTTGTGAAAGGCAACTTGCTAAAAGAAGTGCCAACGAAGCAACGCGTGCCTGTAGTAAAAAGTAGCTATGCTTATTTGGCGGATATATCAGATTACAATGCCCATCGGGCGATTCAGCAGTTGCAATCGCTAGGTGTGATTGTGCGCAGCAGCACCCGCGCTTTTGGAATGAATGTAGGCGGTGTTGATCGGAGTTTCCCACATGGAAGTTTAGTGTTGTCGGTGCAACAGCAAAAGATCAATGAAGAAAAATTGTTTGATGCAATTCAAAAGGTGAGTGCCGAAACCGGACTTGAATTTGTTTCCGTTGAAACTGGTTTAACAGGTAGGGGCATTGATTTGGGATCAGGTTCAGTGCGCACGGTGGTGCCACCTAAAGTGCTGATGCCGATTGGCAATGGTGTTAACTCTGCAGAGGCTGGCGAGGTTTGGCATTTATTGGATCAGCGAATCGGGTTGCCGGTGTCGAAAGTGGACTTGCAAAATTTTGGACGCGTGAATCTCAGTAACTACACTACCATCGTGATGGTGAGTGGAGCTTATCCGACAGATAAACCTACCATCGACAAGATAAAAAGTTGGGTGCAAGCCGGTGGAACGCTGATTACATTCAAGACCGCCAGTGAGTGGGCGATCAAAAATGGTATCGTCAAAGAAAAATTAGTACAGCAGGACACAGCTAAAAATATCAAGCGCATTGATTATGAAAACGGTCCCGACACAGAAGGAGCGAAACAAATTGGAGGTTCCATTTTTCAAGTGGATTTGGATATTACCAACCCGATTGGTTTTGGTTTTTCCGATCGCAAAGTGTCGATCTATCGCAATGGTCGCACCTTCTTAAAGCCAAGCAAGGTGCCTTACAATACGGTGGCACAATATACAGCTACACCGCTGATTGGAGGATACATTCACAAAACAGATATTAAAAATGTAGCCAACTCAGCAGCCATTTTATTTTCAACCGATGGAGCTGGTCGAGTAATCCTCTTTAGCGACAATCCGAATTTCCGTGGCACATGGTACGGCACCAACAAACTCTTTTTGAATGCGCTTTATTTTGGACCGATGATTACGGCTGCTACGAATTTTGGAGAAGAAGGGGAGTAGTTAAAAATCTAAGTAGCGTTTTATTGGAAGCAGTTTTAATCGATGAATAAAATAACGATATGAGAGTTTTGCTTTTTTTTCTTGTGATGATGGTATCGCTTCAGGAAGGAATTAGTCAGAAAATTCAACTTTGTGGTCACCGTGGTGTTATGTATCCGGAACAAGCGGAAAATGCTTTGAGTGGATTTCGTTGGGTAGCCGCACAAGTGAGGCCTGATACGATGATGGTTGAAATTGATTTACGCAAAAGTAAAGATGGTACTATCTATTTAATGCACGATGAAGCAGTCGATCGCACCACCAATGGCACCGGAAAAATTTCAGAGTTGTCAGACGTGTACTTAAATTCGTTGTATCTCAAAACTTCCGGTGGAGTGCCGACAACCGAACGCATTCCCACTTTTAAAGAGGTGCTGACCTATGCGCAAAGAAATCCGGTGAAGCTGATGCTCGATGTGAAAATTGATATTTGGGAAGAGGTGATCCAACACGTGCGTGCCGCAAATCTCGAAAAACGTTGCCTTGTACTTACATTCAAGGTGGAATATTCCAAACGTGTGGCTGCTGCTTCTAGCACCATAGGACTTTCTTGTCTGATTACTTCCGAAGAAGAATGGAAAGCCATAGAGGCATTGCAAATTCCGGCACAGCAGTTAGTTGCCTATATCAGTGCAATAACGGATTCGTCATTAATTGCCCTGTTGAAATCCAAGAAGATCAAAGTGATGACCGATGTATCGGAATATTTGCGCCACAATGCCAAGCCATTGAATGCTGAAGAGTACGCTCAAAAAGTCAAACAACAATCTCTGGACATTCTGATCAGCGATTTTCCGGTAGAGGCGTGGAAAGGAGTGAAGTGACATAACCAGTAGTCACAAATGCGTTTGGTCGTGATCGCTATTCTATTATCTTTAAATACACAATTTCATTTAGCACCTTAACCATACACACCATGAGCAACATAAAAAAAGAAGACGTTAAGCAAGAAGTGTTTGACCTTTACGATGATTACGCTCACAATCGTATTGAAAGACGTTTGTTTCTTGAGAAGCTATCCACCTATGCCGTGGGTGGAATCACAGTGGCATCGCTGATGAGCTTCATCAGCCCCAACTATCATATCATCCAAGTTGAGCAAAATGATCCGCGATTAAAGTCAGATTATATCAATTACGATTCACCAAAAGGCGGAGGCTCGATCAAGGGATTATTATCGAAGTCGGTAGATGCCAAAGGCAAACTGCCTGGCGTGGTGGTGGTACATGAAAACCGTGGATTGAATCCCTACATTGAAGATGTGGGTCGAAGAACAGCGCTGGCCGGATTTATTTCGTTGGCACCCGATGCATTAACTCCGCTCGGAGGCTATCCCGGTAATGATGACAAAGGCCGCGAACTGCAAAGCAAACGTGATCGTGCTGAAATGTTAGAAGATTTTATTGCGGCATTTAACTATCTTAAAGCTCATCCGGATTGCAATGGAAAAGTAGGTGTAGTTGGTTTTTGCTTTGGCGGATGGATTTCAAATATGATGGCTGTTCGCATTCCAGATTTAGGTGCGGCCGTTCCATTCTATGGTGGTCAACCTACCGGTGATGATGTCTTGAAGATTAAGGCTCCTTTATTATTACACTATGCCGGTTTGGATACACGCGTAAACGAAGGCTGGCCTGCGTATGAAAAAGCGTTGAAGGAAAACAACAAAGAGTTCACCGCTTACATTTACCCGGATGTTAACCACGGCTTCCACAACGACAGCACTCCGCGCTACGACAAGCCCGCTGCGGAACTGGCGTGGCAGAGAACGGTTGAATTTTTTAAGACCAAACTCAGTTGAGGCTGATTTGATACTTATTTTGAAAGCAAGATCAGTACAAAAATCAAAGCAATTAAAATAAAAGGAGACCAACTGGTGCCTCCTTTTTTCTTCAGAAGACGCATTCTTTCATTTTCATCGGTTGTTCTTGCAAGAATACGATGAATCACCTTATCTGCTTTTTTGAGATATAAATTGTTTCCCAAGAATCCGATGAATATTCCGAAAAAGATTTGGTAAAGTGTCGTTGCTGCTTGAATCAAATCTTCAGTCACACCAAAGAAATATAGGACGAGAGCAATAATGATGTCAGAAGCGAAAAAACAAAAAAGTACAAGTGCTAACTCAATGTACAGCTTGCGATAGAAAAACCACAGTATTGTGCCTAACCAGGCGCTTACATTAAATGAATAACGATTTCCAGCATGATAATCCCGGTACATATCCAAATAATAACCGGATAACCGACCAAAGTAAATTTTCAAGTAGCGTTCCTCAATCATTGAAGATTATTTGCCGATACAGAATTTCGAAAAAATATTCGCGAGTAGATCATCGCTTGTGATTTGCCCTGTGATCTCTCCCAGGTAATGCAAGGCTTGTCGGATGTCCATCGCTAAGAAATCTCCGGTTACAGCATGATCCATTCCGTGTAACACACGATCGAGCGCATCGTTGGTTTGAACTAAATTCTGATAATGGCGCATGTTGGTTACTACCACATCGCCTTGTTTGATTTCTTTGATTTGAAAAAACGAAACAATCTTGTCTTTGAGTTGCGAAAGATTGGTTTTTGCAAAAGCGGAGATGAGAATAAAATCATTCGGTAACTGTTCGATGACTTCTTTCTTCGCCTGATCGATCTTATTCCCAATTTTCATGTAGGGGATACCCAACGATTGAAGCTCTTTTTCCTGCCCGTGTATTTCTTCGAGAGAAGTCTGAGCGAGATCAAACAGATATAAAATAAGCGAGGCGTTTTTCATGCGCTCGCGCGTACGCTCTACGCCAATGGATTCTACTACATCCGCTGTTTCGCGTAAGCCGGCCGTATCCATAAAACGAAAGTTGACCCCACCAATCACCACTTCATCTTCAATCACATCGCGTGTGGTGCCGGGAATGTCGGAAACAATGGCCTTCTCTTCGTTGAGCAAGGCATTCAGCAACGTAGACTTTCCCGCATTGGGTTTTCCGGCAATCACAGTGGGTACTCCATTTTTAATCACGTTACCCTGATCAAATGATTGAATAAGCGACTGTAGATAGATTTGTATCTGCTGAATTAACTTCTTGAGGTCTTCGCGTTTGGCAAACTCAACATCTTCTTCACCAAAGTCCAACTCCAATTCAATGAGCGAAGCAAAATGAATCAATTCTTCACGCAGGTGCTGAATCTCTTTCGAAAATCCACCGCGCATTTGGTTGAGTGCCGCTTGTCGTGCGTTGTCGTTTTCAGCATGAATCAAATCAGCCACAGCTTCCGCTTGCGCCAGATCAAAGCGTCCGTTAAAAAAGGCGCGTTGTGTGAACTCACCCGGCTTTGCGAGACGTGCGCCCTGCGCCATCAATAACTTGATAATTTCTTTTACAATTACCGGAGATCCGTGACACGAAATCTCCACGGAGTTTTCTTTGGTGAAGGAGTGTGGCTCTTTGAAAATGGCCACCATCACCTCATCTATCGTTCTTCCTTTCTCGCCCAGTCCGCCTAAGTGAACGGTGTGACTGGGTTGCTGCAATAAATTTTTTCCTTTAAAAACCTGCTGGGTTATTTCGATGGCATTTTTGCCTGATAAGCGAATGACTGCAAGCGCGCTAATGCCGGGAGGTGTGGCGAGTGCGATGATGGTATCGTCAATGGAATTCAATACAAAGTAATTTTCGCAAAGGTAGAGAAACTTTGTTTGTTACGAATCAAAGAAGAACTAACGCACAATCAAAACTGGAATATCCACCCGATGTCTCACCGTATCAACGGTAGTTCCGAAGATAAGATCTTTGGCCCACTTGTGTCCATGCGCACCCATCACCAGCAAGTCGGAGTTGAAGCGTGTTACAATTTCCGGAATGATCTGCTTGGGATTACCATAACCTATTTCTACCTGCACCTGATAGCCTTGCTGTTGTAATTGCTCTGCGTAATTCTTCAATGCTGCTTTGTCGTCATCCGATTCGCGATCCGCAATTTCACTTCCATACCAAATGGCGCCAGCGGTTTCCACAATGTGTACCAGTAGATAAGTGGCTTCTTTGCCGCCTTGTGCTACTGCATTGCTGATGGAAACCGAGTCTACTTTACTGAAGTCGATGGTGATAGCTACCCGCTTATAGTTAGGTTTGACCAATGGCTCTAACACAGAAGCTGTCCCGTGAGGTGAGCGTGCATTTTTCTCCAGCCTGCGCTGATCAAACAACGGCTTGAAGGTAATGTAGAGTAATAGTACGCCTGTTGCCAAACAAATCGGAATGACTAACATCCAGATCATCCACTCGTTTTCGCCTGCGCTCGCCAGCCAACCTTTAATTTCCTGCAGGACGAGTTTTACGTTGAGCGATACAATAATGAATGCAATGATCCATGCAGCAATTTTCACCCAAGGCTTAATGGCAAACACACCCATTTTTTCCTTATCGCTGGTAAAGTGAATGAGCGGAATTACCGCAAATCCGAGTTGCAAGCTCAACACCACCTGACTAAAGACGAGCAACTCACCTGTTTTACCTTCGCCATACATCAGGATCACCACATAAGCTGGTACAATGGCAATTAAGCGAGTAATGAGCCTACGAAGCCACGGAGCGATGCGCAAATTCAAATATCCTTCCATCACCACTTGCCCAGCCAGTGTTCCTGTGATGGTAGAACTTTGTCCCGCAGCCACCAATGCCACACCAAACAAAATAGATGCCCACTTCGTGCCGGTGAGTGGTGCTAAGAATTTGTACGAATCTTGAATATCGGATACTTCAAACATGCCGGCTCGAAAGAAAGTAGAGGCGGCTAGGATGAGAATGGCTGCGTTGACGAAGAAGGCGGCATTTAAGGCAATGGCCGAATCAATAAAGTTGTATTTAATGGCCGACCAGATTCCCTTTTCGGAAGTATCAATTCTACGGGTTTGCACGAGCGAAGAGTGCAAATAGAGATTGTGAGGCATCACCGTAGCACCGATAATTCCGATCGCGATGTACAACGCTTCGTCTGAAGGGATGGAAGGAATAAACCCTTTCGCCAGTTCCCCCATGTCGGGCTTGGCCCAAATCATCTCCATTAAAAACGAAACCCCGATAATCGCGACCAAGGCAATGATAAATGCCTCAATCTTGCGCATGCCATAACTTTGCAACACTAATAATAGGAGGGTGTCGAGCACGGTCAATGAAACTCCCCAAATCAGCGGCAAGCCAAAGAGCAATTGCAAGCCAATGGCCATACCCAATACTTCGGCCAGGTCGCAGGCGGCAATGGCGATCTCAGCTAAAATCCACAAACAAAAATTGACGATAGGGTGGTAGGAACTGCGCGAGGCTTGGGCTAAGTCGAGTTGCCGGACTACGCCCAACCTGGCACTTAGACTTTGCAGCAACAATGCCATGAGGTTCGACATTAATAATACCCAAATCAGGGCATACCCAAATTTGCTACCCCCGGCTATATCGGTGGCCCAGTTTCCGGGGTCCATATACCCAACACTTACCAGATAAGCAGGCCCCAAAAAGGCCAACAATTTGCGGATGCCTTTGCGATTGGTGGCATCGACCGAGGCGTTTACTTCGCTGAGAGATTTACGGGAAGGGGAGTTCATAGGGTAACTAGAATGTTTTCAGAGACTTCTTTCGAGATAAAGTAATGTTGCGATTCAATGGCTACTTGCAGGCTGCCATCATATTCTTCTTTAGAGATAACCGTTAGTTTTTTTCCTGGCTTGGCACCAATCTTTTCCAGGTATTTAAGCAGGTTGGAATCAGAATCTTTCACAGCAACGATGGTACTTTCGCTGCCTGTAGCCAGATTTTTTAAGGCCGTTTTTTCCAGTTTTTTGATTTTGCCCTGTGCATTTGGAATGGGGTCACCGTGCGGATCGACTTGCGGATAACCCAGAAACTCATCGATCTTTTCGATCAATAATGTGGACTTGATGTGCTCCAGTTGCTCAGCCACCTCGTGTACTTCGTCCCATTTAAAGCCAAGGGTTTGAACCAGAAAAGTCTCCCAAAGGCGATGTTTCCGGATCACAGCCAGCGCCACCGACTTGCCTTTGTTGGTGATTTTCACGCCATAATATTTCTCATAACTGATGAATTCTTTGGTCGAAAGTTTCTTCACCATATCCGTGACGGAGGCCGCTTTGGTGTTCAGCGCCTCGGCCAGTTCGTTGGTTAGAACGGCTTTTTCACCGGCATCAGAAAGATGGTAAATCGACTTGAGGTAGTTCTCTTCAGCTAGACTAAGCATACGAAATCGTTGATGCTCAAAGCTACAAATTTAGACTCACCTAAAAAAATGTTTAGACCTAATTGATTAATTGAGGAGCTTCTCAACCACCTCCAGAAGTTTGGGTTCCTCATCCGCCCAGGTCACTCCGGTTGGCGATTGATCGTAAAAATGAGACTCCTTCATGGACTGTTGAATGAGTCTTAAATCGGGTTGAGAAAAGTTGACAATCACTGCGGCATGGTAGGGCTTGCACAACTCCACCCAGGGTTCGTAATCCTGCAAAAGGATAGGAAGCCGGCACCCCAAATATTCATACAATTTGGTCGGAATGGAGTTCGCGGAGTGTGGCGAGGGAGGGTAGTAAATGATCCCAAAATCGGCTTCAGCAATGGCCTCAAAAATCTGAGAATGGGGCACCAATTTCTGACCGCCTTTTAAGCGAATAAAGGGTTGGTTTTCGATGGCTTGAAGGAGCCGCTGGTAAGTTTCGGGTTGGGCACAATACCCCACGATCATCAGCTCAACTGCCTCATTTTGTTGGTGGAGTTTCTCGGCCAGTTCGATGACTTGAAACACCCCGGTGCTCTCGGCCAACGTTCCGGTGAACAACAGCCGGATTTTCCCAGGCTTCGGATCACGCTGAAAGGAAGCTGGAACCCGAACTTTATTTTCGAGCACGGTAGATTTATTTTTCACGAAAGTGAGCTCCTTCTTATACCCTTTTTCCGCCAAAAAAAGGCAGTCAAAAAAAGGCGAAAAGCATCGTTCTTTTAGCCGAACAAGCGAGGCCAATGGCCATCGTAAAAACTTCGGAAAGGCATCGGTCAAAAGAATATTTCGGTAGTAATTCTCACGGATGTCATAGATAATCAGGCTCCCAAAGAATATTCTGTTCAGAATACCAACTATCAGTAATTCATGGGAATTAACTATCACCATGTCAGGCTTTACTTGAATACACTTTCTGAGTATTTTGAACGGAATCAGCACCCTGAGCGAACTCAATCTTCTGAAAAATGGAAGTGGTAAAAGGGTGATGCCGTTCTCATTAGGCACTGCCAAACGGCTAGGAAATCCGATCACAAAAACCTCGAATTTTTGGGTGCCTGCCAGCGATCTTCCCAACTTCTCGAGCATGCGGGTATCATCCACCGGTTTGAGCACCGAAGCAATGACTATTCTCCGTTTTTTTATTTCTTGCATCGAACTTTAAAATTAGAACATAAAATGCAACTACAGGAACAAATCGAATTGGCTTGGGCGAACCGGGAATTGTTGAAAGATGTGGACACGCAAGAAGCCATTCGGGAGGTGGTGAGCCAACTGGACAAAGGGGTGCTGCGGGTGGCCGAACCGGCCGGTGATGGATGGAAAGTAAACGAGTGGATTAAGAAGGCAGTGATCCTTTATTTCCCCATCCAACAGATGCAAACTATTGAAGTGGGGCCCTTTGAATTTCACGATAAAATTGCCCTCAAAAAGCACTACGAAAAGCTGGGTGTCAGGGTGGTGCCGCATGCCATCGCACGCTATGGTTCTTACCTCAGCAAAGGGGTAATTATGATGCCATCTTATGTAAACATTGGGGCGTATGTGGATGAAGGTACGATGGTTGATACTTGGGCTACGGTCGGTAGTTGCGCGCAGGTGGGGAAGCATGTTCACCTGAGTGGAGGTGTCGGTTTAGGCGGGGTGCTCGAACCCGTTCAGGCTGCTCCAGTTATTATTGAAGACAATGCGTTTATTGGCTCACGTTGTATCATTGTGGAAGGCGTTCGAATTGGAAAAGAGGCTGTTCTCGGAGCTAATGTGGTGCTCACAGCCAGTTCCAAAATAATTGATGTAACAGGCTCTACACCAGTAGAATACAAAAGTTATGTACCACCCAGATCGGTCGTGATACCGGGCACTATTCCCAAAAAGTTTGCCGCTGGCGAATATCAGGTGCCTTGTGCTCTGATTATTGGCACACGTAAAGAAAGTACCGACAAAAAGACTTCTTTAAATGATGCTTTACGCGAAAACGGTGTTTCCGTATAGCGTGGCACGGCCTTTGTCATAGATTAATAGAACTATTAACTTTGTTTATGCGCTACCTCTTCGGTTTAGTTATTCTGGCTATGGCCAGCTTTGCGTTCAATCAGGATGACTCTGCTTTGAAAAGCCAATCGGCTATCGCTACTGGAGAAAAGCTGGAATACCGTATGTATCTGGGCATTTTTACTGTGGGGAAGGGCATAACCACCGTGGATAAAGAGTTATACACCCGCAACGACCGGCAGTGCTTTAAGGTAGATGCTTTCATGGAAACCTCCGGAATGGCCACTTGGATATCAAAGGTAAACGACAACTGGGGCGCGTATGTGGATGCTCAGGAAATTGTCACCCACGAGTCGTATAGAAAGCTAAGGGAGGGGAAATATCGGTTGGATGAATTGATTAAATACGATCACCAGAAAGACAAAGCTTATGTGCACGTGGCTGATAAAACCACCGGAAAGTTTGGCGAGCCTAAAGAATATGTGACTCCCGATAATGTACGCGACATCGTGGCTGGTTTCATGTATTTACGCATTATCGACTTTGCCAAGTACAAGGTAAAAGACACGCTTACCGTTTCCGGATTCTTTGAAGACACGGCCTACAAATTCAAGATTATCTATTACGGCAAGGAGACGGTCAGTACAGATTTGGGCAAATTCCCTTGCCACAAGTTAGTGCCCATCATGCCTGATAATTCTTTGTTCCGAGGTGAGAATTCGGTCACTGCCTGGATATCAGCTGATGCCAACCAGATCCCTGTAAAGGTAGATGCCAAGATGTTTGTGGGCCATGCCGGCACAGAATTGACCAGCTTCCGAGGTCTACGAAATCAAGTAAAGATTATCCGCTGAGTTAATTCGCGCTGAGCAATTCGGTGAAGCGCTCGATGGTGACTGGCTTAATTACGAAATCTTTCACTTCAGTAAATTCGCGTGCCCGGTTCATGTCTCTTGGATCGATGGAGGAACTGACCATATAGATCGGAAAATCTTTGGCAAGTTTGGTCTTTAATTTTTCAAAATCCTCCAGAAACATCCAGCCATCTACAATCGGCATGTTAATGTCTAAAAAGAGGAAGTCGGGAAGACGGTCAGAATTAGAAGCATTTTTCTCTAAGTAGAGCAATGCCTCATTACCATTTTCGAAATGCAGAATCTCATTCGCAAGCTTTGCTGATTCAATCAAACGGGTGGCCGTAAATTGGAAAATCGAATCATCATCAACTAAAGCGACAAGAGGCATAAAAGTAGTTACTCACCAAATTTAACAGTAAAAGTCGTTCCATTGTTTTCTTCGCTGAAAATATTAATCTCTCCACCCAATGCTTCAATCTGGTTTTTGACCATGAAAAGGCCGATTCCACGGCTTTCAGGATGGTTGTGAAAAGTTTTCCGTAGTTTAAAAATGTGGTGACCGTATTTTTTGAGATTAATTCCAAGGCCATTATCCTTCACCATCATCTCAATTCCAGCCCCACGTTCAATGGTGATAAAATGAATTTCAGGCGTTTTATCGGGGTGCCGATATTTTAAGGCGTTACTCAGCAAGTTCATTAAGATACTTTCGAGGTAGATGTTGGGATACAAGATTTTTGGGGCACTTTTAAAGTCGGCTACGATGTTTGCTTGCGTGTTCGCAATCAGAATGCTTAACTGGTGCTTTACATTTTCGAGAGCTTCTTCAAAATAGATCCATTGCCGTTCGATGTCTTTGTTTTGTTTGATTTTTAGAACTTCATTCAGCTCGTGCAAATGGCTCAGCATTTTACTACTCGATTCGCGGAGCATTTTGATGAAGCTTTTCTTTTCGGCTTCATCGTCACTTTTTTCATAGAATTCAAGCAAGGAAAGGATGTTGCTGACCGGTGATCGAAGGTTATGCGATACAATTTGAGTGAATTCTTCCAATTGTTCGTTTTTGTTTTTTAAAGCATCGGCAATGGCACTCAGTTTGGAATTTTGCTCAAGTATTTTTTCCTCGCTGAGTTTGCGATCCGTTATTTCTCGGCTGGCGAGAACAATGGTAGTGACGGAACCATCCTCATCCACAATTGGGTTGCCATTGGTTTCCAGCCACATGTAACCGCCACTTGATTTTTGGTAACGAACCTCAGCTTTTACCGGCTTTTTTTCTACAATAAGCTGATTGAACTTGCCAATGGCACCTTCCAGGTCTTCGGGATGGACCAGTGAAAATATAGAAGTCCCAATATGTTCCAAATAATTATCACCTAAAATCTGTCTTGTAGAGGGGCTTAGATAAATAATTTTGCCCTGCGCATCCACCAGATTGATAAACTCCAACATGTTGTCCGTAAGAGTGCGATAGAGTTGCTCGCTTTTCAGCAGCGATGCTTCGGCTCTTTTCTGTTCGGTGATATCGCGGAAACTCCACACACGGCCCACCACTCTGCCTTCCAAGATTTGAGGCTTCGAATATCGATGGAGAATTGTTCCATTCGTCAATTCCATGTAGTCATTGCTTTCTGCCTCGGGCGTGGCATAAAGTTCCATCACACGGGCAATAAACTTTTCAGGGTTAATGACTTTGGTAATCGCCTTTTTTAACAGCACCTCGTCCGGTTTGTCATGCGCCTCTTCTTCCGAAAAACCAAAAATGGTTAGAAATCGATTATTGTATATGCTGATTTTACCTTCTGTATCTACTACCAATAAACCATCAGCTGTTGAGTTGACAGCAGCCTGCAAGAGTGAGTAAGCTTGAGAGGCTTCGGATTCCTTTTGAGGATTCTGAGCATTGGAGTGGTTCATGTGGAGTGAAGGTACAAAAGTAAATTTACGATTATAAAATCCATGAAAAATTGTACTTTACTCAAAATATTACCTAACCCCAAAATAGTATGTTGAAAGAATTTAAAGCTTTTGCCATGCGAGGCAATGTAGTTGACCTGGCAGTAGGCGTAATTATCGGTGGCGCCTTTGGAAAAATAGTAGGCTCCCTAATTGATGATGTGATTACACCTTTATTATTGAAACCTGCCTTGGAGGCTGCCAACTTATCGCATTTAGATCAGTTGACGGCATTCGGAACGGTAAAGTATGGGGTGTTCTTATCTTCGGTGATCAACTTCGTGATCGTTGCCTTCATTCTATTTTTAATCATCAAAGGAATGAATGCCGCGCAAAAGAAAGAAGACGCCAAACCTGCAGCTCCGGCACCTACACCGGATGACATTAAGCTTCTAACAGAAATCAGAGATTTGCTAAAGAAATAGTCGATGTAAACCGGAATGAAGAGTAACTCATTCCGGTTACTTTATTTTTTGAATCGATCAGAAACGATCAATTCCTTGCTTCCGGCTGTGTACTTGTAAAAGCCGTTGCCGCTTTTCACTCCCTTGTGTCCGGCTTGCACCATATTCACGAGCAATGGACAAGGCGCATATTTAGGATTGCCAAAACCATCGTGAAGGACGCGCAATATCGACAAGCATACGTCTAGTCCAATAAAGTCAGCCAATTGAAGTGGACCCATTGGATGAGCCATACCTAATTTCATTACGGTATCTATTTCCTCCACTCCGGCCACCCCTTCGTACAAAGAGTAAATGGCCTCATTGATCATGGGCATTAAAATTCGGTTGGCAACAAATCCAGGGTAGTCATTTACTTCCACTGGAATTTTGCCAAGTTTCTTTGAAAGCTCCATGATCGCTACCGTGGTTTCGTTGCTGGTATTATACCCACGAATGATTTCCACCAATTTCATAATAGGCACCGGATTCATAAAATGCATACCAATCACGTGACTGGGGCTCTTTGTAACCGAGGCAATTTTAGTTATCGAGATAGATGATGTGTTCGATGCCAGGATAGTTCCGGGTTTTGTATTTTCGTCCAGATCTTTAAATATTTTCAATTTTAAATCCAGATTTTCAGTTGCTGCTTCTACAACCAATTCAACATCCTGCAAACCTTCTTTCATGAAAGTAGTAGTGGTTAAATTTGCTAAAGTTTGGCTTTTGATTTCAGCTGTGATGGTTCCTTTTTCAACCTGACGCGAAAGGTTTTTATCGATAGTAGCTATCGCTTTTTTCAAAGCCTCTTCAGAAATATCGATGATGGAAACTTTAAAACCATTTTGTGCAAACACGTGTGCAATTCCGTTGCCCATCGTGCCAGAGCCGATGACCGCTACTTTATTCATAGTACTTATTTAAAAATGTAAAGATATGTTTTAAGGGGTAGCCGAAAAATCGAGTGCTAAAATAACTGCCTACTCAATCAACACTTCCTTTGCAAATCCCATGGCATTGAATCGAAGCGAAAGTTTTTGCGCTACAGTATCTTGTTCGCATTTTTTGCCGGGCGTGAGATAGTAATAGAAAAACTTTTGATTGCGCTTGTACAGTTCGTTCTCATCCGGTCGGCCCAACAGTTTTACAATATCATCTTGCGATAAGCCTTTGAGTTTTTCGATCTGGGATGTAAACGATTCAATCATTTTTTCCCGATCGTGCAGGCAGGCAAATTTGTCATTCTTCCATTTCTCTAAATCCAGATTATCCAATTGAGGCAGCGGTTTGCCACAGCTTACAATAATTAATAACAAAACGGCTATTGGCAGAATGCGATACTTCAAAGTATTTACGTTTAATTTGCAGGCTCAAATGTAATTACATGGCGCTAAAAGTATTCAAGGCGATTTGGTTTCTTTCGTTATTAATTTTTTTGGGTGTGTTTATGTATAATTATGCCGGTTTGCCCGAAGTGGTCAACTTGGTAGATTCCATCGAATCCCCACTCTCTCTTTCGCGTGAAGCGCTGTTTTACAGTGTATTAGCGGTGGCCGCCATTCTCAATGTCTTTGTTTTTGTTATCAGTAAATTATACTCATCAAATCCGGACTTCCGATGCTGGTTTTATGGCCTAATTACCACACTCAACATTTTTTTGATTATTGGCGTCAACTTCGTCACCCTTTTTAATAGTGCCGAGAAGTTTGATTATTCGCGCATCGGCAACATTATTTACGGAAGCCTGTTGTTGGCCGTGATTTGGACACTCGCATGGCCAATTTATTCCATCATAAAAAAAATATCCACTAAACAGACAGTTTGAATTGGTGGTATTTAGAAATTGACTATCAATCAATTATTGGCCAATGTAGTTGACAAGCAACAAGTTGAATCCAAATTTATCTATTGATTTGTCCTTAAAAATTATTTTCTTCGAGGCCTCAGCGAAGAGATTTTTTTAACAATTGAATCTGACTCAATAATTTTTTCATCTTTGCGCGATTAAATCTTTTAAGTTCTAGCTATGGCGAAAGATCCAAGAGAATACGATGAATCCAGTATTAAATCACTCGATTGGCGCGAGCATATTCGTTTGCGCCCGGGTATGTACATCGGTAAGTTGGGCGATGGCTCAGCCAAAGATGACGGTATTTATGTGCTGGTAAAGGAAGTAATCGACAACTGTATTGACGAACACATGATGGGGTATGGAAAAGTGATCGATGTAAAGATCACCGACCAGCGTGTGGTGGTTCGCGATTATGGCCGTGGAATTCCGTTAGGAAAGGTAGTGGATGTCGTTTCCAAAATTAATACTGGTGCAAAATACGATTCAGGTGCATTTCAAAAATCAGTGGGTTTGAATGGTGTTGGTACGAAAGCGGTAAATGCTCTTTCCAATTTTTTCAAAGTACAAGCTTATCGCGAAGGCCAAACCAAACTAGCTGAATTTAAAAAAGGCGTGTTGGTGGCCGATCCCAAAGTGATCAAATCCGATGAAAAGAACGGAACGCTGGTGGAGTTTGAGCCCGATAACCAAATGTTTAAAAATTATCATTTCATTCCAGAGTACCTGGATGATTTGATGTGGAACTATGCATTTTTAAATGCCGGACTTACCATCAACTACAATGGTCAGAAATTTTTCTCGAAAGATGGTTTGCTTGATTTGCTAAAGCAAAAATCAGATCCGGATGAAATTCGCTACCCGATCATTCACTTCAAAGGAGATGATATCGAAGTAGCACTGACACACGGAAATCAATACGGAGAAGAATATTATTCGTATGTAAACGGACAAAACACTACACAAGGAGGTACCCACTTAGCGGCTTTCCGCGAAGGTGTGGTGCGCGGTGTTCGCGATTTTTATAAGAAAGATTTTGATGCCGCAGATATTCGCGCCAGCATCATTGGTGCTATCGCCATTCGTGTACAGGAGCCTGTTTTCGAATCACAAACGAAAACTAAGTTGGGTTCAATCAACATGGCTCCGGAAGGCGGGCAAAGTGTTAAAAACTTTGTAGGCGATTTTGTGGCCAAAGAGTTGGAAATCTATTTGCACAAAAATCCGAAAGTGGCTGAAGAGATGCTCAAGCGCATCATGCAATCGGAGCGCGAACGCAAAGAAATTGCAGGTATTAAAAAGCTCGCCAACGAGCGCGCGAAGAAAGCCAACCTGCACAATAAAAAACTCCGCGACTGCCGTTTTCATTTTGATGATGAAAAAGGAGAGAAGGGAAGCGAGTCAGTCATTTTTATTACTGAGGGTGACTCGGCCAGCGGTTCAATCACCAAATCTCGCAACGTAGAATTGCAAGCGGTTTTCAGTTTGCGTGGTAAGCCCCTGAACTGCTATGGACTTACCAAGAAAGTAGTGTATGAAAACGAAGAATTTAATTTGCTTCAACACGCTTTGAATATTGAAGATGGATTGGATGGACTGCGTTACAACAAAGTAATTATCGCTACGGATGCCGATGTGGACGGAATGCACATTCGCTTATTGCTTATGACGTTCTTCCTGCAATTCTTCCCTGACTTGGTGAAAGCCAACCACGTGTATGTGTTGGAAACTCCATTGTTCCGAGTAAGAAATAAAAAGGAAACTATTTATTGTTACAGTGAAGAAGAAAAGCAAGCGGCTGTATCGAAATTAGGCAGCAAGCCGGAGATCACTCGCTTCAAAGGTTTGGGTGAAATTTCTCCGGATGAATTTGGAAACTTTATTGGCGAAGACATTCGCTTGCAGCCGGTTCTATTATCGAAAGAAGGTCACCTGGCGAAGTTGCTTGAGTTCTACATGGGCAAAAACACACCCGATCGTCAGGAGTTTATCATTGAGAACCTGCGAATTGAATTAGATAAAGTAGAGGCGAAGGAAGAAGTAATTGTGGAGGCAGAAGAGTAGCCTAGTAAAAATAATGATGATTAAGCTAAGAAGTAATGGCTAAGAAACAGATTCCCAACGAAACAACAGACAAAGACGGAAACGTGCACTCCATCGCTATTGATGGCATGTACGAAAACTGGTTTTTGGATTATGCATCGTATGTAATTTTAGAGCGTGCCGTGCCGCGCATTGAAGATGGTTTGAAACCGGTGCAGCGAAGAATTGCCCACGCCATCAAAGAAATGGATGACGGTCGCTTTAATAAAGTGGCCAATGTGATTGGTAGCACCATGCAATACCATCCGCACGGTGATGCTGCTATTGGAGAAGCAATCGTGAACATCGGGCAGAAAGATTTGCTCCTAGATACCCAAGGTAACTGGGGCGATGTGCGCACGGGAGATAGTGCTGCTGCTCCGCGTTATATTGAAGCACGACTTTCTAAATTTGCTTTGGATGTAGTATACAATCCGCAAACAACAGAATGGCAGCTGTCGTATGATGGTAGAAAAAAGGAGCCGGTAACATTGCCGGTGAAATTTCCTTTGTTGCTTGCCCAAGGCGTAGAAGGTATTGCGGTTGGCTTGTCGACCAAAATTTTGCCACACAACTTCTGCGAGTTAATCAAAGCATCCATTGACATTCTGAAAGGAAAAAATCCAAAGATTTACCCTGATTTTCCTACTGGAGGTATTGGAGATTTTACTGAATACGATCAGGGCTTTCGCGGTGGCAAAATAAAAGTGCGCGCGAAAATTGAAATCGAAGATAAAAAGACACTGCTCATTCGCGAGATTCCTTTCGGAACCACAACCGCTTCATTGATGGAATCCATTGTGAAGGCCAGTGAGAAAGGAAAGATCAAAGTAAAACAAGTGGTGGATAACACCGCGAAAGATGTGGAGATCAGCGTAAGCTTACAATCAGGCATTTCACCCGAGATCGCCATCGATGCGCTGTATGCCTTTACCGACTGCGAAGTTTCCATTTCACCCAATGCCTGCGTGATTGTTGCCGATAAACCTCAATTCATGAAAGTGAATGAGATTTTGAAGTACAACACCGAGCAAACGGTAAAACTGCTCAAGCAAGAGCTCGAAATCAAAAAAGCCGAGTTGATGGAGAAAATTTTATTCTCGTCACTCGAAAAAATATTCATTGAAAAACGAATCTACCGAAATATTGAAGATGTAGAAACCTTTGAAGAGGTAATCACGACAGTCGACAAAGGTCTTCGTCCTTACAAAAAACAATTCTACCGCGAAATTACCCGCGATGATATTCTTCGTCTGCTCGAAATCCGTATCAAACGCATTTCTAAATACGACTCATTCAAAGCCGATGAGTTGATGCGCGACTTAGAGAAGGAACTGAAAGAAACCTTGCATCACCTCAGGCACCTTACTGAGTTCGCTATTGCCTATTACCAAAACCTGTTGGATAAATATGGAAAAGGCCGCGAGCGCAAAACAGAAATCAAGAGCTTCCAATCAGTGGCAGCTACCGAAGTAATTGCCAACAACCAAAAGTTGTATGTCAATCGCGAAGACGGATTTATCGGTTGGGGCTTAAAGAAAGACGAATTCATTGCCGATTGTTCGGAGCTCGATGATGTGATCGTCATTCGCAGAGACGGAAAAGCAAAAGTCAGTCGCATCAACGAAAAGGTGTTCATGGGCAAAGATATTTTGCACGTGGGCATTTGGCGCAAAGGCGATGATCGGATGATTTACAATTTGGTGTACACCGATGGAAAAGGCGGCATCACCTATGCAAAACGTTTTGCCATGCCGGCCATCACCCGCGACAAAGAGTATGATCTCGACATGGGTAATCCCAATAGCAAAGTGCATTACCTCAGCGCCAACCCCAATGGCGAAGCAGAAATTGTAGAAGTGAAATTGACACCTGCTAGCTCCGCTCGCAAAAAGATTTTTGATTTCGATTTTTCAGAATTGGAAGTGAAAGGTCGTGGCGTACGCGGTAATGTTATCACTAAATACCCGGTGCGCAAAGTAGATTTCAAAGAAGCGCTCGGCTCAACCTTAAGTGGTTTGGATTTATGGTTTGACGAAGCAAGCGGCCGCTTGAACAAAGACAAGCGCGGCAAGTACGTAGGCAAATTTGATGGCGATGATCAAATCCTCGCCATCACCAAGAGTGGTTCGTATAAAATTACCAGCTACGAGCTGACAAACCGCTACGAGCCTGAGAAAACTATTTTAGTTGAAAAGTACAATGCCAAGAAGCCGATCACCGCTGTTTACATGGATGGTGAAAGCAAACAATACTTTGTCAAGCGCTTCTTGATCGAAACCAACACACTCGATAAAGAATTCGGTTTCATTTCCGAAGGCATTGGCTCTCGTCTCGATTATGCCAGCACAGCCGATTCACCGGAGATTGAAGTAGATATGATCAAAGGAAAAGGTAAAGACAAAGAAACCGAAGTTGTCAACCTCGAGGAGATTGTAGACATCAAAGGATGGAAAGCCGTGGGCAATCGCTTGTCGCAATTCAAAGTTTCTAAAATCAGAGCACTCGAAGATCCGGATGATACTGGCCTGGAAGAAGGCGATGTAGATAACGAATCGACTGTTGAAACCTCTAAAAGTTCTCAACCGTCAAAAAAAAAATGGGAAGAACCAGAGGAGGGAGAGCAAGCGAGCCTCTTCGGGGAAAGCCAGCTCCCGGAAAACCAAAGCAAGCCGCTCGTCAACGGCCAGCCCCCGCAGCCAAAGGAAAAAAGACCAGCAGCGGAGCAAGCAAGTCTCTTCGGGGAAAGCCAAAGCCAGCCAAATCAGCAAAGCCCGGAAAGCCAGCAAAAAGAGGAAAAGGTAAAAGAAAATAAACCACCCGATTCCTCTTCGCGAACGTTCACCGCAGGCGAAACCATAGACCTAGACCTCTAGACTTAATTATTCTACTATCTGTTCAACAGATGACAAACCAAGATGGGTACGACACCCATCTTGGTTTAATTTATTTTTTCAATTCAAAACTACTTTATGCAAGCAATTGTGCGATTGATCATTTTGACTTTTTTAGGTTTCTCATTTTTCAACTCATTTGCACAGCAAGACACCGTGCGTCAACTCAACGAAGTAGTCATTCAGGGCAACCGCATCCAGCCTGCGTTCAATGAATTATCCGCCAGCGTCATCGTCATCTCGCCCACAGACATTAAAAAATCGCCTGCCATCAGTATTGCCGATTTGTTGCACTATCAGGCCGGTGTAGACATTCGCCAGCGTGGAGCCAATGGTGTGCAAGCCGATGCTGGCATCCGCGGAAGTACATTCGAGCAAGTTTTAATTTTAATCAACGGTATAAAAATGAGCGATCCGCAAACAGGGCATCATGCGCTCAACTTGCCGGTAGATATTGACAACATCGAACGCATTGAAATTTTAAAAGGCCCAGCAGCGCGTGTGTTCGGACAAAACGCATTTGCCGGAGCAATCAACATCATCACCAAAAATCCCGATCAATCTTTTTTCAAAGTACGCGCACTCGCTGGCGATTATGGCTTAGGCGGAGGTCGCTTTTCCGTTGCTTTGAAAAATGAAAAAGCCGCACATTATTTTTCAGCAGGCAGAGATTTTTCTACTGGCTACAAATACAATACCGACTATACCATGTCCAACTTCTTTTATCAATCTGAATTGAAAACAGAAAAAGGCAAAGTGAATATTATGGGTGGCTTCACCGATCGTGCTTTCGGTGCCAATGGATTTTACGCGCAGCCGATCAACACCGATCAGTACGAAGAAGTGCAAACCAGCGTGGCCGCCATCAGTTATCAAAAGAAGGTAAGCACTAATAAAACACTCAACCACCGACTTTATTGGCGCAGAAATCAAGACAAGTATTTGTTCCTTCGCAACAATCCGCCCTACTATCGCAACCTTCATCTCAGCAATGTGATCGGCTATGAGTTGAATACTACTATTAAAAATTCTCTTGGAATTACGGGCTTAGGTATCGATGTCAATTCTGTTTGGTTAAGTAGCAACAACCTCGGCGAGCGTCAGCGCACGGTGGCCACAATTTTTGCCGAACATCGCTTTTCATTTTTAAACGATCGCTTCGATTTCACGCCCGGCTTTCAACTCAACTACTATTCCGACTTCGGCTTGAATGCATTTCCCGGTGCCGAGCTTGGATACAAACTCACCGATAAACTAAAAATGTTTGGCACAGTTGGCTACACGTATCGTGTACCATCCTATACCGATTTGTATTACAAAGATCCCGCCAATCTAGGCAACGCAAATCTCAAACCCGAATACGCCATTGCGTACGAAGCCGGACTCAAACTTTTCGACATCGATTGGTTAAGTGGTCAGGCCAGCTACTTTTACCGTCAGGGCAATCAGATCATCGATTATGTAAAAAATAATCCCAACGATCCGTGGCAAGCAGAAAATTTAGTCAACATCAACGCGCAAGGTGTCGATGCAAACATCGCCATCACACCCAACGAGTGGCTCAAAAAGCTAACCATAGGTTACACCAGCGTGTCAGCTACCAAAGGCCAAGAATCTAATTTTTCAAAATACGTGCTCGATAATCTTGCCAATCAGTTCACCGCAAATCTGCTGTTGCAGTACACCGACAAACTCTACCATTCCATCAACTATCGTTATTCCGATCGTGTCGCGCTCGCAAATTATTGGGTGATCGACACACGCATCGGATGGCAGGAAGATAAGTGGTCTGTATTCATCGATGCCACCAATCTGTTCGACACAACATACTCCGAAACCAATTTAGTCACCATGCCCGGCCGTTGGATCAAAGGAGGAATTTCGTACACATTTTTTCCGAGCAACTGATCATTAAAAGTGGATTGAAGCAATAGGAACATTTTGGGGCGTGGCCGTGCGAGGCGCAGTCGGCCATCGGGCTATCCGCTTTTACTCCTCGTGGTGCGAAGCGCACCACTGCGGGGTAACCGCTACTATCCCTCGCCCGCTGGCGCACGCGTAGCTGACGCAGGTAATGTGCGCGATCCGTTAATTGTGCGTAACTTTGTCGTGACTTAATTTTTTCGCAATGATTCGACTCACTCTGTTATTTTGTTTGTTTGGTTCATGCGCATTTGCACAAGTGCAAGAAATCACCGTAGAAGGTCAGGTGCTTGATGCCCTCAATCGAAAAGGAATTAAATCATCCATCCGTTACAAAAGTTATCCAACCGGTGGCATTTCCGGTCGCTTCAACGACAGCACATTTTCATTCACCATCTTTGGTTCATCCAAGTACCAAGTAACAGCCGAAGCAGAAGGATACATTCCGCTCACCATCATTGTCGATCCGAAAGAATCCGTCAACAATAAAATACAGCGCAATATTTTGCTCACATCTACTTCACGCGCTATTATTCTCGATCATTTAATTTTTGAAATGGGCCGAGCTGTCATCAACTCCAAGTCGTATTCAAGTTTAGATGAAGTTGTAGCCATGATGAAAGACAACACCAAAGTTGTCATTCAATTAGAAGGCCACACCGACAACATCGGCAATGCCGATAAGAACATGAAGCTATCACAAGATAGGGTAGAGGCAGTAAAAAAATATCTTGTCTCCAAAGGCATTGACAAAAATCGCATCAAAACAAAAGCATTTGGTGGAACTCAACCATTATCCAACGAACGCACCGAAGAAGCCAAAGCACTCAACCGCAGAGTCGAAATGCGTGTGCTAAAAGATTAATTGATCATAACAGAGTGAGCTCCTCTTCGGGTTCTGCTATTTCAAACATTTTAAAGTGAGCGAGTCTGCGAAAAATTTCAGCGCTGGGGCGAGCCGTTCTTTCCTTCGTTTCTAAATCACAGGCATACAAACCGAATCGCTTCGTTGGTCCGAGGTGCCATTCAAAATTATCCCACGTGCTCCAGTAAAAATAGCCCCGTATGTCGATGCAATCTTGCAATGCTTCGTGAAGAATTTTCGCGTAGTCGCCAATCGATTGCTGACGCAACTCGTCCGTCTCCTGGCAAATTCCATTCTCGGTAATGATAATCGGTTTCTGATATTTTTTCCAATATCGATCAATGCAGGTGCGCATCCCTTCCGGGTGATACTCCCACATATCATCGTGCGCCACTCCCGACTTCTTAATTTTATCCGGAGTTTCAATGTACGTAACAGGCATCGGGTCGTGTGGAATGCGCGCATAGTAACTCATGCCAAAAAAATCCACCTTCTTGAAGTGATCAGGCACCCATTCCATAAACCACCAGTCGCTCAATCGCGAAGTAAACCACCCTAGCGTATTTTCAGCGGTGAAAATTGTAGAGTTGTGTGAAATGCCAACGGGTTGCTTTGGAAATTTCTGCTTGATGTAATCATACACCAGATCATGCGCTTTGCCCATGTTCTTGACAGCTGTAGCGGCCAGCACTGGGTTTTTCTTGAAAGGAGGGAAGGCACCGGTAATCCAACCAAAGCTGGCATACACATTAGGCTCATTGAACGTATTCCAGTGACTGACATATTCACCAAACCGATCCACCACTTTTTGCGCAAAGTCAACCCAATAAATAATATTCGCTTCTTTCTCCCAGCCGCTCATTTTAGCAAACCATACCGGGTTCGTAAAATGATGAAGTACCATCATGATTTTTACATCACGCTTTTGCAGCTCTTCCAGAAATTCAATGTAATGCTTTACAGTTTCTTCATGTAATTCACCCATCGGCTCGCGCTGCAATTTACTCCACATCATCCCCATGCGGTAGTAAGGTGCCAGTGAAGAAATGATTTCTACATCTTCACGCCAGCGCAATTCATGGTCTGTAGTGCGGTCGAGAACATAGCCATCTTTCGAAGTCACGCCTTGCCAATCGTGGTCGAAGGCAGTCTCAATCTGCGTGGCGGCCGTGCTTGTGCCAAAAATAAAATCCGGTGGAAAGATGTATTGCATGCTACAATTCGGCTGCAAAAATAGACAATCGATTGATTTTGTCGGCTTCTTATTTACTTTTGATCATCGTATGAAGACTCAAACAGAAATTGATCAGCTCGTCATTCAGCACCTTCTCAGCTTTGTATCTGAAAAGAGAATACAAACCATGGAGCGCGTGTTATCAAATCGCACCCGCTATGTTACGCTAGTGTTAGAAGACATTTACCAATCACAAAATGCGAGTGCTGCCGTGCGCACGTGCGAGTGTCTCGGAGTACAAGATATTCACATCATCGAAAAGGAAAGCAGTTATTCCGTCAATCGCAAAGTGTTGAAAGGTTCGAATAAATGGATGGACATCATCAAACACAAAGAGAAGACTCAAAACAATACAGCACTGTGTTACGAGCAATTGCGATCGTCAGGTTATAAAATTGTCGTAACCGATCCTGACCCCGATGGCGTGCCTATTCACGAGCTAAACCTTGATCAAAAAATTGCCTTGGTCATGGGCAACGAATACGAAGGTATTTCTGATTATGCATTACAGCATGCAGATCAAAAAGTAAATATTCCCATGTTTGGCTTCACAGAGAGTTTTAATATTTCAGTAAGTGCTGCTATTTGTTTGCAAACCATACTCCATCAATTGAGAAGAACAGCTATCCAATGGCAATTGACGGATAGTGAAAAACAAGATTTGCGATTGAATTGGTTGCGCAAATCAGTACGAAGATCGGATTTAATAGAGGAAGAGTTTTTGCGTACGATTCAGTAACTTGGAGCGGCTTTAATCAATTGTAGATGACTTTTTTCAGAAAACGCTATGTGAAGTGGGGGGGATGGATTGCCGGAATCATGTTTTTATTTGTTGTCATCTCTAATATCTGGGTGGTTAAAAGCACCCAACAACTCATTTACAGTTCCTACGATAGCTTGCCATCTAATAGCGTGGCACTTGTGTTGGGTACCAGCAAACGCCTTCTTAGCGGTGCTCCTAACCCTTTTTTTAACGAACGTATTGCAGCGGCAGCCTCTCTCTACCGGAAGGGTAAGGTGAGTCATTTCTTGTTGAGTGGCGACAATCGCACTCGCTTTTACAACGAGCCCGAAGAGATGCGGAAGGCATTGATCAAAGAGGGAATTCCGGCCGAGATAATCACCCTCGACTATGCAGGGCTACGCACGCTCGATTCGATCGTTCGCAGCAAAGAAATTTTTGGACAGAATAAAATTATTATTGTGACCCAACCTTTTCACTGTTATAGGGCTCTATTCATCAGCAGGTATTTTGATATTGATGCTGTAGCCTTTTTGATCGAAGGCAATTCCATCGATTCATCCTTGAAGACGGAGGTGCGCGAGTGGTTGGCCCGCTCAAAGGCCATATTGGACTTATACGTGCTGAAAACAGCTCCACGACATCTTGGTGACAAGCAACCGCTCGAAGTAAAGTAACAATTTGACCAAACGAACCGTTAAGGAGTCATTTTCAATGGAATAATTAATTATTTTTGCGGCTTAGTTTTAATATGATAGGTTCTACGCGTTTGCAAAAGGTACTTTTTGCTCTCTTTCTGTTCTTCTCCCTCAATGGATACTTGTTTGCACAAGAAACCATTGTAACTGGTAAAGTTACTGATGCGGCCACCGGAGATCCAATCCCATTTGTCAACGTGGTGTTCAAAGGAACATCCAACGGGATGACTACCGACTTTGATGGTAAGTTCCGTATTCGTGCGCTTGCCATTACACCAGCCGATTCCATTGCGGCCTCTTATATCGGTTATAAACCAAAATCACGGAAGATTAAACGAGGCATACAGCAAGTAATCAATATTCAATTAGAAGAAGATGTGACCAAACTTCAAGAGGTGGTTATTAAATCTGGCGAGAACCCGGCATTCCCTATCCTAAGGAAAATTCAGGACAATAAAGACCGTAATGATAAACGCAAATTGTCGGGCTATGAGCACGAAACGTATTCCAAAACCGAGATTGATGCGGATAATATTTCAGCAAAACTTCGCGAAAAAAAGGTGATGCGTAAAATCGCCCAGGTGCTTGATAGTTTAGATCGAATTGCTGGTGAAGATGGAAAGCCTATTCTTCCATTGTTTGTTTCTGAAAGCGTCTCCAAAATTTATTATAGAGATAATCCTAGGCTTAAAAAAGAATTTGTTGAAAAGAGTAGAGTAAATGGTGTGATGGGTGATCAATACAGCGATTTGATCGCACAAGTTTTAGGTCCCTCTATTCAAGATTATAATTTTTACTCAAGTTGGATGAACTTTGGACAAAAAGCATTTGTGTCTCCCATAGCTGATGTCTGGCGTCTATACTACGATTATGAATTACTAGATAGTGCCATGCTCGACAACCATTATTGCTATCGAATTGATTTTTTTCCGAAAAATCCGCAAACATTGGCCTTCACTGGCACGATGTGGATTACTAAGGAAGAATATGCCATCAAGCAAATAGATGCTACGATTGGCAGCTCTGCCGACATCAACTTTATAGAAAAGATCAAAATTCAACATGAGTATCAAAAAGTAGAAGGAGGCGCATGGCTTCCGTCTAAAAGTCGCGTATTAATTGATGTAGGTGAGTTGTCAACTAATTCTGCCGGTCTTCTTGCCAAATTTTATGTAAGCAACAAGAATTTTGTGGTCAATCAGCCTAAGCCGGCATCATTTTTTGACACCGCCATTGAAAAAGCAGAAGATGCGACATTAGAACAATCCGATAAGGTGTGGGATACGCTTCGCCACGAGCCGCTGACAAAAGCAGAACTAAATGTCTACCACATGATCGACACCATCAAGAACTTACCCATTGTGAGGTCTTACATTGATGTGATCAAATTGATTATAAATGGTTACTACACGAAGGGTAAGCTAGATTGGGGGCCTTATTTGGCGATTGTCGCAGTCAACAGTCATGAAGGTGTTCGCTTTCAGGCAGGCTTCAGAACGAATTTTGACTTCAGTAGAAAATGGATCTTAGGTGCACGTGTGGCCTATGGTTTGAAAGACGAGACATTCAAATATCAGGTTTTCGCTACTCGAATTTTAGACCGAAAACGATGGACTACTTTTTCGGTCAGAACCAGATATGATATCAACCGACTCGGATTGGATGAAGATCTTGTAACTGATTTCCCTTTGTTTGTTTATGCGAGCCGCTGGGGTCCATACAACAAGAGCTATTATTACTATGAACACCGGGCCATTTTGGAAAGAGAACTTTTCAAAGGGTTTATTCAGCGCGTAGCTGTTCGTCAATATAACTTTGACCCTACCTATAACTTTGAATATTTTGTAGATCCGTCAAACCCTACTACATCGCCAGTTGGTCGAACGTTTCAGACTTCCGAAGTATTTCTTGAGTCGCGTTACGCAAGAGATCAGATATATATTCAAAATGGCAATAATCGCATTGGACTGGAATCAAAGCGGTGGCCGGTTTTTACTTTTAGGTATACTCACGGATTCAAAAGTACCTACGGAGATTTTGAGTATGATAAAATACGATTGAATATTAACAAGCGAATGAAAATGGGCCCGCTGGGTAATGGGTATTTGAACCTGACAGCCGAACAAATTTTTGGTCGACTGCCGTCTCCACTTTTAAACATGCCTTTAGGTAATCAATCTATAATTTATTCTCCGGTAAACTTCAATCTTATGCGATTTGGCGAGTTTGCCACAGATAAGTATGTTTCAATCCAATACAGACAAAATTTTGAAGGCTTATTTTTAAGTAGCATTCCGCTTATACAAAAGTTAAAGTGGAGACTATTGGCTACCGCCAATGTGTTAGTTGGAAGTTTAAGTACAGCAAACGAACGAGTTATTGTTCCGCCATCTCCAACGTTAACCCAAAATGAGTTAAATGAATACAATCGTTTTAGGTCTTTCTCGCTCGATCCGGAAAAACCTTATATCGAGTTGGGCTATGGTGTAGAGAACATATTCAAATTCCTGCGCGTTGATTTTATTCATCGGCTCAATTATTTGGATTTACCCAACAATCCCAGAAATTTCGGAATCCTAGCAACGTTGCAATTTAAGCTATAACAAATCGCTTGCATTGCTCTATTGAAACGGTCAAACCTTAGCAATAGAGACCACTACAATTTTAGGATGGTCTTTCTTACTGCCATTAAAAAACCGCATATTTGCAGTCCAATTTAGGATTATGGCAATTGTTAAGATCACCCTTCCGGATGGAAGCGTAAAAGAGTTTCCGCAAGCAGTAAAAGGCATTGAAATCGCGCAGAGCATCAGCGAAGGCTTAGCCCGCAATGCACTCGCTATCGAAGTAAATGGAGAAATCTGGGACTTGAGTCGTACCATCGAAAAAGATGCGGCTATTAAAATATTTACGTGGAACGATAAGGGCGGCAAATATGCTTTCTGGCATTCATCCGCTCACCTTTTTGCGGAAGCATTAGAAGCGCTTTATCCCGGCACCAAATTCGGTATCGGCCCACCGATAGAAAATGGTTTTTACTATGATGTGGATTTAGGCGATATCCCTTTCGGGGATGAGGAACTTCTGGCCGTTGAAAAAAAGATGGTGGAGTTGGCCAAGTTGAATAACCCATTTGTGAGACGCGATGTTTCCAAAAAAGAAGCGCTGGAATATTTCACTGCCAAAGGTGATCCTTACAAATTGGAATTGATTGACGGCCTTGCCGATGGTTCGATCACATTTTATCAGCAAGGTAATTTCGTAGACCTGTGCCGCGGTCCCCACATTCCAACCACCGGCCCGATTAAAGCCATTAAGTTGTTGAGTGTAGCCGGAGCCTATTGGAGAGGAGACGAGAAGAACAAAATGCTTAAACGCATTTATGGTATCACTTTTCCAAAGCAGAAGGAGTTGGAAGAATACCTTCATTTGTTGGAAGAAGCGAAGAAAAGGGATCATCGTAAATTAGGTAAAGAACTTGAGCTTTTTGCTTTTTCAGAGAAGGTAGGAATGGGCTTGCCCCTCTGGTTACCCAAGGGCACCGTGTTACGTGAGCGCCTAGAGCAATTTATGCGCAGAGCTCAAATCAAAGCCGGCTACGATCCTGTTGTAACTCCACACATTGGTAGCAAGCAATTGTATGTTACTTCCGGCCATTATGAAAAATATGGCAAAGACTCTTTTCAACCCATCCACACTCCGGACGAGAGCGAAGAGTTTTTCCTTAAGCCGATGAATTGCCCGCATCACTGCGAGATTTATAAAACCAAACCACGTTCATACAAAGATCTTCCGATTCGTTTTGCGGAATTTGGAACGGTTTATCGCTACGAGCAAAGTGGCGAATTGCATGGCCTCACCCGAGTTCGTGGTTTTACCCAAGATGATGCTCACATCTTCTGTATGCCCGATCAGGTGAAAGGAGAATTTGTGAAAGTAATCGACTTGGTGCTTTTTGTATTTAAAGCACTGGGCTTCGAGAATTATACTGCGCAGGTTTCTTTACGAGACCCGGAAAACAAAGCCAAATACATTGGCGAAGATTCCTTATGGGAAAAGGCAGAGCGCGAAATTCAAGAGGCAGCCGATGAGCGTGGATTGAGCACTGTCGCTGTGAAAGGCGAAGCAGCATTCTACGGTCCGAAGTTAGATTTCATGGTAAAAGATGCTTTAGGCAGAAGCTGGCAGTTAGGAACAATTCAGGTAGATTATCAATTGCCGCAACGTTTTGAGCTCGAGTACATTGGCTCGGATAACCAAAAGCACACTCCGGTGATGATTCACCGCGCCCCTTTTGGGTCATTGGAGCGCTTTGTGGCCGTGTTGATTGAGCACTGTGCCGGTAACTTCCCGCTGTGGTTGGCTCCTGAACAATTCTCGGTTTTGCCGATTTCCGAGAAATTTAATGACTATGCCCGTCAGGTAGTAGATACTTTAAAGCAAAGTGAGATACGCGGCTTTTTGGATGATCGCGATGAGAAAATTGGTAGGAAAATCCGTGATTCGGAGGTTAAAAAGGTGCCATTTATGCTGATTGTAGGCGAAAAAGAGGCTTTGGAAGGCAAAGTTTCGGTGCGTAAGCACGGTGAAGGAGACAAAGGAGCGATGGCTTTAAGTGACTTTATTGCCACATTTTCACATGAATTTGGCTTCCCAACCGCGTGATTTGATTTTGAAAAGAAGAAAATATCGCGATATTTGCACCCTGTTTTTAAAAAGTAAAGAACTTAAACCCATCGAGTGGCAATATTTGAAGGTAACAATCGTCCCGGTAATCGGCCTTTTGTAAGAGGTCCGAAGAGGTTTGTAGAAGAACCATATCGTGTGAATGAGCGCATCCTCGCTCAGAAAGTGAGGGTGGTAGGTGAGAACATCAAAGTAGATGTATATCCGACCTCAGTAGCGATTAAATTGGCGCAGGAGCAAGGGCTTGATTTGGTAGAGATATCTCCCAATGCCGACCCTCCGGTGTGCAAAGTAGTTGACTACTCAAAATTTAAGTACGAGCAGAAGAAAAAACAGAAAGAGATCAAGGCACATGCTCAGAAAACGATCTTAAAAGAGATTCGCTTCGGGCCTAATACCGATGATCACGATTTTAATTTTAAGGTAAAGCATGCCGAAAACTTCTTGAAAGAAGGGGCAAAGGTGAAAGCATACGTTCACTTTGCCGGCAGGTCGATTGTATATAAGGAGCGTGGTGAAATCTTATTGTTGAAGTTCGCTACGGCTTTGGAAGAATTGGGCAAAGTGGAGCAGATGCCAAAATTGGAAGGAAAGAGAATGTATCTGTTAGTTGCCCCTAAGGGAAAGAAGTAATAAAGTAAAAGTTTAACTGCGTATAAAATGCCAAAAGTAAAAACAAAGTCAGGTGCCAAGAAAAGATTTAAAGTAACTGGCAGCGGTAAAATCAAGCGTAAAAGTGCTTTCAAAAACCACATCCTGACTAAAAAGGAGACCAAGCAAAAGAGAAGATTGAGCAAGAAGACAATCGTAAGCAAAGCCGATGAGAACAACATCAAGGTAATGCTTCCTTACATGCTCTAAAGATAATTCTGCCACAAGCAGAACCATTGAGTACTATTGTTTAACCGGTTTCTGGCAACTAAGTGTTCTGAAATAAAGCTCCGCCAGCGGCCACAAAGTAAAAAATTATGCCACGTTCAGTAAACAGTGTAGCATCCCGCGCCAGACGCAAAAGATTCATGGAATTGGCCAAAGGTTTCTTCGGAAGAAAGAAGAACGTTTGGACAGTAGCCAAAAACGCCATTGAGAAAGGTTTAGGTTATGCTTACCGCGATCGCAAAGCCAAGAAAAGAGATTTCAGATCTCTTTGGATTGCTCGTATCAATGCCGGAGCTCGTACGCACGGAATGTCTTACTCTCAATTCATGGGCAAAGTGAAGAAGTCAGGTATTGATTTGAACCGCAAGGTTCTTGCCGACTTAGCCATGAACCACCCTGCTGCTTTCGAAGCTGTAGTGAAGAAATTGAAATAAGATTTTAGTATCAAAATTCAAAAGAGGGACTTCGGTCCCTTTTTTTATGCCTTTCTTTAAACGCATCGCACTCGATTTGTTTTTATCTTTGAATGACAGAATCGGCAAATCCCCGGCCATTGATTAGTAAGAGTTTCAATTAAGCCATTCAAATTATGAAAGTCGAAGAACCTGACTATGCCGGAAGTTACACCTACGCTGATTACATGAAATGGACAGTTCCGGATATGATGGAACTGATTCGCGGAAAGATTTACAAAATGTCTCCAGCTCCGCGTACCATTCATCAGCAGGTAGCTGGTCAATTGTTTATTAGAATTGGCACATACTTGGCGGGTAAAAAATGTAAAGCTTTTATCGCTCCATTTGATGTTCGTTTGCCGGTATCATCGAAGAAGAAAGCAGATAAAGATATTACTACGGTAGTTCAGCCCGATATATGTGTTGTTTGTGATCCATCTAAAATTGATGCCCGAGGTTGTCTTGGGGCACCCGATTGGATCATTGAAGTCTTATCGCCACGCACTTCGGCCAAAGACTTGAGCATCAAGTTTGAAGTGTATGAAGAGGCAGGCGTTCGTGAATATTGGGTCGTTCACCCTTCGGAACAAACGATCATGATTTATATCCTGAATGAAAATGGCAAATACGAAGGTAAGTTGAAGCCGTTCATACGCACAGACCGGGTTTCGCCAATGACATTGCCTGAGTTGATTATAGACCTTGAAGAGGTTTTTCCTGAAGAACTTTATTAATCGATTGTTGTTCTTCAAAAACACAGCACTTTATTAATTTTACCGGATGTCTCGTTCCAAACGAATTTTTCTAATCATCTGTGTATTGTTCTTTTTGGGTTTAGTATACCTAAGCTATGATATTAGCTCTAAAACCACCTTTCCGGGTTCTAAATCACTGTTGAAAGAGCGGATCAAGAAGCAATATCTCAAGCCTGATTCTGCACAAAAAGACTCCTCCAAAACCATTCAACGATAAAAAAAGCAATTTATCTGACTAATAAATGATTTATCGGACTTGCTTTTGGTAGGAAATAGGCATCGCATACTTTTGAATCAGATTAAAGCCAACTATAGACAGGATTATCCCCCGGGGTCAAGGACTTTGGGGGATTTTCTTTTTTAAGCCATCCTATCTTATCTCTTTTCTTCCAGATAGTTTTTTAAATTAAAGGTTCAAGGCAACCCTTTTTGATTTGGGCTCGTCCTGACTACGATTTTTTTAAACCTAATACCTCCTCAATGCATCTGCTGATCCAGGGCTGCAAAAACAAGGATCGAGAGAGCCAGCGATTGCTGTATCAGCATTACTATTCGTATGCGCTCAGCATTTGTGTGCGGTATTCCAGAAACATGGCCGAAGCCAAAGAAGTAGTCAATGACGGATTTATGAAAGTGTTTGCCAAGATCAATCAATACCAGCAAGATGCTCCCTTCAAAGGATGGCTGCGAAAGATTATGATCAATGCATCCATCGATCAATATCGCAAAGAATTGAAGCACCAACATCATGCATCGATTGAGGTAGCCGCAAGTTCTTCAGTGCAGGCCGAAGCTATTACACGATTGTCGCATGAAGAATTGATGGGGCTGGTACAGCAACTATCACCGGCCTATCGCACAATTTTTAATCTGCATGTGATTGATGGGTATACCCATGAAGAGATAAGTAAGATGATTGGGATTTCCTCAGGCACTTCCAAATCGAATTTGCTGAAGGCGCGAGAGAACCTCCGAGGTATGTTGTTCAATTTGAATTTGATTTCCTATGAAAAGATTAACTGACGAGGAAATCGACTCATTATTTAAAGAGGCGGCTGCTAACTACGAACCGACCTATCACTCTTCTGATTGGACAGTGATGAATAAAAAGCTGGAAGGCACTCCCTTTCGAATGCCACGGTGGGCGATCATTGCGGGGATTGGTTTCTTGGTTTTTTTATCGGGAATCGGTGTGGGTGTTTGGATGAACAATAAACAGGCTGTAGCAACGCAGCAATCCAAAGATCAGAAAACGAACTCCGATTCAAAAGCCAATAATTCTGTGAGTAGTGGTGGGAAGGAAGTGATGACGAGTACGACTTCGCTAGAATCCAAATCATCTATTCATAACAGTGCAATTTCATCAATCAGTCTGCCAAAAGAATCGATGTTATCAGCGTCATCATCACCTCTGTCAAAAGAGCAAGTATCAAATAGTAAATCCGTTATTGCAGCGTCTGATAACAGAAATGAAAAAGTTATTATCGATCAGCCAACCAGTGCAACAGAGCAGATTCCATCAAATTCTGAAGCGCAATTATTAACAAAACAAGTGC
Organism: Bacteroidota bacterium; assembly: GCA_016191555.1. Taxonomy (GTDB): domain Bacteria; phylum Bacteroidota; class Bacteroidia; order Cytophagales; family Cyclobacteriaceae; genus ELB16-189. The sequence continues at coordinate 54,497 of JACPVX010000017.1, forward strand.
CTGTAGAGCCTTCGATCTCAAATCAGGCAACAACACCTTTGCAAGAGCAACAGTCAATAGAATCCCAAAAAGTGCTGAATCGTGTTGATTCAACTTCGGTTGATGCACAGGAGGTAAGCAAGTCAGATTCATTAGTTAAGAATGATCCAAAGGAAGCATCGCAAAAAGTGATTAGCAATGGTAAGTGGTTCATTAAAGTAATGGCTTCTCCTGATAATTCATCCATCAACTTTTCTTCCTCCGCTTTCGCGGGAAGTAATTTCTCAACCCTTATCGAATATCAACTAACGAATCGCTGGTCGTTTTCTTCTGGGATAATTTTGTCAAATAAGAAATACACTACGGATTCTGAAGTGGTGTATGGCGGAAAAAAGGCGAGTGGCCTAGACGGCTCTTGCCGAGTTGTTGACATTCCAATCATGGCCTATTATAAGATTTCAACAAACTCCCGATTTTCGTTCTACTCAGGAATCGGATTTTCTTCCTACCTGATGTTGAGCGAAAATTACAAATACTCAGTTGTTTATAATTCAATAAGCTACCCCTACGATACGAAAGTGGAGGGAAAGAATAATGAATGGTTTAAACTGATCAATTTATCATTGGGGATTAATTATCGATTGACCGACCGTTGGAGTCTGCTTGCAGAACCATTTGCAAAATTACCGATGGCAGGAGTAGGAGAGGGCAAGGTGATGCTATCTAGTACCGGAGTATTCCTAGGACTTAAATACAAAATACACTAAACAATTATATCTATGAATTTTAGAATTACCTCTAATCATTTATTACTGATTTCATTCACATTATTTGTGGCCTGTTCCAGCAAAGATGTGCCTTCCGGTTTTGATTGTTCTAAATCAACACTTGCACTGACTTCGACTCTCTCAAATCCTACTACGTGCGCTACTGCCAACGGTAGTATTACACCCAACCCAAGTGGAGGTGATGGTCCGTATCAGTTTGCATTAGATGCCGGTGCCTACGCGAGCGCAACTGCATTTAATAATTTGGGTGCTGGCAGTTATGTATTAAAAGTGAAAGACAAGAATGGTTGCGAGAAAACACAAAATGTGACTTTGACAACTCCGGGATCATCGGTAGTTATTTCAAGTGTTACACCTACCAATTCAAGTTGTGGTACCAGCACAGGATCGATTGCGATTAACGCAACAGGTACCGGTAACTTAACTTATCAACTCAATAGTGGAACTGCTGTTGCTAACTCCACCTTCTCTAATTTGGCTGCGGGCACCTATTCTATTAAGGTGATAGATGGAGCCGGATGTTCTGCATCGCAAGGCAGCATTAAAGTTTTGACAGGAACCAAGTACAGTACCCAAATAAAGACCATCTTAGAGACCAATTGTACGGGAAGTAGTTGCCACTCCAATGGAGGAGCAGCTCCTTATTCTGTGTTTAGCTTTTCGGCTGTGCAAAGCCGCGCGGCTGATATCAAAGCCAGAACGGCTAGTGGTAATATGCCTAAGGGTGGCACTAAATTGCCGCAGGCGCAACTGGATCTGATTGCTTGCTGGGTAGATGATGGTGCTCTGGACAACTAAGTAGTAGACATCAGAATAAAGTCCGGGAAAGGTTGATCTCAATTTTTTCCGGACTTTTCTGTTTTTAATCGGGCAGTTATTTAGCTTTAACTTTTATAACCTGCTACCGAATTGCTCTTTGCTGCCATTATTGCTTACTTATTGTTCACCATTCTGATCGGATACTGGGCATCGCGCAGGGTGAAGACATCTGGTGATTTTTTGTTAGCAGGCCGCAGTCTTCCTATTCTTTTAAGCTCCTCTGCACTTTTTGCTACATGGTTCGGATCTGAGACTGTATTTGGCGCCTCTTCTGAATTTTTGAAAGGAGGCCTTTATTCTGTAATTGAAGATCCCTTTGGCGCTGCTCTTTGTCTTGTCTTATTCGGACTTTTTTTTGCCCGAAAGCTCTACCGAATGAATCTGCTCACACTGGGTGATTTTTTTGAAGTTCGCTTCGGCAAACGTACGGAGTTGGTAGCTAGTATTTTTTTAGCACCGCCCTATGTCGGATACATTGCTGCCCAACTGGTGGCGATGGGTTTGATCTTGAATGTGGTGGTAGGATTGGAAGTTTGGGAAGGCGTAGTAATCTCGTCAGTGGTCGTTACCTTTTATACCTACATCGGAGGGATGTGGGCCATATCAATTACCGATTTTATTCAAAGCATAATTATCATCGCTGGTTTGTTGGCATTGGCCATTATTCTTATTGCAAAAGCCGGAGGAATAGCGCCCATTCTAACTGAAGTACATCCTACCACGTTTCGTTTTTTACCAGGTTGGAATTTTAAAGAGATCATGCTCTACCTTGCAGCCTGGTCGGTGTTGGGGCTTGGTTCAATTCCATCACAAGATGTTTTCCAACGGGTCATGTCTTCAGGTTCTGAAAAGATTGCCATGCGTTCTTGCTTCATTGGAGCTGGGCTCTATCTTACTATAGCTATGCTTCCGTTGTTCATCAGTCTTTGTGCCAAGCATTTGTACCCGCAGCTGGCCAATGGAGACACACAATTGGCATTACCCAATATGGTTTTGGCACATACGCCATTGATAATTCAAGTGTTGTTTTTCGGTTCGCTCTTATCAGCCATTATGAGTACCACCAGTTCTGCTATTTTAGCACCGGCCGCTATCTTTTCTGAAAACTTGATTAAACCTTTAATGAAGAATAAGCTGGCCGATGATCGCTTACTGTTAATAACGCGATTGTGTGTGCTTATCTTTGCTGGTTTGGCAACCGTAATGGCTTGCCTACGCTCGAACATTTATGAGTTGGTAGGTGAATCGTCTGTGCTAAGTCTAGTTTCGTTATTTGCGCCTCTGGTGCTGGGTTTATATTGGAAAAGGGCCACGGGCACTGGAGCGCTGTTATCGATGGTGCTAGGTATATCTACGTGGCTCTTGTTTCCATATTTAAATTTGGATTGGCCTAGTCTAATACCTGCTACGATAGTTAGTTTTGTAGCCATGATTTTGGGAAGTTTGTTGAGCAAATAAAAAAAGTAGCATATGGTTAAAGTAGAATTGAGCCGGTTGGATAACGATTTGAAAATGGAGGCCGTAAACGACATGGGCAATAAAGTGGTGATGGATGGATCTCCTGCGGATGGCGGTCATGACGAAGGCTTCCGCCCGATGCAAATGTTGTTAGCCGCTATGGGTGGGTGTAGTGCCGTAGATGTTGTTTCGATTTTGCGCAAGCAACGAATTGAACTAAAGGATTTGAAGATTACCGTAACCGGTGAACGCGAAAAAGGAGCCGTGCCTTCTTTGTACACGGAAGTACATGCACATTTTAAACTATTTGGAGATATTGATTTGGACAAAGCAAAACGTGCAGTAGAACTCTCTGTAAGTAAGTACTGTTCGGTCGCAAAGACGCTGGAGAAAAATGCCCAAGTCACATATAGTGTAGAAGTCATCACTGATTAAATCATGGAAGAAAGAAATTTTGAAACGGATGCCATTCGGGCGCAAAGCGAACGCACTGACTACCGCGAGCACTCGGTGCCATTGTATCTCACTTCAAGTTTTGTATTTGACGATGCCGAGCAGGCCAGGGCTTTGTTTGCCGATGAGGTTCCGGGTAACATTTACACCCGTTTTTCAAATCCAAACAATACTGAACTGATTGAGAAGCTTTGTTTGTTGGAAGGCACTGAAGATGGAATAGCTACTGCCTCCGGCATGGCGGCTATGTTTTGTAGCATGGCGGCTTTATTGCGAAGTGGCGACCATGTGCTTGCATCGCGGTCAGTATTTGGCTCTACTCATCAGATTCTAAATATGCTCTTTCCTCGTTTTGGCATTTCGCATACGTATGTGGATGTAGCGAAGCCCGAGACTTGGGAAGCAATGATTCAGCCCAACACTAAAATGATTTTTGTGGAGACACCCTCCAATCCAGCATTAGATATCATTGACTTAGAGTGGCTGGGTAAATTAGCCAATAAACATCACGTGATTTTGAATGTGGACAATTGCTTTGCAACTCCCTACTTGCAAAACCCTGCTAAATGGGGTGCCCACATTGTTACCCACTCGGCCACCAAATTTATTGACGGACAAGGCCGTGTGATTGGAGGCGCCATTCTAGGTACAAAAGAATTAATTAAAGAGGTGAGATTTTTTGCTCGACATACCGGCCCTTCCATGTCTCCATTCAACGCGTGGGTATTATCTAAGAGCTTGGAAACACTGGCTGTTCGCATGGAACGCCATTGTGAAAACGCCATGACCGTGGCGAGCTATCTAGAGAGTCATCCGGAAATTGAGTATGTCAAGTATCCGTTTTTGCCTTCACATCCCAATTATTCATTAGCTAAGAAGCAGATGAAACATGGTGGAGGAGTTGTTTCTTTTGAGGTGAAAGGAGGAATTGATCGCGGACGCAAATTCTTGAATTCATTAAAGATGATTTCGCACTCTGCTAACTTGGGAGATACACGAACAATTGCCACTCATCCTGCTTCTACTACGCATTCAAAACTGAGCACCGAAGAGCGGGCCGCGGTTGGAATTTCACCCGGCCTGATAAGAATCTCTACTGGATTGGAGAATGTACAGGATATTATAAAAGATATTGAACAGTCACTACTAGCTAGTAACTAGCGAGCTTGAAAAAGAAACGTAGCTAGAAATTAATCTTTCTTCTCAGCCTTCTTTTCTTTCAAGTAGTCTACATAGCCCATGGCTGCAGCGAATCCAATGATTACAGCCAGAATGATCACAAAAAGATTGGCGCCATCGCCCACGTTTTGATTGAAGAACATATCGTAGTAATTAGTTCGTCAAAGATAGGGGGAAACCTGAAACTAGAAAACGGATGGGAGTGAAAAATGAAATGTTATATGCCTAATTCGGATCTGTTTTTTCGCAAAACCTCGATGATGAAGGTAATATGATCGGCTAGATCAACCCCCAGTAGTTCCACACCCTTATAAACTTCTTCGCGATCAACTTTTGCTGCAAACCCCTTGTCTTTCAGTTTTTTAATCACCGATTTGGTTTCCAACGAAGCAATGCCGTCCGGTCGAACCTGACAGCACGCCACAATAAATCCGGTGAGCTCATCGCAGGCGAGCAGTGCTTTATCTAGCGAATTAGTGTACGGCACATTCCATTTAGTATAATGTGCGGAAATTGCGTGTGCTATTTTCTCTTCGCCCAATTGGCGCAATTGCTCAACAATGATGTGGGGGTGCTGATCGGGAAATGCCTCGTAGTCGGCATCATGCAAAAGGCCTGTAATCGACCACTCTTCTTTATTCTCACCCAGCTTTTCTGCATAGGCTTCCATGACCAGTTCCACCGTGCGCATATGACGGAGCAAGCTCTGCCCTTTAGTCATTGAGTGGAGAATCTTTTCAGCCTCTTCGTGCCTCATGAACGAGTGCCTTTTCGCTTAGTGATGTACACGTTAACCACGGCAAATCCAGCTACAGCCGCTAAAATGATCAACGTGATAATCATACGCGTATTTTTTAGTTGCAGCGATGTCATCTCCTCTTGACTTTTCAAACGTTCTACCTCCTTTTCTTTCTCTTGCAGATCCAGCACAATTTCCATCTGAGCGATTTTGCGCGTACTTTCTTCGCTATTAAGTTTTTCCTTGGCTTGATCGTACAGAACTAGCGTTTCATAGGCTTCGCGCATCTTACCTTGCTTTGAATAATTAAAGGCAAGGCTTTTTAAAATGGCGGGTTCAAATACATACGCCTGCAATTGTTTGCTCAGCTTGGCTGCACTATCCAGATAGTGCTCGGCTTTCGTGCTTTGACCTTGGCGAGCAAAGACTTCACCCATGTTCGCCATAATGTTTAGCACGGTCATTTGGTTGTTTTCTTTCTTTGCCAACGCAATCGCACGTTCATAGTAGTCAATGGCCTGTTTATAGTTGCCTTGCTTGTAATACAAATTGCCGATGTTGTTGAGAGGGTCAGAATATTGTTTGCCCATCTTCTCACTCAGTTGAGATGCTTGCGTAAAATACTTCAGCGCTTGTTCGTAGAGCTGCAGTTCGCTGTGCAGACTTCCTAAATTATTCATCGCCACAATTAGCTTGGGCTGGTCTTTCAATTCGGTGAAATGTTTGTAGGACTCCTCAAAATACTTCATTGCTTGCCCATAATCCTTCTTCATGGAGTAGATGGTGGCAATGTTGCTTTTGATGGTGGCAATGCCGTCTTGGTTTTTGAGGTTGTCATAAATGCGCATGGAGATGAGGTAATACTCCAGCGATTTATCGAGCGCACCCTGGCTACGGTAAGCAACTCCTAAATTGTTATACGAGGCTGCCATGCCTTTTTTATCTTCAATTTCGGTAGCGAGTGTCAAAGCCTCGCGTGTGTAACCAATAGCCTTAACGGGATCGGAATTAACGTACACCCGGAAAAGTTCATTGAGTGTCTTTACTTTTAGGTCGCCCTTGGCCGTTTTAAGCACATTTTCCAAACTATCAGCCGGATTAGCAAAAGCGCCAAAGGATAGAAGCAAGAATAAAATAATGGGGTGTTTAGTCATAAGTGGTTACTTATGGCCGTAAAATTAAGACATTATCGGCTAATAATAGAATCTTAGACAAACGGGTTTTAGAATCGGAAACTCATCGGTATTTGCGTAAATTTGGTTATAAATTTTAAAGCTATGAATATGGCTGTCAAAAAGGTAGAGTTGATAGAATGGCTTGTTCAATTGCAGGACGAAAACATGTTGAATCGGATAGAATTGTTAAAACAAGGCGCTGTTGAAGGTTATTACAAATCCCGAATGCCAAAGAATGAGCTCGAATTGAAGAAGAAATTAGAAGAATCTGAACGAGACATCGAAGAAGGTAGAACTTATTCCCAACAAGAGGTAGAGAATCACTTTTTTTCAAAGTTCAAAAAGTGAAAGTGATATGGACTGAGGCAGCGATTGCTGATCTCGAAGTTGTTTATGATTTTTTGGCTGAAAAGTCCCCCAAAGCTGCTCAGCAAACAATTGAATCCATTTTAAAACGAACCGCTCAACTGGAATTGTTTCCTGAATCAGGCATAGTAGTTCAAAGTTTGACTACGAGTGATAAGGTATATCGCATGTTGGTAGAAAGTAATTACAAAATTGTTTATCGGTTTCAATCTGAAACAATGGCTGTATTCATTGAAATAGTATTTGATGCCCGCATGGACCCGGAGAAATTAGATTTGAAGTAATCAGACAATTTACTACCTAAGCGGTACATTCTAATTGACACCTACTAGCTATGAAGAAGTATACTTTTGTTTTTGGCTTTCTTTTGATTTGGATTCCAGCTTTCGCTCAGAATAAAGAAGAACTTTCGGTGCGTCAGCCAATCGATCGGCTTTTTGCAGGAATGAGCGCAGGAGATAGTGCGATGGTTCACAGCGCTTTTGCCAAACAAGTTACCATGGCTACCATTGGTAAGGATAAAACGGGTCAGTCGTTCATCCGAAATGAATCGGGGATCGTTGATTTTTTAAAAGCAGTTGGTACTCCCCATCCTGAAACCTGGAATGAACCGATTTGGGATGTGAAGATTTCGATCGATGGCAATTTTGCGCAGGCATGGGCGAGTTATGCATTTTACATTGGCAAGAAATTCAGCCACTGTGGAGTTGATGCCTTTCATTTGTTTAAACAAGCGGATGGTCAATGGAAGATTTTCCATTTAGCGGATACCAGGCAGAAGGAGGGATGTAACATTCCCAAAGAAGTGAGCGATCGGTTTAAATAATTTTTATTGATTTCAGACTTAAAGATAAACACTCATGAAGCGACTCTTCATTTTAATCATCTTCGCTGCGGCAACGTATCCATGCTTGTCGCAAAACACCATGACTACGTTTATTCTGGTTCGCCATGCCGAAAAGATGGCAGATGGTTCGAAAGATCCGGAATTATCAGAAGCAGGAAAGAAGCGAGCCGAAGCATTATCGGTGCTATTGGCACAAACAAAATTGGATGCTATCTACTCTACAAAATTCAAGCGCACCGAAATGACCGCTACACCTTTGGCTAAGTCACTTTCTCTTTCTATTCAAAACTATGATGGTGCCAAAATGGAAGAGATCGATGCGATGCTTCAAAAACATGCGGGTGGAACAGTGCTTGTTGTGGGGCATTCCAATACCACTCCAGCTATTGTCAATTACCTTACGGGAAAATCAGAGTATAAAAACTTTGATGATGCGGATTACGGAAACCTGATAATCGTTTCTGTTGTCGAAAAGGGAAAACAGGTGAAGGTGACCTGGCTGCGCTATTAGATATTCTTTTTGTATTTCAGCAAAGTGCCCTTCACTTGCTGCCCTTTCTCATATTTCGTTTTACTTCCGAATATTCCCAAAAAGCCTCTACGGCCACCGCCACCGGCTGCCGCACCACCGGTTGTGCTGCCGGTAGTAGTAAGTGAGATGTCATCGAATATAATGGCATCGGCACCTTTCTCTTGGGCGCGCTTCAATAGTTTTTGTTGAATCTTATCCGAGCTTTTTCTTGCCGACATTTCCAGCGTCACTTTCCCCATCACTTCATTGGGCTCCTTCACATCCGATTCACGAAAATAGATATCTACATTTTGGGTGGGTGTATACGACCGACCATAGTAGATGATCTGGTTGCCACAACTGCTAAGGATCACGAGTAAAAACAGGAAGGGAAGAAACTTGAACTTCAACATATATGAATGCTTTCCGGAAAAATACAAACAAATTTCACGAAAGTGAATCTTTCGGTATCTTTGATAGAAGCACTCCTTACCTTTAGCATCAGCTACAGTTTATTATGCGTTTTCTGAATGCCATCCTGATTTTGTTCGTATCGATTTCCTGCTTTGCCCAAAATCAAAACGAGGAAATAAGAAAGAGCATTTATTTCAATGGAGGTAGCTATTACATTGATCAGGAACAAGCAAGCGATCTGGCCCATTGGCTCGATTCGATTCCCAACTTGTTGGACAAATACGAGATTCAGTTGATCAGCCATACCGACCCAATCGGTGGCAAACGTTTCAATGAATGGCTATCCAAAATGCGAAATCAGGCCGTGTTCGATTTATTACTTCAGAAGGACATCCCCGAGCGCATTATCCATCTGAAAAATTGGGCGTTTGAAAATCCAGTCTACTCCAACGACTCGCATCGTGGCCGGGCCATGAACAGGCGTGTGGATGTAATTCTCTTTCCGCTGGTCTTTTGACGGTTTCCGCCCAGAATTCCATTCCAACAATCATCCGCTTTCGGACACCTTTTTTCACAAGCGAACGCCTGAACTGCAACGAATATCGTTTTTTGCACGTCTAAGGCAGTAAATAACGATTGGCATATTATTCGCCAAGCAAGTGAGTAAAATACTGACAACGGATCGAGTTCTACCTTAACCCTTTTTATGATTCAACTCAAAAACATCGACAAGTACATTGATTCTCGGTTTCAGCGCACATTCATTTTGAAGGGAATCGATCTGGAAGTAAAGCAAGGCGAATTTTTAACCCTCATGGGGCCCAGTGGAGCGGGCAAGTCTTCGCTGATGAACATCATTGGTATGTTGGATGAACCTTCGGCAGGAGAGTACTACTTCTTCGATGAGCCAGTGCACAAGATGCGTGAGAAGCAAAAAAGTGAGATGCACAAAAACTACATCGGGTTTATCTTTCAGGCGTATCACCTCATTGATGAACTGACGGTTTATGAAAATATTGAAACACCACTTTTGTACAAAGGCGTGAGTGGAGGCCAGCGCAAAAGTATGGTGGCCGAAATGCTCGACCGCTTTAACATGGTGGCTAAGAAAGATTTGTTTCCGGAACAACTTTCAGGTGGGCAACAGCAATTGGTGGGCATTGCGCGCGCCATTGTGGGAGAACCCAAACTACTCTTGGCCGATGAGCCTACCGGAAATTTACATTCCGATCAGGGCAAGCAGATCATGGATATTTTTCAGAAGTTGAACGAAGAAGGAATTACGATTATTCAAGTTACGCACTCCGAAGAAAATGCGCGAAGAGGTAAGCGCGTAGTGAAAGTGGTGGATGGCGCGATAGAGTCAGATGAATTGGTTAAATAAAAAACGCAAGCGATGAGGATATTTTTAGCAAGTTGGATTTGTTTGATGAGTGCAAGTGTTTTTGCACAGCAAGAAAGTGTATCGGCAAAACGAGTTTTAACATTTCAAGAGGCGATCAAAATCGCGTTGAAAAATTCGGTCAATCTTAATCAGCAACGAAATAACCTACAACTCAACCAGACGCAAAAAATTTCAAGTATTGCCTCTATGGCACCGTCCATTTCGGCATCCACCAGTGCTTCAGTGTTTGATGGAAATTCGTTTAATCAAAATGCTGGTGTGGTTGTCAATGGTATTCGGGATAACATTTCCGGTTCGATTACTGCACGCCTTAATCTGTTTAATGGCTTCAATCAAATCAACACCATCAAACAATCATCTAGTCAATTAGATGCGCAGGCAAATTTTGTAAACAGAACCACGCAAGACGTTATCAATAGTGTTTCAACCCAATATCTGCAAGTAATGCTCGATGCTGAATTGCTGCTTGTGGCGAAGGAAAATTGGAATGCGCTGGCAAAACAACTAGAGCAAACGAAGGAGCAAGTAGCGTTGGGAGCTAAAGCACCGGTGGATGAATACAACCAAGATGCGTTGGTGAAGGGAGCCGAGCTGCGTTTTGTGCAAGCTGAGATTACTCTGAATAACGATAAGGCTTTCCTGTCTCAAACATTATTGCTGGATGCTTTTGAGGAATTTGATGTGGAGCGGCCATCCTGGGATATCAACACATTGGGTTCTGAAAAAATTGATCCCATCGCATTGGCCGATATCGCGAAGCAACACCGGGGCGATTATTTAAGGGCAGTAAAAAATGAGGATGCGCAACGATACGCCATGCGTGCTTCAAAAGGCCTGCTGATGCCGTCTCTGGGTGCATTTTTCAACTATGGCTCGGCCTATAATTTTCAGCGAAATGAACCGGATTCTATTCGAATCACAACTTCTAAAACTTTGGTAATTAATGACAATACACAAGCTTCAGGTTATGGTTTACAAACCATAAATACCCCTAAAACAGTCGCTAATGAAAAGCAGCGTTCGTTTAATGATCAGTTTAAGGTCGATAACGTTTACAAGCAATATGGCATTCAATTGTCAATCCCATTATTTAATGGCTTGCAAAGCAGAACTGCATACATTCAACAGAAGACGCTTTATGAGAATAGCAGATTAACACGAAAGAATGTAGAATTTCAAATACGGAACGATGTGTTGCGAGCGTATCACAATTATGAAGGGGCAAAAAAGGCTTTTGTAGTGACAGTCGATCAGCTTAAGGCAGCAGAATTGGCCTATAACCTCGAATCAGAGCGTTATAACCTAGGAATTACCAATTTCGTGGATTTTGTGAATGCTAACCGAATCTTGGTTCAATCCCAAACGGATAAGGCCCAAGCAGAATACCGTCTGTTGTTCCAAAAGGTATTGTTGGAGTACGCAGCCGGAACCCTCAAACCAGAGGATTTTCAATAACCCATAATTCGAAAATTTATTTACCTTTGCAGCCCCGCAGCCATCTGTGGGGCTGTTTCATTGGTTTGAAGCAGCACTGTCTAACCAAATTTGTTGTAAGTAGGCCCGCTTGCAGCATGTAAATCAGGGTCAATTCAAATGGCAAAAGTGTCAAAAGATTCAAAAGAAAGAACAGAAGAGCCCAAAGCAAAGGCAAAGCAAGTCATTGACGATGCTCCTGTGAAAAAAGCCGTAAAAGGTGCTGCCGCAGAAGAGCTTTTCGAAAAAGACGAGCTTACGGAGCTTAAATTGGAGAAAAAAGCTGCTGAAGAAGAAGGTATCAGCCGCATGGTGCGCGATGTTACCGCTCGCAGAGCTTCCAATTCCAACGTTTCATTGGAAAGCTTCGATTGGGATGCGTATGATCGCAAAGGCTTTGGCGAAGGCTACTCTAAAAACGAACGCAATGATTTAGACAAATTGTACGGAGGCACTGTCGCTTCTGTCAATGAGAGCGAAGTGGTAGAAGGTACCGTAGTAGGTATCAACGACCGCGATGTGATCTTAAATATCGGATTCAAGTCGGATGGTTTAGTGCCATTGGCTGAATTTAAAGACATGGCCAATTTGAAAATTGGTGATGTAGTTGACCTCTTCATCGAAGAGCGTGAAAACGCAATGGGTCAATTGGTGCTTTCTCGCAGAAAGGCCAAGTTGGTAAAAGGATGGGATTATGTGCAGCGCGCATTAGAGAAAGACGAGATCATCGAAGGTTTTGTAAAACGCAGAACAAAGGTGGTTTGATTGTAGATGTATTTGGTATCGAGGCGTTCTTGCCTGGATCACAAATCGATGTGAAGCCGATCCGCGATTTCGATATCTATGTAAATAAGTCGATCGAGGTGAAGGTGGTGAAAATCAACAACACCAACGACAACGTAGTCGTATCGCACAAAGTGTTGATTGAGAAAGACCTTGAGCAACAAAAGGCCGTGATCTTGACCAACCTCGAGAAAGGTCAGGTGTTGGAAGGTGTAATCAAAAACATGACCAACTTCGGTGTGTTCATCGACTTGGGTGGTGTAGATGGTTTATTGCATATCACCGACATTTCATGGGGACGTATCAGCCATCCGGAAGAGTTGTTGAAACTCGACCAAACTGTAAAAGTGGTGGTGTTGGATTTCGATGGCGACAAGAAGAGAATTTCTTTAGGTATGAAGCAATTGACGCCTCATCCTTGGGAATCATTGGCTGCTGATATCGCAATCGGTTCTAAAGTAAAAGGTAAGATTGTAAACGTAGCCGATTACGGTGCTTTCTTGGAATTGCAACCAGGTGTTGAAGGCTTGATCCACGTAAGTGAAATGAGCTGGTCACAACATTTGCGCAACCCACAAGACTTCATCAAAGTAGGCGATGAGTTAGAAGCTGTGGTATTGACCATCGATCGCGATGAGCGTAAGATGTCATTAGGCATTAAGCAATTGTCAGAAGATCCTTGGACACGCCAGGAGATTTTGAGCAAGTATGCCGTAGGTACCCGTCACAAAGGTATCGTTCGCAACTTGACCAACTTCGGCTTGTTCATTGAGTTGGAAGAAGGCATTGATGGTTTGGTACACGTATCAGACTTGAGCTGGACTAAGAAAATCAAGCATCCATCTGAATTCACGAAAGTGGGAGACAGCATTGATGTGCAAGTATTAGAATTAGATTCTGCGAACAGAAGATTGGCGTTGAGCCACAAGCATTTGGAAGAAAACCCTTGGGATACTTTCGAAACGATCTTCACCGTGGGTTCTGTTCACAAGTGTACCATCATCAGCAAAAATGATAAAGGTGCATCCTTGGAATTGCCTTACGGAATTGAAGGCTTCTGTTCAGCTAAGAACTTAGCGAAAGAAGACGGAGGTAAAGTAGAAGCAGGTGAAGCACATGATTTCAAAGTTCTTGAGTTTTCGAAAGAAGACAGAAGAATTGTGTTGAGCATGAAAGCGATCTGGTCTGCCGAAGAAGCTCCAAAAGCAGCCGCTCCTAAGAAAGCAGCCGCACCTTCTTCTAAAGGCAAGAGCATCGATAAAATCAATCAGGAAGTAGAGAAATCTACCCTTGGAGATATCGAAGCGTTGAGCGCGTTGAAAGAAAAGATGAATGCTGCAAAGGCAAAATCAGAAGGAGACGCGAACTAATCGTTGAGGTTATTGAAAAGAGGGTGGTTTCGGCCACCTTCTTTTTTTTACTTCGTTGTATTACCACTGTTTTTTTTAGCTTTGTACTATCAAAATGGTTCCGTGGCCGAGTGGCTAGGCTGAGCTCTGCAAAAGCTCCTACAGCGGTTCGAATCCGCTCGGAACCTCTCCTAAGCCCTGAACTTGAAAAGAAGTTCAGGGCTTTTTTGTTGCTGAAAGATTCTATTTTTCTCCCAATTTCTCTTTACCGAATTCAATCTGCGATTGCACAAAATGGGTGAGGTCATCCTTAAAAGAAGTTTGTTCATACGTAATGCCCATGGCTTTACGATCCAGGTGATTTTGGTGTACTTCCGGAATCAGCACCTTCATGTATTTTACTTTTAAAAGGTGATTGGCTTGAAAAATAGCATCGGGAAAGGGGCCTGCCGGAATGGGTACCGTTTCAGGCTCTTTAAAGAGTCGATCGATAATATTTCCCAACTGTTCTTTTTCAAATTCATTTTCCTGGCGGGCATTATACATCCGGTAGTAATCCAGCAGTTGGTAATCTTCCACTTCGCGGATAAATGGTTCGGTGAGATCCAGATTGCTTTCGATGTGTGGTTTTTTGGGTGGAGGTGTCTCTCGATCGTAGCCATTCCTGTTTCGCCAGATGGCACGGTATTTATCTTCTATTTCACCCATCGTGTCGGGCAACAGGATCAGACCCTGTGTGCCGAAATGAGTATCATAAAAATGATACCAGTCCGGATAATAATCGCCTGCACCTATGCCGGTTTCTTCATCTCTAAATTCATAGTGGTTCTGCCATTCGTGGGGTAAATTATCGATATCATGGTAGGTTGCCGATTCCAGGTATTTAATCAACACATCTATTTCTTCCGGGGTGGCATCTTCAATGAGGGGGCAGCTTTTGATGTTTTCCTCCCAATAAAGAAACTCCCACGAGTTGATGATCGGAAGGGAAATCTGACCCGCGCGCCACTGGCATTGTAAGTTGAAGAGTTTTTTTTGCGCGATGATCCAATATAGATCCTCCGCCCATTCGCGGTAATAATCTTCATCATCCCATTTGCGCCAGGTTTCTCCGTGTTCGAGCAGAAGCCGTTTAGTGTTTGCGTAGCTTTCCAGAAAGCTGTCTGCGCTCTTCTCATCGTAAACGGAAAGAAAGGCAATCGCTTTCGGGTTCGCTTTCAATTCTTCCAAGATCTTTTCTTTTGTCTTTTGATTCTCTTTTGCCATAAAAGTTGAGTAGATCTGATTATCAATTTACTGATTTTAAACGCATATAGCCAACATGCAAGGGAAACACCGAATTGCGCAAGGGGAGAATAGTTTATTTGACATAACCAATTCTCGTGCCTTCACACGTTGTTTTTAAAATGCGGATTTTACTTGGGGAAGCCCAAAGTTAATGGTTATTTATTAACTGGCAAAAGGATTAATTAGGCTACCACATCTTCACTCACTAGCGTATCGAGGCCCCACTCAACCATCAGGTCATTGGTAAATACCCGCATGCTCAATGGATCAACCATTACTTTTTTTCGGGCAGCCAGCCATTCATTTACTTTCTCTGCGGTGTAGAGTGTTCTTACTTTTGGATTGTCAAGTTTTAATAATTTGCCCCAGTGAAATGTGAAGGGAATATTTTGCGCGAACAATTCATTCCAAAATAGATCATAGAAACGGTACGACTCATTCGAGAAAACCCCATCTAACTCAACGATGCATGTGATGGGAAATTTAGTAAAGCCAAGAGTGGCTTGAGTGCCTTTGACGTAACGAAAGGCGATCACTCCGGCAAATGGACCTTTCGTCTTATTTAGTTCCAATAGAATCAACCTGACCTTGTTTACATAGTTTAATGGTACACCTGTAGCAGAACTCAATACTTTTCCATGCGTATCGGTGTTGCTAAAAATTTCTCCATGCGTTCCCCACACATTGCTGTAGGGAGCGTATGCTGAGGAAATCAACGCATTGACGATAGAAGGTACTAACGCGGGAATTGCTTGCGTGATGGCACCGATAAAAGAAGGCCCATCATCTCCGGGGGCAAATCCTCCGGTTAGCGCAGGAGGTGTATAGGTAGTATTGTAGGGCCTTTTATACATGGCCGTAAGGTATGCCTGATTCTTACTATCGTATTGGTTGATGAGCGTTTGAAAGTGATACGGACGCTCATTGCCAAAAGGTAACGCTATGCTGGTGTTACCAAAATCCAATGTTTCCATGAGTTCGTACAAATCATCGCCACTCTCCACTTTGAGGCGATAGCTTCTGTATAAAAACAACGGATCGGTTTCGATCAGTACCCCGTGAATGAAGCCGAAGCTGCCGAAACTTACCAATGCCGCGTTGAATAGCGAATCATCTTGAATGAGTGTGGCATGTAAATTCGAAACAAAAGATTGCGATACGATGGGGTTGGATTTGCGTTCCAGCCAAACATGCCTGACGGGGCTAACAATAATATGGAGCCCCACTACGCAGTCTTGAATAGAACCAACATCAATAGCCGAGCCATGGGTGCCGGTAGACATAGCACCTACAATCGTTTGCCCGTTGCTTGCGCCAGATGTTTTCAGTGAGCGATTTCTTTTTCGCAGGCGATCGCTCAACTCCTTGACCGAGGTGCCGCATTGTGAAAAATAAAATTCTTCGGGCGATCGGTTGCAGGCGGGCGAGAGATTTTGTTGGCCAATCTTAAAGCTGAGATTCAGTGGTTTGGTGTTCAGCAATATTCCATTCGTGGCGGCAATTTTAGTCCACGACCATTCACCTCCCAACACACGGATGGTGGTGCCTGCGTTAATGGCTTGTTGAATGATTCCCTGAATGGACGTGGTCGTATCATTATAGTCTGCTAAAACATCACCTGTATCACGATTGGCCAGATCGTATAGATCGCTGATGGGCTGCTCAAACGTTTCGTGCCGATTGATCCACTTTTTGTTGCCGGTTTTATGAATGATCATAGTAGGGTTGGTTTGGGTTAAGGGATAGAACCTTCTCGTTCGCAGGGCTTCGCGCATTTCCACTCAATTTGTATGGGGCACCAGATGCCGAGCGTCACTACCGTGATAAGCGCATACCCATAATTGGTAGTTACTCTTACTTCGTCTATTTTGTTGATGTTGAGACTATCGCAATTGGCAGTAACCACATCAATGGCATTGGTTCTTTTTTGCGCGGCACCCCAAAAGAACGAATCCACTCTTTTCTTTTGGTAGTTGGTAGAAGGATCGAATTTTGCCGATGCTACCCGATAATGGTAGCAACCTTGGGTGAGTGTCATAGTTAGTAGCAACACTAACATCAGCCCATTTCTTTTGTATTTGACTTTGTTTTCCATAGCGTAATAGATTTGAGTCGCAAATAATTTATTCGTCACAATGATCGTACTGATTACATAACTAAATTTGGGATTAGAATTTTGAAGCTAGTTAATTGCCTCCTGGCTTTTTCTATCTCAATCACTGTTTCAGAAATGTAAATTTTAATCGATTACTTCCCCTTCCTTGGGGAAGTAGCCTGAATCAATTTGCGAAGTTTTTGGTCGCCATTAAAATCCGGACGCTTGATTGGCTTGCCGTTGCTGTCCAACAAGAATGAAAAATCGGCACCCAGATTTTTTTGCGCTACGCCATGGCAGCCCTGGCATCCACCCATCGTTAAGAATTTGCCACGGAATAAGAGGTTGGGTTTGCCATCGTGCGGTGTGCCTATGCCACTGCCCCTGAAATTCGCCAACGTAGAATCCGATTCCACCACATAGTTGGCTAAGAAAAAGCTAAACGAAGTAGAATCGTTGGTCGGTTTAGATTGCACACCCACCAAATTATAGTTAAGCCATACTGAATTCGGATTGATCGTACTTAGTTTTGCATGTACATAATCGGAAGACTGCTTGACGATTTCAGGTATAGCATGTAGCCGAGGATAGCCACCATAAAGTTTACCTTCTTCGTCTCCATTTTTATTTAGCAATACATACCCCATGCTATCTTTTTGTACATCCTGATGTTCCCACGTAGCGAATACAAAGTCCTCGAAATTTCGGGTCTTATGGATGATATGGATGGCAATGAGTGCATACACCTTGTTATCGTAATACACTTTATTGGTATCTCCGCGGAAGTACACCACCTTTCGCGTAAAGAATTTCGAAGCATCATCTACCGGAGTGAGTTCTCTCCAGGCAGTTTTTACTTCCATGGAACCGGTGGAGCCGCCCGGCAAATTGCTGCCGCATGGCAATGAAATGCCTTTGTATCCGGGTGGGACATCGCACGAATTTTTCACATTTGGATAGTAGGCATGAATGGAATCAATCATGCTCTTGGTATAGTTGCGCGCTGCCGTTAGTTTTTCTTTGGTGGGGTAGTTGTTTAAAACATAATTGTATTCGTCTCGGTTTACCTTGGCCTGATAAAGTACCCGATACTCTTTATCGTATAGGTTAACATGCGCATAGATGTCGCATGAGCCAATTTCATTGTTCTCGTCCAACACATCAAATAGTTCGAAGCTGGCATTCGAATTGGGGTAAGGAAACAAGGGCTGGCCATAGCTGTAGTGCGGTGGCGCATCGAAGGGTTTCATAATGTCTGAATAGGGGCGTAATTCAGAACGATGTGCGTAGGTTTCCCAAACAGCCAGATCGGGATAAGCCTCGTCCGCATAGCTCCAGGTTGTATCTGCATGGTCGCGCAAGCCGTCTTTTGCGTAAGACGATTTCCAATTCAGCGCAAGAAATTCTTCCCAGGCAAATTCAACCAACTGCTGTGGCGAGGCAGTGCTGTCAGCTAAGTCTTTAGGTGGACTTGTTAAAAACCGAATGGTAAAATCAGGGGCTGGTGTTGCGATATCTTCTTGCGCAGTTTGCATGCATTGCAAAATGGTGAGCACGATAACGCCAATAAAAAATGCGAGGAGGATGGATCTGGTTTTCATTTTGCGGGAGACTATTTAGGTTTTAGAAAAGATTAGTGAGCACGGGTGGGTATCGACCATAGAAAATCTGTTTTCGTTTTCTTTTTGAACAAGACCGGATCTGCCGGGTCGATAAAACCATTGGGTATATAATTAGAATTTTTCCACGCAGCCATCCGGTGGCAGCTCATGCAGTTGGAGGTTACTCCGTACCATTGGATGGGTTTAAGAGACCCAACCTCTGCGGTAAGTGTGCCGGTGAGATTGGTTTCGAGGTACGGGTTAAATTCTACATCGGGTTCGCTATTCACCTTTGCGTTGGCAGGCTGCACCATAA
The DNA here is from genome assembly GCA_016191555.1 of Bacteroidota bacterium. Taxonomy (GTDB): domain Bacteria; phylum Bacteroidota; class Bacteroidia; order Cytophagales; family Cyclobacteriaceae; genus ELB16-189. The sequence continues at coordinate 73,534 of JACPVX010000017.1, forward strand.
AGTAAGCCGCACGCATATTGTAATTGTTCCACGGCTTTTGAATAGCGGCAGGTCGGTCTGCACCGAATACCGGATTTTGTACATCGGGGCTCCACCAGAAAGTTTGCCATGTCCAGTTGACAATTTCCTTTCCGGTAACGTGCATTGCCGTGAGCAGCGCGTAATTTCCTGCCTTCACCAATTCGACCACCGAACTAGAGTCACCTTGGTTATGCCGCCCCACATCATCACCCGATGTAGCAGCAAATTCACTAAAGTCTTTTGCTTGTTGCTCGGTGATTTTTATTGCGTAAAAATCATCTAACGAAACCACCGGCCACGGTTTCGCTGCTTCGCCATTGCAAGAGATGGGTACTTTTGTTCCCGGCTGCAATTGTCCGCTTGGGTCAATGACTACACATTGCCGCCACGTGTCGGGAGTGGGGGTAACCAGATTCGTTGTTGTTTGCACAGAAATTCCTGCCCAGTAGGGAAGAGCGGTTAAGGTATCGCCACTGATAAATTGAAAGACGGGCTTTAGTGCAAACGAAAAAGCATCTACCGAATCTTTGGAAGTAGAAATTTGGCGCTGCACAATGGGCGTGCCATTGGCGGTGAATGCCTGGTTGATTGAATCAAGCACCTGAGCACTATTGAATCTTGCTGTGTAAATGTAATCCGCCAAGTTAGGTGAGAAGCGGTTGAACGAAGTGGGGCGCTCGTTTAGGTTTGGAACAATGGCATTCTGCAAGCCATGAAAAAATTGAGCCGGGTTTTCAAAGTCCTTGACAGCGTCTCGTTGCTCGAGTTGGTTAGTGGCATTAAACACTTCATAGCCGGAGAACCAATTTTCCCATATCGGTAGACTATCTTGTGCGGTGGTATTGATCGATTGCCAGATATCCCACGCATGTGCGCGTATCTTGGATACATCCAAGCTGGCGATCCACGCGTTGATCTCTTCCTTACTGGCCGGATACGTTCGTACAGAGGGCGGTTGGTAAGCACCTGCATACACGGTATTTTTATCCAACTTTACTTCAGCCGTTTGCAACTTTCGATCACCGCATTGCAACAGCGTAATTGAAAAGAATACAATGAGCGCAACGGCTTTACGCGATGCGGAGCTGCTAAAATGATTCATCATCTGATAGTTTAGTACGATTGGTTAAAAGGTTCTCTGATTGCCTATCTAAACTTCAATACTAAATTTTGAAGTGTGAGCGAAGGGTGGGAGAAAGTCCCATGTTATTTTGTATTGGTACGGCAGAGAGCAGAGCTGCACATCAGCTGCTTGAGCACTTGCTTCGGTAAGATATCTGTTACTAATTGATAGGATTTGGAAACAAGGAAACTTGCCCAACTACCTTACTCTATTTTCTTCCCCCCAGCCCCAATGGGCTACTCCATGATTTAGCGATACAAGCGAGATAAAGAGACCGAAAAGGTTGCCAGAACAATTGGAAGAGGGGAGCTATGTTTTTCATATAGCTCCTAAAATGTAGACTATCTGCTAAAGTGGAAGCGCAACATAGGAGAAACTCCTATGCTTTTATCAATCTATTAACTTTTGATTGTTGTTGTTTCCTAAAACTCCTAAGCCTGGCCATCTATTCCTTTCTTTCTAGTTATATTCGCCCAAGCCAATGTCTTCAGAAAAGACTTTCATTATCTTCAAATAACTCTCTTTAATTTTTTGGGGCTCTGTAACTTCTATATTATTGGTGATGAATAACGCATTCCAATTTTTTTCCCACTTATCACCGAATACTTCTTTTCTTCTTTGAATATCTGTCAAGAGTTTTGCATCATGCCCCCATCCTTGGAATGGTTTAAAACATAAATTAATGAAGGTCATTACCTCGGTAAAAAGACTGCTTGAAAAGAGGGGTGCTGCAATATGTATTTTCTTGTCAACAACTCTTTTCTTCTGTATAATTTCATGTGGAGTGAAATCTTTCCAACTTCCAACATAGGTATAATAACAAAGCAAGTCATTGAGCAAAGGCGCGATATCGTCATAGACTGATAATCGTTTCTCTATTAGTTTTTGGTTGCGCCATTGTCTATGCTCAAATCTCTTGAGCATTTTGTTTAGAAACAGACCAATAACAACTAAGATCAATGGTATTAGCCCAGCAACTAGGAGCTTAACTACTTCCAGAGAGTTCCAAGGATTTGACGTTTGTAATTGCATAGTTGTTATGTTTGTTGGAATTATTCAATAGCAACTCATATTTTAGCTAGATAAAATTCTATCGCAATTTATTAGCATGAATTTGAATCAATGTATTCTGTTTTACAATCTAAGCCGAAGTGGTTGATTAAATTCAAAATGTTATCATGTAAACTTAGTCGACTCTGTTCGGAAATATCTTGATTGTTAAAAACAATGATTTTTGTTATAAAATTTCTAATAGGTATGTCATTAAATTGTTCTATTGTTGGAATATTGTTATGAGAACCAATTTTTACGCCTTCGGCGGTAAGATTATAGATCACTCTCCATTCTCTTTGATTGTAGTAATTGTTTTCACCCAATTCTGAACTTCGTTTTCTCTGAGTTGGATAACATATATTGGCTAAAAATTTTATTGCTCCGAGCACGTTTTTAATGTCAATATCTTTTGATTGAATTACGTTGTATTTGATAATGTGTTCAAAAATTTGTTGAGCGTCAGCTAGCCTATATAAAAGTGACACGCCTTTATATTCTTCGGCACTTGCGTCAATATTTAGTGGTGTTGGAACATAGAAAACTGGGAAGCCGCCAATCTGTAAAATAAAGTCAAGGTTAAATTCCAATCCAATTAATCCGAATTTTATCGAATGTTCTGCAAGTTCCTTTTTGTTTGATATGGCAGTTAAGCAAAATCGAAATTGTTCGGCTTCAAGCGTCCTTTGTATTTTGCCAATCGCAAACATGTCTTTCCAATTAACTTTTAGAATTTCTTTGCTTAAGTAAAATCCGTGTTCAAATATACTATTGACTATAGATATGGTTTTTTCTTCATTCTCAAATTTTCTGGGTAAGAAATGATATAGCTTTTCTCCCATGGCTATTAGACAACGTTAGTTTATTGGATACATATTTATGAACCTTGGTGTTTGGCCCTTCGCTTTTTTTGTTCGAGAATAGTATGAATAAACTCTGATCCATAGTTTTGGGTATTCATTTTTCAAGTATCGAAAAAAGGAAGCTATCTTGCCAAAGTGTTGCGCATTAGTTACTACACTAATGTTCAAGTTTTTTATTAGATCTTTATTATTTATGTAATAGTTGGTGAATAAGGAATCTATATCAAATTTATCAGGGTAGTAAAATGATTGTTTTCTATGTAGAAATGTGTAATTAGGTTCTCCATCAATCTTAAGTTTTCTGTCATTTTTATCGAAGTAGAACTTGTAGTTGGTATTTTCATCATTATATGTATAGTCGCTCCACAGCAATCTTTCAGTATAATTTACAGCGAACAAGCTATCTGATTCCTTTGAGTAATTTCTAGCAGAATCATCGTAGGAAGGAAAATCATAACCTAATTTTGATTTAAATAGATAGTACAATGAGTAATTTGTTATTTTATGTAGGAACAGAAATTCATTACTATCTAATTTTTCATGCTGTCTTTGAGAGTTAATAGTTTTCAGCTTTAGATAAATTTCATTAATCGATTTGAGCCTTAAAAATTTCACGGAATCATTATATACGTAGATAACTCTTTGTAATGAATCTTTTACCAATTTATACTTTTTAGTTGCCTGCTTATTTTTACTGTAATAAGTTGTGTTGTCAGCACTAGCTAGCATTATATCCATAAGAAGTAAGGTTTCACCACTTTTGGTATTTCTTAAAGAATCTGCCATCTCAACGTTGAAGAATAAATCCGGTGGATATTTTTTGTCTAGTCTTCGCTCATATTCTTTGTCAGTAAAATTTCCAAACAAATTAACATCACGATACATTGCATTTTTATTTTCTGATTTAACCAACATAGCAGCATCTCTCATCAACCACGAAGAATCTGAAAATGAGATGTTAGAATTTGGAGTTTGAAAAAAAATTGTTGATATGCCTTTTGTATCTCCAAAAGATATGTTAGTAAATACAAACAAAGAGTCAGTATATTTTGGTTTAGCTATTCCTTTCAGAACAACACCTCCACCTACGGTGGCATACGCATGACTAGATATTGATGCACCCTGGGAGAGAATAAATCCATGAGAATCATAAAATTTATTGAATTGGCCAAATGTATTTTGAGTGAGTGAGATCAAGATAAGCGATTTGAAGAGTAAATTTTTCATTCGTATTTTTTTTGTTTGTTAATTTTACTTTGGGTTTGAAGGGAATTAGCCTCCTAACTCACCCCTATACTTGCCACGTCACTCCACTGACCTACCAGTTCATCGCTGATGATGTACATGGCGCGGTACTTCCATGTGGCGGCTGTGGTGATGGGTGTTTTGTCGGTGTAGTGGGGGATGGAGTCCACCGTCAAAAATTGCCAGCCGGTGCCGGAGTCTTTTTCGATGCGGATCGAGTCCGCCTTGCCCTTCACCCACTGCACTTCTACTTGTCCGCCTTTGATCACCAGCTTGAGCGCGGGCTTCAGGTCCGTGGTGTCGGTAGATTGTTGTGCGCTGATCACGCCCAGGTCTTTGCCAATGGCTTCGGTATACGTGGGCGTGGACTTGATGCGCTGCACCAACATCGCCAGGCGCGGAAAAATACCGGGCGCGACTACCGTAGGCGCAGCGATGGCAGGCACCGGCATCGGCAGCATACCTCCGGGCGCACCGATGGGTCCGTCTTTAATTAAATTTTTATACGTCACACGATTCTCCTTGGCCGTAGTGTGCATTTCTACTTGTGTGACGAGGTAGGTGAACATGGCCGCATCGTTATTCACGCTGGCCACATCGGCAGGCGAGAGGCCGAGAGTATTAGAGTGGACTGCAAACTTGCTGGCGAAGTGGTTCAGCCAAAGCACGCGCTCCTTGTCGCCACGGGGTAGGTATCCGGCTTTAGACATGAGCGTGGTGGTTTGGTTGGGCGATGCGCACGAGGTACGGATCACGTGCCGGAGACGATGTGTTCATTCTCCCAAATGCCTTTTCCGCTTTCAAAAATGAGTTTTCAATAGCCACCGTTGTTTCGTGGCTTGCCACTGGTGAACGGTGGCATAGAATAAATGACTCATTACTACCCACAGCGATGTGGTGGTTAGCCACGGATGTTCGAGGGGTTGCCACGGAATGTCGGTGGCTCTTACAAAATGACCGGGGCATGTGCACGAGTGGTTTATGTATGCCCACCGAATCTTGGTGGCTAGCCACGGGCAATCTGTGGCAACCCCTTAGTGATGTGTGGCTATGGCAAAATGACTGGTTATATGGACCGGAAGACTTCGTACTACCTCCGGAAATGTTTGGAAGGGCGAGGAGTGATCGGTGTGTATTCACCGCGGGTGCAGTCATCTTCTCCGGACTGCGATAGCCGCGCACGGATAGGCGCTTGGCAGTCCCGAATAGTGGGAGAACTGAAAGGTAATTGATCGTACAGCTCATAGGTATTTTTAAAAGTGATTCTCCTACTCCGCCCGCTTTGGTGATTCTAAAATCGAAATGAGAAATTAAAAGGAGGGAAGGGCATAGGAGAAAGTCCTATGCGATTTTTGAAAATGGCGGATTTATTTTGAAATGGTTTGGATTCAGACTTCCATTGATCGGATGGCAAGCTGCGGCATGGCTCGTCATTTCCCTCCTCAGGTCAGCAAAGAGCAGCATGTATACGCTCAGCAGATCATGCGATGTGATCCCTAAAAACCGGAACGAACCAGGGACGGATTTTTTTCCGGGAACGGAGACTAATGCGAAGTGGACTTCTAAAAATTAAGGATTATTTTCTATCCCGTTATCAGTAGTAATCAGCGGGCAGATCGCACACGCCAATTTTCCTTTTTGAAAATACCAGCGGCAGGTTTTACGAATACCGCAAGCAGGTAAGTTTATTTCTGAGTCGTTGATGTCATGTTTCATTGCATCTGTTACCCTTTGAATGACACTGCAGCCGCCAGACTTCCATTGATTACAACCGCTCTGCACACAACGCCCCGCAAATCGAAATCGCTGCTCGGGCGACCGGCCCTTTTGAACTTCTTCTACAAAAGCAGCGTCAAGGGTCAGTGGCTTTTTTAAAATATCAACAATGCCCCCGCTGTTGACCACACCGATGAGTTGCGCTCCTGGTGCGGCAACAGAACTGGGGCATGTTTTCTTTTCGTCTTTCATCCTTGGCTACCGGAATGATTTGAAACTTGATTTTTTTAGCGCTTCAATAGTCGCAAATCGTTTGATCCAAATTCCCATCCATTCCTTTGGAAAGCGGGTGCCCAAAATTGCTTTGTTATCAATTTTGGCAATGTGTCTGTTTGCTACCGCCTGTAAATCTTTGTTCAGTTCCTTCTGTTGTTTGGCGGTGAGGGGAACATCAATAACTACTCTAAATTTTGTTGCTGCCATGGTATTTGTATTTAGTGCCTACTCTGGGTCGGATTTTCGGCTTCCTCCGTTTCTAAATGAATTTGTGTCATCAATTCGGATCTACTCTAACATTGCCCGAAATAAATGGTCCTGTGCCGTAGGCAATTCGATCGCCATTTCGATCGTGAATGGCAAAGCCTGCCACGCGTGGCGTTTCACCATTTCCATTGTCGGCAATAAAAAACCAATAGCGTAATCCAACGGGTTGCTTTTTTGAATCGGTCTTCATTTTACCCTGACCCGTAAAGAAAATGGTGGGATTATGTTTGCCGTGGGAGTTGATCAATTCAATGCTGGTGCTGCTAAATGTTCCTTTGGCAGAATCACTCAAATCTATTTTTAGCTTCAGTGTTCCGGTAGGATAATCATTCGAAGCAGGATTAAACTGCGCAAAAACATTGAATTCAAAAATGCCGGACGATACCGCGTCTTTGCGCGTACTGATAAAAATTTTACCGGTTCCTTCGGCCTGACTTTTTCCGGAAACATGAAATGCGGGGATGGTGGTCATACAATTTAAATTTATGCTGCCTACTCTTCTTCGGATTTTCGGCTTCTTCCGTGCTGAGTCTTATAATGAATTGAAAAAGAGCATGCTCGGTGCGAAGAAGTACTCGCCCCCTTTTAAGTTTACAAACTGCGGAAAGCTCGCTACTTTATTAGAAGCCGCATCGCCCCACTTCGTAGGGAACGGCCCTGTGCTGGTGTGCGCTGCGCTCTCACCAATAATCGGATCGAGGCCCGCATTGGCCGATGGGAAATTGGGATTGTTGGCCCATGTCTGTTGTAAAAATTCAAACTGATTGCCAATGCTGGCTTGAAAACTTTGGAATAACAAACCCACGCCACCTTCGGGCATTAAATCGGTATTTTCAAAAGAGCCTTCTTCACGCGTGCCAAAAGGAATCCCTCTTCGAGCCATAATGTGGCTTGCCTCACTGCCATCGCGGGGGTTTACTTTTCGGATGTGTGCGTGAAAGGGACATTTCGATCCGGTTACATCGGTCTTTCCATCACCCCGATAATTATTTTTATAGTTGAATGCATTGAGCGTGCCACTCGCAATCAATCCGGCTTCATCCGATAAGGTCACGGGCGTTCCATCTTCAAAGCGCCCCACCAACATGGCTCCTGCACGTTCTACATCTTCGCCATGCAAGCCGAGCGTAAGGGCTAATTGTTTTTCGGCTGTTTTAAAGCCTTTCACATTTTGTTCCAGTTTTCTAAATACAAAATAGCTTCCAAACGCATCGACCCCCAATGTGGCCGCATTGGGAACAAATGGATCCGCTACCAACACTTGTTTGAGCCCGAGTGGAGCAAGCGGTTCAAATCCGGTTATGCCGGAATTATTTTCCCTGAACGTTGCCAACTCGTCTTCAAAGAAAAGAGGTTGGCTGGTGCCATCGACATAGCCAAAATGTTCGATACCATCTTTGTTATCATTTTTCAGTGCGCTACCAACTTCCGTGGTTAACACGATGGCAATGGAAGAAAGATCAGCGCGAAGTTTGTCAGCGGCATCTTCAAGGGCAGCCTGATCATGAAAGGCCAATAAGAACACCGCGTCAATTTCACCCTGAAAGGCCGGTTCCCATAAAGCGGGCGCAGGGTCGCCAATATGCGCACCCTTCATTCCTCTTTGAAAGGAGGGATCGAGTGGTGTAATGGTTTTCCCAATGTATTTAAGTCCGGAGGCAGAAAAATTTACCGTAGCAAAAATTCCTCCCGCTACGTTCTTCGATTTGAATAACTCGTTTTCTTTTAGTTGTTGCTTGCACGATGTAATGTTGGCTGCATAGCATCGGAGCCATCTCTTTACCTCATCTGGTACGCCCGTGAACTTTACAAATATATTCGCGGTATGTTCCCGGCCGTGCCCTTTTAAGATGTTGCCTTGTAAATGAGCAAATAGATTGTCGAGGAGCATGTCCTCGGGTTTTAATGGTAGTGGGGTGTCAATAGTAGCCATTGTATTTGGTGTTGTTATCGTGCCTACTCTTCTTCGGATTTTCGGCTTCCTCCGCTTTGGTGTAGTCGAAACTCCTAAAATGTTTTTGAATGATTCTTTATTCATGGGACAAACTCCCATGTTGATTTCATCTTTTTACATTATCTTTTTACATGATCTTTTTATGAAATCCATGAATTCGTATAGGAGATTCTCCTATTGCTGGCGGCTCTGAATGAGTTTGGATGGGCTTATTAGTGTAAACTTTAAACCCCATCTATATGGCTTACACATTTAACGGAACAGAAGGCGCACCCATTGAGCTGAAAACAGCCAAGGAGTGGGCCGCAAACTATCGGGCCACACTCAAAGACCCGAAGAACGATCGAGTAGCTCACTTCTTTGGATTTGAAATCATCCAACAGATTTTAGCAGAAGCGGATTGCGTGGGCATTCGCATTTACTACGGCATTGATGACAAAGGCGAAAAGCAACTCATGCTGGTAGGTGCCGATAAATCGGGCGAAAACCTATTGCCGACAGAAGAGAAGGCTTTAGCAGGGGGTGGAAACATTGTAGCTGACATGTCTTTCCCTTGTCCGAGTTATTGTCCGGGCACATCTACTAGCCTTTAACCATTTTTAAGTTAAATTGTATTAAAATTCCCGCTAGGATGGATAGTGTATTGATGATTGCGTACAGTTCATTTGGCTCTATCCTTATTCCGATTTTCATTGGGCTGCCTCAAATAAAGAAGTTGACGTTTGCTTTGAAGGGTTTGCTGATTTTATGCTTTGCCTCCTTTTTAGCGGATGTGATCTGTTTGACATTAATGAAGAATGCAGTCAATAACTGGATTGTTCTAAATGTGTTCTCCATCATTCAGATAACAATCTTTTTGGTGATCTTAAATTCTGAGTTAAAGATTAAGTTAGGAAATGCAGGGCTGATCCTTCTTAGTTTTGCTTCGATCATCAGCTTATTCTATTTAGGATCTAACAATTCATTCAACTACGTCACCAGTTATGTGGGCGGCCTTATTTTAATACTCTTGTGCTTAATCTTTTTATATCGACTGTTGATAGATTTACCAACAGTCGATATTTTTCATTATCCAATACTGTGGATTGTATTTGCAATTTTGATTTACTATGGCGGAACGCTCTTTTTGTTCCTCTTCAATAATTATCTGTTATCCATTAACATTGTTTCGCATAAGTCCATTTGGATTTTACATAACACACTCAACATCATTAAGAATCTATTATTTGCCCTGGCGCTATGGCAACATTACAGGAAGGTGAGGTTATCTCACTGATTGCTTTAGGTAGCTCAGGAATCCTTCTACTCATTGTGGGCATTGCCGTTTTTTTAATTACCTACCAAAGGCGGATGTTGAAAGCCCACAGACGCGAAGAGCAAATCGAAAAAGAACACCAACGGGGCATGATTCAAATGGAATTTGAAAGTCAGGAGGCCGAACGCAAGCGCATTGCTGCCGACTTGCACGATTCGGTGGGCTCGCTTCTATGGGGTGCAAAATTAACGGCTTCCTATATCGAGCGCTCAGCAGAGGTGAACGAAAAAACAAAACAACTGCACGATGAATTGATGGATATTCTCGATCAATCCATTACCACCGTCAAACAAATTTCGTGGGAGCTCACACCCGAGGCATTTCAGTACTCGGGATTATCCGCTTCGGTGGAATCGCTTTGTCGCAGACTGGATGGAAAAAATATGCAGGTAATTTTTGAAGAAACCGACACCCACGTGTGGAAAGGCAAACGCGCGCTGGTGGTGTATCGCATTATTCAGGAATTGGTCAGTAATAGTATTAAACATAGCCAGGCACAATCATTATGGGTGAAACTTGCGTGGACAGCTACCACGCTGGTGGTAGATGTAGTGGATGACGGAATTGGTTTTACCATTGAAGAAAAACGCAACGGGGTAGGGTGGTGGAATATCCAACACCGCGCAGATTCCATCAACGCCACAATTCAGGTAGGAGAAGTTCCTATGGAACACGGGGCACACATAGTACTACAGGTACCTTTGGATTATGAAGAATAGTCTCACTATTTATATTGCGGATGACCACACGGTGGTGCGCAACGCCATGACGCGATTATTGAAAACCTTTGAGCGCATTGGCGAAGTGAAAGATGCCGCCAACGGCAAGGACCTGATCAAACTGGTAAAAGAAAAAACACCCGATGCCGTGGTGCTGGATATTGAAATGCCCGTGATGGGGGGCATCGACACGGCTCAAAATATAATCAGCCACTTTCCGGATGTAAAAATATTGATGCTCACCATGCATACCGAAGAAGCGTTCATCAAGCGACTGATTGATTTAGGCGTGAATGGCTTCCTGGCAAAAACCACCGAGCCCGAAGAAATGGAGCGCGCCATTTATTCTATTGTGGACAATGACTTTTATAAAGGGGATTTATTGAACACGGCTGCGCTCTCTAAAAAAGTGAACGATCCCACGCTGGAGAAGCTCAGCAACAGGGAGTTAGAGATATTAATGCTCATCTGCCAGGAGTACACCCCCGGAGAAATCAGCACGCGCCTGAACATCAGCGAAAAAACATTCAACAACCACCGCGCCAGCATCATTGCCAAAACCGGGGCCAAGAATAATATCGGATTATATAAGTATGCCGTTCAGCACGGGTATCTGTGATGCAGTTAGTCGTTAACAGTTAATAGTTAATGGATAATAGTTAATGGTAAATGGTTAGTAGTTAATCGTTAATCGTTAATTGTTAATGGTTGAGAGCTAATCGTTAATCAGTTACGATTTCTTACCAATCGCCTCCCTCACCTTCGGTGCAATTTTTGTTCCGAAGATTTCGATGGACTTCATGAGCATGTCGTGCGATGGTCCGCCCACATCCATGTGTGCCGAGAAGCGGGTGAGGCCGAACATCTCGTGTAAGTATAAAATTTTATCGATGGCTTCATTCGCATCGCCAAACAGGTAAGCACCTTCCATCGTGCGGCCTTGCTCATATTGACTTCGTGAAAAGGGTCCCCAACCACGGCTCGCACCCACGCGGTTCATCTGCGCAGAGTAAACCGGATAATAATAATCCGCAGTTGGTTTGCTGTGGTCGCCAAAGAAGCTGTGCATGTGTACGCCCACTTGTAATTTTTTCGGGTCGTGGCCGAAGTGTTCGTACAACTCTTTATAGTATTTGAACAACGGTTTGAACTGTTCCGGATTACCGCCAATGATGGCGAACATCACGGGCAATTCTAATTTTGCAGCACGCACTACTGATTCGGGAGTGCCACCCACGGCCACCCAGATATTCAAATGATTGTTGACGGCTCGTGGTAAGATCTGTTGATTCTGTAAGGCCGCGCGGAATTTTCCTTTCCAGGTGATGGTATCTTCCTGATTGATCTTCAGCAACAACTCGAGCTTTTCTTCGAACAGCTCGTGGTAGTCGTTGAGATTGTATCCGTACAACGGAAATGATTCGATAAAACTTCCACGCCCCGCCACCAACTCGGCCCGGCCGTTGCTCAGCTGATCGAGTGTGGCAAAACTTTGGTAGATGCGAACGGGATCGGAAGAGCTGAGTACAGTTACAGCGCTTCCTAGTTTGATTCGTTTGGTGACCGATGCGGCAGCCGCCAGCACGATCTCCGGCACCGACACGGCATAGTCGGGGCGATGGTGCTCACCAATTCCAAAGAAATCGATGCCCACTTCATCCATCAGCTTCACTTCTTCGATCAATTCGCGCAAGCGGTCGCCTGCGGAAAGAGGTTTCCCTTGTTCGTCATAGTGGTTATCGCCAAACATGCCAATGCCTAATTCCATACTTGTTTTTTTATCTACACCCGACAAAGTAACAAGATTATTAGTTCCCACTTCAAAAGTGAGATTTCAATCGCCCAAGACTTATTCCAAGCCCCCGGGGCGAAAAAAGTATCGTGTTATTTAGTTAGTTTTACGCCCAAATCTGAAATGGCAGAAAATACCTACAAGTCGAATACATTCAAGAAGCCCGAGAAGGAGAAGAAGCCAAAGGCGGCTAAATCCAAAATGAAGTTCAACTTCTCGTTTTTTCAAGACCCTCGCTTCGCTCTGGCATGTGGTTTTTTCCTGATGATTGTGGGCATTTACCTGTTCACCGCGTTTTTCTCCTATTTATTTACCGGCAAGGCCGACCAAAGTGTGGTAGAGGCCCTGTGGAATTCCAGTCTGATCGAGTCAGGCAAGGAAGCCGAAAACTGGCTGGGATTGTATGGCGCGGTAACCTCGCACTACCTGATTTTCAAGTGGATGGGCATCTCTGCCTTTTTCATGCCACCCATTTTATTTTTGCTGGGATTTAAATTGGTTTTCAAGCGCGAGCTGTTGCCGATTTTCTCGGTATTTATACTCTCGGTTTTTGCCGGACTGTGGTTGAGTTTGCTGTTGGGCTACCTCACGCACATCATGGTAGGCGTAAACGAAGTGAGCTTCTTAAGTGGTGGTCTTGGCTATGAATTGGCCAAGCTATCGGACGGACTTTTCGGCATCGGCACGTTCCTGATCTTAGTATTATCGCTATTTATCTTTATCATCTACTTCTTCAACGTTACCGCCATCAACGCTTTTCAGGTGAAAGATCCGAAGCCGATGGGCAACGATGCGTTGGTGCCTCCGGTGCCGGTAGGGGATGATCTCAAACCAACGTACACCGATGACCGCGATCATTGGCCCACGCAGGCAGAAGATGAGCCGGAGCCGGTGTTGCTGGTGAAGACGCCCGAAGACGTGAAGCCCGCCATTCCGGAAATTCAGTTGGAGGTAGAACCTCCGCATGTAGAGAAGGATGAGCCGCTGTTCACCATCGAAGAACCGAAAGAAGACACCGAAGTATTGGCAGAGAAGTTGGTGGAAGCACAAGGTCTCTATGATCCTACGTTGGAGTTGAGCCATTATAAGTTTCCGCCCATCGACTTGCTGAATGAATATGAAGTAGGAAAGGTGCAGGTGTCGCAGGAAGAATTGAATCAGAACAAAGACAAGATTCTGGCTACGCTCACCAACTTTAAGATTGGTATACAAAGTATCAAAGCGACCATCGGGCCTACCGTAACGCTCTACGAAATTGTTCCTGAAGCCGGTATCAAAATATCGCGCATCAAAAACCTAGAAGACGACATCGCCTTGAGTTTGTCGGCACTCGGTATTCGTATCATCGCCCCGATCCCCGGCAAGGGTACCATTGGTATTGAGGTGCCAAATAAAAACAGAGAGATGGTGAGCATCCGCTCCGTGCTGGCATCCGAGCGATTCCAAAAATCAGATAAAGATTTGCCGATTGCCATCGGAAAGACCATCTCGAATGAGTTGATGGTAATTGACCTGGCGAAAATGCCCCACTTGCTGGTAGCAGGTGCCACAGGTCAGGGTAAATCAGTAGGATTAAATGTGATCCTGACTTCTTTATTATACAAGATGCATCCGAGCCAACTCAAATTTGTGTTGGTCGATCCGAAGAAAGTAGAGATGTCGCTGTTCAGCAAAATTGAACGCCATTATCTGGCGAAGTTGCCGAATAGCGAAGAAGCAATTATCACCGATACCAAGAAGGTGGTGTACACACTCAATTCATTATGTATTGAGATGGAAAACCGCTACGAGATTTTGAAAGATGCGGGTGCCCGTAACCTGAAAGAATACAACGCCAAATTCATTTCGCGTAAGCTGAATCCGAAAGAGGGCCATCGTTTCCTTCCATACATTGTGTTGGTGATTGATGAGTTGGCCGACTTGATGATGACGGCCGGTAAGGAAGTGGAAACACCCATTGCACGCTTGGCGCAGCTGGCGCGCGCGATTGGTATTCACCTGGTGGTGGCTACGCAGCGACCTTCGGTAAACGTTATTACCGGTGTGATCAAAGCCAACTTCCCCGCACGCTTGTCGTTCCGCGTGACGTCTAAAGTAGACTCACGTACGATTTTAGATTCGGGCGGTGCCGATCAATTGGTGGGCATGGGAGATATGTTGTTGTCGTTGGGTTCGGATGTGATTCGTTTGCAAAGTCCGTTTGTGGATACCCCGGAGATTGAGAAAGTTTGCGAATATATTGGTTCACAACGCGGCTATGATTCGGCTTATATGCTGCCGGAATTTGAGGGCGAAGACGATGGTGGGGTAAGTTCGGTGGATTTATCGGAGCGCGATGCCTTGTTTGAGGAGGCTGCCCGCCTGATTGTAATGCACCAGCAGGGAAGTACTTCGCTGATTCAGCGGAAGCTAAAACTGGGCTACAACCGCGCAGGGCGCTTAATAGACCAATTGGAGGCCGCTAAAATCGTAGGGCCGTTTGAGGGATCGAAAGCCCGTGAAGTTTTAGTGAAGGATGAGATAAGTTTGGAACAATTATTGAATGAATTAAAGGAAAGACATAGTTAATATTTTATGACAATCACGAAAAAATTAGTTTTTGCAGCCCTTTTCAGCTTTGGAACCCTTTCCGGCTATGCCCAATACGACCCCAACGCGCTGGAAATTTTGGAGGCCATGAGCAAAAAATATAAAGCCATCCCCGCTTTTGAAGCCAACCTGACTTCCACGCTGGTGAACGAATCAGAAGGCATTAAAGAAGAATTTAAGGGAAAGATCACCGTGAAAGGCGAGAAGTTTAAGCTGGAGCTGGAAGACCAGGTGATTATTAATAATGGCACCACGGTGTGGACCTATTTGCCATCCGCGAAAGAAGTGACGATCGATAACTTCGATCCGAAGTCGGATGATATTAATCCCATCAAGATTTTTGATATCTATAAGAAGGGATTTAAGTATTTATATCTGGGCGACAAGACAGAGCCCGGAAATGATGAGGTGGATTTAGTGCCCGAAAAGAAAAATGCACAGTACTTCAAAATCAAGATGATAATTTCAAAGAAAGACAGAAGCATTCAAAGCTGGACGATGTTTGATAAATCGGGCAACCGTTACAAATACATTATCACGAAGTTCGTGCCCAATGCCAAGGTGGATGATGCATTCTTTAACTTTGATTTAGCAAAACATCCTGGTGTTATTCCAACCGATGTTCGGTAATAATCGCCACAATATTAAGTAACAAAGAGTCGGGGCATCCCGACTTTTTTATTTTAACTTAGCCTCATGACGCGACAACAACTGTTTGAACAAATCCAGAAGAAGCAATCGTACTTGTGTGTAGGTCTGGATACAGATTTAGGTAAGATTCCGCCCCACCTGCTATCGACCGAAGATCCGATCTTTGAATTTAACAAGCAGATCATCGATGCTACCAAAGATTATTGTGTGGCCTACAAACCCAACACCGCTTTTTACGAAGCGCTGGGCGCGAAAGGGTGGGCGAGTTTGGAGCGTACGTTAAACTATATTCCCAGCGAATGTTTTACTATTGCCGATGCGAAGCGCGGAGATATTGGCAATACTTCGGCCCTGTATGCCAAAGCATTTTTTGAACAAATGAATTTTGATGCGCTCACCGTGGCCCCGTATATGGGAGAAGATTCGGTGAAACCGTTTTTAGATTTTCAGGATAAGTGGGTGATTTTGTTGGTACACACTTCCAACAGTGGCAGCCACGATTTTCAATTGTTGGAAACACTGGATGGAAAGTATGTTTTTCAGGAGGTGTTGTATGCCTCACAACGTTGGGCAACAGCGGACCAGATGATGTATGTGGTAGGAGCTACCCACGCGGATAAAATTGGTGCCATCCGCGGATTGGCGCCCGATCATTTCTTTCTGGTGCCGGGCGTAGGCGCACAAGGGGGTGACCTCGAGGCGGTGTCGCATGCCGGAATGAATGCGCAGTGTGGTTTGCTGGTGAATTCATCCCGCGCGATTATCTATGCTTCCTCCGGAAAAGATTTTGCGGAAGCCGCCGGGCGCGAGGCGCAGAAGATCCAGCAGGAGATGAAAGAGTATTTGCGCAAGTATTTGCACTAGGTTAACCGTTATAAATTCAGATATTTGTTTTACAGGCATTTAAATTTCAAAGTTCCCCTCTTGTATTTCTTCGTGCCTTGGTGCCTTTGTGGTTAATAAAAAGCAACTAAGTAGTATACGATGAACGAATCCTTTCTTCACTACGTATGGCAATTTCAGTACTTCGATAAGAATGATTTGCGCACCGCAGAAGGAGAGGAGCTGACGATTTTTAAAACCGGATCATACAATACCGATGCAGGGCCTGATTTTCTGCAGGCAAAAATTAAAATCGATCAACTGGAATGGGCAGGCAGTGTAGAACTGCATATCCAATCTTCGGATTGGCTGGCGCACCAACATACCGGCGATGGTGCCTATGAGAATGTTATTCTCCACGTGGTGTGGGAAGACAATCAACCCATTATGCGCACGGACGGAACGGCCATTCCTACCCTCGAATTAAAACACCGCGTCAGCAAAGAACTGTGGAGCAAATACACGAAGCTGGTGAACAGCACGATGAATATCGCATGTCAGTCTTCGTTTAGTGATGTAGCGTCTATCACTAAACTTTCCATGCTCGAACAGGCGATGATGAGGCGCTTCGAATGCAAAGCCAATGAAGTAAAAAAACTGCTCCACGAAAATCAGGGAGATTGGGAAGAAGCCACCTACCAATGGCTGGCCCGCTGTTTTGGGTTTAAGATTAATTCGGAGCCTTTTTTTCTGTTGGCGAAAGCATTGCCCTATAAAATCATTCGCAAGCATGCGAATAACTTGCTGCAAATAGAAGCTTTGTTGTTTGGCCAGGCCGGCATGCTGGAAACCAAAACAAAGCATGAGTATATTACCGCCTTGTTTAAAGAATATCAATTTCTCAGTGCCAAGTATACGCTTGCCGATTCAAAACTGAATCCGGCACAATGGAAATTTTTGCGCTTGCGTCCTGCTAATTTTCCCACGTTACGAATTGCACAGTTT
Source organism: Bacteroidota bacterium (assembly GCA_016191555.1). Lineage (GTDB taxonomy): Bacteria > Bacteroidota > Bacteroidia > Cytophagales > Cyclobacteriaceae > ELB16-189. The sequence continues at coordinate 90,942 of JACPVX010000017.1, forward strand.
GCTAATTTGTTGCAAAGCCAAAGCGGATTGTTTTCTCAAATCATAGAAGGCACCAAAGAGCAATGGAAATTGTTGCTGGATACCAATCCTTCAGATTATTGGCAAACCCATTATCATTTTGCGAAACCATCCAAGCGACAAGAACATGCTTTGGGCGAAGAGAGTAAATTCGTGTTGATGATCAACGCGGTGATTCCGATATTGGTAGCCTACGGCAAACAAACCGATAATGATGCGTTGCTGGAGAAAGCCATCCACTGGTTGCAGGCCCTGCCCGCGGAAAAGAACAAGATCATTTCGTATTGGAATTCATTGGGCTTGCAGGTGGAATCCGCTTTTGATTCGCAGGCGCTGATTGAACAATACAATCATTATTGCACGAATCGACAATGTCTCAACTGTGCGGTAGGCACATCACTGATAAAACCATGATGCTGCTCCACACTATTCTTATTCTAGGCTTCGTCTACCTTTTCTATAGGCAGTTGGGAAAAGAACAACCCATTTTGTTTTCGTTTGCATTTATCAGCAAGGTGGCAGGCGCTGTCTTGTTAGGTTATTATTATTTGCACTACGCTCCGGCCAATGATACGTGGAGTTTTTTTCAAATGGGCTGCGAGGTGGCAGACCTGGCGCGAACAGATCTAAGCGCTTATGTTGATTTTGTTTTTACCGGTCAGTACAAGGCTACCGTTACACACTGGTTGTACTTTGAAGACCGCACTTCGGCCATGGTCAAGTTCATTAGTTTCTTTTGCTGGATTGGCGGTAACAACTATTGGGTTTGTGCGCTTTACTTTTCATTGATTTCATTTCTGTCTAGTTGGTACCTCTATTTCCAAATCAAAAATTCAAAAGAAGAATATGCCAATGGAGCAGCTGTAGCTCTTTTCTTTATACCCTCCGTTGTCTTTTGGGGATCTGGAATTGTGAAAGAGACATTGGCATTGGCGGGTCTTCTTTATCTCACCGCCCTTTTTGTGCGATGGGCAACGGGCAAAAGATTGGTGTGGTGGCATGGGGCATTGGTTATTCCCGCTTTGTTTTTCACCTGGGTATTTAAATACTATTGGCTGGCGGTATTTATGGCGGTACTTATTCCTACGGTGATCTTACTCTTTGTGGCACGGAAAAAAGCGTTGGCTACGTGGCAATGGATCGGTGGGTGGTCAGTTATTTTTATTGTTCTGGTGGCCATTGGCTCGTTGGCGCATCCTAATTTTTACCTGAGCCGAATCCTATTAGTGGTGGTTGCCAACCACGACAAATATGTAGAGTTGTCATCCCCCGATAATGTGATTCACTATTCGAATCTCGAGCCGACTGTAGCGAGTATTTTGAAGAACAGTCCGCTGGCTTTTGTCTCTGGATTGTTCCGTCCATTCGTTTGGGAGGCAAAAAATCCTTCCGCTTTGATGGCTTCCCTTGAAACCTTCATGATTTTGTTACTCACCATTTCATTTCTATTCACATTACGAAAGAAAATTAACATTCAGGTAATTTTTCCCTTGCTGGTGTACAGCGCAACCCTTTGCATATTCTTAGCATTGTCTACACCCAACTTTGGGACGCTTTCCCGCTACCGTATTGGCTTCCTACCTTTCTTTATCTTCGTGGCTGTTCAGGGCAATCCATTCATCGATTATTTTGTAAAACGCATTTCTTTTTTAAAAAAGAGGTGAGGGCTTTGATTAACTTTGGCCCATGGAGAATCCGGTAATTATTTTTGGTGCCAATGCACTCGGCCGCACGGCTAAAGAGATTTTTGAAAGCAATGAAGTGGTAGTATATGGTTTCTTAGACGATGACAAGAAACTTCACAAAACCGAATTGGATGAAGTAGTGGTGTTGGGCGATACCGATGACGATGGTTTCTTAAAACTAATTGGTAAAAAGTGCGAAGCCTTCATTGCGCTGGATGATATCAAGCTTCGAAAGAACCTGGTGAACATGCTGAAAGAAGTGCGCCATGTGCAGCCGGTCAACGCCATTCACGCGAAGACCACCATTTCCGCTCGCGCTTCATTGGGTCATGGCAACTTTATTGATTACGGCAGTTACCTCGGAGCGGGCACCACCATCGGAAGTTATTGCCTTATCCACGCGAATGTTATTCTTGGTGCCGAGGCAAAATTGGGCGATCATGTGCAAGTGGGTGTGGGCAGCAACATCAATTCGAATGTGACTATTGAAGACGAAGTGTTTATTGGATCGGGCGTAACCATTGTATCGGGTGTTACCATTGGCAAGGGAGCACGCGTGGGAGCCGGATCGGTTGTGATTGCTCCGGTGAAAGCAGGAGAAACTGTTTTTGGAAACCCCGCCCAAAAGATAAAATAAATGCCCAAAATTTCTGAAACCGATCTGATCTTAAACAGCGATGGAAGTGTTTATCACTTAAATCTGTTGCCCAAACATATCTCCGACACGATTATTGCGGTGGGAGATCCGAGTCGGGTGTACATGGTCAGTCAGTTTTTTGATGAGGTAGAATTTGAAATGAATAAGCGTGAGTTCATCACGCACGTGGGCAAATACAATGGCAAACGGATTACGGTTATCAGCACGGGCATCGGCACTGATAATGTTGAAATCTTCTTTACGGAATTAGATGCGCTGGCCAACATCGATTTAAAAACAAGAGAGATCAAGCCCCGCAAGAAGAAGTTGAAAGTGGTGCGGATTGGTACATCGGGTTCGCTACAAGATGATGTGCCGGTGGGTGCACACTTGGTTTCAGATTATGCCGTTGGCCTGGATAATCTCATGAACTTCTACGATCTGCCCATGAATGATTTTGAGACAGGTTTGGCGCACGACATTCAAAAGAAGACCGGCATACCATTTATGCCCTATGTGGTGCAAGGATCGGAAGTATTACGCAATCAGCTTGGAGCAGATATGATTGTGGGCAACACGGTTACTTGTCCGGGGTTCTATGCGCCTCAAGGAAGAGAATTACGCTTGCCCATTCGCTTTCCGAAATTACTCGAAGATTTGAACTACTACCACAAAGGCGATTTCTGGCTCACTAATTTTGAGATGGAAACAGCAGGCTATTACGCGCTCGGGCGAATGCTAGGCCATGAAGTATTGAGCGTCAACGCCATCATCGCCAACCGGATGAAGAATAAGTTTTCGAAGAATCCCACCAAAGTGGTAGAATCCCTGATCGAAAAGGTCCTCGACCGAATCTAACCTTAAAAGGTAGCGCTGTCCATCTTTACAATTTGCTTTCCGGCCCGGAAAGGCTCGTTGTTATAGAAGCCGGAAAGAATGCGGTGCGCAATTTGTTCGATCACCAACTCATCTTCGGTTTTACCTTCCTTACCCCACCAATATACACGCTGCGGATGTTTCTTCATGTCTTCCACATACGAGCGCGCATGTTGGTACTGATCTTCCGTGAAGGTGATGGTAAAGCAGGTTTTAACTTTTTGTGTTTCCATAGTGCAGTTACAATTACAAGTGTAGTGCCAAGAATTATACCGCTAGTTTATTCAATTTCATTGGTAAGGTCAAAACGCTTGCCCGAAGGTGGGCAACCCTGCCCGAAGTTGGGACGTGCCATTACCACACAATCATTACCTTTGCTGCATGAGAGAATACGGAATTTATACGCTGAAGAATGGTATTCGGGTAGTCCACAATCAGGTTACTACAACCAAGATTGTGCATTGCGGCATTATGCTCGACATCGGCAGCCGCGATGAAGACGAAAGCAATCAGGGCATTGCCCATTTCTGGGAACACATGGCTTTCAAAGGCACCAAGAAGCGCAAGTCGTTTCATATTTTAAATCGGTTGGAATCGTTGGGTGGCGAACTCAACGCCTTCACCGATAAGGAGAAAATACTTTTCTATGCTTCCCTGCGCGATGAATACACCGAGCGTGCGGTAGAGTTGCTGGCCGACATTACCTTCGAGTCCATTTTTCCCAAGGCGCAAATCGAAAAAGAGCGTCAGGTGATTTTGGAAGAGATGTCCATGTACTACGATGATCCCGAAGATTCTATACAAGACGAATTTGATGCCACCATTTTCTCGGGGCATTCGTTGGGGATGAATACCCTCGGCACCGAAAAAACCGTGAAGTCTTTCTCTCGCAATGATTTCTTACGATTTGTGAAGCAGCACCTCGATACCCGAAAGATTGTTTTCACTTGCGTGGGAAACATTTCATTTGATCGTGTGGTACAATTGGCTGAAAAATACTTAGGTCACATTCCCAAGATGACCTCAGATAAGCGAAGAAAGAAGTTCACCAACTATAAACCCAAAGAAGTAGAACTGAGACGCGAAATCAAACAGGCACGCTGCGCCATGGGCAGAACGGCCTACAAGCTTTCGGATGAAAAAAGAACTCCCTTTTACATGCTCACCAATATTTTGGGCGGCTCGGGTATGAACTCCCGCTTGAATTTAGTACTCCGCGAAAAGCACGGATATGTGTATTCCATCGGTTCGCAGTTTGTTCCCTTTACCGATAGCGGTTTGTTTGTGATTTCGTTTGGCACCGATCCTTCGCAGTTGAAGAAAAGCATTTCGCTCGTCAAAGTAGAACTATCCAAAATGCGCCACGAGCGATTAGGCATCAAGCAGCTTTCTGCGAGCAAAGAACAATTACTGGGGCACCTCGCCATGGCGCAGGAAAGCAACATTAGCTACATGATTATGATGGCCCGCAACCTGCTCGACATGGGGCGCATCTCTTCGTTCGAAGAAATTCAAGAAAGGATCAAAGAGACAACCGCCATTCAACTGCAAGAGCTTGCCAATGAAATGTTTGTCGAGCGCGACTTGAGTTGCCTGGTGATGTTACCGAAATAAAACATGGAGTTTATACCTGAATCTATAGACAACTATTGCCGCGATCACACATCTGCGGAAAGTGCGCTGCTGAAAAAGATCAATCGCGATACCCATGCCGAAGTTTTAATGCCGCGCATGGTCTCCGGTCACTTGCAGGGTCGGTTTTTGTCATTGATTAGCAAGATGATGAAGCCACAACGCATTTTAGAAATCGGCACCTACACCGGTTACTCGGCCATTTGTTTAGCCGAGGGTCTAAATCCGACAGGCAAACTGATTACGATCGATATCAACGAAGAATTAGAAACCCGCGTCCGGGGATATTTCAAAGAGGTCGGATTAGAAAGTCAAATCGATTACCGCATTGGCGATGCTGCCGAAATCATTCCCACACTCAACGAAACATTCGATCTCGTTTTTATCGATGCCGACAAAGAGAATTATCAGCGTTATTACGATCTGGTGTTTGACAAAGTAGCAACCGGTGGAGTCATCATGGCCGACAATGTGTTGTGGAGTGGCAAGGTGGTAGGAGAGAAGAAAGATAAAGACACCCGCGCCATCATGGCCTTCAACGACTTTGTCACAAACGACCCCCGCGTGGAAAACATGCTGTTGCCACTGCGCGATGGAATTCTGTTAGCGAGAAAATTATAATTTTCTCTATCTTTACAGCCGATGAGATTTTTTGCAGTAGCACTCATTTTTTTCGGAACTGCTGCCTCACACGCCCAGTCTCCTGAAGTGCCCCATAAAATGCATTTCGCCAACATGACACTCACTATCCGTGATGATGCCAAACGCGAAATTCAAAAAGATGTGGACGCCATGACTCGCCACGCCAAATACTTCAATGTAACGGCCGAGCGTGCTCGCATGTATTTTCCACTGATCTCCAAAATATTTGCAGAAGAAGGCTTGCCCGATGACTTCAAATATCTGGCGTTACAAGAAAGTTCGCTCGTAGCCGATGCGGTTTCTGTTTCAGATGCCGTGGGCTTTTGGCAATTCAAAGATTTCACCGCGCTCAGCGTAGGCTTGCGTGTCGATCGTGAAGTAGATGAGCGCATGAATATTGCTTCCGCATCGCGCGGGGCAGCTCTTTATCTGAAAAAGAACAATGAACAATTTGATAATTGGGTTTTGGCCTTGCAAGCTTATCAAATGGGAGCCGGTGGAGTGAAACGATCCGTAGGAGAAGCGCACAATGGCAAGCGTCATTTTGAAGTTACCTCCGAAACATACTGGTACATCAAGAAATTTCTGGCACACAAAGTCGCGTTTGAGAAAGCCATTGGCAAGGAATCGGCTATCAAAGCCAATTTTGTGCAGATCAATAAACGCAAATCATTAGCTGAATTAGCAAAAGAAGTAGAGGTAGACGAGCAACTGCTCAAGCAATACAACAAGTGGGCGCTGAAGGGATTTATCCCGGAAGACAAAGTGTACATAGTAGTCGTGCCCAACGGCAAAATAGAAGACGCACTTCCGGTCATGGCGATGTCGTCAACCAAAGCATCCAAAGCCAAGCCGATGGGTAAGAAATCGGTGCCCGCCAATCCAACCTTAGAAACCACAACCATCAACGGGCTGATGGCGATCAAACCAACGGCAGGAGAATCGATGGTGGCGTTGTCGAATCGCGCGGGTATTTCGTTGTCGAAATTTCTCAAGTACAACGAGATGCAGATCGACCATTCATTGGAGAGTTCGCGCTATTATTTTCTGCAAAAAAAGAAAACAACTGCAAGCGTGGCACAGCACAAGGTAGCAGTTGGAGATGACTGGTGGTCGATCAGCCAGCAATATGGTGTTCAGGTAAAGAAATTAAAGAAGTGGAATAAGGAGATAATTGATCAGCAGTTAAAGGTGGGCTCGACCGTGTGGTTAAGTGCCAACCACGCTCAGCCACTTCCGGAAAAGCAGATGCTGTTTAGTGATCAGGAGGTGATTGCCCTTGCCAATGAAACATTTAATTGGGATGCGAAGCCCGAAAATACCACTTCGAGTCCACCGAAACCGATTGAAGTGAGTGCACCGACTACCGAAGATGTACAACCCGTCAGTACGGAAGCAATTCCCAATGAAAATGATTCAGCCGTTGTTCATTCTGTGATAAAAGGAGAGACCTTTTACTCGATTGCGAAAATTTACCAGGTGTCGGTGGTGGATTTGATTGAGTGGAATAAACTTACAGCGCAAAGTAAATTGTATACCGGGCAAAAGCTGAACCTGTTTGTTCGCAAATCGATGCAAACAGTACATGCCGACAGTGTAAAAGTCGGTTCAACAACAGAGACCTACCATGTGGTGAAGGAAAGTGACACACTCTACGCCATCGCCCGGCAATATGGTGTGACAATCAAAGATTTAATGACCTGGAACGACAAGAAAGAATTAACTGTGAAAGAGGGCGAAAAACTAAAAATTCGTAAGAAGTAACCATCTTTTTTATATTTTAGTGTATCAAATTCTTACTTAGATGGGTTCTTCGCTTACTGGCCCGATGTGGTATGGATTTAATAGCTTATTTTTGAATAATTGTTTTAGTTTGTTGGTACTTAGAAAACGAAAATAGAATGTTGACTGAAACGTCTGCCAAAGTGCTTGATCTTGTGATGTTAGTGGATGATAATGACACTGATAATTTTATCAGTAAGCGCATTATTGAGATCACTAAATTTGCAAAGAGAGTGGAAGTGAAGAGTTCGGGAAAAGGTGCTTTGGATTATTTGAAGGAATTCGAAAAAGATGCCGAGAATCTACCCAGCATTATCTTCTTAGATATCAATATGCCCATTGTAGATGGGTTTGTATTTCTCTACGAATTCGAAAAGTTTGGCGAGTTGGTACGAAACAAGTGCAAAGTCATCATCCTGTCCAGCTCGGATAACAAGCGCGACATCGACAAAATCGTCAATAATAACTTTGTCATTAAGTTTATTACCAAGCCACTCACCGAAGTAGCGTTGGATGAGATCAAACTTAGCAATCTTTAACATTAGCCTTAATAACTAAGGTTTGCTATTTTGCGCTAGTTTTCAAATTAACTAGCCATGAGAAAAATCCCCACCCAAGCTGCCTTAGTCCTAGCTTTCATTTTAGTCCTTTTTACATCCGCGCAAGCGCAGGTAGTAAAAGTCGACACCATTACCCATTGGAAGAAAGCCTTTAAAGCCGGCCTCAATCTGAATCAAGCTACTTTCTCTTCCAATTGGAAGGCGGGTGGTGTCAATTCCATTGGCTTTACCGCCATGCTCAATTACAAAGCCAATTATAAGAAGGATAAAGTCTCCTGGGACAATGAAATCGACCTTTCCTATGGTATGGTGAACAACCAGGGCCAGGGCTATCGCAAAACCATCGACCGCATCTTTTTAGATACAAAGTATGGCCATTCACTCAGCGAACATTGGGACCTTTCCGCATCCGCCAACTTCCAGTCGCAGTTTGCTGGTGGTTATACCTATATCAAAGATGCCAACGGAGTGGAGCAGCCTAAACTGATCTCCGATATCCTCGCACCCGCTTATATTACCGCAGCCTTGGGTTTTGAATATCATCCGGCCGATTACTTTAAATTACGCTTGTCGCCATTTTCTCCTCGTCTTACCATCGTAAAAGAAGTCGGAAGTTATTACGATCCGGTTACCAACCCAACGCCATTCGGTGTAAACCCGAACGAGTCTACCCGCTTTCAGTGGTTGGCTTTTCAAATGTTGGCAGAATACAACAAAGACATTGCTGAAAACATTAACCTGAAATGGAGATACATTCTCTTCATGGATTACGAGAAGATTGATGTCAACAAAATTGACCATCGTTTAGATCTGAACCTCACCGCCAAGGTGAACAAGTTTGTGAATGTAAGCTTAGGAGGCATTTTGATGTACTTCTATGCGCAAGACAAAGATGTGCAATTGAGTCAGGCACTTTCGCTGGGCGTGATGTACACCTTCCAGAACTACGAAGAGAAAAAGTAATACCAGTTCCTAAAAGCATGGATGCGGTGATTGTTCGAGAGGCCACGAAAGAAGACTTGCCGTCCATTCTGCAAGTCGCCATCGCATCGTATGAGCATACCTTCGCGGCATTCAACACGCGTGAGAACATGGATGCTTTTTATGCGGAGAATTACACGCTTGACAAGTTCATCGCTGAATTCGATGAGCCGAACTCTATATTATTTGTCTCTTGCCGAAACCATCAGGTGGTAGGGTTTATTCGCTTGCGCATCAGCCACGAAGCAGACGAGCATCTGGATGGAAAAGCAATCGAACTGCAACGCTTGTACATTCACCCCGATCATCAGGGCATCCGGGCGGGGGCATTGTTGATGCAGCGCGCGCTGGATTATGCAGTCGAGCATCGGTTTGATTGGATTTGGCTAGGTGTGTGGGAACGCAACTATAAAGCACAAGCATTTTATGCAAAGCACGGGTTCATGCGCTTCAGCGAACACGTGTTTCAAATGGGAGACGATCCACAAATTGATTGGTTATTAAAACGAAAATTATCCAACTAGTATGTCAAAAGAATCATTTATCAGTGCGATCAGTGCATCGTATAATTTTGCAGGTCCCCGTATTTTTCTGGGAGCCGGTGTAGTAGAAGGCCAGATTGTGGCGGAAGCTCCGGTGCACCTCTCATTGAAAATGATGAACCGACACGGGTTGGTTACAGGCGCTACGGGCTCCGGTAAAACGCGCACGCTGCAATTGATGGCCGAGCAACTTTCGGCAGCAGGCGTGCCTGTGTTTATGCCTGATATGAAAGGCGATGTTTCGGGATTGGCGAAAGAAGGAACCACCAACGATAAAATCAATGAACGCGTCAAAGCGCTGAACATATCCGGCTACGCGCCTGCTGGTTTTCCAGTAGAGTTGTATTCCCTTAGTGGGAAGGTGGGAGCACAGATGCGCGCTACGGTGAGCGAGTTCGGGCCGGTGTTGCTCGGTAAAGTATTGGAGCTAAACGAAGTGCAGTCGGGTGTGCTGATGATTATCTTCAAATATGCCGATGATAAAAAACTCCCCATCGTTGATTTAAACGATTTGAAGAAAGTGTTAAACTTCCTTTCGGAAGGAGAGGGCGCAAAGGAAATCAAAGAAGCTTACGGCAAAATATCTCCCGCTACCGCCAGCACCATGCTGCGCAAGATCGTTGCCTTAGAGCAGCAAGGCGTCAACCAGTTGTTTGGCGAGAAATCGTTTGACATAGAAGATCTGATGGAGAAAGTAGATGGTCGCGGAGTGATCAGTTTGCTCAACGTTTCGGATGTGCAGGGACAACCAGCGATCTTCTCAACGTTCATGTTATCGTTGCTGGCAGAGTTGTATCAACGACTGCCGGAAGCCGGGGACCTCGATAAGCCGAAACTGATTTTCTTTTTAGATGAAGCGCACTTGCTGTTTAAAGATGCGCCCAAGGCATTCATGGATCAGATCGAGCAAGTCATCCGATTGATCCGCTCAAAAGGCGTGGGGATATTCTTTTGTACACAGTTAGTACAAGATGTGCCGCCATCGGTTTTATCCCAGCTGGGAAACCGGGTGAGCCACGTGATCCGCGCCTTTACACCTAATGATGTGAAGGCGTTGAAAGAGACGGTGAAGACATTCCCGAAGTCGACCTTCTATGATTTGGAACAACAGTTTACGCAATTGGGAATAGGGCAGGCGTTCATCACGGTGTTGAATGAAAAAGGCATTCCTACTGAAACCGTATTGACCCATTTGGCACCACCGGCTTCGTTGATGGGCCCGTTGACCGAAGCGGAATACAAAGCGCACTTGAGTCAGTCGGAGCTATACAAGAAATACCAGGAGACGATCGATCCGCAAAGCGCCTTCGAGATGCTGAACGAACGCATTCAGGCGACAGAACAAAAAGAAGAGGCGGAGAAAGAGGAGAAAGCGGCAGCCGCCCCGGCACCTAAATCCGGCCGCGCAGAAAAGAGCACGTTTGAAGAAGTGATTAATTCGCCCATCACGAAGCAAATTGGCAAAGAGTTGGTGCGTGGGGTGTTTGGGATGCTCTTCGGCACTGCGCCAAGAAGGACTACGTCCCGGAGGAGGTGGTAGAAACAATTTTCTCTTCTAAACGCAATTAAAGTTTATTCAATCCATGTCCATCGAAGAGAAGGTAAAGTTGGTAGAGGGTGTGTTCGATCAACTGGACCAGCAGATTGCAGCGTTTCAAAGTGCTTCGTCCTTGCATTGCAAATGGGGCTGTGGCAAATGCTGCTACAAAGCCGATATTGAAGCGACCATTCTGGAGTTTTTGCCTTTCGCGCTTTTTCTGCATCAACAAAATCAGGCAGAAGAGTGGCTCAACAATCTGCAAGAAACCGATTCTTCGATCTGCCTTATATTAAATCCCACACAAAATGGGGCCGGCCTCTGCTCTCAATACAAACATCGCGGATTGATCTGCCGCCTCTTTGGCTATTCGGCCCGCACTACCAAATATGGTAAGCCCGAGTTGGTCACCTGCCAGATCATTAAAACAGAACAACAGGAAAACTTTGTGAAAGCGGAAGCAGCCATTGAACAAGGGCTGGACGTGCCGGTGATGAGCAACTTCTATATGCAGTTGCACAGCATCGATTTTGAATTGACTCGTGAGTTTTTTCCGATTAACGTGGCCATGCGCAAGGCCATCGAAACGGTGCTGCAGTATTACGCCTATCGGTGAAGAAGATGTAACAGCGTTTGGCCGATTTTAGGTAGCTCCTGTAAACGCTGTTCAAGACCCTTTAGCTTCGCCAAGGGCAGAGAGGCAGAAATATCCATGCTTCCACCCACTAAAATGGTTAGACTGATCATTGCCACTCCTAATCCTAGCCCCAGCATCCAGTTTTTATTGATCTTCATACCTCGTTTTCGCTTCATTTGGCGTTTTTAAATCGCAGGAACTTATTCTTCAGCCCTTTCGTATCTAATTACTCGGCTATCGGCCAAAGGTTACAATTTTGCCTTTTTAGCCATCCAACCGAGATTGGATAATTTCTGGTAGATTTGTTGCTGTAGATGCTCTAGAATTACAAAACTGATCCGATTTTTTTAAACAACTGGATTATGATGAAGCTAAGATGGTTCACTCTTTTGTTTTTGGCAGTTGCGGTCACATCTCTGCATGCGCAAGAGGGTGGCCCTGTGAAGTGGATGACTTTTGAGGAGGCCGTGGCCAAAGCCAAGGTGGAGAAAAGAAAGCTATTTATTGATGTTTACACGGATTGGTGTGGCTGGTGCAAGGTGATGGATAAGAATACCTTTTCCGACCCCGTCATTGCCAAATTGTTAAATGAAAATTTCTATCCCGTAAAGTTGGATGCCGAACAAACAGCAGACATCGTATTCAATGGCACTACTTTTAAGTTCGTTCCTTACGGGAATAAGGGGACTCATCAATTAGCGGCTGCTTTGCTGAATAATCAATTAAGCTACCCGACTGTTACTTTCTTAGAAGACGATTTCTCGGCCGTGTATCCTGTTCCCGGCTACCGCAAGCCAGACGAGTTTCATCCGTTGTTGGTTTTCTTTGCCGAAAACCACCACAAAAAAGGGGCTAATCAATATGCGGAGTTCTTAAAAACGTATAAGTCACCTTACAATACCGTTCCTGCCGCTGCTGGTCCGGGAAAGTAAGAGTTTGATTAGTTCGCTCCTCAAAAAAAGAACGCCTAAAACTCACAAATTGATCTTAGATTTGTTTCGCAGATAGTTTGGCACAAATATGGTTTACTATCTACTGATCCAAATCCATTGATTGTGAAAAGATACGTTATCCTCCTTCTGTTAGCCGCAGCCTGTAGCCCGGCTGCCAAAGCACCCAGCAAAACCGATCCTAAAAATGTGAAGCCGGAATGGCTTACTTACAAGCCCGATCAATCCTTCTATTACATTGGGATAGGCAAAAGCACCAAAAACGGCACCAACAACTATTTGCAAGAAGCGAAGAAAAGTGCGCTTGAAGACTTAGTGTCTGAGATTAAAGTCAACGTATCATCGTCATCGGTGCTGAGTCAGATCGATGCCAATAAAGAATTCAAAGAGAAGTACGAGCAGATCATTCAAACCACGGCAGCCGATGAAATTGAAGAGTTTGAGCAGGTAGACTCGTGGCAAGATGAGCGCAACTACTGGGTGTACTACCGCCTGTCGAAGCAGCGCTATAAAGAAATTAAAGACGAACAAAAGCGCAATGCCGTATCGATCAGCTTGGATTTTTTCAGCAAAGCCAAACAAGCGGAGCGCAATGGCGAGTTGGTGTTGGCGCTGGGCTTTTATTATCAAGGCTTCCGCGCGATTCAAAAATATTTAGGCGAACCTATCCGCATCGACTTTGAAGGCAAAGAGATTCTCCTTACCAGCGAAGTGGTGGCCAGCATGCAAATGGTGTTAGATAAAATGGACGTATCGGTAGCACCCACTGAAATAGCATTAAACCGAAGAGTGTCGGTGAGCGAGCAATCCATTGTGGCCAAAGTAATCGAGAAGGCCACCAAAAAAGCCATTGCCGATTTGCCGTTACGTGCCGATTTTGAGAAAGGATCAGGCAACGTATTCCCAACGTATAAAACCGATGCAGGTGGTGCCGCTAAGATTTTGTTAACGAAGATTAGCTCACGCGATTTGGAGCAGACCGTTTCCATCAAAGTGAATCCACTCAGTTTTGCAGGCCCATCCGCAACCAAGATTGATTCGCTCGTGGCGTTGAAGATGGTGGTGCCGCGCGCTACATTATTATTGAAGGTGCAGCGCCCATTGGTTTTTCTGTCTGCCGATGAGAAGAGCTTAGGAGTCAATAAGAACAGCTTACAGATTTCGAATCGCATCAGAAACTATATGACCAATGCCGGTTTTGAGTTTACTGATGATAAGAAAAAGGCAGAGCTTTCGTTGAGTGTGGAGGCCAATTCAGAGAAGGGTGCCGTATCAGGAAGCATATATATTACGTACGTGACAGCCGTTATTCGGGTAGCAGCCGCGAAGGACAATAAAGAAATCTACGCTACTACCTTAGATCGGATCAAAGGATTTAGCCTAGACTACGAACGCTCCAGCCAGGAAGCATATAATAAGTCGCTGGAAGTGCTTGAGAAAGAGAAGTTGCCGGAGCTATTAAACTCGATTTTGCAATAAATAGGCACTTTTTGAAAAAAAAGTGGCTGATAAAAAGTAAATAAAAGAGACTGGCCTATTAATTGCATTGATTATCTTGCTAACCAAATTAATAATTGATATGAAAAGAATCGCGAATCTTTCCCTTGTTTTAGTAGCTGTGGCTGCTGCCTTTATCGGAGGATGTAAAAGTAAAACTCCTCCTACACCAGATGGAGAGAAAGAAGTGGTAGTTCCTTGCTCAGGTCCTGACTTCTTTACCAATGCAAAGGTGTTTCGTGCCAACTCCATTGGCGAAAGCATGGATCAGGTAACGTCTAAGAAGAAAGCATTGACCAACGCACGCAACGAACTGGCGCAAGCTATTCAAACGACTGTAAAAACAGTAACGGATAACTATACCAACTCTCGCTCTATGAATCGTAAAGAGGAATTAGAGCAAAAGTTTGAGAGCTTAAACCGCGAGGTGGTAGAACAAACATTGCAAGGTGTAAGAACCATTTGCGAGAAGTTAGTTCAAACAAAAGATGGTAACTACAAAACGTACATTGCTATCGAACTTTCTGCTGATGAATTGGTAAAACAATACAACCAACGTCTTTCTACCGATGATCGCTTGAAAATCGACTACGATTACGAAAAATTCAAGGATACCTTCAACCAAGAGATGGAGAAAAGAAAAAGCGGTAACTAATCGCTGAATAAATCAAAATGAAAATCCCGATCAATAAAATGGTCGGGATTTTTTATTTTTGACTATGGCTGGATATTCAGGTACACCTCTGCAGAAAAAGCTTGGCATCAAAGCCGGAAAGGCATACATATCTGCTGAACCAACCACGTATTGGGATGCTGTTGCCCCATTACCCGATGGTTTTGTAAGAAGTGCTAAACCCGCCAAAGAAAGCCTCGATTTTGCGCATGTATTTGTCAAAGAAAAAAGCGTGTTTGAAAAGGAATTCCTGAAAGTGAAAGGCTACCTGAAGAAAGATGGCACCTTCTGGGTATCATGGCCGAAACGAGCCTCGAAAGTCGTAACCGATCTGGATGAAAACATCATCCGCGATTTCGGGCTTGCCAATGGTCTGGTAGATGTTAAAGTCTGTGCCGTAGATGAGGTTTGGTCGGGCCTTAAATTTATGTTTCGACTGAAAGATCGCTAACGCGAACTACTTCCAGTTGGCGGGATCCAATCGCCACGATTTTACATAAATCAATTGTTGCTCGTCCAGCGTGTTTTTATCGACAGCCTCTTGCAACAAATGATTGAAATCGCTCAGGCAAACCAACGAAACATTTTCTTCGGCAAAGCTCACTTCGCTTTGTTCAAAGCCATAGGTAAAAATGGCCACCATGCCGCTGATATGAAAACCTGCTTCGCGCATGGCTTGTGCCGCTTTCAGAGAGCTGCCTCCGGTAGATATTAAATCTTCCACCAGCACGGCTTTCTGGTTCTTTACAACCTTGCCTTCAATCAGGTTGCCCATGCCGTGTTCTTTGGGCTTAGGGCGCACATATACGAAGGGAAGACCCAGCGCTTCTGCGACCAAAGCACCCTGTGGAATGCCCGCAGTAGCTACTCCGGCGATGCATTCGGCCTCCGGAAAATTCTCTTTAATGGCTTGCGCCAAACGCTCTTTAATAAAGGTGCGAATGGTGGGGTAGGAGAGCGCCAAACGATTATCACAATAGATAGGCGATTTCCAGCCGGAACTCCATGTAAAGGGATTTTTATGATTAAGTTTGATGGCTCCTATTTCCAACAATTTAGAAGCAACCATACGTGCCGTACTCTCTTGAATTTTAATCTTACTCATGCGGCAATTTAACCACGATTGCCCAAAACCTAACAACGCATGTCGAAAAAAGGGTGTATTCAGTTTTTGTTGCCACGGCAGTTGGCAGATTGCAAATTATTTATGTTTTTGCCGAAGGAATCTCAGCTTTAAATCCAGTTTTGCGTAATGAATCTCTTTGTTAACGATATTCCCGTTCAGATTTTAAAGGATGGGGAAAAGCCTGAGCCGGGTCATTTCAATTTGCAGATCAACGCTGCCACGGAGCCCATTACCAAAGCCAAGTTAATCAACCACGTGTGGCTCGATCAGGCCACCCCACGCGATATGGATGTGGTGTTTGATTTGATCAACTCGAAGGTGCCGATGAACCTTCTGTCGTTAACCGTATCGGTAAAAGATTACGAAGCATTTAAAGCATATCTAAAATCAAAATTTAAAATCATACACGCGGCAGGTGGGCTTATTCTTAAGAAGGACAAGTTTTTGATGATTTATCGGATGAAGAAGTGGGATCTGCCGAAAGGCAAACGCGAAACGGGAGAGAAGTACAAAGAAACAGCCGTGCGGGAAGTAGAAGAAGAGTGCAATGTGCGGGTGAAGTTAGGAAAAAAGATATGCACTACCTGGCATACCTATACCATGAACAAAAACAGCATGCTGAAGAAAACGAAGTGGTATGAAATGAGCCTGGTAGACGATAGCAACAGCAGACCCAGCTTAGAAGAAGATATTGAAGAATTGCGGTGGATGACGCAGAAAGAAGTGTATCACGCTTTGGAGAATTCGTACAATTCAATCCGATTTGTGTTCGAAGAATACTACCGTCAGAAATAAAGTTAGTCGAGGCGATAGGGGAGCATCCCCGAAACATCACCATTATATTTATGCACCTCGCGTATAATGGACGAGCTGATAGAAGCTAACATCGGAGAGGTAATCAGAAAAACCGATTCAAGGTTGGCATTGAGGTGTTTGTTCACCTGAGCAATGCTGTTTTCATATTCAAAGTCGGTGGTGTTGCGCAAGCCGCGCAGCAAGTATTTGGCACCGTTTTTCTTCGCGAATTCTGCTGTTAGTTCAGCATACGTTTCCACTTTTACATCCGGGTAGTTGGCAAACGTTTCGCGGATTTTGCCGACCATAAAATCAATGGGGAAGTATCGTTTAGATTTCCCGCTGTTATAGCCGATGCTGATAATGATTTCATCAAACAGTTGGCGGCCACGCAGCACAATGTCCTCGTGTCCTTTGGTAAACGGATCAAACGATCCGGGAAATAGTGCTACACGCTTCACTAGGCAGTTAATAAGTCAGTGGAATAGAGGTCAAAGAAATGATGCTCTTGCAATTCGTCAAAAAGATAACCAAAGGTGAGATGGTGCGGGCGTTCGCCAAAGCTCACGTTGCGAATGTATTTGACAAACTCTAAATAATGCGGTGAGTTTTTACCGATATATCCCCACAGCACTACTTCGCTGGTATGCTGATCCATGTTCAGGTTCTTCATCACCAGCATAATGTATTTTACATAGTCGGAGAATTGCTTGATCGCGAATTGATTATAAAATAGCAATTGCCCTCCCTGAAAAGCCAGGATGTGCAGCTTGAAGCGATCCACATAAATATAAAGCGGATGTCCTTTCTTGTGGACATTGGCGGCTACGCCCTGAATGAGTGCGGATGACTGATGGTGAAAGGTAAGTTTGGTATTCTGATACATGGCCTGCAACCAGTTCACCAATTCTTTTTGGGCGGCAAAAACAGTCGTGATGTTTAATGACAGATTTTCGCAGTGCAACACGAGTTCAGTAGCGCTATCAATGGTAGCGTTGAATTTTAAATATTCGGTAGTTGAATTGGCCAGGAAAAGGGTGGTGGGAAGTTGAATGAACTTGTTATTCTTGATGGAGAACTTCACCTCTTTCCAAAAACCTGCTTGTAGTACGGAGTGGGCTTCAAAAAGTCCTTTTATAACGACCAGTTGCTCGTCATACGAATTCAAGTCATTCAGAATATAGTCTTCAAAAAAAAGTAGCCGTTGATCGCTCTCGGCAACAACGGCTACTTGAAAATCTCTAACTCCTATTTGAACCAACAACCTGTATTGATGAAGCTTTTCTTCATCAAAACGATCATCCTTGATCTTTTTTAAAAGCTTATAATTAGCATTTAATGACACTCAGGAATATTTTATTGGGATTCCCAATTACCTGATGTAGTTACATCTGTTTTAGAACCAAAGTGCAGAGGCTTTCTGTTTTTGGCATCGTTGCTATCTTTTCTGGCAGGGTTAATTGGTTTCGGATCTTTTACTTCGATCACTTGTACCAACACACCATTTTTATCAACTTTTCCTACGCTGATATCAAATTTATAACCATCACCACCCGGTACTTCTGCCAACTTCTTAAGGTCGGTGTTAGGATCGAATGTATAATCCCAGAAGCTCACCATAATATCTCCTTTCTTAACTTCATCGCCAGCAGCAAAAGCACCCAATTTGGTAATCACCCCTTGATCTTGGAATGGAGGATCTTGCACTTTGCCGTCAATCTTAATCAAATATGCCTTTTGGTTTTTAATGATGCGATCGCCTTCTTTCACTTTAAAGCTCATGAAAATACCGTTGTCGGCAGCATTTAAAGTAAAGTTCTTTTTAAAGATTTTGTCTTTGGCAGGGGTAAAACCAAGAGTGTCAAAAAACACTTTAATTTCTTCTTGACCGTATCCTACTTGCTTAATTTCTTCTCTGCGCTGAATGTTAGGTACTTTACCGTTTTCAATAAAGTTGATCAGTGAATCCCAGTTTGAGGTATAACGTCTGTTAGCTTCCTGAAAAACAATTTCAGCTTCTCGTATTAATTTGAGGCGCGCAATCACGGCATCCTCGGTGGTTTTTATCAATTCACGCTCTTCGATCGTGCCTTGAACACCTCTGTAAAGGCGATAGGCGAAGTAAGCACTAACGGCTAGTAAGACAATAGTTAGGATTCTGTTCAAGTTCATGCGGTTACAGGTTTAGCTTGCAATTATAGATATTTTATATGGTTAAAAGCAATCAATTATAATTTAAAATAGCCGCTCAACAGGCTTATTTCACACTTTTCTTTGGGAATCTGAAAAATCCCATGAATCTCTTCCTTCTTCAACTCATCCAGACGCGACCAAGTCAGAAAAGCCACTTCTGTAATGATCTGATCCGAGCCTGATTCCGGATCGGTGCCTTTCTGCAATTCCCCGCCCACTACTTTCACACTAAAAAAGAGTTCAATGGCATGGAGCGGCCCATGTATGAATTCGCAGGCGAACAAAAAGTCACAAACCTCCACTTCCAGGCCTGTCTCTTCTTTAAACTCCCGCACGAGGCAGTCATAGGCGCTTTCGCCAAATTCAATGCCTCCACCGGGAGGTGCCCAAAAGTGATGGTCCGAAATTCCCGTATGATTTACCAGCAGAATGGCGTCATCGTTTACACAAATGCCACAGACTCTTACCCGCAATCGATGACCGTAAATATTTTGAACCGATTCTTTCATAACTGCGTATTAAACTCGATTATCTGATTTAGATTTGAGTATCAAATGAAAGCAAGTTTACTCTTTATTTGTTTTATTTTCTCGTTCGCTCTTGGGGTTGGTTCCTTACACGCACAATCGGATGATCCCTCCAAGGGTGCCATCATCACCTGGGATGTTACCTCTTTCGAATTCGGTGATATCTACAAAGGTGACAAAGTACAGCACACGTATAAATTTACCAACACGGGCACATTGCCACTCATTATCACCAATGTGGAAGTTACGTGTGGTTGTACCATTCCGAAAGGCTGGCCCAGAGACCCGATCATGCCCGGTAACCGAGGCGAGTTGCAAGTTCAGTTTGATAGTTCCGGCAAGTTTGGAAGACAAAATAAGGTGGTGACGGTAGTTTCCAATTCCCGGTATGGAAATAGCCAGATCACTTTCTCAGCCAATGTGTTAGAGAAAAAAAATTAGTCCTTCCAATCGGCTTTCGCTACAGCCATCACAAACATAGCCCATCCGGTTAAAAAGCAGACACCGCCCAATGGTGTAATCAAGGCGACTTTAGTGGTATTAAAAACAGCCATCACATATAAGCTTCCGCTGAATAATAAGATGCCCAGCAAAAACATCCAGGCGCTCCTGCGCCACCAGTTAGATTGAGCTTTGGGATAAAGAACACCAACTATTAGCACAGCGAATGCATGATAAAAATGATAACGTGTGGCTAACTCAAAGGTATCGATCCGACCGTTTTGAGTCAGCAACGCTTTCAGCGCGTGCGCACCAAAAGCGCCCAAGGCTACTGCCAGGCCGGCCAGCACTCCGCCAATAATCAAAATTCGTTTTTGTGTTAACATAAGCTTCCTATTGAGGAGAATAATTTCGTTCGCCAAAGATGGTGGAGCCAACACGCACCAACGTACTACCCTCCGCCATTGCCAGTTGATAATCAGCACTCATCCCCATCGATAATTCTTTCATTATTATAGAGGGTGGCAATGCCTGCTGGCTAAGTTGGTCGAAGAGGTTTTTCAGACTTTTAAATTCGGCTCGGATTTGATCTTGATTGTCGGTGAGTGTGGCCATGCCCATCAAACCCTGAATGGAAACATGGGTAAAGTGATTGGGAAAATGGTTGACTAGATCCAACACTTCCTCTTCGTTCAGTCCGAACTTGGTTTCTTCTTTGGCAATATAGACTTGTAACAGACAGGGAATCACCCGATTGATCTTCTTGCCTTGCTTGTTGATTTCTTCCAGAAGCTTTACACTATCTACCGAATGAATGAGTGCCACAAACGGGGCGATGTATTTTACCTTATTGCTTTGCAAGTGCCCGATCATGTGCCACTCTATATCTTTGGGCAGCGACTGATACTTTGCCTCCAACTCCTGCACTTTGTTTTCACCAAATAACCGTTGCCCGGCCTCATAGGCTTCCAGCAATTGCTCGTTGGGCTTGGTCTTGCTCACCGCAATGAGTCGGCAACCTTTTTGAAGGCTGTCGTTTACTAACTTTATATTACTTTTAATGCTCATTGTTTAACTTGGTTCGCGAATTAGCGCACCCCATCAATTTAGTGTAAAGTTATGGCCATACTTGGAACGTTGCTCAAAAAAGGAATAAAACTTCGCGAAACACTACAGCAGGAGTATTCATCGCCTTTGGAATTACAAAAGAATGAATTGAAAGAATTGATGATCGCGGCCAGCGGCACGGAGTTTGGCAAGTACTACGATTTCCCGAAGATCCTTTCAAAGTTTAAAAAAAGTGGACATTCATTTTACACATCCTACAAATCATCGGTGCCCATTCATGATTACAATAAAATTTATAAAGACTGGTGGCAGCTTTCGCTGAAAGGCGCCAAAAATATTGCGTGGCCCGGTCGTATCAAGTATTTCGCGCTAAGCTCGGGAACTTCCGAGTCGGCTTCGAAGCATATTCCTGTTACCAAAGAAATGACGAAGGCGATTCAGAAGACCAGCATTCGTCAGATTATTTCCCTTTCGAAATATGATTTGCCTCCACGTCTTTTTGAGGCGGGTATTTTAATGATAGGTGGAAGCACGCATCTCAACAAACGTGGCAATTATTTTGAAGGCGATTTGAGCGGCATTCAGGCGGCCCGTTTACCCTTTTGGTTTCAGCATTTTTACAAGCCTGGAAAGAAGATTGCGAAAAGCAGAAATTGGGATGGTAAGCTGGATGAGATTGTAGCCAAAGCCAAAGACTGGGACATTGGAATTATTGTGGGTGTGCCTGCTTGGATTCAAATTTTATTGGAGCGAATTCTAAAGCATTACCAAGTGCAAAACATCCACGACATCTGGCCTAATCTGTTGGTTTATGTTCATGGAGGCGTGTCGATTGATCCGTATCGCAAAGGCTTAGAGAAACTAATGGGTCGCCCGATTTATTTCATTGAAACTTATTTGGCTTCCGAGGGATTCATCGCCTACCAAGCAGTGCCCAAGCACAAGTCGATGCGGCTGGTGATGAACAATGGTATTTTCTATGAGTTTGTCCCTTTTGAAGACAAGAACTTTTTCCCTTCCGGGGATATCAAGCCCGATGCGGAAGCCGTTTTGATTGATGATGTGGAGGAAGGCAGGGAGTATGCATTGCTCCTTTCTACCTGTGCCGGAGCGTGGCGCTATTTGATTGGTGATGTGATCAAATTTACCTCGATCGAAGAATCTGAAATTGTCATCACGGGACGCACGAAGCATTTTCTGAGTTTGTGTGGCGAACATCTTTCGGTAGATAACATGAACAAAGCGCTGGAACTTGTTTCCAATGAACTGAACATTGAAATCAAAGAGTTTACCGTAGCTGGTATTCCGCACGGTACGTTATTTGCGCACCAGTGGTATGTGGGCACCGATGATAAAGTAGATGCGAATGTATTAAAAGAGCGAATTGATTTTCATCTCAAAGAACTGAATGACGATTATGCAGTGGAGCGTAGCGCTGCGCTGAAGGAAGTATTTGTACAACCATTGCCGTTGCACAAGTTTTACGACTGGATGGAATCGAAGGGAAAAGTAGGAGGGCAGAATAAATTTCCACGGGTGATGAAAAATGCACAGTTGGAAGAGTGGAAAAACTTTATTGCCTAATCGGAATGGAGATTGTCTTTAATGGAATAAAATTTGGCGTTGTACTCGCCTTTTTGATTGGTCCTGTTTTTTTTACCATCATTCAAACGAGCATTGAGCGAGGTTTTTGGAAAGGCGCTCTGGTTGCACTCGGAGTGTCTGTCAGCGACGTGATCAATGGGATTTCGCCCATGGTGCTGATTTTTTGGGTGGCCACCTTAAGCATGGCAACTGTAGAGATGGGCTACTCTGGTGGATTTGAATTGGTGATCTTCTTTATCGCTTTGCTTTTTACGGTGCTCGCTACGGATCTGATCAAAGCGTATCTGGCCGACAAATTACGGTCGTTAATTACACATCGGTTTTTGATTATTATGAATGTGTTGGTGGGGGTTTTCCTGATCATCTTCGGCATTCAATTATTGCTGAAAGCCAAAACGGCCTTTAATATGCTGCATTAGTTTGTTAATAGCCTGTTAAGGAAATACCGGCTATCCGCAATCGCACACTAAAAACGCAGGAATTCTCTTGCGTGAGCTCAAATCGCTTCGCTTGCTGCAACTTTCTAACCGGGAATAGAGTTATATTTGCATCGTGAGGAAAATAGGCTCCATATTCATTTTGTCGGTTTATCTGCTGCTTTCAGTAGGCATAGCTAAATCCACACATTTCTGCATGGGCCGCGAGCACCATTCTTCCCTCTTTTCATTTGAATCAAAAAAATGTGCCTGCTCTATTTATCAAAGCGCCAAGATTAAAACTTGCTGCGAAGATGAAACGGAGCTGGTGAAGATTGAGAATGATCAGGTTCATTCTTCGGCCGGTGACATGCCTAAAGCAGATTTTATTTATTTGCCGGTAGTTTCAATGGAATTGAAGAAACTGGATGCTTCAGAAATTTCTACTATTCAGGTTGTTTCTTACGATCTGCCTCCTCCCAAAGTGCCTATTTACCAACTCGGTTGCAGTTGGAAAGTGGATGATTTGATGGCGTAATTTTCTCCTGGGTTTTTTCAATAAAACCTATCGAAACTTATTGTCTCACATCAAATTTAGAAACACATGAAATTCAAAATGATTTTAATCGGCTGCATCGCCTTATTTTCTATCAGCGCGTTGGCGCAATCAAAAGTAGTTACTGCTACCATCAAGGTGTATGGCAATTGCATCATGTGCAAAAAGCGCATCGAAACCGCCTTGGATTACAAAGGAATTAAAAAAGCAGAATGGAGTACTAAAACCAAAGAGTTGGTGGTAGTTTACAATTCGGATAAGATCACCGAAAAGAAAATTCATGAATTGGTGGCTTCGGCCGGCCATGATACCGATCAGGTGAAAGCCAAGGAAGAAACCTATGCATCACTTCCATTTTGTTGCCTATACCGCGATCACGATCACGCAGGTAATCATTGATCAGTGTTATGAAATCAAAAATAATCGGAGCCATCTTAATGGCGTTCACCATTTCGTTTTCATCCTATTCCCAACGGTTGATGGGGGTGGTGGTGGAAAAAGACAATCAGGGAAAAGATCAGCCGGTGGCCGGTGCCAATGTGTATTGGCTTGGTACTACGAAAGGAGTTTCGACCAAAGAGAATGGCGTCTTCCTGATTGACCGTACATCCGAATCCAAAAAGTTGGTCATTAGCTTCGTGGGGTATCGTTCGGATACCATTGAAGTAAGCGACCAGCAGAATAATGTTAAGGTAGAATTGCAAACCGATCAGTACTTGCAAGAAGTGGTGGTAGAAGGTTGGAAACCCTCAAGCAACGTCAATCTTGCTTCGGGTATCAACGTGATTGAAATGAATGAGAAGGAGCTATTCAAAGCGGCTTGTTGCAATCTCTCGGAGAGCTTCGAAACCAATCCATCAGTCGATGTTGCTTTTACCGATGCCATTACTGGCACGCGTCAAATTCAAATGCTGGGATTATCCGGACCTAATACCATGATCTCATTAGAGAACATGCCGGGCGTGCGAGGTTTGGCATCGAGTCAGGGTATACAGTTCATACCGGGCACGTGGATCAACTCCATTCAGGTAACGAAAGGAGTGGGCTCTGTGGTGAATGGATATGAAAGCATTGCCGGGCAAATCAATGTAGAGTTGAAGAAGCCGCAGGAGAGTGACAAACTCTATGTGAATGGGTATATCAACCAATCCGCTCGCATGGAGACGAATGTGATCGTTACATCGCAAGTCACTAAAAAATGGGCAACCACATTTCTAGTTCATGGAAGTGCCCGGCCGCTGGAGATGGATCAGAATAATGATTCGTTTCTCGATTTCCCGAAAGGCAATCAGGTGAATCTAATCAATCGCTGGGTGTATAATTCCGGCAACGGTTGGTTGGGACAATTTAGTTTGAAGTACCTCACTGATTTGAAGCAAGGAGGGCAAACTAATTTTGATCCGAAGAAAGATAAGTTCACAACCAATCGCTACGGATTTGAAATCAATACCGATCGCTACGAATTCACCGGAAAACTCGGCTATCAATTTCCTGGTAAGCCCTACAAAAGTTTCGGATTACAGGTAAATGCACTTACGCATCAGCACCGCAGCTATTTTGGATTAACACAACACAATGCCGATGAAAACTATGGCTATGCAAATTTCATTTATCAATCCATCATTGGCGATACATTTCACAAATTTAAAATGGGCGTGAGTTTGTTGTATGATGAATACAAAGAAACACTCGGTCGGGTTGATTTTATAGGCACGCCTTTTCAATTCAATCGAACAGAGGTGGTGCCGAGCGTATTTTATGAATACTCCTATGATGATTTGAAAAAGTTTTCGCTCATTGCCGGCATTCGGGTAGACCAACACAATTTGTTTGGCAGCATCGTTACACCACGCCTTCATTTAAAATATAATTTGACGGAGACTACCACGCTGCGAGCTTCTGCAGGATCGGGTACACGCGTAGCGAATATCATTACTGAAAATTCAGGCTTCCTGGCTTCCAGTCGCAGTTTGGTTTTGTTGAATAGTCAGACAGATAAGGCGTATGGCTTTAAGCCGGATCAGGCATGGGTGTATGGATTTAATTTCAATCAGGAATTTACACTGGACTATCGCCCCGGAAATTTTAGCCTTGATTATTTCTTTACTGATTTTCAAAATCAGGCCGTGGTCGACTGGGATATTGATCCCGGCAAAATCAAGTTTTACTCACTTAGCGGTAAATCGTTTTCGCACAGTTTACAAGCACAAGTGGATTACCAAGTGGCGCGAAGATTTGATGTGCGTCTGGCGTATCGCTGGCTGAATGTGGAGACCGATTATTTGAATGGAAGAATGCAACGCCCTTTGGTGCCGCGCGATCGTGCATTTATCAATCTGGCTTATAAAACAAAAAATGGTTGGGCGTTTGATTATACCGTAACGCGTATTGGCGAACAGCGAATACCAAATACTACTTCTAATCCACCCGGCTATCAGCTTCCTGCTTATTCTTCACCTTACGTGATGATGAACACCCAAGCGACCAAAGACTTTGGTGATCGGTGGAGCGTTTATCTGGGTATTGAGAATTTGACTGACTTCAGTTTGGCCAATCCCATTGTTTCGGCCAGCGAACCATTTAACCAATACTTTGATAGCTCGATGGTGTGGGGGCCTGTGTTTGGACGAATGTGGTATGCCGGTTTTCGCTACCGCGTGAAATAGTTAGTCTTGTAAGATATTGCTGAGGAACGATGACTTGAGCAGCAACCAGAACAAGAAGAGAACCAAGGCCCATTTCAAATAGATAAAGTAGAAATCAGAGGTGTCTTTAAAACGACTTTCTTTGATTTCTGCTTTTTCATATTGATCGATCCGCTTGAATACGTTCACTAGTGCTTCGTTATCGGTTACGCGGAAGAATTCACCCTTACCGATTTCAGCGATTTTGCGCATGGTTGTTTCATCTACAGAGTTTTCTACCATCTGTGGGCGACCGAAAAAATCTTTTCCAAAAGGCACCATTCCTTCTTTCCCCACTACAATGGTGTAGATTTTGATATTATAAGCATCCGCCAATTCAGCAGCGGTGATGGGGTCGATATTCCCGGCCGTGTTATCACCATCGCTTATTAAAATGCAAACTTTGGATTTTGATTCAGACTCGCGCATGCGGTTAGTGACCACGGCCATGGCGCTGCCAATAGCTGTGCCCCGAGATTCAATCATCTCAAAGGAAATATCATTGAGATACGATTGTAATAAATCGTAATCGGTAGTCAATGGCGCTAACGAGAATGCATCACCGGAAAATACGACAAGCCCAATGCGATCTTGTTTCCTGCCTTTGATGAAATCGCGTGCCACATCTTTGGCGGCTTCCAACCGATTGGGTTTAAAGTCTTCTATTTGCATGGATTGTGAAATATCCAATGCAATCATGATATCGATACCTTCCGTCCACTGTTCTACTTTTTCATTTGTTTTTTGCGGACGGGCTAAAGCCACCAACATCAGCGCCAGCACAAGTGCCAGAACGAATTCGGGTAACAGCCGAACTAAATTGGTAGGCGAACTCTTTAAATCACTTTTAGTCAATGCCACCGGTAACTTCTGATTGAAGTAGTAGCGCGTTAACCAGCGGACGATGAAAAGAACCGGAATGGCATACAAACCATACAGCACCATCTGATTCTCCCAGGTAAAACCTTTTAGAACTGTAGGTGTAAACCATTCAGTCGAGTACCACGGATCGATCAGGCTATCCATTTTTTATTTCCTCTAGTTTCTTAAAATACTGATCTTCAGAATAGCTTTTCAAATGGGCAAACAGACCTTTCCCTTGGGATTGCTGCGCATAAATCATCCGGTCAATCGCCCAAAGCGATTCAATCAAACGCTGATCGGATTCGTATTGGCTGATCTCTTTGGTAGTGAATTTGGTATAAGGTCTTCCGATCAAATCTTCCACATATTTTTTCCAAATGAAAAGTGCGGTTTCTGTTGATTTTGCAGCGCCATCCGTTTCACTTCGTTCCACCCATTGATTGAAAGTCTCTAAGAAGGCAAGGTGTTTCTTTTCCAATCGCTTTCGCTGATAGTACTGCCGTATTCTCCGACCAAATACCAGCCATGCAATGACCAGTAAAATGATCATGACACCACCGATGATCGAAAGCAACGGATAATTCAACAACCAGGAAACATTCCAGTAATTCGTGTTAGTCTTCAATGGAATTTTTGCCAACTGCGTGGAGTCGGGAAGATTTTCAACCACCTTATCGAAAATAACGGTGTCAGTAATCGCTGTTACGCGCGTGCAGTCTTGCTCTTCGACTACAAAAACCGGAAGGCTTAATAGTTGAAGACTGTCTATTTCGAATGTGGTGAGCGTATAGATGACGCTGTCATAGCTGATGCCTTCTTTGGTGACGGTAGGGACGTAGCTCTTTTTTTGAAATTCGAACGGTGCGAAGGAATAGCTCGAATCCGGAAACAACACTGTTTTCTTTTGCGGGTAGCGAGCGCTGAGGTAGTAGGAGATCGACTTCCCGATTTGAATGCTGTCGGCAGAAAAATGTCCACGCACCTTTTCTTCCTGTGCGGAAGAAAAGAAAGACACCAACAGGCACAAACTTAAAACGAGTATTCTGTCAAACACTTTTAAACGATTTATTCCTCATCTTAAATAACTTCAACAGCTTGGGAACATAGTCCTCATTGGTGTCAATCGAAATGAAATTGATTTGATGCTTACGACTAAAGTTGGCCAACTCCGTTTGGCGTAAGCCGTGGTGCGTGGCGATGGCTTCGCGAAAACCTCCAAAAGATGTATTCACCCACATGGTTTTCTGACTCTCTTTATCCAACACGGGGATAATCCCCAACTTCGGCAATTGTGTTTCGCGCTTGTCGCTGATTTTAATAATAACCAGATCATGCCTGCGCGCCAGCGACTTCAAATTATGATAATAGCCTTCGTCAATAAAATCAGAGATCATCACAATCACACTTCTTCGTTTGATCGAATTGAGTGCAAAGGAAATCGCCTTGCTCAAATTAGTCTTTAATGATTTTGGTTGCAGCTTGACGATGTTGTAAATAATGTCATATGCCTGCTGCATTCCTTTTTTGGGCTTGATGAATTTCTCCCGTTCATCTGAAAAGCAAATCAACCCGATTTGGCTGGATTCTTTCGCACCCGACAATGCCAATACTCCACACACTTCTTTGCCAATATCTACTTTGGTTTTGCCGGGGCTTCCAATTTCTTCGGAAGCACTTACATCCAGAATAAAGAAAATGGTTTGCTCTTTTTCTTCTTTGAAGGTTTTTACGAAGGTGCCATGCCCTTTGGCCGACACATTCCAGTCGATGGTGCGGATATCATCGCCATACTGATAGGGGCGAACATCATCAAACTCGAGTCCGGTGCCCTTAAAGATCG
>JACPVX010000018.1 GCA_016191555.1 Bacteroidota bacterium
ACTGTGAGACTGACAAGTCGAGCAGGGGCGAAAGCTGGATATAGTGATCCGGTGGTTCTGCATGGAAGGGCCATCGCTCAAAGGATAAAATGTACGCTGGGGATAACAGGCTGATCTCCCCCAAGAGCTCATATCGACGGGGAGGTTTGGCACCTCGATGTCGGCTCGTCACATCCTGGGTCTGGAGAAGGTCCCAAGGGTTGGGCTGTTCGCCCATTAAAGTGGCACGCGAGCTGGGTTCAGAACGTCGTGAGACAGTTCGGTCCCTATCTGTGATGGGCGTTGGAAGTTTGAGGGGATCTGGCCTTAGTACGAGAGGACCGGGCTGGACCAACCTCTGGTGTACCGGTTGTAGCGCCAGCTGCACCGCCGGGTAGCCAAGTTGGGTAGGGATAAGCGCTGAAAGCATCTAAGCGCGAAACCCGCCCCGAGATGAGACTTCCTTTAAGGGTCGTCAGAGACTATGACGTTGATAGGCCGCAGGTGTAAAGGCAGGAATGCCAAAGCCGAGCGGTACTAATTACCCGAACGCTTCAAGTAGAGTATTTACGATTTGCCCTGTGCAATCGCTTGTTTTTCTTCCGCTACATGCATGTCAAAGACCTTGAGGTGACTTTGGCGGCGGGGTCCACCTCTTCCCATTCCGAACAGAGAAGTTAAGCCCGCCAGCGCCGATGGTACTAGGTTAAAACCCGGGAGAGTAGGTCGTTGCCTTTTTTCATTTTAATACCCAATTTTTTCATTTTAATACCCAAATCAAAAAGCCCCAACAGGGCTTTTTGTGTTTTTAATCATATCGGGGAAAATTGATATCAGATGAAAGGAAAGGAGTGTTTAAGCACCCTTTCCTTTTGTTTTTTCTAATTCATCCCATAATTCTGGGCTGATGCTTTCTAAATGACTGAACTCGCCACCATTTCTAAGCCACTCTCCTCCGTCAATTGTAATTACCTCACCATTAACATAACTTGAGTAATCTGACATTAAATAGGCAGCCAGATTAGCCAACTCTTGATGTTCGCCAACTCTTTTAAGTGGTACGCGTTCGGCAGGATCAAATTTTTTGACAAGATCTCCGGGTAAAAGTCTGCTCCAGGCACCTTCTGTGGGGAATGGTCCAGGTGCAATGGCATTGCTTCTGATTTTGTATTTAGCCCATTCTACAGCAAGTGAACGTGTTAGCGCTAATACTCCGGCTTTACTGCAAGCAGAAGGAACCACATAGCCGGAGCCTGTCCATGCATAGGTAGTGACAATGTTCAGGAAAGTGCCGGGCTGTTTTTTGTTAATCCAATGCTTGCCGGCTGCCAATGTCATATAGTAGGTGCCTTTGAGTACAATATCTACAATGATGTCAAAAGCACGGTGAGATAAGCGCTCCGTGGGACTTATGAAATTACCCGCTGCATTATTCAAAACACCATCGATTCGACCAAAATGACTCTCTGCTTCTTTTAAGACGTTTTCAATTTCATCGTATTTCCGCACATCGCACGAAAGTGCAAGCACCTTGCCGCCAGTTTCTTTTTCTAATTCACTCGCAGTTTTATCCAACACATCTTTTTTGCGACTGGTGATGACGAGATTGGCACCCAATTGCAACATGTATTTCCCCATTGATTTACCTAAGCCAGTTCCGCCACCGGTAATGATGATTGTTTTGCCTTTCAACGCATCGGGTTTAAGCATTCCATCCATATCTTCATTGATTGTTGTTCATGTAAAGTAGCAATTGTATTTAATTTTAGATATTTGTTTGATCAATTTTTTAAACTATGAAGATTACCTATTTTTTATTAGCTGCTTCGGCAGTTTTGTTTAGTTCATGCATCGTCTCGAAAAAGAAATTTGACGATGTGCTCGCGCAAAAAGTGAAAGTTGAAGGAGATTTAGCAGATCGCAATAAAGAACTCGAAGCCGCGAATGCATCCATCGCTTCGATGCAGGAGAATCTCAAAAAAATGCGTGCTGATTCTGCGTCACTGGATCAGACGTATAAAGCAAATCAGAAAAAGCTGGAAGTGTTGAATAAAGAGTTTGACCAGTTGAATACGAGTTATAAGAACTTACTTTCCAATAGCGGAAAACTGAATCGGGATGTGGCATTGCAGCGCGATCAGCTTCTGGCGATTCAAAACAATTTGGAGAAGACCAAGCGTGAAAATGATTCTTTAAGCAATAGTCTTGCCGAGCGCGAGAAAAAAGTGAAGGAGTTGGAGTTGGTGCTTTCTAATAAAGACAAGGCTGTTCAAAACTTAAAAAACAGAATCAGCAATGCACTTTTGAATTTTAAAGAAAATGACTTGACTGTGAAAGTAAAGAATGGCAAGGTATACGTTTCGTTGGCGGAAGATTTGTTATTCAAATCGGGAAGCATTGATATTGACGCGAAGGGTGCCGGAGCCTTGCAACAATTAGCGAAGGCACTGAAAGATCAACGAGATATTCAGGTGATGATTGAAGGACATACCGACAATGTACCAATCTCAAAAAAGACAACGTATTTGGAAGACAACTGGGATTTGAGTGTGTTGAGGGCTACGTCCATTTCCAAAATATTGATCGGTGCCGGTATGCTTCCCAAGCAAATTACCGCTGCCGGTAAGGGTGAGTTTTCTCCATTAGCGCCAAATGATAACGCTCAGAATAAACAAAAAAACAGACGTACGGAAATTATTGTAACTCCCAATCTGGATGAACTATTCAAAATCCTGGAGGCGAATTAAGATTGAATAAATTCGGAAAGAAGGCTACCTGAAAGTGAAATCAGGTAGCCTTTTGTTTTAGTGATGGTGTCCGCCAGGGCCATGTGCATGACCATGATCGAGCTCTTCTTGTGTGGCTAAACGAATATCTAAAACCTCGACATCAAAATTTAATTCTACACCGGCTAGTGGGTGGTTAGCATCAACGGTAACTTCTGATAATCCTACTTTAGTGACAGTAACAACTCCGCCTTGATTGGTTTGGAATTGCATGCCCACGCGAACATCTTGATCGCCAAAAGCAGAACGAGGCACACTTTGCTGCAAAGCTTCATCTTTCACACCGTAGCCTTTTTCTGGGCTCACTTTGATCTTTATTTTATCGCCCGTGCTTTTGCCCTCTAATCCTTCTTCCATTCCAGGAATGAGATTTCCAATGCCTTGAATGTAAACGAGCGGCTCACGCCCAGCGCTAGAATCAAGGACTTTTCCATCATTATCCGTTAGGGTGTAGTGAATGGATGCTACTTTGTGTTTCGATATTTGCATGTTGATTTTGTTAGTGCCGCAAGTTGTGGTTTTTTTGAAAATAGTTGTGCTTTGCTGCCGTATTATTTATGACTCACCAGCCAATCAGCATGGATCGCCTTGATGAAAGAATTCCTTCGTGAGATTTAGTCAAATTCCAAACTTTTAAACATATTTGCACCCCATTTATGCCTGAGTGGCGGAACTGGTAGACGCGCACGACTCAAAATCGTGTGCCTTCGGGCGTGCCGGTTCGATTCCGGCCTTAGGTACATAAAAAAAGAGACTGTCTTAGACAGTCTCTTTTGGTTTAAGCTATTTTAATCTTTCTAAAATTACATTTTGCGCACTTTGCCACTTCCGGAAGAGTGACCATTTACATGGCTTGGGTTTCCTTTATACGATACCGTGCCACTTCCGGTAATGTTAGCATCCAATTCACTTTTTACATTGATTTCCACATCACCAGACCCTGTAATGCGCACTTCGCATTTATCGACAGTGAGATTGGAGGCATACACTTTTCCAGACCCGCTGATGCTTGCCTTTATTTCGTTGGCCGTGCCACTGGCTTCTAGTTTGCCAGAGCCGGAAATTTCTACGTCAACTTGATTTTGAACTGTTAATTCAGACACGATTTTTCCGGAGCCGCTAATGTCCGTATCTAAACTCTGACAGGAGCCTTTTACCTCAATTCGGCCGGAGCCGCTTACGTTTGCTTCCATTTCACCAGCAACGTTTGCATCGATTTGCAATGAGCCAGATCCGCTTACGCTTAGATCAAGCGTGCTTGTTTTTATTTTTCCTTCGGTGATTAAATCGCCTGAACCTGAAACGCTCACAGCGGTAATATCAGGCACAGTGACATACACCATAATTCTACTTTCTTTGTCCCATCCCCAATTCCACTTGTCTTCATTACCGATTACCAATTTGTCGCCACGTACCTCCGTTTCGATTTTTGATAATGTTTCTTTACTGCCCTCCAATTCAACTTTTTGAGGGCTGCCTTGGCGTAAAACCAACTTGCCAGGCACTCTAAATGATAGCTTCGAAAAGGAGCTAACGCTTCGAACTTCTCTTGTTTGAGCAAAAGCGCTAACAGATATTGATGTAATTAATAGAACGGTAAATAAATTTTTCATGATGTCTGTGGATTTGATCTTGTGTAGATAGACCTCATTTAACGGCAAAGGGTTGCATAGGATTCGTTTTTCTTTTTTCGGTCAGATTGATCAGATGGACGATTTGAATAATGTTGATTGTTACAATTCATTTTTTTCAGTTCATTGGGACTAAATTCATTTTTCCATGTCAAATTCCAGAACGCCTGCGCTGAGTTTTATTTTTATTACGATTCTGATCGATTGTATTGGTTTTGGAGTCATTATTCCGGTAATGCCCGCTTTAATCATGGATTTGGGTGGGGTAACCAATAGTGAAGCATCTCGATTGGGTGGTTACTTGTTGTTTGCGTTTGCAGGCATGCAATTCTTATGCTCACCGATTATGGGTGGGTTAAGCGATCAATTTGGGCGCAGGCCGGTTTTGTTGGCATCTCTTTTTGGATTTGGTATGGATTATATTTTTCTGGCTTTCGCTCCAAGTCTCGGATGGCTTTTTGTTGGTCGACTCATAGCCGGAGCGATGGGGGCAAGCTTTACCACAGCAGGAGCCTACATTGCCGACATTAGTGAGCCTGAAAAGCGTGCTCAGAATTTTGGAATGATTGGCGCAGCTTTTGGTTTAGGATTTATTATCGGCCCTGCTATTGGCGGATTTTTAGGCGGCTATGGTGCGAAGATTCCTTTCTTGGTGGCCGCAGGGTTGAGCTTGGTAAACTGGCTCTATGGATTTTTTATTTTACCGGAATCTTTAAAACCTGAAAACAGAAGAACGTTTGATTGGAAACGGGCTAACCCGATCAGTTCGTTGCTTAATCTAAAGCGCTATCCAATTATTTTAGGATTAGTGACATCGTTGATATTGATTTATGTGGCGGCACATGCGGTGCAAAGCAATTGGTCATTTTATGCAATTGAAAAATTTAAATGGTCGCCAGCGATGATTGGCGCATCGCTTACTGCTGTGGGTGTACTTATTTCGATAGTGCAAGGCGGATTGATTCGTATCATTATTCCAAAACTTGGTCAAAAGAAATCCTTGTATCTCGGTCTTGTGCTTTACAGTCTTGGCTTTCTTCTTTTTAGCCTTGCCACGGAAGGCTGGATGTTGTTTGTGTTTTTAATTCCTTATTGTCTTGGCGGGATTGCCGGACCGGCTCTACAAGGTATCATGTCATCGCAAGTGCCGCCCAACGAACAAGGTGAGTTGCAAGGTGCACTAACTGGTTTGATGAGTGCCACTTCAATTGTTGGGCCGCTTTTGATGACGCAGCTTTTCGGTTACTTTACAGCGAAAGATGCGCCTTTCTATTTTCCCGGAGCACCCATGTTGATGGGCGCTATATTAACATTGTTAAGTTTATTCTTCGCGATGCGTGTTCTGGTAGGGTTTAAGCAGCCTTTGGCAAAATCCTAAAATTGAAGTCTTTGATTATGGTTTGATTTTTATCATCTTCGCACAATGCAGAGAAAGGAATTTACGATTGATTGCCAACTTTGTATTCATTTGAAGGATTCTCTCTTCAATGGACTCTCGCCAGAAGATTTAAGTCGCATTAATAATCACAAGACCTGCATTCAATACAAAAAGGGTCAGAATATTTTTTATGAAGGCACACGCCCTACCGGTTTGTTTTGCATCAATGGCGGTAAGGTGAAGGTTTTCAAGAATAATGTGCAAGGAAAAGAATTCATTTTATACATCGCAAAACCAGGCGACTTTCTGGGTTACCGCGCTTTGCTTAGTGAAGAATTCTACTGTGCTACCGCCACCGTGCTGGAAGACGCAAAAATCTGTTTCATTCAAAAGGAGAATTTCTTTGAAGTACTTCAAAAGAATCCCGTCTTTATGAAGAAAGTAGTGAAACAAGTTTGCCAGCAAATGGGCATCATGGAAGAGCGAATGGCTGAACTTGCTCACAAATCTGTACGCGAGCGCTTAGCAGGCAGTTTACTGATGCTCAAAGAAACCTATGGTATGGAAGGAGAAGAAAGCGTGTTGTTGGATATCGCTCTTTCGCGGGAAGACTGGGCCAGTTTAGTAGGCACAGCAACAGAAACCGTTATCCGTCTCTTATCGGATTTCAAGGCCGATGAACTTATTTCTTTTGAAGGAAAAAAAATCAGGGTGCTTGACCCAAAGCGTTTAGCAAAACAGGCTGACTTGATCGTAGCCTAATTATTCAACTTTAGATTTGTTTACACAAGAAGGAATTTTTTACTTTTCTTCTGCCCTCCAACGTTTTAGTCGTTTTAGGCGATTTATGACAAAAGTCATGTTTTGCCTTGATACCTATCATTACCATTTTTTTCTGTTACAACTACTTTTGATCAGGTAGTGCATCGATTGTTTGCGGTGCTAAAGAAGTCGTTATCCACTTAAAATTTAGCTGTATGAAAAAGATTTTGGTTCCGTGTGATTTTTCAGATCCTGCGGTGCAGGCTTTTAAGCTCGCGGTGGAAATTGCAAAGCAAAGTAAAGGCGAGGTTTTTCTTTTGCATGTTGTCGAAGTACCTGTCATGCATGATACCGTAATCATGCCTACACTTTATTTTGAACAATCATTTATGAATGATGTGAAGGCCAGTGCAGAAAAGAAGTTTTCGAAGTTGATTGGCAAATGGGCAAGTGAAGGACCAGTTGTAAATGGAATGGTTGAGTTCGGGCCAACGACCGCAACTATTCGGCAGTTTATTGAAGAAAAAGAAATTGACTTTGTGGTAATGGGAACGCATGGTGCGAGTGGAGCCAAGGAATTTCTGGTCGGATCGAATACCGAGAAAATTGTTCGGACATCGAATGTGCCAGTTCTGACAATTAAAAAGCAAACCAAACTTTCGTCCATTAAGAATATCGTATTTGCTAATGAATTGAATTTAGAGGCAGAGAAACTCACGCAAAAGGTAAAAGAACTTCAAGGTTTTTTGAAGGCAAAATTGCACGTGTTGTATGTTAATACACCGGCATCATTCAAACGCGATAGCATAACGCACACACAGTTAAAAGCATTTGCGAAGCGCTTTATGTTGAAGGACTACACCCTTAATGTATACAATGAAATCGATCAGGAGAATGGCGTACGAAACTTTACGGAAAGTATCGGTGGAGATTTGGTAGTGATGGCAACCCATGGCAGGAAGGGGCTTAACCATATTTTATCTGGTAGCATTGCTGAAGACGTAGTTAACCATTTGGATTGCCCCATTTGGACATTCCGCTCAAATGAAGAATAGAAAAAAGTGACTAAAGAAATTTTTTTTCCTGCTGATTTGGAGCCATCGCATGAGAGCATGAGCGGCTATGCTGATTTGTTTTCTCATTTGAATCCAAAAACATTTTCCGCATTTTTTATGCGCGATTTTGTAGAGTCAACTTTAACTAAAGCTACTTTACCCATGGATCGTACATGGGTCGTCAAAAAATTAGAAGACGAAGCTCGTTTGCTTAAACTGAGTGTCGATTTTTTTAATCCGGGTAGTTACACTGTCAAAGCATTAATTCATCGCAGCCGATTTGCCGATCTGGTATTGATTAATCCTTTGCCAATGGATGTGATCGACCAACTGCCGGAATCATTTATCACTAATTTTATTGAACCGCTGGCGTGTCCGGTGCTGCTTTCTTCGAAGGTGCCACTTTCTTATGATGAAGTACTAATTGTATTTGATTCAGACGCCAGCTCGCTCACTGCGCTGAAGACGTTTCTTCATCTTTTTGGTGGCGTGGCCAGCGGCAAAACAGTAACCGTTTTGATGGTAAATGCCAGTGATAAGCCAGAGCTTTTTCTCGAGCATTATTTCATTCGATTTGTTAAGAACTCCTTTTCGAATGTAGGCATTGTGCCCATGAACGGGATCAATATGAATAAGGAATTGGTGAAGCTGGCATCGCATGCAAGGAACCCCTTGCTGATTATGGGTAAGAGTGCAATCGCCTTATTACGGAGCAACGAAACCACCAAAGCACTTTTTAGTCAAGAAGCATCAATCTTTTATGCCAATGGATAGTATTGTTGTAGAGCAAGTGGAATGTTACCATTGCGGTCAGCCCTGCGAGGAAGAAGCCATCATTCAAGGCAACAAAAGTTTTTGTTGTCAAGGCTGCAAGATGGTATTCGAAATTTTAGATGATAACAATCTATGCGAGTACTATACTTTTACCGATAAGCCAGGTGTATCACTGCGCCACGTTCATGAGGAGAGTTATGCGTTTTTAGATGAACAGGCGGTAAAGAAAAAACTGCTTTTGTTTGATTCAATTAATTATAGTTCGGTGCAATTTTATGTTCCGTCTATTCATTGTATCTCGTGTATTTGGTTGTTAGAGAATTTGCAAAGACTCAATCCGGGTGTGATTAAGTCTGAAGTAAATTTCGGGCGTAAGCAAGTAACGGTTCACTTCAATCCGGCCATTATTACATTAGGTGGGGTGGCCAGATTAATGGCTGCTGTTGGATATGCTCCCTCAATTAGTTTAGAAGAAAGAACAAAGCCAGTCACCAACCGCGGTTTAATAGTTAAGCTGGCGATAGCAGGTTTTTGTTTTGGGAATATCATGTTGCTAAGTTTTCCTGAATACTTGGGCTTAGACGGCTCCGATCAATCATTAAAATTACTTTTCAGTTATCTCAATTTGGTGTTGGCGGTGCCCGTGGCGATTTATTCTGGCCAGGATTATTTTGTGAATGCGTGGAATAGCTTTAAGCAAAAGCAAATCAATATTGATGTGCCAATTGCGATTGGATTAGCCGCATTGTTTTTGCGGAGTAGCTATGATATCATTACTCATACTGGTCCCGGTTATTTAGATTCCCTTTCCGGATTGGTTTTCTTTTTATTGATCGGCAGATGGTTTCAAGGGAAGACCTATGAAAGCCTGGCTTTCGATCGCGATTATAAATCATATTTTCCGCTGGCTGTTCAAAAATGGGTGGGCCTTGATTGGTCGCCAACCATTGTTTACGAATTGGAACCAGGCGATCAGATTCGGATTCGAAACTATGAGATTATTCCAACTGATAGCGTATTGTTGAGTGATGAAGCATTTATAGATTATAGTTTTGTGACAGGAGAAGCAAAGCCAGTGCAAGTACACAAAGGTGAATTGATGTATGCGGGTGGGAGATTAGTTGGGTCTCCTGTTGAGATGACTGTGCAGAGAAAGACTTCCCAAAGCCATTTGACCGGGCTTTGGAATCGGGAGATTTTCCAAAAAGATAAGGAGAGTCGCTACAAAAAAATCATTGACAATGCAGCACGCAATTTTACGTGGGTGGTGATGGCTTTGGCTTTGATGACCGCCCTCTATTGGTACTTTGTAAGTCCTACGCAAATGTGGTTGGTGCTTACTTCGGTGCTGATGGTAGCGTGCCCTTGTGCCCTGGCATTGGCGGCACCCTGTACGTATGGAAATATGCTTCGTGTGTTTGGGAACCATGGTTTTTATTTAAAGAATGCAGATGTGATCGAACGCCTCGCAAAAATTGATGCCGTAGTTTTTGATAAAACCGGAACGATTACTCATGGAGCTGCTGAAGTTACTTTTGTAGGCGTGCTCGATGATCAGGAATTGGGATGGGTTCGATTACTTACCGCTTCTTCTTCACATCCGTTGAGCAAGTTGATCACCCAATCAATACATACGCAATCGCATTTACAAGTTTCACGATTTCTGGAGCGCACGGGAAAAGGAGTAGAAGGAATGGTGAGTGGTCACGCTATTCGTGTGGGCTCTGCATCATACGTGGGCTTTAATGGAACCAATCCTTCAGTGTTGACCCGCGTATTTGTTTCTATAAACGATGAGGTGAGAGGTTACTTTCGGATGGAGACCGCGACACGACCTCGTGTAAAAGAAGTCATTCAGTCCTTGGGTAAACGCTGTGTTGCTTTACTTTCGGGCGACCATAACAGCGAAGAATTGCGAATGCGTGAGCTATTTCCTGCACACGTGGCATTACGGTTTAACCAAAGCCCGCACGATAAAACTGATTTCATCTCTGATTTGCAAAAGAATCATCACTATGTAATGATGCTTGGCGATGGACTAAATGATTCTGGGGCTTTGCGCCAAAGTGACGTGGGCATTGCGGTAACTGATGACACCGGAGTTTTTACGCCATCGTGTGACGGTATTTTGCGAGGCGATCAAGTTGGTAACCTGAATCGGTTTTTAGATTTAAGTAAGAAGGCAACTCTCGTTTTAAAAATAGCTTTCGGTATTTCTTTTTTCTACAATGTGATTACGCTGAGTATTG
This sequence comes from Bacteroidota bacterium, assembly GCA_016191555.1. Taxonomy (GTDB): domain Bacteria; phylum Bacteroidota; class Bacteroidia; order Cytophagales; family Cyclobacteriaceae; genus ELB16-189. The sequence goes on from JACPVX010000018.1 coordinate 10,615, forward strand.
CTGTCTCCGGTAACTTATCGCCCTTGGTAGCTGCAATTTTAATGCCCATCAGTAGCGTGAGTGTAGTTGGATTTAGCGCTTTAGGAATACAATGGGTTTCACGTGGTTTGGAAAAATCAAAATAGAAGATATGGAGATAATTATTTTGTTAATTGCGATTTCACTTACAATTGCGCTGCTTTTCTTAGGTGCTTTTGTGTGGAATATGAAGTCCGGCCAGTATGATGATACTTATGGTCCATCTGTTAGGATGTTATTCGAGGACAAGAAGGGGACAACGAAAAAAGATGTTTAGTAAAGATTGGTTTTTATCGCTTTATAAAACGACCACTATCTAGTAGGGAACCTGAAGAACTGAGCAATTGATACACATACACACTGGTAGGGAGATTAACAACGTCTATTGCTTCTTCTATCTCTTGCAAATCAACTTCAGCTAATAGCTTTCCCATCATATCGAGTATCCGGAATTTTTTACCTCCGCCAGACGAAAGAATGTTTAGGTCTTCGCTGGAAGTTACCGGATTGGGATAAAGCAATAGTTTGTCTTTTTCCTCTACTCGCACTTCTGCTAAATCAGAGTTAATTTTGCTGCCACTTTTTAATGTAATCTCCGCTTGATATTCTAATAAGCCCGACTCAAAGTCAGAATCGATTATAGCGAAATTTAATGAGGCGAAATTATTGAGCTTTTTCCATTGCGTGCGATAGCCGTTCACCGTACGATAGATATCAATAGACTGAATATCTAACAATGTGCTGAGGGAAAGTTGAATTTGAATAACGGATGCCGCTGCTCGCGTAGCACTAAAATAATTGAAGTAACAAAGAGTGCCCTGCAATGTATAGTCAATCAATTCACTTTTTAATCCAGCAAGTGTCGTTTTGACAGGCATAACAGCAAAGCGTGTATTGCTTCCTGCTGAAAAGGTAAAAACAGTATCGGATACTGAGCTAATCTTTTCAAGATATTGATTTTCTAATGTAAATACATCATATGAGGTTGCGTCACCGATTGGGTTCCACGAAAGTGCAACATCGTTGTCGCAGATGTAGGCGGTCTTTAGTTTGGGTAATGTTGAAATCGCAAATGATTCGCTCAAAAATTCCTGACCTTCAATCACCATTTTAAGCTTAGCTGTTGCAAATGCGCTAGGAGTTTTCCAATACAAAAATTGATTCAAATCAATGCCCGATTGCACTAATTGCCAAGCGCCCTGATCAATCTGTAGAAATAGATCTCCGCGTTTGTCTTTAGCGCTTTCCCAAACGAGCAGATTTTTTTTCCCGCCTTCTACCAATTCATTCTTCTGCGGATAATCCCACGAGAAAGTTTGTTGACCTTTAAAAGTGTATGCAATGGATATTTTTTGTGCCCCACCGTTCAACGTGTTAGCTCGAATATGTAACGGTATAACTCCAGCAGCGGGATTTGAAATGGTGATTAACTCTACGTTATTCAGGTGATCTGGTTTTCGTTTGGCCGGAGCCAGAAGTGAATCGGTTTTAGGAAAATGACTGAGTACCCAAGGGTGGATTATAGTACCATTGTCAATCCATGAGTCAATATCGTTTACAAGTGCTGTTGTGGCGTTGACAGTTGCTGCTGCATCGGTCCATGCTATCGCTACTTTTAATTCTGAAGTGGCGGCTGGGGCTGTGATAGTAAAAGTAATTTCTTCATTAGATGAAATTGTCTTTGTGGCAAGCTGCTGATTCGTGATTACTTGCAAAGCATTGAATGCATTCACACTTCCATATCCGTATAAGAAGTCCGGGCCGGGATTCCCCAGGTCGTCCGCGCTTGAAATTAAAATTGCTTTTACCAAAGAGGCCTCCGGTAGCTGCCCGTTTTCTTGTTTATATTTTTCATGTACTAATGCACTAACACCAGATACAATGGCTGCTGCATCAGAAGTGCCTCCTTGTCCGAAAGCTGTAAGCTCCGGTTTAATTCTTCCATCGTAAGCAGGGCCTCGTGAATTTAGTGCGTTGAGGGCAAGTGTCGAATCCACGGCATTGATCACCAGCACATTCTTAGCTTGCTTGAAATTGCCTGTAATGTTGGCGTAGCTTAGATTTTGATACGTACCCGTAGCAGGTTGAGACTTCCCATTATTTCCGGCAGAAAATATATGTAACAGTGTAGAGTTTTGCGAAACTTGTTGATCATACGCTACTGCCTCGTTTCCATAATAATTTTCAATGTCTACACCGTAACTATGATTTTGAATAGCAATACTATTCGATGTGAATAGTGTCGCTGCATCTGGAAATAGATTGGCAAAGTCTGACGAGGTCAGTAAAGCCTTCGGAACAACCCCTTGAGTTCGATAAGAAGAGTTACCCGCACCACCTATTAGAATAGCCATATTAGTAGCGTGTTGCGATACAGCAACAGGAGTGATGGATGTTGTAAAGCTACGATTAACTAGATCCGGATGACTGCTATCAAAACCCAGTTCTTTGATGGAGATTTTGGAATTTTTACCTTGATACTCGGGCATCAACAGGTGTGCTTTTGTTATTCGATTGAATGACGAATTGCTGAATTCAAAATCCGCTTCACTCTTTCGTGGGCGATGATAATCAACAAAAGTGATATTCGGGTCGATTGCAAAATCTTCAAGCGTTTCAGGGTGTAATAGTGTGATTTCGAAACTACGATGTTCGGGATACTCTTTCTCAATTGAAATTTTTCCCTTATAGAAATTACGAAATTGATTCGATGAAATAACGGAGACAGATAAGATGGATTTGCCTGATTCGATTTGAATTTGTTTACTCTTTAATATGGGAGAGAAGTTTGATTGACCAAGGGCTGCAATGGCAGTTAACCAAATAAGTAGAATTAAATAATTGGGGGATTTCAATGCCATGCTTAGAAGCAAATATCTGAAAACGGAACCAGAAAAACAGCCTTCTCCTAATTAGACTAGTAATTTCTGTTTCGTCTTTGGGCTATGAATGTTGGACACCCATAATTTCAGCTCAAAACGATACCCCATTTATGGGGGTAGTTCTTGACTTTAACAGATTATTTCATTTGTTTCAATATATAATTAACAACCTAATCCCTACAATCTATGAAAAAACTTCTCACATTCTCACTCCTCGTTTTATTCGCTTCTGGCGTATTTTATTCATGCCAGTCTAATCAAGATGTTGACCCTTATGCAATTTCCAGCGATGTTAGAAATCAACTCATCAGCCTTGGCTTTGATGTAGTAAAGCATCCACCGATCAGTTTTGATGGCGGCTATTTGGTGGAGGGAGATATTTATCTTTCTTCTGCCGATTTAGCCACGATGGAAAACGGTAAGCGTATTCCAATGGTAGAACAGTATTCGACCAATCGCTTGGTGACTGGGTTGCCAAGAACCATTACTGTTTACATGCCTACTACTTTCAGTGCAGCAAACTTCTCAGCAGTTGATGAAGCGATCAGAAGATTCAACGCAGAGAATTTGCAATTGAAGTTTCAACGTGTGACTACCAGCTCAGCAAATATTGTGTTCAGCCGTTTAACAAAATCGCAGGAGCGCCAAGGAATTTTAGGTTCATCAGGTTTTCCTACAACTGCCGGAAATCCTTACGGAGTAATTAAAATGAGCGGAATCCTTGAGTCTACTTATGGATTGACTGTAAACGGAATAGCAACTATCATGGCGCATGAAATGGGTCACTGTATTGGTTTCCGCCATACCGATTATTACAACAGAGCAATCAGCTGCGGTGGTGCTGTTTCTAACGAAGGTGCCGGCACTGATGGTGCTAACTTAATCCCAGGCACACCATCTACTGCTACTTTAGCTGCTCAATCTTGGATGTTGGCTTGTACAGATGGAAGCAACCGCTTCTTTAACGCGGACGATAAAACTGCTTTGAACTACTTGTATTAAGAGCAGTCGGTTTTAATAAAAAAATACCCCGCAACAGTACGGGGTATTTTTTTTGATTTTACTTTGGTTGCGGATTAGGCCTTAATTTCTTGATGAAGGCATCCATCATTTTATTGACTTCTTGTAGAGTCGCATTATCTGTAATGGTAGTTGCCTTTACTTTTGTTTTTACGTATGAGATCAAAAGCTGCAGCTCATCATTGGTATCAGCTTCAATTACTTTCAAGGTTTCTAACAGTGAGGCATGTCCTTTTTCGCCTAATGAAGATGCGGTGATTAATACGGTTGGTTTTTTGGAGAACTCCATCGAAGACACTGTCCAGTCAATTGCATTTTTCAACGTTCCTGGCACGCCCATGGCATATTCCGGAGTGGAGATGATGATGCCATCGGCGCGCTTTAATTGATTACGAAAGTCAACCACGGCTTGCGGTGGGTGATCATTATCTAAATCCGGATTGAAGTGAGGAATTATTGATAGACCAGTTAGTAATTGAATGTTCAGCCTGGTGCCACATAGCTCAGTAATTGCTTTGATCAAATTTAGATTAGTAGAAGAGGCTCGCGTACTTCCACAAATGGCTATCACGGTTGGAATTGAATTCATGTAATTGAATATGCTAACAAAGTTACGGTATTTCCACCGAGTACGTTTTCATTTACTAAGTATTGATTTTAGTTTATTTTGATTTTTATACGATCCACAGTTGAATCTAACTTGAAGGATAGTTTTCTAAAATTCGGGAAACCGGAAAATAACGATAGCTTCCATTCATTAGAGAATCCCATCGGTTCAGTCGGAAGACCAAATTTATGATCGAGCTGGCCATTTTCATTCAAGTCATGAAACACGATAGCGGCATAGCTGCCTGTTACTAATCCTTCCAAAGCAAAAGTAGCCTTCCCGTTGTGTATTGATGTCGTAGCGCGCATAAAAGCTTTTTGGGGAATTTCATCATTTTCCCTGTAGACATCAACCATTGCTACGCCTTTGTCGGTTTTGAAATTCTCTACCTCAATTCTTAAAGTAAGTTGACCATTGCAGATCATTGAATGGATGCCGAACAACCCCCACACAAAAAATAGTTTCATTTTTTTTATTGAGTTATTCGTAAGCCAATGCTTCCCGTGTCGTTATCCGATTAGCCCTTTTGGCCGGATACCATGTCGCGATATAACTGCCCACCAAAATAATAGCAATCCAGATACCCATACCAGCGAAAGAAATTGTGAGTGAAAGTGGAGTGCGAAAGGCCAAGTGTCCAATTTTATTTCCCATATAAGACGAAAGAGCCAACGATAATGCAAAAGCAATGATTAGGCTGAACGTACCTATAAACATCCCCTCCATGATAATCAATTTGTTGATAGTGGCAGGCGTAGCCCCGATGGCGCGCATCATTCCAATTTCTCTTGTTCGCTCCAAAATATTCATGCTCATGGTCGACATCAATCCGAGCGTTCCCACCAATGCCATCAACACCGCCATGGCTAGAAGTGAGTTTACCAACACTTTCATGTGGGCAGCGATGGCATTGTGCAGTAGCCAAACAGGAATGGTTGCATTTATTCCTGCCTGTTCTTTTTCAAGTAGCGATTCTACTTCTTTATTTTTTGCGTAAGCACTTTGTTTTGATCGATCAAAATAACCGATCCGCAGCATCTTTGATTTCTTGCGAAGCTTTGTGACCTCGCTAAAGGCATCGAATGAAACATATGCAAGCGCTGGCGAACCTACGTCTACGGTGAACCCTATTACTCTCCATGCAGTTGGTTTTCCATCGATGGTTAGAGTTACAGAATCGCCAATTTGCAAATAGCCCCGCGATGATTGATTTAGAACTACTTCTCGTGCCATAGCAGATTGAAGCCATGTTCCTTCTACTACCGATGGATTAAAAACCGTAGTACCGATGGGCACCGCCTGCATGCTAAAGCTTCCGTGTCCTTTGTCGGGGTAAGTACGAGTGATTTCAAACTCAGAATTTTTGCTAAAGGAAGTTGAGGTGTAATTCCATGCCTCTACTCTGGCCACACCATCCAATTTTTTTAGCTTGGCTACAATCGAATCGGTATCGATCGGTTCGTTCAATCGCACTTCCAGGTCGTATAATCGCTGAACATATATAAGTTTCAGATTTTCATTCCAAGCTTCGGCTACATTCATCGCAGTCATAAACATGGCTCCGCCTGCGGCTAACAAACCCAAGGTCATGAGCAATCTTGCTTGTTGACGAAAGACATTTCGTATGGAAAGCCGGGTAACTTCGCTAAGGAAGGATATCCGTGAGAGTTTGATTACCCATTGGTTTTTGTTAACCGAATTTGGATTGACTCCGGTATTGTCGAGTGCTGCCTTTACGGAGATGCGACTGCCGCGGACGATCGGTAGGCTCGTGATCAGAAGTGGAATTAAAATACTTGCTGCGGTTTGTAGTGCTGGTACCCAATTCGGTATGAGTGAATTTCTGATTTCTAAGTTGAGTAATACTGCTAATTGGTTGGTGAATGAAGAGGCCGCCATTCTACTGAGCGGAACCGCTACCAGAAGTGCCATGGTGCTTACCATCACAATCATTAAAAAATACAAAGTGGCAATTTGTGTGGAGTTGGCACCAATGGTTTTCATTACACCTATCTGCCGAATCTGTTTCACCATCAGTGTGGAGATCGAGGTTGCCACCAGAATGGAACCGAGAATCAGAATGAGAAAACTAAACACAATGAATATGCGCATCACGGTGGTCATCTGTCCCTGGTGTGGATGCTTGCCGGGTGGTGGCACTTGAATTTCATGCACTTCGTATCCATTAGACTTCAGTAATTGGGCTGCCTTTTGTGCGCATTCTTGAATATGTGTTTCGGAGTCGTTGTGCTCACTTACTAAAATTCGCAGTTGATCAAACCCTTGTGTTTCACCCAACGAGTGGAGAGTAAGAAGAGAAACGTATCCGTAGCCGGATTGCTCTTGCCATGCCGGAGCAAGACCAGCATCGTGTACAGTTCCCGCCAGTTTTACTTTTTGTGGATTGCCGTGCGCGGTTTTAATCAACAATTCATCGCCTTCTTTAGCCTGCATCATCCCATAGGCAGTTCGCTCCACCAATATGCTTCCTAATTCAGGATTGGTAACACCTGATATCCGTTCATATTTATTGGTTCTTTTGTTTTCGAAATCATCAATCACAAATAAGAGAAGCGGATACCACTTTTCGCCTACTTTCATTCGTGCTACTACTGAAGCATTTCGTTCTGCTTCAGCAATTCCCGGAATGCTTTTGATTGAGTCAATTATTTCTTTGCTAATGGCACTATCAACTTCGATGGTTGCCGATGCAGGCACCGTGCCCATGTAGTTGTCTTTCATCTCGCGTTGAATGACACTATAGCTGCCCAAAATGGTGCCGATGCCGAATATGCCCAGAGCAATGGAGAGAATGAGCATCAAACTTTTGGCCGAATCGGATGATAAATCGCGGAGTACTTTATAAAAACGTGTTGACATAAAAGATTGGTAAGAGTGGATCAGTTCAGTATAACACCATCAGCAATGGCAATTACTTTTTCAAAGTATGCCGAAAAATCTTTTTCGTGCGTAACGATGATAACCGTTTTGCCTGACTTAGTTAATGAGGCAAACAATTCGAAAATGGAAGTGGCTGTTTGCGAATCCAGATTGCCTGTAGGCTCATCGGCAATTATGATAGGAGGGTCGTTTGCCAAAGCACGTGCAATGGCCACGCGTTGTTGTTGACCTCCTGATAGCGTAGAAGGTAATTTATCGGCTTGCTCCCGAATGTTCACTAACTCTAATAGCGAAAGTGCTCTTTCTCTTCGGGTATTCTTGGGATAGCTATTGCAGAAATCCATCGGCAGCATCACATTTTCCAGTATTGTTAGTGTTGGCAATAGTTGGAAGAACTGAAACACCACACCAATGTTTTTTCCACGCCAGGTAGCAAGGGCGCTCTCAGATAAATTCGCTACCTGCACTCCGTTTACCAACACAAGGCCATCGGTAGGCTTGTCAATTCCGGCAATCATATTAAGTAGAGTTGATTTGCCGCTTCCGGATTTGCCGGTGATGGCAACAAGTTGCCCAGATGGAATGGTGAGATTAATTTCTTTCAGCGCTTGAAAAGATCCTGCCGGCAGCGCAAATGACTTGCTGACTTTTGTCAGCTCAATCATATTTTTAGTTTGAGGTGAGTTCATCGTATTGTGTTTTTTGATGCAACAATACGTAGATGAAAAGTACGTAGCGTCAATAGAAATCCTATTGGACGTCTTCGATGGATCTGTTTTTGCGGTATTCGGTAGGCGTTAGGCCAGTAAACCGTTTAAAGATTAAGTTGAAGGTAGACTTCGACTTGAAACCTGCCTCAAGGGCAATTCCCAATAGGTTGTAGTTTTTTACAGCTGGGTCTACCATCAGGCGCTTAACTTCCTCAACTCTGTACTTATTGATAAAGTCGTAAAAGTTGTCGCCAATACCTTCGTTGATTAAAGCCGATAGCTGACTTCGGCTGATGTTTAAGTTTTTTGCCAGTTCGCTTAACGTCAATTCTGAATTCAAGAAAGGCTTGTGCCTATTCATGTATTCCAGTAGTTGATTGAGCAATTGGTGGTCTATAATAATTGGATTCTTCTCGGGGGAATTTTTTGTTTCTTCTTTCGGTGAAACGTTTGAATGCAAAACCAATTCACGCTGTACGATTCCTTTGTAGCCGAGCGCAAAGACACATACTGAAAACAAAAAGGCAGTAGATAAAGGAAGCCACGATCCGCCCGGCAAATGAATAGTGGCGAAAAGACTGAACAGAAAAAAGAGATTTAGCGCCAGAAATACCAGCATGAAAAATCGTACCCAAGAAACATCAACGTGATCTTGATTGGACACTTCTTGTTGTAAACGCTTTTGAAAGATCGCCCACTTTTGACGAATTAAAAATTGATACCATGAAAACTGCATCAGCAGGATAGTGCCAAAGGTAATATCAATTACACGGTATTGCTGATCAAGCTCAAATAGATGAGTAAGATTCAATCCGCTTGATTTAAGTGTGAGTGATAGGAAGATGACAATTAAGAAAGGAGTAAAATGAGAAAGCAATTGGGCATTGATGTGTACCCGCTCGCCCATCAGTTCTTTGGCATACAACCAGAGCAAAGGCGATAACAGAAAATAAGTAGGATCGCCCAGCGTGAAAATGTTGGCTGAAAAGTGACTTAAAACCGATCCGGCAAAGAGAATGTGACCGATGCTGAAAGACAAGGATAGAAGTAAGATGGATAGAAAACGGGTAGCTCTACTTTTTCTTACAGATTGGTTGTTGATGACAAAAACGACAAATACACCGAGCACAATACCAGCGTAGGTGATTACCACTATCAATTGTTGAATGAATGTAGCCAAGTCAATTGTTGATTCGTGCAAAAGTACAGCTAATTAGTGTTTGAAGTTACGCTTTGGTCGTCCACGGGGATGTAAATGGACGGAATTGAGCCAGGTTTGCGGGTGTATACACATATTGCCTGATTGCCCTCACTACTGGAATGTGGTGTTGATTTTTGTAATTTAGAATAGCGATTGAAGTTGTCTATATAGTGGCGATTAATGCAATCTTGAATTGAAATAAAGATAACGGTGTTCTGCTAGAATATGTACTTTTATAGAAATGGTTAGGATCGCAGTAATAGTTTTTTTTGTAGGGATTGGCATGTTTGCGAATGAGTGCTTCGCCACGCATATTCGTGCCGGAGAAATCAAGGTTGAGCGGTTAGAATGCCCTAAGTTAAGATACCGAATTACGTTAATCGTTTATACCAATTCAGCAAGCCCATCACACCCGGGTGGATGGATTGGAGGAGGAACTCTCTCGTGGGGTGAAGGCTCCACGCAGTTGGGCCAAGTGACAGCTACCGTGGTGGATGCCTCGCTTAAAATTAGCCGGGCCATTTACATTCGGGAAGTCACGTTTTCAAGAGAAGGTACTTATAAAATTAGTTATGAAGAGGCGCATCGCAACGTTTCAATCCTCAATATTCCCAACTCAAGAGACGACATCAATTTTTATGTGGAGGATCAAATCATGGTAAGCTCTACCTTCTGCGATTCATCACCTTCATTTTTAGTGCCACCCATTGATCAAGCGTGTATGGGAATGGCCTTCTACCACAATCCCGGTGCCACCGATGCGGATGGTGATAGCCTTTCATTTAGTTTCGCAGTGCCGAAAGGAAATGGGGGTGTCGTTATCTCTGGGTATGCCGATCCGAATAATGTTAAATTTTATACGGGTCTTAATTATGCGTTGGCTAATATGGATCATACAGGGCCACCTTCCTTCAAGATTGAGGCAACGACCGGGTTAGTGACATGGGACGCTCCCGGGTTATTAGGTACTTATAATATGGCGCTTAAAGTAACACAGTGGAAAAAAAATCCAGCCGATAGCACATGGATGGAATATGGCTACTCGATACGTGACATGCAAATTGAAGTGCAGGACTGTGCCAACCATCCGCCTGATCTCACTTCGAACCAAGACATTTGTTTGATTGCCGGTGAGAAAGTAAGCATTGATATTAAGGGGAAAGATCAGGATCATGATCAGGTGACGATGGAAGTGTTTTCCGACATCACTACATTTAGTGAAGCACCCGCTATTGTGAAATATGTCGGACAACTCCAATCAACACTTGCCGATACAGCGCATATTGTATTGACGTGGCAACCGAGTTGTCTTCGGGTGCGCGATCAGCCTTATTCTGTTGTTGTTAAAGTTACAGATCATCCGGTGGGTGGAGTAAGCCTCACGCGGTTCCGTTCATTTAACATCCGGGTGATTGGACCCGCTCCGATTATTTCACAAGTGAATGTCAATCCGGTAGTGAAGAAAGTAACGCTGCAATGGAATTCGTATGCTTGTCAAAACGCGCAGGCCATTCAAGTGTGGCGAAGAGTTGCCCAGCGAGCCTACACACCGGCACATTGCGAAGTGGGAATGCCGAAGGTGTTGCAATACACACTTCTGAAAGAGTTGCCTGGAGCGGCTGTTTTATTTGAGGATACCGACTTGGCAATTGGCGCACAATATTGTTATCGAATTGTGGCCCGTTTTAAAGATGTAGCCAGTAAAATTTCGCAGGATATCTGCTTGATACCGCAGCCGGCCAAAGCTCCTGTGATTACACATGTTACCGTAAAAAATACAGATGTGCAGAATGGAGAGATTCGGGTTGCTTGGCGAGCGCCTTACGATATTGATGCGAGCCAATATCCACCGCCTTATCAATACATGGTGCAGCGTGGTAATAGTTTGGAAGGTGGCGCGTGGACAGATGTTTCCTCATCCAATTTAGCTGACACCACTTTTTTAGACAAAACATTTTCAACACTGGACACCGCGTATCACTATCGTATCATTTTGTTTGTGCCTACCATTACCACTCTACCGGTCGATACATCTTCCGTAGCATCATCGGTGCGATTGAAAGGAAAGTCGGGAACGCAAAACATTCATCTGACATGGGATGCAAAGGTGCCGTGGTCTCTTTTTCTTTCCTCCTATAAGTATCATTATATCTATCGCAAAGAGCAGGGACCCGATACCTTTTTATTGATTGACAGTGTAGCTGTGAGCGAGGATGATTTGAAATATGTAGATGAAGGTAAATATAAAAGTCAATCACTCGATGCGCATAAAAACTATTTGTACTATGTGAAAACGATGGGGGGATACGGTAACCCGAAAATAGCGGAGCCACTGATTAATGATTCACAGATCGTTACGCTTCATCTAATTGACGAAACCCCGCCTTGCCCACCGGTTGTTCGTGTGATTGATCCGGGCTGTGGTAAATTACCTTGTGCCAATTTGTATAGCAATACGATCAAATGGTCTAATCCTAAAACAGTCGGTTGTCAGGATGATGTGGTTTCGTATGAGGTATATGTTGCCGATGAACTCACCGGCACATTTACCCTTTTAGGCAGCCCGCAAGATAGTGTGGTTGTACATGCAGGGTTGAATGATTTAGCAAAGTGCTATCGGGTGATTGCTGTGGATTGGGTAGGCAATCGAAGTAAAATAAGTGAAACGGTTTGTGGTGAGAATTGTCCTGCTTTTGCAATGCCGAATGTGTTTACACCAGAAGCGAGTTCTGGTTACAATGATACATTCCGTGCTTTTGGTTCCTTGGGAAATATAACCGATGAAGAATGCTCGCGTTTTGTAGATTATATGTCGTTGAAGGTAATTAACCGATGGGGGCAAGAAGTCTTTTCGTCAGCTTCAACTGATATGAACGAAGTGTTTTGGGATGGTAAGGACAAGAATGGAAATGAGATGGCTACCGGAGTTTATTATTTTGTGGCGGAGGCGTTGTTAAAATATTCCTCAGATAAAAAAGAAAATCGTCAAATTAAGGGTTGGGTCCAGTTGGTGAGGTAATTTGTTTCGACTCAAAGCCTAGCCAATCAGTGTTCAAAGTTTATAAAATCGCCAATACTGTCTACTGACTTTGTCTCTTCACGATAAAGACAATTACAGCTAATAAGAGAATCATGGCAACGAAGGTTAAGACCATATTCCTATTCGAATTATTAACAGCTTTTGAATTCTCTTTATCCTGCAGAACTCCATATTCGTTGTCCATACCTTCATGCAAAGAGAGGAACTTTTTATATCGCTTGTCTAATACATCACCAGTGTAGCCGTATTCAATGGCTTTGTCGTAGACCCTTAACGATATGGTGATATCTGAAGTAATAGCGTAGGTATTCCCTAGTTCAAATAGCAACAAAGCAACAATTTTGTCCTTAGGCTTAATAAAAGTCATTCTTTCATCTAACTGATACAATATTTGCCTGCTGAGTTTTTCTAGTTCTTCTCTCGTTTTTGAAGAAGTTGGAATTACATTATTTCCAAAATTAGTGTTCAATAAGAAATCTGCAGTTATGAATTCATCACCATTGATTTTAGCCTCGAGTATCTTAGCGTGGAGCCATTCAGAGCTGTTGTGAGATCTTGGATTTAGTTCAATAGCTCTACTAATCCACTTTAAGGCTAATTCATTTTTACCCATTAACTCGTATAATGTACCAATGTTAGCAGCAGTAGCATATCGATTTGGTTCTATTTTCTCAATTTCTTCAAATACATTCTTAGCTTCCTGATATCTGCCTAGGTAAATTAAAATTACCCCATAGTCTGAATATGAATCAATGTCTTTATTGCTTTGCCAGACACCCAGTAATTTCTTTAGTTTCTCATTGTAACGCTTTGTGTTCTTGACTAAATCTTTTCCTTGCGGCACATAAAATTCGCCTTCACTGATTTCTGCTTTTTCTCCGGACAGAAGAACTCTCATTTCGTTTATGCATCCCAGACTGTAAGTCGAAATAACTAAATTAATAAAGACCAACGCAAAACGAATCTTCATATTTCAACTAGTAATGAGGTGCGTAAATTAGAAGAAGTAAATAACCTTATGCGTTAATCACTTTAGTCAAACACGAGCTCTCGAATTTCCTTTAAAACTAAATAGCTTTTAGCTTGGGGCGAATAACACTCCACTTCTTCGAATGCTATAGTTACTTTTTTGCCCTCCAGTTTTCCGTTATTTTCTAATAACTCCTCAGAGCCTTTAAAATACCTTAACCAAATAAGTTTTACCTCACGTCCACTAGAATCTTTAATTAATAGGTAGTTGAATTCGCCTTCGATTAGTTTCTTAATGGTACCAACAATTTTTTTTGTTGCTTCGGCAGGGCTTCTCTCATCATCCAACAAATAAATAAAGACTTTTGGGCAAATGGTTGCCATTTTTGCCCCCACCTTTTCTCCAAGTTTTCTGCCAGCTTCAGCGTCAGTAGCATCAATATCATACTTCTGATTGCTCGCAGCTTCAATCATGCAAAGGCCTAATTTTGTTTCAATCTCATCTTTCGTAAGTTTTGGTAAATCATTTTTATTAATGCAAGCACATGTCTCCTGCGCCATTTTATCAAAGACATCTTGTGCAGATGAAAAAAGGAAAGAAAAAATGAATGCAACGCTGATGATGAATTTCATAAGTAATTTTTTATTGATTTTGATAATTTACTCCTTGTCCAAAAACGGATAACGATAATCCGTTGGGGTTACAAATGTTTCTTTGATGGTACGCATGGATACCCAGCGCAGTAGATTTACTTTGGCACCTGCCTTATCATTTGTGCCACTGCCTCTAGCTCCACCAAATGGCTGCTGACCTACCACAGCTCCGGTAGGTTTATCGTTGATATAAAAATTACCGGCTGAATTGCTCAATTTTTTCGTGGCCATTTCTACCGCATAGCGATCGCGCGCTAGAATAGAACCTGTCAAGGCGTAGGGAGAGGTTTGATCAACTAATTCTAGTGTCTGTTCAAAGTTTTCTTCGTGGTACACATAGATGGTTACTACCGGCCCGAAGATTTCTTCGCACATGGTGATTGAGCTGGCATCTTTGGTGAGCACTACTGTTGGCTCGATGAAGTAGCCTTTGCTCTTGTCGTATTTGCCGCCAGCGATGATTTCGTTCATCGGATTTTGACGCGCTTTTTCAATGTAGCCGGTGATGGACTTAAATGCTTTTTCGTCAATGACCGCATTGATGAAGTTTCCGAAATCTTCTGTTGGGCCCATTTTCATGCCGCTGAGGTCGGCCAGTAAATATTTTTTCACATCTTCCCATAAGTTGGATGGAATATAGCAACGTGAGGCAGCTGAGCATTTTTGCCCCTGATATTCGAATGCACCGCGTGCGATGGCCGTAGCTACTTGTTTGGCATCGGCACTTTTGTGTACCATGATGAAATCTTTGCCGCCTGTTTCACCTACAATGCGCGGATAGGATTTGTATTGATGAATATTTTGGCCGATGGTTTTCCAGATATTTTGAAACACACCAGTGCTGCCGGTGAAGTGAATGCCTGCAAAATCGCGATGACTGAAAATGACATCGCCGGCATCGGGTCCGGTAACGTAGATTAAGTTGATGACGCCATCTGGCAATCCTGCTTCTTTCAATACTTGCATGATCACATTGGCTGCATAGATCTGTGTGTTGGCTGGTTTCCACACAACTGTGTTGCCCATCAGCGCTGCGCTGGTAGGCAAGTTGCCGGCAATGGCCGTGAAGTTGAAAGGTGTGAGTGCAAATACAAATCCTTCCAGCGGACGATATTCGATTCGATTCCAAACGCCCGGTGATGATTCGGGTTGATCGCGGTAAATTTCGCCCATGAAGTGCACGTTGAAGCGCAGGAAGTCGATCAATTCGCAAGCAGCATCAATCTCTGCCTGAAATGCATTTTTTGACTGCCCCAACATGGTGGCTGCATTGATTTTGTAACGATAGGGACCGGCTAAAAGATCAGCAGCTTTGAGAAATATGCTTGCGCGATTTTCCCAGCTCAAACCCGCCCATAATTCTTTGGCAGCCATAGCAGCATTGATGGCTTGTGTTACGTGTTGCTTATCGCCTTCGTGAAAATAACCGAGGAGATGTTGATGATCGTGAGGAGGATTAAGAGGTTTCTTATTTCCGCTGCGTACTTCTTCGGCACCAATGTACATGGGAATGTCCAGCACTTGTGCGCGTGCTTCTTCCAGCGCTTTTTTTAAAGCTCCGCGTTCTTTGCTTCCGGGAGCATACGATAAAACAGGTTCGTTTTTAGGATTGGGGATATTGAAAAATCCGGTTGACATATTTTAGAGTTTAGATATGAGACATGAGAATTGAGTAGTGCGATTTATGCGATGCAAATTAACAATATGAATGCTATTATAATAGTTGTTTGATCGCGACTTGGAGCTAATCCTCCTAGGTCTTAATGCGGAAGTAGAA
Source organism: Bacteroidota bacterium (assembly GCA_016191555.1). Classification (GTDB taxonomy): domain Bacteria; phylum Bacteroidota; class Bacteroidia; order Cytophagales; family Cyclobacteriaceae; genus ELB16-189. Next base: position 26,394 of record JACPVX010000018.1, read on the forward strand.
AGACCTAGGAGGATTAAATGTTATTATAATAGTTGTTTGAGGTCAGCCAGGCTCTCGATTTCGTGGGTGAGTGGGGTTTGGTGCGCTACTTTTTCGGGGTTGAAATAGATGGTGTCGATTTGGGCGTTTTTTGCTCCGCCCATATCAGTGAGTAGATTATCGCCAATCATAGCTACTTGATGTGGTTGCAGATTGTTTTCGCGGAGGGCGAATTCGAAAATTTCTTTGGCGGGTTTTTTGTGCCCTGCTTTTTCGGAAGTAACAACGCTTTGGAAAAAATGATGGATGCCTCCGCTATTCATTTTGGTGCCTTGTATTTCGCTGAAGCCGTTGGTGATGATGTGCATGGGATAATGTGGATGAAGATACTCGAGCACTTCTTTGGCGTGCGGTAACAGGTTTTTCTTTTTAGGCGATTGGTTTACATAGTCGGCTGAGAATTGCAGCGATAGGTCATATTCATCCACATCGAATTCCTGAAATACGCGGTGGAAGCGCTGCAGGCGAATGACATCTTGTTTGATTTGGCCGGTGTCGTAGAGGTGCCAGAGGCCGGTGTTTATTTTTTTGAAGGCAAGAAGAAACTCATGCACATCGATGCCGTGATCTTCGAGGCGGTAATGTTGGTGTAACTCGGTGAGTGTTTCGCGCGAGTTGGTTTCAAAATCCCACAGGGTGTGATCAAGATCGAAGAAGAGGGCGGTGTATTTTTTCATTTAGAAGAGAAGTCAGATTTGAGATGTGAGATATGAGATTTGTGATGCGCTAGGTGCGGGAATCGGCCATGGGATAGAAGTGGAAATGCCACCGGTGGTGTGCTTGTTTCGTTTGTTCTGAATTTCGATCGGTGGCATTGGAACGGATAGCCCGGTGACCTGTGGAGGCGCCTGGCTCGCCAGCGCCAACATAGGGCAGGCCGCAAAAATTATTTGAACATTTCAAGGGGAAGGTATGGCTAGAAGTTGAGCGGCTTTATTTTTAATTTGTTTAAAGAGAGCTCGCGGTTGCTGTACATGGTTTTGAATACCGTTTGGTCTTGTTGCATAACGGGGTCGCGGCTGACGAACTGTAGAATTTGTTTGATGATGTCGAACACTTCGTCTTTGATTTGATAAAAAGCCCACTGGTTGATTTTGCGAGAGGTGAGGATGCCGGAATTTTTGAGGTAGAGAAGGTGGCGCGAGGTTTTGGTTTGCGTGAATTCGAGGATGCGCTCCAGATCGGTGATGCACATTTCGCCATTGGTTAAAATAAGGTTGAGGATGCGCAGGCGTGAGGTGTCTGAACTGGCCAGGAAAATCTGCGCACCTAATTCGATATTAAAGTGTTTGAGGCGCATGTAGAACTATTTTACAAACGGGGACATCATCAATCGGAAGTAGTATTTTTTGCCTGTTTTGCCACATTTTAGCCGATATGTTGAGCTAAAAGATGTTGCGAAGATAAGGCTAACATTCGATATGAATCTTTACCTTTGCCCAGATATTATGAAGGGAATTTTCAAAGTTTTAATATTTCTGGCGGCCTTCGGTTTTGCCAGTCCGCTGCTGGCGCAAAGCCAGAGACGTGTGATTCAGCTCTCGGGCTTTGTAACAGATACGGCCACGATGGTGCTGCCGGGAGTGCACGTGTATGTGCCGAAGGCGGGACGCGGAACGCCCACGACCAACTCTGGTTTTTTTACGCTACCGGTGCTGGTGGGTGATAGCGTGGTGTTTAGTGCTGTTGGCTATAAAAGAGCTAGCTACAAGGTGCCTGATTTGCCGAAGGAGTCGTGGACGATTTTTGTGGAGTTGGCACCGGATATTACGCTGTTGAATGAAACGGTGATTATGGGGATTCCTACCGAAGAGCTTTTTAAAGAGGCGGTGCTGGCCATGAACATTCCGTTGGATAACACAGTGGATTCTAAAGCATTGAATGCTGAGATGCTGGCACTAATGGCTCGGACTACGCCTATGGATGGTGCGGGTAATTACCGGTATTATATTGACCAGTGGTCTAACTCGGCCGGAGATAAATTCAGGCCTATCTATAATCCATTCTTGAATCCGCTGAATTGGGCGCGGTTCATCAGGGATTTGAAGAAAAAGAAGAAATAGACTTTCCATTGAATTTTATTATTATTGCGACTCTTTTTGCGGGCGATGCTTGTGAAAAGATGTATCGAGGTGTAGCGCAGCCCGGTTAGCGCATCACGTTAGGGACGTGGAGGCCGGAGGTTCGAATCCTCTCACCTCGACAGAAAAGCTTCTGAGTAGTCAGAAGCTTTTTTTGTTTTAGGGTGATTAAAAGCTAAGGCGCAATATTCGTTACTTCAAAACCCCATTAATTTTTGAAATTCACTCGCATCGATGGCTTTGATCAATTGCAAGGCGTTTTCACGTGAACCCGTAATTTTTAAAACGATGTTTTGAATTTTATAGGTTTTCATCAGGGATTTATTCAACGCGAAGTTGAGTTGCCCGGTAACAGGAATTTGTTCTTTGTTTTCTTTTATAGTCGGGATCACGCCCAACGAAAAGATGGAGACATCGGTTGATCCTTCCATTTGTTCGGAATCCAACAGGCACATGATAGGAGCAGAGCTGACATAATAGGAATTCCAACCATCGGGCGGTGTCAATTTTTCAAAACCATTTGTTTTGCAATATTCGAGTCCGGCCATTTCCTCGTAGTTCACACGAAATGTGATATCAAGTCGGGTGATGTTTTCTAATTTGCTCGTAGCGATCACCATCTTTTTTTGATAGTCAGGTGTGGAAGGTGTCAGCGATTGAATTTCTTTTTGAAGCGCGATATTCTCATCGAACTTCACCATCGAGCCATCGTAAGTGGCGATCATCTCTTCGCTGCGAAAACAAGTAGTGCCTTCGCAAAAGCTGATTTGATTATCTAACGTAAATTCTGCTTTGGTTCGTTCGAGGATCGAAAAATCCCAATCTTTAAAATTGACAGGCATGGCGCGTTGAAATGACCGCTTGATATTATTGTGGAAATCCACATCTGCTTGTGTGACGGGTTTTCCATCTTGATCTTGCGCTATCAAAACTTTAGATATCAATACGAAAAGAATCAGGGCGTATGTTTTCATGTAGCTTATTTTTTGATGAACTCTACTCTACGGTTGTTGGCTTTGCCATCGGGAGTGGTGTTGGGGCTGATGGGTTTGGTTTCTCCGTAGCCCTGGATTGTCAGTTGCCCATCGGCTGCGCCAAAATCAATCAGAATTTTCTTCACGGCTTGTGCGCGCAATTCGGATAGTTTCAGGTTGGCGGCATCTTCCCCATCGCTATCGGTGTGCCCGCCCACTTCAAATTTGACAGCCGGGTTTGCTTTTAGATAGTCTGCTATTTGATGAATGAGTCCTAAACTTTCACTGCGTACTTCCGCTTTGTTCACATCAAAGCGAATGGCATGTGTAACTAATTTTCCTTGCGCCATTGCTTGGCTAACTACGTTTGTATTTTCGGCAAAGCGAAAATTCTTAAAATACATGGGCATGTTTCCACTGGCATTGCCGAGTATTTGGAATGAGGTAGCTATGAAATCGCATTGCGGAATATCGAGCACTTTGTGTTGATTGATATAGATGGCCATCTGATTGTTGCTATACGCAATGGCAATGTGATGCCACTTGTTGTAGAAATTTTCATTCAGAATATCCGCGGGGTTATCGCCCACCACATTTTCTCTGCTACTTCTACCAAAGCTAGTATTGAGTTTATTGGGAGTCACATTCGCCACTTCGTCTCCGGCAGCATTGCGGAAGCTCACCATCACCCCGGGGTTGCCTTCATACCCTGCATCCAGGTAATAATCCAATTCAATCGTGTAGGATTTTGGCAAGGCGCTGTTTTTTATTTTTGGCGCTAGCCCGGTGTAGTACTCAAGGATAGAGACGATTTTTTCGTTGTTATCCATTTTGACCACAGCTTTCCCGCCAGTCAACTTCCAGTTCGAAGGAGCGAGCCCTTCTTTGTCATCTTTGAAGATGTCTTCAAAAATTGTTTTTTCACCTGGCACAAAATCGTAGATAGCGTATGCATTTAAATCCTGGCTTTGGGAAACGATCGAACTCAACAGCCCGAAGAGTAAGAAGAGGTGCTTCATGGGGAAGGTTTAAGAACTCAATTTACCATTTCTTTTAAAAAAAAGAATGGGTCTCGAAAATGGACTATGAAGCCTGTTGATGATTTTCAGGCAAAGGCACTAAGAAGTCGATCTATCGGAACTGTGTTAATTTTATCTCGAAGCCAGCACTTCTTCTAAACTATAAAATACTTTGAGGCCTCGTTCCTTGGCAATGCGCACATCCTGATCGGCTCCGGTAGATGCGCCCGGTAACCGAAGTACGGCATCGCATTTGGTAAGTAATCGCTCAGCTACCGGATAAGCAATTTCATTGTAAGCGGCATCGCCCGGTTTTTTGGATCCGGCTTCGCGCATCAGCGGCATGGCTACCCATTCGCCAATCATTGGAATATGTCCGGCACGGAACAAAGGCAAAGACACGCTTTCCAAATAACGGAGGTTACGTTCCATCAACAGCGGGTCGTCATTCGTTCCGCTTCGGTAAGGGCCGGCAATTAATATGAGCATAATTGATTCTTTTCTGCAAAGAAAAACAAACTAGTGTGCCCAACACTTAATCTACCTTAAGAAATCAGGCGTTGGACTTTTTTCGTAAGCTGCTGAGAAACTCAGGCGTGATACCCAGATAAGATGCAATTTGTTTCTGTGTGATGCGCTCAGCAAACTGCGGGTATTTTGTAAGAAATTGCCGATAGCGTTCCTCGGCAGGCATTGATAAATTTTGGATGATCCGCGATTGCTCGCGCACGTACGCATTTTGCATGAGGATTCGAAAAAATCGCTCAAAGGCAGGCACTTTCAGAAATAGGAATTCGAGATTGGTTTTGCTCAACGAATAAACCACCGAATCTTCCAGCGCATCGATGGTGAGTTGCGCGGGATTTCCGGTACTGAAACTGTACATATCGGTAATCCACCAATCGTTCATGGCAAACATGACGATATTTTGATCGCCTTCCCGATCGGTGAAATAAGCACGAAGTACGCCTTCTGAAACAAAATGAATTTCGGTGGCCACTTTACCTGTCTCGAGCAGCACTTCCTTTTTTGGTACTCTTTGCAGCACCAGCAACGATTCAATCAACTCTTTTTCTGGCTGACTTACCGAAATGTGTTTTTGAATGTTATCCAGAATCTGAGCTGGTTGCACTTGTTTGATTTTTAGTAGAACACGTGTTAATCGGTGCTGAGTTGTTAATTTTACAGTCCGTTGATTGTATGCGAAGTAAACAAATATTTTTTACACTCTTGTTACTGAGTTGTTGCGAGCTGGCAGCGCAAGATAGTTGGGTGCGACAAGCGCAGTCGAAGATGCAAGACGGTAAGTGGTCGGCTGCGAAAGAGCTTTTAACTCGTGCCATTCAGAAAGACAGCATGCATGTGGAGGCGAAGCTCACTCTGGCACAATGGTTTTTTGCTACCTCAAATCCTTCGGCTCAGATTGATTCTTCGTATCGGTCGATTCGATTGGCACAATCGGCTTTCCATCGCGCCACACTCAAGCAGCGCGAGCGTTTGGCGAAAGATAAAATTGATGATGCACTATTGCTAAAGTTTAAGACGCAGGTGGACAGTGCCGCTTTCGAGCGCGCCAAAAAAATCAATACGGAAGCGTCTTATCAGTTTTTTATAACTCATTATTCTCAGGCCTCGCAAAAACCAGTTGCCATCGAGTTGCGCGATGAAGTGAGTTATCTGGATGCGTTGAAGAAAAATACTTGGCAAGCTTTCGCTGAATATGTTGAGCGCTATCCTTCTTCCTCAAGGGTTGAGGAAGCACAAAAGAAATATCATACTTTACTATTTCAAGAGAAAACCCGCGATCATAAAATTGAAAGCTATCGATCTTTTGTGCGTGAGTTTCCTTCAAGTCCTTATCTCAAACAAGCCAATCGCCAAGTTTTTGAAATCAGCACAGCCGATGGATCGATAGAATCTTTCAATAACTATTTTCAGCAAGGAGGTGATTATGAAAACAAGAAGATAGCTCGGAATATTTCATTGCATTTATTATTGTCACAAGAGCGCCCAATACCTCGATCATTTTTGAATGATTCGATACAACACGTCTTGGATGCCAACCGGGGATTTTGGATTTCCTTTCTTCAGAATGACCGCTATGGATTTTTAGATTCCTTAGGCAAAGAAGTAGTAGCTCCTCAGTTTACTTCCATCGATGAAGATATTCGATGCACTAGTATTCACGAAGACGTTCTGATTACCAGCGCGGGTTTGTTAAATCGAACCGGGCGATTGATCAGTTCATTTCATCCTTACACAAAAGATATAGGCAGTGGCTTTTGGCTGGTTGGCGATTCATTGTGCCGCAAGGTGATTCACAAATCCGGTCAGGTGATCATCGCAGACTGTCTGCAAGATGCGCGGATAACAGGATCTTTTCTCACGGTAAAAGTAAAAGGCGCATGGGCTATCTATACACTTACGGGCAGACAATTGGTGCCTCCTAGTTTTGACGCAGTCGAATACTTGGAAGGAGTCTATGCCCTTACACACCTTGGGAAGAAGACATTGGTTACAGCATCTGAATTGGCGTCCATAGCTAATGGCCAACCGCTGAAACAAGAGCGAGTATTTGACGAGGTGAAGATGTTGTCAAAAGATCGTTTACTCGTGCGCATGGGAGCGTTGGAAGGAATTTTGAATGACGAACTCCAATTTTTAGTGCCACTGGCTCGACAAAGTATGACGCTCGCAAATTACGGAGTGGTGCGGAAAGTAAATGAAAAGTATAGCATCTCAGGGGTGGCATCCAATCTGGATAATCAATTGTGGGATAAGATTACACAGTATCAAAAATGGTTGGTGTTGCAGGCGCCCGGACAATTGAAAATTTATGATTTGAATGCCAAATCCATTCGGTCGACTTCAGCCGATAGTATTTGGTTCAAAGGTGGATTATTGTTTTTGCGTGAACGCGATTCGGTGCGCGTGTTAAGTAGCGCTAGTCAATCGCTGGCACTGCCGCTGGATCATCGCATTCATTTTATTCCTTCGAAGGATTCGGTGTCTTATTTTTTTACGGAATCCAAAGCGAAGAAAACAGTCTACGACTTAGCGCATGGAAAGAAATTATTCGTGCTTGAATTCTCGAAAATTGAATCGGTGGGAAAGAATTTATTTTTGATTAATCGCAAAGCCAAAACAGGTTTGGCCAATCTGGAAGGCAAGTTGATTTTACCGGTGGAATATGACGCAGTCGTGCCAACCGCTGCAGGCTTTTTTTCGCTTTGGAAGGACAAGAAATTTGGATTGTTTGATGCTTCTGCTAACAAGATTCTCAAACCGCAATTTGATCGTAATGTACAGGTGATTGATCAGCAACGCTGCATTGCCTACAAAGCTGGCCGCTACGCGATAATCGATTGGCAAGCGAAGCCGCTTACTCCTTTTGAGTTTGAGGAGGTGCAAGTGGTGAATGAAAAGCTGGTCTGGGCAAAGAAAGCAAATCAGTGGACTTTACTCGATTTGACAACGTACCAAAAACGAATCGATTTGGTCGATCAGTTTCGAGTAATCGGTCGAATCCAAGATGAGATCGTATTTTCGGTTTCCAAAAATAAGGAAGAAGGTGTTTATTCGACCAAAAATGGTTTAGTGGTGCCGATTCGTTTCTCGTATGTGGCCAATGTAGGCAAAGAGGATTTCCCCATCTATCTCACCGATAAGGAGGTGCGTGAGGCGAATGTTCATGTAGTTATTTATTACGATCAATCTGGTCATTTTCTGCGCAAGCAAGTGTACGAAGAGGCTGAATTTGAGCGATTGATTTGTGAGGATAATTGAAGGAATTCATTCGCTAAAACTTAACTTTGAGATAAATCCCAAGTCGGATTATTGTTAGATACTTGCACTATGAAGAAAATTGTTGCGATCCTTTTTTTGGCGATGCTATCAGCCAACTCCTATTCCCAGCAGAAACCCAAACTCGTGGTTGGTATTGTGGTTGACCAAATGCGTCAGGAATATCTCTATCGTTTTGATAGTAAGTTCAGCGAAGGCGGATTCAAACGACTAGTCGGCAGCGGCTACATGCTCAAGAATGCGCACTACAATTATGTGCCGACTTATACGGGGCCGGGACATGCTTCAATTTACTCAGGCACCACACCGGCTGTACATGGCATCATTGGCAATGACTGGTGGGATAAGAATGCGAAGAAATCGGTGAATTGTGTGGAAGACGAACGCTACAAAGCAGTGGGCAACCCGGAAGGCAATGGCGATGTTTCTCCTTGGAGATTGCTATCAACTACCATTACAGACGAACTGAAATTATTCACTCAAAAGAGAGCCAAGGTTATTGGCATTTCCATGAAAGATCGGGGTGCTGTATTGCCCGCAGGCCACATGGCCAATGCTGCGTACTGGTACGATAGTAAGACAGGCAAATTTATCAGCAGCACCTATTATCTTAACGCATTACCAAGTTGGGTTGATTCATTTAATTCACAAAAACTGGCGGATAACTATTTGAACCAAACATGGAATACACTTTTGCCCATTGCTCAATACACCGAAAGCGGTCCTGACGAATCACCCTACGAACGCAAACTGCAAGGTGCAAAGGCAGTGTTTCCATACAACCTGAAAGATCTGCGCAAAGCAAATGGCGATTATGAGTTGTTGGTGAATTCTGCGATGGGCGATGATTTGCTGACTGAGTTTGCGAAGGCAACTCTAAACGGTGAGCAGTTAGGCAAAGACAATGACACAGACTTTCTCACGATTTCGTACTCCACTCCGGATTATATTGGCCATGGCACCGGCCCCAACTCAGTCGAGGTTGAAGACACATATTTACGTCTGGACAGAAACATAGAGGACTTATTAAAAAAATTAGATCAGGAAGTAGGAAAGGGTGAGTATGTGGTTTTTCTCACAGCAGATCATGCAGTTGCTGACGTTCCTCAGTCGTTGAAAGACATTAAAATTCCTGCAGGCAATTTTCCGGTGGCGAATGTCGAGGCAGGATTGAACGATCACTTACAAAAATATTTTCCCGGCAAAAAAGTGATTGAGCGTATGAGCAACGATCAGGTGTTTTTGAATCAGGAATTGTTTGCCGGAGATCCTAAATCTTCCGGAATCGATTTGCTGATCGCTACGGAGTTAATCACTAACTATCTACAAGCCACGGACGGTGTGGCTCAAGTTTATCCAAAAGCCATTGTGAAACAAGGCAGCTATTCTGAAGGAGGAACCAAAGGAATGATAATCCGTGGATATAATTTTAAGCGCAGTGGCGACATCATTTACCAATTAGAGCCAGGCTGGATTACCGGAGGAAGCCCACAGGGAACCACACACGGGTCATCGTATACTTATGACACGCATGTTCCGATTTTATTTTATGGTGCTGGAATCAAGAAAGGAAGTTCATCGCAATATCACACCATTACTGATATTGCGCCTACGCTGTCGGTTTTGTTACAGATCAAATTCCCGAGCGGCTGCACCGGTCAACCGGTTAGTGAGATGTTGGATTGAGTTAGAGTTCTGGTATAAGGAAAGATTTCTTACCCAAACACTCCAAACATATTCAAAATCACCATCCCGATTATAATGGGGCACACAAAGCGCACCATGAAGAGCCACAGCTTATAAGGTGCAATACCCAAAATGCTTCCGGTTTTGAAGGAGGGCATGCCTTGTTCGATTTCATCGACTAGCAAGTCTGTTTTGAAAAACCAGCCTGTATATAAACAAGTAGATAAAACGACAAGCATCATAAATAGACTTCCAAACAAATAATCAAAGATGTCCATGAATCCGGTTTTCACCACGCCCAGAAAATCCACTTGCATGGTTGATAAACTGCCTACTGCTCCGGTAGAAAGAGCCGAAGGAATTCCAACTAAGAATGCTACAATGGCCACTGTCCACGCAGCTTTCTTACGATTCCATTTTTTCTGATCCATAAAGTAAGCCGAAGGTGCTTCCAACATCGAAATAGTGGAAGTGATGGCGGCAAAGAATAACAACAAGAAGAATAAAGCTCCGGCTATATTTCCCAACGGCATTTGTTGGAAGATATTCGCCAGCACGTTGAATACAAGAGTTGGTCCTTCTGCCGGAGATTGATTGAATGCAAACACCGCAGGAAACACCATGAAGCCAGCCAGCAATGCTACCGAAGTATCCATCGCACCAACCCACAAACTGGAGGAAACAATGTTCTGACTTTTAGGTAAATACGATCCATACGTAATCATCATACCCCAACCAACACCCAGCGAGAAGAATGCCTGTGTAAGTGCGGCTAATACAACGCGTCCGTTAATCTTCGAAAAATCAGGCACTAAATAATACTCAACACCTTTTCCTGCTCCGGGAAGTGTAATGCTCCTAAAGATTACAACAATCAACAGCACGAAAAGCATAGGCATTAGAATTTTTGTGGCCTTCTCAATTCCACCTGAAACACCACCCAAAACAATCCAAGCTGTAACTAAGATCACAAATCCACCTAGCGGAATAACATAACTCGGATTTGCGATAAACTCTGCGAATGGCATGTTGATGGTGAAGAGTGAAGTGAAAATATATCCAACAGTCCATCCGGCAATGGTACTATAATAACTCAGCACAACAAAAGTGACGATCAAAGGCAAGAAACCTACCAACGCTACCCACAGTTTGCTTCCACCTAATTGTTGAATGGCACCCACCGGGTTTTTGGCCGTCAGGCGACCTAAGGCAATTTCATTGATAAGCATTGGGACTGCGACCAGCACCACGCAGAAAATATACACCAGAACAAACGCAGCACCACCGTTTTCACCGGTGAGGTATGGAAACCGCCAAATGTTACCGAGGCCGACAGCCGAACCGGCCGCTGCCATGATGAAACCAAATTTAGAACCCCATTGTCCGCGATTTTCTGCCATAGTTACTGATTTTAAGTTTGTGAAGATTAGAAGAATTGCCGTAAGTAACAAATGAAAAAATGTGGGTGGAAAAACGTCAACAAGGAATTGCGTTCATAGCAAAGAAAAAAATAAAGTTAATAAAATATACCGATCGGTATAATTTATTCCTTACTATTACTGAAAAATTGGAAATGGCTACCAAAGCAGACCGAACCAGACAATATATAGTCGAGCAGACAGCTTCTGTCTTTAATGTGAAAGGATTTACGGGAACCTCGCTCACCGATATGATGGAAGTTACTGGGTTAACGAAAGGGAGTATTTATGGCAACTTTCGAAACAAAGATGAGGTGGCAGTGGCTGCCTTTGAGCATAATTTTCAACAAGTGTCGAATTACATCAGAGGCAAAATGGACGAGCGCCAATCAATAATAGAGAAGTTATTGGTCTATCCAGAAACCTATCGCAATTTTTCAAAGCTGTCTTTTTTGAGCAACGGCTGCCCGATAGCCAATACATCAACAGAAGCGGATGATACGCATCCCCGATTAAAAGAAAAAGCCAATGAGGCGCTCACATACTGGAGAAATTCAGTAGAAAAACTGTTGAAAGCTGGCATCAAGAATGACGAGATAAAACCTGAAATCAATGCTTTAGAGTTTACATCCATTCTCACCGCTTTAATTCAAGGGGCGATGTTGCACGCGAAATCTTCGGGTAAAATGAATTACCTGAACGCGTCTATGAATTATCTGGAGTCCATGATACGCGATTTGAAAAAATAAACTAACACTATGGAAATTACCACAATTGAAAGTTTTCTTGAATTCTATGAGCGTACCCGCGAAGGCACGTTGCGAATTTTAAAGGTCGTGCCGCCAGATAAAATGGATTGGGCATATCTTCCGGGTAAGTTTACCATTGGCGATTTGATACGTCACATCGCAGCCATCGAACGGAATTTATTTGCCGAAGTAGTGCTGGGCAATAAAATGAATTATCTCGGCTGTGGCAAAGAGTTAGCGGATGGATATGAAAATGTCATACGTTACTTTAATGAGATGCATGCACAGTCGGTGGAGATATTTGGAAGATTGACCGAAGCGGATTTATCCAAAACAATAATGACAGCCAGCGGCAAGCCCACCACACTTCGCAATTTTTTGCGTGCGCTGATCATTCATGAGTCACATCATCGCGGAGCGTTGTGCATTTACCTCAATTTGTTGGGTGTACACACTCCACCTATTTATGGAGTTTCTTCTGAGGATATCATCCAATTAAGTAAGGCAAATGCATAACGAAGTATTTATTGTAGCAGCGAAACGAACTGCCATCGGAGGTTTCATGGGCAGCTTGTCCGGCTTTACAGCACCTCAATTAGGTGCCCTGGTTATTCGCGAGGCGTATCAATCAGTCGGGCTTTTGCCGGAACAAATCTCTTCTGTCTATTTGGGAAATGTGTTGTCAGCAAATGTAGGACAATCGCCTGCGCGACAAGCTTCCATATTGGCCGGAGTGCCGGACCAGGTGGATTGCACTACCGTAAACAAAGTGTGCGCTGCCGGTATGAAGGCAATGATCCTTGGCGCTCAGCAAATTGAGTTGGGTTTGGAAGAAATAGTGATGACTGGAGGAATGGAAAGCATGAGCAACACACCTCATTATGCCATGCTTCGACAAGGAAAGAAATTTGGTGATGAGACTTTTGTAGATGGCTTACTGAAAGATGGCTTGACGGATGCATACAACCAAATTCACATGGGCAATATTGCTGAGTTGAGTGTAGCGAAATTTGAAATTACCCGCGAAGACCAAGATGCATATGCGTTGACTTCCTATGCGCGAGCTAATGAAGCAACACGACTCGATAAGTTTAAAAATGAGATAGCACCAATTATATTAAAAACAAAGGGCGGTGAAAGTCACTTTCAGGAAGATGAAGACATTACCAAGATTATTCCCGAAAAGGTGGCTAATCTTAAACCGTCTTTTATTAGCAATGGCACCATTACTGCAGCGAATGCCAGCAACTTAAATGATGGAGCGGCAGCGCTCTTGTTGGCGTCTAAGGATGCACTTCAGCAATATCAGGTGAAGCCACTCGCTCGCGTCATCTCGTATGCAGATGCTGCCGTCAATCCTAAAGAATATGCAGAAGCGCCTGCACACGCTATAACGCTAGCCCTTCGAAGGGCTGGACTTTCTTTACAAGACATGAATTTTATTGAAATCAATGAAGCGTATGCGGCTGTCGTATTGGTCAATCAGAAGATACTTGGTTTTGATTTGGCTAAGACGAATGTGCATGGCGGGGCAGTCGCGATGGGGCATCCATTAGGTGCATCGGGTGCACGAATTATTTGCACACTGATTTCGGTTTTGAAACAAGAAAAAGGAAAGTATGGTCTGGCGGCCATTTGCAATGGAGGTGGTGGAGCCACTGCGGTGATCGTTGAAAATATCGGATAAGTACGAAATCAATTTAACAAGCGATGGAAAAGACTATTTACATCATCGGTGCGGGGGCCATAGGAAAGACATTGGCAGTGATTTTGAAATTGAAAGGCCGAAATGTGCTTCTAGTCCGTGGAAGCGTTGATCATGGAATTACTTCGCACGAAAAAATTAAAGTCGAGCTTCCCAATCAATTGGCATTAGAAGCAACCATCGAAGTGACATCCTTAAGTCAATTACAGTTGTTTGATGGAATTGTGGTGCTGACGACTAAATCGTTTGGTAATGAAGACTTGGCGAAAGCACTTTATCCAAAAATAGGTAAGTCGCCACTGGTGGTGATGCAAAATGGATTAGAGGTAGAGCAACCATTTTTGCAACACGGCTTTCTCGAAATTTATCGCTGTGTGCTTTTCGCGACCAGTCAATCGATATCCGAAAGTGTGATCCGTTATAAGCCGGTAGCTGTTTCGCAGATTGGTATCATAAAAGGAAATAACAGTCACTTACAAGAAATAGTAGCGCATCTTGAAAATGATCATTTCAAATTTGCAGACTCTTCAAATATTCAATCAATCATTTGGAAAAAAGTAATTGCGAACAGTGTGTTTAATTCGGTTTGCCCGCTGTTGGAAATTGATAATGGATTATTTCACCGAAATGATAAAGCTAAAGAAATAGCTACCCGAATTGTTAAAGAGTGTGTTTCTATTGCGAATGAGGTAGGTGTAACGCTCGAAGTCTCTGAGGTGATGAATAGTTTATTAATGATCAGTAAAAACTCGGATGGTCAATTGATCTCAACGCTGCAAGACATAAATATGAAACGCAGAACGGAAATTGAAACGCTCAATTTTTCGATTGTCAACATTGCCCGTCAATTGAACAAAGAGAGTTGGGTAACTGAAGCAAAATTGTTGGGCGAATTGACGAAACTGAAATCAGACTTAACGTTAACTGAAAAACCAGCAAAACCTTAAATTTGAGTATACGTTTAGGATTGAAATGACCTACCATCAATATGCTCCTCCGGATTTACTAAAACCCTATGTTCGGTATTTTTGGAGTTTTGATTCATATCAATCCAATGAGAAACTTCTCCAAATTAAAAGTTTTGCTGATCGCTTTCCCCGATTTATTTTTCAGAATATAGAGCGGTTTGAGACTATTCGTAAGCCAGATGGTGAAAAGATGCCAGCTTGCTATTTAAGCGGAATCGATACGAAGAGTACTGTTGCCTTGATGACTGGAACCTTTTCTCATTTTGGAATCAGTTTTCATTCGCATGCACTTCCTGTTTTCTTTGGCGTAGAAGCACAAGAGTTGGTGAATACCACGCCAGATATTAGTCAGTTTTGTCATTCAGATATCGATAGCAAGCTTGCACTTGCAAATTCTCATCACGAACGTGTGATCATTTCCTGTAAATATTTGACAGAGAAAATGGCAACACGTAACAGAATCGATACGCTCGTGAATCAGATCATCCATACACAACAGTTCGATGAATCAGCAAACGTATGGAGTGTAGCTCGTAACAATAAGATTTCAGAGCGAAGCCTTGAACGAAGATTCAAAATTACAATTGGTATATCGCCAAAGAAATTACAACGAATAGCCCGATTTGAGAAGGCCTTACAATTGCTCGAACAAGCAAAATATTCGCAGTTGGTAGAAATCGCCTATGGTTTAGATTACACCGATCAGTCTCATTTCATCAATGACTTCCGTCAATTTTCAGATATGACTCCGTATGATTTTGTAAATAAAAAATGCTTGGGGTCGGACAGCTCTTCATTTATTTGCCCTGCCTAACTTGGCTGTCGGATTTTTACAATTTTGAGTAATTGCAAGTAACTACTTTTAAAGTATGATTGGATTACTCTTATTTCTTCATATTAAATTTTGAAAACAATGAATTTTAATAGTACTTTTTTACTTCGCATAGCGGTCGCTATTATTTTATTGGTGCATAGCGTGCCGGGTATGTTCAATGGTGGTATCAACGCATTTGGAAATCTTTATCTTGATGCTGTCGGATTTGCACCATTCGGTTTGTATTTAGCATGGCTGATAAAATTATCTCATGTAGCGGCAGCTGTCTGCCTAATTTTTGAGCGGTTTTTAAAATGGGCAGTAGGCATTACCATTGCCGTACTCGTGGCTGGCATTGTCATGATTCATGGACGTGAAGGCTGGTTTGTAGTAGGCGGAGGCAGAAATGGAATGGAATTTAACTTTCTATTGATCGTTGCCTTATTGACTATCCTATTTCCGAAAGGCTGGGTAAAGAACGATTAGAACGTTCCAACCATTGAAGGCGAGGGCGTGTCGAACGAAAAAAAAGTAGCATGAAAACCACGCCATTTTCCTCTTTAAGTTTTTCGAAGAAGCTAGCATTTGTGCTAACTGTGTTCGTGATGGGTTTCACTTCTTGCAGAGATTCTAAAGAAGTTGAACTGTCTGGTAAATGTGTTAAAGTAAAGTTAGTATCCGTTTTATGCGGACAAGCCGTTTTGCACATCGAAGATCAGGCCGCTTACTCTCTCGGAGAAACTTGGAATAATCAAGCCAATGTTTTTTTTGCGGTCTTTGATTGCTCTGTCAATGAACAAGCGATCGCCAATACGACTTTTTATGTAGAGCTTCAAACGAATCCATTCCAGAATGATACTTGCTATCGGTGTATGGCGGCTATAGACTACACAGGAGAAAAGAAATATTATGTACGTGTCTCAACCAAATGCGGAGGAGGTTCAACCGAGTAATTGCTGAACAATCTTCAGGCCTTCTGTAAAACTTCGTGGTTGATAACCCAAGTCATTTTTCGCTTTCGCGATGATGAATCCTGTTTTTGGAGGGCGCGCAGCGGGTTGTTTGAATTGACTGGAATCTGTTTTTTTGATAAGCGATGCATCGAGCTTGAAAAACTCCGCAGTCGCCAAAGCAATATCATACGGAGTCATCATCGTTTCTCCGGAAATATTATAAATGCCTTTCGCTTTCTTCGTAGCTGCCAGATAACAACCCATTGCTAAATCTTCGGCAAGTGTAGGCGTCCGCCACTGATCATTCACCACCTGAATGGTTTTTCCTTCTTCGAGGCTTTTCTTTACCCACAGTACAATGTTCGACCGACTCATGTCTTTCGTAACTCCAAATACTAATACAGTACGCAGTATCGCCCAATCAATCTTACTTTTTTGAATAACCTCTTCTGCCGCCAGTTTACTTTTGCCATAGTACGAAAGTGGATTTGGTTTTTCAGTTTCGTCAAGCGGACCGTGCGTGCCATCGAATATAAAATCGGTGGACAGATGAATCAGTCGAACGGAAAACTTTTCACAAGCCTTCACCAGATTTTCTACCGCCTGCACATTGTTGAGCCAACATTTTTCTTGTTCCGTTTCGCACTGATCTACCTGAGTCATTGCAGCCGTGTGAATAATCACATCGGGTTTACTTTGTGCGAATACCCTTTCGATGGATACCGTATCGGTTACATCCAAAGAATGAAATTCACCTTTGGGTAAGTCGATAACCAATGATGATTTCGCGGTAGCAATTAAATAATCATTGCCGGATGAAATCAGTTCAACCAGTTTTTGACCAAGTAGTCCGTTCGATCCGGTAACGAGAATTCTCATTTTTTTACTTCCGGATACACGTATCCGTAAAGTTTGGTGATTTTCTTTTTGGATAATTCTTCTACGGTTACGAACATGCGAATGTCCTCTACAGGTCTGTCGCCTCCATCTTTTTGTACCGCAGCGATTTTATCAATCACCTCCAGACCTTTGATCACTTTGCCAAACACAGTGTACTCACCATCTAAGTGTGGTGCACCCCCATTTGTGGTATAAGCCTTTATCTTTTCGGCAGATACATCTCTCATGATCTTGGTATTGGTTTCTTTTTCGATACGAGGCACGATGGCGAAAAGTTTTTTCTTGTAGGCTTCCATGTCGCCTGTCATGTATACTTGATTAAGAGAATCGATCATTGGCTTGTTTGCCGGGTTTTGCATGAATTGACGAAAAGCCATGCCCAATTTCATCTGATCAATTTTTAACTCTTCCATGTTCGACTCTGGAATGATCGTGCCTTGCACGATATAGAACTGGCTGCCGCTGGAAGCCTTGGTAGGATTTTGTCCATCGCCCAAACGTGCAGCCGACAGCGCTCCTTTTTCGTGGAAAAATTTAGGATTGAATTCGGCATCTACCGTGTAACCGGGTCCGCCCATTCCCAATGCTTCCCCTGGTTTTGCTTTTTTAGAATTCGGATCACCGCCCTGAATCATGAAGCCAGCAATTACGCGGTGAAACAAAATGCTATCGAAATAATGTTCTTTGGCAAGCTTCACAAAATTGGCTTTATGCTTGGGCGTTTCGTCATAGAGAATAGCCACCATGTCGCCATAGCTTGTTTTGATAGTAACTACATAATCGGATTTGGAGGACTTTTGTGCGCAGCTAGATATTAACGTAAAAAAGCTAAGCGCAAGAATGGTGATGAGTCGGTTCATAGTTGTACAATCGAAAAATTTAACGGGCAAAAATAAGAATTTTAATTTAGGGATTAAGTACTTGTCCCAATTGCAGCGATAAGTCGAGGAAAATCATCTTCGGGCTTCCATTGCGTTCTAAATGATAAGCGGCATCCGAAATTAACTCATTTATTTTTTCGGCTTTAGTGACGGTCACTACTTTGCTGAAGTCCTGCACAAATTTGACTTCACTTCCTTTTACTCTACTGATGGCGGAGGCTCCGGAAAACTGAAGAGCCGTTTCGCGAATCATTCCCAAACTATAGGCAAGAAAATTTCGCTGATCCAGTTTGTCCAATTCATGAA
This sequence comes from Bacteroidota bacterium, assembly GCA_016191555.1. Lineage (GTDB taxonomy): Bacteria > Bacteroidota > Bacteroidia > Cytophagales > Cyclobacteriaceae > ELB16-189. The sequence continues at coordinate 44,691 of JACPVX010000018.1, forward strand.
ATTCTTCGGTCATGGCTACCATTTTACCATAATCTCTTTTGAAGCACGTGCGCATCCAGCCCGAAAATTTTTCCTGATATTGATCTTGTTCGGAGTCGATCAGCTTGATGGCGGTGTTCAAACTTCCATCCGCCAGCGATAAGATTTCGGTAAGCCTTGATTCGCTCAATCCTTTTTGTTGCAGGTGTAGTTGAATATCTTCATCCGAAAGTAAAGGCACTTGCACTATTTGCGTACGCGATAGAATCGTAGGCAACAATCGCTCAATGGCGTTTGTCACGAGAATAAAAAAAGTATTGGCAGGTGGTTCTTCCAGAATTTTCAAAATCCCGTTGGCTGCGGATGGGTGCATCAATTCCGGTTGCCAAATGATCATTACTTTAAACGGACTTTCAAATGGTTTTAATGAAAGCGTTTTGATAATCTCTCGGCTTTCTTCGCGCGAGATCAGCGCTTGCTTGTCTTCGCCACCATAAAAACTAATCCAGTCGTTCAGGTCGCCATAGGGTTGCTCCAGCAGAAAGCTTCTCCAGTTTTTGAGAATATCGGCCTTGAAGCGGTCTTCATCTTTGTCGCCTTTTACATTGCCGAGTGGAAAAACAAAACTGGAGTCAGGGTGAATGTACTTAGCACTTTTGCTACAAGCAGCGCAGGTGCCACAAGAATCTTTATCACCTTTGTTTTGACAATGTAAATAATTGGCATACGCCAATGCCAGCGGCAGATTCAACGAACCGGGTTTGCCAGCGAAAAGTTGAGCGTGCGCAATGTGATTGCCCTTCACCGCTTCAATCAACTTCGATTTTATTTCCGTCAGTCCGGGTAAATTGGTAAAATTCATAACTGTCCTTAGTCGTAAACGTGGTGTGATCCTTACTTCGTTTTTTCCCACACTCGTTCGCGGGCACTCATCTCAAAAAGTGTTTTATAAATTTCTCTATCTACTTCTGTCAATGCAAGGCCTCTGCGTTCCATGGCTTTCGCTGCGGTGGCCATTGCTTTTTCAAATTGATACGTGCTGAAACCGGAGGCTCCGCCCCAGGCAAATGAAGGAATGTAGTTGCGCGGAAACCCATCCCCAAAAATATTGGAGCTCACGCCCGTCACCGTTCCGGTGTTGAACATGGTGTTGATACCACACTTCGTATGATCGGCCATCATCAGTCCGCAAAACATTAGTCCGGTGCTTACAAATCCCCCCTTGGCATAGTTCCAAAGCTTAACGTCCTCGTAGTTGTTCTTCAAATTCGAAGTGTTGCTATCGGCACCGAAGTTGCACCATTCGCCCACCACCGAGCATCCGAGAAAACCATCATGCGCTTTATTGCTGTAGCCGAAGAAGACCGTAGTACTCACTTCGCCACCCACTTTGCAACCAGGACCGATGGATACATCACCGCGCATTTTGGCGGCCATGTTGATCACTGAATTTTCACCCAACGCAAACGGACCACGAATCACTGTACCCTCTTGCACTTCGGCATTTTTGCCAATGTAAATCGGGCCAGTAGAAGCATTTAAAACCGAAGCATACACTTTGGCTCCTGCTTCAATGAAAATATTTTCTTCCGCGTAAGCGCGTGTGTAAGGATCTTGAATGCCAATCGAGCGACTAGTTTTGGTAAGGAGTTGAAAGTCACTTCGTATCTGTGCGCCATTGTATTGAAAAATTTTCCACACCTGATCGATGATGGTGACGGGTGCAGTATAATTAGTGACCTTTCCAGTGATTACTTCGGGTACTTCATCATCGGGTGTGCGCACGGCCAAAATCATGGAATCTTTTACGATTGCATCGCCCGGGTTCAGTTGATGAATGGCGGCTACTAATTCAGCATCCGGACAAACTGCACCGTTGACCCACAGATTGTCGGTGGTGATGGTGACGGGAAATTTTTTAGTCAGATACACTTCCGTGGAAGAGGAGGGTGCTACCTTAAGGTACTTTTCCCACTTTTCGGCAATGGTAAAAATACCACAGCGGATTTGTGCCACTGGTCGTGTGAACGTAAACGGCAACAGGTTTTGACGAATTGTGGGGTTATCGAAAAGTATGAGATTCAACACGGGGCGTTTATAAAATTTACAAATTTAGTTTTTTAGGATCCTGTCGGGCATCAAATACCCTGTTTACAAAAACACGATTGCCTTCTTCTCTGAAAATAATTAGATGGTTTTCTAAAATTAATTTTTGATAGTTGATTTGAGGAGCGATTTGGCTAATGTATCGGGTGCCTCCGGAAATTTTATTTGATAGAGCATCGGTCTTAGTTACGATTTGCTTAATCAACTGGAAGGCCTTCTCTTCTCCCATCACCAAACTATTGAAATTATAAATTTGCTGAAGGTCTTCTTTAGCCCGAATAGTCCAAATTATTTCTTTCTCCAATTACTTATTTCTTCTTTTAGTTCTTGGTGTTTGATTAATCGGCCTGCAGAAATATCTTCTTCAGAATCTTGAAGCATTTTGTCGACATCATACTTTGTCAGGCCTTTGCCATCTGCGCTATGAGCTACAATGTCTACTTGCGATTTCAGCAGCGTATGAATGGCATTTAAGACTTCGGTATCCTTCACCCGATCGATGAACTGATGTAATTCAAATTGCAGTTGTGAATTGCTCATAAAAATGGCATAAAGTCTACTTCAAAGGTACGCATTCAGATCAGGTTACGCGCTCCTTTTTTCCATAAAAAAAGCCCCAAAAAGGGGCTCTTTATAATTGCTATGGTCAAACAAATTATTTCTTGCCGTATTTCTTCTGGAATTTCTCCACGCGACCTGCGGTATCCACAAACATTTTCTTACCGGTGAAGAAAGGATGTGATGCAGAGCTCACCTCGACCTTTATAACTGGGTAATCTTTTCCGTCCGTCCATTTGATGGTTTCTTTTGGAATGGAGGTAGAGCGCGATAAAAATTTAACATCGCTGGAAGTATCCCAAAAAATCACTTCTTTATACTCTGGGTGAATGCTTTTTTTCATGTTATTCTCTAGTTTTTGTTGCCCGCATGGAATGTGCCATGCATTTTTTAGGGATTGCAAAAATAGATAACCCCAACTGATTTGCAAAGGGAGGATTTAGAATTTGTTTAAAACAGGTAATTTGCCCATAATTTTCGCGATTAGCCTACCTCTAGTTATGATGAAAAAGCCGTTTTTAGCCATTTTAGCCCTTATCCTCACCTTTCAGGCAGAGGCTCAAAGTACCAATATTCCTTTGAATGACGATGTGTACCACTGGCTTTCGCGGTATGAAATCAAAACCGGGCGTATTGCCCCGGAGTGGTTTACAGCCGTGCGAACCATCAAACGCGATCAGGCGATTACTTACCTCGACTCATTGCAGGCACGCGATCAGGTTTTTGGCAGTCAGGCCGATCAATTTAACTACGCCTATTTTCAAAATGACAGTTGGGAGTGGAGCAAAGCAGAATCCAGCAACAGCAAGAAGCCTTTTCTGAAACGATTGTATCGCAAAAAGGCGGATATGGCCTATGTTGATGAGCCTGCTTTCGATTTGCACATCAGCCCGGTTCTGAATGTCGGGGCTGGAAAAGATTCCCGTCTGGACGAAACGCTTACCATCAACACTCGTGGAGTCGAAATCCGGGGTATGATCGATAAGAAAATTGGGTTTTATACCTTCGTCACCGACAATCAATTGATTTTGCCCTCCTATGTGAAAGAGAATTATTTCAGTGTGCCACACGAGGGTTTTGTGAAAGACTATAAAACTACCGGATTCGATTTCTTTCAGGCACGTGCTTACATCGATTTTAACATCACCAAGCATATCTATTTTCAATTTGGACATGACCGCACATTTATTGGCAACGGCTATCGGTCGCTTATCTTTTCTGACAACTCGCCACCGAATTTGTTTTTGCGCGTGAATGCCAAAGTGTGGAAGATTAATTACCTGTTTCAATTAAACCGACTCACGGCCAACGACCCTGTCGCATTGGCCGGCACCACAAAAGGACAACGCTACTTAGATCGCTACATGGCATTCCATCATGCCAGCATCAACATTGGTAAAAAATTTAACTTAGGCATTTTTGAATCCATTGTGTTCACGCCAGACGATCCGGTGAATCGCGGTACGTTTGATTTAAGTTATCTGAATCCCGTTATTTTTTATCGCGCCATCGAACAACAATTTGGCAGCAGCGACAATGCGTTACTCGGATTGGATTTCAAGTGGAATGCGTTCAAAGGCATTTCCTTTTATGGACAGGCATTGTTGGACGAGTTTGTGATTGCCGAAATTAAAGCCGGCAAAGGCTGGTGGGGAAATAAATACGCCTTTCAATTGGGAGGAAAATACATTGACGTAGCCGGCATTTCTAATCTCGATCTACAACTAGAATTTAACACGGTTCGACCCTACACTTATTCACATAATACCGGCAGCAGTTACAGCAACTACAGCCAACCACTGGCGCACCCACTCGGCTCTAATTTTAATGAATTGGTAGCTATTGTGCGCTACCAGCCGCTTCCCAAACTTAACCTGACCGCCAAGATGATTATGGCCACGGTGGGCAGAGATGGCACGAACGAAAACTACGGAAGCAATGTGTTAAAAGATTATACCACGCGAAAAGCAGATTACGGAAACTTTATCGGTCAGGGCCATAAGAATGACATTACTTTTCTGGATGCATCCGCCTCTTATATGCTGAAGCATAATGTGTTTTTGGAGTTGCGCCAAACCATCCGCAAGAGCGAATGTGATTTAGCCTTTTACAATACAAACACCTCGCTTACGTCTCTAGGCTTGCGGTGGAATATTCCGTCACGTACGTACGAATTTTAACTCATTGCAATGAAGGTATTCTTTCGGGTTCTTAACTATGCCAATCGCCTTCCGCGCAGGTTGGCGTTTTTCTTTTTGTATTCGATTATCGGGATATTTTTTACTACCATGAACATCACATTGGCAAAGCCAATGTTGGATGTACTTTTTAATAAAACAGAAAAGACAGTAACCATTTCACCCAAACCGGATTTTCAAGTTTCAGTGTCCTACATCACAGAAACATTTAGGCATTATTTTTCTAAAATTGTGGTTGAACAGGGCGCCTTTGCATCGTTGTATTTCATTTGTGTATTGATTTGTGCTACCATGCTACTCGGCAATACCTTTCGCTACCTCGAGCGCGTTATTGCAACTAAAATTCGAGCCGATCTGGTCAAGAATATGCGGATGGATTTTTTCTCCAAGATTACCCAAATGCATATTGGCTATTTCAACAACTCCAGAAAGGGAGATTTGATTTCGCGATTTACAAATGACGTGGCTGAGATTGAAAACGCGGTGATGAATAGCCTGAAGTCGGTTCTGCGAGAACCTTTAATGATCATTGCCTATTTTATCATTTTGTTTACCATCTCAGTAAAGCTTACGCTATTTACCATGATCGTTCTTCCGTTGACGGGAGGTGTATTGGCAGAAATTATCAAACGATTAAAAAAGCAGGCAACGGGAAGTCAGGAATCGCTGGGACGAATTGTAAATATTTTGGATGAAACTTTTGGAGGCATGCGTGTTGTCAATGCTTTCAACGCCCGTAATTTTATCATATCCCGATTAGACAAGGAAAGCTCTCTGTATCGCACATTATCAAAGGCGGTCGCTTATAAAAACGAGTTGGCTTCTCCTGTTTCAGAAATATTAGGCACTTTTATTATGGCGGGAATCATCATCATTGGAGGCACCATGGTGTTGGGAGAAAATCCATCCATAGACGCATCATCTTTTATGTTGTTTTTAGCGGTTTACGCCATGATCATCCAACCCGCCAAAAACTTCTCAAACGGAATTACTTCGTTGCAACGCGGCACAGCCTCGGCCACACGCATTTTTTCCATCATCGATCAGCAACCGCTCATCAAAAGCAAACCCGATGCGATCGAGTTAAAATCTTTTGAAAAATCCATCGAATTCAAAAACGTTTCTTTTGCTTACGATGCGCACAACGTTTTGGAAAACATCAACCTTACCATCGAAAAGGGAAAAACACTGGCTTTAGTAGGCCCATCGGGTGGAGGTAAATCGACACTCGCTGATTTGGTACCGCGCTTTTATGATCCCGTGAAGGGTGAGGTATTACTGGACGGAGTTTCGCTAGTAGATTATGAGTTGGAATCGCTGCGCAAGCAGATGGGCGTAGTCACGCAAGAATCCATCTTATTCAACGACACGATTTATAACAACATCGCGTTTGGAATGCCACACGTAAGCGAAGAAGATGTAATCCGTGCCGCTAAAATTGCCAATGCACACGACTTCATTACGCAGACAGAAGAAGGCTATCAAACTTATATTGGCGAGCGCGGCTCCAAGCTTTCCGGTGGCCAGCGTCAGCGGCTCAGCATCGCTCGTGCTGTGTTAAAAAATCCGCCCATTCTTATTTTGGATGAAGCCACTTCGGCCCTCGATTCAGAATCTGAAAAGCTGGTGCAAGAGGCCTTATTCAACCTGATGAAGAATCGTACCTCCATCGTAATTGCGCACCGTCTCAGCACCATTCAGCATGCCGATGAAATTGTGGTGATTCAGGAAGGACGTATTGCCGAGCGCGGAAGCCACGAACAACTGAGCGCACACAACGGCATCTACCGCAAATTGATTGATATTCAAAAAACGGTGTAAATAAATGGCTGCCCGCGAATCTTTTTGTGATTGACAGGCTGGTTCGCGTAAGGTTTTCTTATAATTTTCATTTTAGAGTGATTGTAAAAAGGGTAAGTTTGTAGACTTAATTTCGCTACATAAACAGTTGACCAATGAATAAACGCAGGCTCATATTCCTTTTGATCTTCGGTATCTATCATCTCGCTGCGCTTATCTTCACCGTTTACATGGATTTTAATCAGTCCATTTTGTTTAGCCTACTCGATAAGATTGGCCTCTTCAAATGGGGTGCTTTGTTCGGAATAGTATTGTTTGGCATCGAGGCCTTTTGGAGCTGGCGCGATGTGAAAAATGCTGAGCTTGAGCGCGAAGCCATGCGCCTCGAAAACAACACACTCAAAGCCAAAGTTTACGATTTAACCGAGGCTGCAAAAAGACCTAAGCAATAGGTTTATGAACGTTCAATCCATCATTTCTGCCGAGCTGCAACAAGCAGCCGAAGTACTTCAAAAATTTATTAGCGACCCTGCCAATCTGCAACAGATTGAAAAGGCTGGCAATGCCATTGCTGATTCGATTCGTCAAGGTGGAAAAGTAATATCATGTGGTAATGGCGGATCACACTGCGATGCCATGCACTTTGCGGAAGAACTCACCGGCAAGTACCGCGAACCACGCAAAGCCATTCCGGCCATTTGTATTTCCGATCCCAGTCACATCTCCTGCGTGAGCAATGATTACGGTTACGAATTTGTTTTTTCGCGTTACCTCGAAGCATTGGGTAATAAAGGCGATGTGTTGCTCGGCATTAGCACCAGCGGCAATTCCGCCAACATCATTCGCGCGGCAGAAACAGCTCGTGACAAAGGAATGAAGGTGATTATCCTTTCCGGAAAAGATGGTGGTAAGCTGGCACCCTTGGCCGATATTGAATTACGAGTTCCCCACTTTGGCTATGCCGATCGCATTCAGGAAGTGCACATCAAAATTATTCACATCCTGATGTTGCTGATTGAAAAGCAACTAGCCTGATTTCATATTAATTTCCCCGTTGATTAACTTTTGCTTGAAAAGCAGAGTTCGCGTAAACTTTGGAGACGATTTATTAATACATGGTAGCAAAAACATTTGGCAGCGCGGTGCATGGCGTAGATGCAAAGACCATTGCGGTGGAAGTAGATATCAGTCAGGGACAGAAATTTTTCCTGACCGGTTTGCCTGATAATGCCATCAAAGAAAGTCAGCATCGCGTAGAGTCGGCTATTAAAAGTTTGGGATATAATTTTCCACGAATCAAAGTGGTGGTAAACTTGGCACCTGCCGATATCCGCAAAGAAGGTTCCGCCTACGATTTGCCCATTGCCCTGTGAATGCCATCAAATAATGAGAATTATTATCAAATAATGAGAAAGAATGTGGCCACCTAAGATTAGCCTGGAGGAGTTGAAAGGGATGGTTGAGAAATCGATTAGCCACCTTGATATTCGTGATTTTTGGATGGTCACTTGGATAGACAAAGTAGGTGTTGATGGTGACGGTACACCTTATTTTAGGGCATCAGTACATCGACTCAAATCAAGTGATCTAAGCAAATTTAGAGTTGAAAGTTTAGACTTACGAAATCCGCGATGGGTAACTCTACCCCTACGAGTATTACGGATTTTTCCAGTAGGAACACTACTCAAAGGAGGAATAGTATTTTTTAAAAATCATCACAGTTTTCTATCTGACTTTACAATTGATTTGAATACGGAATCTGGCCATGAGAATACAACCATTGGCAAGTGGAAGCATGGGTAAGAGTTAATCAGATTTATGTCGTGGAGTAAACTTGATTCCGGTTTTCCGAGAGTGGATAGCAAACGTTTTGCTTTTAACAGTAAAATTTTGGTTTATCCGAGTCTATTCCGACAGTCATCTCCTTACGATTATATTATTTTTCCTAAAACTGAACTAGGTAGATTTTATTGGTTTCCATCCACTAGACTTTTTCGTGCACTGATGGATGGAAAAACTTCAAGCGAACTTAACAACACACTTTATGTTCCGCAATCAGCTGTCAAAAAATCGGATGAAGACGGAGAATATCATGAAATATTAATTCATGATTCAATGCATCTCACAGATGTTAAGTTCATAGCAAGGCTAGCCTTCAGCTCAGATGCATTACGTTCGGCCAACACCATTTATCAATCCGTCATCAATGCAAAACTGGAAAATGGTAATAAGGGGATATTGCATTTGGATAGTGATTTTCCATTCAAAGATGACACATCGTTGAAAGTAAAGGGTTACACTATTAAGTTAGATTCCGTCACGGTTTTAATCGTCACAGAGCTAATGGAATGCTATGGGCCGTGGCCGTTCAGAAGGCTAGCTTATGACAGAGAGACTCCACGCGCAATAGTCGATGAAACGTTGGAAAAGAAAGGAACGAAGCCGGTGCCTTCAGAAAAAAAGGATGATACTGATGGTAGTGATGACGATGATGATAATGATGAAGAAGACGATTTTGAAGAATTTATTTTAAAAAGATATCCTATCGTTAAGCCTGGTAGAACATTCGATCACAATCAGAAAAATAACAATCGTACTATAAATATCGAAATTGCCGTCAAAGGTTCTCAGTTTCCAAATATTCCGAAAGAAAAATGGAGATTAAACCGAACAACAATAGTTCCACCAAAGGAGAAGCGCGAGGGTAAACCTATTACAATAGACAATATTTCTACTAACGAGAATACTAAATCAGTAGGTGACAGTACTAACTTAGAAATTGTTAATAAAGAAGATGAGGTTAAGCGAAAGGAAGTTCCTTTGCCTACTTTTATTGAAAAACTAGCAAAACAATTTAAAGATAAAGGTGCCCAAGCGGACTTTGTGGTAACACTAGATGAGAAGCCGGAAGATTCTAAATGGTATCAGGCAGAGGAAATCCCGATGATTATTCCACTATCGGATAGAATTGATGTACTAGTTTATTTGATTTATATACGCTTAGCTGAAAAGCAGTATATACTCTGCGAGATGGAGCGCGATACTTCCACTAAAATTGTACTTAAAAAAACACTCGATAATGAGACCGGAATAGTTTCTTTTAAAGCTGATGATGTTGCCTTCATTGTTACGGCAATTAAAGACAACTATAGAACGATGGGTAAATTGAACGAGAAAAAAAGCGGATTCAAAGTAATCAGGCTGTATCATATGGGTGACACGACCAAGGAGCTGTGCAATCGAATAGTTTCTAAAATAGCACTTGAAGGATATGAAGATGATTAGTGCCGTCCGCGCTTTAAGTTAGGATCTTTAGCTTGGTGTATTTTCGAAACACGCCAGAAGGCAAATTCTTTAAAGCTTCCGTATGAAAAGTCCGGGTAATGCTTACGCCATTTAGCATATACAATTCTGTTGTTGATAATTTCGGACTTAAACCAATAGGGAATTTCTTGAAAATCATCTGTGAATAGTTTACTCTTTAAACCAGCTTTGGTTGTAAGTTCTCGGAAGCGATTGGGCCAATCGCCCAAAAGCCAGTAGGCCTTGAAAAGCAGATTTCTTCTTTTCTCAATACTCATCATTTCGAAAGGATTTTCCCGGCCATTTGAGGGCGTAATAAAATCAAGATTAGTTGCGCTGCAGATTAGTTCATGTAGTTTTTGTAGTTGCTGATTTTTTGCTTTGTTAAGTAGACTTAAAATTTTCTTCAGTACGGAGAAATATAAGTGTGAATAGTGAAGGCTATGTGAGATATCGTAGCCTAACTCTAAAGTTGTGTTCATAAATCCCTGCATATTGAGCAATTCTTCTGTAGGTCTTATCGACTGATGATTCTTTAGATCATACAGACATTTCCAGCAATATGTAATCGGGAAAATAGACATTTGGTTTTTACGCCCTCTTTCTGAAATAAGGTGGTTTATAGGCACGCCACAACTCGGGCATCTGTCAATCATATCGCATCGGCAATTTTCACAAATTGTTTGAATCGAAAGACGCCAATTCTTTCTAAAGTATGGTTGATCTTCATCCTTGTTTAGGCACGAAGGACATATTGATAAAGTTGTGCTATGTTTTGCACCGTATTTATGGCTGTAAACACTAAAAGGGGTAAACCATGGATTCCGACTGCTCAAATCACCGATGTACAGGTTGGGATAAAAGGACGAAAGCAACATTTGGTTAATTTCTTCGATTTTCAATATGCTTTTATTGACAACAATATCCTTGATGCCTTCTGGTAGGAATTTATCGAGATCTCTATCCCAGAACTCGATTCCTTCGAAGTAGGATGAGCAAAATGAATAATACCTTAACAAATGACTTCTAGACATCCTAAGTAGCCAGCTGGAGAACAATTCATTAAGCTGAGGTTTTACAAAAGAAGGCCATGGTGGGCACTTAAAGCCACCAAACACAGTGTTGCTTAAGGTCTCCTTTTTCAATATATTCAACTGTTATCTTTGAACCGAGATTAGTTATTATAAATGTCTTCATTTCTTGTGATCGGCCGGTTAACATGTAGGTATAAAAATCAGCTAGCTATCAATATTTCTTTAACCTTAAATCAACAGATCTATCGTGAAGATTATTAAAGATTTTGTTCGTCTTATGATTGGATTTAGTAAAGTTTGCGATGAAATAACTTTAGCAGAATGGGAGGCCATTTTGATTTCTGTTGGAAAGAATCATGGAGAATTAGCAGCCCTTAAAACTAAATATGAAATTTTCAGTCTATATCACGCTAAGGAGACGTCTATCCAAAAGATAATATCAAAAATAATGAAGCGAGTTAATTTACAATAGCTCCTTAACTGCATATTGAGTGATTTAGCTTTGAAATAAGTTTAGCGCTGCCAATCTCTGCGAAATTCTTAGTGCAGTATCCTTGGCTTGCATAAGTCAATAATGCCAAAATGAATCATGTCGGGTATCAGGCAAAAAAAATTAATTCACTAAAAGGAAGAATATTAGTCTTTTAGAAAATCGTGCAAAGTGATATCGAAGTATAAGCAAATATGGTTCAGGGTGACAATGGTGATGTTGATTTGGCCTCTTTCCACCCTTCCAATATGAATATTTGTTTCGTTATAGAATTGCTCCTGGGTGATACCGGCTTCAAGGCGAAGTGCCTTTATTTTAGCAGCTATTTTTTTGAGTAAGAGTTTATCTTTTCGCTGTCCCATAATGTCAATGACATATTTATCATTGAGTAAAGCTAAACATTATTTGCTTTATGTGGGAAACTCCATTTTGGGTCTGCTATTCATTCACTGCTTGGAACGCATCTCCGATTTCAGAACTTGGATAGGTGACCATATTATTCTTCAATGCTGGTAATTTGAGCCCTCCTTTTTCAATGGATTGACCAGTTATTGCAGGACTCTAAATTTTGGTTCATTACATGACTAATGAAAGTTAACGGTTGTTTTAATTGCACGCAACCGAACAGATGATACAATCTGTACGTTTTGTCATTTAATTGAATAGAATAAATTATATTTATAGTAACGGTAAATCAAGATGAAGTCGTTGACCCTTAGATATCTTGTTTTCATTACTTCTGTTGTCTTAACTATTGTAGTTTCGCAGCTCTTTATTCAGTATGACCTCAATGAACAAAATTCAGAGGCGAAGCTGATAAATCTGGCGGGTAGGCAGCGAATGCTGAGTCAACGTATTTCAAAACTCACATTATTTCTTCAGTATAACCATGTAAATAGAATAGACTCATCTTTCTATCGACTCGATACTCTGGAAAAGTTAGTAAGTGAATGGGAAGGAGTTCATTTTCAACTTATCCGACAAAATGAGTTGTCTTCTAAAAGCATAGCAATCGATTCGTTGCTTAAGAATAACACCCCCAACCTTCAACAAATAGCCTTGTCTTGTCGGCAGATATTGAAGAGCCATGACTCATCAACAATAAGACAGGCGATACGCGTTATAGCAAAGTGTGAATCACCATTTCTGTTGCGAATGGACAGGACTGTACAAACCTACCAAAGAGAAGCAGAACAGAAGTTGCAATTCCTAAAGATACTTGAGCTCGTGCTTTCAAGTGTAGCTATTGTTATCCTTGTTTCTGGATTCGTGTTTATAGTTATGCCTGGCTCAAGTCAACTTCAGGTTATGAATCAACAATTGGTCCGGCGCAATAGTGAGCTCGTTGCTTCACAAGAGAGAATTAAAAGTAGCATGGAACAAATCAAAGCTCTACAGTCCGAGTTGGAAGTAAAGCAGAGACAGTATGAAGGCTTAATTGACGGGGCTTCAGACTTTATTTATGAGCTTGATCAAGATGGGAAGTTCTCTTTTATCAATCCACTGATGGAAGCAAAGACAGGTTTTTCTAAAGAGGAATTAGTAGGAAAGTTTTACTCAGAATTGATATATGAGGACGATGTTAAGACAGTCGTAGATTTTTACGACATTCAAAGAAGGGCGCAGCGGGCGGTATCATATTTGGAATTCAGAATACGGACTAGAAATGGGTCGCCATTGTGGGTAGGTCAAAATGTTCGGATGTTTTTTAGTGAAAGTAAACCATACAAGGTCAGCGTTGTAGCAAGAGATATAAATCGAGTTAAGGAATCACAAGCAGCACTTTCATTAGAGAAGATATTAGTGCGCACTATTATCGATAATATTCCAGTTAACATTTATGCCAAGAACCTTAAATCAGAAAAGATTTTGGTTAATCTGACAGAGTGTAAATATCTAGGTGTCCAATCAGAAGAGTATTTAATTGGAAAAAGTGATTATGACCTTTACCCGGAGGAGACTGCAAAAATTTCTATCGAAGAAGACTTGCGCATATTTGATGGGGAAGTTATTTTAAATCGTGAGACATTGAACAGACGGTGGGATGGGTCTGAGACATGGTTTTTAAGTTCCAAGGTTCCTTTGCGAAATGGCAGTCAAGAGATAATTGGTCTTGTCGGTATTAGTATAGATATCTCCTCTCAGAAGAAAGCAAAGGAAGAACTGGAACGTAGTGAAAAACTCTACCGGTTGCTAGCTGAAAATTCGCAGGATGTAATAAGCTTGCACAAATTAGATGGCATGTTTGAGTATATCTCACCTTCCAGTATTAATCTTCATGGATATTATCCACACGAACTTATCGGGAGAAATGGAATCGATTTTGTGCTTCAAGAGGATGCTGAAATACTGCGGTCAGAGGCACCTTCGATCTTAGAGCGAATGAATAGGAATGAATCTCTAGAACCTAGTCAATTTCGTATCGTAACTAAAAATCGAGGTATCGTCTGGGTAGAGAACCTAATCAAGCCATTATTCGAAAAAGGTGCGTTATCAGGATTTCAGTCTACCGTTAGGGATATTTCTGCCAGAAAGGCCTACGAGATAGCTTTGGAAAAAGCAAAGCAGGGAGCCGAGGCCGCGACTTTGGCTAAGAGCCAATTCTTAAGTATGATGAGTCACGAAATAAGGACTCCAATGAACGGTATAATGGGGATTACTAATATCTTATTGTCTGAAAGCCCCCGCCCCGATCAGTCAGAGAACCTTGAGTTACTTCAGTTTTCTTGTAAGAATTTGCTTACGATAATAAATGACATCCTTGACTTTAGTAAGGTTGAAGCTGGCAAAATGGAGCTAGAAAAAGTATCATTTAATTTGAAGGATATTCTTCTGCATTACAAGAAACTTCATGATCATTTGGCAAGTCAAAAAGGGATAGCATTAAAGTTGATTGCCGATGAAAAAATACCTGCAACGCTATTAGGCGATCCAGTGCGAATAGGCCAAGTGTTGAACAACCTATTAAGTAATGCAATTAAGTTTACCGAGGCAGGTTCAGTGGAACTAATGGTTACTCATCATGGGATTAAAGATGATTTACACCAGGTAAAATTTTCAATTAAAGACACCGGCATTGGCATAGCTGGAGAAAAGATCAATTCCGTGTCTGAAGGATTCAATCAGGCGTCAAGTGACATTACCAGAAAGTTTGGTGGAACGGGATTAGGGCTGGCCATCTCAAAGCGATTTTTAGCTTTGATGAACAGTAGTATTCAGGTTGAAAGCCAATTAGGTGTCGGTTCGCAATTTTCTTTTACACTGAATCTCCCTGAAGGGATTGAAATACTCTCCGTTGATTATGAGTCGAATCAAGCATTTTTGGAGCAAGCGACAGAAGTTCTGTTAGTTGAGGACAATAAGGTAAATCAACTAGTCGCAAAAAGAATACTTGAGACGTGGGGATTTATAGTTACGGTGGCCGAGAACGGATTCGAAGCAATTGACGAAATTGAATCAATGAAATTTCATTTAGTTCTAATGGACATCCATATGCCAGGAATGACAGGCTACGAGGCTACCAGAATTATTCGATCTAAGGTTGGTGAATATTTTAAAAACATTCCGATTATAGCTCTTACAGCAGATGTTTCAAGGGAAATAAAGGAAAAATCGATAGCCTCCGGAATGAACGACTTGATGGCTAAACCGTTCAATCCAACAGAACTAAAAGTCTTAATTCAAAAGCACGTTTCAAATCAATCGACAGGAAAAAATAAAAATTCAAGCTCAACCTATGTTTTTCCGAAACTTCGACTTTTTGCAGAAGGAGATCTTAAATTTGAATCGGAGCTAAAGATTCTATTGGTAAAGAGTTTAAGGGAGCTTGAAGGTGTTGTAAAGTCAGCATTGCTGGGGAATTCAAGTTCTATCGACTTAGACAATATTCTACATAAAACGGGAACCACTTTAAATTTGATTAACGATCAAAGGATTAATGACTTGATAGTGGAAGTAAATAAATATATTTCTAGTGTTGCGAGTTCAGAGGGGAAAAATCAGCATTTAATTTTTGATTTTGAATCTGCCGTTAGTGATACAGTGAAAAAACTAGAAATATCGAGTTAGCAAGAGCGACTACTTTTTCCTAGCTTTTATTTTTTTCAGCTTTATGAAACTTTTTACTGTAAGTCGATCTACATCCAACCTTCTCCCAATACCACTATAACCAATACCATCTTCTAAGTATTCACGAATTATTTCCTCCTTACCTGATAGCTTCGTTATCCGTGATTTACGCCCCTTCGGTCTGCCTAGTGGGATTCCGGAATTCTTTCGCTTCAGAAGGCCACGTCCAGCCCGTTGGGTGACAATGAATTGTTCGATTGTTTTTGAAATGACCAAAGCATCTAGAAAAGTCTGTGAATTTAGCATCCGTGGGTGAAGGATTAAAGGTTCCTTCGCACTCAGTATTTCTACATTCTTTTTCAAAAGCTTTGTTATTACGTCAATGACCGTTGAGAAAGACGGCCCTAACGCAGAGATTTCCGGAATAACGAGGATGTCTTTTGCGTTTAGCTTTTTAGCAACCTCATTATTAAGGCTTATGTACTTTGGATTTGCTGAAAGATCTTGTTTGATTTCCCCTTCAATCTGTAGCCGTTTCTTTTTAGCAAAATATTTCACCGCCTCAGCATGATGGTTATAGTCTTCCCCTGATCTTGTTCTGATGAGCTGTAAAATCACTTGGTGAAATCTGTGTTAAATAATTTAAAAAGGTTATAAAAATATACATAAATTGTATATAATATATAAATTATTTATTTATATTGTCGAATCGATTCAAGACATGTTAGTAATTCAAATTTTAATCAGATGAAAACAACAGAATGGAAAAAGGATGACATCGATGTTCAAAATCTTTTATTAGACCCTGATAATTTTAGGCTTCCTCCTAATATGAAGGGGTTGCTTCAACCGCACTTACTAAATGCCCTAATTGATTCTTATAATGTAGCTGAAATTGCTCGGTCTATTTCAGAAAACAAGTTTTATCCGCACGAATCTTTGATTGTCATACTGGAAAATAAAAAGTACATAGTCTTAGAAGGTAACAGGCGATTAGCAGCATGTAAGGCTTTATGGCATCCTCAAAACCTTCCGGATAAGCATCGAAAAAAATTTACTCAACTCGCTTCTATAGCAGATTTAGAATCGATTCGTAAACTTCCTGTAGTTATAGCTCCAACACGAGAGGCTGCTATTGATTTAATTGAAAGTCTTCACACAGCACCGGGTAGGATGAAGTGGGATTCATTGTCCAAAGCAAGGTTCGATAAAGAAAATCGAAGTGATGATAAGTCAAAGCTAACAGAGGCGAATAAGGTTCTTGACATGTATGCCGTTGCTTCATCACTTAATCTACCTTCTGATGTCGAAGAAATCGTTAAAAACGAGAGTCTGTTTAATGTTACTAACTTACTCAGAATCTTTAACGATGACCATTGTAAAAAATATTTAGGCTATGAATTTGCAAAGGATGGGCACCTATACATTAAATCAAAACCGCAGGAATTCGAAGCGGGTTGCATTCTTTTAGTTTCAGATGTTGCACACATGAAAAGTTTCTCACGTCTTACAGATAAGGCTGCTGATCGAAAAAAATACATTGATGAAAAGCGGAAAGCATATAATCCAGATACTTCAGGTGGCGTAAGGCTTTCTACTGGTGATTTTATTAAAGAATTGACTAAGAACCGCACTCCTATAGAAAAGAAGGAACCGAGTAATAAACCAATTAGAAAAAAAACGCCATCTTCTTTAAATGTCATTCCTCATCACTTCAAATGTACTATCTCACACAATCGGATAAACAGAGTTTTCGATGAGATATCTAAACTACCTCTTGAAAAATACCCTAATGCGACCGCAGTAATGTTGCGCTTGTTACTAGAACTTTCTTTGTTTCAATTTTTGGAATCGCTGGGTGAGATAAAAAAGATGAGAGCAAAAGCTGTAGCTGATCTTAAGCCGGGTCAGCAATTGCGTTCACATTGGACACCTGAATTAAAGGAAATGTTAAGGTGGACTGCAAAGGCTAATCTCGTAAACGGTCATATAGAGAGGAAAATCAACACTATCATTGAAAAGAATAGTAATGACCCTGTTTTGTATACAATGAATCAGTTTGTTCACAGTACAGAGGAACTTCCAGATCCTCAGGGGCTTCTAAAAACCTGGTCAAGTTTAGAAGGTTTATTAAACATTACACTCAACCCACAATAGCCTGATGTCGCAAAATCATAATTTCGTAAGTCCTTTGAGGTATCCTGGTGGTAAAGCTGGAATTAAGGATTTTTTGATAAAGATTATCGTTGAAAACAATATCGGCGGTGGCACACATGTTGAGCCTTATGCTGGCGGTGCGGGTGCGGCCTTGTCGCTCATGATGCAAGACTATATCTACCAGATATACTTAAATGATAAAGATCGCTTTATTTATTCGTTCTGGTATTCCGTTATTCATGATACCGATCGACTATGTCAGGCAATTCATTCCAAACGCGCAAGTGTAGCTGAATGGAAACGACAGCATAAGTTATTAAATGATAAGTATTATGAGCAAAATGGTGACCCGCTTGATGTTGGACTGACTGGGTTTTATCTCAATAGAACTACCCGTTCAGGTATTCTCAATTCAGGTCCGATCGGCGGTCTAAAACAAACAGGAAACTATAAAGTAGGAGCACGATTCAATAAAGCTGACCTAATCAAACGAATAGAGAATATAGCCTTGTTCAAAAGTCGGATTATGCTTTACAACATGGATGCCGTAGACTTTCTAAAAAAGTTATTTGACGATTTTATTCTAAATGACCAGAGACTTTTGGTTTATCTTGATCCTCCTTATGACATTGTTGGAAAGGATATCTACAGGCATTTTTATGTTAAGAAGGACCATGAAGACCTTTCCAATTTTCTTAAATCAGCAACAAACTTCAAGTGGTTATTGTCTTATGATGACACGAAATTAATCAAGGAATTATACGGTAATAGAGAGATTGGACTTCTTAAGAAGAATTACTTTATTAACAAAGCAAAAGTGGGAAAGGAACTCTTCATATCTTCCGATAACCTAGTTCTTCCAGACGAGTTCCGGATGTCAGAAAACCAGTCTTACAAATTTAATAAAGTACGAGTGAGCTTGTAAATTATTCTCAGGTCTCCCAAGGACTTACAGCTTTCTAATAAAGATCAGGCTAGATCGAGCATCGATCGTTCGATTAAAGGCCAGTAAAGGCGACACACGAGCAACTTTCATCCAGGTATTATAGATGCTTCAAAAATTAGAGTTATTTGAACCATTTACCAGTGGCATCTGAGTTATCACCAATTGAGATTTATAGACTCCAGCAAAAAATTATTAAGAAGAGAAAGACGAGGTTAGGCACACGAAGAATAGTCTGGATGATGGTGACAACAATGATCGACTATAGACAGATTGTTCAGTTTCAAATCTTACGGTAAATGCCCGACAACAGCATAAGCCTAGTTAATGCTGCTGTATTGGCACAACTAGTTTTCTTTAGAATCGATTTCCTATTACTATTTACAGTTTGAGCTGACAAGCTTAGATCGATTCCAATGTCATCGGAATTAAGTCCTTTCACCAATAACCTTGCTACATCCAGTTCTCGAGCCGTTAATTCAAAATTTGCAATAGGTGATCCGTTCTTAAGAGTATGTTTTTTTAAAGTTTCTTCAGCTGTGCTATTATAGTAATGACCAATCGTGAGAACTGCATTAATGGCTGTCTCTAACTCTTTCGGATCACATTCTTTCAACAAAAATCCTTCCGCTCCAATTTGAGCCAACAGTACGATTAGCGAGGGTTCGTCAAATTCGGTAAGTACGATCACTTTAGTATCCGCAGACCGCTGCTTTACTTCTCTGAGGCATTCAATCCCATTCATTTTGGGCATTTGAATATCCAAGAGGATTAGATCAATTTTTTCTTTTTCAACTATTTGAAGGGCTTCTAGCCCATTGCCCGCTTCAAAGAATTTGAAGTTTCTGTCAAATAATGAAATTAATCTTACGACCGCCTTCCTGAAAATTGGGTGATCGTCAGCGATAAGTAATGCTATGGTTTTCATGAAATCTCGTACTTGTAATTATAGTGAAAAAGTCAGTACCCTAAAAATGGTTATAGTGCGGACCAGAATACAAATAAGGTGTCGCTTCTCACATGTTTTTTAGACTTGAAGCCCCAAAAAAGAGCCTTAAAAATTGCCAACAACTTTAGACTATTCTAATAGTAAACAAGAGTGAAATAGACTGGTTAGAAAATGAACAAGTAAATTAAACTGGATTAGAAGTTAGAATCTTTGATTTCAAAATGCCTCTATAGCCCTGTAGATTTCTCCATTTGGTCGTTATACCGATTACCGACAATTTTGATTTGCTCAGAAGCAGTCTTGATCTCGCTCAGCTCTTGGGCCGTGAGTTCAATCGCAGCTGCGCCTAAATTTTCTTGCAGTCGATGCAGTTTGGTAGTTCCTGGTATAGGCACGATCCAAGGCTTTTGTGCGAGTACCCAAGCTAATGCTATTTGAGCTGCTGTGGCATTGCGCTTGGCGGCAAAATCGTCAAGTAATTGAATCAATGCTTGATTGGTTTTCATCGCTTCGGGTGTGAAGCGAGGTAGTACATTTCGGATATCACCTTCAGCGAATTTAACTTGTTCATTGAATTGACCAGTCAAAAATCCTTTACCTAAAGGACTATATGCTACTAACCCAACCCCCAACTCTTCTATTGTTGGAATAATTTCTAATTCATGTTGCCGTGTCCAAAGCGAGTATTCACTTTGTAAGGCAGTTACATTCTGTACCGCATGCGCTTTACGGATAGTGCTTGCACCCGCCTCCGAGAGACCAAAGTGTTTTACTTTACCCTCCTTGATCAACTCTTTTACAGTACCAGCTACATCTTCAATGGGCACATTTGGATCTACGCGATGCTGATATAGCAAATCAATAGTATCTACACGAAGGCGTTTGAGCGATGCTTCTGTAACCTCGCGAATATGTTGTGGTTGGCTGTTTTGGCCTCCATACTTTCCCGTCTGGGCATCTATTTTAAACCCAAACTTAGTTGCTATTACCACCTGGTTTTTATAAGGCAGCAGTGCTTCGCCTACCAATTCTTCGTTGGTAAATGGACCATACACTTCGGCCGTATCAAAAAAAGTTACTCCCATTTCAACCGACTTTTGTATCAGTGAAATCATCTCCTTTTTGTCGGCCGGTGGACCATAGCCAAAACTCATACCCATGCAACCTAGCCCGATGGCAGACACTTCCAAGTTGGACTTTCCGAGTGTTCTCTTTTTCATCAATTTCTACAATTCAAGTTATCAATTAAGTATCCTAGCGTATCATGGGTAGATACTTCTCTCGGTTTTCCCAAATCACCCAAAGGTTGATGGCCATTAAAACTATTACTTCAGGCAGTGTATTGTGGTCCGCAAGAATATGAGTAATTAAAATTCCTATCATCATAGGGAAAATAATGATAGCACCCAAGGCACGAAACTTATTGGTCATGAAAAGGATGCCACCCACTATTTCCATTGTTCCAAAAAATAGCCAAAGCCAGTCATTCTTTGCTATAGAATTAATGAGCCTTGTTAAACGGTGAGGTATATCTTCAGGAACAGGTGTGTAATTGAAAAATTTGCTAAGTCCTTCGTTCACAAACATTAATCCGAACAATATGCTTACTACCAAAATAATTTTCTCTTTCATACCTAGTAATTAATTTTGAAATCACATTGTCCGCACCCTTCTCGTGGCACCTATCTCAGATCAATTTGCATTTCTACATGCTTAAATAGGTGTCTGACTAAACTTGAGACATTTAAGCTAGGTAAATATTACAAGATTAAAAAGATCATTTAGTCATGCTTGATTCTTACTTATTTGTAAATGAATACTTAAAATAAATCAACAGCCCGCCTAGAAAGCAAATGAAGCCATTGGCCAAAATAACGGGCCAAAGCATGAGTGAGATTCCATACACTAACCATATTACCGTACTGGTAAAAACAATCAGCATCATGGCGAGACTTAAATCGCCCACACTTTTGGTCTTCCAGGCTTTATACACTTGTGGAATAAACGTAATGCTGCTCAACGCTGCGCCAACATGACCTACTATTTCTGTCCAATTCATTTGTAAATTATTTAGGTTGAAGTTTTTCTATGTCATAGTGTTTGTCGAAGAACTCATCGCACCACAAACAGATATTTTGCAATTCAGTTGTTCTGGTTTTTGCCTGTACTTCAGTTACCCCCATAGATTCACCCATCTTCCAAGGGTCACCTTCGTTCAGTTTTTGAAATACTTTTGATTGCGCCACACGGTTCATCACATCCACCACTTTTTCTTTTCGTGCATCGCCCATCGGAAATTTGGTGCCGGGGCAGCAAGGATTAATGCGCCAAAGTTGAATACTGATTTCTTGTGGTAATTCAGTTCCACCCAAAAAACCTTTAGCACCGGAAAGGATCGCACAAAAGTTATGGTTGGGGTCTTTCTTCCACACGTCCTTTTGCAATGCCCTGCCACGTGCCCAGTTGCCTCCCAGCCACATATCTTCGGTAGCGCCCCAATACCCCCAACTCAACCGATGTGGTGTGAGATAGGTTTCTTTTTCAATCAAAGGGTCTTTGTCATCACCATTCACACCACGCGATTCAAACAGACTTGCAATCTCCATCAACTTAGCGCCAGCCAGCTTATGATACCGGTCAATGCTGGCAATGTCAAAGCGTGTCACACCCTTGTGAATGAGTGTATCCAAAATCTCATCGGTAAGCAAATCACCATTGGTCTGCAACATAATTTGTGTGGCGCTACCATATTTTTCTTTCAGCCGATCTAAAATCAGATACAGCTTTTTCTTGTCGGCCAGAGGCTCGCCACCCGATAAGATCACCCGGTCGATGCGTTCGGGCAGATTGTCGATAATGGCTAAACATTCATCTTCCGAAATGCGCGCACCTTTCGGGCCGGATAAATTATAGCAATGATCGCAGGTGTCGTTACACAATTGCGTAAAAACCCAATATAGACTTTCACAATGATTGTAGTCTTTCATCTTTCCATTTGAGTAAAAAGTATTTTCACCGTCAAATCTAAAACACAAATCGAACACCGAATTGAAATTGTCTGGGTGGTGCAGCATTTTTAGTAACGATTGGTGCACCCACGGGGCCCAGTTGTATCTGATTGCTTTGAGTGGCATTGTTACTATACCCGCTCAAGTTAACAGTATTCAATAGATTGAAAACATCGGCCCGTATTTCTAATCGGTTATTTGCTGAAAACGGAATTACATATTGAACGCTCAAATCAAATGTATACGCCCACGGCAGGCGGTCGCTGTTGCGGCTTGCACCCGGATAGCGGTCGCTGTTACCAATATAGGCATCTCCGAAAGCACCCCCATCACCATTTAAGTCATTCGTGGCGCCACCCAGCGGAGTGCCTTTGCTGTTGACGATGGCATATGTGGAAGCGTTGGGCACGCGGTTGATGGGCTGACCACTTTGCACCAATGCCGCCAAGGTGGCGGTCAGATTCTTGGTGGGATAGTAATTCAAAATACCATTGATAATATGTCGCCTGTCATTAATGGATGGCCCCCATTCATTCGCGAAATTGTTGGCATCCATGGCGCGAAAGTTGATATCTTCGGTATTGTTGCGCAGATACGACAAGGTATAAATGAGGCGATACGAAAATTTTCCGTTGCCTCTGTCTTTTTGTAAGTTAAAACTAGCCGCATAGTATTCCGACTCTCCTTCGGTTTCCGTCAACACCACACTCTTTGCAATACCCGTTACAGTTTGCCCATTGATCACGGCAGCGCTTCCGTAGATGGGAAGAAGGCGCGTGCTATCCGCTGTTGCTGTGGCTCGGGCCGTATTACCGGCCGCTACGGCATTCCAGGCAGTTGGCGTATTCAGGTTTCGCGTGCGAAAAAGGTTATTCGATTTATTATAAACCAAATCCACATAAAACAATTTATCACTGGCTATCTGATATTGGTAGCCAAGCGAAATCTGTTGGGTATACGGATTCTGATAACCATTGGGGTTTAAGATTCTTCGTTCGCTGCTAAAAGAATTTCGCTGACCTGCATACGTGGATGCCGGAGGCCCGTTAAGATAGCCAAAAGGCAAGCCTGCATTGTTACTCGTGCCAACACCCATGTTTCCATCAAAAGTAATCGCATCAATGTTAGTCTTGCTCGGCAAGACTCCTTGGTCAACAAAGTATTGAAGCTGTTTTTTAAAATCGCTGTTCGTGCTGTTCTGCTGTAAAGCATCGCTGTAGATTGCGTATAAGATTTTGTCATAGAAGATACCGTAGCCACCTCGCAGGCTGCTGCGGTCGGTCAATTTGTAGTTGAAGCTGGCCCTTGGTGCGATGTTATTGTAGTCACCCTGGCTGCTGCCGCCTTCCGATAGATTGTCATAATCATAACGGAGGCCGAGTGTGATGTTTAGTTTGGACGTGGCCGCCCATTGATCTTCGGCATAAAAGCTGAAGATGTTTTGAGTCTTGCCAAAGCCGTTGGGGCGCAATTCAATGCCGTAGCTCAACACCTTGGCGGTAGCAGGAATGTCGGTAACACCTAAATTAGCTCCCAGGTTCTTGGCCTTCACCGCATCCAACTCAGGTTGCGTCAATTGCACTGTATAACTACCGTTGGGATTTCCCCCGCCAAATAATTCATGCTTTGCGCTGATCAACTCAGCTCCGAATTTCAAAGTATGATTGCCTTTGTATACCGTCAACTTTTCTTGCAACTGCACCGTGCTCTCGCGCGAATCAAATACATAACCCGGATGGCCCAGATAGGCAATCGACTGGCCGGTAGGATCTAATACCGTAACGTTCGGGCTATCCGGATTTTCCGGCTTTCCATAATTCCACCGGAAGCTGGCATACTGCACGTTGCTTTCAAATTTAAAATTACTTCCCACAAAAGTATTCTTGTTGGCAATCAATACCGAGTTTCGATCTTGACTGTTGGCCGCAGACGGAAAACCATTGCCCCCGTTCAATCCTCCCGCTTGTCGGCCGATATTAACAAAGCCAAAATTGGTGCGAAGTGAAGAACTAAATTTAGCTGACCACTTTTGGTCAATCTTTGCAGAGAAATAGTTGAAGCTATTTTCGCCACGTGCCGTTTGGCTGATGCCCAATACAGGTGATGTGAGCAGGTTGTCTTTTAAGTCGGTGGTATGTTCAAAATTTACATAGTAAAATGTTTTTTCCTTTACGATGGCGCCACCTAAGCCAAAGCCCGCTTGGTATCGCTGAAAACCATTCTTTACTTGGTTGCCCGATAAGTCGCGTTGCACAAAATCAGATTGTCCATCTATGGCAGGGCCGGGGCGAGTGATAAAAAATGCTTCACCACTCAATTGATTACTGCCCGCCTTCGAAGTTACGTTGATAATTCCGTTGCCCGTGTTGCCAAACTCCACCGAGTAATTATTGGTGAGCACATTTACGTTTTGCACAAAGCCGACCGGAATAGCAAATTTCTGCCCGCCCAAAAAGCGTTCATTGTTGTCCATACCATCGATCAGGTAGTTGTTATAAAGCCCGTTCGCACCATTGATGCTTACATTGGGTGCTTCCGGATAAAAACCGGTTGCCTGGCTCACGTTGGGCAATCGAAACAACATTCGCGTAATGTCTCGGCCTTCCACCGGCAGTTCTTGAATTTTATGGATGCTGATATCAGAAGCCACTTCGGCATTCACCGTGTTAATAGCGGTGGCGCGTGATGATGTGATGATAACTTCCTCCAATGTTTTCTCTACTTTTTTGGGAAGCACCAACGTAATGGAACGTTTAAAATTAGAGCGCAATTCAATATTCGTTGCTTCGGCCTCTAAATACTCGCTGCTCTCTTTTGTATAGACTCGATACACACCGCTCAGCGGCAAGGCTTTAAACAAAGCGGTACCAAATGAATTCGTAGTTGTAACCTGCTTATAACCAATGGCAGGGTTTTCAATTTGCACCTCGATGTTGGGCAGTGGCTGGCCATTGGCAGGGCTTAAAATCGTTACGTCTAAATCAACCTGTGCGTAAAGGAAGTGAATGCAGAAAAATAGAATAAGGGTAAAAAATAGTTTCATGTAAACGGAATCAATAAGTAAATCAGATCAATTAATTTTAAAAGCATTGCCAGATGATTCTTTCTAAAGGAATCATCTGCACGTTGAAATTACATCAGTAGATGCCCAGCAGGCGTGGTTAAAAATTAAATAGTAGAGGGAGGCGCTTTCAGTCCAAACGAAAACAAAGGAACCGTAAATGGCACTTGCTTACTGCGAAAGAAAGTAGCGGTGACAACGGCTAAAATGCCGCGTATGAAGTTAAATAAAGAGTGATTGACAAAGTGATGGATGGCATCAGCCAGATCTTTTGCATTGTCAATATCGGATAAAACAGGAAGCAGAGCCTGGCCCCCCAGCAGCGGAAGCAGGCTTTCCAACTGACGATATACGTGGCCTGTTTTCCAATCAATAGATTTGAAATCGCTGGTCTCAAAATGATGTTTAGACAGGCCCAGCAGGTAAACGCCTCCATCCTTCGTTGGACCCAATACAGCACCATGCGAACTTACTGCTTGAGATGCTTTTTGTATCATTGGTGCATGAAGCGCAGGGCAATCACTGCCGATAGCGATTACATGCTCATAACCTTTTTCAAAAATTGTTTGAAACGCATGGGTTAGGCGCTCGGCAAAATCAGCACCCACTTGCCGATTGGATCCCACAACAAAAAAATCAATACCGGTTTGTTGGCACGTGGCAATGGCATGATCTATCAGCGCTTGCGCAATACGAGAACCCTTTTCTTCGTTGGGAGAAAATGCTTTAAACGCTGCTTCTTCCGAGGCAGAATTGGTAAACAGAAATAGGGCAGTAGAGCGTGAAATAGTCTATTCTGAAAATGATGAGCTTAAAAGTACGTTTTTTGGAACGAAGAATCACAGAATGAGTGTCTCGTTTGCGACAAACAACAGACTAAGAGCTAATAGCTTTAGAGACTTGGGTTTGGTAAAAGTTTGGCCATTTCCACGACCCAACCCCAAAACTTATTTAATCGTAAAATGCTTATCAATGGTGTAGATCAAGCTTACATTCCAATCAAAATCCTTGGCTGGTATGGTTGACTGAACGGCTTTATTCACTATTGAGGAAATAGTGAATGGGAAGCCCTTTATACCTATTGTTGTTGATGCATTTACATAATAGCCGTCATCATTGTCTAGTTTAAGGTAAAATACCTGTGGATTAAAATTGAAATACGACTTTCCTATCAGTTTAAGTTTTGTGAAACTTCCTTGAAGAGAAAGAAAATTTGAAATCTGCGGACCGTGTTGCTGAAAGCCATGGCCGCGAAGATAATAGATTCCGATACTGGCGTGGTTGGAGATTTTGTAAGTAGGCATTATTTCTAGCGCAAGGAAACGCCTTGTCACGGAAAGTTGCTCATCGATCCCATTCACGTTTACCGTACGAGTGATGTAGTTCAATCCAGGTAGATGACCTCCCAGTGTCAGCTGAAACTTAGGCTTTACAATAGCTTTGTAACGATAGATAAAGACAAATGACCAAGGGCGTCCTTCCAATGCGTACCGAAACTGTGGTTCGAAGCTCAGTCGTCTGTTTCCAATGCGCATATCCAAAAAGGCAGCAGGGTTCCCAAGTGTGAAAGCGGGGATAATTGAAAATCCATTGTTGGTTATGCTAAGGTCTGCACGAAAATAAAATGTACTGTCAGGATTGGCGAAGGTGCCAGAAAAGCAGAACGACAGGCACAAAGCCCATAAAATTTTTGGACGCATTGACTCTGAATTAAGTTAGGTATGTTAAAAGTAATAATAAGATTACTTTTATAAGCATTGTCTATTTTTTTCGGATATGGCTTTTAAGTTCAAGCGTTGCCCTACCCTTTTCTTTTGGAGAAATTACATGAATCGTAGCACTACTGCTGTTCTAGGCGTTATTTTAATACACTTCTTTCTACTACCTGTGCGTGCAAAATTTCACAATGAGATCAACAAAGCCTAGCTACTGATTACTTTAAAAGATTCAAATGCTTAGATAGAATATACATTCAGTTATCAATTAACGGGTAGAAAAAATTATATTTATGGTAAGGGGTAAATATCGATGAAGTCTTTGAAACTCAAATATCTCATTTTTATAGGTTCTGTTGTTCTAACGATTTTTATATCACAACTCGTCATTCAATATGATCTCAATGAGCAAAATTCAGATGCTAGGCTGATAAATTTGGCAGGCAGGCAGCGAATGCTTAGTCAGCGTATTTCAAAACTCACATTATTTCTTCAATATAATAATTTGAACAAGAGAGATTCATCTTTCTACAGAGTTGATACGCTTAAAAAATTGGTAGACGTATGGGAAGAAGTTCATTTTCAACTGATCAAACAAAATCAGTTGTACTCTAAAAGTGTTGAGATTGATTCTTTACTTAGAAATAACACCGAAGGTCTTCAGCAAGTGGTTAGCTCTTGTAGACAGATAATAAGGAGTCCAGATTCTTCGACTGTAAAGCAGGCCATTGCCAATATCGCGAAGTATGAATTGCCTTTTCTATTACGAATGGAAAAAACTGTCCAAACCTATCAAAAAGAGGCAGAAAGGAAATTAAAGTTCTTAAAACAACTTGAACTCATCCTTTCGGTAATTGCTGTTATCATCCTTATTTCAGAGTTTGTTTTTATCGTCATACCCGGCTCAAATCAACTAAATAAAGCTAATCAAGAATTGATTCAACGTAACGGAGAGCTCGTCGCGTCAGAGGAAGAGATACGGAGTAGTTTAGAACAGATTAGGGCCTTACAACTCGATTTAGAAGTAAAGCAAAGACAGTATGAAGGATTGATCGATGGCGCTTTAGATTCCATCTATGAGCTAGATCATCGGGGAAACTTATCTTTCATAAATCCTTTGATGGAGAAAATGACGGGGTTTTCAAAACATGAGTTGCTGGGAAAACACTATCGTGGGTTAATATATCAAGACGATATTGAACAAGTTGTTGCGTTTTATAAAGGTCAGTTAAGTAATAAAAAAGAGGATTCATATTTAGAATTTCGAATACAAACAAAAGGCGGTTCTTTTACTTGGGTCGGGCAAAATGTCCGTTTGTTTTTTAATGAAAGGAAGGTATATAAGGTGAGTGTGGTTGCTAGAGATATCAATCAAATCAAAGAATCTCAATTAGCTTTATCCAGAGAGAGAATATTGATGCGGACCATTGTTGATAATATTCCGGCTCATATCTATGCAAAAAATCTTCGATCAGAGAAGATTCTAGCCAATAGAACAGAGTATCTATACCTTGGAGGGCAAGTCGAGAGTGATGTTCTTGGTAAAAGCGATTGGGATTTATATCCAAATGAAATCGCAGAAATCTCAATAGCAGAAGATAGACTCATATTTGATGGAGAAGCCATCTTAAATCGAGAAACACTAAACAGGAGGAAAGACGGTTCCCAAACGTGGTTTTTAACTTCGAAATTACCTCTTCGAAACGAACATCAACAGATAGTTGGATTGGTCGGTATCAGTATAGACATCTCATCACAAATCAAAGCAAAGGAAGAGTTAGAGCGTAGCGAAAAATTGTATCGGTTGTTGGCGGAAAATTCACAAGACGTCATCAGTTTACATAAACTTGATGGTACTTTTGAATATGTCTCACCTTCAAGCATTAACCTTCACGGATATTACCCCAATGAACTTGTAGGTAGGAATGGCCTTGAATTTGTTTTGGTAGATGATTCTCAACGAATACTTGCGACCGCGCCATGGCTCTTAGAGCGAATGAAAAACAATGAACCTCTGGAGCCTAGCCAATTCCGGATTGTTACTAAAAATCGAGGTATTGTGTGGGTGGAGAACTTAATCAAGCCATTGTTTGATAGAGGTGAGTTGTCAGGGTTTCAGTCAACAGTGAGGGATATTTCTACACGAAAGGCCTACGAGGTTGCCTTGGAAAAGGCAAAGCTGGCAGCTGAGCATGCCACATTAGCTAAAAGTCAATTTTTGAGCATGATGAGTCATGAGATTAGGACTCCCATGAATGGAATTATCGGTATTACCAATATTTTACTAACCGAAAACCCACGTGTGGATCAATTAGATAATTTAAAGCTACTTAAGTTTTCATGCAATAATCTACTTTCAATCATTAACGATATTCTTGACTACAGTAAAGTAGAAGCTGGTAAGATCGAACTTGAAAATATATCATTTAACTTAAATGACATTCTCTATCATTATAAGAAGCTTCACGAGCAATCTGCCAAACAAAAAGGGATGCTTTTTTAGTAGGCGATCCAGTTAGAATAGGACAGATTTTGAATAACTTATTAAGTAACGCAATTAAGTTCACCGATGCAGGGTTCATTGAAATGCGGGTCAATTATATTGGGGTACAGAATAATCTACACAGGATTTCTTTTGTGATCAAGGACACGGGCATTGGCATTGCCGAAAATAAACTAGATTTTGTTTTCGAGGGATTTAATCAAGCATCAACTGATATAACCAGGAAGTTTGGTGGAACCGGTTTAGGTCTTGCAATTTCAAAGCGTTTCTTAGAATTAATGAACAGTCGAATTGAAGTTAAAAGTACATTGGGCAAAGGATCGGAATTTTCTTTTACGCTGAAACTGCCCGAAGGGAATGAGATATTATTCACTGAGCCTGAAAAGAGCCAATCATGGTCTGATCAACTCATTGAAGTTCTTCTTGTAGAGGATAATAGGGTTAATCAATTGGTGGCAAAGAAGACCCTAGAAAAATGGGGACTACATGTTACTATAGCAGAGAATGGCTTGGAAGCCATTGAGAAGATTGAAGAAAATAAGTATCAATTAATTCTGATGGATATACATATGCCTGGAATGACAGGATATGATGCAACAAGAATCATTCGCTCCATGGTTGGTGATTATTACAAGCACATAAAAATCATCGCACTTACAGCAGACGTTTCCAGGGAGATAAGGCAGAACGCAATTGATTCAGGAATGGATGATGTTATCGGAAAGCCTTTTAATCCTGACGAGCTAAAATCTATAATTCACAAACATGTTTCTACCATTCCATTGAACACATCTGAAAGTGTAAGCGCGAGCCACATATTTCCGAAACTTAGGCTCTTTGCTGGTGGTGATCTTAAATTCGAATCTGAATTGAAGGTATTGTTAATGAATAGCCTAAGAGAGCTTTTTGGTGTAGTGAAATCAGTATTAACGGACAAGTCGTTACCTACGGATTTAGATTCTATTTTACACAAAAGTAGAACTACACTTAGTTTAGTTGATGATTTAAAAATTAACGACTTACTAAGTCAAGTCAAGCGTGAGATCGCGG
The DNA here is from genome assembly GCA_016191555.1 of Bacteroidota bacterium. Taxonomy (GTDB): domain Bacteria; phylum Bacteroidota; class Bacteroidia; order Cytophagales; family Cyclobacteriaceae; genus ELB16-189. Next base: position 75,613 of record JACPVX010000018.1, read on the forward strand.
TCTTACCGAAGCACGAAAATAGAAGGCAACAGCTCGTCAAAGAGTTTGAAGTTTCAATCTCAAGGGTAATTAATCAACTGAATTAATCGTTTTGATTATTTTTAGCCTCATCGTTTCAGATAGAGATATCAATTCCCTAGAATAAAGTGAAAGCATTTAGACAATTCATTGAAAACTACGTAATACTTTCAGAAAAGGATTGGAATCAAATTTCCGATTGCTTTGTAAAGCGGCTTGTTGAACAGGACGAAATACTTTTGACAGAAGGCCAAATTTGCAGACATCTGTATTTTATTGAAAGCGGACTGCTTCGCTACTTTATCAATAAAGATGGTAATGACATTACAAAATTCTTTACCGATGCACCCTATTGCTTTACGTCTCAAGTCAGTTTTAACGCTGAAAAGCCATCGACTGAAAATATACAGGCTATTGAGCAATCTGTTATTTGGCAAACAGATTTGAAACAAGCGAATGACCTTTTGGAATTAAAATGCTGGAATACATTTGTTCGCAAACTCATTCAAGAAGTTCAATACTACACGGAAGAAATTTTGCAAGAAATTCAGACTGAAACGGCAGAAAATCGTTACAAAAAAATGATTGAAACCAATCCTCAATTGCTTCAAAAAATTCCATTGAAATATTTAGCTTCTTATTTTGGTATTGCCCCACAGTCTCTGAGCAGAATTAGAAAGAAAATCGTATCCGCAAATCGAAGTTAACATAGGTGTAGTAGATTGAAATAGCGAATAGCAAACTTTGTTTCATAATTTAATAAATCGAAAAGATGAAGCAATTATTTCCAATCATTTCAATTCTGTTCGCAATGGCTACAAACGCTCAACAAACAAATTATCATTTTAGTCACACCGACAGCACATCAGTCACAAGTGATAAAATTTGGGAGGTTTGGACAGATGTTCCAAACTGGAAACAGTGGGATCGAGGCTTGAAAGAAGCAATTCTTGATGGCGAATTTATAGTAGGCACAAAAGGGAAGTTAATTCCCGATAAAGGGCCAAAATCGAGGTTTGTAATTAGCGAACTTGAACCGAACAAATCCTATACTTTCAAAACTAAAATCCCCTTTGGTTGGCTAATCATTAAAAGGACATTGGTCGTGAAAGAAGGAAAAACCTTTTTCACGCACGATGTTGAGTTTACGGGAGTTTTAAAAAGGGTTTTGGGCAATAGACTCGGTAAAAATTATCGAGCAATGTTGCCTAGTGTTTTAGCTGAAATCAAGCGAATTGCTGAGAGCAAATGAAAGCCATTGTTTTATTGGTTTCATTTTTATGCCTTCAAAGCTGTTTTGCGCAAACTATACCGGAAAACAATCCTGTCGCAAATGTCAGGTTGAGTTTTTTGTTATTTCCGCTTACTCCGCTATTGACATTAGAAGTTCGAACGATTGGAGACTTAACACTTCAATTGGAAACAAACTTTGTTAATACGCATGGAGCCAACTTGAAGTATTTTACTAAAAATGGCATGGACGGACATTATGTTTTTATCGGCATAGCATTAGTTGAAAATAGACTATTGCGGCAAGACGATAAAATGACATTTTTACCCTATGCTGGTTATGGCTACGCCTACAGATTTGGCAATAAAAATCAGTGGACTTTTGATAGCAGGATAGGAATTGGAGCAACAACAAACGCAGACAGAAATTCCGTTTATCCGGTTATAAAAACAGGCATAGGGCGAATATTTTAAATAAAGGAAATGACAGCAATTAAATTAGTTTACATCGCAAACGTTATTTTTGCAGGCTACATAGGAATGATATCGTTATTTTCTCCTAAGCTATCAGCCGCAACCATATTCCAAAACTCATATCAAACAACCGACATCATAAGACTTGTGGGCTGTTTATGGTTATCTATTGCCATTTTATCATTATTTGGACTTTGGCGACCAATGACTTTTTCACCAGTTTTATTGCTTCAACTCCTTTACAAAGGCTCTTGGCTTTTGGTAGTTGCGCTACCAGCACTACGACATAACCTAGCTTACCCATCAGGTATGGCGATATTTTTTGTGGTTTGGGTATTAGTTTTGCCTTTTGTTATTCCATGGTCTGAGTGGACGAAATAGGCAGACCGAGAGGAAGCCTGGAAGGAAACAAAGCATTTCTTTAAACCAAAAGTTAATCCAGTGCCACTAGGAAACTACCCTGCCCGCCCAACTGAAATACTGTTACAAAAAAGTTGCGACAGACACCAATGGCTTACAGGTTATGCACGACCGGAGTGCAAAGAGAATGGTAAACTTCAATGACATTCCGGACGAACAAATCGAATCGATTAAAGCGCCGACTTTAATCATAATAGCAGACAAAGACGTTATTACTCCGAACCCGCTATTGAAATTCACAGACAAATTGTAAAATCTGAATTAGCATTAATTCTAGGCGGACACGGATAATATATTAGAGAAATTACAACAGTAACGCCCCGACTCTAAAGAAAGCGACCTTATAGTTCCAATGATTGAAAAAATTCCTTGATAAAAAGCTGACAAAATGATGCTGACCGACACAAGCGAGAAAGCACCACGAACCGCTAACACGGGTTTTGCGTCAGGTGGGCTGACTTCCAAACTTGCAGCTTTTTGCTTATATTCAAGATCACTGTAGGTTGATAGTTTTGTGCTCTGAAACCGCCCGAACGCAAAGCTCGAAACCATTGTGCGCAACCCACTTAAAAAAGATTCGATCATGAAAAATGAAACGCCTAAAGAACATTGGGATAAAATCTATGCAACCAAACAACCAAGCGAGGTTAGCTGGACACAGGAGAACCCGAAGACATCATTGGACTTCATACATAGTTTTAACTTACCAAAAGAGGCAAGTATTATTGATATTGGTGGCGGGGACAGCAGACTCGTTGACAGACTAATTGACGAAGGTTATGAGGACGTAACAGTGTTAGATATTTCTGAACAAGCATTAAAACGAGCAAAAGATAGGCTCGGGGACAAAGCGAAGAAGGTTAATTGGGTCGTTGCCGACATAACTGAATTTAAGACTGAGAAAACATTTGACTTGTGGCACGACCGAGCAACTTTTCACTTCATGACAACAGTCGACCAAATAAATGAATACTTGGAGAGAATAAAGAAGAATCTAAAATTCAATGGATTTTTGACCATCGGGACTTTTTCCGAGAACGGACCAAAGAAGTGTAGCGGACTTGAGATTAAACAATATTCAGAGCAGACACTTCAGGATGAATTTAGAAACGGATTTAAGAAACTCAAATGTATAATTGAAGACCACCAGACGCCGTTTGACACTTTACAGAATTTTCTATTTTGTAGTTTCCGTAGACAAACAAGGGTGGACTAAGCGGCACCACACCTCCAGATTATCATCCAGTTTATATTAAAAGGCTGCTCATTTATTAAGCTTGAGACCGAATTATATCTTTGATTATTTTGCTCAGATTATAGACTTAATTACGGCACTATTTTGGTGCGGCTTTACCCAACCCCTTGCTTTTGCGGAGATGGAGCACTGTGGGATCTTGCTCTATTCTTTCTTTTAAAGCTACTTTTAACAGACGATTGAATGTCGGGTAATTAACATCTCGTTTCAGGTAGCTATTCATCTCTGGATTGAGTCTTTTCTGGCATGAGTCAAGAAACCATCTTTCAAAAACTACATGTTCTCCAGTAAGAATATATTCATCTATGATCGAGTTAACTTTTTGGGAATGTATTCCGGCTTTCTCAAAATATGGTATAAGAAGGGGTAAATGAGCAGACTTAAAAGCGATTTGGATTTCAATATCGATACCATCTATTCTAGTATATTCCATTATTGATGAGTGAGCTATTGATAATTGCGCAATTTAGATTTTAGCAAGTTACTGTGTGCCTATAGATTTCAACTTTTCCTTTAAATATTCTTTGTCTTCATCATTAACTAATTGGGGGATAATAGTTTCCAGCGATTCAATGGCTTCTTCTCTTTTTCCCATAGCCAATAAAATCTCTGCTTCCAATTTAAGGTCTTCTGTAAAATTCTTGAACTTAAATAGTTTAATGATTTTATATTCTTGGTTAATAGCCTTTAATGCAAGGGGAAGTAAAGTAGTATCAACCGTATTTGTTGACTCCTGTGGTTTTAATGCGGCGATGGCAAAATCTCCGTATTCCATTGCTAAAGCACGATAAACTTCTGTAAATCCGAATTGGTCACCGTATTGCTGAAGATACCAATCACTTTTAGATAAGCCCTGCTCGAGGGCATCATGTCTTCGTAAAAGAAAATCACTGCTATGGTTTTTTTCTACGGTATCAACAATATTGTTAATCTGAAGTGTTTGGTGATCATATGAAATTTGTAAAATCAATCTTAGCTTGTTCAACGGGGGAGAAAAGTAAAGCCCAATTATAAGAGTAGCCACACAAAAACGAATCATGAGAAAGTGAAAAGCCTTTCTTTTCCACACAATAAGGGGAATTAATACTAGTGAACAGCTGATTCCAATAATTCGCATTTCGTCTGCCCCTGCCCAATGCTGTATTTTGAATAAAGCACCAATACCGCTAATTGACATAATTAATCCGCAAAGAATTCCAATCCATTTTATTTTTGTCAGGTAATAGCCAACAAAATACATCGTATACCCAGTGAGAGTTAAACCGATAATTAACATTTCGTTGGCTCCAGATAAATGCTGCTGTTTAAGCGATAGGCCAATACTTACAAGTAAAATCAAAACAGCTAATGTTGTTTTGAAAAAATTCCATCTGCTTAATCGAATCTTCTCACTCTTACTCGCTTCAATTTCTCCAAACTGCTCATCTACATGAGCAGCTAGTAGGAGCCATGCAAATAAGTATAGCCCCATTAAAAAATAGCTTACCGCAAACAGAAAATCTGTGTCTCTTACATGAAAAATTACGCGCAGTACAAAAGCCAACGCTTGAGGCAGTAAAGTAGCAGCAAATAGCCAATACCCCAGCTTCACAAATGCAATTCGGAAGCTGAGAAAAAATGATTTTATGCGAATGTTGATCTTTGATCGATTAAAATACAGATAGGTGGCAAAAGTGAGCGCCAAAAATGTCCAACCCAAAATACTGGTAATAAATAAGCTGCTACTTATAAGTATGATTAAAAAAACAAGTATGCCAGCATTTCGAAAGTACTCCATGTATTGCATCACCGGGCTGATCTCCTCTAACGCAATTGAAGCTTGGCGTAATTGTTCGTTTACTTTTGCAGTCAATAGCTCAAGTCTCTTGGTAGTCTTCCCGGTTATTGCCTGTTCATCATGAAGCACTTCTTCTTTGGTGTTATAGGCTTTTGCCAAGTTCAACGCGGTTCGCACTTTGTCTGCGATATCGCTAAAGCGAAGGCGGGACGCGATCACTGCCAAGAAGAATATTGAGCAGATCAAACTTTGTGCTGACACCAGACAAAATAAACTTTTTTTGTTACTAAGGCCTACAATCCCGACATCAAACTGGGTCCAATTCAAATGGATAAATGCTTGGGAAGTAGAAAAAATGTATGATGCAAAATCTTCTAAGTCTTTAAAGGAGACTAAATCCGTGGCCATAATCTGCAAAAACCCACTGAATGTCAAGGCACCAAACAGTGCGCTCTCCAAAACGTATGCTTCCAATCTACTCGTCGCAGAGTTTAGTTTTGTTTCAAGAGCTACAATTACTTCGTCATTCTCATCTACGGTGAGTTCTTTGGTATCCAATCCTTTATTTTCTAATTGTCTCACCAAGTCATTCTCACCTAAACGGCCTATGCGGAAATACCGGAGATATAAGAAATAGTAAAAACTTAATCCGAACAGTGCCAAGATGTGCAACCGATCGGGTAGCAGATAGCTAATAAAAACACTTGAACTTAGAAAAAACGCTAACCACGTATATTGATTAACTGAAACGCTGTATTCGATTTTATAGGCACCCGCACCTCCATAGGTATCCAGTAATTTTGAATTGGCCTTTTTATGTGCTTTACCAATTAAATACACATAAATAAGTGTTATAAGGGGGATAAACAAAATGTTAAGTAGCGCCAAGTAGTCCTTTTTCAGATCCCAAAAGCTAAAGCTTAATAGAAAAGCGAACCGAATTAGATAGTCGAGAGCAATCGGCCAAATCTTGGTTTGAATTTTTAGTATCGGACGGTTTTGAAATAAAAGAACCTCATGTTCGATTTGATCTTTTTCTTTTTGGATCAATTCCTGATGCTTTTCTAAGCAGAATAAAGAAGATAACTCTTGACTAAGTTTCCCTATTCTCCGAGATAGAATTCGATCATCTACTATCTCCGCCTGTTCCTGAAGCCGGCCCAAAGCAGCCACGCACCAAGCCTTATCTTCGATTGAAAAAGTGAGTGCGGCTTTTTTCTTGGAATATAGTATTTAGAAGCAAACCTAGTTCATAAAAAGTTACTGGTATTTTTTAATGTCAATACTCTTGATTCTTCGGTCTGCTACTAATTTAGACCGTAACTAAACGCACTGATAGCAACCCTAGATGATTTTTCTCTTCTCAGCTTCGATTTTTTGAGGAGACATATGTCCACACTTTTCCATGAAGGGAATAGTGATTTTACGCTCGCTATTCTTAATTGCGAAAACAGTGGCATCCCTTAACAGTTCGTATATGTTGCCGATGGTTCTATCAGTATTGGTAAGAACATAACGGACCATATCGTCACTGGCCAAGTCGGACGGTTCTTCTAAAGGTAATAGTGCTTCAAAGGAGGCGAGCAGTGATTCTAGTTCTTCTCCGTCCGACCAAGTTGGGATCACTGCCGGTAAGAAGCGATTCTTAAACTGGTCGTCAAACGAAAAAATATTAATGGCTGAGGGTGCACCGGCTACGATAAATGAAACTTGCAATATGCTAGAGATGTTTTTCATCATATTAACCATCAGATGTTGTTCCCGTGAAGTACCGGCTGCGATATGTTGTATTTCGTCGATCAGAATAACTTTGCAATCAATCCTTTCAAGAGAATGGTACAATTGCTCCAACTTACTAGCAAAAGTGTCTGTTCTTTTTATTGTAAGTTGAACAGAGTTTAGAAGGGCATTAACAAATAATATTTCAGTTGGATCATGAGGCATAACGGTCGCAATCACCGGTGCTATCAGCTGCCCAGAATGCTCGTCAAGTGTAGCTAGATGAGCTTTCGCAAAGCGCCGAAGTAAAGTAGTCTTTCCGTTATTTGATCTAGCAACTATGTTTAAGTCTCGCATTCGATGCGATCTGGGGTGTTCAAAAATCTCTTCCATTTTAGCCCAGACTTTTTCAACTTCCCGGTGCATGATCCATGGAGTTTCTCTAACGAAGGAAATCTTTTTTTCCTTTGCATCAGATCCCTTACAGTTTTCTAAGAATTTAATTGTTCTCTGATCCAAATGCTCCATGGTCTATATTAAATCGTTTAGGTTTTTTCTTTTCCTTTTTTTCTGAATTTTCAGCAGCATTGCTGACTTCAGGTAAAACCGAATACTCCCCAACCACTTCACCTTTAGGCATGGGTTTTGACTGGCGCTCTGCTTCTCTACTCTGACGCCTTCTCGACTGTTTTGTTTTGTTGATAGCTGATTCTTCTAGCGTCCTCATAGCAAGATATCCCTCAATAATAGCATTTGTATCAATGTCCTTATTTTCAGCTTTTAGCTTACGTTCTACTTCGCGCTTCTCCCAGATGCTCATATCAGGGCAACTGAGGTTGATACTTGGAATTTCATAATAAACCTTCGAGTCTGGATCCATGAAATAGATCTTCTTTATGTTCCTTATGTCCATCTTAAAAATGAACTTCTTTTTCTCTCTCTTTTTCTCGAATTCGAATTCTTCCTTTAAATTAATATAGGGTGCAAGTAATGGATGGTAGTATTCCATGTTTTCGATTTGTACCCCTGAACTCTGTATAGTTCGTTCATATAGCGGCATAAAATCTAAACGCAGAGTATCTTCATCTTCATGAAGTTCAGTAAGTCCTGCTGCAGGCACTCCACCATATTCTCCCATTAAACCTTTTTTCAACCTTGAAAGCGGACTAGTCCCAATCCCTGTGTGCGGGCGGATCATGTACACTTTTGTGATGTAAGTGACGAGCCATTCTTCGAATTCTTCTAAAGTAAAGGCTGCGTACATTTTTGAATCGTATTCGAAATACTTCCGTTCTTTGATATTCGAAAATGTTGTGCCTGGCAGTGTATGAATCTCCCTGTTAAAGGTCCCCAATAACCTTTCGATGTGAGCGCCATAGTGCGGTTTTTTCTTCGGACGCCATTGTATCCCTATCCCGTAAGCGAGGCAGGCCTTCTCAATCATTTTGCTATGAAATTCGCCAGCATTATCAGAATGGATTGTTTTCATGGCACCCCAGCAAGGCCATTCTTCAGTAATATTATATTTGGTCAGTAGTTTGATTTTTGGGTACATCGCATTTGCAATTGCTTGCCCCGTACCAAAATTACCTGGAGGATCAAGGGAAAGATAAAAGCCCATTGGGCATCGGGAAAATACATCTATTAGAAGTGTCAGCCATGGTCTTGTTAGCGGTTTACGGTAAACTGGATCTACTAATATTATATCGAGCCGTGTGTGATCTATTTGAACAATACTGAACGGATATTTAGCATCAGGTATTTTACCAGGCTTACCTTCGAATTGTTGATTTGCTATTTGTCTGCTCCTGCGAAACTTAATAGCTGTTTTCTCAGTTTTTTGAGCAATCCTCTTTTTTACAGTGTTCAAGTTAGGAACTGATAAGCCACTCCTGGTGCATTGAATTTTAACTTCCAAGAAGGTATCTGCAATGGACTTTTTTTTGTAGTACTTAGAGGAAATGGCTTCCTGTATTATTTTCTCTTGTTCGTCTGATATCTTACTCTTACCCTTACCACCTCGTCCTTCTCGATCAATTAGCGAAGACAGATGTCTGGTTTTTTGGTAACGAGCGCGCCAGCGATAAATAGTGGACTTGCCGACTTTGTTTTTTCTCGCTGCTAGTTCCAATTTGTCAGGATCAATATATTTATCAATGAATGGCGCAATAATTTTAAGCCTTTTCTTAGCAATGGCCTCTTCTTGTTCGGTAAGTAGATCTGCTGGTATTACTGGGTAAAGTTGTTTTATATCCGGAAGGATTGGCTTTCGAATATCAACGATGGGTACCATTTTTGTTTCACGGGTCTCTAGGTTCTCACCAACCACATGGATTCGATCTGAGATGACCCGCTTTATTCGGAAATTGACCCCTTCATAGCTAAATAATTCGTCATTGATTATTTTGATCATAAGCCTATGATTTTATATACCATACTGGTGAATCCATAGTTAATGGTTTATCCAATTCGCAACCTATGAACCTAGTAGCAACTAAAAACCATAGTGCTGGAATCAATGCTGCTTTACGATAAAAATCATTTGCAGCGATTTTTATAATGTGTGCAGGAGTCGCATGATCTTCTAGTTCGTGCAGGGCATCCATGACGTTTTCAATAAGACCAATGCTAGGAGTTTTACGCATGTAGGGGACAAGAAACTTAGCGTTCTCAACATAGGGCGTATTGAGCTCCACTTCGGTTATGATCTTAAACCTCCATCCTTTAGTATCGCAGTAGCGGATAGCGGCCATGAATTTTGGTTTAAGTTCATTCCAATTTTTTTTTAAAATCTCCCGAGTTTTAACCTCAAATAATGTCGGTTTTATTTTATCAGGACCTAAATCATCTGAGAAGTATGCAAGGAAATCTGGTGTATAATGAGCTGGCTTCCCGCTTGGGCTTATGTAATCAATTTTTACAGGTTGTTCAACGAATCTCTTGACTCCAGTGCTGAACTCAAGAAAATAAGCCATGTTTCTTTCAGGAATGCTCTCATATTGCACCATAGCTTTATTTTTCCTACTAGGAATAACCCCGGGAGCTGTAAAACCATTGCTTTTTACGTCCCTTAAGGACGCGAGGAATTGTTCTCTTAATTTCATATGTAGAGCAGGGGCATTCTCATATTTTACTAGTCTTTTTCTCAATTTATAATGTTCAAGTGCATGTGTTTATTGTGTAAATTCTCACAATTTTATAATATTCACATGCCCTCTGCATACTTTCCGCCTCGGGCCAAATTGAAACCGACTTACTCGAACAATATGTCATCATGGGCGAGCTGGCCCTCGATGGAAAGTTGCGGCCTATCAAAGGCGTGTTGCCGATCTCTATCCAATCCCGTAAAGAAAATTTTAAAGGACTGATCTTACCGAAGGCCAACGCCCGTGAAGCCGCCATCGTCAACAACCTCGACATCATTGGTGTCGATACGCTGCAGGAAGCCATTGATTTTATTGAAGGACATTTGGTGATTGAACCGCTCGTGGTGGATACGCGCGAAGTGTTTCAAAGCAAACTCAATAGCTACGATGCCGACTTTCGCGATGTGCAAGGGCAGGAGAATATCAAGCGTGCGCTGGAGATTGCTGCAGCCGGTGGACACAATGCGATTATGATTGGCCCACCCGGTGCGGGCAAGACCATGTTGGCAAAACGGTTGCCTTCCATCTTGCCGCCACTTACCCTCAACGAAGCATTGGAGACTACCAAGATCCACTCCGTAGCCGGAAGGGTAGGGGCCGATGCATCGTTGATGACCACGCGCCCTTTTCGATCTCCCCATCATACTATTTCTGACGTGGCACTGGTAGGTGGTGACAGAAACATAAGAATTTGATAATATTCTTGCTTTTTACAGTACAATATGATAAAATTACATAAGATAATGAGAATATTGTATTGTTTCAATGAAGAAAAGCGAGCAAACATTGACTACAGGTTTAGAGCCAGTTAGGGAGATAAATCCAAATTATCGTTCCTTAACGGGTGCTATTCCAAGCCTAAAAAATAATCGTCTTAACAGGTTTGAGTCATCGCTTGAACGCGATTTCGCCAGAATCATTGAATTCGATTCGGCTGTTAAAGATTATGTTGAGCAACCTGTCGAGATAGAATTTTTGCATGAAGGCAAACAGGTTAAGTATGTCCCCGATTTTCTGGTTAACTACAAACACAGCATTGTGTCAGGAGTATGGATTAAGCCCATGCTTGTTGAAGTAAAGTATCGAAGTGACTTGAAAGTAAAATGGAATGAGTATAAACCCAAATTTAGTGCAGCTATCAATTTTGCGAGAACCAGAGGATGGCGATTTAAGATAATGACTGAGGTAGAGATTCGTACAGAGTTTTTGCAAAATGCAATTTTTCTTCAACACTATAAAAAAGCTATGGTTAATGTTGACGATCGCGCAGTCATTTTGCGTGAAGTAGAAAAATTAGGTCTGACTACACCTAATGAGTTACTTGCCAATCTTACGAGTAATACTCAAAGACGTGCTTCATTGTTGTATTGTTTGTGGCATATTGTATCTAATGCTGAGATAGGTGTCGACCTGGATAAAAAAATCAAAATGAATTCAGCAATTTGGGACAACTCTAGTAATTCTAAGAATTTAGTATTATGACTTTTAATCTTTCCGCAGGTTCATTAGTCAAGTATCAAGGTGAAACATTTATCATCGTCAAGAACTTGGACACCAATTTTGTTCTTTTGGAAAACGGAGCAGGAAAAGTTGAACAAACTACGATTGACAAACTTGAACCTTTGACAGTTGAAACAGGAATAGAAATTTCAGCTCTTCGTCAAGAAGATTGGAATGAAGCTAAGAGAAGGTTTACCATAATTCAAAAGATCATTAATTCGGAAGATAGTCATGAAGCTATCATCAAAGCCGCACTCGATCACAAGGTAGGTGAATCTACTATTTATCGATGGCTAGCTAAATACAAAAAGACAAAATTAGTTTCCTCGCTCGCACCTTCTCCAAAGACAGGTGGTAAAGGTAAAAGCCGACTGACAAATGACCTTGATGACATCATCAAGCAAGGAATTGATATTCATTATCTGGACAAACAAAGAAAATCAGTAAAAAAAGTCATAACAGAAATATCATTGGTCTGCAAGGAAAAAGGAATAGAACCACCACATTATAATACAATACGGGCTAGAATTGCGATGATATCCAATCGCGAAAAAATAAAAAGTCGATTGGGGCGAGAGGCGGCTAAAAAATCTTCTCCAAAAGTTGATCACTTTCCAGATGGCATTTTTCCTCTCTCCTCGGTACAAATTGATCATACACCTGTGGATGTTATTGTTGTCGACGAGGTGCAAAGAAAGCCTATTGGTAGACCATGGATCACACTTGCTATCGATACCTATAGTCGAATGGTAATTGGCTTTTACCTTGGTTTTGAAAAGCCAAGTGCAATGAGTGTCGGATTATGTTTAGCGCAAGCCATACTTCCAAAAGAGGAATGGCTTGCCCAACGCAATATATTTTCAGAATGGCCTTGCTGGGGCCCTATGAAAGTAATTCATATGGACAATGCTGAAGAATTCCATTCCGATATGTTAAAGGCGGCTTGCCTCGAATATCATATCGAAGCCAACTTTCGCCCTCAAGGTGGGCCAGAGTTTGGTGGTACCATCGAACGTATGCTGGGGACACTAAGTACGGAAATTCACTCCCTCGAAGGAACAACATTCTCTAACGTACAAGAAAGAGGCGAGTATGATTCAGAAGGTAAGGCGATCTTAACCATAAAGGAGCTCGAGAAATGGTTGCTGCATCTTATCGTTGAAGTATATCCTAACCGCTTTCATTCCTCACTAAACAAAACCCCGCTCGCTAAATGGAAGGAAGGCTTGATTGGAGATTCAGAAAATGTAGGGGTTGGACTTCCACCTAGGATATTAAACAAACGAAAAGTATACATCGACTTCATGCCATTTGAGGAAAGAACAATCCAAGATTATGGTGTTATGATAGATAATGTATGTTACTATTCTGATGGCCTTCGCAACTACATTGATTTCACGGATTCTGAATCTGGAAAATTAAAAGCGAAGAAGAAGTTTATTTTTAAAAGAGACCCAAGAGACATCAGCACTGTTTATTTCCTTGATCCTGAGCGCAAAGAATATTTCCCTATTCCTTATCGCGATACCTCTAAACCAGCAATAACTATTTGGGAGTTTCGAGCAGCGCGCGACCGACTTGTTCAAGAAGGGCGAGCTACAGTTAATGAAGACGCAATTTTTGCGGCATACCGACAAATGAAGGACATCGAACAGAAGTCATCTGAATCAACTAAAAAGCAAAAGCGACTTAACGCAATAAAGGCCCAACAACTGGACCATAAAAGCATTTTAATGGATTCGCCAACACCACCGGATCCACCTGCTAGTGACTCGTTCGATGAAGTAATAGAGGCCTTTGAAGAAATTGACGATGCAACACCTTACAAATAACACACGGGATTTTTTGGAAAAATCGAATCCGGAAAGGATATCGTTTATACGTGGATATAAATGGATAGGCTACACTAGGGCTAAAGAGGCATTGAAAAAATTTGAAGACTTATTAACCCAACCGCCAATTCCGCGGATGCCAAACCTACTATTGATAGGAGAAGGCAATAACGGGAAAACTAATTTGGTTGAACGTTTTCAGATGAATCATCAGGCTCGCATTGATGAGCAGCAAGATAAGGTTGTGGCCAAAGTAATGACCATAGATGCCCCAGCAGAAGCAGATGAAAAAAGACTTTACGAGAGAATATTGCAAGCTTCCTATACACCGTACCGCAGTAACCATAAAGCTGAAATTCTAAAGACACAAGCATGCGAAGTACTAAAATCGCTCGAATTGAGAGTTTTAATAATTGACGAAATACACCACGTACTAGCAGGAAAGATTGGGAATAGACAAATTTTCTTAAATGCATTGAAGACTCTGGGCAATACACTTAAGATTTCAGTAATAGCAGTCGGAACTAAGAATGCTTTTCATGTATTTCAATCTGATCCACAAATGGCGAGTAGATTCGAACCATTTCCCTTGCCTCGCTGGCAGATGGATACAGAATATCAGCGTTTTTTGGTGTCTTACGAAAAACTTCTTCCATTAAAGAATCCATCAAATCTTGTTGACCGGGCAGTTGCTTCCAAAATTCTTTCTTTAACTGACGGCACAATTGGCGGCATCGCGCGTGTGCTTCAGACCGCTGCCATAGATGCCATAGAACAGGGGACTGAGAAAATCACCTTGGACATTCTACAGTCACTGAAAGTACCGCTACCTGAAGATCGAAACCGAATGCCTGTAGTTTGATGACCACTAATGGACATACTCATTTTCAGCGTTTAGGTCGACCGCTTCTTCCGCTTTTAATTAAGCCTTTGCCAAACGAATTATTGAGCAGTTGGATTATGAGGTATGCAAAGGCATTGAAGACTAAATCCCATACTTTTTGCAAATTTATTCTAGCTGAGCAAAATGTTTGGAATGCAGACATCGATTTGTATCCATCAGAGAATTTTATAAAACAGTTTGCGCTGAAAGCTGGCATAACTGAAGAGCAAGTCAAAGCCACGACTTTGAATAGTTTGTATCCCAACCTATTTGTTGAGAGGTCAAACGTATGGTTTTTGCCAATTCGCATTTTTCATCGCACTAGGAAAGGAAACGGCCAAATGGCGTGCCCTTCATGCTTGAAAAAGGACCCTGTACCGTATTTTAGAATATACTGGAGAGTCTCATTCATGGTGGCATGCCCAGAGTGTGAATCGATGCTTATTGATCATTGTCCTAAGTGTGATTCTCCTATTGCTTTTCATCGTTTGGAGGTAGGAACAAAAGAATCTCCACTGGAGAAGGATATTTGCATTTGTTACAAATGTGGTTTCGATTTGAGAGAATGTAAACCTATTCCATGTGAGAATAACCTTTTGCGACTTCAGAAGAGATTTAAGATACTCATGGAAAGAGGCTACGATCAGCAATTTCAATACTCGCATCTTTATTTTGAGGTGGTTCGACAAATAGCGTGGTTATTGGATTCGGCCACACCCAAACTTGCTGCCTTTAATGAACTAGTTTCAACTCAATCTGGAATCAATAGTCGGCAAACAAAAAAAACAGAATATCAAAAGAAGGATCTGGCTCAACGAGCACTTATTCTAATAAAAGTGGCTTGGATGTTTGAGAAATGGCCCCATCGCTTGATAGACGTTTCAAGAAAGACAAAGACATACAAAAGTTATCTGCTACGAGATATGGTGCATGTACCTTACTGGTTTTGGAAGCTTGTGATTGAGAACTTATATGTACTCTATTCAGCCAAGCAAAAAAAGTAGTCCCGTAATTATCAAAGAGCTATCAGTTTTTAAGGTCTAGGCATAGTTTCATGTATTTCAATTTGAATTTAAATCAAACGCCGCTGCCTCAAAAGTAGTACTTTCAGTTCCTCAAAAAGAATTGCTTCATGATACAACTTAACACACCATTTGTTTTCGGCATTTTTAATTAAAGAGTCTATCTCACAGATATAACAATAGTCAAGTTCGCGCAAGTCACTCTTTTCCGCGATGAAGCGACATTGTTTCAATATCAGGTTCACTTGGCAGAGGTCTAGAATTTTCCAACGTAAATGCAAAATTAACCTATTCAAGAGGGATTCCATTGCGGAACAAGCGGGGTGATTTATAGCCTTATTCAACCTCTGAACCTCTTTCTCAGAGAGTATGGGTTTTGCTTTCATAGGATTATTGTTTTTCAGGGTTGATTTGAAATTGAAACTGCTTTAAAAAATCACTGATTGAATAAAAAGTTGTGGAAGCACCATTTTTGAAATAATGATTCACGCAGGTGTATTTAAATCCGGCAAGTTCTTCTTCCGAATTCATCTGCTCATCTGTAAGCCAAACGCGAATATTAGTCGCGCAACAGTGTAAAACTTTCCTAACTAAATTGCTATTTAAACGCGAAGCATCATGATAATAAAGACATAGTATTTTACCACCAGTTTGTGATTTTTCATTTTTAGTTTTGATCCAGTCGAGAAGCATAAAAGATTTATCGCCCTTGCGTTCAGTGATTCTGACTGAAATAGCTGAACGCTCTCCAATCCACGATCCACGTTTACGACTGTATTCTGCACTACACCACTTATAGTTTTCACTAAACGGGCTGAATTTTAAAGGATTAAACCGTACGTAGTCTGATTCATTACTCGAAAATTTTTCTATGATAAATAAACCTGTCCTATCAAACATCGATATAACCTCGCGAAAATGTTGTTCATATTCATCTACCGATCGAATTTCCTTTGTGTCTCCATTTTCTTTTGGTTCTTTTGGCTCTTTTGTTTTAATGTCTGCATCTCCTGTACTTGGTTCATCACCTGCCACCGGGCAAACAGTGAAGTCATCTGGTTCAGTAGTTGGTGGAAATTTATTTTCCGGCTGACTTCGCGAAGTCTGTTCTGATCGCTTTTTCTTTACCGCATTTGGCGCGTTTAGGAAACGATGATCAGTCACAGTGATGCTTATTTTTTTTGCGTTGTAATTTTTCGGCTTTCCAGAGCCTAAACTAGGATTAGTGCCATTCCCGCTTCCATTATTATTCCACTTTGAATTTGGCAAATCGTCCTTGCTGTTGGGGTCGATTAAATTACTATTTTCACGATCGTATTCGATTTCTGAATAAGGGAAAGGTCCGGAGCAACTTATAATGTTATACACCAAAAATATTTTTTTATTGGTGAACTTGTTATCAAAACCATTTGCCTTGATTTCAGTCCCACAGATTTTCAGCTCGGCTTTTCCTTCGAATGGAAACTTGCAATCAGGATATATCTGCTGCTTATTCATCTTGGCGAGCTGCACTGAATTATATACTGATTTTGCAGCCTTGAATCCAATGTCGCTGTAGGCGATGCGAGCTACAATTTTAATGTCTGTATCTGGAATCCTTGTTCGTAAGTAAATGAATGGTTTTACTCCGTTGTCAATTTCTGATTTGGGTGTAATATATCTCGGATCATAAATTCTATTTGCTGGATCATGCAGTCCACCTAAATAGAGTTCCTGAGAAATGTCGTCCGAACCGCCAAAATAGAATCTAAATACTTCTTGGCATGGAACAATAATGAAATCATAATTTGAATCTTGTTCTATGCCTTTTCTTAATACTTGCACTTTTGCATCATGGAACATGATAAGCGGAAAGTCGTAGTTAAATAAAGTTTGAATTATACCATCATCGTTAATTCGTGATTTTTGCGTAAGATGAAATTCTTTGATTGATAGAGTTAAATTATTATTGTAATCAAGATTAACTTCTACTTTTTGGATGGGCATAAACTGCTTCGGTCGAGCAATTACTGTATCATTTTCAATGATGGATCCAATTGAGTATACTGGCGTATAGCCAACGTCAACTTGGACACGTCTGAATCCGCCTAAGTTTAATTGACTAATATGAGCACGAAATTGATTTAATGGAATCTCATCTTTAATCGGATAAATTAGAAGATTGACCAGCGCCGATCCGAACGAAATTATTTCCTTCATGTCACCTGACCATCCAATAAGCCACCTCTTTCCAGTTGAGTGAGTTTTGAAATCAGTAAGTTTTTCCAATTCGGAGAGTTTATTTTGACGATTTGAATCGGCTAATGAGGAAATTGAATTTCGATAATTCTTGCGATATTCTCAAATACTTTCGTTAAAAATAGCAGAAAAGGCATTAAAAGATTACCTGACGTCTTACAAGAACACTGTTTTTTTGCCAAAAATTGAGATTATAGCTGAAATAGGACTTGTTAGAATTTAAACAATGATAACGCGTTCTCAATGATTAAGGGGGTTTTTCGTTCTTCGTAAATTTCCTTACCTTGATTAGGGTTTAATTCCTTAATAGAATAAAATTATGAGCACTGAGAAAAACCAAAATTTAATTTCGTTACGATTTGTAGTAAACGGCGAAGAGACGGTTGTTGAAAAAGTAAATATTCATCAACCGCTTAAGGTTGCCGCTGAGAAAGCCTTACAACAGACAAACAACACGGGGCGTGACCTGTCAGAGTTTCAGGCTAAGTACAATAACAATGATATAAATCTTAGTCACAAAGTAGAAGATTTTCACTTCCCAACAGATGCGACAATCTACCTGAGTTTAAAAATTGGTCAAGGTGGAAAATGATTTTCAATACTCTTCTGTTGAAGTCACCAAATTAAAATTTGGGAAAGAGCTCGACTCCTTTAAAAAATTAGCCAATGACTGGCGTGCAAAGGGAGTATTCTTAGTGAAGGACGAATTTCCTAAGCTTGAGTTTATTTTTACTTCTCCTAAGCTAACACCAGCATCGGTGGTGTTCTGCGCGCAGATAGATTTCACAAACTATGATACTGAGCCCTTATCAATTCAATTTATTAATCCGTTTACGTCAACTCTTCTGACAAGGAAGGAGATTCCGATCAATTTTTGGCAAGTTAATTTGCCTCAAAATTTTGTACCAGGAAGCCCCATAGCCCCTCTTGATCTTTTGCAAGGGCGTCCTGATGACATTCCATTCATTTGTATTCGAGGGGTTAGAGAATATCACAATCATCCTGCGCATTCCGGAGATTCGTGGTTTCTTTACAGGACTCGGGGTGAAGGAAAGTTAGGCTTCATATTAGACCAATTGTATAATTTCTCCATTGACATCTTGCAGAATTACAACATCGACTTGCAGTTCTTAATTAAGTATGCACAGATGCCAAAGGTTAGCATGCCTTAAATGAATTTTAAATTGATTCGAAATATTAGGATTCCGGACTCGTGCATTGCCGAGGCCTATAAGCACATCCGCTTAGCCGGATTGAAACGGCTGGAAGGAGTTGTTTTATTTGCAGGCAGTTATCACGAAGGTGAATTTATGTTTGAGGTAAAAGAAACTATTGTTCCTAAACAACTTAGTGTTAGTTTAGAAGACGGATTACTTTACGCGGTCGATGGAGATGAACTACATCGAATTAATGTCTACTTACATATGTCCGGTCAGACTCTTTTGGCGCAATTACACAGTCACCCAACTGAAGCCTATCATTCACTAACTGATGACGCTTACCCAATTGTCACCAAAGTGGGAGCATTGAGCATAGTAGTTCCAAATTTCGGTATGGAAGAATTTGCTCTTGATAAGTGGGCTGTTTATAGATTAGACGATGAAGCTAATTGGGAAGAACTCGCAGTAGAAGATGTTAAAAAACTAATAACAGTTATTTGAGAATGGCTCTTGCAAAATATTTTACTAAGGATCTACTAGCAATCAAACAAGTATTTAGCCAAGGCTCCAGAGAGAAATTTGAACAACTATTAAATAGTCATGTTGTTGAAATAGCTTTTGATGATGAAGTAAGTAAAATGGAAGTCCAATCATTGCTTGACTTGCTGGTCAGACTTACAAGCAGACTTTATCCGCAGTTAAAATTTTCATATTTGGGTAAAGAAAAAGGATCAGCAATAATTTCAGATTATATAAAAAAGGCAAAATCGATAAACTCTCAAATTGAAATCGTTGACTCAGCTTCTTCATTCTCCATTATTTTAGGAAGGACACCTGCAGGTGTTGAAGGGAAGAGAATTTATGTCGGGTCTGATGGATGGAATGCAAAACTATCGACTATTAATCCAGTAGGATGTGGTAGCTCTATGAACCCTTTTGGAGCCGGTGTAGCTGCATGTCTTGCATCTTCAAATGCATTCCGATATGTATTTCAGGAATTTATCGGTCGGTTAGAAATGGATGATGAAGTGGTTTTGGATGTCTCCAATTTAAATCAGGGGACTTCAAATAACGATTTCCCGGAAATAGACTTAGGAGTCATTCACCTTGTAGGTATGGGTGCTATTGGCAACGGCTTTTTGTGGGCATTCTCAAAAATGCAGAATTGTCAAGGTGTCTTGAAAGTAATCGATGATCAAACTGTATCGCTGTCAAATCTGCAGAGATATGTGTGTACTGATGAACTAAGTATAGATAAAGTAAAATCAGCCTTTGCAAAGGAATTCTTGAAGGCCAATTCAATAATCACTGAGCCTTACAATATGAAATGGGCAGGGTACGTGGCAAAAACAAATGAAGGAAACATCGATATGGTTGCAGTTGCTGTCGATTCTGCTAAAGACAGGATCGGCATTCAAAGTTCACTTCCACATAGAATTGTTAATGCATACACTGAGAACAATATTACAGGGATTACCAGGCACTTAAATTTTGGTGTTACCGCATGTCTAGTTTGTGGTTATATTCCAGAAAAGAAAATGAAGGATTATTCGCAAGAAGTTGCAGATAACTTAGGCATACCAAACCTTGAAAATCAAGTCAGGCACTACATTGCCTATGATTATCCAGTTGACGATAACTTACTCATGTGGATATCGCAGGGTAACGGAATTGGTATAGAGGATCTTTCTAAATTCAGAGGGCAGCGATTTTCTAATTTTTATTCCGATGCAGTTTGTGGTGGGGTTTTGCTTTCTCTTACTGGGGCCACCCAAAATAATTCAAAAATGGAGGCTCCGCTTGCTTTTCAATCAGCAGTTGCCGGAATTCTGTTAGCGTCTGAAGTAGTCTTGTTAAAGTTGGGGGCGCGCAATGAGCAATTTCCAAACAGCTCGCAGCTATACCCACTTTTAAAAATTAAGTCATCAACCAATCCTTACAATACCCAACTATCCAGAGACTCTTCTCAACGATGTATTTGCTATGATAAGGACTTCAAGTTGGTTTATGACAAAATGTGGAATTCGTAAAAAGCGTAGACCTAGAAAATTCGATGGAGTATGCTTTAAGTGGTGATTTGAGAACTAACCTGATGGGATTCAGGAAGCTCGTGCATCTTTACGATCTTGTATCACAATATGAGGGTAGCCGATTGAAACTAAATTTTGGTAAGATTAATTTTTTTGATGCGAACATGTCAGCTGTTCTGTTGGCGATGTTGCAGAAATTGGAAAGCGATAACAACAATAAAATCATTATAGACTACGATCAAATTGATCAGAACTGCGAAGTGCTAAGAAGAAATGGCTTTGTTTCACATTTGAGTAAAACAACTGAGGTTGTAGAAGATATCAGGAAATCTACCGTTCCGCTCAAAACATTCAAATCAACAGATGCTGATGCTTTCGTATCTTATATCGAAAATGACTTTTTAAAGCACCGAGGCTTAGATGGCCATCTTTCCGAAAGTGCCTTTGGGAAAATAAAGGATAGCTTTTTAGAAATATTTTGCAACGTTGAATTGCATTCAGAAACAAATCGTCCCATGTATACATGCGGCCAGTTTTATCCAACCAAGCAAGAGTTTAAGTTTACGGTAGTAGATGTTGGAGTAGGCTTTTTGAAGAATATTAACAAGAAGGACAGGGCAATCTCCACCTACGAGGAAGCGATAGATTGGGCGGTAAAAGGCAATTCAACTAAGAAGGGCACTACTCAGGGAGGAACTGGATTATCTACAATACTGAGGTATTGTAGATCCTCGAAAGGCGAAATTCACATCGTTTCGGGGGATTGTTACTGGCGATTCAATGGAAAAGAAATAGAAAAGTACAGCTTGAATAAGTATTTTTGTGGCGCAACAGTGCACCTTATCTTTCGTTATTAGTAAACTATTTTGTAATTTCACTACATTAGAGCCGTGCAAGAAAATACCCCATCTATTAATGTATCAGATGCCATTGGCACATCGAATGCGATTCTCCATTCCTTTGGCATGACCGTATATGACACCGCAAAACCGCTTGTGCAAGAAAATAAGCCTGTTATTATTGATTTTAATGGAATCAGAAATTTAACGTCAGCTTTTTTACATGCCTCAATCGGTAACTTAATGACGGTAAACCCCAACAGTATTCACCTTATTACTGTAAACGGCCTAGCAAATCCGGAATGGAACGATAAACTGCAGGACGCAATTAAATTGGCATTAAACCCAGAAAAAAGGGATGCTATTGCATCTGAGTTGAATGAACTATTCAACAGTTAATGGCTGTTACCATCCTAGACATTTCAAAGGTTTTCCCTAAAACCTACTCCTATTACTTCTTCGATGCAAATTGCTGGGTAACTCAATTGCTATACACTAGCGGAACCCTTAATCAGGTGCAAAGAAATCAGCCGCAGAAATACGTCAATTTTTTTTCTAGTGTAATTACGGCTGCAACTTCTCATGGCAATAAACCAACTGCCAATAAACCAAAGATAATTGTTACAAGTCTTCTTATATCTGAGATATTTAATGCTTACATGCATTTGAAGCACTCTGTTTATCAAAAAGTAAATCCAAACTGTAAAAAATTCAAGAAGGATTATAGGCCGACAACCGACTATGAAAAACAGACCAAGACTCTAATTTCTGACTTCGAAGCGTTCAAAGACTATGTCCTTATCGAATCGGACTACGTAAAAGAGATAGATCCATTTACGTTATTTCAATCGGTGTCATCAACTAATGATTTCAATGACGTTTTTCTTTATTTTCAATTAAGAGAGATAAAGAGAAATATAAATCCAATTGCCATTGTCACAGACGACTCAGATTTCGTTTTTGAAGGAATTGATATAATCACTGCAAATACTACACTACTCGGCTTGAATAAAAACAAGAACTCTTCTCACAAAAAATAACAAGCAGCTTAATTCTCTATTCCCAACCACATTATTTAATCGCGATGCTAATCTAAATCCTAGATCGGACTGAGATAGTCTCTCGTGGTTATGAAAGAAGGCACTTTTAGTTGGTAGTATAAATTATTTTTTTCCAATTAATCGAGCTACATCTGGCCGGAGAATACATTTGATTTCGGAATCAAAAAATAATGAGAATAAGTACTAAATAATGAGAAATTCAGCAAGGAATTGGACGCTGGGTAACTTAAAGCTTGACGATATTAAATCGATTGTAAAACAAAGGTTCAATCCTGAGGTTTTCAAACCCGACGCTTATTGGATGATTTATTGGGTCGATCGATATTTCGTTGATGGCAAAAATAACCTTTTGTTCAATGCATTGGTTGTTGAGGTAAAATACTTCAACTTCCGGAATCTTGATTTTTCAAAAGCACAGATGGTGCAACTTCCTCTTAGATTGATTAGGATATTGCCCTCTGGAACAATTATAAAGGATGGTGTTGTTCTTTTCAAAGCGCAAAAGAATTATTTACGTAAGAGAACGATAACCATCAACTCTCTTACCCTAAACCATCTAGAACTTCATCAATGGAAAAATTATCGAGACCTTATGTATGCACTTGGTTTTGCAAAATTTGATAGAGTAAAAACAGCAGACTTAACAAAATTGACAGAATTCAGCCCGCGTTCAAGAATTTATGCATTCGATATCAGCTTAACTTCTAGGCGATTTAATAAAGAGTACATTGTATTTCAAGATGCTGATCTTGCACGATTCTACTGGTTCACTTCAACTCGAATGATGCAGGTGTTGCTCACCCCTGGAACAGTGTGCAAACATCAAAATCGATTATGGGTGCCAAGCTCAGTTGTTACCCCGACTATTGCAGATCGACATCATTACTTGCATATTCGTGATCAGATGTATCTCAGAGATGCCCACGTTATTTCAAGAATCGCTTTTGACGATACTGCATCCCAGTCTGCTAAGCTCATATCAACATCAGTATTGAACCGAGAAATGGAAGGTGGGAATAATAGTTCATTTTATCCTAAAACGGCTTTCCCGTTCAAAGGGTCAAGTAAAATAAGCTTTTACTTGATTGATCTGCGGATAGAGAAAACAAAGATAACTTTGGTTCTTGAAATGTCCAGTTGTTCAGTGGAATTGCCGTTTAAATCACTAAGGTACGATCGTGAGACAGAAGAGGTTGTTGAAGATTTGACTAAGAAAACAAGTGGTGAAAAGAGAACTTTCATTAATAAACCAAAAGAAACAAAAAATACCAACGATAACGATCCTGAGGACGACTTTAAAGAAGGAACAGATTTTTCTAAATATGATCCCTTGTTTGACAAGGATAAGTTTGACGATGGACCAAAACCAACTTAACGATAGACAAGTAAAGAATGCAAAAATTATTGACCGAGGCCGGCGTTTTTCTTCTCTACCGGAAGACATTAAGCGTCAGAAGAGAATAAAACTTGTACCGCCGAAAAAAAATTACCGTCTATAATACGTAAGGTTGGGAATATCTCAACAAATGAAGGTACTACCAGCCAACCGGGTAGTACTGGCGAAGCCGTGGTGCCGGAAGAAACCTCGGAAGACAAGGATAGAAAAGACAAAAAGGAGGGTAACCCTAAAAGTAAGGCTAGTTTGAGTTTATTTGTAAAGGAAATGGCAGCAGAGTTTAAAAAAAGAAGTGCTGCTGTTCGGTACCATAATTTTCATTCTGATTTTGGTGAAGAGTCATTTTGTGTTGTTATGCTGAGTCCTCCTGATGAATCGAAAAATCAGGAAAGGAAATTTGCAACTATAGACAATAGATCCCGGTGACTGATTCTTTTATACGTTGAATATAAAGGCTACAATTTTTTGCTTTGCGAGTTGGAGCCAAAGAACAAAACGCAGCAGACCTCCCTGAAAGTGTTAGTGAAGTTGAAGCCCACCGATAATTCCATGAGAATATCCAAGAAAGATGCAGAGATAGTCAGGTTGGCTGTAATCTCGTCATACGGTAAATTGACTTCTATTTCGAATTTTAAGACTTATAAATTCAATCATGGACATGGTACTGGCGCTCAATACGTGAACAAGATTTTGAGTAAAATATGCCCAGCCGAGAAAGATTAGATCATGCCGATAGAGATACTCGATATTTGACTAATTCCTTCCGAATTTCTTAGATAACTACCATTAAGCATCAAGAATCGGAGTACGGTGATATCTGTCTAGTTGGTAAATAGATAATCACTACAGGTATAAATAACAGAAGAACATAATATGTGATTTAATTAAGTGTAAATCATTTAGGAGCAGACTCTCCTCAAATGTCCTTCGATAAAATTCTAGCTTAATTAAAAGTAACTTTCGGTTCTGGTCTTGATTTGCAAATTTCATTAATCAACCATATGGTACCAAAACCTAGGGCAGTATACGCAATACCTTTCCAAATTCTATTTGATGTTGATGCTGGCATCCCTTTTACGCCAAACTTTGAACGGACATATCTATTTGATCTGTTGCCTTTCTTCCGATTACAATGTGTATGTGCAACACGAAGATTAGAGAATCCATTATGACCTTTTTTGGACCGTGGTCTGACATGGTCAACTTCCCACCCATCAGGGTGAGAGTAGTCCCCGTAAGCATCAAATTTGATAGGTTGGTGGCAGAGATGGCAATCGCAACCGGTTTTCTCTGCAATAAAATTAAGTTCGCTATCTGTATATTTCATTTCGAATCGATTAAGTTTTTTATTTTGTACTCAAAATTAATTTCTGTATTTGAGAATTAACTTTTCTACTTCCAATTCCTTTAATGAAATGCTTTTTTCAAGCACTGGTATTAGTCCAGGGTCATAGTTATACTTTTTGTAAACAGTATTACGCACCCATCGAATAAAAGAATCAAGAACAGCGTTTGGTTCAGTAAACCGATTCGCAATTAATAGTGAACCTCCAAAGAAAAGTAAACTTAGAATACTTGCTGCATTTAAAAGGGATGTCACGATATCCATTCCATTCGCATACAAAAGAAAGACAAAGGCAAAAAAGGCAATAATAAATATACCGATTACAATTTTGACATAGTTAGCGATTTTCCTTTCAAGCATTGCTTCCATTTCTTTCGTGAGTTGCAGATCCTTTAACTCCATACTTATCTGATCGATAAGCTCGGACCATCGGTGAATGAACCTGGTTAATCTATTCTTCTTTTCTTTCTCTTGTTCTTTTATTTCGTTTCTGTCTTCTTTTTTCGAATCATTAATTGCCATAATTGCAATAGCGACAATCATCAGGACCACTATTGCTATGATAACCCAGTCTGATTTTTTAAATCTTATCGTTTCCATTTCTCAGTAGTTTGTTTTCTTCATATCAAATTTATCTTTTATAAAATCTTCCACCTTATTATAATTCGGGAGACGGCCGCGCTGTGATTTAATTATGTGGATACTGTAGTCAGCCTCTGCTGCTGTTAGCTTCCCCTTGAGGAACCCCACGGCTAAAATATCCATTGTAGTTAGATACTCGATTTCAAATTCCTTACAATATGGTTCAATGTCGCTCAGGTTGTTACTTGCAATTATATTTTTTTGAAACCTACATACTGCCATGCATGCGCTTTCACCTTTTCCTTTATCTTCTCTCTTTAATCGATTGTATTCAGTTAATATTTCACTACTTGATGTAGGAAACGTCATCTCCCTCAGGATACCAAGTTTGATTATAAATTCTAGTTGTGATGAAGCGAACGACTTCAGCTCCTCCATTACCACATCTAGAATTAGAACCCGGCCAGGGTATAATTCTTTAAGAAGACTCAATCTTTCTGCCCTAAAAAGATGAAAGATCACGTCGGCATCAATAAGTATCAGTTTTTCATGCTCTTCCGTTTTCATCGTCCGCACTTTGATCTAATGGATTAAAACCTATCGCACCCATTAATTCGAGATAATGGGACTCTGAAATCTTATCTACTTCTAAAAGTTTGTTGGCAAGAACGCCGTAGTCGCCTATTATTTCATTTGCGTTGCCTCGTTCGTATAAATGCGTAGGGTAACCATTTTGCCTAGCTCCTTTCATTACTGTTTTTAGGTACTCGTCATACTTTGCCTGTTTAATGAATTCCAGATTGAAAAGTCTATACAGTAAAGCTCGGCGCGATACACTGTAGTAGTTCTCTATCTTAAGTATGGTTTGTAGTGTAATGTCAGCCCCCCGTTTGAGTTCTTCATCAGGTATCATTTGTTTAATACCTTCTTCAGGTAACAATAGAAATGCAGCGAACAAATCTGCTCGATATTCTTCAGGGTCTTTCGCTCCATCGAAGATGCCGACAGAACATTTTTGTGATATGAAGTTTTCTTGAACGAAAAGATGGTATAACTCGTGACCAATTGTGAAGTGCTGCTTGCCCAGACTCTGCTCACTATTAACCATGATAAAGCGGTTTTGGTCACTTGTCTTAAGTGCCATGCCTGAAAATGACTCTGACAAAGGCTTAAATACTGTCAGTACATTATTTTTCAACAAAAGGCTTTTCAAGCGAATGGGTTCAGCACTGCTGAGCCCATTCAATTGCCTGAAAGCAAAGGCTTTTTTTTCAATCTCAAGCTCGATGGCTCTGTTCTTTCTCATTGCTCAATCGTTTCAGTTTGAGATAATTTTTTACAACCTTCTGAAAGCTGCCTATGCTTTGAAGGTCTGCTGCTGATAGCCCATCGGTGCGAAACGCGAAGGCAAATGATGCCTGTTGCTCGACTGATGGTTCTTCGGCAGTCAAATCAGCTACTTCCACGCAAAATAAATCAGCCAGTTTTTCGAGATGAATTAGGGGGATTTCTCGCTGAGCTGTTTCGTAGTAGCTGATTACCGGTCTGCTCACTCCTAGGTACATTGCGGCCTCTTCTTGTGTGAGACCCCGTTTTTCACGCAATGCAGCTAGGTTTTTGCCGATAATAGTGTTGTAGTCCATGGTTTTGGTTAGGTGGGGTTTTGTTACAAAACAACACCTATTTTATGTTTTATACAATATTTGTAACGTAAAATTACAGTTAAAAGTTCATTAAAGCGCTGATATTCAGTGCAAATAATCTTTTTAATGATCGAAAATACATCCTAATAAAATTTGATTATCCCCTTTTAATTGTCCCGTTTAGAGCTCTATGCACGTCGATTATTTATTTTATTCAAAAATCAAATTCATGAGCACTTAGATTGGGGATTTGAAATTTTAACAGACTATCTCTAAATAAATTCATGGAAAATGATAATGGCAGTATGCCATCCTCGTGGTATTGTTTAAAAAACCGGATCACCTGGCCGTGCGTAAAAATATACACCATTTCGCATTTTAGATTCCTTAATCGATTTATACAATTGATTACTCTCATTGAGAACTGCTCATACGATTCTGCATCTGTGCCATGCACAAAATAAGGATCGCATTTTTCCCAGTACTCCAATACCAAAGGCGCACGTTCGTCTCCAGTTGTGTTTCTGCACATAGCAGGCGATAAATAAGTAAATTCATGAAGTGGCCATGTTTCGACTTTTGTAGCTGGAAATCTTTTCATAGTCGGCATCGCAGTTTGATCAGTTCTTAGGTAAGGCGTTACAATAATTAAATCTGGTTGTTGGGTGATCTTTTCCGCGAAATCAATTGCTTGTAGACGACCCAACTCGGTCAGCTCGATTGATGCTGGGTCAGAGGTTGTGACCCCTGCGTTCGCTTCACTTTCACCATGTCTGATCAAAGTCACCTTCATTACGAAACATTTCTGAATTTATTCAAGTTCAATACTACTGCTCATGGAGTAGTAGTACTGATGATTCTTCCCTCAAGTTAAATGGGGTTTTTGTTTTCACGGGATACTATTTTTTTCCGTAAAAAAGCATGATAACTAAATGGAGCACCGAAGAATTTCAAATTTGACTTATTGAATATGTCAGGTTTTATTGTTGGATTGGTTAGTTTACTTAGTTTTTTCTTAAAGTCTTTAACAACTTTCGTTCGATTGGTATCAAGTATTCTTAGTTGCCTTAAAGCTGTTTTTGATCCGTTTAACGCTCTAAATCCATTAACCCAACATAATGTTTGACTTCTCTCTTCGAAAATACTTATCCTTCCGACAGACATGCTTATAAGCCGCTGCTGCAGAGCAAATACCTGCTGCCTTTTTGATTTTTTAGAAGTTGCATTCAAGGAACTTTTATCCAGATTTAATGCTGTTAGAACTGTTTTACTTTCTTCTTTTTGTTTCTTCAATTCTTTTTTGATTGATTTCCATCGTACACGTATTGATCCATCATACTTAATATTATACCCCACAAAAGATAACCATGGAACACAAGGTTCACCTTTACTTCGAGCTCCCCATTTGTATGGCTTCTTCGATTTCAATTTCTTACCCCAGAATTGCTTGGAGTATTCATCAAATGATTGAGGCTCGTGAATAAGGATTTTCAGTTCTTTGATCTTTGATTTGTAACGTTCAAGAGCATTCTCACCTAAGTCCAATCTCTTTTTGTTCCGGGTAAAAGCTAGTCAATAGCTCTTCTTCAACCCATTTAAAGTTACAACCAAGCAGTTTATCTTTGAAATAGCCACTTTTATTTAAGGGATAAACATCTTTACTGAAACTGTAAGAGTCTAAGTATTGCTTAAAGAAAGTGACGGCGGTTGGATGTACTATTACTTGATTCCGTTTCTGGAATTCATCAAACGCATTAAGTATTTCAATATGATTTAGGCAATCATAAAATTTTTGGATGTCGCACTCTGAAGCGTACACATCTTCTGATTGATGCCTGGATCTATATTCGCATAGTTTAAGTATTGTATCATGATGGGTTACTGGAGATTTTTTCCCTTTCACAGACCTAAATGCATATGAGCAATCTAAAAAATACGGATCAAACAAATCCGTAAGATATTTAGCGGTCTGACTAATTATTATTTTGTCTTCCAGATCATCGTAAAGTGAAATGGGTCTACATTCATTACATGAAGGCGTATTTTCCTTTAAAATGGCTACTATTTTTGGTTGTTTTATTGATTCTTTTGATGGATTGCTAATTCGTTCATTTATCCTTTTTAAAAATTCGTCGAGCTCTATATACCAATCTGGTTTGGTAGTGATATTGCTTTTTATTCTAAGTCCTTCAGTTTTTATCGTTTTATTAATTGCATACTCTTGGAGCTTTTGAGAACTCGCGAATTTTGCTCTTTCGTCTTTGTTTGGCTTATACCATTTCCTTCTCGGTGGTAGCAGCTTTGTAATTTCATTTGGGGTTAAGCACTTCTTTTTAAAGTCTTCTATTGTTTTTTCAGACTTGCTGATATCAGCTAAGAGATGGGATTTATGACGATCTAGCGCAACTTTAGCTCTATACTTGCACAGTAGCTTTATGACATTTGCAGGTTGGAAATAATCTTCAAATTTCATAGCTTGAAAATATGGAGTAGCTGATATTTAATAGTTCCAAATAATTACATGTTCTTTATTAATCAGCGAAACCACCAGAACAAAGGTATTCTACTTATTTTGTAAGCACTCGCCTAGACTCAGGTGCAAGCACCCCTTAGCTACTCCATACTCCAATATAGTAAAAACAATTAAAAATTGTAGCAGGCTATTTCCAAATGATACTAATTATACATTGAATAACAATCTAGCGAGCATAAATCCGATAGCAATACCAAGAAGAATTAGCATGGTGAGAAAGGTTTTATTTTTCTTCTGTTCTAGTATTCTCATCTCATTACTTTTCGCAAGTTCTCTGTCTTTTTGATTCACTATTTCCTTGAGTGAATTAAGTTCTAGTGAGTATGCTTTCCGAAGGCTAGATTCAACGCTTGCAATAACTTCGCTCTTTGATTTGTTGATTTCGTCAATCGTTAAATTGTAAAGTTCTCTGAGAAATCCGCCAAGTGCCGTGGGTGTACTAAATGACCGATCCGCAACCTTGTCCAATAAGCTGACGTCCTCGCGGTGTCCTATAGCAGTAACCACTATTGGCTTAAGCATTATGGCAATTCTGGCTATTTCTAAATTATTAAAGACTTCAAGATTTTCACCACCTCCTCTTGAAATAACGATAACATCGGATTCACTGTCTATTTGCTTTAGTGCCATAGCTACGTGGGAAGCCACACTCATGTTTACTCTAATGAAAGTTGGATCAAAGAAATTTATTGTTTCCCCTAACGCATGTAGTATATCCTTATCGATGATTGAGGTAGAGCCAATTAATGCTATAATCTTAGGTTTTCTGTCTTCAATAATGCATCTTTTAATATGATCTTCTAAGTCACGATAACCTAAATTAGATTTAGCTCGCTGGATATCCAGTGACAGACTATCACGCTCTGAAAATTGTGGTGCAACTTGATCGTATAGTTCCGATAAATTCAAATTGAGTTTGATATTACCTTTATCATCAACTCTTCGAGTAATAAACCCATTGAATTTAATTACTTTTCCTGGGGTGAGTTTTTGCCTTATGATTGCTGGAACAATCAAAGTTAAATTTGATTCAGTTCCCTCTTCAAACAATTGATCATAATAAAATCCTCTATATTCATTACCATTTCCGGGAATGTATAGACCTTTTATATCTAAGAGAATTCGCTCCTCGTTAACTTTCAGGGCATTGTTAAACAAATTGAGAATTGCCCTGGTAGTATAAAAGGAAGTTTTAATTTCCATCTGTTAATGTTAAGTAGAATTGTTTTATGCCTTTGTCTATTTGCTTACCTCAAGGTTTACGTCTTCACGATACTTTGGAATTTTTGGCATATCGTTATAAGTAGTCCCGTTCAGTGTCCTGCCTGCTTCTTTTTTATTTTTTCCACCCCACTGTTTAAAGAAAAATGGGATATCAGCAGCCTTACACTGGCGTCGTATATCTTGAACCCAAGTCGATTTCATTGGGCGTGGTTTTGCGCCGCTTTCTCCCCCAACTATGACCCAGTGTATTCCGTCTAGGTTGAGATTTTCTAATGGCCCAATCAAGGGTTCCAGGGAAAGAAAACGAACATGCGCATTTACTTTTCTTAGGTGGTCAATTCTGTCAACCACCTTATTATCTTCTACACTGACTCCAATCCATATATTGGGAGTGAATTTCAAAAAGGGTGCATACTCTTCAAGAATGTCACCTCTTTTTGTAAGCACTTGGTATGTATGTTGTGGAGTACTGTTCATCACTTCGAAAACGTTTTTAACGAATTCGAGTGGCACGTCTTTATGAAATAGATCGCTCATCGAGTTGACAAAAACCAATTGAGGTTTTGTCCACGAATAGGGCGTCATTAATGCGCTAGGATGAATTGCCAACTTGAACCCATTTTTGTACTTCTGCTGGCCCATACCTTTTAGTCTGCGAGTCATAATTTCGGCATAGCAGAATTTACATCCAGAGGATATCTTATTACACCCTGTAGTTGGGTTCCATGTCATCTCAGTCCATTCAATAGATGATTTTGCCATTTATTTGAATTCTAGTAAACAATGTTCATTTAGTAATACTGTTACCTTATGTTCTGATCCATTGGTATATTTTGATTTTACTTTCCCAACCTCAACCATTCGTCGCAAAGTTTTAGAGTAATGGGTAAATGCATATTTTGTTGTAGGATGATGTTCGTTAAATAGATCCAATGCCGTAATACTTCGACCTTTGTATTTATTTTCTAGGATATCCGATAACGCGGCGACATTTTGATCTCCGAAATTCAACATAGAATCAGAAGATTGGCCCATTCGTTTAACGTCAAAAGTGTAACTTCCATCTTTCTCTAAAGTGGCTCCCAAGTTATCAAATTCATAATAGATTTGTTTTACTAATTCATATCCTTTTGGATGTTTTGTAAAATGAACTATGAAATGACTGGTTGCTGTGTTGTCTTCTTCTTGAAATTTAAAAGCGCAATGATAGAGATTGTCATTGACAGCATTTTTAAATTCGGAAGCCAAGTTCTCCATGATGAGATTTAATCTATCGTAAACGGTGGCCTTATATTTTCGATCTTTTCGTAACTGTTCAATTGTCGTGGGAAATAATGACTGCATTAGTTCATCAAATTTTTCATTCTCAATGGCGGCATGAATTCTTTTTATATTAACAAACAAGAATATTTCGTTACCCCAATTTGCTAAAAACTTTGCTAGTACTAAGGTGTCAATTCCTTTATATCCCCACGGATCAAAGAACAAAAGAGTTGGACTGGGGTTTTTTCCACCTACCGGGTCTTTCGAAAGGAATTTTTTAATTTCATCACTTTCACCTATGGTTAAGCTACCAAATCGGGGTTTATGAACAAAAGTGCCATCTGGGAAATATTTATCGAAATTTTTCTTCAGCTGTTCTGAATATTTGTTGTCATTAAACATAAGGTGAACCTTACTTGACAATATTGGGTCCTCAGCACAAGTTTTTGCGAGCAGTAAAGGTGTGGAGTGGTTTGAGTCTTCATATAAGCCGGGACCTGCAAATAAATCAAGATATCTGATCATTTTTTGGGGTTTGCTGAGTAGAATCCGGCAATACTTCGGGAAATATTCAGCAACTATTTTAGCTTTTATAGATGAAGACGCTGATTGTCTTTTGAAAAAATCTTCCTCTTCCACTTAGTGTTGATTAATGTTATAATAAAATGAATTCTCCTATGTAAATCTACTAAAGTCTAGGGAATTAGGTTCTCTTATTTTGACTATATAATTGAACTCTTCAGTTTTGATATTCTGCGCGATTTAAAAAGAAAGAATGTCAGAGATAATCATATTACTACTCGTTTTTTAACTCACTTTTACTTTCACTCTGTAAATTTCTACGACTTTTCCTAAGATGTACAACAATCGTATCTTTTTCTATAATCGCCCGGAGCGCAACGTTTAACAATCGATTAAATGTTGGGTGATTAATTTCCCTTCCTAGAAATTTATTCATTTCTGGATTTATTTTTTTTTGACAAGTATCTAGAAACCATCTTTCAAACACAAGGTTTTCTCCGGACTCAATGTACTCATCTATAATTGAGTCAATTTTTGATTGCGAGACACCAGCTCTTAAGAAATAGGGTGTAAGAATAGGCAGGTGTGAAGCTTTAAAAACGATCTGAATTTCAACATCAATGCCTTCTATTTTGGCAAATTCCATAAGTCTTTTATTAAACTATAATTACATAATCCACTAGTATGTATTTCTATTTAATTAGCGCAACTTTACAAGCTATCATCACTCAATTCTGGTTTATTAGCCTGCTTGGCTTTTTCCCGCATACTGTCGAGAAACTGAATAGCATCTTCTAGAGAGGTTGTATTAGTAATTATTAAGATTTCTCGTTCGTAGTCTTCACTAAGTGGGGTTACTATATTATTTTTCTTTGCATTAAAAAGGTAACGAACGCCATCCTTATGTTTAGCACCCGCATCTTTCGAGATTGATTCTAATGCGAAATTGGCAAGTAATTCAGGTGTAACCTCATCCTCAATATTGTTTCTTAGCGATGTATAGATTACCCGATCAATGCCACAGAAATCTTTAATTTCTTCAACCAACACTGAGTTAGAATTTGGATTTTGAGGGCGAGAGTAGCTTTGTGACGTATCAACTATATGCCGTTCCCTTCTCCATAGCATTGAACTTGCATCCTCAATGGAAACAGTTTCTTTTAATACAAGTACTTGAGCCTTAACTGGACTACCACCTTCAAGAACTGGAATAAGAGTTGGCGCATAATCTCGTGATTTACTTACTCTGGCAAATTCAACATTAAATGGAGTATCACAATTTATTCTATCAATGATCAAAGGCATTAACTCGATACCAGGGTCATCAATAAGTGATCCGTATGCAAGAATGCCAATTTTGTACGATTTACTTTCCATGGCTATTTTAGCGGGTAAATATTTAATTTAGCTTCATGAAATATTAAAAAAAATGTGAAAAAAAGTAATTCCATCGCAATGCAAAGTTTTTCCAACTCTGATATTTCTCGTTCCTATAAAAACAGATGTTATATCGTGGAATTCATTCTTTAAAAGCTTAAAGCTATCATCAAAGGTAATGGCCAAAACATCATTTTTGTATGATTCCCATGTTTTTATAAATTTCTCAGACCTTCCTTTATAATAGGACACCAGATAAAAACGAGTTGTGTGGCTAACATACTTATTGCATTTAGCAACATGTTCAGAGGTCTTGGATTTATTCTTGCCCTCTATAATCATTGCCTCGATCAGTGCAATGCTTTCATTTGCGCATTGAACAATGAAATCTGAAGATCCTAAATCATCCCCTCCTGAGTCTGATGCACCCGTTCTACCTTGGTCCGAAATAGTCCATCCCCATACAGGAAATCTGAATCTTAAAATTGATTGTAACAGGTCATTATACTTGTTTTCGATCGGCACCTTGTCGAGTGCTCTTACTTTTTCCATCAAGATTTTTCCAGCCCTAACAATTTCGTTTAGAATAAATTCCTCAACTGTATTTCCATTATTTAAACTTCGTGGAACCGTTTTTATGAACTTATCTGGTGGTAATGTTTGAATTTCTAAAAACGATGCCTTTAAGCGGTTAATGTACTTAGTGTCATCAATTGTGCTGTATAGATATTCAATCATTTTTGGCACTAGTAGCCCGTTATCAACATAGTATCTTCTGGCTTGCGAAAGGTAATTATATGCCAATTCATCAAGGTTTCTCTTCAAGTAAGTGTTAAATATACTTGGTGCAATTTCTGAATCGTATAAATAAGCTAAAGGAAGATTTTCTAGGCTTGTATCTAAATTGGAAAATTCTTCAAAGTGTTCATAGTAGAAAATAGACGTATACCTAATATTATGATCTAGGGATTGCATGGTTCTCTTAGCTTTGTCGGGTGCATTTTTAGTAAATGCTTTCCATTGATCCATGGCTAATTTCATTTCCGCGGAATCCATATTAGTTTTAGCCTTAACTGTGCGAGTATGAAAAAGTCTATATGCATATTCTGCATTACTTGTGTCATTTGAGTGAAGCTCCTCAAATATATTTAGTGCTTTATCATACTCACTGGAATTGTAGAGTTTATGCATCCCAATAAAGAAACGTTTTAGTTCTTGAGCGGGCCATTTGAGGTTGCGACTTGCAGGGACTACAATATTATTGAGATCATCCAAATTCTTCGTCTTGAAGGCGTACAACAATTTGACTTCAAACAGTAAGTGGCTATCATTTTCGTGTAAATGTCCTACTTTTTTGAGATGAGCCTCAAGGCGTTCGGATAACGGCCGTGCAAACTCGAAGAAATCATCCGTATTAATCGCTTCGATCATTGCCTCCCTCCATTCAGTAGTAACTCTGCTTGCTAGTATAAACTCTTCAATTGATGAGTTTTTTAGCTCATCAAATAATATCTTTTTGGAAGAATGACCTTCAATTAAATTTACTATACCGAGTAGTCTGAGTAGATGTTTATCCTCTTGAATGTATTGTCTAACAAACTCCGCCTTTAGTTCTTCTGTTTGATGATTCATCGCTTTAAAGACGACTGTCAATACACTTAAATAATGTAAGTCATGAGTCAGATGAAATCTCTCATCAAATGCATTTATTCTATCTTTTTTGATATCATCAACGGAGAATCGTAATGAGTATTTTTCTAGTAAGTTAAAAAGCGTATCAGTAAGTTCATTAATGTTGCTGGACAGCACTTCATATGTTGCAGGAGATTCCTTTATTTGGATGACTGCACAAGCAATCGATTTAAGATACAGTCTAGCTTTCTCGTAAATATCAGTATTCTGGTCGTGGTATCGTCCTTCCTGGTGATTTTTTTCAAAACGAAACTGCGATTCAATTGTTTTTTCAAATTTACTTAACTGACCAATGTTATGAATATGACTGAAGAAAAGGCCCCATTCCAGTAATTCAAAACCAAACGGATGACTGCCCCACTGCGGCTTTTTCATTTCAGTGAGGCCCGTATTGAAATCTAATACTTGAATTTCTTCGCATGTATAATATTTTTGAACGAGTTCGAGCAAATAGGCAGCGACTTCATCGCTTAAAAGCTTTAGTGAATTAGAATCATTCTTAGGAATCTCGCTTTTTAATAATGGAGTATTGCATAATTTGAGCAAATAAATTGCAAATTTGAATGCAGGTTGATTGAATTCAATAAATTGATAGTGTGTGACTTCATTTTGCTTTTGAAGTATTTGAAAAAGCTCACCTATTATCCTTGGGAAAATTCTGGGTTTTACTCCGCCATGGTAGTTTCCTTGAAGTCGTATTTCTGACAATTTCTTTGTTGCAATCTCAAAACGTTTTCGTTCTTCTGAGTGAATTTCGTGATCGTAATTTGTAGGCCTTTTGAAGTGCAATTTTGCCTGGCTCCATAGAATTTGAAACAATGCTTGTATTGTATCGCTATCATGATTATGGTTTGTGGATAACTTCAGAAGGAATGTTTCAAACGCGTCTATCCAGAGTTCCGACTTTAGTTTATAACTAGCACTTCTAATTTGATGAACTGTTTCGTTTTCAACGGTTTTTACAAGTAGCTTTTCGTTAATGTCAATTTCATTAGTTAGTTTGAATACGATGGGCGCAAGCTTACTCGAATTCAAAAGTACCGGTATTACGAATTGATAATCTCTTTGTATATAAAATATTAGTTGTCTTACTAAGTATGGTCGACTCAAATCACTAAGAATTGTTTTAACTCCAAGATAACTCTTGTCCAAGCTTTGACCTTGTAATTCAGTTTGAATCATTAGAATCAATAGTATATCGTAGAAACGACGAGACTCGTCAAATTCTATTTCACCCTGAAACCATTTATCTAAAGAGTCTATCTCTTCTAGTAATTTAATTGTTGACTCTTTGCTAAGTGTTATACTTGGAATGCTATTAAATAATGATTTCCGTTCATATCTCGGACCGTCAAGCCATGATTTTTTGAACTCATTTCCCGTGTCCACCAAGTCGTTTTCCGAGAATAATACACTTAGTGCAGCATCATGTATTTTTTCGAGTTCATCCGATTTAAGAAAATTGCTTAATTGGTCAGGATAGGCAATTTGGTAAAATTGGATAATCTCGGCACAGTACCTAATACGTTCATCAAAATCAGCAAATAAGATGTTGTCACAAACTAATATCCACAATGATGAACATATCTCGTTTCTGAGATGCCTTGTGTATTCTGATTTGTTCCAATTGTATTTATCATCAGAGTTTTTGTGAAGTATATTTATATCTACTAGTAGCTTAATTTCTTCATTAGTCAACTTAGCAAGCAAAGCGTTCACATCGAACATGAATGAATCACCTATAGACTCAGCGTGCAGTTCTCTTAAGAATCTAACATGATTAACCAACTCTGCTGGTATAATATCTTCTTCTGTTGAGCCAATAACTCTAGCGACACTCGATGGAAAGATTATTTTATTGTTTATAATCCGAATCCATTGATTGGACAGAAACCACTCAGCTGTTATTGAAGTCCTGTAAAGCCGATTGAATTCACCAACCTTATTATTGAAACTTGCCAAGGTTGGTTTTTCGGGTATGCCGACAGCAAGAATGGCTTTTGCAATCGTATGAGAAATGTTGTATATAAGATTATCCTCCTTTATGTTGGTATCAACATAGTCTTTGTGTGTGGATTCTGATCTAAACGCCTTTATCCTAGCTGAAAGGCTTTCAATTTTAGATTCTAGCAGGTACATGTTTTTTTAAGATTACATTTATTGAAGGTACAATTCAAAGCAAAAAATACTTGACCAAAATCTCTGCGAGCCGTGGGTCATATGATTTTTTGAGTTGAGTCTTTACCAACTCAGGTAGTTCAGTGACTTTTTTTAATTCAGGTAGAAAGCTTTCAATCCAAATGGCCAATAGCCATTCAGCATTAAACTTTTCGTAATCAAATGTATCAGGCGAAAGTATCCATTTATCAAATTCACTCAATTTTTCAATTTGACGCAGGGCTTCATTTGTCGAAGGGATACCCAGTTGATGCAAGAGTAATACGAAATTATAAAAATAGAAATTGTCGAATTGAGGTTCGCCATTTTCAAACCCAGTGAATCCAATACCCTTGACTTCATTTATAATCCCTACGTATTTAAAAAAGTAATCTTTTTCTTCGTAAGAGTAGATTTTATTTCGGAGTAAGCGTTGATAAATATCAATATTGAATTGTTCATCTAGACTCTTTCCATATGCCTCTTTGATGATTGTTTTTCCTTTGTCATCTACGACTTTCCAATAATAAATCAGTTGATTATCTAATTGCCCTTTTTCGTTTGTTGAAGTGGCTATAGCTTTTTGAAGAACTGAATGATTGTTTAACTTATCATTCGGATAGAACTTGTTTAGAGCATAGCAACAATTTTTAATAAACCCTTGATATTTATTGTTACCCGGCTCCTCCTTTGTATTAGCAATTTTAAGTAGAGAAAGAATCTCGTCAGAAGTCAGGTAATCTCCTTTTTCTTTAAGGAATTTGCCAAGCTTGTCAAGATGGTACCAGTATAAATAGTCTTCGACCTTCAGGAAGTTGATTATTGATTGAACCAATGATTTATCCCAATCTTCTTTTTTAATGTTTATTTTTAAGAGAAGTAAGAAAATATTTCCAAATATCCTTCCGCACTTTTCGTTAAAATCATAATTAAGGAGATATTCTTGCAATAGTCTATTCAATTGAGGAGCAAAAGGTCCTTGATCGACAAATGAATTGAGAAAATTTATTGCCCTACCCTGAAATACTATCAGGTCTTCAGTTTTTACATCGAGGCTTGAAACCTCCTTAAGTAATTCCTCAAGTTTTTGGGTCGTTACATTTAAAATTACTTCTGAAAGTATGTACCTATCAAAAGTAACAAGGCGATATGGATATCTCTTGAGAGAATGACTTACCAAAAGACCATCAAATATTTGTGATACGATACTTTGATATTCCGAATATGCGTCAGCAACTATAAAGTTTCGGTTAACATAAGTGTAGAGTAGACTGAATTGGTGATAAAGTTTGCTTGTGTAGTTTCCGATTGCTGAATAATTGCCACCTCGTTCGTAGTGTTGCTTTGCAGCAATCAATTCTTTATATACTTCTTCTATGTTTTTTTTGATTTGATGAATGAATGATCCATCTCTTATGTCTTTAAGGGTCTCCTTTACATCTCTGTTAAGAACATGGAGTTCTTCCCAGAGCATTCGATCTAAATCCAGGGATTTTATATACTTACTTATTTTTTTATCATCTCCATCCTCATAGTAAGAAACTAAATTGAAAAGCGCTATAAGATTATAAGCAGCTAAATAGGCTTCGATGGGATTACTCGTACTCTCTTTCCATATAGCGATTATTTGGCTGTAATATTCAAACGATATTTTATACCCAGATGCGCTTACTAGATAATTACCGTATCCGAGTTCATAGAGTGATATATTTTGTGAAGTTGTTTTTAATTTTTTTAACATCGCTTTAAAATCCAAACTTCTAAAGTTACAGCTAAGGCAATCACATGATTGGTTTTCATTTAGTAAAATCTTCTTGGTGACTCCTACGTCTTTTTCATCTCTGAGTCTAAAGATATGCCTAATGCTAAATCCAAATGTGTTTGGTTTTTTGTTTCTCTCCGCTATCTCTTTATGATCTTTTATCGCGGTTAATTGGAAAACATGAGAACGGTTAAGTGTTTGGAAAATAAATGCAATCTTTTCTTCGGGCTTAGTCACTTTTTTTATTTTTAACAGCTTTGCCCAATCTCGATCAATGATTATTTGCCCATTTTGTATTTCTATATTTGTTAATAGCGAATATATTTCTGGATTTAAAGAGAAGATGCAATAGCTCTCATAATGCCAAACGTAATCATCAAGAATGTTAAACGGATAGATGTTTGCGAGTCGATTTGGATCAATGAAAGTCAGGCCATCGAAGGCCTTTAGCGTTTTGTAGAGTTCATCAATGATGTGTTCTTTATTCGACTTGGACTTTTTGGAAGTATATTCATTTCGCATTTCCAAAAATTTGCTTGTTCTTGATTTTATGGGATGAACTAAAGCATTTTTATGACAGACAATAATAAATTGCGTTAATATTTCGTCATCAATCAATGCTTTAAGTTCGAATCTTTGAAATTCTAATTGACTCAGCGAATAATAAAATCTGATTTCTTTGAAATTTGATACAAAAACCCAGGGAGCTCTTGCTTTAGGGGCGTAGCTAAATGCCTGCTCTACAGGTGATGTACCCTTAATTTTCTCATCTAAGTCAGTATTAAAATCTTTAATTTCAACTACGGCAACCACATTTGCAGAGATTGAATTTTCGTGAAGCTGAAATACACCAAGAGCGGCATCAGGTTTCGTTCCGTCAGCTCTTGATTTATGTTCGGGATCCAATTGCCATTCGGTTGGATGATCTTCATTAAATCCAAGAATTTTATGGAAAATGTCCTGTAAAAACCTGTACTTGATACTTTCTTCTTTCGATTTAGATAGCTTTCCGGAATTTATTTCTTCAATCCATTTATTGATAAGCTCCTTGATTGGTTGTAATTCTTGTTGTGGAACTTGAAATTCATTCGCCTTTTCAATCAGCAATGATGGTGGAAATAGTGAATCAACAGACTTGATCTTCATTTTGTAATCTTTTGAGTTCTCCGAAAAATATAGGTTTATGATGAGAAAAATGGTGAAAGTTGAATTTACCAAATAATGAGATATTCGTGTTAAAATAGCTGGTTAGTAGTGAAACAAGATTATCTCCGACCGGGATACACAAGATCCAGTAGAAATACTTTAAGAAAAGCCATTAACCTGAGAAGGCCCAATAGTCACATTAATTAAAAAAATGTTAATCCATTGATTTGGCAGAATATTCAAAATATGATTGAAGTAGTCAGTGATTTTACCAGCCGTATTGGTTGACGTTTTTTATGCTGGTAGGAAGCCTTCCAAAGGAATCAACCTTTAGGCAGGGAACAACAACTAGGTCTATCACAGATGAGCTCGTGCTATAATAACGTTGACTAGAATTCCTCCTAATCCAAAATAGGATTCATATTCACTGGTTATAAATAGAGAACAATGAAAGCAAGTAAAGTTATTTTGTTAAAAGATCATGGCTTGATACTTGTTTCTGTTTAATGATATTTATTATTCATTGGTAAATGATGACCTAAGAATTTCTTTACTGTCCTCTCTACGCTTTTTCTTGCTTTCTAATTTCGCTTCAGACCGTTTACCATGGTATCCGGTTCCCCTGTTTTTAGCGCCACTATGTTCGGTATTTTTAGCTTTGTTTGCCATAATTTATTTTTGTGGGTCAGGTTGCGGTGCGTATTAGGATTAATACTAGGATACAAATGATCAATCTACATCGGAGTTACAAATTTTAAATTCTATAAAAGATACCTGAAAGTAGTAGTAGTCTAGTTAATGCCGCTGTATTGCTACAACCTGTTTTTTTGAGAATGGATTTCCTATAGCTATTTATCGTCAATGCTGACAAACTCAATTGCTCTCCAATTTTCTCAGAACTAAGTCCTTTCACTAGTAATTTGGCTATATCCATTTCGCGAGAAGTTAAATCAAGGTTAGCGATTGGTGAACCTTTTTTCTGATTATAATTTTTTATCGCTACTTCAGCTACGTTATTGTAATAATACCCAATCGTTAGCACCGCATCAATAGCTGTTTCTAATTCTTTGGGATCACATTCTTTTAGCAAAAAACCTTCTGCTCCTAGTTGAGCTAGTAGTACAATTAGGGAAGGTTCATCAAATTGGGTAAGTACGATCACTTTTGTGTTTGGAGAGAGAATTTTTACTTCTTTAAGGCAATCAATCCCATTCATTTTTGGCATTTGAATATCAAGAAGTATTAAATCAATCTTCTCTTTTTCAATTATCTGAAGGACCTCAAGTCCATTTCCAGCTTCAAAGAATTTAAAATTTCTGTCGAATAATGAAACTAATCTTACAAGGGACTTTCGGAAGATTGGATGATCATCAGCGATAAGTAATTCGATAGTTTTCATAAAATCAAATACTTGTAATTATAGTGAAAAAGTCAATACCCTAAAAATGGGGTATAGTTGATTCAAGAAAAATAGAATTTAATAGATAAAGGTACACCCGTCTAATATTAGGCTAAGATCAAGATTGATTTTTTTGTTTTCATTTTTTCCAAATAGATGGTAAATAGACATTGTTAGCAATTCAAATCGAAGACTTTAAGAAATGAAGAAGAATACCTACCTACAACCCAACCTCACCCGACTTCCAGTTGTACTAATATTAACTGCTTTATGTTTGGTTAATCAACTCAACGCACAAAGTGTAGACCCGCTGACTGGCAGAGCCATCATTAATGTACCTCTGGGCAGTATTAGTTCGAAAGGCTTAAGTATGTCTGTTGGTCTTTCCCATAATGGGGGTGCACTTCGAGTGGATGAAGGGCCAGGTAATGCCGGATTGGGTTGGTCGTTAGTCACGGCTGGATATGTAAGAAGAGAAGTTCGTGGCTTACCGGATGAGATTAATGATTCACGGAAAGGATGGTTAGTTAATAATAGCGCCACAACGGTTCAGAATTTCGTACCAGCTGCAGATGATAACCTTTCCGTTTGTACAGACGAAGTTACCGATTGGACGTTTCTAAATGGGCTTGGCTACTTGATGGACCCCGAGCCTGATGTATATTATTTTTCAGCACCGGGGATTTCCGGAAAATTTGTTTATGGTGCCGATGGGTTTCCCAAACTAATTCCCTATCAAGATTTAGTTATTACCAAATCGGGTGGAGTCTTTGAGATAAAGACGAATAACGGAATTACCTACACGTTCAGCCTAACGGAAACAGTAACAAGACAGGCAATTCCATTCAAAGAAAATACAGTTATAGATTACTATCGGACTAATTATAACTTCTATAAAGATCCTGCCACTTTTGTTTCAACTTGGAATTTATCGAGTGTCCAAAGCGCCATCACCGGAGCAGTAATGACGCTTAATTATACCGATCAAGAGCAGTCTGAAGGTGTTCAATACTATTCTAAGATAGCACAAGGATCTACCAGCCAGGTGGACACGCTCTACTACATTAAAGATTCATATATGGCCAAGCAAATTAACTCGATTAATTTGATGTCCTTCTCTATCAACTTTACTTGGGCGAACTCATTGATTAATGAGATCAGTATTAATGAATCTGAAACGGGCGATAGTAAAGGCTTTGGATTTGTTTATCAATCCGTTACTACGAGCGCTTATGAACCTCTGCCTCGTAAGAGTAAGCCTTTTTTAATGGAAATCATACAATCCAGTAACTGCAATATACTGCCGGCCTACAAATTCTATTACCCGGATGCTTCCATCCACACCGTCCCTTGGCGCACCAATTGGGGGCAAGATTATTTTGGTTACTATAATGGGCAAAACACGAATCGGAATATTCCAACCGTCTATTTTTATCAATCTGAAAGTGGGGCAAGGCGATACAGAGTTACTCCTATTCCAAACGCTACCGCTACACAGATTATGACCGGAGTTTCTGGTAGTAACATGTCCGTGAATTCGCAGTATAATTCTTTTGGAGTTTTGACGATGATTACCTACCCAACTGGTGGTACTACTTCTTATACATACGAACCAAATACTTACTTTGATGCAACTACTAATGAAGAATTGCTA
Source organism: Bacteroidota bacterium (assembly GCA_016191555.1). Classification (GTDB taxonomy): domain Bacteria; phylum Bacteroidota; class Bacteroidia; order Cytophagales; family Cyclobacteriaceae; genus ELB16-189. The sequence continues at coordinate 119,912 of JACPVX010000018.1, forward strand.
GGGCCGGGTGTTAGGGTAGCGAGCATTACGACAGCCGGTGGAGATGCAGCTTTTGGAAAACCGACCTCTAGTAATCCGATTTGGCATACGCTAACGAAGACTTATCAATATTCCGCTGCTGGCTCTTCAGTGACGAGTGGAAGAATCACCTATCCTCCTTCATTTGCATTCACGGATGGGATTTCTCATATCCGAAATCAAACTGACTTAGGCCAGGGGTCTGAGGTTCTTTACGGAAGAGTAACGGAAATTAGCGCAGGACTTGGCTACAAAGAATACATCTATGACTTGACCAATATCTATCCGGATGCCACTTCGGCCGCTACCAAGAGTAAGCTGGCAAGACCCTCTAATGCGACTTGCGCTACTGGACTGTTTTCGAATGGTTCTTACCAATGGCCGTTTGCACTACTCACCGATTGGAATTTTAAGAGAGGTTATTTAAAAAAGCTATCTGAGTACAGTGAGTCGGGAGTTTTGACCGGTGAGAAAAGAATGACTTATTCAATTTCAGGTAGTGGGTCTACTATGAAGGCACTTCGCTATGAATCTCTTGCAGATGCACAAGGGAAAAATATATTTTATTACAGTTTATATGAGATTCCAATAAATCAGGCCTTGGTTCTGACGGAAGAAGTGACCAAGACTATCGGAGAAGAGTCTGTTGCAGACTCTACCAAAACGATTACGGGGTATCTCTATAACGCTAAAAATATGGTTACACAAACTACGCTCACCAACGGTGACGGCTCGATTGTAACTCAGAATATAAAATATGCGCTCGATTATGTTGTTACCAATCCTGCTGTAGGCGATATGCAAGCGAATGCAATCTATAAACTTAATACCACCAATCGATATGGAGAAGCTATAGAAACATATCAGACCACTACCCATCCTGATGGAACTGTTGTAGTGACGGATGCTCGCTTAAGCTTACTGAAGGACTATGGAACATACGTTTTGCCTTTCCAATCCAAACATTTGAATCAAAACACCGCTGCATCCTTTACATCCTCCTATATTTCAGGTACGACTTCTCAAACCTTTAATCCAAGTGGCCGGTATATATTAGATGCTGGTTATGAATATGTCAATGGTCTATTGTACAATCAAACGGGTAATTTAACATCAACGATCCCTTCCACTGCTTACTCGAGTACTCATTATTCGCAGGTCGGTGCTCAACCAATAGCCAGTTTTTCAGGCTGTAAGTCGGAAAATGCAATCTATGATGGTTTTGAAATGTCGATGATTCGTGGCTTATCTTATGTAGGCACGTCTCCAACGTATTCATCGGGCAGAACCGGAAATAAGAGCATACTGCTTTCGTCTTCCTTTGACCTTGTTTCGGCATCTGTAACACTCGCAAATTATACTCTTGGTAAAAACTATTATCGAATATCAGGATGGCTTTACGCATCAGCATCTGGCAACGTTACAGTCAGAGCGATGAATGGAAGCACTATTATAAACACTGCTACTTTGAGTTATACAACGCCCAATCAGTGGGCATACGTTGAAACAACGATGGACATGAGTGCAGTTATTTCGACATTTACGTGGAAGGTGTCAGGAAATAATATTCAATTAGATGATTTTGTAGCCATACCAAAATCGGCATCTATCTCCTTTAGTACCATCAAGCCATTTAAAGGGATAACCTCTCAAAGCGATAATCGTGGAAATAGCGTGGTAATCGAATATGATAATCTGGGTCGGAAGGTGAATACCTATGATAAAAATAGAAATCTAGTTGAGCACATGGACTATGGTCTCCAAAAACAATCCCCTTTAAAATTGAATGCCAACTTTACCTATAGTTCAACAATTCTTACGCGTGGCGTTGGTGTGGTTTTGACTGCGGGTAATACATGTATACCATCCGTCACATATCAATGGGAGTTTACGGATGCTACAGGTACCGTAACAACAGCTACAGGAAACCCTGTTGTAAAAGCATTTAATATGTATGGTGCATACACGGTGAAGCTTACCGCATCGAGCCCAGGTTATGGCACTTCTTCATTTACGGATAACGTTTGTGTTCAAATCAATAGCCTAGTGCCATCTTTAACCGTTAGCCCAAATGCTTACTATCATCAATGTTCCCAGACCTCAGAGCGATATAAGACGTTTACAGTGGATTTGGGCAGCTTCAGCACCGCTGGGATGACCGTACAATACGCTTGGTCTGTGACTGATGCAAACGGAAATTGGATTGGGGTTCCAAATGCAACTGGTAACACGGTTAGCAATTTTGAATCACCACAATATAGTTACCAAATGAGGTGCCAAGTGACTGCATTGGGTACTTTAAACAATCCAAACTTCTGCAGCGCATACACGCAGGCCACTAATATTTCAAATACAATCGGTATCACTTTCTACCCTGAGACACAATGCCAATGAGAGCAATTATTTTAACAACAGCTTTTCTGTTTTCTTTTGCAGGTTTGGCAGCCAAAGATGTGCTGAACCAAAAATTGAATTGGGGTGTGACTCACCTAAAGGATATAGCTAAAGATACTGTCACAAGCTATCAATGTTCATTTATTACCAATGGAGATAGAAACATCTCTTGGGTGCAAGATGAAGGAGATTTCGTCACGACATTGAGAGTAAATAGTATGGAAGGTCAATGGACTAATGTAGCTTCTCCTGGGAAGGTAACTTATTCTATTTCTGTAGATAGCCAGTCAGGTATATTAATATTCGAACGGGATCAATCCGGATTATGGGTAACTCTTGATTTAACCTTAGACTCAGGTATTCGAATACATCACCAGTACACCGTTTCACAAGTCGCCATAAATTAGATTATTCTTCTATGAGAATCCGTTATAAATTCTTAAACCAATCATTGTTTATCAAATTGTGCATTGGTGCTTTATTTTACTTTTCCCCAGTGGCGTTATATGCACAAGCTATTCAAGGGACTGCAACACCTTGTTCGGGGACTACTGTAACGTATACTTTAGATAATGGTACTGTCTATCTTTTTGCATCATGGGTCATAACGAATGGAACTTTAGTTAGTAGCAGTTCGTCAGGCACATCCTATTCGGCAGTTGTTCAGTGGTCAAATACAGCAGGTGCAGGTTCGGTTCAGTTTCGAAATAAAAGCGCTTATACTACTACTCTAAGCGTTACGGTGAATGCAACCCCTTTATCTCCATCTGCTTTAAACACCTCGCTTTGCGGAAGCGGAACCATTACGGCAACTTCTGGTACGTATGGGAATACCGTTAAGTGGTACAATTCTAGTTATGCAAGTAATCCGCTGGCTACCAGCCTGACCTCTCCTGTTACGACCGCCACAACTACGTATTATTTAAGTAGTCTCAATACCACTACCGGATGTGAGAGTACAACAGCCAGAGTGCCGGTTACTGTAACGATAAATCCTGTGCCCGGTACACCCAGTGCCACCCCTAGTTCATTTTGTGGAACAGGAACAATTACAGCAATCTCAGGAAGTGATGGAAACTCCATTAACTGGTATAGTGGCTCATCCGGTGGCTCGCCCTTGGCCTCTAGCCTCACATCTCCTTCTCCTACAGCAACCACTACTTATTATATGAGTAGTTATAATACCAACACCGGATGCGAGAGTACCACGGCACGAGTAGCGGTAACAATTACCATTTATCCAATACCAATTGTTTCCGTTGCGGGTCCAACTGCTATGGTTTATGGCACCCCTACTCAACTTTCTACATCCGCTGCTTATTCCTATCAATGGAAGCTTGATAATGTGGATATATCTGGGGCAACCCAAAGTAATTATACGATTGGCATAATTGGTAACTACACTGTTGCGACCAAAGCAAATGCGTCTGCGCTTACTTGTATGTCACCAACAATTGCAATAACCAATTCACTAACTAGCCAGCCGGCTCCCGTAAACTACGTAAGCACCACTCGAATCATGAAGGAGGGTGTCACAGCAAACACAAGCTTGTATTCGTTAAAGCCAAAAGATTTAGTTCAATCTCTTGTTTATACAGATGGATTAGGACGTGCGTTTCAAACCGTTGCTGTGGGGCAAAGTGGTGCGCAAACTGATATTATCAATCCGATAGGCTATAGCAAGCAGGGGCTTATTGACACTACATTTCTTTCTTATGCTATTGCAACCAAGGAGGGCAAATATCGAACGAATGCAATTCGTACAGCCACCAATACCTATACAGGTAGTGAACAATATACGTTTTATCAAAGCACAGCTCAAGTCGCAACTGACTCCAAGCCGTTTGCAAGATCAATTCACAAAGCTACATTGGATGCGCGAGTGACAGAACAAGGAGCACTAGGAAATGATTGGCAGCCGGGCACGTCTCACACGGTAAAGGATACGATTACGTTAAATACAGTAAAATACCCAGTGAGATATTGGAAGCCAAACGGTACATCTACCTCTAACTATCCATTGAAAACAGTGGTTGTTCACATAACTGTCGATGAAAATGGAAATAAAGTCCGTACGTATACCAACAAAATGGGGCAAACAGTTCTGAAACAGGTCCAAGAAGGAAGCGCTAACTGGCTTAATACTTATTTTGTTTACGATGAATATGGCAGAATAAAATATCAGGTGCCACCGAATGCGGTCATATTGTTAGGTTCTAGTTTACCAGTAACCGATCCGTCAGTTGCAGAATTAATCTATATCTATAACTATGATCCAAAAGGTCGGTTGATTGAAAAGAAAGTACCCGGTGCACAGTGGGAGTATATCGTTTATGATAATCTCGATCGAGTTTGTTTTACGCAAGATGGTGATCAACGAAGTCAGTCCAAATGGATGTTTAGTAAATATGACATTCAGGGCAGGCCTGTTTATGCAGGTTATTATTCGAGCGCAGCTACTCGAAGTTCGTTGCAATCAACCATGGATGCAGTAAATTATTCTGCCGGGAGAAGATGGTATGAGGTAGACACGGTGAGTACTACAGGCTACAGTAACATTGTTTTACCTACTACAGGAATTACAATACTATCTATCAATTATTATGATAACTACGATTTTGATCGCAGCACCCCCAATACGAATACTCCGGACTATACATTTTCGAATGCAGACTCTGTAGGAATACCGGTACTATCCAAAAACACTCGCGGATTATCAACGGGAAGTAAAATTGTTGTTTTCAATTCTGCGGGCAACCCAACCAGCAATTGGTTGACATCTGTGGTGTTTTATGACCAATATGATCGGGTTGTGCAGACGCAAAGCAATAACCATCTCAATAGCGGCCTCCAGGATATCAATAGCATGTCCTACAAAGACCTAGCCGGACATATAGAAAAGACTAAGTCAAAACATGTAACTCCTGCCGCGACAATCACTATTTTGCAACGTTATCAGTATGATGACAACTGGCGTACAAAAGCCATATACCATTCGATTAATGGTGCGCCTGAACAACAGTTAGTAGATTATACTTATAATATTTTGGGACAGCTTGTAGATAAAAAGCTGCACGTGACGGGAAATAACTATTTGCAGAGCGTTGACTTAAGATATAACATCAGAGGATGGCTACGCTCCATTAATGGTGCTCAGCTAACTACCGGAACAGATAATGATGACCCGAATACAAGCGACTTGTTTGGAATGGACATCCTTTATAATGCTACAGACGCCAATTTGGGTAATAGCCCTATTTATAATGGAAGTGTGGCTGCCATCAAATGGAAAGGCCCCGGAATAGCGGTGGGGACGAGTAATCAGCGAAGCTATAAATTCACCTACGATAAGAGCGACCGCCTAAAAACGGCTACATTTCAGGCATCTCAAGGAACCGCATGGAATAAGGAAGTAAATACCTTGAATGAAAGTCTAACTTATGACGCGAATGGCAATATACTCTCGCTGACCCGCAACCAGAATAATAAAGGATTAAGTGGAACCACGGTCACTAGTTCACCTGAATCGATCGATAATTTATCCTACACGTATACTACTAACACCAATCGAATTGAAAAAGTGGAAGACAGTGCCAACCCCTCAGTAGCTGCCCAAGGTGACTTCAAGAATGGCACTACGCAAACTATCGAGTATTCCTATACAGGAGATGGTAGTATGACGGCCGATAAAAATAAAGGTATCGACAGTGTTAAATATAATTTTCAAGGGAAGCCTTACCGGATCAAGTTTACTGATGGGCGTGTGGTCACGTATACTTATGATGCTGGCGGCAATAAATTGAAGTCTACTACGGTTGTTAACAGTGTCACTACGACCAATGATTATGTGGGGCCATTTGTTTATACCAACAGTACTCTTAGTTTCTTTAGTAGCCCGGAAGGTAGGGTGGTAAAGAATGGCAGTAGCTATGAATACCAATATGCCATAGCCGATCATCAGGGTAACACTCGATTGCTCTTTACGAGTGCACCCCAACCACAGGTAATTTATGCTGCCACAATGGAATCGGAGAATTATGCACAAGAGTCGTTAACCTTTCAGAAACTGGATAATGAGATCGTATCGACAGCGGGTAACCAAACTAGTGGTGGAAACGAAGTACTCCGGATGAATCAAACCTATCCGGTTGGGTCTGCCATGAGTCTGAAAGTGTACCCAGGCGATGTGGTTGACCTTGAAGTATATGCTTACTACGAGAGTAACAGCGGCTATGGCACATCGAACAATACATCAGCCAATATGATTACGGCTATTGGCGGAGCCCTTTCCGGACTTACTTCCGTAGTATCAGAGAAGGGTCAGATTACCTCAGGAGTGAATACTGCAATCACAGCTTTTGGTCTGGGTGCCAATCAGGGAGATGAGGTCCCTGCTGCGTATTTGAATTACATTTTGTTTGATCAGCAGTACAAATTGATTACCATGGGCTGGACACCGGTGACATCGAGTTCTCGATTTTCAAAGCAGCGCTTGGCTATTGATACCTTGCGAATCAAGGAAGCTGGTATTATGTATGTTTACCTGAGCTATGAAAATCAATCGAATAATTATGTTTTCTTTGATGAGATGAAGGTGAAGCATACCCGCACCAATGTGGTGCAGTATAACGAATATTACCCTTTCGGGATGCAAACCGCCAATAGTTGGACGCGGGTAAATGCCATCGGTAATAGCTATTTAGCAAATGGTGGTACAGAATTGAATTCAAGTTCGAATCTGTATGATTTAGAATATCGAAATTACGATCCGGCATTGGCACGGATGCATCAAGTAGACCCCATGGCGGCCAAGTATGCCAGCTTGAGTCCATATAACTACAGCTTTAATGCGCCTACGGTATTTACGGATGTAAGTGGAGCAGACCCCTATGAACCCAATTATTGGGCGGAAGAGGCTGCACAGCGTAAAGCCGCACAGATGAAAGGACCTGCTATAGAATCTTCCGGTCCCAATCCATTTAATAAACTGATAGCACCAATGAGTAGTGCCTGGGGCGGTGGCCCGTGGGGAAGCGGTTCTTTATCGAGCTTTAGAGATACAGGAGGATTTGGACGTCCGGTAATTATTCAAATTGGCAACTTAGTGATTGATATGAGTAAGGTTAAAGATGGCCTTACACTGATTAATTTTAGTGGTGGACAAGTCAAGAGTATACTTTCTTATAGTGATGATGATTTGAAGTCTATTGATCGTGGAACCTTCGAATCAATGACTGGAATAAACTATAATCCTGTTAGCAATTATACAGGAGGCACAAGACTTGCACAGTCTTCATCTGGTGAATATGTAACTTTTTCGTCAGGAGTTGCAATGGTAGCTTATACTAATGTAACTTTGGAGAGTTATAGAGCAGGACAACTGAATAGTGATGGAGACACCAATTATGATAATCTTTTAGAGTTTACTAAATTCTTTTTTGGCAAAGAGCTTAACTCAATATCGAAAAACGGTTTTAAGCTTGTTATGAAACTGGACTATAATAGTAATTATACTTCAGATGGCGTCGGCTTACGAAAAGCAGTAACGATTCCAAAAATGTCATCAAAAGAAGTAATTATGTATCTCAATCCTATTCTTCTTGAGAATCCCAAAAATTTATATATTCATGTTGGACATGAATTAGTGCATGCGGTGGATATATCCAATGGAAATCTAACAAACTGGATAAAACAATATCCAAGCGACTATGGAAATATCATGGAATATCGCGGATATGTTTGGTCGGCAGATGCTGAAGAAGGATTTGGCGTAAACTACACAGACAGTAAGCTTAATATGGAGTTTTTTAGAGGCAAGCTTCCAGCAGGCTTTATAATTAATAAATGAGTTGTTAAATGAAACCCTCTATCTTTTTTATAATAAAATTTTGGTTGTCTATAATTGACGATACAACATGCTTCGATTTCAAGATTCAAAATGAGAACATATATCTCAATAAAGATAGTCGAGAAATCGTTTTAAATTTCAGCGCAAGTAACTGTTCATCAAAAAGTTTAATACTATACAACATAAACAGTGTAGTATTGCCTCCTATTATTCACGAAGATGAGTTTTGCAAAGAAGACGTGGCAGCTGGACTCGCACTGTATATTTATAATGAGTCGAATGAAGCAATCTTTCCAGAAATGCCCATTATCCCAGATAGTATAGATTATAAGCCAATGTCAAAAGACAATCTTGAAAGCAAATTAGCGAATTCCAGGATTGAGTTTGTTAGAAGTACCAAAATAATCAAGCCTAAGCAAAAAATTGACTTCAGCAAGACCATTAAGCTACATAGTTATGGATTAGAAAAGGGCACTTACTACATTCGCTTGATATACTTTTCTGGCAAGTATATAACCAACTACGTAGATCAAAAATATATTGCGCAGAATAAAACTAAATATGAGGCAAATGTATTTCAAGGATGCGCAAAGTCGAACAAGATTAAACTAATTATTGAATAGCGGGGGCACCTGTGGGTAAGGATTTGATAGATAGAAAAAAGTACAATATGGTAACTGTTGTTCTACCCATACTAGGTCCAACTGTGGGGTTTGTAAGTTGTTGACCGAATTCAGTTATCTATCCCAGAAATGTCATTTGGATACCTCATGCTCACAACAGATATTTTGGATGTTCTTTCCAGCATCATACTCTTCGAGAATATTGAAACATGACAATGTCACCAATGTAGATATATATCCTTTGTCAGACTATTTTTTAGGATTGCAACTATACCGCAAGGACTTCGTGGCCTATTTGAGAGATAAAAAGAATAGATAGCGTCAAGTTAAAACAAAAGAAATTTTAAATTTATGGGTCGGGTTTTCAAATATTTCCTTACTGTGAAACGACGAGTTCAATTAAATTCTACTTTAAAGATTTCAGTGTTTTTAATAGATTGATTCATTATATTTTTCCTGTAATCAGCCATCGAAAATTGCTTATCTAGCACTATTAACTTAATAAGCAAGATCACTTGCTCGTGTGTAAATACTACCACATTATTCAATTCTAAAGCATTAATGCCATTAATAGCTTTGATGATTCGTTCTCTAAATTGGTTGATGATTCGGCTCCTTCACCCTGAACAAAATCGGGGTCGCAAAATTTCCAGTATTTTTCCAACTAACTGCCTACGATCTTTAGGGGTTGTATTCTTACAAATAACAGGTGATAGGAATGTAAATTCGTGCAAAGGCCAAACTTCCGTTGGACAGTTTGGATATTTCTGGTCGAGCGGTAGGGCTGTTTGTTGTGTCCTGATGTATTGGCTTACAATAATCAAATCTGGATGGCAGTATTCAATCAGAGCTTATCATCTATCTATTTATCAAAATTTCGATCTTGATGCAATCCACTGGCTTTTAGCTTAGCAGCCTGCTTCAGCCTTTCACTCAAAATTAGGAATTCGGTTGTGGGGGTTTTAGTTTGTGACTTCTTGCTCTCTTTGGCCATATCAATATACTTTTTTTTGATTCCTCTTAAAAGTACCACTATTACTTCCTCAGAACAAAATTGCAAAAAAGTGGTGGCACCAGAAGGAATCTTCTGTGTTTATTCTCTACATCTTTTGTCGATTTCTCATTTACTTCTGTTTTTAACAGGTGGTGGTGGCAACCCGCAGCCCGGAGAAATTTCATTGTCGCACAACGGAGTTTTGTTTTTAGATGAGCTTCCGGAATTTAAGCGCACGGTATTGGAAGTGATGCGACAGCCGATGGAAGAAAGACGGGTCACGATTTCGCGTGCGAAAGTTTCGATCGACTACCCCGCCAATTTTATGTTGGTGGCGAGCATGAACCCGTGTCCGTGTGGCTACTACAACCACCCGGAGAAAGAATGTGTGTGCGGCCCCGGCATTGTGCAGCGATACCTCAGCAAAGTGAGTGGCCCATTGTTGGATCGCATCGACTTGCATGTGGAGGTGGTGCCCGTCAGCTTTGATCAGATGACGGCCCTTCGCAAGAACGAAAGCAGTGCCGAGATACGCGAGCGAGTGGTGAAGGCACGCGAGCGGCAGAGCGAACGCTTCAAAGAGCAGAAGAATGTGTATTGCAACGCCATGATGCCTTCGAACATGGTGAAGGAAGTGTGTGTGATCAACGAAGCGGGTCGAGTGTTGTTGAAGACCGCCATGGAGCGCTTGGGCTTGAGCGCGAGAGCCTACGATCGCATCTTAAAAGTATCGCGCACCATTGCTGATCTTGCCGGCAGTTCCGACATTAAAATTGAACATCTGGCGGAAGCCATTCAATATAGAAGTTTGGATAGAGAAGGCTGGGCGGGGTGATTGTTAGAACACTTTCGGAGTAATCCGAAACACCCATTGCTCGGATGATCGCACTCTTGCCCAGTTCGATTCTGAAATGCACTGATCCGATTACACCCTTGCATCGGACGATCGCACTCTAACATCGGTTTGGTTTTGAAATCCACCAGTCCGGTTACACCTTTGAATCGGTTGATCGCAACATCGCATCGGACGATCGCACTCTAGCACCGGTTTGGTTTTGAAATCCACCAGTTCAGTTACACCTTTGAATCGGTTGAGGGCAACATCGCATCGGTTGATAACACTCATCGGTCGTTTGATCGCACTCTTGCACCGGTTTGGTTTTAAAATCCACTATCCCACTACACCTTCGCATCGGTTAATTTTAAGATGCGCTGATCTGAATACACGTTCGCGCGAAGACTGCACTTCTAAAAATAAATTTCGGGCAAATGACGCTCGTTCGTTCAAAAAATGCATGCATACGTGCCACCCTATTTTCGGTTACATCGCTACTGCAATATATAGTTTCAAAAATGTGCGAAAAAAGAACAACTATATCCACCGGTGGGTGCGTACAATCACCATAACTTAAAAAAAAACAGTTATGAGCCACGTAAAAAACTTGCAGTCTTTTGACAAGGTCATAGAGATCTGCACCGGGTTAGGAAGGAAGTACAACCCCGGACACCTAAACCTTCAAGTATCCACCATGAACTCCCATTTGCAAATTGCGCAGCAACTGTGGGAGGAGTTTAAGCAAGCACACAAAGTGTACGACAATGCAACCAACGCCCGCAAGGAAGCCTTTCAGGGAATCCGCAAACTCAGCAGTAGTGTGCAAGGTATTTTGAAAGTGAGTGATGCCGATCCGCTGCTGATGGCAGATGCGTTGAACGCCAAGCGCAAAATCTGTGGAGCGCGTATTACCAAACCTCCTGATGCCAAAGCAGACGGTGCAACGGCCGACACGAAAAAGAAAACCACCCGTGCTTCCTATGCCAAAGCATATGTTGCCGTGGCAGAGTACTTTGACGAACTGGTAAAAACGGTGGAGTCCGAGCCCAGCTACCGCGCCAACGAAACTCACCTGACCGTAGAGGGTTTGCGGGAGATGAAGGTCAAGTTGTTTGCCCTGAACAAATCGGTGGCAGACGCAGAGGTGCGCTTAGACGAAGCGCGCATCAAACGCAACGAGATGTTTTACACGTATCCCGTAAGCATGGTGAACACCGCCAAGGCGGTGAAGGCCTACGTTCGCAGCGTACTAGGCTTGGACAGCCAGGAGTACCAACTCATGCAGAAAATTCATTTCACTAAACCCACCTTGTAATGCGACACACCGCAGATTAAAAACCCCTTCACTATGTGGAGGGGTTTTTTTGTGTCTGATCTAATTGAAGGAAGAGAGGTTTATCAAATGTTAGTTGTACTTAATCGTTATTTTTGATGGACATTGATATGGAGTAGACCAGTCAACATACAAAGCAACATGACAACATTTGGGACTTTCAAATATCTCTTCTTATTGTTTGGAATCTTTTTCATTTCTAATGTCACTTCCCAAGACTTGAAAGAGATAAAGAAGAAAGCAGAGAAAGCTATAAAACGAGAACAATTTGCGGAGGCGGTTCCTCTTTTGAAGAAATTGGTAGCCAGTGATTCAACCGACTCTGTAATCTTATTCAACTTGGCGCTGGCTTTATACCATACAGAAGATTTTCATGGATGTGTAAAATATTCAACGCGAGGAATAATAGTTGACAGTGCCTACGCGGCCCATTACTTCCGAAGGGGTGTATGCTATTGGCGACTCATAGATTATCAAGGTGCAATACTTGACTATACAAAAGCACTAGAACTAGATAAAAAATCATTTTCATACTTTAACCGCGCAATTGCTCGATGGAAATCGGGGGATATAAAAGGGGGAATTACCGATTTTACCGCATCTTTAGAATTGAAACCAAAAGATGAGTTCGCATTTTGTTATCGTGGTATGTGTTATAGAGAAATGGGTGATACGCTAAAAGCAGTTATTGACTTCGATAAAGCTATCGCATTAAAACCTAAAGACCCTTTTATCTATTTTCAACGGGCCAATATTAGATTTCGAATGCGTAAATATTTAGAAGCAAAAGCCGATTATCAAAGATTAGTGGAAATGAATCACTCAAGCGCGTTAGGGCATCTGAGTCTTTCAGAAGTATCAATCATTATCGGTGAATATGCCGCAGCGTCTCAGCATGCTTCTAATGCAATAAAATACTCGAGTAATAAAGATGAACAAGCGATCGGATTAATTCTAAAATGTATATCCATAAAGCTTATGGATAAAGATACCTCCTCTGACGAGGCAACTTTGAACAGCATTCTAGGGAATTTTAAGACAGAAATCTGGAGATTTGATGTTTTGCAAAAAGAATTGACTAGGCAAGACATCTCTGAAGAGAAAGCCATTTACGTTGACAAGCTCATTCGTGCTTATCATAGAAGTAATCCGGGTAATTGATCGGTTATTTATGGTGTCTATTAATTACAATAGTTCTAGTACCTGTGAGCGAATGTTGGGCTAATGTTTCAAAATAAATATAAATATTGATTACCACTTAATTCTATGCGATACTTTCTACTTATCCTCCTACTTGTTTCGGCAAAATCAAATGCTCAAACAACCTTGAAGTTTGACAAGCGGTTTGTTCAAAGTGAAGATAAATGGGTGGCGTTCCAACCGGATAAAGAAGGCGCGTATGCCTATGGTTTTATATACATCGATTCCCAAGCTGGCCTGACGCTCAATTATGAAGGAAAATTCAAAATGTCGTCTACCGGAGAGTTTCTTCCTACCAAGCTTGATACAGCAAACATAAAAATAAGATTACAGCCAAATAACGTATTGGTTGCATTCATCCCTGAAAGCAAATTTGAAGAACTCAAAATCTCAGCTACCCCCGACTGGCTCAGATTCTATAAAACTGATACCAGTTCTGTGGATAGGCTTTATCGTTGGGGATATATGTACAATGGTTGGAACGAATGTGCAAAGGCATTGACCTACCTGGAAAGAGCGGACAAATTAAACCCTAAGTATAAAGGACTAGCGGTTGAGCTTTCGTTCTCGTACAACTGTTTAAACCAATACGACAAAGCTGAATTGATTTTGGAAGAAGAAGTTAAAACGAATGCCGAAGATGCCTATGTAAACAAGGAGTATATTTATACACTTACTAAAAGTAATAAAATCAGCAAAGCAATAGACCAGTTTGAGACTTCAATAAAATCGTTGACGGATAGCCAATACAACGCTGAAAACTGCTATAACATTTTGCAATATTTTTATATGCAAAAGGAAAAAGTCAAATTCAATGAATGGTATAAGCGGCTTCAAAAGCTGCCTCATGCAAATAAGATGATTACGCAATACGCTGAAAGGATGAAGGAGGAGATGAATAAATAGTGTTTAGACTAGTGTTTGGAGTGGGCCGTAATAAAAGAAAAAGCAAATGATTAAATCAATAACCAATACAAAATCTAAAATTTGGATAGGAGTTGATCTTGTACTATTTGGTATCTCACTATTCCTGTTTTTAATTAAATTTCAGCAACCGCTTTTATTTTTTCTGATAGCTATTTCCATCCTGTATCGAATAAAGTGGAGGTCTGACATAGTAACGATTAGCGCAACAGAAATTCAAATTAGTAATTGGTTTACATCGAATAAAACGATATTAGAACTTGGTAGCATTGAATGTTATGCATTTAATGCAGAGTTAATGATGGGACATCGATTGTTGTTGATTAGCGACAATTTAGTGGTTGCCAAGACACGGCATAGAAACTATTCGAACCTCAATGAACTGTTGGATTATTTGGACAATAGCTTAAAGATCGGCTCGTGTCGTCTGAAAAGTAGATAAGCGAACAAACAAAAGCTTGTATACCCTCTAATCCCATCTATTTTCCTGTTCAATTAAACCTTAGTTGTATTTTCGACTCTAATCAGTTGTACGGTACTTATCTTACACTTTGAAATTAGAAATATGATACACTTCAAAAATATCAGCTTGTTGATTGTACTGTTGGCAACCGCCACACTATCAGCAAAGGCACAAACCATCACTGCTGCGGACTCCACCGGACTGCCAGGCGATAACTTTAGTCTTGAGGGAGCATTAGAGTTGTTTAAAAAATCTACGTCACCCGAAGAATTTGAAAAGCTTCTTAACACTGAGGACAGTAACGTGAATAATCTGGATTTGAATGGCGATGGCGAAACCGATTATATTAACGTGATCGATCAAACCAAAAAAGGTGCGCACGCTTTTGTGTTGCAAGTGGCCGTTTCGGAAACTGAAAATCAGGACATCGCGGTGATTGAATTAGAGAAAACCGGTAATGACAAGGCAGTAGCCCAAATTGTTGGCGATGAAGATATGTATGGCGAGCAAACCATTGTTGAACCAACCGAAGAAGTGGTGACCAATGCAGGCACTAGTCGCACGCAGGTGGTGGTGAATGTGTGGGCGTGGCCGAGTGTTCGCTATGTGTATGCACCTGCTTATGGTGTGTGGGCTTCACCCTACCGTTGGAGAAATTATCCAGGATGGTGGAGGCCCTGGAGACCGATTCGTTACCGCGCATTTTATGCGTATCGTGCACCGTATCGCAGCCAGTATGTCGTGGTTTCAACTCACCGCGTGGTGCGGGCACATCGGGTGTATGTACCTCATCGCGTTACATCGGTAGCCGTACACACAAGACATGGCGCAGCCGTATCTCATTATCGTACTACACGTACCGTGAGAGTTCACCACGGAGCGAAGCGTGTACGAACCACCAGAACCGTGAGAACAGGCGGGAGGAAGCATTAGTCTGCTTCTTTCCCTACCGTAACGAGCACCTATTTTAGTTTCGTCATTTGAGCTAAAACCATATTACCTTGCGGAGAATAATCATTTACATTCACCGCAATGACAAAATTTATTGAACTCACTGTTTCCGATGAGGAGCAAACCAAAACCGAGTTGATCAATGTAGCCAACATTGGTCGTGTGTATCCCAGTCCGCAGAACAGCCTGAAGTGCATCGTTGAGTTGAACTACCAAAGTATCAACGATGCACCCGTTTACATGGAAGTGGAAATGCCTTACGAAAAATTACGGTTGAGTTTTCTGGGTTGAGTGGCGTAGTGGTCTAGTGAATGATCACCCGCATCGTTTTGGTCGTTGCTGTTCCCTTATATTGAACATAATAAATACCACGCGGCATGGAGTCGGAAAGCTCAATTTTTGTTTCCAAGGAAGAAACTTGAACTCGTAACACCTCTGATCCATAGCTATCCGTCATCCTAATATAATCGGATGAGTTAAATTCAACGTTCGTTTTCACCACTAAATAATCATGTGCCGGGTTGGGGAAAGTGGAAACAGAAACGTGAGCATCTGCTTCTACTGCAATGACATCAGAATATTCAAATTGGCCATCAAAGTCAACTGATTTCAGGCGATAATAATTGATTCCCTGTACGCATGACTGATGAATATAATTGTACTCGTGGGTTTCATTGGTATTATAACCGGCTCCTGATTTTTTAGCAAGCATGATGAAGTCAAGTCCATTCAACGAATGCTCAATTTCAAATCGATCAAAGTTCAGTTCACTCGCGGTGGCCCAACTAAGATGAATCTCGTTGTCTTCGGGTGTGCCAGTAAAATAGAGCAATTGAATCGGCAATGGACTTTGAGGGATAGCGTGCAGCCATGAAAAGAAAGTCGGATTCGTGCTTTGCAATGTTGCTTTATCCGCTTGATTGCTTGTGGTGCTACTGCCCCCTCCCGAGTTGGTAGTGGTTCCATTCACATACAACCCGAACGGGCTGGTGGTGTTGTTGTTCGTAATGTTACTGCCGCCTCCCGAAAAATTGATATTGCCATTTACATATGCCTGGCCTCCGTTATTGACCGTGAGCAATGTCCCGCCTCCGGTGGCCGTAATATTTCCAAAGATGGCGACACGACCGTTTCGGTTAACGGTCACATCACCACTCGTTACGGAAATCAGGTTTTGATAAACGACCAAGTCAGCGTAAGCTGGAGGCGCTACATTTGTTCCGATACTTAAATAGTTTGAGCTAACCACAGTGATGTTTCCTTTTACAATCACTTGTCCTCCCGGTAAAATATTGAGATTTGAATTTAATGTGACGTTACCATCGATCTGCAGTATGCCACTCACATTGACGGTTGCCCCACCGTTTACGGTAAAATCGCCACTGACAGTAACTGTTTTGCCGGCATTGATTTGCAAGGTAGCGCTACCCAACACATAGTTGCCGGTGATGGCTAGATTGTGATTGACGATGGCGGTACCAGATGTATGCGTCCCTGTTAAAGAAGGGGTGGCACCACCGAAACCAGACGAGTTATTCCAATTGGTGGTGGTAGTCCAAGAACCGTTGGCCAATGAGGTGTAATTTTGAGAGTAGCTGTAATGAAAAGCGAGTAAGCAAAAGAGAATTGAGAAGGGGATTTTCATAGTCTAAAAAGCATTCAATGCGAATCTTTAGACAAAAATCCGGCCATACCTTTTAGAGATTTACCGGCCGCTAAAAAGTGGCACAGAGGCTATTTTTTGAAACAAATTGGAATAAGTATATTACTCGGACGTAGATTAGGTGTTTCTATTTTAGACGAGCAAGCCCATTTTGGGAATGATAGTGAAGCTGAGAAGTACTTCGCGTGCTAATTGGTATTGATTATGATCTTGAAAGATTAAAAATAAAACAGATATGAAGCTATTTCGATTTGGTGAAGTGAGCAAGGAGAAGCCCGGTATACTACTGGATGGAAAGCATTACGATGCTTCTGCTTTTGGCGAAGATTTTGGTGAACTTTTTTTTGAGTCGAATGGCCTGCAGCGATTGCAAACGTGGTTAGCAACCCATCGCGATAAGCTGACGCTGATCCCGGAAGGGAGCCGCTTCGGCACCTGTTTTCAACGACCATCCAAAATCATTTGTGTGGGTTTGAATTATACGCATCATGCATTCGAAACCAACATGCCCATGCCGAAGGAGCCGATCTTCTTCTTCAAATCGACTACCGCACTCACCGGACCGAACGATGGATTGATTATTCCGCGGAACAGCAAAAAGACAGATTACGAAATTGAGCTAGCCGTAGTGGTAGGCAAGAAGGCGTTGTATGTGGAAGAGAAAGATGCGATGGACTACGTGGCGGGCTTTTGCTTGCACAACGATTATAGCGAGCGCGAATTTCAGCTAGAGCGTAACGGGCAGTGGACGAAAGGCAAGGGCTGCGACTCGTTTGCGCCCATGGGGCCATATCTGGTGACGAAAGATGAAGTGAAAGATTTCAATAACCTGAAAATGTGGCTGAAGGTGAATGGCGAACTGAGACAGGACAACAATACAGACGACATGATTTTTGAGGTGCCGTTTCTGATCAGCTACATCAGCCAGTTTATGACCCTGCTGCCAGGCGATGTGATTTCCACTGGCACTCCTTCGGGCGTGGGGCATGGATTTAAACCGCCCGTTTACCTGAAAGCAGGCGATGTGATTGAGTTGGGTATTGAAGGACTGGGCGAGCAACGGCAGGTAGCGCGATAAATCACTTGTAAAATCAGGGCAGTCACTTATAAAGCCATTGGTTGGTTAACTTGTTTTTAGTCAGCGATAGTGAGTTATTGAAACTGCTTTCGTAGATTTTATAATTGCTCGGTTTAGTTTTATAGATGTAACACCCCCACATGCGCTCAACCTATCTACTTCGCGTAATCGCTCTGCTAATTTTGAGCGGCACCTTCTTCTCTTTACAGGCACAAACAGCTTGTTTGTGTGCCGAGTTTACACTGGATGTTCGTAAACGTTTTGATGAAAACAAAGTAGCGCTGAACTACGAAGCTGCAAATGCGATTGCCGATGAATTTAAGAAATCGGAAATTTCGTGCTGTCAGGCTATCGGATTTGCATTAGAAGCATCAGTCGCTAACGCCAGAGCATTAACAGAAGAAAGTCGCTTAAGTGCGTTGAGTGCTTTACGAATTCTAAAGGAAGAGTACCACCCGTATGCTTCTGCGGAGTGCAACCGCATTTTAGGAGTCTATTATAATAGACAGGGCAATCCGGATAGCTCCATTTATTTCTACTATAAAGCATTGGATCTGATAAAATTTGTAGACGACCCGACACAACAGTCCATGGTATACACGGGGATATCCAGCGTGTTTATGAATCAAAAGCAGTATGAGAAAGGTATTTACTTTACAAAGAAGGCGCTGACGGTGGCGTTGGGCACAACCAAAACCTCACTGCTGGCACAGGCATATTCCAATCTGGCTATCGCCTATTTTTATTCGTATGATACGATTGCATCGAAAAAACCTTTTCTGGATTCAGCTTATACCACGGCTTTGGAGTCGATGAAGTATGCCCGGAAAGCAGGCGTGCCCGTCAATATTATTAAGAACTATGTTACGCTGGGCGATGTGGCTACCAAACGATTGAATTTTAAGGAGGCCTTACTCTACTCCGACACACTGCTCACCTACATCACACCAAAAACCAATGCCAATGTTCGGTCTGCGATTTTTTCCTTGCGTGCGGCCGCCTTTGTCGGTTTGAATGAGCATCAAAAATCCATCGAGTGGCTGCAAAAAGGATTGGAGCAGGCGATGATCGTCAATAACATCTTTTCAGTTCGAGAGATAAAATACAAATTATACGAAGCCTACAAGGCCAGCGGATCTACTGCACTCGCCCTTCAATCGTTAGAGCAGTACAAAGTGCTCAGCGATAGCTTGGTGACGAAAGAAAATGCGGAAGCCATTAGCGAAATGGAGCAGAAATATAATAAGGTAGAAAACGAGCTGACCATTCAGGAGCTAGCCGCGCAGAAGCAATTCTATTTACTTCTTTCCGTAGCCGGTTTACTGGCGATA
Source organism: Bacteroidota bacterium (assembly GCA_016191555.1). Taxonomy (GTDB): domain Bacteria; phylum Bacteroidota; class Bacteroidia; order Cytophagales; family Cyclobacteriaceae; genus ELB16-189. The sequence goes on from JACPVX010000018.1 coordinate 139,567, forward strand.
ATCGCCTTTGCTTTTTTCTTGCGTCAGCTGTCGCTGCGGCATAAGAAAACAGTTTTGGAAGCCGAGCAACGTCTGAACCGGGCGCGGATGAACCCGCACTTTTTCTTTAATGCACTTACGTCTTTGCAACAACATGCCTTGCAGCAAAAAGATGGACTGATGCTCGCCTCACGTTTGTCGCAGTTTAGTGATGTGATGCGCAAAACACTGGAAAGCACGTATCAGGAATACACGACCATCGAAGAAGAAATGGAATTCCTGCGACAATATTTAGAAATTCAAAAGAACCGTTACCCGATTGCTTTTGATTTTTCGATCGAAGCGCAAGCTGAGGTGGAAATCGATGAGTTGCTGATTCCCCCCATGATCATACAACCATTTGTCGAAAACAGCATCGAGCATGGCATGGCCGGTATTGATTGGAAAGGGCATATCTCAATACGATTTGAAAAACGTGCGGATGAATTGTATGTGGAGGTGTTGGACAATGGTAAAGGTCTCCAAGCAGAGAAAGTAGAAAAGAATGAGCACATCTCAAGAGCCAGTGAAATAATCAAAGACCGTATTTATTTGTTGGCTACCAAAGTGAAATCAAAAGCCCGCTTTACGATTGGCCAGCCGACTAGTGGAACAGGAGTGCTCGTGGCCATCTACCTTCCATTGCTGTATAAGAACATGAACATCCGCAAAAATGCTTAAGCCGAATGAAAATTGTAGTTATCGATAATGAAACGGATGTCCGCGAGACACTTCATCAATTAATTGAGCAAATCAATCCATCCTTACATGATGTGCAGGAGGCCAATGGTGTGAGCACGGGTATTTCTCTCATTCACACCTTTCAACCCGATGTGGTGTTTTTGGATGTGGAGATGGATGATGGCACCGGATTTGACTTGTTGAAAAAAATAAGCGCTCCTACTTTTCAGTTGATCTTTACCACCGCCTTTAATCAATATGCCGTGCAGGCCTTCAAATTTAGTGCGATTGATTACCTGATGAAACCAGTAAATCCGATGGAGTTGGCCAATGCATTATTGAAGGCATCGCAAAAAGTACAAGAGAAAAATTTGCAGCGCCAACTCGATATATTGCTGCAACAAGTTTCCGGAAAACCGGTGCTCGAAAAGCAAATTGTGTTGAAGGACATGGAGGCCACCTACTTTGTGAAAGTAAGCGACATCCTCTACTGCAAAGCGGAAGGAGCGTATACACAATTCTTTCTGCGTAACACCGATCCTATTTTAGTATCGCGCAATTTGCATACCCATGAAGAAATGCTGTCGCCTTTGGGTTTTCTCCGCAGCCACCATTCCAGTTTGGTCAACCCCGATCACATTAAACTCTACGACCGTAAAACGGATAGCCTCGTGTTGGAAGGAGGCCACTCGGTGCCGGTGTCGCAGCGCAAGAAAGATGAAATCATCAAAATGCTGGAAAGCCGTTAGCGATGAGCAGCCGCATTTTCACTTGCATAAGCACCGTAATCACTTGTAAAGTCATCTGCTTACGCGGATAAAAGCAATTCAATTCTTATCGCATTATGTGTTCTCTTTAGGTTAAAAAAACACCTATGAAGAACATTTTACAATTTTCAATAACCGTGCTCTTGAGCATGAGTGTGCTCACCGCTGCCGCTCAGCAGTGGAGTGATGTGGGCAATCCCGGATTTACGAATAATATTCTCGCTTCTAATTTCTCTGGACTTCAATATGCATCGCGGATTGCCGTGTATAATAATATTCCTTACATGGCCTATGTGAATAGTAACTATGATGTGGATGTAATGAATTATACTGGTGGCAACTGGAGCTTGCTAACTTCTCCGGGCGCTGGCGGTAACCCAACTACAGCGCCTATCTCTAATGTTTACATAGCGTTTGATGCTACCGGAAATTTGTATTTGGCCTATATGCAAGTTTCAATCGTGTATGTTAAGAAATTTAATGGAACCACATGGTCAACGGTTGGTGGTGGTCCTGTCATTTCAAATTTCCTGGCGAGTTTAGCAATTGACCCCGTATCTAACAATCCATATGTAGCAACCATTAATAATGGAGGCACTTCTAAAGTCACGGTTAGAAAATTTAATGGCACAAGTTGGGTGGATGTTGGGTTGGCTAATTTTTCAGCGGTTACGAACCGGGTAAGGTTGACCATCTCATCTTCTGGCGTTCCTTATATAACCCTTCGGGATGGAACATCGGGTACTTCGTTTTCTGTTTTAAAGTTTGACGGAGCAAACTGGATTGCCGTTGGTATTTCGGGAATTGGGTTGTTGGGTAACCCGGTTGATTTCACTGACATTGCTGTCGATGGCAGTGGAGTACCGTATATAGTAAGTTTGAATGGAACGAATAATAAGGCCAGCGTACTTAGATATATTGGCGCCAACTGGTTTACAGTTGGTCAGGCAGATTTTAGTGCCGGGGCTGCCCTGCAACCGAATTTAAAATTTGACAATGCCGGAGTGCTGCATATTGTTTATAGAGATGGTGCGAATGGCGACAAAACCACCGTAATGAAATTCAATGGCACCAACTGGGTAGGTGTGGGAAACGCAGGACTCTCCGGTGGCGGTGTGTATTTTCCTACATTAGCCTTTAACTCCAGTAATCTTCCGTATGTCGGCTTTCGCGATGCTTTGGATGTAGGTGCAAAATGCACGGTCTTAAAATTATGTACCGCTACGACAGCATCAATTACCTCAACTACACCTGCATCAATTTGCGGGTCTGGTACCCTTACTCTTTTAGCTGCTGGAACGGGCACATTTCGATGGTATGATGGCGCCACGAATGGTGCTTACGTATCTACTGGGTTGTCATTCAGTACACCATCGCTTATTACGACAACCACTTATTCTGTTGCGGCATACGATGCCAATGGATGTTCAACGGCACGAATTCCGGTTACGGCTACGGTTAATACGATTCCAACAATTATTGCAACGCAACCCGGTGGCACTTGCCAAGGCGGAACGGCCGACATAGCCGCTACGGCCAGTGTTGGTACTGTTAGTTGGTACACCACACCAACGGGCGGTTCGCCCTTTGCAACAGGTATCGTAAGTGGAAGTCTGGTGACAACGCCTGTGTTAAACACAACCACTACTTTTTATGCCGAAGCTGTCAATAATGGATGCGCCAGCACAACTCGTTCTGCTGTTCAGGCCATTGTCAATCCTACGCCTGCCACTCCAACTGCTAACGAAGGTAGCAGATGTGGATCCGGCACAGTTTCTATTTCAGTAACGGCCGGTGCCGGCACGGTTCAATGGTTCGCGGCATCCACCGGAGGTTCCTCACTAGGCACGGGCACTAGTTTCACTACACCATCATTAACAACCACCACAACCTACTATGCACTGTTATCAAACGGCTGTCCGGCACTCACTCGAGTGCCAGTAGCGGCTATCATTAATGCTATTCCCACCGTCACTTCCACCACTCCCGCTACACGATGTGGCACCGGCACCGTTACACTAACCGCAACACTCAGCGATGAAGGCGGCATCAACTGGTTTACAGCCGCTAGCGGTGGAAGTGCCGTAGGCACCAACAGCTTTACTACACCTTCACTCACAGCCACTACTACTTTCTTTGCCGAGGCTGTTGCGAATGGATGTTCGTCGGTCAGCAGAACTCCTGTAGTGGCAACCATTAAACCCATTCCAACGATCACCGCACCAAACGTCTCACGCTGCGGACCCGGCACCGTAGCGCTCACTGCAACCAGCGATGGAGCGATGGGTTGGTTTGCAGCGGCATCGGGTGGTAGTGCATTAACTACCGGAGGAAATTTTACTACGCCTTCATTAACTGCTACGACACCTTACTTCATTGAAGCGACACTCAACGGATGTACGACACTTACACGCACTTCTGTTTCGGCAGTTGTTAATCCGATACCTGCGTTGCCAACCATCACAGCCGATAATTCTAATGTGGCAGCACCGGTTCTCACTTCGAGTAGCAGCAGCGGAAATCAGTGGTTTCGAAATGATGTGAGCATCAGTGGAGCAACCGCCAATACATTTACTATTACACAAGAGGGTACTTACAAAGTGCAGGTAACTTTGCTGGGTTGCGTGGGCGCGATGTCTGCGGGGCAAGCATTTGTCATTACCGGAGTAGAAGGCTTCGAACCGAATCACGTACAGCTTTATCCGAATCCGGCTGCGGATGAATTGATATTAAATCTTTCCGGCTTTGAGCCGAAGAAGCCGGTTGGTATTGTGATTGTCGATTTGTTAGGTCGCCAGGCGAAAGCAGTGGACGGTGTGGGCGGAGAAGAAGTGCGCATCGACATTCGTGAGATTACATCGGGCCAATACATTGCTGTGATGAAGCAAGGCAATCAACAGGTCGCTAAACTATTTGTCAAGAAATTCTAACCGTCCTTTTATGAAAAAGATATTCAATTTGATTTTCGTTTTTAGTTCGATGGTGTTGTTTGTTCACCTCACCGGATGTGGCGGAGGCAGCAACGGCCCTACCGCCAAAGAAGTGAACACCCAAAAACTCATTGCCAACACGTGGAAGTTAAATACCGTTACCGTAGATGCTGTCGATAAAACAGTACTTTACGCTGGATTGACAGTAAAATTTACCGCTACCAACTATACTTCCACCAGCGGTGGCGTGGTGTGGCCCGCGAGCGGCACGTGGTCATTTACCGATGAAGCAGGCAAGATCATCAAGCGCAGCGATAATCAGGAAATCACCATCACTGAAATCAGCGACACGGCCTTGAAGCTCACGCTCACGCGCACGCAAGGCACCTTTGGTCCCGGCCGTGTAGAGTCGGTGGCAGGTGTGCATGTGTTTAACTTGGTGAAGCAATAGAAGGTATTTAATTTCTTTGGAAGTGAAGTAAATGGTTTCGTTTACTTCACTTTCTTTTTTAGAGATGATCAAATAGTTGATTTTCCAATCATTCAATTTGCTGAATATGTAGTATCCTTGCAGTTATGAAGGATATTATTGCCCGTCCCGATATCGAACTACTCGTTAACTCTTTTTACGAGCGTGTGCGAAAAGATGAATTGCTGTCGCCAGTATTCAGCCATGTCGATTGGCCCACGCACTTGCCGGTGATGTATAATTTTTGGTCTTCGCTGTTGTTGGGCGATCAATCGTATCAGGGCAGCCCGTTTCAAAAACATTTGCCGCTGGCTATTGACGCTACGCACTTTCAGCAATGGCTTGCTTTATTCACACAAACAGTCGATGAACATTTCGCAGGCGAGAAAGCAGACGAAGTGAAAAGTCGTGCAAGCAGCATTGCCACGCTGTGGCAGCACAAGAAAGAAATGTACTCCAAAAATTAGGGCGAACTTTTTTGCAATGCCCACACATCGTTACTGTAGCGGAAGTCCGGATGATTGGGTGTGCCGCCATATTTACCTCCGGTCATGAAAATCTTTCCCTGATACACAGCAGCAGCCACACCTCCACGTGGCGACCACCGTGCATCTTCGCCTCGCCAGTTTTTACCATCGTCACTTACCAATACCTGACTCGAAAATTGTCCGTTGCGATTGCAACCCAGCAACCAGATTTTTTCATCCATCACCACAGCCGCATAGCCAAAGATGGTTTCACTGCTCACTAACTCGGTGGTTTCTTGTTGCCAGTTGAGTCCATCCGTAGAACTCCACACATCATTGTCCAACAGAAATAGTTTGTCTTTCAACTGCACCACTTGACTTCCACTTCGTTCGCCAAAAGGCAAATTCTCTTTTTGTTTTACCCAATGAATGCCATCGGCAGAATTCCAGATGTCGTTGTACTTTTTGGTTTTGTCTTCGCCACCGATGATCCACAGTTTGTTTTGAAAGACAAACGGATGGTAGAAGAAGCGCGTGGGCAGATTGCTTTTCTCAGAAAGCACTTCCCATGTTTTCAGATTAGTGGTGCGATAAATTTTGGGTTGAAAGGTGAACTGCTCAATGTTGCCTTGAAAATAACCGAGGCCGTAGATCGCATTCTGAAATGGAATGTAGTCGAGGAAGGCAAGGTTGTTGATGGCGTTGGGTAACCCGGACTTGTGCCAATTCACTCCGTCCGTAGAATGCCACGTGCCATCGGGATGAAACACCCACAGTGTGTCACGCAAGTTGAACATCTGAAAATTGTAGCTCTTCTTCCACTCGGCACTGTCCCGCAAGGAAGTCCAGGTGTACCGAGTAATTGTCTTAGTGGTGTCGGAAACGATGGGTTCTGAAGAGGAGGAAGAAGGACGTTGTTGTGCGCAAGCGAGTACGAGTAGCGCCCACACAGCGATGTGAATGTAAGCGAGTTTCATATAAATTAGTTTAGGTGAGTAAATGCTTTTCCATGCAAACACTGTTCTCCACGTTTACATACGGACCGAAGTTCGCGATGATTTGATATCCGGCTTTTTGATACAGTCGAATGGCTTCGGGTTGTTTCTTACCGGTTTCTAATACAGCGGTGGTGTAGCCGGACTCTTTGGCCCATGTTTCTAATTCTTGTAAAATGCGCAGCGCTACTCCGTGTCCGCGATAATCGGGAAGCACAAACATTCTTTTGATTTCCACCTGGCTTTCGCCAAATGCTTTGAAAGCTCCACAACCAACGCGTTGATTGTTTTCATACGCCACCACCACCGCTTGAAGATTCACGCTTGTATTGAAGGGCGCGTAGAAGGCGTGGTCTGCACCATCGCGTACGGCTAAATCTGCATCTAATAATTTGACCAGATGTTGGAAGTCGGTGTTGGTTTTATCGGTTCGTTGAAGGGTGAGCATATTTATTTTTTTCCTTTTCTTCTCAACTTTTCTGCCATACGCAAACTATGCGCGAGCGATTTTGTACTCGTCCATGCGTTGTGGCCGGGAATGATATAAGCCGGATTTTTGCATTTCGTTTGCACGCGTTGCAAGGTGGTGGCATAGTCGGTTACACTGGCATCGCCCAGATTGCCAAGCGTAGTATCTTCGGTACTTTTAATCAAACAGCCGCCATAAAGAATTTTTTGATTCTCAAACCAAATCACAATGTTATCAGGCGTGTGGCCGTGGCCGGGATGAAATACTTCGAATGAATATTGTCCGATGGTGAAGATGGTATCTTTTGTTAACAAAAATTCTGCGCGCTTCATACCGCGCTTCTGACTGAGTTGGTCGGTGAGTTGAGTAGTGTAGGTTTTGATGCCCTGTTGGCGATAGTATTCTAAGCCCCCGCTGCGGTCTTCGTGGAAGTGCGTAGCAATACACATCACCGCTTTTTGTCCGTGGCGAATGCGGATGCTGTCCAGCAAAGGTTGAAACTGCGTGGTGTCCCAGGGCGAGTCAATAATAATAGCGCCTTGTTGCGTGAGCACGTACATGCCGTTGGCCGGAATGCGATCGCCTTGATAATAATTGTAGGTTGTGTAGATGTAGAAATCGCCCGTGAGATGTTGAATGGATAAAGGGCTTGAGTTGGATTGTGCGAAGAGTGAAGTGAGTGAAAAGAAAGACAGAATGGAAGTGAGGCGTAGATACATGTAGGAGCAGTTTAGAAAATAGTTGTCAACAAAATTAAAGTTTTTTGAGAGAAGGAATTATTCACCACGAAGGCACCTAGGCACAAAGTTGCTGACGCCTCATTGATTAACCTCAGAGATCGCGGAGATTTCCGGGAGTAATAGCCTCAAAGAGTTTAGGTATTGTTAGTTAAAATCCTACCCCGAAGATACGGAGATTAGTTCTCTTTACATCTGTAGTGTAGGGATTTTTAACATAGTAGACGTCATCACTATATGTAATGCACTTGATGAGGATAGTGCCTGCAAGTAATAGGTAGCCAACGACCATGAGCGTTTTGCCGAAGGCTTTAGGTAATTCAATTTTTGGGTAATACCGATGGATTCCAATAACCAATAAGTACCAGAAGCCAAAGTAGCAGATCAAGTCGATGATTAATTCAGTAACGAAGATTTGTGAAGATAATGAGGTATGCCATCCGGGGCAGGTGTATGCAAAAGGGAATCCGGTGAAGATTTCTGAACCATCATAAATCGGGACAAGCCAGCTTTTTGTAACGAAAAGAAATGAGATGATGGTGAGCGGTAAGACGTACTTCAGAATCAGATGCTTCACGTTGAGTTGACTTTAGCCAGCGCAGTTCAAGATGAAAGCAACAGCGCTTCATTTTCAACTGTTGCATAAAAATAGATTTGGTAAGCGAAGATAAGTATAATCTTACTGGAACAAAAAGCTCAGAAGTATGGGTTCGCCATGCCTGAATCAATCTTTTGGTTTAAACTGAAGATAAGACAAAGGGCTGTCGGCTTGAGTTTTTATTTTGCCTTCGAACAGATAGATCATCATGTGAGCTGTTCGCAAAAAACCTGACTTGTTGATGCCTAGAAAGGTATGACCTTTACCGCCTACGATGTTCCTGTTCAACTCCTCAATGGTAAGGTAACGATCATCTGTGTTGATTTTTTGTACGATCGATCGAAGAATAGAAACGATAAACATGACTTTATCTTCATCTTGAAAATAGCGATCTAAATTAACCGGTACACATCCCAGAAAACCGGCTGAGTACGAAAATGTCCAATGTTCGATTAGCCCCGTTTTCCATTCACTCTCCAGCGGATGCGCTTTAAATTCCTTTACCAATAGATAAAGTACTCCTTCCAGGAAGGAATCATCCATCCAAAACCCATATCCTTTATGTTCGATGTAACTCTTGGCCACTTTTTTTATCTGCGATTACTGTTCATGTAAAAATACAGAAAGGCTTATGGAATCAATTACGGCTCAATAAAAATCAATGCATGTTGCGATTCGAAAGGTAGCGGCATAGCCCGATGAACCTTTGTCTTATCCTGTGCCATGTTGAAGGTGAGAGCATGCACCTTGGAGGTGAGAGCAGTTACGTTCGAGATGACAGCAGTCATGTCAAAGGTGACACGAGTCATATTAGAGGTGACAGCAGTCAAGTTGCAGGTGACACAGCGGTCACTTTGGAGGTGACCGGAGTCACGTTGGAGGTGACATGAGTCATGTTGGAGGTGACAGCAGTCATGTTGGAGGTGACACGAGTCATGTTGGAGATGACACGAGTCATGTTAAAGATGACACAGGGGTCATGTTGGAGGTGGCTGGAGTCACGTTGGAGGTGACCGGAGCCACGTTAGAGGTGACAGCAGTCATGTTGGAGGTGACAGCGGTCATGTTGGAGGTGACACGAGTCAGGTTGGAGGTGACCGGAGTCACGTTAGAGATGACAGCAGTCATGTTGGAGGTGAGAGCGACCATTTCCAGTGGTTTTTTGACCCCTTTGAAAAATACCGTCCAAATCCGCTAACCGCTGCGCGAACATGCCGAACAGCATTCGTTATTCGCTGAGTATCTATTCCTCCAGCCTCCCTACACGAAGCAATAATGGAAAGCGAACTTCTTTTAATTCTCCCTCATTCCAATGATTTTCTAATTCTTGTTGTAACTGGTCGATGGGATTGAACTGGTTTTGCTGCACAAAATGTTTAACAGCCGACCACGTGTTGATGTACCCAATCAATTGCTCACGACTCCATTGAAATATATTGACGATCGAAGGTGCTTTTAACTCCCGAAAAGGAAAAGGAATTGTGAGATAGTTTTCGTCAATGTATTTGCGCTCTGCATCCCAGTAGGTACCCAGTATATTGCGGTAGTAGTATAAAACAAGTTGGTCAATCGATTCTGTGATTTCGATGCGGCCATAGCCCACCACACATACCAACGCCCCCGGTTTGCCTGTGCGCCTCACTTCTGCGTAGAATTTGTCAAAGTCAAACCAATGAATGGCTTGGGCCGCTAAGACGAGGTCAAACTGATGATCAGCGAAATCAGTTTTCTCGGCAGGTTGTACGGAGTATACAATATTATTTGCACGTGTAGCCTGGCTGATCTGTGCCTCACTGATATCAGTCGCTAAGACGCAATCGAATGTTTTCGACAGTTCGAATGCCACCTGCCCGTTTCCGGTGCCACAATCCCATGCACATGCTTTGTGTGACACCAGCGCGTTTATATAATCGTAAAACGCGACTGGATAAGTTGGGCGATACTTGGCGTAGTGGGCTGACTGGCGGGAGAAGTTATCTTTCATGAGGTTTGTTTTTCGCGCTTGACTATCTGTTGCCTCACTTGCATTCACAAAGAGAATCCGAATAAATCCATAAAAGCGTCACTAAAATAGTTTTTTTGATGTTCATAATCTAGCGGATTATGCTCGGTTTAAGCGTCAAAAGCATGGATGAAAGGCTCCATGTGACGGGTGGCGTTAGCCGATCGTCAGACTGATCTGACCCGGCAGAGAGCAAAGAAGTTGCTGGTATGGTATGTCTTCTTTGACAATGAATAAACGGAGATGATTATTCCCCTCATTCTTTTCCAATCTCTCACTTATTAATAAATTACTGTTCATAAACTGAAGATGTTATGAATAGGATCGTTACTGCTTTCATTTTATTGCTTCCGATTTCGGGAATCGTGGCACAACAAACGGACAAGATCAGCATGGCTGCTATTCCGCATGCGTTGCAATGGGAAATTAAACCACTCAGCTATTCACAAAAATCGGGCGAGTTGGTGATCGTGGCGGGAGAGAAGACGGACATGTTCAGAGACCCGAATGTGACCTACAACACCGACAATGCGCCCAAGCTCCTGTTTAAGGCTGATGAAAATTTTGTGCTCACCGCGGCCATTGAGCATTCATTTACCAACAAGTGGGACGGAGGTGCGTTGGTGATCAAGGCCGATAGTTTACACTGGATTAAGTTTTGTTTTGAAAAAGATTACACCGGTGCCAGGCGCGTGGTAAGTGTGGTGACTAAGAATATTTCGGATGACTGTAACTCGGTTGAACTCAATGCCAACAAAGTGTATTACAAAATCGCGAAAGCGGATAACGTGATTACACTGTATTATTCAACCAACGGAAACAAGTGGTTTTTGGTACGGCATCTTCAATTTGATGTAAAGTCGGATTTGAAAGTAGGTTTTCTCGCCCAATCGCCAACGGGCACACGGTGTGAAGTAAAGTTTTCAAATATCAGTTATCAAGCTAAGAAGATCAAAGACCCCTATCTGGGAGAGTGATTGCTGTTCGGTAATGCTGACCTGAGTCCGCGTACGTGTGGGTATTAAAAGCAATTGAGTAATTTTGGTTCGATAAAACAATTTCGGAGGTCGTGGGGTTTGCATATCATCGCTTTTAATCCACGTAATCACTGAATTGCAATGTCAATTAGTAGAAACCGGATCCACTAGATGATACCCATGAAATACATAGCAATCCTATTACTGTCGTTAACGCTGGCAGCAAAAGCAGTTGGTCAGGAAGTGAAAGAAGAATTTCCCATAGACAAGCGTTTAAGAGAGTGCCTGGATTCTACGCAGCATCAAACTACCGCTGGCATGTTTGATTGCGCCATTCGCGCCCGACAGCAATGGGACAAAGAATTGAATAAAAACTTTAACCTGCTGCTCGGAAAGTTATCTGTCGATGAAAAGGAGAAGCTGAAGATTGCACAACGGAATTGGATATCGTACCGCGACAAGGAGATTGAATTTTCGAAGACGATTTACCTCAATATGAAAGGCTCCATGTGGCGGGTGGTGTTAGCCGATCGTCAAACGGAACTGACCAAACAGAGAGCATTAGAGTTGCGGGTATACTATGACAATCTTCCATGATGAGTTTTTTGTTGGCCATCCGCAAACTGATCGGTGAATAACCTTATATCTGAGTTGAAAACTCAAGCCTAATTACCTTTCATTTTTAAAGTAATCCTGAATAACTTCTGCGGTTAGTCCAACGGTGCCAATCACTGCAGGTTCTTTGTCTTTCTTGAACAAGAATAAATTCCATTCGGGAAAATCCTCTTTGCGGAGATCAATGGTGTAGTTGTTTTTCTTTCCTACAAAACGTAGGAAAGATGTTTTTGCTGATATTTTTTTGACTTTGAGCGAATCAAGCAGACCTATGGCCATACCATGATAATAACTGGCATCGTCAGCTATAACATAGAAATCCTCAGAGCCATATTTTTTCTCCATTCGATCTAATTGTTCTTCCGTTGGGTACACCAGTATTGCACAATCTTCTTCCACTATTGTTAAATCACTTTGGTTAACGGGATCTTCAGTTAGGTACGATCGGATGTTAAAATAATCGATATCGCTTACAGGAACAGAATCAGCTTTAAATTGAACGGTAGTTCCGTCACGATCAGTTGCAGCACCCGTATCATCCTTGGGTGAGGAACAATTTACAAATACAACAATCAGAACTGCGACACCAAATAGTTTCATCTTGTTACGAGTTTACATTTCAATGCAACGGTCTCCTTTTAATCATCCCGCCCTTGGTATCTTTGACAATGTTCATCACCACAAAAGCATCGGGTTCGATCTTTTCAATTTCGGTGGTGAGCTTGCTCAACTCTAAGCGGGTGATGACGGTATAGATGATTTCAGTGTTGCGCGTCTCGCCCCGCTTGCCGTAGCCACTCTTGCCACTGTACACGGTCACTCCACGTCCCATAATTTGTATAATCATCTGCCGGATTTCTTCGCTGTGCGATGATACGATCGTCACGCCAATGTATTCTTCAATTCCCTCCACAATAAAATCCAGTGTCTTTGATGCTGCCAGATAAGTAATCATCGAATAGAGCGCAATCTCGACACCTAAGAAATGAGCAGCCGCTCCGAAGATGAGCACGTTGATTGCAATAATGATATCGCCAATAGTGGTGCCGAACTTCCGACTCAGGTAAATGGCTAGTACTTCGGTGCCGTCAATCACCGCTCCACCACGTATCGCAAAGCCGATGCCGCCACCCAGAAAGAATCCACCGAATATGGCTACCAACAGATTGTCGTTCGTCACATTCGGAAATGAAATCGTGGCCAACACAAACGAGAGACCCGTAATCGCCAAAGCTGTTTTGATGGCGAATTGTTTGCCCACCACATAGAAGGCCAGCACAATAAAAGGAATGTTCACACCAATGATCAGCAAGTACAATGGAATTTCCGTGAGCACCGATATCAACAATGAAATTCCGGTAGCACCACCATCGATAAATCGATTCGTGAGCAAAAAGCCTTTGAAGCCAAACGCAGCCGAGAAGATCCCGATCGAAATTAGAATAACATCCTTCACCGATCTTTTCAGCACAACACGCAATTCGCGATACGCCTTGGCGAAGGCAAAACTGGAGTAGGCCTGAATGGCGGTGGTGCGTTCTTTTTGTCGCAAAATAGTGCGCGTAATTACTTTTTTCAGGAAGGCATTCATGTGAGTAAGATACGGCTTTTTTGGCGCATGTGATCCGCGATTGGTTTTCCGAGCAGGCGGGTGGCGTGTGCTATCATTTGAATGATTTGTGCTATTCCCTTGCAGCGCAATCGATTTAATATTGTTTAAAACTTAAACAAAAGCACTATGTCAACGAAACGACCTAATTTTAAATCGCACTATGACAACTTCATAGGCGGCAAATTTGTGGCTCCTGTCAAAGGCGAATACTTTGAAAACAGCAGCCCTATTGACGGAAAAGTTTTTACCAAGGCGGCACGCTCCGGCAAGGAAGATATTGAGTTGGCGCTCGATGCCGCTCATGCCGCTTTCCCTGCGTGGAGCAAAACATCGGCTGCTTACCGATCTAATCTTCTCAATCAAATAGCAGATATCATTCAGGCCAACTTGCAAGACTTGGCCGTGGTGGAAACCATCGATAACGGCAAGCCCATTCGCGAAACAGTGAATGTCGATTTACCATTGGTGGTCGATCACTTCCGCTATTTCGCGGGTGTGATTCGCGCGGAGGAGGGCTCCATCTCGGAACATGATGAAAATACGGTGAGCATCTGCTTGCATGAACCATTGGGCGTGGTGGGACAAATCATTCCCTGGAACTTTCCGCTGCTGATGGCTACGTGGAAACTCGCTCCGGCACTGGCGGCAGGTTGCTGTGTGGTAATGAAACCAGCCGAGCAAACGCCCACCTCCATTATGTTTATGATGGATCTGTTGAAAGACATCGTTCCTGCCGGGGTGATTAACATTGTCACTGGTTTTGGTCCGGAAGCCGGAAAGCCATTAGCACAATCGCCACGCGTAGCGAAAGTGTCATTCACCGGAGAGACAACCACGGGTAGATTGATCATGCAATATGCGTCTGAAAATTTAGTGCCGGTTACGATGGAACTCGGTGGCAAGTCGCCTAACATCTTCTTCCCATCAGTAGCCGATCACGATGATGATTTCTTTGACAAAGCGGTGGAAGGTGCAGTGCTCTTTGCTGTGAACCAAGGAGAGGTGTGTACATGCCCTTCGCGGATATTGGTACACGAAAGCATCTATGATAAGTTTATGAGCAAAGTGGTGGCGCGTACCAAGGCAATTAAGATGGGCAACCCGCTGGACAGCTCTACGATGATGGGCGCACAAGCGAGCAATGATCAGTACGAAAAAATTCAATCGTACTTGAAGTTAGGAAAAGAAGAAGGTGCTGAAGTATTGTGTGGTGGCGATGTGCAAAAGCTGGATGGCGAGTTGGCGGGTGGTTATTACATTCAGCCTACGTTGTTCAAAGGCCATAATAAGATGCGCATCTTCCAGGAAGAAATTTTTGGTCCCGTAGTGTGTGTGGCAACATTTAAGACAACCGAAGAAGCCATTGCTATTGCGAACGATACATTATACGGCTTAGGTGCCGGTGTTTGGACACGTGATGCGCACGAGTTGTATCAGGTGCCACGTGCTATTCAGGCGGGTCGCGTGTGGGTGAACTGCTATCATGCGTATCCGGCTCATGCTCCGTTTGGCGGATATAAAAAATCCGGCTTCGGCAGAGAAAATCACCACATGATGTTGGCGCACTATCGCCAGACAAAAAATATGTTGATTTCGTACAGCAAGAATAAGTTGGGCTTCTTTTAGTCTCTTGTAAATTCAGGCGTCTGACAGATACCATAGATTTGTCTGACGCCTGATTACATTTTACTTTCTTAAATTAAAATTCGATGACACCCCGCGTAACCATCAGTCCCGAAGCCATTGCCATCGTCAACGATTTGAAAGGTCGCTTTGGCGAATTGATGTTTCACCAGAGTGGCGGATGTTGCGATGGCTCGCAACCCATGTGTTTTGAGAAAGGTGATTTTAAAGTGGGCAGCAGCGATGTGTGCATCGGCATCATTGAAGACTGTGAGTTTTGGATGAGCAAAGATCAGTTTGAATACTGGAAGTTCACGCAACTACATATTCACGTAGCGAAGGGGAGAGGCTCCAGTTTTTCATTAGAGATTCCATTAGGTGTGCGCTTCCTGACACAATCGCGCATGTTCACGGAAGACGAACTAAACGACTTAGCGCCATTACGCTTTTCAGATGACTGAGTCGTGACTCTTACTCAAGAGTTGTTGATATTGCTTGGGGGTAATTCCCTCGTAGTGTTTAAACAAGCGGATAAAATAATTGCTGTCTTCAAAGCCGGCTTCGTACGACACATTTTTGATGTAGATGTCTTTGTTGGTCAAATATTGCTTGGCCAGTTTTATCTTTTCCAGGATAACAAACTCCACCGGACTAATGCCCATCTCATTTTTAAACAGACGATAGAGCGATGAGGTACTTAAACCGGATTGTTTAGCGATCTGCTTCAACTCAATTTTGTTTCTAATGTTATCTCGGATTAGCCCCACCACGTGATTTAGCAAGGGATTGATTTTGGTGTTTTTCTCGCGCACGCCTTTCAGCGTTTGAAGCTGTACAATCTTTACCAGCAATTCCTGTAAAGACAAATCAGCCAGCGTGTCTTTAAATATAGAGGTACTCTGGCAGATGGTAATAATCTTGTTGATCAGATTGGCCATTTCCGCATTATTCTCAAAGTAGAAATTGGCTTCGTTCAGTTGCCAAAAGTTGGTAACGCCTTGCTGCGGGTATTTTTCGTTGAGGAATTGCAGCGTGTCAGTGATTTTTTTATTGTCGATGGCGAGTGCCAGACATTGCGTGGGGTTATTGAAAGTCGCTTCCGGAAAGTCGATTTTCATTTCCACATTCGAAGGCACTATCACCGATTCGCCCGGCAGGTAGTCAAACCCATCTTTGTCGAACAGGTGCATCACCTTCTTGCCTTTCAGCATGCTCGTCACCACCAGGTCGTTGAATTTGAGCGGCACCAGTTCCGAAGCCTGATAGGTTTCAAACAAATTCAGTTCGCAGTTTTCCAGATTGTAAATCGTGCGATTCTCAACCAGCGTTTTCAACAACTTTTCGTTGGTCAGATCGGGTGCGAGTGGAATAGATTTGGAATGACTCATGATAACAACTTAAATCAAGTTAATAGTTATCAGTTAAATTCCAAAAGGGAAAGAGGATGAGTGATTTATTACTTGCTAGCTGACCTTAGGAAGAATTAGTTAACAGGCAACATGTAATGGGACCAAATTAATTTACTGGACAACGCTAACTCGGCTACGGCATTTTCGCACTTTTAGAGGTTTGTGTCTTCGTGCGACTCTTTTTTGTCAACCTTAATTTTAATTTCGCTTTTCGCTCTCGCTGCTTTTTCATGATCTCTCTTAGCAGCTTTAATTCTTCATTCGTCCAAGGTTCTGATTCGATAATGAAGTCCACATTTTTTGGTTCTCTAATTAATCCCATAGTCTTAGTCTTTAAAATACCTTAAAATAAGTCGTTGAGCTGCGGTTGGGTCAACGAACATTCTCTGTCGAATTAGATGAGTTGCTCCAAGTGTCTGTTTGTAATGTTCAATTAAAACGGTCTTACTATCGAAAGCGACATACCCTTCATATCCCTTTTCCAGAGAAACTTTGCAGGCAAATGCTACTAGATTCCCCGGAACACCCAAATAGATTTTGTCTTTGCCTTTATTAAATCGTGCACTTTCGATAAGGTGCATAAATATGTGGTCGTCTTTGTCTTCAATGCTTAAAAGACCTTGGATAATTGTTGGGTTATTAACTGTCGTAAGCTTATAAACTTCATTCTTAGGTGTGCGAAATTCAAGTTTCCAGTCAAATACCCAGTCGGATTTCTTAATTGCCTTTAGGTCAGTTTTTCCAATACGATTAATCTGAGTGTCAAAAACTTCTCCTGTCAAAGAATTCTCAATAGAATTCGTCAACTTATCTATTTCTAGGTCGAGATGTCGAACGCGTTTCTTTTTCACCACACAATTTACTCATTTTGACCATAACTCAGATGTCAATTTACGCAAAAGACATGCCCCAAAACTGGCCCGTTAAATCTCTCCCATTTCACATTTCCTAAATAGCTTTTTCTTTTTATAAGACTCTCCAACAGTATTACCATTGGTATATAGCCAATTGGTTTTTCTTTCAAATTGGTTTTGCCTTTCTGGCACCCGCTCATTTACATGACAAAAATCATCTTTCTGGCTAATTGCCATCATAACCCACCCGAAGGGCTACCTCTACTTTTATGACCGTAATCAGACCAACCCAATCTATGGAACTACAAAAAATTCAGTACGACAACAAGATCGTCAAAGCTTTTATGATTGCCACAGTCATCTTTGGCATTGTGGGCATGTCGGTCGGCTTGCTGGCTTCCATCCAGCTATTTTATCCCATCTTCAACTTCGATCTGCAGTACACTTCCTTTGGGCGCATTCGTCCGCTGCACACCAACGCGGTGATTTTTGCCTTTGTGGGCAACGCCATGTTTGCCGGAGTGTATTACTCGATGCAGCGGTTGTTGAAAGCACGCATGTTCAACGACACCCTCAGTTGGGTGCACTTCTGGGGCTGGCAGCTCATCATCTTAGCGGCCGCTATCACCTTGCCGCTCGGTATCACCACCTCCAAAGAATATGCGGAGTTAGAGTGGCCCATCGACATCGCCATTGCGCTGGTGTGGGTGGTGTTTGGTTGGAACATGATTGGCACGATCATCAAGCGCAGAGAAAAACACATGTATGTGGCCATCTGGTTTTACATCGCCACCTTCATTACCGTAGCGGTGCTGCACATCGTCAACTCGTTTGAAATGCCCGTTACATTTTTCAAAAGCTACTCATGGTATGCAGGCGTTCAAGATGCCTTAGTGCAATGGTGGTATGGCCACAATGCGGTGGCGTTTTTCTTAACGACACCCTTCTTAGGTTTAATGTATTACTTCCTGCCAAAGGCGGCTAATCGTCCGGTGTATTCGTATCGCTTGTCGATTGTACACTTCTGGTCGCTGATCTTTATTTATATCTGGGCTGGTCCTCACCACTTATTATATACTGCCTTACCGGGATGGGCTCAATCACTCGGTGTGGTTTTCTCCATCATGCTCATCGCGCCAAGCTGGGGCGGTATGCTAAATGGCTTGCTCACTTTACGTGGAGCGTGGGACAAAGTACGTGAAGAACCCGTATTGAAATTCATGGTGGTAGCTGTAACCGCGTATGGTATGGCTACACTCGAAGGACCGCTGCTCTCATTAAAAAATGTAAATGCCATTGCACACTTTACCGACTGGATTGTAGCACACGTGCACGTGGGTGGTTTAGGCTGGAATGGCTTCCTCATCTTCGGTATCTTCTATTGGTTGGTTCCTAAAATGTGGTCGACCAAATTGTACTCCACACAGTTAGCAAACGTTCACTTCTGGTTAGGCACATTAGGAATTATCTTCTATGCACTTCCAATGTACACTGCCGGTGTGGTGCAAAGCTTAATGTGGAAAGAATTTACTCCTGACGGATTCCTCGCCTACAGTAACTTCTTGGAAACTACTACGAAGATTCTTCCGCTGTACATGCTGCGCTCATTTGGTGGCTTGTTGTATTTGATTGGTGTCTTCATTATGACCTACAATCTGATCAAGACCGCTTACGCGGGATCATTCATGGCCAACGAAGAAGTGGAAGTAGCTCCGATGATCAAAGCATCCAACGAAGGTGGTGGCTGGCACCACGCATTGGAAAGCAAACCTGTGTTGTTCACCGCTTTGGCTTTAGTAGCCATTTTGATTGGAGGTATGATTGAGTTAGTTCCTACCTTCTTAATCAAGTCCAACATACCAACAATCGCCACAGTAAAACCATACACACCATTGGAATTGCACGGTCGTGATATTTATATCCGCGAAGGCTGTGTGGGTTGTCACTCGCAAATGGTGCGCCCGTTCCGCAGCGAAGTGCAGCGCTACGATCCGAAAGCAGGCGAATATTCTAAAGCAGGTGAATATGTTTACGATCATCCATTCTTATGGGGAAGTAAACGTACCGGCCCGGATTTGCAACGCGTAGGAGCGAAGTATGCCGATAGCTGGCACTTCCGCCACATGCTGGCTCCCTCCGAAGTAAGCACCGGCTCCATCATGCCTGCGTACCCTTGGCTCTATGAGCAAGTGATTGATAAGTCGGCTACAGCCGGAAAGATTTCAGCGCTGCGAACCATTGGCGTTCCTTACGAAGAGGGCTATGAGCTAAAGGCTACCGAAGATTTAGAAGCACAAGCCAATAAGATTACGGCCAGCTTGAAAGTAGATGGCTATGAGATTCAAAGTGAAGCAGAGATTGTTGCCTTGATTGCTTATCTGCAACGCCTCGGCACGGACATTAAAATAAAAAGCGAAGTAGCTGAACAAAAATAGAAAGCCATGTACAAGAATATTTTGCAAAACATCGACAATATCCAGGTGTGGCCTGTGATCTCTTTTGTCATCTTCTTTCTCTTCTTCGCCTTGCTGCTGTGGTGGGTCATTACAGTAGATAAAAAATACGTGGACGAGATGGGGCAGAAGCCTCTCAGCGATGGCGCATCCAATAACTCAACCGACAACTTAACTCGCTTGTTATGAAGAAGTTTTTTATAACCCTTTCTCTCTTCGTCTTGACGTTGCCTTTGGCTTTTGCACAAGACACAGCTGCAGCTGCGCCTGCCGCTACTTCATTCCTCGATGATCCGTTGCTGCCATTCTATGTGGTGGTAGGATTTATCTTCATCATTGCCTTACTGGTGCTAACCGTAGCAGCCTACATGCTGCGCGTACTCAACATCATGACGCGCCAGGCAGAAAAAGAGCGAGCTGAAAAATTAGGCATTGAATTCAAAGAGGCTCCATCGATGTGGCAACGCCTGTGGGAGCAATGGAACTCGCTCAAGCCACTTGAGAAAGAAGCCGAAATTATGCTCGACCATAATTATGACGGCATCCGCGAATTGGACAATCACCTACCGCCTTGGTGGAAATGGTTGTTCTATTTCACCATTGGCTTTGCGGCAGTGTACCTGATGGTGTTCGAAGTATTCAACACCTTACCAACGCAATTGCAGGAATATGACAATGAAGTTGCGTATGCGCAACAACAAGCGTTGAAACGACAAGCTTCTAACCCAGTGGCAGCTATTGATGAGAATAGTGTGGAGGCAACCACCGATGCCTTAGCATTGGCAGATGGCAAACAAACATTCCTCACTACTTGCGCATCGTGTCACCGCAAAGATGGTGGTGGTGATATCGGTCCTAATCTGACCGATGAATACTGGTTGCATGGCGGTACGATAAAAGATGTGTTTAAAGTGGTACGCCACGGAGTAACTGGCACCAACATGATTGCATGGGAAGGTGTGATCAGTCCGGAGAAAATGAAGAACGTGGCAAGTTATGTGCTCACCCTGCAAGGCTCCAACCCGGCTAATCCGAAAAAACCACAAGGCGACTTGTTTAAGCCGGAGAAAGAAAAATTGGATGCCGATACGGTGAAAATGGATACAGTGAAAACCCAAGCAGCTCTCTAGTAAATATAGTTACCCGGAGCGCTCTGAAAAGAGCGCTCCGATTTTGAAAGGTTCCCTAAAAAATGGCAAACGATTTTTATCACTTTGACGAAGAATTCAGAAACTCCATCAGCACCGTAGATGCCAGTGGCAAGCGCGTGTGGGTGTATGCCAAGAAACCAAGCGGCATTTTTCATAACAAGCGCATCATCGTTTCTACCGTTTTGTTGTTGCTGTTTTTTACAGGACCATTTTTAAAGTGGCACGATCGTCCGTTTATGCTGCTCAATATTTTTGAGCGCAAGTTTATTTTGTTCGGCCATGTATTTTGGCCACAAGATTTCTTTTTGCTCGCCATTACCGCTATCACTTTTTTCGTCTTCATCATTCTGTTTACAGTTGCTTTCGGGCGCGTGTGGTGTGGCTGGGCGTGTCCGCAGACTTTGTTTATGGAAATGGTTTTTCGTAAGGTGGAATATTGGATTGAAGGCGATGCCAACGAACAACGCAGACTGAATAACGCAGCATGGAGTTCATCTAAGATTTTTAAGAAATCGCTCAAGCATGTCATCTTTATCGTTGTTGCTTTGTTGATTGCCCATGTGGCGATGGCGTATCTCATCGGCATTGATCAGGTAAAAGAAATTATTTCACAGCCGCCTACGGAACATCTTAGCGGGTTTATTGGTCTCGTTGTTTTTACGTCTATCTTCTACGGAGTGTTCTCCTGGTTTCGCGAACAAGCGTGTATTGTGGTTTGCCCCTACGGCCGATTGCAAAGTGTGTTGTTGGTGAAAGATTCGATTGTAGTGGCGTACGACTGGCTGCGTGGAGAAAAGCGTGGCAAGTTGAAAAAGGACCAATCTAAAATTACCGAGAAGCAAGGCGACTGCATCGACTGTAAGTTATGTGTGCATGTTTGCCCCACCGGCATTGATATCCGCAATGGTACGCAGTTGGAGTGTGTGAATTGCACGGCATGTATCGATGCGTGTGATGATGTGATGACGAAGATTGAAAAGCCAAAAGGGCTGATCCGCTATTCGTCTTACAATGCAATCAAAGACGGGAAACAAAAATTACTGACACCGCGAACCATCGGTTATACAGTAGTACTCACCGCATTGTTGAGTTTGCTGAGCTACTTCATTTTCACCCGTGCCGATATCGAAACTACGATCTTAAAAGCTCCTGGAACACTTTACACCAAGACGGATGATGGAAAGATTACCAATTTGTATACGCTGGAGTTCATGAATAAAACATTCGAAGATATTAACCTCGACCTGAAAATTGAATCTCCGGCTATAGCAACGCTGAAGAAAATTGGTGATGAAAATATTGTAGTCCCTAAAGAGGGAATTTTGAAAAGCATTGTGATGGTGAAGTTGCCGGAAGAGGCACTGACCAATCGCAAAACCATTATTGAAGTGGGAATCTACAAAGCCGGTAAACGCATTGGCATCGCCAAAGCAAAGTTTATCGGTCCGATTCAATCGTTTAAAAAGTAAGAGAGGTAAAACTAAATTATGAAATTATGAAATGGGTGGTGTTTTCTTTTATCGGCTTTGCTTTGTTTATCGGCACACTCGTTACCATTTGTGTGCGTCAGGACGTGAGTTTGGTTTCGGCTAATTATTATCAAGATGAATTAGGACATCAGGCCAAGATGACTAAACAACAAAACATGGCGGATTTAAAAAGCGAACCCAGCCTGATTCTTAGTCAGCAGCACATTAAAGTCTCTTACCCTGCTTTGAATGCCCTTGAACATGGCGAGATTCGATTAACTCGTCCTTCTGATTCACGCCTCGATCAGCGCTTTACGCTGAGCAAAGACACCGAACAAGATTTTGCTTTGGAGGTATCAGAAAAAGGTCTTTATCGCGTTACCATGCAATGGAGCATGAATGGAAAGGATTATTATTTTGAAAAATTGATGGTGCTATGAATTGGATCGTCACCGCTTTGATCATGGGGCTTGCCGGCAGTTTTCACTGCGTGGGCATGTGCAGTCCTTTGGTGATGGCGGCCACTACCCACAATCCTTTTCTGCTTTCGAAAGTTATCTATAATTCTGGTCGTGTGTTGGTGTACGGATTGCTTGGTGCCATTGCAGCAACCATTGGCAGCAGTTGGATTCAGGTATCGCAGCAGAATTATCTTTCGCTGGCCATGGGCATCGTATTTTTATTTTTGGGACTAGGGATTTTCAAGAGGGTACACATTCCGTTTTTGAGTGCTGGAGTAGCTCATCTGCTTTCACACCTGCGCAAATGGTTTGGATATTGGCTGCCAGCCCGTACTCATGTTTCTATGTGGATATTAGGGATGCTCAATGGATTACTGCCTTGTGGGCTTACTTATATGGCCGTGGCATCCTGCTTCATTTTACCTGGTGCGATCGATGGATTTTGGTTCATGATTGTGTTTGGATTGGGCACCTGGCCGGTGATGGTGGGCATCACCTGGATGGCAACAGGCTTCATTCGCAAGATCAGTTACCAACGCGTCACAACCACTTTGTTTTTGTTAACCGGTATTTTGCTGATAGGCAGAGTGTTTTGGGTGCATCAGCATACCGTCCCGGTGGACATTCGTCAACCCGTAGCTGTTTGTAAGTAAGGATGAAATGCTGGGTAATCGGATGTAAGTATTCCGATTAAAAAAATGAATAAGAAGAACTGAAAATAGCTTATTTTTACTTAGATCTTAAACGAAACTTTTTATCTCATATGAAAAAAATATTAGTTCCAACCGATTTCTCAAAGACTTCCATCACCGCGTATGAAACGGCCTTTGAGATTGCCAAGAAAGCAGGTGCTACCATTTACTTGTTGCATGTGGTAGAAGAGGCTACACCTGATTCGTATCGCATTACCGGAGATTACGTAAAGGATGACTGGGAAGATCGGTTGTTCACTTTCAAACTATTAGAGAAAGCGAAAGCACAACTGGAAAAATTGGTGAAAGATCCTCGCTTTGATGCAGTGAAAGTGATTGGAGAATTACGCTTGGGGAATCCATTTCATGGTATGAATGCCATCATAGCAGAACAGAAAGTGGATTTGGTGGTGATGGGTACCCGAGGCCAAACCAATCTGGAAGCGATGGTGATTGGCACCAATACGGAGCGGATCGTACGTCACTCCAAGTGTCCGATTCTTACTGTGCATAAGAAGCCTGCATCGAATGATTTCAAAAACATT
Source organism: Bacteroidota bacterium (assembly GCA_016191555.1). Taxonomy (GTDB): domain Bacteria; phylum Bacteroidota; class Bacteroidia; order Cytophagales; family Cyclobacteriaceae; genus ELB16-189. Next base: position 163,561 of record JACPVX010000018.1, read on the forward strand.
GTGTACGCTACGGCCATGTCGAAGGAAGAGGAAGTATTTTCACGCATTGTGAAACGCACACAGCAGATGTATGACTCTACCATTCACTTGGTGCGAATCAACACTCCGGGTGACTTTCAACGCGATAAAGTGGTGAAAGAATACATGACCAAGTTTGCGAAGAGCTTACAGCTCAAGAATTTTACCATTAACGTTTACAATGACCTTAGCGAAGAGCAGGGCATTTTATACTTTGCGGATAGCATTGATGCCGATTTAATAGCGATGGCAACGCATGGCCGCACGGGTTTTGCACATGTGTTGGCAGGCAGCATTGCCGAAGATGTAGTGAGCAAAGCAAAACGTCCGGTGCTCACTTTTGTGGTGAAGCACTAAAATCAGTCAAGACTTTTATTTAATAGAGCCCCTTCATTGGGGCTTTATTATTTTGGGGCAATTCCCTATACTTGGTTCTTGAAAAATTACTACTTCATATTGCAAATATCGGTTTATGCGCGTGATGCTGATATTAAGAGAGCTTATCGAAGGCTTGCATTGCTCTATCATCCCGACCGTAATCCTTCCGTTGATGCAGCTGAAAAGTTCAGAGAAATTAATGAGGCATATGAAGCGCTGAGCGATCCAGTGAAGAAATTGCTGTACGATCAAATGTTGACGGGTGAAGTATCGGAAGTAGTGGTCGACTCCAATCCCGCTCCGGCACACCGTGATCCTCGCTACCGCCCACGACCTAATTCGGCACCTCTCCACAATCGGCCATCTGCTCGCAAACAGATGCTAATCTTGATGGAGCGACATCTAACGAAAGCAGTTTTTATTTCGAAGGTAACTTTGATTTGCTGCAGTGTTCTATTTTTTGATTTTATTCTTCCAGTCAGTAAAACAGACGAGCGGGTGATTGAAATTTATACGATCGGTGGAAAGTATGGAAGCAGCTTCAAAGTGGAAACGTCCAAAGGCAAAACCTACCGAATGAACAGCAACAGCCTTACCTATTTCAAAACCGCTGCCGATATTCAAATTTGCACATCGCCTATTTTATCGATCCCAAAACGCATTGAAACAACCAATGGATATAAACACCGATTGCCCATTTCTATCTATGGAAACTTTATCTTCTTTCCGATCATATGGTTGATTACATCACTCTTTGGTGTCTTTTACAAAGAAACCACTGAGCTTCAATTTAATTTTGGTGTGGCGAACTTTCTTTTGATATTCTTTAACTTGATCATCTTCTACATAAGCAAATAAGTCATGGCGAAAAAGAGCGACTGGAAAAACAGAGAAGGAGTGGTTTACTCCACTAACAGCGATTTCCAATTTCAGATGTCTACAGGTGATGAACAGGCTACCTTGCCACCACAGCAGCAGAATCTAAAGGTGCTATTGGACAAAAGCGGCAGAGCGGGAAAGCAGGTAACTTTAGTAACCGGATTTGTGGGTTCTACTACTGATTTAGAATCGCTAACGAAGCTATTGAAAACGAAATGTGGAGTAGGTGGCTCTACTAAAGAGGGCGAAGTGCTTATTCAGGGAGATGTGCGCACCAAGATTTTCGAAATCCTTACCAAGGAAGGCTACAAAGTGAAAAAAGTAGGGTAGTAGGGATTAATTTTTCTTCAAGCCATTCACCAGCATATCGGATAGCTGCTCACCCAAATCAGTAGGCACTACATCGCCTTCCGGATCGTACCACATCGGCATCCAATTCAATGACGAGAATAGAGTCATCACGGCCAGTTTTTTATCGATGTTCGCTTTGAACTCGCCCATGCGGATACCATCTTCTATCATCGACTTGAAACGATTGATATAGTTGATGCGCAGTAAAAGAAAATCGCGTAAGTAAGGTTGGCTTAAGTGTCTGTGTTCATTCATGAAAACAGCAGAAGCGGTCAGGTCTTTAGCCATCACTTGAATGTGACCGATAATGCCTTTGCGTAGTTTTTCGCTAGCCGGAAGCTTTTGTTTTTCTACCTCTTCTAAAGATTTTCTAAACTCGTTGGCCATATCAAAACAGAGGCTTTGCAAAATCTCTTCTTTTGACTTGATATGCGAGTATAAGCTGGCGGCTTCAATCCCAAGCTTTTGGGCTAAGTCACGCATTGAAGAGGCAGCGTATCCCTTTTCTCTGAATAATTGTGCTGCGCTTCTGATTACTTGTTCTTTTCTACTCAAATTGGCAACAGGCTCCATGGCGGTTTTTAAGACTACTTCAACAAAGATAATTTATAATTAGCTTTGAAGGTATAAAGTTGACTAAAATGAATTTCAGTACCCTCGGTGAGTTCTTCTACAAACTGTATAACAGGTGTCTTTTGATAATGTTTGTGCCTATTGGCGTCTTTCTAGCTGTTTATTATTTTTTGCTCATCGGAAAATTGGCAGCTATCATTCAAGATGAGCAGATGATCATGATAATTCTCATCTTATTGCCAGTAGTAGCAGTAATTAACCTAACGATTGTTCACTTGGTGGTTGCTAGGCGATTTAAAGCATTGTTGCCCGAGCCGAGCTTAGGGATTCGATTAGAGAAATATTTTGAAGTAGGATTTATTCGACTGGCAGCGCTTGCTTCTGATTCCGTATTGATGGCAGTTGGTTTAGCGCTTACGGGGCATGCGTATTTCACTATCTATTTTTCAGTTCTTTTGCTTTGGCTCTTTTTTATTTGGCCGATTCCTAAAAGAGTGAGTAAAGACTTAAAGTTGAAAGGTGATGAAAAGAAGATGGTGATAACGAAAGGGGAAGCTTTTCGGTAGGTCGTATAAAATAAAAAAGTGGATATCGGGGTTGCGATATCCACTTCTTTGATTCCTACAAAAATCTTAGAGGGTAATTCCAAAACTAAAGGCATTCAACTGTGGCCCTTTGCCTGCCACGAAAAGATCATTCATATCATAGTTGAAGAAGAAGTCGGTGCCTCTAAAACCAAACTGTGCACGAATACCATAGCGGATATTGTTGAGGTAATAAGGATCATGATGACGCTCCACTTTATCATCGCCATCTTGCTCATACACTTGCTTTGTATAGCTGTCGATGCGGTAGCCCACGTAAGGGCCGGCACCCATGCGAAACCCACGTGAATGATTTCCGCTAAACAATCCTGACTTACGATTATTACCGGCAAAATCGATCATGGGCACGGCAGATAAGTTGACGTAAACTACAGTAAGTTTACTCTTATCAAATTTATTGGTGCGTAAGTCTTCGCTGAAAGTCACACCAGTATTATCTTTCGTTAACAGGGTCTTGTCATTTTGAAATTTGAAATTATACCAGCTTATACCTCCGGCCCACTCTAAGAAGAATTTATTTGCAAGACGAGTGCGCTGTGTTGAGTTAAGCGCAACATACCAGCTTCCCCATGGGCGAACCGTATAGATTTTATTAGCGTCACCTGGAAACTTTCCATTTTCCAGGTAGTTGTTAGTACCAATGTCAATATTAAATGAACTGTACGTGCGTCTTCGATTGCTTCTGCGTGAAGTGTATGTTTCTGAATAGTCTTTGTCGCTATCATAGTTATTGCTTCGGTAATTATTTTCTCGGTAGCGCGCGCGATCTGCTTCGGTTGGCCACTCTTCCGTGCTTGAAACTGTTTCGGTTGAGTCTTTCAAATAGTTGGTGGCCGGAGTAGCCAGTTGTGTTGAATCTCGCTTATCCAACTTGGCGATCATATCATCCATCAACGATTGAAAGTTGTAGTGCTTTAGTGTCTCTAAGTCTTTTTTATCTTGGATGGCAAAGATCACCTTACTGGCTTCACCTACTTTAATAACTACCGTGTCGGCCTTTTTTTGCGCTTGCGCGAAAAGGGTGGAGAAGATGAAGAGCGTGATTATGGTTAATCGGGTTTTCATACGAATTCGATTTTATGGGTTGAGGGTCTATTTTTTTTAGTAGACCTAATTTGTTTGAAAGAGCGATTTGCTTTGCGTTGACTTTGCTGTAAAAATGATTTAGCTGACTTCGGAAAAAATAATTTAGTTAATGTTGTCCTTCGACTGCTTTTGGTTGGAGGCAAATAGTTTGTTTGTTAGGTCAGAAAGATCCAATCCGCTTTCCCCATTTTTTAAGTCACGTGCTTTGGTGAAGAGCTTTTTAAAGCCGGTGTTTCTTTCTTCTTCCACACGAGCTGTTACTTCGGGTTGAACGGGAGCTAACGTGAATTCAAGCACAATAGGCTTCTCAGTTTTTGGCACCTGAGCTACTACTGTGGTTGTGGACATTTCTAATGGTGGAGTCACTTCCTCAATAGTGGGTTCAACTTTCGTTGATGAAGCCTGGACTACGGTTTCCACTTTTGATTCAGTTTCCTTTTCCATTGCAACAGATGGAGTGGTTACGTTCTTTTTTTGGCTGACGCTTTTGGCTGACGCAATTGAAGTTGTCGGCTTAACAGTCTCCTTCAAAGTTGGCTGTTCTTTTTGTTCAGGCTGCTGTGAAGACTCAGTGGTTCTTTGCGATAGATTTGGAATTGTCTCTACCGCACTTCGCTGCGACCAATACAAGGCGCTGATCGAACCAGCCATCAGTAGGACACCGGCCGCAATTCGCCATACGGCAAAAGAGTTATTTTTTTTTGCAAGACTTCCCTCAACTCGTTGCCAGGCATTGCCCGATGGAGGTGAGGCATAATGCTCTAGCTTGTTTTTGAAAAGTTCATCTAATCGGTTTTCCATATTAGTTTGTTTTTTGCGAAAGCTGAAGATCAGCTTCCAATAACTTCTTTTGTAATAGCGCTCTGGCCCGGCTCAACTGCGACTTAGAGGTATTTTCACTGATGCCCAATTGATTCCCAATTTCCTGATGCGAAAATCCATCCACTGCATAGAGATTGAAAACAATGCGATAGCCAGTCGGCAGCGAAGCAATCAATTTCATCAAATCCTCCGCCTCCAATTGACTCTCGATCCGATCATAATCCGGCTCACGATCGGCCGCTTCAATGTCCGTTTCTAAGTACATGTTTTTGTTCTTGCGCAAGTAACTCAGCGACTCGTTCACCATTACCCTTCTGATCCAGCCCTCAAAGCTTCCCTCATTTTTGTACTGATCGATCCGTTCAAAAATTTTGGTGAAGGCCATCACCAGCACATCCTCCGCTTCCATTTTGTCTTTGATGTAGCGGCAGCAGAGGGTGTACATTTTGCCGGAAAAAAAAGTATAGAGTGCGTGCTGTGCTTCCCGGTTTTGCCGTTTACAGCCTTCAATCCAATCTTTTTCTTTAGCCCGGTAAATCTGTAAAGTCATTTAAGCAAATTCGATAACAAGATGCGTATACGCAGCCAAGGGTTGCATGGGTTTGGAAACTTTCTTTGATGGCCTGTATTCTGTTGAAATCATATACTTTCTAATATTGAGGGCAATGTCTGCACTGGATTGCCTTTCCCGATGGGTAATTTCTTTGATTCTTTCGTGAAGAGCCTTAATTTAGTCTAAAAGCATTCCCCGGCTATCACAAAACCAAATTTTTAGGGGAATGGCAAATACGTTTTCACAAATTTACTTACAATTTGTATTCGCAGTTAAGGGTAGAGAAAGTCTAATCAGCAAGGCGTATAAAGAAGAATTGCACAAGTACATGACAGGCCTGGTTCAAAATAGGAAGGCCAAAATGTTGGCTGTTCATTGCATGCCAGACCATACCCATTTGTTCGTTGGTATTAAGCCAACTGCCTTAATTTCAGATTTTGTAAAAGAGATTAAGGTTGAGAGCAACGAGTTTATCAAAAATAAGAAATGGGTGAAGGGCCGATTTAGTTGGCAGGAAGGCTATGGTGTCTTTTCATACTCACATTCTCATATTGGAACTGTAATTCGATACATCCAAAATCAGGAGAATCACCATCGGAAGAGGAGTTTTAAAGAGGAGTATCAAGAATTATTAAAAAGATTTGAAATATCTTTTGATGAGAAATATCTATTTCAGTTTGAGGATGGTTTAGACGATATTTCATCTTTTGATCAAGATTAGATTCTTAGGAGGCTCCCACGGAGCCATTAATAGAATTAGAATAAAGACTATATACAGGATGCCCCTCTGGGGCAAATCAGGAGATATTGAAATCCAATCAACATAAATCAGTAGTTGAGATTTCTCATTTTTCGATCCTCTATTTTACTCAGTTAACAATACGCTAAGGTGCGATGTTCTTTTACCCAATCTGGATGGAATGAAATTATAAACAGGTGTGGCATGGATAACATGAGATGCTTTTTAAATTTATGGTTGACCCATTAATTACTGGGAACGGCTCCGTAGGAGCAACCTGTTTATAGAAAAATACGAAGAAGGCTATTTGGCTCCATTAGGAGCCACCTTAACAATCGGGCGATGTTTTTACGGTCATCAAACCTTCACAAAAATCTTTCGCTTGTACATTTGCCAAAGAATCACCAAAAAGAAAAGAATCAACGAAACCGCAAATGCCAGTGAAGCATTCATCGGGCTTAGCCAACTGGCGTAGGCATTTTGATATACGTAAGACCATAGCGAAATTTGATTTTCCCCTTCTCCGATTTTCGTTCGAATTAAAAATTTGGCAAGTAACCCCGATGCTACAAAAACAAAAATGGCGTTCATGCCATAATAAATAAATGGCGTAGACCACTTTTTGATTCCCTGCACATCAATCAACCAATAACAAGCTGCTAAAAACTGCATCGCGATGCCACCGGCATACAGCACATAGCTGCTCGTCCACAAGGCTTTATTAATAGGGAACACCATTCCCCAGGCAAGGCCTCCCATAATCAACAATGCCCCTATAAAAAACAACCATGTCACGCGTTCTGCCTGTTGCCCTATTTTCGAAAACAATTGCCCGGACAAAACTCCAATCAATCCGGTTGCAATTGCTGGCACGGTACTTAAAACTCCTTCAGGATCCCACGTTTTACTCTGTGCCCACAAATGGCCACCCAACAATAGCCGATCCAGCCAAGCTCCTAAATTCGTTTCCGGTTCTAGATTTGGTGCTCCCACTCCGGGAACTGGAACCATGGTCATCAGAATAAAATAGCCTACCAATAAAATGATCACGATGCGCAATTGCGCCAGCCAATTTGTTTTGAAATAAATCAACGAGCAAAACAAAAACACAATACTAATTCGCTGCAAAACACCGGGTATGCGTACGGTTTCAAAATTGAATTTTGGAACCAGTGCTAACATCATTCCCAATAGGAAGATGATTACAGTTCTGCGAATAATTTTTATCAGATTGCCTTTCGACAAGCCCTCTGCTAGTTTCGGTTGATAGGCAAAGTGAATGGATACCCCCACGATGAAAAGGAAGAACGGAAAAATTAAATCCGTAGGGGTGCAGCCATGCCAGTGTGCGTGCAGTAGAGGAGGATAGACACTGTCCCAACTCCCAGGATTGTTGACCAAAATCATGGCGGCAACGGTGATACCTCGAAATACATCCAACGAATAGAGCCTTTGGTTCATCGCTTGCCAATTTTTAAATACCATCGAATAAATTTACAGATTGCAAGTATTCTGGAATGATTGTTTTCCAGCCGAGCTTTTCCTGAATTAACTGAGAGAAGGTGGTGGCACTTTCAATTTCGCCATGCGTGATGAATGTTACTTTGGGAGCTTTTTTGATAAAGCTGAGCCAGTGCATCAATTCACTTTGATCAGCATGGGCAGATAATCCATGCACTTCGCGAACATGACAATTGACAGGTATTTCTTCGCCAAAAATGCGAATGGTTTTTTCTCCTTCTAAAATTCTGCGTCCACGAGAACCTTCTGCCTGATAACCCGCAAAGAGAACTGTATCCGTAGTTCGCGGCAGACGATGCGTTAAGTGATGAAGTATTCGTCCACCTGTAGCCATGCCGCTGGCGGAAATGATGATGACGGGCTTTTTGATTTCGTTCAATGCTTTGGAACCCTCACGCGTGTAGCAAAAATGAATTTGTGGAGAGTCAAAGATGCTTATGAGTTGTGAACCTTCGTGCGTGACTTTGATTTTATGGATACCGGCATGTCGTTCATACAAGTCTGTTACATTGATGGCCATCGGGCTGTCGACATAGATTGGCAACATTGGAATAGCTTTTGCATCCATCAATTTGGTGAGGTAGTAGATCAGGCTTTGTGTTCGTCCCAGTGCAAACGCAGGAATCACCAACGCTCCATTGTGATCGCAAGCTTCGTTCACGATTTTCGTCAACTGCTCTTCCACATCTACTTGTGGATTCAGGCGGTTGCCGTAAGTTGATTCTACGATCAGGACATCCGGATCGGAGGGTGCATCAGGGGCAAACATCACGGGATCATCATAGCGACCTAAATCTCCGGAGAAAAGAATTTTCTTTTCTTCGCGTGTTCCTTGCAAATGAAATTCTGCGAAAGCGGAACCTAATATGTGCCCGGAATTGTGGAACACAACCGACACATTTTTGCTTAAGCTGATATTCGTTTTAAGCGGATGGCTTTCAGAGAGTAATAAAACCAGTTTGGCATCATCGGTAGTAAAGAGTGGCTGCGGTTTTTCGTGCTTGGAATATCCTCTCTTAAAAGCAAACAAGGCTTCTTCCTCTTGCAGTTTGGCCGCATCCATCAGCATGATCTTCAAAAGGTCTTCTGTGGCTTGCGTACAAATGATTTTGCCGGAGAAGCCATCTTTTACAAGACGCGGCAGGTAGCCGATGTGATCAATGTGTGCATGTGTAAGCACTACCACATCGATTGTTTCCGGATCGATCGGTAGTTTATCCCAGTTACGAAGGCGCAATTCCTTCTGTCCTTGAAATAATCCGCAGTCGAGTAGAATTTTTTGTGAATCTATTTCAAGTAAATATTTCGAGCCGGTTACGCTGCGGGCAGCTCCCAGGAATTTGATCTTTACATCCATGTAATTAGCCTTTCTTAAATGTAGAGAATTTCTACGGCTAAGTAAACTAAATCGATGCCATTTTAGGCTTATAAAAAAGATGCCCCACCAACTTTGGTTGATGAGGCATCTTAAAAAAAACGCACTAGACGTTAATCTCTTTTAATTACTTCCGGGTTGCCTTGATATTTTACAGTGCTGACAACATCCGTATCTATTTCTACTGAGTTAGAAGCATTGACACGCGCATTCCCCATTTCTTTTGCTTCCACTACAGCATTCTCGATTTCATACTTACTGGCTTTTAACTGCGCCAACTTACGCACCTCAGCTTGTAAAAAATTTCCACTTCCATCTAATAAGAAAGACATCGGGCCGGACATGTCGATCATTAAGTTACGCGATTGAATGTCAGCTTCGCCACTCATGGCACCAAGTAACGTAATGTCCATTTCTTCTTCGTCAAATCCGCGTAGGTTAAATTCACCCGCGCCTTTTATTTTTAGCTTACGCAGATGCGGTAGTGAGATTTGAATTTTCACTTTGTCGTCCAGATCAACACTATTCTCCCAGAATGATTGATTGCGTGAGCGGTAGCGAATCTCCAAGGTTTCACCGGATAACGATACTTCGTATTTTCTTTTTTCACTTTCAGGACCATCCAACTGAATCGAAAACTCATCGGCTTGGTAGACAGATAAGTCAAAGATGCCCGTCAATTCAATTTCGTTAAAGTCGTTGTATCCGTATTGATCTTTCAATTGAATGGATTTGCGTTCTGTAGGTTGCTTGCAATCCAAACATTCAAAGCCTTTCTCAGTCATCTTCCAGGTTTTGCTGAAGTTTGAATCATAATATCCCCCATAGTCATTGTAATTATTGTCAATGATGCGCCAGACATACTCATCAATCACAAACAATTGTCCATAAGGGATGTACAATTCCATATCCAATCGCTGCGCTCGGAACTTTGCGTCTTTTTTAAATGAAAGATTCGAATCGAATGTAAGTGTACTGTCTTGTTGAGTAACTTGATATTCTACCATCTGTGCATTCTCTGCTCCGTTTTTCCGGCTGAAACCTTGTGCGCGAAAACGTTGAACCAGTTTTACCTCCGTGCCTTCATATCCTTTGATAGTGAGATCAGGTGTGGAGTAGTCATCAAATCCGGCTTCATTAATTTTCAACATCAGCGTTTTGCCTCGCACGTTGTAAACTTGTTCGGTCTTATACTCACCTTCTTCTTTAAAGGAATAAATCATTTTAGGAACAGTGAAGCTCAACACGAGAATAGAAACGAAGAACAATCCGGCCAACGACCAGCCCATAGCAGGTCTGAAGAAAGAACGCTTTGCGAGTATCGAGCTGCCGGAAAGCAGGATAACGAAGGCAGGTATGAATGCTACCACGAATGCTGCTATCATACTCCAGAGCGGGAAGGTATTGCGAATGGCTTCCATAGGTAAATTCAATCCTTGTATTTCACCGCCCCAGTAGTCGGGTAAGATGGAGGTTCCGAAAAATCCTAAGAATACTCCGAAGGTGATCACGATCGCGGCAAGCAACGAAAACCCGGTGAAGAAAATGGCTAGTCCAATCATTACCCGAATCAGTTCAAAGAATAGTTTCACTACAGGGCCAATCACTTTGGCGAGTGCAGTGATAATCGTGGCAATCAACCGAAACGGGAAAAGAACAATTTTCGCCAATGTGCTTTCTTCTTCTTCCTTCTCGTTTAGATTTTTCTTGACAGTCGATTCAATATTGGAAAGCGTCACAGGCTCGCCTTGCATTTCCATTTTCTCGGTAATGCTGTTCGCTGCAGGAAGTGCTATCCATAAAATGATATAGAGAATGAAACCAAGTCCACCAACGATTGCCAGTATTACAAACAACAAGCGGATGACAGTTACATCGGTTCCAAAGAAAGCGGCAATACCACTGGCCACACCACCCAACACTTTTTTCTCGGGGTCGCGATACATCTTCTTGACGGCAGGTTCATCCATCAGTTCGTTGGAAACTGGCAGAACAATCCACATAATGATGTAGACTAAAATCAGGCCGCCATAACTTCCGAATGCGAGTAATGCAAATAGCACACGAGGCCACACCGGGTCAATACTGAAATAGTGACCTAAGCCAGCGCAAACACCGCCTAATATTTTTCGTCTGTCATCGCGAAATAACTTTTTATTGGCGAGGGGAGGGGCGGTGTTAGAAGAATAAGACTGTTGTTTGGCCGATTCGCCTTTAGAGGACTCACCGTTGGTCTCTTGTTCTTCCGCAGCTTTAAAGTCGCTCACATTGCCCATGGTGGCGATTAGCCCCTTCACATCTTCGAGCGTAATTACCTGTTTGCCCTCATTGAGCTTCGAGAGAAAAATTTCGGCAATGCGTCCTTCGATATCCGCCAGAATTTCGCTGCTATCCTCAAACGAGCCAAAGTAGCTGTTAATGGAATCGAGGTATTTTCGCAACGAATCATAGCCGTCTTCTTCAATGTGAAAGATAATTCCGCTAATGTTGATACTGATGTTCTTTTTCATTTGGAATGAAATTTATAAAAATGAGGTGGTAATTAAATTTTAGCGAGAGATTTGCTTCGAACTATTTCGGTGGAATGCACCACCTCGTCCCAGGTTTCGGTAAGCCCTTTCAAAAACGTATTGCCAGTTTCCGTGAGCGTATAATATTTACGCGGTGGTCCTGATTTCGATTCAACCCATTTGTATTCCAACAGTCCCGCATTTTTTAAGCGTGTCAACAGCGGATAGAGGGTGCCTTCCACCACTATCATTTTGGCATCGGTTAATTCACCCAACATATCCGAAGCGTAAACTTCGCCACGGGCGATGATATGGAGTATGCAGTACTCCAAAATCCCCTTCCTCATTTGCACTTGCGCGTTTTCCAGATTCATACAGCACTTTTTTGGGGATGTTACGCAACTATTGCGCCAAAGGTACTAGGTATGGCACAGTACCGCCCTAATCTTTAAAAATAGTTTTCAAAACCCCTTTTTCAAGGTATCTTGAAGGTTTCTTATAAAATACAATCATGAAACGATATGCACCCCTAATACTAATAATGTCCATTTTTGTACAATCTTTTGGACAGGACACACATTATTGGACATATCGATACGGTACTCGTGCCGTACTTTTGGGTGGCCCGGCTGTAGGTGGATTAGAGGATAACAGTTCGGTTATTTACAATCCTGCTTTGCTAAGTCTGGTGAAGAGTACTTCCATTTCGCTTAACTCAAACGTTTATCAGGTAGTGAACATCACGGCTAAAGATGGCGCTGGACCGGGGCAAGATGTGACAAGCAATCAATTTTCCGCCGTGCCAATTACCGTTTCGGGTTTGCTGCGAAAAAAGAGAGTTGATTCTCGATGGACTTTTGGATACGCTATCATTGTTCCCACCGAGTTTACATTTAAGGCCACTGCCAGAGAAGCAGCAGCTAAGAAAATTGTAGACGATGCAGAGAGCCCTGGCGATGAAGAATATGTTGGTCAGTTTTCAATCAACACCCGCCTTTCGGAGAATATGGGGGCCTTCGCAATTGCCTATCGGATCAATGACCACTGGTCGGTGGGGCTTACAAATCAGGTCACCTATCGGTCGCATACCTATACCAAGAATGAATTAAGTCGGATGATTTTAAACAATGTGGCAACTACATTGGTCAGTACCAGCGAATCGCAAAGTATTGAATATACAAACCTTCGCTATGCACCTAAGCTTGGACTTAGCTTTGCATCGGGCGGGTGGTCTGCCGGAGTGGCGTTTGTTTTTCCAAGCATTAATCTGGGAGGTAGCGGCACGATTGCTCGTGATGTAAATGCCAGCAACCTTCAAACCAACGTAGAGACTAATCCAAACTTGCCTCCCAATCTAAAGCGGTTGAGCATTGATGCGAACGACCGTAAAACTAAATTGTCGACTGTTTATAATAGTCCGGTTTCTCTTTCGGCCGGTGTTGCTTACAAAGGCGAGAAGACATTGATTGCTGCCTCGGTAGAATGGTTTGATAAAGTTAGCCTCTACAACATCATGTCTCCGGATGGTGATGTTTTTAAAAGACCTACCAATTTAAATATTGACAGCAAAAAATTTCTGGAATTAAATGCTTCAAATAAATCTGTTACCAATTTTGCCATTGGCATCGAACATGCACTGAATGAGAAAGTAAGTATCAGCACAGGCTTTCGTACCAACAATTCCTTTTATGACAAGGTGTTTGATGACCGAATTGCCGATCGGAATAAACGCAATCTGAACAACAATGCTTTGAACCTGGATATCTCTTCCTGGAATATCTACCATGTCGTAATCGGAGGAACGTTTAAGCAAGAGCGCAGAGACCTGAGCATTGGTCTTAACTTTAGCTGGGCCGATCAGGGCACGATTAAACAATTTGCCAATTTTGATCAGCCCACTGAATCAACCTTTTTGTTGGGGCAAAAGTTGAATACAACTGCCAATTTTTTCTCGTACGGAATACTTCTCGGTTACACCTTCCGAATTCGTTCCTCCGAACAATAAAATCAGTAGCGCAGGTGTTTCACCGTCATCCCTTTGTTGATCATCTGCTTAAGCGAATCAATGCCAATTTTTAAATGCAAGTCTACGTAGCTGGTGGTAACTACCTTATCACTGGCTTCGGTCTTCACTCCGTCCGGTGTCATGGGCGAATCAGAAACGAGAAGCAAGGCGCCTGCCGGAATTTCATTGTAGAAAGCAGTCGAGAAAATAGTGGCCGTTTCCATATCAATGGCTGCTGCACGAATTTTAATCAAATAGTTTTTAAAATCTTCATCCCACTCCCACACTCTACGGTTGGTAGTATAAACCGTTCCGCTCCAATAGTCTTGGTTGTAATCTCGAATGGTAGTTGAAATCGCTTTTTGCAATGCAAAGGCTGGCAATGATGGAACTTCCGGTGGAAAATAGTCATTGGAGGTACCTTCTCCACGAATGGCCGCTATCGGTAATATCAAATCACCAATATCATTTTTGGTTTTTAGTCCACCGCATTTGCCTAAGAACAAAACAGCTTTCGGCATAATCGCTGTTAAGCAATCCATAATCGTTGCTGCGTTGGGGCTACCCATTCCAAAATTGATGATGGTAATGCCTTCGGCAGTTGCGCTCCGCATGGCCCGATCTTCGCCATGCACCGGCACTTTGTGCCATTCGGCAAACTTCTTTACGTAGTTATCGAAATTGGTTAATAATATATAATGTCCGAAGTCTTCTAGTTTTAATCCGGTGTAACGCGGCAACCAGTTTTCTACAATGTCTTTTTTGTTTTTCATCTTGCTCTGTATTTAGTGTTCAATTTTTTTTGCTGTACATTTCCATTCGATGCAAAAGCTCAATCTCCCGGAAATCAACGCAACGCTTAAGAAAGAATATGGCAAAGTATGGATTTTTGATATGATTCGGAAAAAGTATATCGTGTTGACACCCGAAGAGTGGGTGCGTCAGCATTTTATACATTACCTCATTCACGAACTCCACTATCCGCGTTCGCTTTTCCGAATTGAGAGCAGCCTTACTTACAATAAACTCCAGAAGCGATCAGACATTTTACTTTTTGATCGAACGGGCAAGCCGTGGATGTTAATCGAATGCAAGTCGGCAGATATACGCCTTTCACAAAAAGCTTTTAACCAGGTAGCAGTCTATAATATGACTGTGAATGCAAAATACATTGCTGTCACCAATGGCATGGTTCACTTTTGCTGCGAAGCTGCCGCAGAGGGAAGAGAAGCACTCTTTCTCGAAACATTTCCTCCTTTTCAATAAGGCTCTCGGTCCTTTATTTATCAGGATAAGATCCTTCGATGGTATTTTTTCTTGCCATGATGGTATTTTTAGATAAGCGTTAATTTGGAATAATTCTAAATAAGTAATTGTTTTGCTTATTAATAATTATTCTAAATAACATGAAATTTATTTTAACTACCTGTTTATCAATATTATTAACCTCCTGTTTTGCTCCTAGAATATTCGCGCAAGCGGGAAAAATTGAAGGAACCATTACCAATTCAGATGGCCAACCGCTGATTTCTGCTAACGTGTATATCAAAGAAATTGGGGCCGGAACGGTGACAGATAATGAAGGTAAGTTCGTGTTGCTATCGATTCAACCAGGGGTTTATCAACTGGTAGCTTCTTCTGTTGGATTTATTACCATTCAAAACCAGATAACGGTAGCAGATAATAAGACAACCACAATTCACTGGAAACTGATGGAAAGTACCCATGAGTTAGATGAGGTAACAATTTTGAACTCGCGCAGTCTGAACGAACAAACTTCCAACATTTCGAAATCCAATATTCGTGCTTTCGATTTGCCTCAAAGCGTAATGACTCTTTCGAAAGAAGTACTCGTGCAACAGCAAACACTACGACTATCGGATGCTTTGCGAAATGTAAACGGCCTTTATGTGATGGGAACCACGGGTGGAACGCAGGAAGAGTTAGCCGGACGTGGTTTTGCTTATAACTCAAACAACACCTTCAAAAACGGAGCACGCTTTAATAATGGAGTATTACCGGAAATGAGTTCGCTGGAACGAGTAGAAGTAATGAAAGGCAGCAATGCGATTTTGTTTGGAAACGTGGCTGCCGGAGGCGTCATCAACTTAGTAACGAAAAAACCAATCTTTGAGAAGGGTGGCGAAGTTTCGATGCGAATAGGTAGTTATGGCTTTTATAAGCCAAGCATCGATTTGTACGGACCATTAGATACAAAAAACAAATTTGCCTATCGAATCAACACTACTTACGAAAGCGCTAATAGCTTTCGCGATGAGGTGCAATCCAAACGCTTCTACATCAATCCATCTTTTTTGGTAAGGCTCAATTCTAAAACCGATATATTAGTGGAGGCAGATTATCTGGAAGACAACCGCACGCTTGACTATGGAACAGGTGCAATAAACTACGCGGTAGCCAACATTCCACGAAATAGATTTTTAGGATCGAAGTGGTCGTATTTTGCCGCCACGCAAAAAAGCCTCACAGTAACAGTTAATCATCAGCTCAATGCTGATTGGAAATTGCGCGTCATGGTAGCCGGGCAGGATTATGGCACCGATTTGTTTGGCACTACACGACCTAATGCAAATAACCAATTTATCAAATCAGATGGAAAATGGGTACGTGGCCTGCAACGCACAGAAGTGGCGGAAAATTATTTGGTGGCGCAAGCGGATTTAACGGGTCAATTTAAAACAGGAAGAATACAACACACACTCTTGGTTGGGGTAGATGCTGATGGCTATAACACACAAACCACAGCGTACACCAACCTGGCGAAATACGATTCAATCAACGTCTTTAACTTGGAAGCATTCAAGCAGCGCAATGATATTCCCGAGCTTTCAAAACGTACTTTAACGAAAAACCCTACACAACGCATTGGAGTGTATGTTCAGGATTTGGTTTCGCTTACCAGTCAGTTAAAGTTTTTACTTGGAGCGCGTTACAGTTATCTGGATCGCCAAAACGAGGTGTTCACCTTTCCCACAGCAACGGCACAGGCTAGTAACGCAATTACAAATAATTATGATGGAGCCATTACGCCACGCTTTGGATTGGTGTATCAGCCATTCTCTTCCACTTCACTTTTCGCGAGTTATGCCAACTCATTTAATTTAAATTCCGGAATTGATATCAACAGCAATCCGTTGCCGCCTTCGTTTATCGATCAATACGAAATAGGAGTAAAGAATGAGTTATTGAAAGGGCTACTTTCGGCCAACGTTACCGCGTATCAGATTGTGAATAGCAACTTTACGCAGGCAGTGATTATACCAACCGGAAACCCGAATAACATTCCGGCTAATGCACAAGAATTGGCTGGCGAAGTTACTAGCAAAGGAATTGAAGTAGATATAATGACGAAAGCGTATCGCGGGTTTTCTGTGATTGCCGGTTACAGTTACAATGAAACACGCTATACCAGAAGTAATATTTTTATTGAAGGATCTTTATTGCGTTACAATCCGCAGCACACGGCCAACATGAGCATCTATTACCAACTGCCTGCACAATCGAGGTGGAGGAATTTTAATGCAGGTGTTACGTTTTTCTATACAGGCGATCGTGTAGCGGGTCGTTCAACCCGATTAACGATTCCCAACGATGCTTTTAAATTAATGCCCATTCCAAATTTTACTCAAGTAGACGCCACACTAGGTTATGTTCATCAAAAAGTATCTGTTCGTTTGAGGATTTCAAATCTCTTTGATACACTCAGCTACTATGTGCACGATGATAACAGCGTAAATCCATTGGCTCCACGAATGATGTCGGCTACTTTTGGATTTAAATTATAGTTGAGAAAAAAAGAAGCCGCTGAGTAAATCAATTGATTGCGCTTAGCGGCTCTAAGTAAATTTTGAATTTTATTATCCCAAAAACTCTTTCACATCGGTATACGGAAGATTGAAAGCATCAGATACGGCCTTGTAAACGATTTTGCCATTGATCACATTCAATCCTTTTTTCAAATCCTGATTTTCGTTGCAAGCCTTCTTCCAACCTTGCGTAGCAAGTTTGATGGCGTAAGGAAGAGTTGCATTGGTCAACGCCAAAGTAGAAGTGTAAGGAACCGCACCCGGCATGTTCGCTACGCAATAATGAACTACATCATCAATAATATAAGTAGGATCTTCATGTGTAGTAGGACGGCAAGTCTCAATGCAACCACCTTGATCTACGGCCACGTCAACCAGCACCGTTCCGGGGCGCATGGTTTTTAGCATATCGCGTGTAATTAGTTTCGGAGCTTTTGCACCAGGAACTAATACACCACCAATAATCAAGTCGTGTGTTTTTACTAATTCTCTTAAAACATAATCGTTCGATACCATCGTGTGTACATTTTTTGGCATCACATCATCTAAATAGCGAAGGCGGTTAATGTTTACATCTGTGATGATGACATCGGCACCCATGCCGGCTGCCATCTTCGCAGCGTTCGTACCAACTACGCCACCACCTAAAATCAAAACTTTCGCTGGCATTACACCGGGTACGCCACCCAATAAAATTCCTCGGCCTTTCAATGGTTTTTCCAAATACTTGGCACCTTCTTGAATGGACATGCGTCCCGCTACTTCACTCATGGGCACCAACAATGGCAAACTGCCATCCAGGCGTTCTACTGTTTCGTAAGCCAAGCAGACAGCACCGGTCTTTACCATCGCATGTGCCAATGGTTCGTACGATGCAAAGTGAAAGTATGTAAACACCAATTGATCTTTCTTAATCAAGCCATACTCCTGTTCAATTGGCTCTTTTACTTTGATAATCATTTCAGCGATCGCAAAAACTTCTTCTGCAGTTGCTAAAATTTTCGCCCCTGCACCTTTGTATTCTTCATCGCTAAATCCACTTCCTACTCCAGCTGTAGTTTGTACATAAACTGTATTTCCTCTGCGGGTTAACTCTTGTGCACCGGCTGGGGTAAGCGCTACGCGGTTTTCGTTGTTTTTAATTTCCTTGGGAACTCCTATGATCATATAAATGGTATTAAAATGTTCTTTTTTAGTTTTTTCAAACGAGTGCGCAAATATAAAGGTATTTGCTGAATAAGGTGATGAAACTCTATAGCCTTCATAACTTGTTCACTTTTGGTAAGATTTAGTATCTTTTCAAATGCTTGAACCAAACCTGTATGCATTTTATGGTTCGCTCCGCAGGGGGCTTGCTAATTATCAAAAATTCAAACCGCATTTACGCTATCGTTACAGCCAATGGGTAAATGGTTTTCAATTGTATTCGTTCGGAGAATTTCCATTTGCTTACAAAACCAATCTGGAAACAGATCGAATTCTAGTCGAAGTGTTTGAAATTACAAGTACAGAAACGCAGCAACAAATTGATGCACTGGAATTCGGTTATGGATATCATGTAGAACAGATTATTCTGGAAGGACAGCCGGTGAACATTTATTTATTTCGAGATAAGGCAAATTATCCATTGGTAAGCGGAGGTGATTGGGTGAAATTCTTTCGTGGTTAGAATCATTATCGCTATTTTATTTGGAGTTTTTTTTCTTCTTTGAACCCTGAAAGCTTTTTCTCTACTTTTGAATTACTAACCGCACACGATTGAGCCAGACTAAAACAGACTTCCCGATGGTTTCAGCAAAAAGAGCAGCTGAGATTTTGGCCGATTATCGGTTGGCTTGCGAGAGCCGCGAAGCCAGCTTACTTGGCAGAAAAGAAGTATTCATGGGCAAAGCTAAGTTTGGCATCTTTGGCGATGGCAAAGAGCTTGCGCAAATTGCCATGGCAAAAGTTTTTCGCAAGGGCGATCACCGTGCCGGTTATTACCGCGATCAAACATTTATGTTGGCCATCGGTGAAATGACACTTCACCACTATTTCGCTCAACTATACGCCCACACAGATGTCGAGGCAGATCCAGCATCGGCAGGCCGTCTAATGAACGGTCACTTTGCTACTCGCATGCTCGATGAAAAGGGCGAACTTAAAAATATCGCTCAGCTCAAAAATAGCAGTGCTGATATTTCTCCCACGGCAGCACAAATGCCACGATTGGTAGGATTGGCATATGCTTCAAAACTTTTTAGGAACAATCAAGGTCTTCACGCTTATACTGAATTAAGCAATCAAGGAAACGAAATTGCATTTGGCACCATCGGAAATGCATCCACTTCAGAAGGGATGTTTTTTGAAGCGATCAATGCGGCCGGTGTTTTGCAAATTCCCATGTTGATCTCTGTTTGGGATGATGAATATGGAATCTCAGTTCCAAAAGAATATCAAACCACGAAAGGAAGCATCTCAAAAATTTTGGCAGGCTTTCAGCGCAACAAAGAAGACAAGGGCTACGAAATTCTAGCAGCTCGGGGGTGGAACTACGAAGAATTATGCCGTGCATACGAGAAGGCTGAGAAAATCTGTCGAGAAGAGCATGTGCCTGTATTGGTTCACGTAGTTGAAATGACACAGCCGCAAGGTCACTCAACTTCCGGATCGCACGAACGCTATAAATCCAAAGAACGACTTGCTTGGGAAGCTGATTTCGATTGCCTCCGCAAAATGCGCGAGTGGATCATCGATCAAAATATTTCAACAGCTACAGAGCTGGATGATGTGGAGAAGGCAGCGAAAGCAACAGCCAAGAAAGTAAAAGATCAATCGTGGAAACGTTTCAACGAAGGAATTCAGCGCGACCAACAGGAACTGGTCATTCTTTTAGAACAAGCCGTAGCTCAATACAGCGAGTTGAAAAATATTCTCGATGTATTGAATAAAACCATCAACCCTTTGCGCTACGATGCTATTAAGGCAGCGAAGGCAGCATTACGCTTTTTGATCGGAAAGGAATGCACAGTGAAGGACAGGTTGGTCGAATGGATCAAACGCACCGCGCTGGAAAACGAAGACAGATACAGCTCTCATTTACATAGTCAGTCAGCGTGGTCGGCACTGAATGTGGAAGCCAATGCAGCCGTTTATTCTGATAACTCCATGTTGATAGACGGTCGTGAAGTGTTGCGTGCTTGTTTTGCGGAAGCATTGGAGCGCGATCCGCGTGTATTAGCATTTGGTGAAGACGTAGGTCGGATTGGCGATGTGAACCAAGGTTTTGCCGGACTGCAAGAAAAGTTTGGAGAATTGAGAGTCACGGATACAGGTATTCGCGAATGTACGATTGTTGGTCAGGGAATTGGACTAGCCTTGCGTGGACTGCGTCCGATTGCTGAAGTGCAATATTTAGATTACCTGCTTTACGCGATTCAGATTTTAAGCGATGATTTAGCGAACCTACAATACCGCACGAAAGGCGGACAAAAAGCTCCGTTGATTGTTCGTACCAGAGGCCACCGTTTGGAAGGCGTATGGCATGCCGGTTCTCCCATGGGCATGATTTTGCATAGCCTGAGAGGCATGTTTGTTTTGGTGCCACGAAATATGGTGCAGGCTGCAGGCTTTTATAATACGCTTTTGAAATCCGATGATCCGGCACTAATTATTGAGTGCTTGAATGGCTACCGGTTAAAAGAAAAGTTACCAGAGAATATTGGTGAATTTACAGTGCCGCTTGGAGTGCCTGAGATTCTGAAAGAGGGAAATGACGTGACGATCGTTACCTATGGCTCCATGTGTCGTGTGGTGATGGACGGAGTGGCTGAATTGGAGGAGAAGGGCATTTCCTGCGAAGTGATTGACGTACAAACATTACTTCCATTTGACCGTCATCATATAATCGTAGAATCGCTGAAGAAAACGAATCGAATTGTTTTTGCAGACGAAGATGTGCCGGGTGGTGCAACCGCCTTTATGATGCAGCAAGTGCTCGAAGTTCAAAAAGGGTATCAATACCTGGATTCAAAACCGTTAACAATCACCGGTAAGGAACATCGTCCTGCCTATGGATCTGATGGTGACTATTTCTCAAAACCTAATCCGGAAGAAATCTTTGATAAGGTTTACGCCTTGATGCGCGAAGCAAGCCCAGAGCGCTTTCCCGAAGTTTACTAGTCAGAGTTCTATTTTCGAATCGAGGCTAGCGTAAAATCTTTGGTGGTAATTTCATTGCTTTTGTGTAACGCTCTGTCCTGAATTGTAATTTTCAGACGCATCGTTTTGGTACCGAAAAGAAGATCAAAAGCACTTCCTTTCAAAGCATAAGTCATCTTGCCATCTAAAGGAGATTTTTTACCTAAGTCTTTCGATAAAATCGGGAAGCGGCCATCATATCCTGAAATTGAGCAATTGGGATACTTGAAATAGGTAGTTGGGTCGAAAAGCGTATAGGAGCCGTCCGTATTTTTTGTATAAAAATCGATAAAGATATTGTAGTAATCCTTGTTAAAAATAACAAACAAAGTATCCGTCACTACATTGTTGTCATTTCTAATTACTTCCCAATTCGTGCAATTATAAGGCGTAACAAAATTATAAGTGCTCAATGGCAATGGAGTACTACCATCTTGGAGGTCAATTGTAAAGTTCGGGTTCTCGCGCTTGAACTTGTAATTAACCACATTACTACCCACTCCGGTCAAGTAACGATATTTATAGGCATACTTAAAGACATCATTGTCTGCATCGCTAATACCTAAGTCGCCATCACCATCTTTAAATTTTAAGACTACAACGATCGAATCACCTGTGTCTGATTTACCGTAGTATAAGTCATCATTCACAATTTCAATTTGTGGCACAATTGGATAGGTAGGTGTTTCAAAACACGCGTTCAAACCCACCATCAGCAATACAGCGCTAAGAATGTTTCTGATCAACTTCATTTTCTAACTTTGTGTAAATATCTATTTTTTGCTGTTCATCCAAAACTTCACTCAACAACTATCTCAAGTTAACGAAAGCAACTTTGATGATATTGCTTTGTCCGTTTTTCGGTTTCAGTCGGCTCATAATCCTATTTATGCAGAATACATAAGGGCTTTGGGGGTTCTCCCATCAAAGATAACCGCAACTGACCAAATCCCATTTTTACCCATTGAGTTTTTCAAAAACCATCGAATTGCAACTGGAAACTGGCCGGTGGAAGTCGAATTTACAAGTAGTGGAACATCTGGCCTTTCTACCAGTCGCCATGCAGTTTGGAGCCTCGAATTCTACCTAAAAAACACCCAAATCATCTTTGAAAGGTATTTTGGATCCCTTACGGACTATCACTTTTTTGCCTTGCTACCTTCCTATCTGGAGCGAGAAGGGTCGTCATTGATTGCCATGATGGATCATTTTATTCGCGGAAGCAAATCGTCCTTGTCCGGCTTTTATCTTCACAATTATCAAGATTTGGCGGATCAGCTATTGAAAGCCAAAAATTCGGATCGGAAAATAATTTTATGGGGTGTTTCATTTGCATTGCTTGATTTGGCCGAAGGTTTTGAACTAAACCTTGAAAATGCCCTCGTAATTGAAACGGGGGGGATGAAGGGGAGGAGAAAAGAGATGATACGCGAGGAGCTACACCAATTGCTGTGTAATCGATTCAACGTACCGCAGATCGGGTCTGAATATGGAATGACAGAGCTTTTGTCGCAGGCTTATTCACATGGAAATGGTGTTTACGAATCGCCACCTTGGATGAAAATACAAATCCGCGACATCAATGATCCGTTCAAAAAGCTTGAAATTGGAAAAACGGGTGGAATTAATGTGATTGATTTGGCAAACGCACACTCTTGCGCGTTTATTGAAACTCAGGATTTAGGAAAATGGTCGCAAGGCGGTTACTTTGAGGTACTTGGGAGGATCGACAACAGCGATTTGAGAGGCTGTAACCTTCTTGTTGGTTGAGCATTTAATTCGCCAAACGGTATTTTAGAGCCGTTTAAATTTGTTTCGTTAGAAAAGATTAATATTTTTGACAGTCCAAAGCCACTATTTTATGAAAAGAATTTTAGCATTTTTAGTACTTGTTTCTTTGTTGACTGCTTGCAGCCAATACACTTGCCCTACTTATAGCAAGAAAGATGTGAAGAAAGCAGTACCTCAAAACAGAATCTAAAGGTACTTCTTTACGTCTGCCTCCATGATCATGACATCGCTCATGATCACGAGCCGCTCTACCACATTACGTAGTTCGCGTATATTTCCTGTCCAATTATATTCTTCCAGCGATTTTAGCGCTTCGGCTTCTATCTCTTTCTTTTTCGCGCCTGTTTCCTGGGCTATATCTTCTAAGAACTTATCGACTAACAAAGGTAGATCCGTAAGTCGTTCATTTAAAGACGGAACCTTAATGACGATTACTGATAAGCGGTGGTAGAGGTCTTCTCTGAATTTGTTATCGGCAATTTCTTTTCTCAGGTCCTTATTGGTGGCGGCCAGTACACGCACATTTACCGATACATCTTTTTCAGCACCGACACGGGTAATTTTGTTTTCCTGTAAAGCCCGCAATACTTTTGCTTGAGCAGAAAGCGTCATATCTCCAATTTCGTCCAAAAAGAGTGTGCCTCCTTCTGCTTGCTCAAATTTCCCGATTCGTTGCTTGATGGCCGATGTAAAGGCTCCCTTTTCATGACCAAACAATTCACTTTCGATTAGGTCAGACGGGATAGCTGCACAATTGACCTCAACGAAATCAAGTCTAGAGCGATTGCTTTTCTCGTGGATTTGCCGCGCCACCAATTCTTTGCCGGAGCCATTGGGGCCTGTGATGAGAACGCGGGCATCGGTAGGAGCTACTTTATCGATCATCATTTTGATTTCCTCCAGGGCAGGAGATTCGCCAATCATTTCGTAACGGGCAGAAACTTTCTTTTTGAGCTGTTTAGCTTCCTTGATCAAGTTGGTTTTGTCAAGGGCATTGCGAACGGTGATTAATAATCTATTTAAGTCGGGTGGCTTTTGCAGAAAGTCATAGGCACCCATTTTGGTGGCATCAACGGCCAACTCGGTGGTGCCGTGAGCCGAAATCATCACGAACGTGGTGGCGATTCCCTTTTCTTTTGCTTTTTGTAATACTTCCATGCCATCCATCTTCGGCATTTTGATATCGCAAAGGGCTAGATCGAAATACTCGTTTTCGAGTCTGGCTAATCCTTCCGCGCCATCTTTCGCTTCTTCAATCTGTAGACCTAATTCTTTTTGATCTTTCAGGATGTCTTTCAATACGGCACGAATGCTGGCTTCATCTTCAATCAGTAATACTTTGGGCATGGGTTTATTTTGAAAGTTTCAATGATCAATTATAAAAAGGATGCAAGCCTATAAGCCGGGTTTTGTCAGGTTATTTTCATAACCGTCTTATCATTTATCTGTTCTCAGTTTCGCAACCGGAATCCATCAGCCTACCCAATCATACCAGTTTGCACTGTCAGCGAGCGACTGACCACTTGCGTGAGTATGACCTATTTGGCCTTTCAACCCGTAAGGTTTGCCATGCGCACACCATCACTGTTGTGCCGGTGGGCTCTTACCCCACCTTTTCACTATCACCGCCCGAAGCCGCAGCAGCGGGTGGCTACCTATTTTCTGTGGCACTGTCTGTTGCCACGCCTGGGCGTGGCACCTTCCCGTTAGGAAGTACGGCACTCTTCGTTGCCCGGACTTTCCTCCTCTGCACAAGGCAGAAGCGATAAGACGGCTTGCATCTATGCAAAGGTAAGAGGGAATTTAGATAAATGGACGATTACTTATTGAGGGAATGTTTCAATAAGTAAAAAAGCGTTGTAACTAAGCTTAATTGAATTTGATGGCACTAGTGTACGTCTGATCCGGTCAATTTCATTTCATATTGATCGGCCAGGTTGGCGACTTCCTGGAGCATTTCTTTGATGGTGCTCTCCGATAAATTATCGAGTGAAGCAACAGCTTCTACCTGAAGATAATTTTGGTTGATTACAAACCGGCAATAATTAAAAAAGGCAGTTTGTTCTAATAGCATTTTGTAATCAATGCTACTGTTGGGTGCGCAAACTTTGGAATTAAGCGTCAACAACTCACGGTTGTAAAGTTCATTTTTCTTGATGGTACCCAACACGGTTTGAAACCGCCCACCCGAAACGGGAATGATGATGATGGATTGACTTTGATCGTACTGCGTAAACTGGCCTCCAATTTGGTCGGCATACGTCTTCATAATTCCTGATAAATCCATGATGCGATAAAATTATTTTCTAATATACCATTCCTTTGTCTAACAACAAATTAGTTCTTCTGAACCTTATCTTCTTCGGTTGGATCTTTTTCTTTTACCTTGTCCTTGTCCTTGTCCTTATCTTTTTCTTCTTGTTCTTTTTCTTGTTGCTCGGCTAATTCCCTTCTTCTTCGCTCACGTGCGGAGGTCAGCAATTCTCGCCAACTATTGAAATTTTGTGTGTGCATTAAACTCAGTCCGGCCGTAATGGTTGCCTGCGTACCTAGTGAGTTTGTCAGTTGGTTGATATTCGTACGGTTGAACATCTTCACTTTAAATTTACCATCTGCGGTAAGCAGGTAATCAACAGTCCAATCACCTAACATATTGGTCACATCGGCTCGTGCATATTGATTGTTCAAGGCACCATCGCGAGTAACGCGAAGTCGGCCTCCCAAAAATGAATATGACAAGCGCAATTGAAAAGTATTGAATGCTTCTTGGTCGAAATTACCCAGATCAAAATCGATTTCCAGATTTTGGTCTACTTGCGTGAGCCAATAGCTGAGTTGATTCGAAAGAAGTTCGCTTACACTGCTGGAAAGAGCGCTGCCGGTAGAAAACGCATCGGGTGAAGAGAACCTTCGTAGAATGATTAAACTAAAAACTTGTTTTTGTAACTCTTGCTCATCTAGCTTGGCTTTAAATGCTTTAAAATCGCTGAGCAAGGCTACTGATTTTCCTCCATCTACCGGAACTACATTCGGTAAATCATTCGCGATGATATCAAAGTTAATTTGAGGTGATAACATGGCTCCGTCCAACTTCAATAAAACTTCCACCGGATACTTTCTGCGCATTTGAGTGGTAGTTGCCAATGTCTGATCAGAAATGACCGGTGCAAACGAGGTAATCTGTTTGTAGCTGGCTACGAGTGCAAGCTGTCCTGTATAGGGATCGCCATACCAGCTGATGCGGCTGCCTTTGTTGATACTAAATTCTTTGTTAATAACATCATACAGCGTGAAGTTGTAAAATCCCCGATCGAACTCGAAACCACCAAACATGGTGAATTCGCCTTTGGTATCCAACTGAAGACGGATGTCTCCGTTTCCATTTCCTCGAATAATGTCTCCTGATTTAATATCGAAAATAATTTCGCAATACGCGTCCGGGGTTATGTCTAAGTTTAAATCTAAGGTAATACCGGTAGGTTCGGCTTTGGGTTTGATCTTCGAAGCAATTTTTTTAAGTTGAGCTGAATCGCTGAGATTTACGAATGAGATGAAATCTTTTTTCTCTACGTTTTCAGTGCCACCCATCGGTATGAATACGCGTGTGTTTTTCTCCGACCTTGCAGTGGCTGAGATTTTCATGTTCTCAAATGGGCCAAACATATTTAAATTACCGGTGCCATACGCCTGACCGTAAAAGGAAGAATTATCTTTTGCGGAGGTATTTAACAATTGAAAATTTTTGAAGTCGGCATCTAAGTTAATGCGAAACTCAGAATAGTTTTTGTGTGTGAGATAACCTGAAAGCCTTCCCTTGTTATTAAAAATATCGGTAAGTGTGATATCGTCAAAAATTACCTTGGTCGATGTCATCCCCAATGTGCCATTGAATTGATAAACTGTTTTTAAATAGTCTACCATCATTTGGCCATTTTGTATCACTCCGGTTCCATTTATTAGTGGTTTGTTGAAACTACCGGTGATTTTGTAATTGCCGGACAGGGTGCCATCGATTTGGGAAAAAATTCCACGTAAAAAGGGTTCGATTATTTTCAGATTTGTTTTCTCTAGTGTAGCATTTAATTGCAGGGGTTCGGATTGGTTAGGATCAAATATCCCGGCAACTGAAACAGTGCGATTGCCTAGTCGATCGATGGTAAAGTCGATATCAAATTGTTTGGTGTTTCTATTCCAAATGTTGGTTCCATTCAAATCGCCAATTAAAAAATTGTTTACTTTAAAGGCACCTACGGAAAAGTTATTTTGAAAGTAGGGACTGTGATACAAGTCGCGGGCTATCACTTCGCCATTCATGATGCCACTGAATTTTTCAGAACTAAACGTATTTAAAATATCCAGATTGAAATTTTTAATATTTAGCGTTACGGTCGGTTCGCTTTTTTGAGAGACTTCGCCATTGATTGAAATGGATTCAGTGCCATTCACTAATTCAAGGTGATGGATACTCCATTCTGATCCGTTGTTCAACAAATAGTTTTGCGGATTAATGATCCACTCTTTGTCTAAGGCTCGCAACTTGGTTGGTAAGATTTTAATTTTTGTGCTGTCGCGCAAAAAATCAATTTCGGATTGTAGTCGCAGAATATTCGTGGTACCTACTTGATCGGCATCGAGTGTGAAATTCGCATGTCCTTTGTTCCAGATTAATTCAGCAAAAAGATCCTTGGATTGGAATGAACTGGACAGCCTTTGTTTTTGTGAATTGATCGTGAGCATCGTCAACACATTCACGCTGTCCCTGATTTTGGAACCTGAAAGTTCAATATCATTGCCCACAAAATATTTGCCGGCAACCGTAACAGAATCAATTGTAGTAAATGCTTGCAGAATGGAGGTAATGCCATTGGTGAATTTGCCCTTGATTTGAGTCCCTTTCGAAATTTGGATATCGACATTGGCAAGCTCAAAAACTGGATTGATGTTATTGAGCTTGATTTTAAAATTAGCATCATACACTTGCACGCTTCGATCTTTCTTAGCGTAGTAGTTTTGAATGTCCGTTTTATTATTTTTCACATTCAACATAAACTCTTTGAAGAGTTTCGAGAAATCGTTGAATAGGGTAGAGTAGTAGTAGCTGCCGTTTAACTCCACATCTGCCAGCGAACTTCGCACGAGCAATTGTCTTTGATTATTTTGATGTTGTGAGCTGATGTGCAGCGAGTCAAGGGATAACTCTTTATCCCGATACTGAACTAAGGTCTTCCTGAAAACAGCATTTCCAAACAAACTGTCGATTTGCAAACCCTTCGTGTCGATATCCAGATCGGTCGACAGAAAGAGATAATCTTTCATTAAACCAAGGCGATGAAAATTAACGGTATCCAGTTTTGCTTTCAGCTTTACCACGTTTACGCCTTTCCTTAAATCGACAGAGCCTTTTACATTGATTTGTAAGTTAGGATCATCGATGACTAATTCACCATTGAATAATTGACTCGCGAAGCGAGCATTGGTAGAGATGTTGCTGTAATCGTATCTGCGAATTCCAAGTGATTGGATGTTTCCACGAAGCAAGAAATCAGCAGATTTTTCTGTTAGCCCCGTTCCTTTGATTTGACCATTCAGCGTTACTTTTTGAAAGGTAGTCGTGTCGTTAAAGTATTTTCCAAGGTCAAAAGAAGTGAGCGCCAGATTTCCGCTGTAGGTGGATTTTTCAATTTCCTCTTGGTTGATTTTCAAGTTGATGTCGGATTGAATTCGTCCTAAACTTCCCATGAAATCGCCATCTGCTACAAAATCGTTGATGTATCCGGTGAATGTGCCTGTTAGCCGAAATTGGTTGAGTGGCTTTAATAAATTGTAGTAGCTATTCGGGAAAATAAAACTCAAATCTCGGATGTCGACATTGCCTTTTTTTACATCCAGCGTGATGAATGTTTCCTGAATCGTGTGCAATCCGTCCATTTGTAGAGTGCCTTCTATGTTTGTTTTGCCCAATTGCATATTCATTTTACGATATAAAAACCGAGATACTTTTCCGGTAATTTCACCTGATACAAACAGCGGCTCCGGTAAGGGAGATTTTCCGTCATTAAAAAGAGCGAGATCTTGTGGATCAATGTGCGTGTCTTTTAGTTTTGCTTTGATATTCACTTTATTGTAGAAGTCGCTAAGGTCGCCTTGACTTTTATAACTAAGAATAACGGTGTCAGTAATATGACTGTGAGTTGTCGTTAGATTCAACCCCAGAAATTCCATGGATGTTTGCGAAATGAGGAAATACGTTCGAAGGTCAACGATCTCTAATCCACTGAGCTGGTCTTTTGCCTGGAGCGAATTCAAATGAAAATCAATGGTATCGCCAATCACACGAAATGCCTCGAGGTCTGCTTCCACGTTCACTTTAAAATGATGATAATCAAAGCCGTTCCTAATTGAATCCTTTTCCGTTTCGTTCAAGCTGAATTTTGAATCCTCCAGATCAATTTCACCGATATGAATTTTTGGCGGGTTGCCACCACCGGAAGATTTACCACTCAGTCGATGAAGGAAGACATCAATGTTTAGATTCTTAAGTGTGGGAGTTTCATCAATGGTTTTGAGGTGAACCTCAGCGCCCTTTAAATCTACGCCATCAATATTAATGTCATTGTTTTCTAAAAGGCTGCGCAGCCGGAAGTTGACACTCATCTTGTTGATGGCAATCATGGTGTCTTGCTCCGGATCGATGATCGATAATCCTTCTAATTCCAGACGGTCGTACCACCTCAGATAAAACTTATCGAATCGAATTGTAAAGCCAGATACTTCCGAAAACTGCCTGGTATACCGCCCAATGAGCATTTCTTGCACGGCCGGCAGTTGAAACAAAAAGAACGACAGAACAAAAAATGTCAATAACAGATAGGCTCCATAAAGAAGAAACTTCTTGAGCCAAGCAAACACGCGGATTTTAATAACTTGCAGGTTCATTACCTATACATGTCGCCAATTTTACTTGCCATTGAGTCTTCTTGCGATGAAACTTCGGCCTCCATTATTAAACATGGCAAGGTACTTAATAATGTTATAGCCTCGCAAAGCATCCACCAGAAATACGGTGGTGTGGTGCCGGAATTGGCCTCGCGGGCTCATCAGCAAAACATACTCATGGTAGTAAACGAATGCCTTCGCACATCGGGTATACTGGCCAGTGAATTAAACGCCATTGCTTTTACCAGAGGTCCCGGCTTAATGGGCTCACTATTGGTCGGAGTCTCCTTCGCCAAAGGAATGGCGTGGTCGCTGGGATTGCCATTGATTGAAGTCAATCATATGGAGGCACATGTCTTGGCGCATTTTATTGATGAATCTAAACCAACTTTTCCTTTTTTGTGTTTGACGGTGAGTGGCGGTCATACACAAATTGTTTTCGTGGAGGATTATTTAAAGATGAAGGTGATCGGTGAAACTCAGGATGATGCTGTGGGAGAAGCATTTGACAAGGCTGCCAAGATGATGGGGCTTCCATATCCGGGTGGGCCGCTGATTGACCAATATGCCAAGCTGGGGAATCCTGATGCTTATAAATTTTCAGAGACAGTCATGCCAGGACTTGATTTTTCTTTTAGTGGAATAAAGACTTCACTACTCTATTTTTTGAGAGATCAGAAAAAGCTCGACTCTCAGTTTCTGGAAAAGAACAGAGATGATATTTGCGCCAGCTTCCAACAAAGCTTGGTTCAAATGCTTTTGCAAAAAGTAAAAAAAGCAGCCAAAGAAACCGGTATCCGTCAGGTGGCGATAGCCGGTGGAGTATCTGCTAATAGTGGCTTGCGTGCTGGTTTGAAAAAGATGGCCAATGAATTGGGTTGGACAGTTTTTATTCCGGAGTTCCAATATTGTACCGATAATGCAGCTATGATTGCCATGGCTGCGCATTATAAATATTTGAAGGGCGAATTTTGTACATTAGATGTTGCACCGATTGCGTACATGGCGATAGGTGATTAACCGCTACGCTTTTGAGGTTAGCTAGAAAAAATAGTTGATAAAGAATGAAGTTAATATTTAAGCCAGGCGATCAAAAAAAATACATCAAAGTGGTGCAACCAAATGATGTAGCAGCTTTTCATGGCGAAGTATTGCATGCCGTTTATTCTACATTTGCACTTGCGCGAGATTTCGAATGGTCATCGCGACTGTTTTTTATTGAAATGAAGGAAGATGATGAGGAAGGAGTAGGTACATTTTTAAGTATTGATCATAAGAGCCCCGCATTTGTAGGCGAGGAAGTACAAATCACCGCCACGGTGGTAAAATTGGAAAGAAATGAACTTACCTGCGCCATTGAAGCAAAAGTGGGGACACGAACCATTGCAACAGGCACTACTGGTCAGAAGATGCTAAAGAAAGAAAAATTGAATCAGTTGTTTACCCAACCGAAATGAAAGGACGATTTACGAACGATATAAACATCAAAAATAAGCAAGCGACTTTCCAATATGAGTTGCTTGAGAAATTTATTGCAGGCATAGCCCTTATGGGCACCGAGATCAAATCCATCCGAGAAGGCAAAGTAAATTTGCAAGACGGCTTTTGTTATTTTCATTCCGGGCAAGTTTTTGCGAAGGGTATCAACATTACTCCATATTCACAGGGCACGCATTACAATCATGAGGCAGCCCGTGAGCGTAAACTATTACTAAAAAAATCTGAGATTGGCCGGTTGGAATCAAAGGTGGAAGAGAAAGGATTAACACTTATCCCAATTCGTTTATTTATTAATGAGCGTGGATTTGCTAAATTGGAGATTGCCTTGGCTCGTGGAAAGAAAACACATGACAAGCGCAACAGCATTAAAGAAAGAGATGTGAAACGCGAATTGAGCAGAGTGAAAATACGATAACAATGGAAGCAACTTTTGGAGTATGCAGATTATCAGTTGTTAGTGTTCGGAAGGATGCGCAGGTTCTTTCTGCGCAGGTATCGCAGTTGTTGTTTGGCGATCATTATGAGGTTATTGGTATTAGTCCGGATAAACATTGGATTCAAATCCGCATATATTTCGATCAGGTCGAAGGGTGGATTCCGCTGCAACAGCACCATGCGATAGCATCAGAGTATTTTGATCAGATCAACTCGGCAGATTTCAAAATAACCACCGATGTGTGTTCAACCATTCTTTACAAAAAGACCCCGCTTTCTATTTTGATGGGAAGTATTGTCCCCATATCTCAGTCAGAATTATTTAAGATGGAAGAACAATTCGCCTTCAATGGCGAATCAAAAAGTTTAGGGCAAAAGCGTGAATTTGAATTTTTTAAACTGATTGCTTTGAAATATTTGAATGCACCCGAGATGGAAGGTGGAAAAACTCCTTTCGGTATTGACGGGCTTGGACTCGTACAAATGGTGCATCGCATTTGTGGTTATACTTTAGGGCATTCGACAGAAAATTTACACAGACATGGAAGAAAAGTAGAGAGCACATCTGGCAAGCCAGGTGACATTGTTTTTTTATCAGCTTCCGATCAAGGAACGAAATCAGTTGGATTATTAATGGAAGACGGAAAGATTTTGCATGTCGAAGGTCGTGTTAAATTGGATTCATGGTTAGGAGAGAAGGTAATTGATGTGGATACGAAGAGAGAATCACACACAATTGAATTAATAAGGCGGTACCTGAACGAGTAATTTTTGCCCGGGAGATGGTTTTCACAAGAAATCTCCATTGCCAATTGGCTGCCCTTTGTTTTAACCACTAATTGGTTTTATCTTTTACCCTTGAATGCTTCAAGCTATTGGTTAGACAGTGGCTTTGCATTCCTAAAACAAATTGAATAATGAATAGCCGGGTTCTTGTATTAAACCAGGACTATAGCCCATTGATGGTTTGTTCAGTGGAACGGGCATTTATTCTGGTTTATTTAAACAAAAGTGAAATGGTGAGGCCGGCTAATGGTCATCGCCTCAATACCATTACGCGCAGTTTTCCCATGCCTTCCGTCATTCGTTTGAATCGCTATGTGAATGCGCCTTACAAGGGTGTCAACCTTACCCGTCAAAATATTTTTAAGCGCGATAACAACGAATGCCAGTATTGCGGCACACGCAGAGATTTAACTTTAGATCACGTCATCCCCAGTTCGAAGGGCGGCCCGCATAGCTGGACGAATCTCGTGACAGCCTGTAAAAAGTGTAACGCGAAAAAAGGAGATAACACACCCGAAGAAGCCAACATGCCATTAAAGCGTAAGCCCTACAAACCAAGCTACGCTTTATTCTTGCGCGATGTGACTGGCTTTAACCACAACGAGTGGGATGAGTTTTTGGAAGCGAAGGCTTCTGCTTAAAACCTCAAGGTAAATACAGTTTTCACATCTAGCTCTGATACAACACTAAGCGAGCCATTGTGCATTTGCATGATCTGGCGCGAAAGAGCCAGCCCAATACCCGAGCCCGTTTTTTTAGTGGTGAAGAAAGGAACAAATATCCGGTTGATTGCTTCGGGAATAATTCCGGGGCCGTTGTCGGTTACTTCGATGGTGATGTTCTGCCCGTTGTATTTTCCGATCAATTCTATTTTTGCATTCTCGGTTTGATACAATGCCTCCATCGCGTTTTTGATTAGATTGATCAACACCTGACCGATCATTTCTTCGTCAATTTCAAGTGTGAGATAATCTGATTCGCAGATTAAAATAAATTCAATAGGTGTTTTCTTGATTTCAGTCCGCATTAGATGGGCAGCATGCTCGAGTAAATCTTTGAGTTTGACCGTTTTGAGTTTTGGTTGAGGTAATGATGTGTATTCGCGGTAAGCGTCTATAAATTGAATTAAGCCTTTGCTTCGATTTTCAATGGTAAACAATCCTTCACGCAAATCTTCGGCTCCTTCTGATTTCAATTCATAGTTGTGTTCCTTCTTTACCATGTCCTGATCAAGAATTTCGCGCAACGTGGAAGTAAGCGAGGAGATAGGCGTGATGGAGTTCATGATTTCATGACGCAACACACGCGTCAGGTTTTGCCACGCTTCCAACTCTTGTTTTTGCAATTCAGTTTGGATGTTCTGTAAGGTCACCACTTTCACGGTGTTTCCCCGAATGCGTAATTCGGTGGCTTGGATGGTTAACAGAAATTCATTGCCAACTTTATAGAGTGCACTCTTTCCGGGTTCGGCTTGTTTTAGTGACTCATATAGATTTGGATTTTGGTCGGCCAATTCATTGATGTTTTTCAAATTTGTATTGCCGATGTATTTTTTGGCGTTCGCATTCATCAACTGTACTTCGCCTTCGGCATCAAATGAAATGATACCCGTGCGGACCTGTTGCACAATGGTATTAAGATATTGCCAGCTTTCTTCTTTCTCTGATCGCGCCTTGCGAAAAGCCTCCATCACCTCGTTGAAGGCCGTATTCAATTCTCGAAAGCTTTTTCCAAGCTTATTGTCGTTGGCAAAACCGGAGATGAAATCGGAGTACTTTACGGACTCTAGAAAGCGCGTAAGTTTGCGATTGGTTTGTGAGGTGAAGCGATAGAGTTCGATTAATTGAAAAATAATAATGAGCACGGTAAGCCCTCCGGCAAAAATCATGTTGGGTCGCGAAAACATGTACATCACTAGCCATACCGAAAGTGCCAGCAACAACACTCTAAACGCTACCCGAAAACGAAAATCATTGAAGGCCATTAGCTAATTAGTTAATTCGTTGATTTGTTAATTCGTTTGTTAGGTACAGTTAAATTTGGATTCAGGGTTATAAAACATGATGTATTAATCAACGAATCATCGAATTGTCTCATTACCGAATTATCATAGTCCATGCTTCTCCAATCTTCGATACAATGATGAACGTGTGAGGCCGAGCTCGGAGGCTGCTTGGGTAATGTTTCCATTGTATTTCTTTAACACCTTCCGAATTAATAACTTTTCTACTTCGTCCAGATTATATTGATCCAAGCTGACGGATTGATCCGTTTCTTTTGGAACCGAGGTAGTGAAATTAAAATCTTCGGGTTGCAACACGGTAGAGTTACTTAAAATGATGGCACGCTCTAAAGAGTGTTGCAATTCGCGAATGTTGCCTGGCCACGGATGTTTATTCATGCGTGTCATGGCGGCATCGCTAATTTTGTTTACGTTTTTTCCGTATTTGGCAGAATAGTGCTTCAGAAAATGGTTGGCCAACAATGGAATATCTTCCAGCCGATCGCGCAAAGATGGAATTTGAATTTCAATGGTGTTGATGCGGTACAGCAAATCCTGACGGAAGCGATTTTCTTTCACCATATCATACAGCGGCATGTTGGTGGCGCAGATCAACCTTATGTCGATGTTAGTATCTTTGTTTGATCCTACTCGACTCACTTTTCGGTTTTGTAACACGGTGAGCAACTTCGCCTGCAAAGGCATCGACAAGTTTCCGATTTCATCAAGAAAAAGAGTTCCGTTGTTGGCTAACTCAAATCTGCCGGGGCGATCTTCTTTTGCATCAGTAAAAGATCCTTTTTTGTGCCCAAATAATTCACTTTCAAAAAGTGTTTCGGTGATGGAGCCCAAGTCTACGCTGGCAAATGTTTCTGCTTTTCTATTCGAATTACGATGAATGGCACGCGCGATCAATTCTTTACCGGTTCCGTTTTCGCCTAAGATGAGAACATTCGCATCCGTCAATGCCACCCGTTCGATGGTTTGAAAAATACGCTGCATACTTTGACTTTGTCCGATGATGTCGCTGAATTTTTCGTTGATAGCCTGATTGATCTCCTGATTTTTAATTTTTAATGTTTCGATCTGATCGCGCGATTCGCGTAAGCGCATGGATGAATAAAGCGTAGCCAGCAATTTCTCATTCTCCCATGGTTTCAATACAAAGTCAGTAGCACCGGCTTTAATTGCGCGCACGGCCATCTGCACGTCTCCATACGCGGTAATCAGCACCACCACAGCAGATGGATCGATGCTTAGAATTTTTTCCAACCAATAATAGCCTTCGCTGCCACTACTCACATCTTTTGTGAAGTTCATGTCCAGTAGAATCACATCATAGTCTTCCTGATTCATCAGACCGGGAAGCGCTTCCGGGTTTTTCTCAATGTCTACCTGCGCAAAATGTCTTTTCAGATACATCTTGGCTGCTTTGAGCAGGTCTTCGTTATCGTCTACAATTAAAATTTTTCCGTGCTTCGATTCTGACATACAATTAATTTGATAATTCGATGATTCGACCATTTCGATGAATTAATTGCCTATTGATCATGCGATGTTGGCTCTTAATTCAGTATTTAATTACCAATCCAAGCAACAATATTGATACCGAAAGCCGAATACCTCTTAAACACCTTGATTTGGCAAATTATCGTGTCCAAATGTATTAATTATCGTCCGCAATCGAACAATCAAGTTCAGATATGAACGGAAAAAACGAGCAAATAGCTTGAAATTAGGCGTGCAGCAGCGTTACCAATGGTTGGCACGTTTGTTGGCAATGGGTAGATGAACTTGAACAAGCACCAATGGATAAACAGATTAAAAAGAAATTTTGGACACTGAAGCGAATGGCAACTTATGGCGGAGGTGCAGCTTTGGTAATTTTTATTGCTTACCAACTGATTTTTGCTGACAGGCGCTCGAAACTGGTAATTGACAAACAGAAAATAACCATTTCAGAAGTAAAGCGTGGTGAGTTTAAGGAGTTTATCCCGCAAACCGGAACGGTAGAGCCTGCGCGCACTGTGTTCTTGGATGCGATCGAGGGTGGTAACATTAAGCGAATTATTCGTGAAAGCGGATCGATGGTTAAGAAGGGAGATTTAATCATTGAGATTTCAAACCTGAACAGAGAGATAGCAGTCCTCCAACAAGAATCTGACTTGGTGCAAAGTATCAACAGATCTCGTGATACTCGATTGGGTATCCTTCGTAACGATTTGGATCAACGTCAAGCACTTGCGCAAATTGATAATCAACTGGCGATTTTCAGACCACAGTATGAGCGGCAAAAAGTTTTGCTTCAAAAGAAACTAATCGCAAAGCAGGAATTTGAACGTACAGAAGCCGACTACATTTATAATGTGAATAGAAGAAAATTCACCTATGAAGCCTATCAACGTGATTCAGCAGGCCGGGTATTGGCGTTGAAGGATATAGATATTTCAGAAAGCAGGATGAAGCAAAATTTGGTTTCAGTTCGAACTATTCTTGAGAACCTTAATATTAAGGCACCGATTGATGGTCAATTGTCTACTCCACATTGGGAGATTGGACAAGCAGTGAGCACGGCACAAAGATTAGGGCAAGTAGATATTGTTGGTAGCTTTAAAGTACGTGTTCCGATTGACGAACTTTACTTACCTAAAATTTCGGTAGGGCTTCCCTCTACCACCGACTTTGCCGGAAAGACATATCGTTTGGTTATTACTTATATTTATCCAACCATTCAGAACGGTAGATTTGAAGTCGACATGAATTTCGATGGTGAAACGCCACAAGGCATTCGCAGAGGTCAGTCATTAAGAATGCGCATCGAATTGGGGCAGGCATCTGAAGAGTTGTTATTGCCAGTAGGCGGATTTTATAAAGACACAGGTGGTAACTGGGTATTCGTTTTAGATGGCGATGATAAAGCAGTGAAGCGCGATATTAAGCTGGGCAGAAAGAATTCAGAGAATTTTGAAGTACTGGAAGGTTTGAAGCCAGGCGACCGAGTGATCACTTCTTCTTATGAGAATTTTGGCAATAACGAAGTCTTAATTTTGAAATAGTGCAACCTATTAATAAAATCTGCGTCTAACTTGCAACCATACATAGAAATTGAAGTACTAGATAAAACTAATTGATTAACCAAAACATCCAACCAATAAATCAACTACTCATGATCAAGTTAAAGAACCTCGAAAAAGTTTACACGACAGAAGAAGTGGAAACTACGGCATTGAATAACATCAATATGGAGATTAAAGATGGCGAGTTCGTTGCCATCATGGGACCGTCCGGTTGCGGAAAATCAACTTTGCTGAACATTCTCGGATTGCTCGACAACCCGTCCGGAGGTGAGTATTATTTTGGAGAGCATGAAGTTGCTAAATATTCAGAGCGTCAGCGTGCGCAGTTGCGCAAGGGTTCTATCGGCTTCGTATTTCAAAGCTTTAACTTGATTGACGAGTTGACGGTATTTGAAAACGTAGAGCTTCCTTTGCTTTACATGAAAGTGCCTTCAGATGAAAGAAAGAAGCGCGTAGAAGAAGTGCTGGAGCGTATGAACATCATGCATCGCAGAAATCACTTCCCGCAGCAGTTATCTGGTGGACAGCAACAGCGTGTTGCTATTTCTCGTGCCATCGTAGCAAAGCCAAAAGTAATTTTGGCCGATGAGCCTACTGGTAATTTGGACTCTGCGAATGGTGAAGAAGTAATGAAGTTACTTTCGCAATTGAATGAAGAAGGTACAACCATTTTGATGGTAACACACTCACCCTACGATGCAAACTACGCACACCGTATTATTAACTTGTTTGACGGAAAAGTGGTGACCGAGAATATCAAGGAGCAATTTCATATATAATTCATAGGTTTAGGTTAAGTAACAAAACCCGCTTCGTATAGAGGCGGGTTTTTGTTTTTTTAGGCGTGGGGGTATTTCGCACCTCAGCTGTCTTTATTGCGTACGACATGTATGAACACTGCACTGTTCATAATTGTACATGTATTGAAAATAGTTGAATTGAAGAATGCATTTTACAGTATGATAGCCCCTTTATTACAACCAGAAATTATTGGCATATTTCTTGCCTAGATGCAACCAACATATAGTTAAATCGGTCTTAGTAAAGTTAAACCAACCTACATGATCAAGAATTTTTTGTTAATCACCATTCGAAGTATGATGAAGAATAAGCTGTATATCTTCATAAATATCTTCGGTATGGCGATTTCAATAGCATGCTGTATCATCGGATTTTTTAATTACGATCACAACGCTGGATTTGATCAGATGCATAAAAATGCCTCTACCATTTACCGGGTGGGTTCTGTCCGAGAATTTCAACACACATTAACCGAATTCGGGCACGCGCCAATTGCACTTGGTTTGGCAATAAAACAAAATATTCCAGATGTAGATGAGGTGGTTCGCTTTTCACCGAGCGGAGGAAATTTCAGAGTCAATGCAGAGTTGCTCAACAGCAACTTAACATATGTTGACCCAGCATTTTTCAAGTTGTTTACATTCGAATTTATTGAAGGAAGTGGATCGCTCCAAAATCGAAATGAAATTTGTATTAGTGATGAGATGGCGGTCAAATACTTTGGCAAGGACCAGGCGCTCGGTAAGTCATTGACGCAGTTGTTAGATAGTGGTAAAACGAAAGATTATATTGTTTCGGGTGTATTTAAAAAGCAGCCTAGTAACTCCAGCTTTTTTGGACAAGCCTATTCACATTATGACAATGCCTTCGAATTTGCTGATAAAGATTACGCAGAGAATAGCTGGAAGTATCGCAATAATTTGTTTGTTCAGATTAAGGATGCAAGTCGGGTAGCTTCTATACAAGAGCAACTAAAGCAATATGTATCCAATAATAATAAGATTCGTGAGGACTTTATCATTCAGTATTTTCTGGTAGAGCCATTTGTGGGAATGGCGGTGCGCGACAGCTATTCGGACAAAAATGGAACATGGACACGAGATGGCTCTCCGTTGGCGGCTGTGATTGGTATTGGATTAATGGGTTTATTTGTTTTACTGATCGCCATCTTCAATCTTACGAATACAGCTATTGCCATTTCATCGCGCAGACTGAAAGAAATTGGAATACGCAAAGTAATGGGCAGTATGCGTAAAGATTTGATAGCGCAATTTATTGGTGAGACCACGGTAATTTGTTTTGTAGCCTTAATATTGGGTGTATTCATTGCAGAAGCTTTTTTACTTCCGGCATTCAACAAACTTTGGCCGGACTTTAATATGGCCACTGATTATTTTGGCCGCCCCAATTTTATGTTATTCATGGTGGCAACGTTGTTATTCACCAGCTTATTGGCTGGCAGTTACCCGGCATTTTACATCAGCAAGTTTGAGCCTGCCAGTATCCTGAAAGGATCTCTCAAATTTGGCGGCACCAATTTATTTACTCGCGTTTTGCTTTGCTTACAATTTGCTATTTCGCTGGCCGGAATTGTATGCAGTTTTGCGTTCATGGATAACGCAACCTTTCAACGAAATTTTGATATGGGATTCGATCGGAAGGGGGTAATCTTCACAAACGTAAATGGCCTCTCTGAATATGAGACTTATCGAAATGCGTTAGTGGAGAATCCTGAAATTATTTCTGTTACCGGCACCCAATCGCATCTCTATGCATCGGGCTTTAATGATCCGATAAAACACGAAGACAAAGAAATTGAAGTAGACATATTAGATGTGAGCGCTGATTACCTGGATGTATTGGATATTAATGTAATAGAAGGTCGAACCTTTCAACCGGAATCCGAAACAGACCGCAAAGAGTCGGTGATTATTACGGAAGGATTGGCGAAGCAACTTAATATGACCAAACCTATAGGTAAGGAGATAATTTGGTTGGATACGGTGCGCTATTATGTGATTGGAGTCGTTGAAGATGTTTACAACAACGGACTCTGGGAGAAAATGGATCCGGTAATGTTTCGCTATGCAGACAAGAACAAGGTAAACCATATTCTAGTAAAAGCGGATGCTTCCAAACTGACTGCAATCGATAAATTCATGGAAGAAAAGTGGAAGACAATTTTTCCGGACAAGCTTTATGATAGCGATTTAATGGAAGACGAAATGATTGAGGCGGATACGGTCAATAAGAATCTCGTTAAGATGTTTACGTTTTTAGGCATAGTGGCACTCTTACTTTCGATTACAGGTTTGTTTACACTCGTTTCATTGAATATCATTAAAAAGCTGAAAGAAATTGGAATGCGTAAAGTATTAGGCGCCTCCATTTGGAATATCACCGCCATTATTAATCGCGAATTCATCATCATCCTTGCCCTTTCAAGTATTTTAGGAGCAGCATTGGGTTGGTCACTTTCATCTCTTTTTATGGAAAGTATATATGATTACTATCAAAATGTAACCATTACTTCCATTATCATTTCTGCCGCAATCTTATTCGTGGCATCTATCCTATCCATTGGTTATAAAATTTATAAAACTACGCAGCTAAACCCATCTCACGTTTTGCGCGATGAATAGCATACTACACAAACAGAAAAATTGAGTCGCTATGATTAAGAATTACCTATTAATTACATTTCGAAATTTGATGAAGAACAAGCTCTTCATTTTAATAAATGTATTCGGCATGGGCTTAGCAATAGCCTGTTGCATTACCGCTTATCTGAATTGGGAGTACTCGGCAAACTGGGATAAGACACACCTGAATGCAGATAAAATTTATCGTGTTCAGTTTTGGAGAGACTTTCAAGGAAAGAAAGGACGCTTTGGAATGGCACCAATGCCACTCGCTAATTACATTAAGCAAAACTTTAAAGAAGT
Source organism: Bacteroidota bacterium (assembly GCA_016191555.1). GTDB lineage: Bacteria > Bacteroidota > Bacteroidia > Cytophagales > Cyclobacteriaceae > ELB16-189. Next base: position 205,255 of record JACPVX010000018.1, read on the forward strand.
GAACAAAACGGTTCGCTACATGTCTTCCTATTGCGACATGCGCATTGGTGAAGAAGTGTTTGGTGACCAGATGGCCTATGCAGATTCGGCCTTTTTCGATTTGTTTACCTTTCAAATGAAGCAAGGTGATTTCACTAGTTTTCATGACAAAGGGAAAGTATTTATCAGCGATAAGATTGCCAAGAAGTATTTTAATCGCGAGGATGTTGTCGGTCAGCCACTCACTCAAATCATTTTAGGAAAAGATGGTGTGCGTAGACCTAAAGAGTTTGAGATTGGTGGTGTATTTGTAAAGCCTCCGCAAAACAACAGTTTTGGATTTGACGTCATTACATTATTTGATAATTTCTGGGATGTCAACCTTGATTCAGATTTGTCAGAGACCAACTGGAAGCGTTGGGCTCATGTTCTCTTTCTGCAAGTCGATAATCCCGCGAACATTGCTAGCATTAACAAGCAATTACAGCAATATATTGAGCCGCAAAATAAGGCACGAGAAGATTTTAAGATCACCGAGTATTATTTGGAAAACTTTGATGGCATGATGCAGCGCAATCGCGCTACGCCACGCCTGGATAATGATAATTTGGGAGGCGGTATTCCGGATGAAGCAGTTACGGTTCCGGCAATCATGGCGGTGCTATTATTATTGCTGGCTTGTTTCAATTTTACGAACACCTCTATTGCTATTTCCAGTAAGCGTTTAAAGGAGATTGGTATACGTAAGGTGATGGGCAGTATGCGCCAACAATTGATTATTCAATTTTTAGGAGAGAACTTAGTTCTTTGTTTTTTTGGTTTGCTGGCAGGATTGCTAATGGCAGAATGGTTAGTGCCTGCGTACGACAACATGTGGACTTGGCTTGATTTGAAGTTAAGTTACACGGAGGACGCTGCCTTTCTTTTATTCTTGGCAATGCTCTTAGTAATCACGGCTTTAATAGCAGGGTCATATCCATCTTTCTACATTACATCCTTTGAGCCTGTGAGTATCTTAAAAGGAAAGGCGCGCTTCGGTGGTACCAACTGGTTTACCCGATTTTTATTGTTTGGCCAGTTTGTAATCTCGTTGTTAGCCATTATCATGGGTGTAGCATTTTATCAAAATGGAGAGTATCAACGAAACTATGATTTGGGATTTGCAACGCATGGGGTAATTTCTGCATGGGTAAATACAGAAAGTGGCTACAACACCTATCGCGATGCACTTGCATCGAATAAAGATATTCAACTCATTGCGGGGACAAGGCACCATGTGGCCAACGCGCGCTACAACGATCCGGTGAAGTACGAATCCATTGAAAGAGAGGTGGATATTATGGACGTAGGCGAAGATTACTTTGACGTGATGAGTATGACGTTACTCAGTGGTCGGAAATTTCAAAAAGACTCCGAGACGGATCGAAAGGAATCTGTTATTGTTACGGAAGAATTCGTGAAACAATTTGGATGGAAAGATAATCCCATCGGTAAGCGTGTCGTGTGGATGGATACGGTTCAACTGTATGTGGTGGGTGTTATGAAGAATGTTTATGCACAGGCACTTTGGGGCCCTTTGCAACCATTGATGTTTCGTTATTCGCCAAAAGAGAAATACCAGCAATTATTAGTTAAAGTTGAGCCTACCAAAATGGCAACTGTCAATGATTTCATGGAAAAGAAATGGAAAGAGGTTTTCCCTAACACGCTTTATACCGGCCAGTGGATCGATCAAGAGCTACAAGAGACAAACGAAATCAATGCGAACGTTTCCGTCATGTTTGGCTTTTTGGGATTCTTTGCAGCGCTGATGACAGGTATTGGATTGTATACATTGGTTTCGTTGAGTATTGAAAAAAAGATGAAGGAAATTGGTGTTCGCAAAGTGCTGGGCGCATCGGTAGCAAATATTTCGGGGGTTATTAATTTTGAGTTTATCATTAATCTCGGATTAGCTACGATCGTAGGAGGAGTGTTGGGCTATTTTGCTGTAGACATTCTGATGGATTCGATCTGGGAATACTATCTGAAGCTGAGCGTCATTACGTTGCTTATCTCTGTTGGCGTATTGGTCTTGATCGCCATTTCGGCCGTTGGATATAAAACCATATCAACGGCTTCAATGAATCCAACTAAAACACTTCGAGACGAATAATAAACTAAAGCAAAAGTTACAGGACTGCTGTAACTTTTGCTTTTGGAATAGCGTCTAACTCACAAAATCAGAAACACATGATCAAAAACTACTTGCTCGTTGCTTTGCGCAACATCCGGAAGCACTCGTTTTATTCGGCTGTTAATATTTTTGGCTTAGCTACTGGAATTACTGCGGCACTTTTCATTCTTATTTACATTGTAGATGAAGTGAGCTACGATCGCTTCCATCGGGATGCATCCAACATCTACCGGATTGGCTTGCACGGAAAAATTAGTGGTCAAGAAATCGAAACAGCCAGTTCATGTCCTCCTCTGGCCACTGCACTGGTAACGGAGATTCCCGGTGTCGAGGCTGCAACGCGTTTGAATCGCAGAGATAATATGGTGTTTAAGAGTGGCGATCTGGCATTTACCGAGGATAAAATCTTTTTTGCAGATTCTAATTTCTTTCAGTTTTTCGATTTTAAATTACTCGAAGGAGATCCTGCGACTGCATTGAAAGAACCCAACAGCATTGTGTTGACTCCTGAGTTAGCATCTAAGTATTTTAAAGAATCAGCTGTTGGTAAGCTGCTTACCATTGGCAATGCGAATGAGTCATTTAAAGTAACGGGCATTGTAGCTCAACCTCCACATAATTCACATTTCACCTTTGCGGCACTCATCTCAACCAGTTCAGAAAAAGATTATTACAATTCACCCTATTGGTTGAATAACGGATTGTACACCTACTTCAGAAAAAATGAGGCTACGCGCATAGAAGATATTAGCTCGAAGTTGAATGCAATTACCGACAAACACGTTGCCCCAGAAGTAGAACAATTCTTGGGTACTTCCATCGAAAAATTTAGACAAACCGGAAATGAGTATGGATATTATACCATGCCATTACTGAATTCCCGATTGTACGCAACGTGGAACGATGATATTGAAGCTCAAGGTAACATAACCTACGTTTACGTATTTGGTGGAGTTGGTATTTTCATTTTACTGATAGCAAGCATCAACTTCATGAATTTATCTACCGCACGTTCAGCTGGTCGTGCGAAAGAAGTAGGACTACGTAAAACACTCGGCTCGGTTCGCAATCAAATGATCGGACAGTTTTTAGCAGAGTCCGTGGTGTACGCCTTGATTGCAACTGTTTTTGCATTTTTACTGGTGGTGCTTTTATTGCCGCAATTCAATTTGTTGTCGGGCAAAGCACTTCCGCTGATGTCCATCGCCAATCCGCTGGTTTTACTGAGTGCGGTATTATTAACTCTTATTATTGGATTGTTGGCCGGAAGTTACCCTGCCTTTTATCTCACCAGTTTTAGTGCGGTAGAAGTATTGAAAGGAAAAGTAAGAGCCGGTTTAAAGAGCAAAGGAATTCGCAGCGGATTGGTTGTATTTCAATTTGCACTTTCCATCATCTTAATTATTTGTACCACTACGGTGTATGAGCAAATCAAATATTTGCAAGCGCGCAACGCAGGAATGGACAAGCACAATGTGTTGGTTATTAATAATGCAGGCCGTTTGAAAACTAACCAAACTGCATTTAAAAATGCATTGGTAACTAAAACAGGGATCGAGAAAATCAGCTTTACCAACAATGTGTTTCCTGGAATAAATAATACGACTGCCTTTCGCAATGCACTGACACGGAAAGACCACATCATGGGCACTTATTTTGCTGATTATGATCATGCAGATGTGTTGAAACTTGAGATCACAGAAGGGAGGTACTTCGCACGCGATTTTCCTTCTGATTCGAACGCGGTGGTATTGAATGAGGCTGCCGTGCGTGAATTGGGTTGGGATAAACCCTTGCAAGAAAAATTAATCGTATTTGGTGGCGACCAAGGCAAAGGTGTTTCAACTGAGATACCCATGAATGTGATTGGTGTTGTGAAAGACTTTAACTTCGAGTCGTATAAATTGAAAGTGCGCCCAATGGTCATTCGGTTGACCGATAAATCGAACAACTTGTTAGTTCGCTACTCCGGCACCGCTGAAAGTACGGTGAAAGAGGCAACGGCACTTTGGAAAGAGTACGCTTCGGGCGATCCATTTGAATATGCTTTTTTAGATCAGAATTTTGATGAGCTCTTCCGCGAAGAGCAACGACTCGGTTCACTGTTCACTGTCTTCACCGTCTTGGCCATCTTTATTGCAAGTCTGGGATTGTTTGCATTGGCAGCCTTCACAGCTGAGCAGCGTACCAAGGAAATTGGAATTCGCAAGGCTTTGGGTGCGAGTGTTGGTGGAATCACTACACTCCTGTCTAAAGAATTTACGATACTGGTTATCATTTCCATTGTGCTTGCGGTGATACCTGCATACTTCTTACTTGATTATTGGTTAGGTCAGTTTGCTTACCGCGTAGAGATTACCTTTGCCATTTTCGCCATTAGTTCTTTAGGTGCGTTGTTTATCGCCTGGATCACGGTTGGCTTTCAGGCATTCAAAGCAGCATTGACCAAACCGGTTGATTCGTTACGAAGCGAATAAAAAAATAAAATTCTTTCTGGAATGAAAGGTCAATCGGGTTTCACCGGTTGACCTTTTTTTATGGAAATTCCTGCATGTTGGTTCATGAAAAGGAATACAGTAAATTGAGGGTCTATCTACAGAAAATCAATGACCTCTCTTTTCGTGAAATGGGCACGTTGCCACTTCAAAGTTAAGTTGCCAAAGAATGGGCTTATGACTATTCTGGTTGTAATCTTCTGGTTGTTTTCATCCCCGTCTCTTTTATGGGCGCAGAAGATTACTGGTCAAATTCAGGATTCTAAAACATCAGAGGCGCTTCCTTTTGCCAATGTGTTTGTGAATAACTCAACAATGGGTACAGTAACAAATGCTAATGGAGAATTTGAATTGACGATACAGGAGCCTGGCGTGTACGAAGTTGTTTTTTCCTATGTAGGTTACGAATCCTACAGGCGAAAAGTGACGGTGGGTGATCAGCCTTTATCCATTGGCATCATCAAGTTGGTGCCGGATGAAGTTCAATTGAATAGCGTAGAAGTGGTGAGTAAACGCGATAAGGTGTGGGAGAAAAACTTAAAGAAATTTAAAAAAGTATTTTTTGGCGAAGGCAAACAGGGTAATTCATGTGCGATTTCAAATCCATGGGTATTAGAGTTTAGTACCGGTAGTTCAGGCGAGTTCATAGCGAAGGCAAGCGCACCGATTGAGTTTACGAACGAGGCACTTGGATACAAAGTGGTCTTTTATCTGAAAAATTTCTGGTCGTCCAATGATTCGTATGTGATTGCAGGTGATACTCGATTTACACCAATAACATCGCAAAACCCGAAAGATGTTGCGAAGTGGGAGTTAAACCGAACGAGTGCCTATTTACACTCTGCTCATCATCTTTTTAAGTCTATTGTTAATCGGCAAATGAAGGGGGAGGGTTTTGCACTTTACTCGCAGATAATCAGTGCCGATAATCCCAATGTTCGATCCGCCATTTTTCATTCAGAGATAGGAAAGAAAGTGGCAGTATACGACACCACTGGAATTGTACAACCGGATGTTCAAAAAGGATATTACCGCATTTCGCTCAAGGGACATTTAGAAATTCATTATTCTAAAATTCGATCGGAGGTTCCATTTTATTCAGACTTCACTGGACCAGTGAGTTGGCTGGATGTTCGCAATGGATTCTTGATTGTTAATTCAGAGGGCTACCCAAAAAATCCATCCGATTTGGTTATTTCGGGAGCCATGAGTGCCAATCGCGTAGCGCAGATGTTACCCTTGGATTATGTTCCGGGAAAAGATGAGTCGAAAGAGCAGTCCATCCAACTGTCTTTTTATCAGGAGCAAATGTATATTCATACAGATAAGCCTTATTACTATCCCGGTGAGACGATCTGGTGCAGAGGGTATATAAATTATAATCAGCCTGCTTGGCGCGATTCATTGAGTCGCACGGTTTATGTTGAGTTGATTAATCGTGTTCAACAGCGATTGTTGTTATCAAAAACAGTTCGGATTGATAGCGGTTTCTTTTCAACTGAATTCGTCATTCCAGATACCTTACCTGCCGCCACTTACCATTTGCGCGCGTACACGCAACTGAATCGTCAGTTCGGAGATAAGAAACTCTACATAAAGCCGATTCCTGTTTTAGATTTGAAGGAGCGAGTGATCTCCAACCTACCGACAACGCCTCAGACTCCTCAAAATAATTATGATGTAGTAGTATCGATTTCATCATCGAAGGCAATTTATCAGCCACGTGAAAAGGTGACGCTGAATTTGCTGGTGAAGGATGATGAAGAGCAGCCAATGGCATCTGTTCTTTCCATGTCTGTCACAGATACCAAGCAGGTAACTCCAATCAATTATTTAAATACTATTCTGACTGATTTTCCGATGCGCCAGATTGATGTGGCGGATGCTAAGAAATCACCAATAATAGAAATCGAGCGTGGCATTCCATTTTCAGGTCGATGTCTCGCTGTGGATCAAACGACTCCGCTTCAAACAATAATCAATGTTATTCAATTAGAACCTCCCAATCTTATTTTTGCTCAGACAGATCAAAGAGGAATTTTTTCGATAGATGGTTTTATTTTTTATGACACAGCAGCGTTTTTTTTCAATACGACTACCAAGCAGAAAATTGGAAAGATGGAATTCATAGCGAGACAACCTGCGCCTATTGACTTTGAACCAATTCCTATTCAACTCCCGATCCAAAAAACAGACATTACTCAACGTATCATTTCACAAAACGAACTAATGCGAGGCACCACTGTTTTAGACGAAATAGAGGTGAAGGCAAAGAAAATAGAGGATCAAACGATTGATCGGGTGCAGCGCCCCTACGGTAAGCCGGATTATGTTTTAAAACGGAAAGATCTTAACCTGACTTATGGTAATCTCTTGCAAACACTGCCAGGTAAAGTGCCCGGATTAGTGGTTCGCCAAGCAGGTAATGCCGGAGGTCTAGTGAATGGCGTAATGACAAACGGAAATGGAATGGAGTGGGTGGTCTACATTGCGAAAGGTGGAAATAGCAGCTCCATACTTAATCCCAAGGAAGTAATTATCACAATCAACGATGTAGTAGTGACAGGAAAACCAGAGCAAATTTTATCTGCTATCGATCCTCAAACGGTGGAATCCATTGAAGTAAAAACAGGTGTAAACGTATTGTATGGATCATTGGGAGGGAATGGAATAGTCTCGATCTATACCAGAAAAGATATCCCTGATGATGTGCTAAAGAAGAGTAAGGGTCTTGTTCCGACTAAGCTTACAGGATATGCAACCCCTAGAAAATTTTCTCATCCAGATTATAATGGGTCGGAAATGGATAGAACTTCGATTGATTACCGATCTACCATTTATTGGAATCCTGAAATTAAAACGGGTGCAAAAGATGGAAGTACATCGGTTTCCTTTTTTACAGCTGATCTCCCCGGAACGTATCAAATAGTGGTTGAAGGAATTACCCAAAAGGGACAACCGGTACGTTGCGTGTATTCAATTGAGGTGAAAGAAGAAGATTGATGATTGAACTAAAAATAATCCACAGCAGTTAAGAAATACTAAACTTACAAAAATGACCTCCTTACAAATTGCTTTACTACAGTGGGATATTTCGAACAAACGTATGCTCAAGGTGTTTGAATCGATCAGTGATGAAAAATTCTTCTCACCAATCATTCCGGATGGAAATTCGCCTTCTTGGCTTTTAGGGCATTTGGCCGATACAGACGATATGCTTTTAGAATTATTTGGCATTCGACAACGCATGTATCCGGATCTCGGAAAAATATATCACCATGCCAAAGGAATAAATCAAAGCGGACATCTATCCAAACAAGAGTTGCTGGCAAAATGGAAGCAAGTATTAGATGCATTGGATGGAGCATTCAAAAAGATGACTGAACAAGATTGGCTAAGCCGGCATATGGCAGTATCGGAGGAAGATTTTGCAAAGGAACCGCATCGTAACAAATTAAATGTGATGCTCAGCCGTGTTACACATAAAGCCTCTCATTTAGGACAGATTGCCATGCAGCATTAAGTTATGCTTCAATAGTTTAAGAGGCATTTTATGATCACTCGACATTAGAGCACTTTGCGCAGGCGATGTTTTTGCCAACAAAATTCCTCTAAAATATTTATCATTAGACTGTATCTTTTTGCATAAGCTCAGTTTTGGTTTAAAAAACGAGAATATGAAAAAGTTAAGCCTGCTCATCCTTTGTTTTATAATGATTTCTTGTGGTAATGATGTTCTATTTCAGATGGATAGCAAAATGCTGGTATCCATCGATGTGAAGTCCTATTATACTGATATTTCAGGGCAAGAGAAATATTTCAGCAGTCATCAATTGACAATTGATGGTGATAAGCTTATAAAAATAGTTACGAATACCGGGCATCAGGATCTGGAATATATTGACCAAAATGTTTCCAAGCGATTAGAATACAACTTAAATGGGGAACTGATTTCCGATACACGCTACTATTATGACAATTTAGGCCGAATCACGGGGATTGTAAAAAATGGATTGGGAGAATCGCCATACACAATCATCAATGAAACCCGATATGAAAACAATCAGGTTATAGTTAATTGGAAGAATGCATGGGGGTATTTTACGAACTTTACGAGTACGTACCTTTTGAATTCACGGAATGAAGTAGAGAACGAAGAATTACTTTTCCCTGACGGTACAATTTTTGATACACATCACTATACCTATTCCGGATCGAATCTGAAAAACTGTTTCCGAAAGAGAATGAATTCTTCCTTATCCCATGTGGAAGACACTCTATCATTTGAATATGTCAATATCCCACGTAAAATTTACTTCAAAAGGTTTATGTTTGGTGCCAATTGGCGCCTCAATAGTCTCATCGAAAATTCTGTTGACTTTTCGAGCGTAAGCTCTGATTTTAAACTTCTTTCAGTTGATCCGGAAACCAGTGATCAATTAATACTTAGATATGGTAATGAGAAAGTAAACGTCAATTACGATTATACCTTTGACGAGCAAGGAGATGTTCGCTCGGAAGTTCGTATGACAAATTTTCCCGATGGACAAAAGTACAAAACCATTACAACCTACACCTACTCTTTTGCTCTCCGCTAAAGCTAATAGACTGAAGCATTTCGCCACAGGGATAGATGTAATCCAACCACTCATCAAAATTCTATCTCATTCGGCTAATTTGTATAGTTAGTCTTCGATTTTCTATAGGTAGATTGAATTTCTAAATCTACTCTATGAGAAAACTTGCCATTTTCAGTTCGCTGATCTTTAGCACACTTTTGCTAATAGCTCAGGCACCTGACCCAAAATTATTTTCTTCCCTCAAGTTTCGCTTCATTGGCCCCGATGGTAATCGCATGATTGCGATTGTAGGAGAACCCGGCAACCCAATGGTATCTTATGCGGGTGCAGCCAGCGGTGGCATTTGGAAAACGGAAGACATGGGCACCACTTGGAAGTCGGTGTTTGATGATACGGAAGATTCTTCCATCGGTGCGTTAGCCATAGCGCCATCCAATCCGAAACAAGTATGGGCAGGCACTGGAGAGACATTCCTAATTCGCCCGGCACATGCCGTTGGCAATGGTGTATATAAATCCAGTAACAGCGGCAAAACATGGAAGAATCTAGGCTTAGAGAAAACATTTCGTATCAGCCGCGTCATTGTTCACCCAACAGATACCAACATTGTTTATGTGGCTTCACTTGGTCATACACATGGCCCTCAACAAGAACGTGGAGTTTATAAAACAACCGATGGTGGCAAAAGCTGGGAGCGTGTTTTCTTTGTGGATGAAAATACTGGCTGTTCGGACTTAGCCATCGATCCACAAAATCCAAATATACTTTATGCGGCTATGTGGCAAGTGGAGATTAAAACATGGAAGCTAAACAGCGGAGGCGCTGGTAGTGGCATCTACCGTACGAAAGATGGTGGAAAAACATGGGAGCCTTTACGTAATGGAATTGAAAGTGGCCCTGCTCATCCGGTGGGAAAAACTTCTGTGGATGTGGCATTCTCCAATCCAAAAGTAGTATATGCTTTGGTGGAAGATAAAGAACCTCGACTCTATCGTTCGGAAGATAGTGGAGACACCTGGAAGCTCATGCACAAGCATCACGGCATGGGGCAACGCGCTGGCTACTACACTCGTCTGCGTGTTTCTACAGCTGACGAGAATACGGTGTACACCATTTCAGTTGGAATTATGAAAACCACAGACGGTGGAAAAACTTTTGATAAAAAATTCAATCAGTGGGCTCCGGGTGGAGATAATCACGATATGTGGTTCGATCCTAAAGATGGTAAACGCATTATGTGTGCGCACGATGGTTGTCTGAATATGAGTTTCAATGAAGGAAAAACATGGAGCAACATCAACTTGCCCATTGCGCAGATGTACCATGTGGCTGTTGATAATCAGGTTCCATATTATGTTTATTCTAACCGACAAGATGGATGGAGCTACCGCGGCCCCAGTCGTTATTTAGGTGGATGGAATATTCCACTCGGTGCATGGCATGGTGTTGGTGGTTGCGAAAGTGGTTTCGCACAACCCGATCCATTTGACAACTCTATCGTGTGGAGCGGTTGCTACGATGGAGGTCTGGATGTATTTGATTTGAAAACCATGCATCCACGCGATGTGCGTGTGTGGCCACAAACGCAAATTGGATCTAAGCCAGCTGATGCGAAGTATCGTTGGCATTGGAATTTTCCGATGGTATTATCCAAGCATGTGAAAGGTAGAGTGTGGGTAGGAAGCCAATTTGTTCATGAAACGAACAACGTAGGACAAAACTGGCAAGTCATTAGCCCCGACTTAACAACAAATGATAAGACACATCAGCAAAATTCAGGAGGTATTGCGAATGATAATTTAATGACATGGGATGGTTGTACTTTATATTCGATGGCAGAGTCGCCAGTGAAAGAAGGCGTATTGTGGACCGGCAGCAATGACGGGCAAGTGAGCGTAACGCAAGATGGTTGTAAAACATGGACGAACGTTTCGAAGAATATTCCAGGCTTACCAGCTTGGGGCACCATTCATAATATCGATGCCTCGAACTTTGATGCAGGAACATGTTATCTATCGGTGGATGCGCACCATGTAAACGATTTTGGATCGTACGTTTTCAAAACTACCGATTACGGAAAATCATGGACACGATTGAAAATTGAATTGCCTGCTTCCAACTCCAACTTTGTCAATCAGATTAAAGAAGATCCCGCCAAGGCAGGTTTGTTATGGTTAGGTACTGATAAGTCATTGTACTTTTCACCAAACGATGGCAAAGACTGGATTCATCTGAAAAGTAATTTGCCTCCTGTTCCCATCTATGGAATTGAGATTCAGAAAAATTTCCGTGACCTCGTTATTGGAACGTACGGCAGAGGGATTTATATCTTAGACGACATCACACCGATTCGTGAGTTTAGTGAGCAAGTGCAAAATAGCGATGCTCATTTGTTCTCACTCCGGCCAACGTATCGCTTTCAGGACGTGAACGGAATTAAAACGGAAAACAGTTTTGTGAATGGACAAAATCCACCGGATGGTGCCGCCATTTCCTATTACCTGAAAGATAAATCGAAAGACAGTGTAGAATTGCTGGTCTACAATCCAAATGGAGAATTGATCCAGAAGCTAAAAACAAAAAATCAACCCGGCTTGCAGCGCGTATGGTGGAACTTACGATTGCAGGAACATACTATGCCGAAGTTGCGTACGCATCCGCGTGGTAAAGAATGGGTGGAGTTGGACGAGAAAGGAGAACGCAATTTGTTTATTCCTGATCTGGACATTGGTCCCGGCTTAACACCACCGATGGTTCCACCCGGAAACTATACGGTGGTATTGAAAGCGCATGGCAAAGAATTCAAACAAAGTGTTTCTGTACTGAAAGATCCCAACACAAAGTCTACGTCAGAAAGTATGCAACGACAATATGCCTTGGGTGTGAAACTATACACATCTATCAAAACTTCTTTGCAGTTGATTGACGATATGGAAAAGATGCGCACCGTATTGTTAGCGAAAAAAGGAGATAAGAAAGCAGCTGCGTTGGAAGAAAAAATATACCAACTGGAAGCTGTATTATTCGACATCAACCAGACCGGAGCACGCTGGGATATCTTCAGAAGTGGAGCACAGGTATTGGAGCGTTTCCTGGCTTTGGGTAAGGAAAGCCAAGTTTTTAGTGCCGATGCAGCCCCCACCGACCAGCAAGGCGAAGTGTATGAAATCACCGTAAAGCGGATGGAAGAGGTTCAAAGTCAGTTTGAATTGATCCGCAAAAACCCCGAAATCAAGCAAATTGAGAAGAAAAAGTAACCCAATGTTAAGTTTTTTTAACTGCTTGGTAATATTGCCGTAACGCAATACTTTAGTGATTCAACATTCAGTAAATCGTTATGGAAAAGCTCATTTTAAAAGGTAAGAAAGAAGTAAAAAATTTGTTGGTCGATTCATTGCATCAAACTATTCAAGCACTCGGTGTTTCCAAATCCTCGAAGAAGGCCGATAAATTGGTGGAACGCAGTGCCAAGAAATTGGCTGCGGTGGTGGCTGATCGCTTGAAGAAGGACAGAAAGAAACTTACCAAAGCTAGAAAGAAGACAGAGCGCAAAAAAGAAGAATTGGCGACTGCTTAAATTGTAGAATAGCCTCTTCAAAAAAGCGTCAGGACAAGAGCCTGACGCTTTTTTTGTATCCTCCAGGTGGAAACACATAGCGGAAGTAGTTGTTAAAGAAACATGTCGCAGATTACAACCGTCACCTTCTTTAAATTCAACGCTATCGCAGATAAATTCTGGGCATTTTCGATGATGCAATTCGCACACGGAGGTTTGAAAAAAGTGCAGGGTCAATCTTTTTACAAATTGATGGGCAGTGGCCGAGGACTTGGATTCAATGCGTTACCGGATTGGTCAACCTATGTATTATTGCAAGTGTGGGAAACTGAAGAGGCTGCTCACTCATTTTTTGAGAAAGGACCTATCATTGAAAGCTATCGCAAACATGCAAAAGAAGTATGGACGATCTTTTTAAAAAACGTTTCTGCACATGGGCAATGGGATGGAAGAAATCCATTTCAAATGGAAAAGGATTTGCCTTCAACAGAAGTGATTGCAGTTTTAACCCGCGCTACGATTAAGTGGCATAAGATCATTCCCTTCTGGAAGTACGTGCCCACCTCACATCAACCCTTAAAAGAAAACGATGGACTCCTCTATACGAAAGGTGTAGGCGAAGTGCCCATCGTGCAGATGGCTACGTTCAGCATTTGGAAGAATAAAGAAAGCCTGAATCATTTTGCATATACCAGCAACGAGCATCGCGTGGCCATTCAAAAGACTCGCGAATTGAATTGGTACAAAGAAGAACTCTTCGCGCGATTTAAACCTTACAAGTCTATTGGCACGTGGAATGGAAAAAACCCATTAGCGGAGTTCATAGGTGTCTGACACTATGTAAGTATCTTGGCTCTTAGAATATCTTCTTAAATAGCGCCCGCATAAAAGGCCAACGCGGAAAGGAATTGATGATCTTAAATTCTTCCAGTCGCGTGGTTTCTTCATCGAGAAAGGCTAAGATCTGATGCGCCTCGTTTTTCCCGTACATCGTTTGAAATAAGCCAACGCCTAGTTCATTGTGATGATACAATACATCTAAAAAGAGCATGTCGTATTTGCGGAAGAGCGTATTCAAAATACGATGGCCGGGCGGTCGATTGTTCTTAATGTTATCTACCACACGTTGACTGTACCGCTCGGCATTCTTAAATGAATACCCCGAGGCGGGTTTCACCCATCCACCCGCTGTACCAATTTTTGTAACGTACTGATTGCTGAATTGGTGGAAAGGAAAGTCACTCATTGGGATAACCCCTTTTTCCTCAGCCTCGATTCGATAATGATTTAGTTTCAGAATTTGATTGATGTACGTGCGAAGCAATTCATCGTAGTGCGCATCTTCCACCAACGATGGTGAAAAGAACGTAAATTCAATCAGCGCTTTTTTCTTGTTGATGGGCAACACGTATGTGAAGCAAGTGGTATTGGGCACCGTAATTCGAAAATCCATCATCACGAAAGATTGATCGTTGAAAACTTCTTCATCCGTTTCAATCACCCACCCTTTAAAATGTTGTAAAAGCCTTGTGTATTTATCTTTTGATTGAAAGAATGCAGGCGGGATGATACTGTCAAACACATGCTTAGCTGAATACGAACCATGATCTGTTTCGATCGTACTGGTCTTAGCATGCAAAATGTTTTTGACTTCTGCATTGACCCAAACGAAGTTTTCCTTTTTCTTTAATTCGCTTTTGGTGTAGTTATAAAAATCCAACGAAGCCAGCATCTTATACCGATACGCACCCATGTTCAAATCCAGCGATTGATCGGTAGACATGAACTGCGCCTGATCCCAAATTTTAGTCGTGATGTGATCCCACTTTCCGTCACCCTTTTCCCAGAAGCACCACGTCTTGTCGTTTTCGTCTTTTTGAGATTTCTCGAGAAGTAGAATCTTTTTGTCAGCAAAGAATGGATGCCGATTCATCGCCATCGCCAAATGCAAGCCGGCTGCACCTGCTCCAACTATGGCATAGTCATATACGGTGGAATCCATAGAAGTAGATAAAGAATAGGAGTTGAGCAGCGTAAATATGGCAAGAAAAAGTGAAATCACCTTTCATCTTTTGCTGATGAAAGAAGGCGTGCAGGATCAGCGACACACCAAACCAGGCAACGTAATTACGTATAGGCGCCACACCTTCCGCCCAGATCCAAAAGTCAAATGGTGGTGCGGATGTTTCCATGAAGAAATCAATAGACACCATGAGCAAAGCGCCTATCACAATTTTTAGAAGAATTGGTTTTACAAAACGGTCTGCAATGGCTGCCGTACACAGAATCAACGTAGCCCACGTAACGCCAATCAGCAACGGAACACCATCTATTTTCAAGCCCAGATTGTTTCCATACGCATAGGTTCCGAACAAGAAACCAAAGTGTACCCCAACCCACTCAACCAGAATGCTAACCGCATAGATAACCATTACTGGGATCGCTTTTCGAATACTCTCAATTGGATAATAGAGAAATAATAGAACACCCGTGAGGAGAAGATTGAACGGAGTTTTGGTAATGAACCAATCTTGAAAACCAAGAGAGATGCCGATGATGGCAGATACTTGGAAGAGCCATATCACAAAAATGGCCCATGACTTTGCATGGATGCCTTTGTCTGTCATGATAAAATCTTTCATGATGATTTGATTTGCTCGGTTGCAATTTTTGCGGATAACAAACACAACGGAATGCCACCACCGGGATGCACCGAGCCACCACAGAAGTAGAGATTGTCAAACTGATTGGAGAAGTTCGGGTGGCGCCAGAAGGCAGCAAACTTGGAGTTGCTGGAGGTGCCGTATAAAGAACCCTGATGTGATTTTGTTTGTCGCTCGATGAGGATCGGATCTAAAATCGATTCTGTGAGAATAAGTTTCTCGATATCCGTGCACAACACCTGATTAATCTTCCGGATGACATTCGCACGTGCTTTTGCGATTAGTGCTGACCAGTCTTGGCCTACATTACCGGGGGCGTTGATCATCACAAACCAGTTTTCACAATTCGCAGGTGCATCGTTCGGATCTTCTTTACTGGTAATGTGTATGTAGATAGTCGGATCATCGTGAAGACTTTTGTTTTCAAAAATCTCTTTGAACTCATCCTGATAATGATCGGAGAATAAAATATTGTGTAAGTCGAGTTGCGGAAAGAGTTGGTTGATGCCCCAATAGAAAATGAGTGCAGAGCTGGATCGCTCTTGACGTAGAATTTTGTAAGGTTGCTTTGCAGACTTCAATAGATGTTTGTAGGTCGAGAATACATCCATATTCGATACCACCACATCCGCAGCATAGCTACCGGATGTTGTTGTTATTCCGGTCACACGGCTTTGTTGGTAATCAATCGAAGTCACCGCTTCGTTAAACTGAAATGTTACTCCAACCTTTTCTGCCAGGCGAAAGAGACTTTGCGAAATCTCGTGCATGCCGCCTTTGGGATGAAAAGTGCCGAAGTGCATTTCCAAATGCGGAATCATCGACATAATGCCCGGTGTAACATAAGGCGATGAACCGTTGTAGGTAGCATACCGGTTGAAAAGTTGCACGAGCTTGGGATGTTCGAAGTACTGTTGGTTTACTTCGTTCAGCGTTTTATCAATATCAAGCTTGCCGGATTGTAATAATGATTTGAAAGTGTTCCAACTGAAGTAGGTGCTCCAGCGGTGCAACGATTTATTCAGAAAGATATCGGCCGTGAGGTCGTACTTCTTTTGATTGCGGTCGAGGTATTGCCGGACGAAGCTTGAAGGAGCGCCAAATTTTTCGGAAGCCCGCTGAACGAACTCTTGTTTGTCGGCAGGCACAGAGAAAGTAGTGCCATCGCTCCAGAAGTAATTGCACACCACCTCTTTTTGCGAATAGTTGAAGTAATCGCGTGGGTTGACGCCATGAAGGTGAAACAAATCATCCACCAAATGCGGCATGGTGAATAAGGAAGGCCCTACATCAAATCGAAAACCGTTTTGATTAATAGCATGAAGCTTTCCACCCGCATAGGCGTTGGCTTCGAAAACGGTTACATCATATCCTTTATTTTTCAGCCGCAGCGCACTTGCTATCCCAGCAATGCCGGCTCCAATCACAATTGCCTTCTTCATTCCACTAAAACGAGCGAAAATGTTTAACCTTCGCTCGTTCTAAAACCTGAAATGAAACGAATTGTTTAGGGATGTATCCGAACAATTAGAAGATTGACGGCCCGAAAGAATAGTTACTGCGTCTCCTGCCGATCTTTCTTTAGCTCGAACTTTTTCGGCTCAAACTTTTTGGGAGCATACAGAAATCCAAACGCCTCACAATTTTCTTTGGTGTGCTTGGCGTGATGGATGTAGTGTGCGTGAATCATTCGCTGCAGGTAGGTACTTCTCTTTTTTGGAATCCACTTGACGCGCTGGTGCACGATGATATCATGAAAGATCAGGTAGAAGATGCCATAAAATAAAATGCCGAGACCCAGCGAAAACAAGTACGGACTAGGATAAACCGAAGTTGATACCACAAATAGAATGATGGAAGGGATGCTGAAGACAACTGCAAACAGATCATTGCGCTCGAGCGCGTGATTGTGCACCTGATGGTGCGAACGATGCCATACCCACAAAAAGCCATGCATGACATATTTATGTGTAAACCACGCCACACCTTCCATAAACAAGAAAGTGCCGATGGCAATGAATGAACAAATTAGAATTGTTAGGAAGTCCATTATTTTTTAAAGTACTGTTCCAGCACCGCGTACCGATGCTCAAAAATACGATTTACCTCACGTCCCACAAAGAGCACGTGTGCGAGCCATCCGAGCGGACCCCAACCGATGGCATAGTTTACCTCATCCGTCATTTCCACGCCACCCGGCACTTCTTTGAAGTGATGTTGGTGATGCCACAGGGCATACGGGCCAAAGCGCTGCTCGTCAATGAAATGAAACGGTTCTTTTACCTGCGTTATTTCCGTTACCCAATGCACAGAAATACCCGGCAACACACTGACTTTGTAACGAATAAGCTGACCGGCATACGCCTTATCGCCACCTGATATATATAGAATCTTGAAGCCCATGTGCTCCGGGGTGATTTTAGCGAGGTTTTTGGGAGTCGAAAAGAAATCCCACGCTTCCGTAAGAGGGATTGGCAAGAACTGTTTCCGCGTCAGGTTATAAATCTTCATGTTCTAAAAACACCAAACGAGGCAAAGAGTTTCGGAAAGTAATCATCCAAAATAATCTTCAAAAATCGTGTAACAATGCGGGAGGCACTGCATCCAAAGGGAAATTAAACGAATCAGTATGAAGACAAAAGCTATTCTCGTATTCTCATTGGTATTTTCCATGTTCCTCGCATCTGCGCAAACTTCTTTTAAAGTAGAAGTGAAAGGCAAAGGACAACCGGTATTATTGTTTCCCGGATTTGGTTGCCCCGGGGAAGTGTGGACCGATGTGGTAGCTGAGTTATCGAAAACGCATCAGTGTCATGTTTTTACGTTTGCCGGATTTGGTAACGTGGCACCCATTGAAGGCCCTTGGCTGGCCACTATACAACAGGATGCTATTGCGTACGTGAAGAAAAATAAACTGAAGAAGGCCACATTAATAGGTCACAGTTTAGGAGGAACGCTTAGTTTATGGATGGCATCGGCCGAGCCCGATTTGTTTGGCCGCGTGATAGCCGTAGATGCGCTGCCATGCTCGGCTGCATTAATGATTCCTAATTACAATGGCGAACAGATGATTTACGACAATCCGCGCAGCAAGATGATGCTGCAGATGGACACGGCTTCTTTCGCCAGGATGAATCAGCAGACCGTGCCCTACATGTGCAAGAATGTGACGAAGCAAAAACAGATTGTGCAATGGATGAATCAAACCGACCGCAAAACGTATGTGTATGGTTACATCGATATGCTTAACTTGGACTTGCGCGAAGCGATTGCCAAAATTAAGGTGCCGGTAATCGTGTTGGGTGCAGCGAATCCCGACAAGGCTACGGTAGAAAAAACGTATCAGGCGCAGTATGCGAAACTGCCCGGCACCGTGATGATGTATGCCGAAAACTCCGCACACTTTATTATGTTCGATCAACCACAATGGTTGATGGAAAAACTAAACGAGAATCTAAAATAATTTAGAAAAGGCGTCTGACGCCTAATACTTGATCTACACAATGATTGATGTGAAACTAAACGAGAATCTAAAATAAAATAGCCGGTGGATAAGAAGGCCCGCTTCAACGAATTGTTTGACCAACATTACACGAAGGTATTCCGCTTGTGCAAAGGATATTTCAGTGGCGATGAGGAATTGGCATCCGACTCTACGCAGGAAGTTTTCATCAAAATATGGGAGGCACTGGATTCCTTTCGGGGAGAATCGAGCATCAGCACCTGGATCTACCGCATCTCGGTGAATACATGCCTCCTGTATTTGCGCAAGCCTTCCACGCGAAAAGAAAAAGCCACTGATGTATTTCCTCCGGTAGCTTCAGAAGTTTATAGTGGAGAGGAAGAAGAGAAGCTGCAGAAGATGTATGCCTGCATTCAAAAACTGGAAGAGAAAGATAAAATGATTACGCTGCTCATGCTGGAGGCAACCAGCTACCCGGAGATAGCAGCAGTAGTCGGCATCAGCGAAGAGGCCCTTCGCGTACGAATTCATCGCATTAAAAAGAACTTAACCCTGTGCGTACAACATGGAAGCATTTGACGAATTACAAAACATATGGAATAAGCAACCACAGCCGCTCCCAGCTATTTCTTCTCATCAATTGATGAAGAAGGGCGAGGCACACATCAAAGAATTGCGAGCGGGGCAATGGGGTACCATTACCATTTTAAGTGTTCTGATAGCAGGATTGATTACTTATTTTATTTTCATGGACGCTCATTTATACAACGAGCTTACCGTTGGTTTATCCATCATGATTGGAGTGATCATCGTGCGTGTCTTTCTCGAGTGGATGAGCGTGCGAAAATTTAACGCCATTCAATACCATCATTCGGTGGTTGCGTTTACTCATCAAATGCAACAGTACTATGCCTGGCGAAAGAAAGTACACCGAGTTTTTATACCGATTATTTATGTCAGCTACATGCTGGGGTTTAGCCTGCTGGTGCCCATCTTTCGGGAGTACTTATCGACCGGCATGTTTTGGTATGTGGTGATCAGCGGGTATGGTTTCTTAACGGGCTTTGCGTTTTTGATGGTTCGCATTCTAAGGAAGGAGCGGAAACTGCTGGAGTTTTTAACTTCGATGAATAGCATGGGCGATGAATGATTGCAGTGCAGTCTGCTATTTACACGAAAATCAACGAAGATGGAATTATTTGGGCTGCTACCTTATCGGACGGCCCAATTACGGTCAGCATTTTTTTGTTTAAATTGCATAATGAAATCAGAAGAAATGAACTCTACTATTATTGATGGCTACATTGGAATGTTAGATAACTTAAGTTCCGGTGATAAATTAGATCTGATATCTAAATTGAGTTCATCCGTTAAGACAGATCTTGGAAAAAGAAAGTCCAGATTCAAAAAAGCATTTGGTGCTTTTGAATCTAAGAAAACGGCTGAGCAAATCATTAATGAGATTCGGAGTAGTAGAGTATCGACAAGAAAAATTGAGTCATTTTGAAAAAGTACCTCATCGATACAAACATTGCCATCTTTTATATGAAGGGTAAGTTTGATCTTGAAGCAAAGTTTGATAAAGTGTCATCTGAAGATTGCTTTATTTCGGAAATAACCTTGGCTGAACTTAAGTTTGGCGTAGCTAAAAGTGAGAAGCCCGAAAAGAACTCTAAGGCATTGGATAATTTTTTAAGCGGTGTTCAGGTGCTTCCGATTTTTCATTCCTTGGACTTCTTTGCAAAGGAGAAAGCGCGACTTCAAAAAGCAGGCACTCCAATCGATGATTTCGATTTGTTGATTGGTGCTACATCTGTAACGCACAAGCTGACTATGGTAACAAATAACCTAAGTCATTTCAAACGTATCAAGGGAATTAAGTTAGAAGACTGGACCATTTCATAGTCCCCAATACATACCTTCAGCTAAGGTAATCATCCTTGCTCTATCATCAATGATCTAATATTCAGTAAATCATATTGAATAACTAACAGCATGGAAGTACCTTTGTGCAATAGTATTCAACTGGTTTTTAATTATGGCACGACAGCGCATCATGTTTATCGAATGCAAGGGCGATTCACTTACAGGAGAAGCACGCATTGGATTAGTCACTTATTCTAAATCCGGCAAGTCCATCCATTACCAAGGCAAAACGTTTGAGACGTTACGAGGAAGGGGATTCAAAGAGAATTACATTGATGTTGAAACGGGTGAGCACTATTGGATTTCCGGATGCAAGAAAAATGGAGAAGACAGACTCTATGGAGAGCGACTTCCTATTTTTATCGATGAAGATGTGCGCGAAACTTATTGGGTAGAGATTCGAAACATGCCCGACCAAAAGCACATCTCCCGGATTCATTAATGATTCTTTGATTTATGAACGCAGAACTAGTCATCCTTGCGATTTCACTTGTGCTGATTGTAGTAGGTGTACTTCTGTGGCAGAAGGGTAATCACTTACTAGCAACAGGAAAAAAAGCGAAGGCGATCATCTTTAAGAATAACTACAACGCAGGCGTTGGCCGCGGTGGTGGCACTTACTATCCGGTTGTTCGATTTCTAACCGACAAGCAAGAGTGGATTACACAGGAGTTGAGTGTAGGGTATAATCCGGCCATTGAAGAAGGCACCGAATTAGAAGTAATCTACGACCCGCACGACCCCACCACAGTTGAAATCAATTCTTCTTTTCAACTGGAAGTTTTGCCTCGCTTGCTCTTCGTGCTTGGAGTTTGCGGATTGGTATTCGGTTTTTTGGAACTCTTAGAGATCACTCAATTTATCGCTGATTGAAGTTAAAGTGTTGAATAAGTTCAGACATCCAAGTAACTTTCGTGGAAGAGAGGTAAATCAAGACATATGAAATTAGGTGGCCTACTGATGAGACATTCTTTTCTGGTGAAAACAGATTACGAGAAGATGCGTCTTTATTTTAAATCGAAGTTAGACGATACTTATTTTAAGGGCTATATCGATCGGGATGAAACGCAGTTGTTTTACAATTCGGGTGCGTTAAATAGACCTTTGAGTGTCAACCTGCCAATTGTTCAACTAAACATAGAAAACAAACCAGACCCACAAGGGAACTATATGATTAAATTTAAAATAGTGGACTTTGCTCTCATTCTTTTTGGGATAGCAAACTCTTGTATCATAACTTTTTTCATATTGGGATATCGGAGCGGAAGCGAAAATCTGCCGATCGACATTCCGCTGATTGTTTTTCTATTTAGTTATGGTTTCCTGCAATTTCGCTATCGTTTGGAGTTGGTGAATTTTGAAAAGCAGGTAGAACTTTTGAGGAACATCCCATAGCATCCAAGTCCCAATCCCTAGTCCTCAATTACTATTGACCATTGACCATCACCCAAGTCCTACCATAACGGCTCCTACTTACCCCGCCTTTCAACCATTTTCTTTCCATTTCAGTACCTCTTCGCTCAAAGTTGAATGGGCTGTTAAAACAGACGATTTTCGTTATATATCGTTAGTCATTTTCGTTATATATCGTTAATTTTTAATCTCACTCCTTTAGAATCCCCCAAATCTCTATCAATTTCAATGTTTTTGTTTTGGCACGCTCTTTGGAAGGCAATTACATGTGCGCGGGGCAAAACGTTGCCCCCACTTGCGTTTGAAAAATGGGAGGTAAGCTTTGCGCGTAAAGCGATCGTTGATTCCGACAAGGAATCGTTGATTGCAGAGCGCGCAAGCTTCTTGTAGGCGCTGCAAGCTTCTTGTAGGCGCTGCAAGCTTCTTGTAGGCGCTGCAAGCTTCTTGTAGGCGCTGCAAGCTTCTTGTAGGCGCTGCAAGCTTCTTGTAAGCGCTGCAAGCTTCTTGTTAGGGCTGCAAAGCCTCTTGCAAAGGCTGCAAAGCCTCTTGTTTTAGAGCAAAGGTCTTCGCAAAAGCACGGGCGGTTCTATTTTTTGGGCAGAACGATTTTCTGCGGGTAAACACAAAATAGAGGCCAGTGCCCTCGTGTCCCATTACCAAGGCACAAGGGTATTAGTCGTGTGCTTTTGTTGAGCGCATCATGGTGTCTGTAATGGATGCTGTGGTTCTGGTCATATGTTTAACCCCTAACCCATACAAAAATATGGATACTCCCAAGCGAAGGTTGAGCTCTAGAATAGCAGAGAGCAACCTAGTGGCCTTCAACAATTTGGCGGCCATGCCCGATTATGCTCCTACGAAAGAGGAGTTCGCGAAAGAGACTGCCGCTGCGCATTTCAGCCAGGTGCTGGATGCAAAGCGTATGGAAGCGGAAGCCGAGGTAAAGTGGCGCGCGCAACGTGCGAGTGCCATTGCTGCCGAGTGGCGATTGCACAACACCATGCTGGGCTGTAAAGCACAGACGTTGGCGCAATTTGGCCCCGACAGCAACCAGGCGGAAGCCCTAGGTCTCAAGAAAAAATCGGAGTACAAGAAGCGCAAGCGGAAAGCTTCTGGTGCTCCGGTGAAGACGGCCTAATGGTACGGGCTTATGCTGCATAGCAGCATGTACCTAGTTATAAAAATCCTGAGTGATGAGCTCAGGATTTTTTTTTGGTTTGTGGAGGGAAAATTGCACTTTTATCAAGGGAATAGGTAAACGATAAATGATAAACGTGTGACAAGATATTGGTTTGAATTTATGTCTTCTCAAATCAACGATCTTCCTCCGGGGTTAGCTTGGGGTTGTGGAATTACTGCTCACGACTATGCCGATGCGATTTCGATTCTTAAGCAAAAAGTTTTTAAGGATCAACATATACCGGAACTAAAAGACCATAAGGAGAATATCGACATAAGGACTTTGGATCAAGGGCACATTGTTCCAAACATGAAAGATCCAACATGGAGGGGTGTTTGGTTTCCCTTGGGATACGAATGACGAGTACTTATAAATAATGATTCGAAAATGACTCTTCTCGAAAACGTTAAGTTGGCAATAAATCCGAAATTTGAAGATTGGGTTTTGTTTGAGAATGGAACATATATAATTTTTGACAACATTGATCCTTTATCCGATGTTGAAGCAGAGGCCATTAAGTTAATGAAGGATTTTGGGCCCTTCTATGCAGGAAGTCCCGCCGGTGACTTTAGCGTTACTCATCTGAACAAGACGGAAGGTTGGGTAGTGTCCGGTCACTGTTATGGGATGTACACATATGTAAACCCAAAAGAGCTTGATACCAAGAATCCTAGTGACGTGGAAATCGGAATATGGGGTCGTTCTAAAAGACAGAGAGATGGAGATAACCCAATCATAGTTCACATAAATAAAAAACGATGAATTGATTCCACTTGACAAAGCCATCAAAATAGCTCTCTCGATTATTTCTATAATTTCTGGCTGGCTCTTGACTGGCTTTGCTTTGACAACGGAATTAGGGCATCCGATAAGCACGACTTCTCTATTCTTAGGTGTCGTGCTTTTTATTGGCGGAATTATCTACTTGATAAAAAGTTCGAAGAGCAAGCAACGGTAAAACTAACAGGCACACAACAATAAAATACAGAATAACTATAAACCTTACAAAAATGAAAAAGCTGATTTTCTTAATGGCAATCGTGTTACCGCTATATGTAACTGGGCAAGAGAAGATTTACCAGGCAAAGGAGTTAAAGAGAGGAATCTACAAAACGTATGAAGAGTTTATTAATAATTCGCCATCCATTACTAATGAGTTTAGCGTGAAAGAGAAAAATACCGTTAGAGGTGGAAGTCCCTTTGACTTCGAAATCAGTGACGGTACTAAAGTTGGAAAAGTATTTGGTTTCTGTGACGGCAAGTATGTTTACATGAAAGGGTTGCGAATGGGTGGCTTCTGCAAAGTGGATTATGTCGGAAGATATTCCTTCTTTAACTACGGAACGCATGGAGTGGGAGTAGCCGCAATGGCTGTTCCGGGACACTTGGTCATTGTAGACGATGGAGGGAAATACAGAGATGGAACCGTAAATTTTGTATCTAAATTCATTAGAAGCAGCAATCCAACTTTAGCAGACGAGTTTGATAAATTAACCGACAAGAAAGCGAAGCGAGAAGAATACTTAATAAAGCTGAATGAGTCACTAAAGAATCAATAGAAAGACTTGCTTGGTAGTTAAGCAGAGTCAGGTAGTTTCACAAACAATCAAATAGTGATGTCACCGTTTTGCTATGGAAAAGTCACGGTATGAAAAGATAAGTGTTGAGTTGTTTAGGAATGACTGGGTGGAATGCCCAACGTGTAAGTTTCTGTTTAATCTAAAAGACGCTCGTCAATGGTCAGGGTTAATCCATAAACGTTGCGGGCAGCGGTTGGAAATTGCGGGGCACAAAAATGAACTGACGTTTATCTGGTGCCTGGTAGCAAACATTTCGACCGATGATTCAAGTCGATTTAAGAAGGGAACGAAAGTTTATTTGTATCCTCCTTTATGGGGTGATGGGTATCAGTCAATCAAAGTAATTGGAAAAGATAAGGAAACGAATAAGTTTATTGAGATAATTGTCAGCGAGAAAAAACTGACCAACTTCAAGGCAGTGAAGGTTACTAAGCCGGATATAATGTCACGATTCAGCAATCATTGGAATAACAACCCCGATTCCGTTGAACAAATGCATAAAATGGCAGAGGAGATGAATAAGAGAACGCTTGTGCGAGGTGGCGAAAGCTCGGCTATAAAATGAAATCATTATGGTGAAATTCAGTCTCTACCAAGTCCCTAGCGCATCTATAAAAATTGTTTATCTGCAATGAGACTGACCAAAAAGTAGTAATCTTGCCTACAACATCTTGTTATGCAATGGCTGAATAGCACCGGAATTGCCGTCTCCCTTTTCTTTATCCTTTTTCTTTTTGGTAAGAAGAATCGAAAACGTGCCGATTATCTATTAATACTCATCAATTTCCTGATAATTAGTTTTTTGGCTTTGGACATAGCCGTGCGGACGCACTTGTCTCCGCTGCTCTTATTCTTTCAAAACATTGCTCCCTACCTGCTCTTCCCGATATTCATCTTTTTTGCGATGGACACCGTTCAGGAAAATTACGGCAAACGCTGGATGCTCTTGTTTATTCCGGTACTCTGCAGCGCCTGCTTTTTGATTGCTGACCTGTTTATCATTAACAGCTACGATGCGGCTGCACTTCAGAAATTGTATGAGACGCCACCGATCAGCTACCATATTATTTATAAAGGCAATCAAATTCTGTTTTTAGTTGCCCTGATTTGGTTGATCAAAAGATTGCGTCAATACGCCCGCAACATCAAACAACAATTTTCATTTATCGACCCGATCCAATTGAGTTGGCTTACCCAAATCTCATGGGCGTACCTGGCGCTGATGGTGGTATCGATTCTGATTTTTGTGATCTCCAATTTTCAATGGTTGCCCATCAACATCCATTCCGCCTACTCGATTGTCAGCTTGGGTGTCGTCTTGGCTGTATTTTATATCAGCTATCATGGCATTCGTCAATACACGGTGGCGGAATATTATGGTCAAAAGGCGGCTGAAGAGATTCCGTTGGAAGAACCGGTACTAACAACTCCGGCAGCATCGCCTGAAAAATATAAAACGTCATCGCTCACCAATGCCGAGCAGGAAATGATCTACCAAAATCTGCTCCGGTTGTTTGAGGACAAAAAGGTATTTCTGGAAGCCAAACTTCAGTTACAGGAAGTGGCCGATGCACTGAACGTAACCACACACAACCTTTCCCAAACCATCAACTCGATCACCGGGAAACCATTCTACGATTTCGTGAACGGATATCGCGTCAAGCATTTGCAAAAACTGCTGGCGGACCCTGCGATGAAACGTTTTACCATTCTGGCGCTGGGGATGGATAGTGGCTTTAACTCGAAGGCTTCATTGAACCGCATATTTAAAGCGGAGACGGGTCTTTCGCCAAAAGAATACCAATTGCAAACCCTGGCGGCCTAGCGAAAAGGCCTCTTCTGGCCGAATCACCCCGAGTCACGTCTCATCTTCTCAAAAACACGTCTCATGCGATCGTTTAAGGCGATTGGCACGACCCATTCCCTGATGTTTGTGCTGTCATCAGGACAAAAACCAAACAAACGTTATGAAAACAAACAGAACAATCATCACCGGCATCTTTGCATTACTACTTTTTTCATTCATCGCGCAGGCGCAGAACGAGCCTGAAAAGAACCGATTCAGTTTAGTATTTGGCTTGAACCAACCTCTGGTACTCAGGGGTTTTAATGTGGAAGGTAACTACTGGATGAAAAACTGGGTGATTGACTATTCGCACGGCTTTAACTTACATGCCGATGGGAAAGCTATTGCCGATGAGTACGATCGCCAAAAAGTGAATTTTAAAATTACCCATTCACTGGGCCTTGGAATTGGCTATCGATTTACGAAATCATTCAACCTTCGCTTGGAGCCCAAACTGCACATCTACGAAACGTATTACGAAGGTCAAGACCAATCAAGCGCCACTAGTTTGGTCAACTTTCATACGGTTACGCTCGGGCTGGGAGCCTATTATCGGTGGATGCCCTTTGAGAAGAAAGAAGGGTTTGCAAAAGGTATCACGATTGTGCCCAGCATTCGCTACTGGTATAAAGTGGACAGCTCATTGCCGAACGATCAGCACGCATACTTCAACACACTCACCAATCAAAATGAAATACTCAAAGCTCCGAACATCGGTGCTGCCAATACGCCTTGGATCATCAACGTAAGTGTCGGCTACACATTCTAGTGAGATAGCAGATCTATGTTTTTGAAGCCTCTGAAGACCAAATGGTGATCAGCGGCTTTATCTTGTGTTTACGCTGCGTTAAGTTAATCAGGTTTGATACACCTGTATGGACAACCAAAGAACGAGAGCATTCGTTATTCCAGATTAAAAAAACAGAAATGAAAAAAATAACATCACGGAAAGAATTCTTAACGAAAAGCATTCTTTTTACTTCGGGGATCATGGTTTCTTCGAAATTGCTCTATTCTCAAGATCAGGAGCCGCCCAAGGCAATTGACCCCACTATTGTAAACGAGTTTGTTAAAGTAGCTCATTCAGACCTTGACAGGGTGAAAGAAATGCTAAAGGAGTATCCATTACTTTTAAACTCATCGTGGGATTGGGGAGGTGGCGATTTTGAGACAGCGCTTGGTGCTGCCGGGCATATGGGATTGAAAGAGACTGCCAACTTTCTGATCTCGCTGGGCGCACGCGCTGATATCTTTGTGTTAACCATGCTTGGAAAAACGGACCTTGTGAAAGCGACATTAAAGACGTACCCCAATCTTCTTAACTCAAAAGGACCGCATGGCTTTACCTTGTTGCACCACGCTGAAAAAGGAGGAAAGGACGGGGAAGCACTAGCCAAGCATTTCCGCTCACTCGGGTTAACGGAAACATTCATCAAGCTGTAATGGGCAAAAATTTTATCGATATTTGAATAATAGAGTTAATA
Organism: Bacteroidota bacterium; assembly: GCA_016191555.1. Classification (GTDB taxonomy): domain Bacteria; phylum Bacteroidota; class Bacteroidia; order Cytophagales; family Cyclobacteriaceae; genus ELB16-189. The sequence continues at coordinate 233,596 of JACPVX010000018.1, forward strand.
TGAAATTATTCACACTGCTACTGCTCATTCACGTATCGTTTTTTGTTTCAGCACAAGATGCAGCTACTTCCTTTGATGGCCACCATTGGGAGGCACCCTACACGCTGCCGATACCAAAAGGCTGGAGCATCGAGCGGTTTTTAATACCGATCAGCTTTGCACCTCAAATTAACTATACAGGTGTTGAAGATATTCGCTTTACTCCGGGCTGGGCCGATGCCAAGAGTGACGAGTATTGGAGCTATGCGTTTTTATGGTATCTGGATGGTTCCGTAAAAATGGATGCGGCAACCGTTACGAATAATTTGAAATACTATTACACGGGTTTGGTGAAAGTGAATGGTGGCGGTATTCCTGCTGACAAGATAATTCCGGTCTTTACTTCTTTTGCAGAAGTAAAGGCGGAAGCAGGAGATGTAAAAACATATGCAGGTACAGTCCGCATGCTCGACTACATGACGCAAAAACCAATTCTTTTGAATTGTAAAGTGCACCAGAAAATCTGCGATGGAGCCAACAAAACTTTTATGTTCCATGAATTATCACTACAACCGATGACGCATAAAGTGTGGAGCAGTCTGGATTTGTTATGGAAGGAGTTTATGTGTGATAAATCAAATCCAAAATAGTAAGAGTGACTATAAGATAGTACGATGCGCAAGGTTCATATTAATATTTTAAGAAATACTCGTATGAAGAATATGGCGATAGGCTGCTTGCTCATCATATCGATATTTTTAGCGCAGTATTTTATATCTGTAAATGTTGACGAGGGACAAGCAACGGATTCGAATGCATCAATATTGATTTTTGTAGCTCCATTATTAATTATCGGAGCGTTGTTGTTTGTTCCATTTGCCCAAATCATCGAGTCGAAAGATGGTGAGTTGACGATGTTTTACCAGCTAGGTGCGCTTAGGCTGAGGCAGCGGAAATTAGGGAAGGTGAGAGAAATTCTATTAGAGCAAAACGAACTTCGATATTATTGTATTCGCATCCGAATGAGTACGGACGAGGTTTTGGAGATTGAGCAGCACCCAACGCTCGATTTCGCTACAATTCGTTTAGATGAATTTAAGTATTTACTAGAAGCAGCTGAACCAAATAAGTAACATTCATGTCCGTGAAAACAGTAACAGGTTTGATTTTCTTTTTGCTGATGACAAGTTGCACCTACAAATCAGACAACAATGAAGGAGCAAAGAAGAAATTAGATGGTGCTAGCTTTCCTGCCAAAGTGATGCGTGATGAAATGCTTTGGATGACCGAGAATTTGGATATCGCTATTGACAATTCGTTTTGTCCTAATGACAGTACATTTTGTAATACATATGGCCGCTTGTATACGTGGAAGGCGGCTATAGAAGGATGTCGTTCGTTGGGTGACGGATGGCGTTTGCCCACAAATGAAGAATGGCAAAGCATGGCCTGGCAATATGGTGGTATTGTGAATGATTCCAATGATGAGGGTAAGTCAGCCTATTTCAATTTGTCGGATGGCGGGAGCACAGGATTCAATGCATTGTTCGCAGGCAATCGTCAACCGAATGGTGAATATCAACGTGTGGGAGCGCATGGCTTTTATTGGACGTCAACGGAATCAGATAGTACGGAAGCTTGGTTTTACAACTTTGCCAAAGAGGCAACCTTGTTAAATCATCACACGGGCAGTAAAGAGCGCGCTGTTTCGGTTCGGTGTATAAAGACATTAGCAAGTTCGGAAAATGATAACAAGGGTACGATGCACTTTTCCAGCATTTATGATACACTGAGCAAAATAGATTTGCCCTTAACATGGACTCCGGATGTATGGAGTGATTTATACATGAAGCATATTGAAAAGAACGGTATAGGACACGGAGATTTAACAACCGACCGGCCTTACGGAATGTTAGTGGACGATGAAAATTATAAAGGTGTCATATTTGTATCACCGGATGCGACCGGCTCTCCGGTATTAATCACATTCGATCGAAACGGAAAGGAAGTGGATGGCATGTGGCTGTTGGGCGATTGGGGAAATAATGATCCTAGCTTTGGAACGAGTGAGATTGTAACCATTGATAAAAACCGGAGGATTCACATGATCGATTCAGCGAGTAGCTGGGATTTGGATGAGACAGGCGATCGAATCGAATCAACAAAGAAGACCACGGTGCAAAATGAATGGTATCAAATTCTAAAGACAGGTGCCATTAAAAAGATAAAGGAGAAGTAGTCCTCAATAAATGATGTAGCTTATTAAGTGTTTATGTTTGACGAAGAGTTTTGTTTACATCTTGAATATGCAATTTCCGGTGCAATGTCTAAATCAGCTGATATTGATTGGAGGCGTTGCTGGTGTGATGGTGTTTTGCTTCCGGAAGATGAACATTCTTATTCAGCGGAACAACTTCTCGAAACCAAAGAATTGACCACGCAAGCGTGGATTGATGAAGGAAAAGAAGGAAAAAGTGCGAGGGCAATATCTGTATGAAATGCAGATACTCTTTGGCGATCAGTCGCTCGAAAAGATCAGACACAGAAAACGAATGGAAGATTGTTTGCCGATAGAAGGTGCTGATCATTGGATTTATCTGGATCGCGCCAAGCGATTTATTCAGGTTCGAATAGTATGATTGCTGAAAAATATTTTGTTAGATTGAATAACTTGCTGAGAATAAACTAAGCTAACTTCATGAAAGTAGTCAGACATATAATTGCAGTCATCGTTGGTTACGCCACTTTTGTTGTAAGTGCGCTTTTGTTATTTAAATTCTCGGGAATCAAACCTCATGATGATCCTACGGTAGGTGTGATGGTTTTGACCGTTGCCGTTGGACTGGTGTTTTCTTTTTTAGGTGGTGTATTAGCGCAACTCATTTCGAAAGCAGGAAACTTGTGGCCCAATTATATCCTTGCAGTTATTCTGGCTGGGTTTGCTACGTTTTCCTTGCTACAATCTTCCGGCAATCATTATACTCAAATCGCTGCCATATTTTTGTTCGCTCCCGCCTCGCTGGTGGGCGGATGGGTTTTAATTCGAAGAAAGACTGAACCGTAAGGTAGCCTGCGATTATGAAGGTTGACCACATTTTTATTTTTACGGACAATCATGGAAAAGTAGCCGATCGGCTCGTTGAGTTTGGATGGGTGGAAGGAAGCAGCCGAATACATGCCGGACAAGGAACAACGAATCGTAAATTTTATTTTGAGAACTTTTTCCTCGAAGTACTTTGGGTCCACAATCCGGAGGAACTACTTAGTCCGTTGACCAAACCAACGGGTCTATGGAAAAGAGCAAATCATCAAGATAATAACACTTCGCCTTTTGGACTTTGTTTAGTGAATACAGAAGATACCGATGCGCTGTTTGTCAATGCGTATACGTATCAGCCGATTTACTTTCCATCGGGTTTAGGGTTGGATGTCATCCAACAGGATAACAATCGCGATTTGCCATGGACCTTCCGACTTCCATTTAAGGGGCAGCAAAAGAATGTGACAGAGCCAATAATCCATCCCAACGGAATTCGCGTGTTAACCAACACACTTTTTGAATATCAATCGCAAACTGACAATTCCTTTGTTGATCACTTTACGAATGAGCAGTCGATACATTTTGAGAACTCCACTCGCAATTGGCTGACATTAACTTTTGATGATGGGATCACGGGAAGAACGACCCATTTTACGGAACTTCAATTGACCATTATTTACTGATTAGCGGTCATCATTGGCTCTCGCTAAGGTTAGAATTGAGCCGGCCACACTTTTCTTCACATTGTTTTGTCACACCTGGCAGAAAGGCCCGTCTAATGGACAAAACAATTATTATGAACTCTTTTCGAATCGCCCGCAAGTACATGGCTCTGGTCGGCATAGCCGTCATGACCATGGCATTTCAAGTAGCTCCTTATTCAATTTCTAACCATCAAAACTCATTATCGATGTCACAAACAAATCCAACAGTCGTCACCATTACCTATGTTAAAAAGCCGTGGTATGCATGGCGCTCGCTCGTAGTTAAGAAGTTTAAAGAATCCATTCCCGAGTACGAAGCGATTCCAGGATTACTTCAGAAGAATTATCATTTCACGGAAAACGATGGAAAATTTGGAGGTATCTACCTATGGGCTAGTGAAGCCGAAGCGAAGGCGTGGTTTAATCCGAAGTGGTTTGAACGTGTGATAAAAACCTATGGCGAAGCAGGCGTGGTGGACTACTATCAGATTATTCAATCGACTACCATTGCGAAGCATGAGCTAACAGGCGACTATTGGTCGGTCTTGCAATTAGGTAAAGCCCTTTCCATTCCTGAATCCACACCGGGTCTGTTGCGCATCACACAAATCAAAAGCAAAGAGCAACTGGGCTCCGTTACTTTGTGGAAATCCAAAGAAGAAGCGAAGCAGTATTTCAGTCAGCAGAAAGGTGCGGGACAGATTTCATATTTTGATACTCCGGTGCTGATCGATAAATTAAAGTAAGGAAATCGTAACTTGACTTTATGAATCTATCAGATACTCACGGCAATCAAGACGACAGACAACTGGCCGAAGAGGCTGTGCTGGGAAATAAGCAATCGCTGGAGAAGTTGATTCAGCGTCATTATACATTTGTTTATAACGTAGCACTCAAGTTGGTCGTTGATCCTTCCGATGCAGAAGACATCACGCAAGATGCGCTGGTGAAAGTGATCACCCATCTATCACAATTTAAAGGTGCGAGCTCATTTCGCACGTGGCTCTATCGCATCGTGGTGAATCATTTCCTTGACATGAAGCGCAGAAAGATGGAGGACGTGTATGTGCAGTTTTCTTCGCTGGTAGGAAATACAGCAGCCCTCGAAAACATTCGCGAAGAAGAAACCGTTGGCATCAGCGAAGAAGAAGTGGAAGAAACCCGATTGATGTGTACCACCGGCATGTTGATGTGCCTCACACGCGAGCAGCGACTGATTTATATTTTGGGCGATGTGTTTGAGATTGACCATACGGTAGGAGCGGAGCTGCTTTCCATTTCTCCGGATAACTTTCGTCAGCGACTGTCACGGACGCGCAGGGAGTTGCAACAGTTTATTCACAATCGCTGCGGATTGATCAATCCGGCCAATCCATGTCGCTGCCCGAAGAAGACACGCTTGTGGATTGATCAGGGATTGGTGAACAAAGAGAAACTGCAATTCAACACGCGGTATACGCAGCGCGTGAAAGATGTTGCCAATGGATTTTGTGATGATGATGTGACAGTGGCCGTGGAACTTAAGGAGAAGTTGTATCAGAATCACCCGTATCAATCAGGCGCACGTGAAAAGCAATTCCTTTCAGATTTAATCACTCGTCCAGAATTGACGAAATACCTGAACTGGAATTAATTTTTATTTCAAAGGCGAGAATGCAAGTATATCCTTAGTGCCTCCGTGCCTTGGTGGTAAAAAATTAATGATTCGTCACGATTCGCTGCGCCATCTTCGGAAAGATGAGCCCATGAAACGGCAGCACCGAATACCAATTCCTTTCTGATTTGATCACTCGTCCTGAATTGACGAAATACCTGAACTGGAATTAATTTTTATTTCAAAGGCGAGAATGCAAGTATATTCTTAGTGCCTCCGTGCCTTCGTGGTAAAAATGACCTAAACGTTTGTCACAATTCGCTGCGCCATCTTCGGAAAGATGAGCCCATGAAACGGCAGCACCGAATACCAATACAATCGTCCCCACAAACCAAGCGGACGATACGTAGCGGTTTGCATCAGCACATGTTTATCACCGTTTTCTTTCACCTTAAATTCTAACCACGCTTCTCCGGGTAATTTCATTTCGGCATACAAGAGCAATCGACCATTGGGTTTGTCGGCCACCAGCACTCGCCAGAAGTCGAGCGCATCTCCGGCTTTTAGATCCGTATCGCTTCTGCGTCCTCTGCGCAAGCCAACTCCTCCAACCATTTTATCCAGGATCCCGCGGATGCGCCACATCCAGTTACCAAAATACCAACCGCGGTTGCCTCCAATCGTCCAGATGTTTTCAATCACTTTCGTGCGATCGCCCACAAACTCAATTTGTCGGTGATCCGTGAATACTCCATGCTCCGGCACAAATGTGTTGTTGAGAAAATTTCTATCCAGCGTGCTGAGCGAAATAGAATCTTTCCAACTCGACACCACATTCTTCTGACTGATTTTATCAAACGCCAGTCGAAGTGCTTCTTCGTAGCTGAGTAAGTGTGTAGGCACAATAGCACGTATTCGTTCATCATGACAAATGACTTCGTTCTTCATGCTGTTCACCAGACTGCGTGCCAGCGAGTACGTGGTAGATGTTACAAATACCAACCATAATGAAGATAGTTTAGGTGTGAGCAAAGGAATCGTAATGATCCAACGCTTCAATCCGCGCATGCGGGCAAAGCCATAAAGCATCTGATTGTAGGTGAGAATCTCCGTGCCGCCAATATCAAATGTTTGGCCGTAGGTCTCTGGCTTGTGCAATACACCATGTAGATATTCGATCACATTGCGAATGCCAATAGGCTGGCAACGGGTCTTCAACCACTTCGGAGCAATCATGACAGGAAGTTTCTCCACGAGGTCGCGTATGATTTCAAATGAAGCGCTGCCGGAGCCGATGATGATGGCAGCGCGCAAAACAGTAAGCGGGGCTTTGGCGGTAGCAAGAATGCCTTCTACATTTTTTCGCGAGAGCAAGTGATCGGAGAGATCTTCATCGTTCACAATGCCACTCAGGTAAATGATTTGCTTTGCCTGCGTTTGATTGACAAGAGATACAAAGTTTTTAGCGGATTCGGATTCCAGTGAAGTGAAATCCGGATTGGAAGAACTCATCGAATGAACTAAGTAATACGCAGCGTTAATATCTGAAGGTAGAGAGGGTAAATCGCTACTTTGATTTAAGTCGCCTTCAATGACGGTTACTTGTTGAAGAAAATCAGCTGTAAAATCTTCCCAGTCAAATCTGCGCTGGTCGCGCACGAGGCAAATAACATGATGCCCTGCGGCTACCAATACAGGCAATAACCTGCGGCCAATGTACCCCGTGGAGCCTGTAAGTAAGATTTTCATAGGTAATGAAGAATAATACTTTACCTAACACCAATCGCTTGGGATTGTTCAGGTGGTGAGTCTGGTCTAGCAGCAATCCTTAGACAGAATAGTTGTAAATTAGTGGTGTTAATACGACCTGCGATGGCGCTCAAGATAGATGTTATAATCGGAGAAAGAAGATTTACAGCCTCGCTGCATGATCATCCCACTACTCAGGCATTTCAGAAGCTGTTGCCTTTGACTGTTAACATGATTGAATTAAATCGAAATGAAAAGTATGCGGAATTGCCGGTGTCGTTGCCTACCGATGCAACGAATCCCGTAACAATCAAATCAGGCGACATTCTGTTGTGGGGTGACCATACACTCGTGATTTTTTACAAATCATTTCCAACTACATATAGTTACACCCGCATCGGAGCTATCGATCAATCTGCTCAGCTATCAGAAGCACTCGGCAAAGGAAACGTGACTGTGCGTTTTGAGTAATTCATTCTCCTGAAAATAAGTCGGGTGTTTTGATTGCTTTAGAACACTTTTTCCAGAAGGCAAAAAACGAAGAGTGATACCCCGTCACGCTCGGATAAATCCAGTCTCGTTCATCTTTCAGTCCCGGATAATGTGTGAAGGCCGGATGTTCTTTGGAGATGAAATTGGGTTTGGCTGCTGAAGAAGAGGCGCAAAGTTGGACAAGTTCTTCTACTTCACCCACATAAACTTGAATGGAAGAAATATTCTTACTAAGTGCTAAAATGAAGTTCATCACTTTTTCGCTCACTGGAAATCTTTCGAAGTGTGAAGGTTCTAACAGTAACACGCGGTTCATATCTTCATCTTTTCTCCAAATCGGATCGAGATTGTAGCTGTTGTAGAGCAGTGTAGGCTTTTGCGAATCGATTTGAATTTCTTGCCTTACGGGAAGTGTTGTAGAACCTTGCCAATGAAATGTTTCAGATAACTCAACCGGAATCGTCAACGAGGCGAGAAGCTCTGTAGATGTATCTAAAAAAGTGTTTTGTTGAAATGAGTTGGTAAATCGATTGATGTTCTCCTGGTTGCAATAATATTTTTTGGAGGAGAAAGCGCCTGCCACCCATTGCCAACTGCAGGTATTGCTGGCGACATCGCCATCCAATAAATGAAAATACATCCACTGCGAAGGCATGTGCCAATAGGCTTTTCCAATGTTGCACATCAGGCTGGCCACATACATGCGCACGTGATTATGCAGGTAGCCGGTATCATACCAGTGCTGTATGGCAGTGTCAATCGCTTGAATGCCGGTACGTGCGTTTGCCAGAGATGAGATCAATTGTTGATGGGCCACATCCGCCTGTGGTTGTTTTAGATCTTGCAGTAACGCGCTATCTTTCACTTGCCAGATGCGCTGAAAATATTCGCGCCACGCCAACTCTTGCAAGAACTTTTCAATGGCTGCTAGAGGATAACCTCTTTTAAGAACATGTTGTTGTACTTGCTTTACGCTAATGACTCCACGCGAAATGTAAGGTGAGAGATAGGTGACGGCTCCTTCTGTGTAATTCCGGGAACGTCCATACTCGATGGGATCAATTTCATCGACACGCTGCCAAATGGATTTATAATCAGTGGGGAAATCTGGAATGGATGAATTGCTCACCGCTTACTAATTTTGTTGTAGGTAATCGCTCGTTGAAGAGTACACTTGAATCGATCGATTTCTTCTGAGCGTTTGGCTGCGTGTTTGGTGTTTCTTCCGTGCGTGCGTTTTCGCCACATCGCAAAGCTGCTGGGTTTCAATTGCTGTCGCATCAACACAATGACCTCTTTTTCGGGCAATCCAAATTGCATTTCAATTGCCTCAAAGGTGGTTCGATCTTCCCACGCCATTTGAATGACGCGATCGATTTCTTCGGTGGTCAGTGCTTTATTTGTTTCGGTTTGTGATGACATAAAAATGAATCGATCAAAATTAGTGAAAAAAATATCTAGCCTCTTTCAATGCCGTGCAATGGATGAGTTTCTCCGTATAGCCGATGCATCACGATTACGTGAGGCAGCGTAATCAGCGACAGTAAAATAAATGCTTCGGCTATGTTAAACGCCCGGAAGTAAAGATAGATCCCAAAAGAAAGCAAGGCAACAGCACTAAAGGGTAGGAGTGCTTTGAAAAACTTTGGGAGTGTACCTTGAACCGATTGTTGAAAATAGAGAGCCTGGTGTCGCAGCGATTGTAACGAATGCCAAAGACAGAAAACAACAATAAACCCTGAGAGTAACGGGGTGAAAATATACCAGAGTGTAACTACCACAAACTGTATGAGATAATAAGTGGCGTTTTCTCGTTCAAAGTAAAAGAGACTGATTAAGTAAATGGAAGCGAACATAACTATGACAAGCAGCGATCCATTTATTTGAGGAGGTGTGCCTTGTTCAAGAAATGGAATGGGGAGTGAGTGCTTATTATAAGAGAGCATCTCCGAAAAAATCTGAATCGCTTCTTCCCAGTGAAGAAGTACTGGAAAAACTAAAATCCAAACACCCCAGAATAGTGAGGGTAGGTAGGTGGCAGTTTTATTTTCAAAATTAGATTGACCAAAGTGATGAAATGAAATAATAAAGAAGAGCACAAAAGCAACCACCGGAACTTTCCACCAAAGTGCAAAGAAGAGGAAGATGGCTCCCACATAAATGGCTATGAAATGAAAACTTCCTACGAGTGATTTATCGGAGCGGTATAAATGATCATTCGCTCCGTGTGGTATGCCTACAATACAAAGCATGATTCCGCAAAGAACAGCTTGCAGCGATATACTCATAGGTATAAGTGCGAAGACAAGCGTCAACATGAGTTGCGCAATAATCTGAATCTGAAATAAGGGTGAGCGGATGTACATCATTTTTGATGTTTGACGAATAACCGGGAATGGAGCTCTCTCACATATAAAAATGAAGGGAGCCGACAACTGCGGCTTCCCTTCTGTATTCAAATTTTAATTATGCTTTCGCAGCGGATTTGCTGGACACGGCAATGCTATACACGACCAAACCAAAACCTATTTTGTTAATAGCATCAGCAATGTTGTAAAACAAATCGACATTGGAAGCACTCCAACCTAGTCCCGTATTCAGCCATCCTCCAGGCATACACATATACCCAATCGGATAGACGGCCCATCCTACTAATACGAACCAAGCTAAAATTTGAATTCCGCGAATCACCACCGGATCACCTGATTTTTTTGCCAATTGAGCAACCTCACCAATCCAGGCTGTATATAAAATGTAGATGTACCCAATGGTGGAAAGAACGCCCCATAGCACGCTATGTCCTGATGATCCATCCGTGAATGCTTCGCCAATGTATCCGTTCACCAACATCCAAACAGATGCAATGATCAGTTTCCAGAGCAAGGAAATTTTAGCACCGGCTGCTTTTGTCAGTAAATAAAATTCAACGCACATCAAAGGCACTGTGAGTGTCCAGTCGATGTAGCGCAGCGCAGTTGGTGTTTGTCCGGTTGCCAAGTAGTAATCGCGCATGTAGTAATAGTGCACGGCTGCAATTCCGGTGATGAGTCCGGACACAAGCAATGACAGTTTCCATTTTCCATCTACGCTGCTTCTCTCCATAAAGAAGAAAACAGCTGCCGCCAACATGGCCATATAGCCTGTAAAGAATGTGAATGCAATCGGATCATCCACTGGGATTCTCACGATATCGGTTAATAATGTAATCATATAGATTGTGTTTAAGGATTTAAATTGATAGTTCAACAAGGGCCGATGATGGTTGTTTCAATCGTGTGAAAATATTTTCAAATACTTTTGAAGTGTTTATTGCTTTCGCGAAATCAGTGTCTTCTTTTAAACAAGAATCAAGAAAGGGTCTTGCTGCTGCGAAAGTGTTGGCTGCCCTCTAACAGAGTAAAAAGATTGTAATAGTGAAGTGTAGAGAAGAATGTGATTATTGTATAAAAGGATTAAACAAAAGGCAGAATGAATGTCCTTTCTTTGTCGAGGAAATTTGCAATGTTAATAGGCGAGGCGTTAAACATTTAGAAACTTCAGATGTTGACCTATTAATTACTTTAGAAAAACATTGCTCATGCTAGTCACCAGAAACGATTTAGATGCACAGCGCTTAGTTGGAGATAATGATGCCGATGAGTTGATTGGAAAAATATTTGCAGATCAACGTCAATCGGAATTGTATACGTTCTTCAAATTGGACGCGAGCGAAATAGAACTTCAATCTGATTCAGACATAAGATATTTTCTACTTTCACCAAAAGCAAAGCCGTCTTGGTTCGATGCAAAGAGAATACAACGTGGACAGATTTTGTTTAAGAATTATGCGCTGGAGATGATGGCTTTGTTAGGCGCGATGTCGCTACCTTATTGTTATGCGGCATCTCCCGGAAACAAAGCACTCTATTTGTCTGATAAAATGCGGAATGCACCCGGCAAACGATTGATGGACACAGCATCCTTTGTGATTGACGTGCTAACTCCCGGATCGCTCGATGAGCAAAGCACGGGCCACATTCACATCAATAAAGTCCGACTCATTCATGCCTTGTCTCGCTATTACATTCGCAAGCATCCATCATGGATGATGGATTGGGGGCTTCCGATTAATCAGGAAGACATGGCGGGAACAAATCTGGCATTTAGTTATGTGATCTTATTGGGTATGCAGCAGTCGGGTTATATTCTGTCACCTCGACAGAAGGAAGATTTTCTTTTTGTATGGCGATACATTGGCTACCAGATGCATATTGACGATGCACTGTTGCCTTCGTCATTTCAGGAAGCTCGTCAGTTGGCAAACACCATACAGAAAAGAAACTTTAAAAAGACGGAAGAAGGCATCACACTCGCCAGAGAGTTATTGGACTATTACAAAGTAAGTGTGCCACCTGAGCAAGCCGACCTGGTTCCATCGCAAATTCGATTTTACTTAGGTAATGAAGTGGCTGAATACATTGGAATACCGAGCGAACCATTACGCGACAAGCTGGCGGCTTCCGTCAGTACTTTTAAATCGGTGCAAAACCTTTTAGCACCACAACCGGATAGCTATCAAAAAATGCTGGCACAACACGCATTGTTAAAAAAGAAGTTTGCTGCTGCTTGAGTTTACTTCGCTAATTTTTTCGGACTGACACCTGGCTTTGCATATTCGTAGCGGTCGATCAATTGTGTAGCATAGTAGGCATCAATGCCGTTACTGCAAATCGAAGAAGCCTGCGTCAGTTCCAGAAAGCCATCCGGCAATAAGATGTTTTCTTCAAGTTGAACATACTGTAGTTTGCCAATCACCAGAAAGGTATTATTTAATTTAATGGGAATGATCTCTTCCAATGTGAGGGCGAACTTCACTTTGCTTTCCTTTACGAACGGTGCTGGTGATGCATCTGAAAATTCAGGTGTAAGACCTAATTCATCAAACTCACTCACTTCTTCCGGATACTTTGCACTGGTTTGATGCGCCAGCTCTAGAAAGGAGGGATGAATGTGATTGATCGTATAATTTCCGGTTGACTGAATGTTGGCGAGCGTATGAGGTGCTGCTTGTACAGGCCGATTAATAAATCCAATCAATGCGGGATCAGATCCCAAATGAACAATGCTGCTGAAGATCGCCAGATTGGTTTGCCCTTTGGCATTGACGGTTCCAATTAGGCTTGCCGATTTAAATCCAGTGAGGCTATTGATAAAGTTAGCTCGATAAAATCGCTCCCAGCTAGCGATGGTGGTTGTAGAAAAATGCTGCATACCTGGTTAACTCCAAACGATAAAATTATTCTCAATTTCTAAAAGGTTCTAATAAGAAAATGGTGCTCCGTTTCCGGAAACACCATTTAGTATAATGTGAAATGATTATTTTGGAAGTAGGACACTATCAATAACGTACACAACACCGTTACTTCCCTTTAAATCGGCAGTTACTACATAAGCAGTCTTACCTGAATCATCAGTTAACTTCACTTTGCCTTTCTCCAAAGTTGCAGTCAACTTGCCACCACTCACGGTTGTTACAACTGCTTTACCTTTTCCGGCCTTAATAGCGGCAATAACTGCAGCTGCATCCAGATTACCTGCCACCACGTGGTAAGTCAATATCTTCGCCAATTGAGCTTTGTTTTCAGGTTTTAGTAAAGTTGTAACTGTTCCCGAAGGAAGTTTGTCGAACGCTGCATTGGTTGGCGCGAACACGGTAAATGGACCTGCACCCTTTAATGTAGCTACCAAATCAGCAGCTGTTACAGCAGCAACTAGTGTGGTATGGTCTGGTGAACTGATTGCGATGTCTACAACATCTTTTGTTTGGCTGAAAGCTGCCATTGAACTTGTGAATACAAGTAAGCTAAAGAATATTTTTTTCATGGTTAAATAATTTAATTACAGCTGGTAACACTCAGATGAATTTGATTGTTTGACAGATTAAAAGTTTTAAATATTTTTTCGGGTGAACATTCTTGAAAAAATGATGTTACAATTTCTGTTTAAAAATTGAGAAAGGGTTGTTAGACGCTAATTAGAGACAATCAAATTAGAGACAATCAAAATTATTTTTCATACCTGACCCACTAAATATTAATTAATCTGCTGATTGCATTTTTTCTATTAATGGTTTGTTAACCTCTTTGGTTGAACAATTGAGCGATAACCTGCTTATAGAGTCTCAACTAAATAACATATTATGAATATTGTAGAAACAGCAGTCAATCATGGATCATTCAAAACATTGGTAGCTGCGGTGACAGCTGCTGAGTTAGTAGAGACTTTATCAGGTAAAGGCCCGTTTACAGTTTTCGCACCATTGGACGAGGCATTTGCTGCATTGCCGGCTGGCACTGTTGAATCATTGATCGAGCCAGCGAACAAAGCGAAACTTCAGAGTATTCTTACCTATCACGTGGTGCCTGGAAGAGTAATGTCAACCGATTTGACTGATGGTATGAAAGCTAAGACAGTAAATGGCGCTGAAATCACCATTCATTTGAAAGATGGTAAAGTTTTGATTAACGATGCTGAAGTAGTAACGGCTGACGTGGAGACTGATAATGGTGTTATTCACGTCATCAATAAGGTGATCATGCCAGCATAATTGAGTGTGTTTTAGTTGGAAAGCTCCGCGGAGGAGTTTTCCCATTAAACACATTTATGGAATGAGTTCTAGACAAATGCACTAAAAACTCTTCACGATCTCAATTCTCCAATCCAGTTAAAAACTTGTCTGCAATCAGTAAGTGAGTGCTTCGTTTTTCTTCAGGCATTTTGTCAAACGTTTTTACCAGCATACCGAGGCGTGGATTTTTCAGGAAGAAATCTCGGTGTAGGTGCATGAAGCGCCAGAACAAAGCGTCCCAAACCGGTTGCCAATCTCCTTTCGGGTAATCACTCATTTTCATCAGGTAGTTACTTCCGCTGATGTAGGGCTTCGTAGCCATCCATCCGCCATCGGCAAACTGACTCATGCCATACACATTTGGCACCATCACCCAATCGTATGCATCAATGAACAATTCCATGAACCATTGATACACCTCATCCGGATCAAATTCGCAGAGCAACATAAAATTGCCGAGCACCATTAGCCTTTCAATGTGATGACAATAGCCTGTTTCTAAAACTTTACGAATGGTGCTGTCAATCGGAGCTATGCCGGTGGTTCCGTTCCAAAATGAAGGTGGAATCTTGCGTGTAAACTTCCAATAGTTTTTCGTGCGTTCGTAGGTGCCTTTGTGTTCATACACGCCACGAATGAACTCGCGCCAGCCGATTATCTGTCGGATAAAACCTTCTAATGAATTAAGAGGAATTTCTTTCTTGTCAGCATACGCAATGGCTTGGTCAATAATTTGTCGAGGCGTGAGCAAACCTACATTCAGCATAGGCGTGAGCACACTGTGGTTTAAAATATTTTCAGAAGTCACCAAAGCATCTTCATACTCACCAAACGAATCAAACCGTTTTTTCAAAAACTGCTTCAACCATGCTTCGCTTTCGGAAGCGGTAGTGGGGTAGATGAACTGCTGGTTGATAGATCCATAGTTCGAAGCAAAATGTGTTTCTACATATTGTGTAGCTTCTTTCCAATAGATGTTCGGTGTTGGAAATGAAACTTTGGGTGCCTTTTTTCCTTTGGGATATTTGAGGCGATTCTCGGCATCAAACGACCACTTGTCACCTACGGGCTGATCTTTGTCAACTAAAATTTGAAAGCGCTTGCGCTGTTGAATGTAAAAGTCGGTTTGAAAATATTTTTTCTTCCCTGTGAAGTAGGCATCTACCTGTTCTTTGTTCAAGAGAAATAGTGGAGATGGATGTTGAGTAAGTTCGATGCCGGTTTCTTTTGCGTGTTCGCGAATGCGTTTCTCTAACCAGTTGTCGGTCACATCGCAATAATGCAATTCAGTGATCCCTTGCTGTCGCAGATGAGGAATCAGCAAACGAACATCGCAGATTTCTTGAGTAGCCTCGATGTATTGCACGCGCATTCCTTTCTCCTCCAGCGAATGCTGATAGGCTTTCATGCTGGCGCGATGGAACACCAGCTTCTGTTTGTGAAATCGGTACTGTTTGAAGAAAAGGAATTCTTCTACTAAAATGACGGGAAGCTTTTTAGTAGCCGAAGGCAGTTCCTGAAAAAGTTGATGAGGAAAAAGGAGGAGTGCTGCTGCCATGTTATGATTTCGTTTTGTTTATGCGGCACTTGTCGCTGCAATACTTTACATCCTCCCACACTTTCTCCCATTTCTTGCGCCACGAAAATGGTCGCCCGCAGACTACACACGTTTTTGTAGGAAGGTGTTGCTTCTTGTGCATAGCGGGTTTCTAAATTCGTATTAGTTTCTTTTTCCGCAAATCATCCAGCATCAGCACGTGAGTGTGATTGGTTTTGAATTGTTGCACGTCCATCACAAACAACATGTGATCCCCCACATCGTGGTAACTCAGCACATTCAGATCTACCCAGCCCGCACAATTCGCCAACACTTTTTTCGATTGCCACTCTGTCAACAATTTTTTCTTTTCCAGATAGTTTTCTTTTGCGTAGCTCTTGCCGCTTTTCTTGCCCAATGTATTTACGAGAGACCAATGATCTTTTCCCAGCAATTGCAAAACGGCATGTGGGTGTTTGATTAAATTTTGGTAGGTGTGAGTGAGATGATCGACTGCAATGATGTATCGCTTTGGTTTCATGCTCACAGCCGATACGTAAGTGCAGATGTTCATGTTCAACCCCTCCTTGCTGTAGGTAGCGAGACTATAAACCGGAAGATTGATTAGATTCCAGGGCCGTTGCATCGCTACACTTTCAAACTCGACATACCCCCATCGGCATGTAGTATCTGACCTGTAATCCAACTTGATTTTTCCGAAAGGAGAAAAGACGCGAGGTTGGCGAGGTCTTCGGGCTTACCAATTTTTTTAAGCGGGTGTCGCTGTGCATTTGCTTCTTTTTTTTCATCTGAGCTGAGTAGTGCTGCTGCCAATGGCGTATCGGTAATGGAAGGAGCAATGCAGTTCACGCGTATTTTCGGAGCGAGTTCAGCAGCGAGTGCTTTTGTAAAACCTTCCACAGCTCCTTTCGAAGCCGCTACCAGCGAATGAAAATTAAATCCCGTTTGTACCGCAACGGTAGAAAATAAGACGATCGATGGTTGTGCCGCATTTTTTAGTTTGGGCAAACATGCCTGAATCACTTTCACGGCACCCACCAATTGCAATTGATAGTCAGCAACAAAATCTTCGGGCTTGATGCGTGCAAAAGGTTTCAATACCACGCTGCCTGGGCAGTACACAACACCATCCAGCGTGTCAGGTAAGAAACTGAAATCCGGATTTTCGTCCATCACATTCAAAGATTGAACGTGGGCGAAACCATCCGCGGAAGCGATCAAAGTTTTATTGTAGGTGCCATACACCTGATGTCCTTCGGCAATCAATTGTTTTGCCAACGCTTGACCAATGCCGGACGAGGAGCCGATAATTAGAATAGATGCCATGCAGTAAAAACCGCACGGCAGCTATATTGTTTTTTCTTTTTTTAATTTTTTGAACTAAAGTCGAAACAAGAGTGCGAAGATCAATTTTGATTCGGATTTAACCAGATCGGGCCGCCAGTTGGGATCGAGTGGCGTGGTGTTATAACCACTGGGCGATGTTACCCCGCCATGCCCTGCAAAGTATGGCACACTGGCTTCGCGGTGGACCCACTCCATCCGAAAGAGAATGTGTTGGCTGGGCATATAGTCGATGTTGGTCGATGCATCCCATCCTTCGAATGGATCTCCCGGATTGGCAGAGAAAGGAAAGGCGCCTGCTGTTTGCGTAGGATTATTAGGATTAGGCAGCGGACTTGCCTGACCGGTAGGGTAGAGCACGAGATAGCGCCCTGGGTTTTTCATAAAGCCACCGCCCAGCGTCCACGCCCATTTATTTTGCGCAAACCACACGCGGTTGTAAAACATGGCGCTCACAAAATATTGAGCAGGATTCGCAGGATCGCTGTCGTCAAATCCATTGACACCTCCGCCTTTTTCGAAGCCGATGTCTCCTGTAAAAGAAAATGCCATTTTAGAAATTCCGCTTCGCTCCGGATGATTATAATAGCGATGCAACACACTGTTGTCGGAATGAAATCTTTTTCGATCTGGAATGGCTGCCGCATCGGCACCGTAATAATTGTTGGTAATTAATTTCCAATTACTATTAGACGACATGTACGTAACGGAGCCACCAATCCCAGGCATGGAGTTGAACATGCCATAACTTTGCCAGCCGTTGATCAACCACGGTTCGATCTTCAGATTTTTAGTTGGAAAAATTTGAATTCGAACACCATTGAAAAACCAAGGTGTGTTATCGGAAGTGAAGGAAGCCTGATATTCCCAGTTCTCTGCCTGATAGAATGAGTTAAGTCCGATATACGACATAAACAAACCTGCATCAATGTTAATACCATACCATTTGTCGATGTGATATCCGGCATATGCTTCGCTCAAGTAACGATACACATTGGCCAGATCGTATTGTCCGCGATACGGACTGTAATCATTTCGAGGAACAACAGTAGAGCGCGTACCAAACTGTGTCATGATGCGTGCCCGTACATTTTGGTAATTGAAATCACCACCAAAATGCAGCGCTGCCAATTGTAATTCGGCATGACGCGCTAAGGCTGTTGAGCCTACTACTGTATGATCGATTGGGTCGTTGAAGGAATAGTTGTAGTTTAAATCCATCAATAGAGAAGGCGTAAAAATCTTCATGTGTTGAAATACAGATGAGTCGCGCCTGTCAGCACCATTCTGCCACGTTTGGTCAATTCCAGCAAAGGGCACTTTCACTTGTGCAATTGTTTGGCTCAAAATGAAAATGGCCAAACTGGTGAGGCAAAAGATGTTTTTCATAATACGTTGTGACTTGTTTTGGTCAATTCAATAGAATGTGCCGGATTGTATACCAATGGCACTTGCTCTACAATCACGTCACTTTTTTCAAGCCCGAATGCTTTCTCATCATTTTGTCCCAGGCGTTTCAAGAAAAAATAACCATTCAACAATAAACCTTCGCGCAATGCAAATTCATTTTCGACAGAGAGGAATTTTTCGATGATAATGAATTTAAAGTCCGGCTCCGGATTGTATTTGGTCGAGCCATCCGGACGAATGTGCAGGTTGAGTTCTTTCTGTGCCACCAACTCTTGCACAATTTTTTTGAAGAACAACTCGGTGCGCGGTTGTACACGGAAGCCCATGTGGATATTTACCTTGATTACTTTATCGTCCAGCAATTCAGTCACATCGTATGTAAGTGTGTAGGGCTCCTCGGTGTAGTCGATGTGCAAGAACCAATACACATCGGCTCGCTTGGGTTTCTTGGAAAAAATGGATTTGATAATTTTCTCTTCAATCTGTTGACGGCTGTTGGCTTTCGTCATATAAATCAAGTGGGTGGCAAATTTCGGAATTTCATCGTCTTCGCTCAGTTCTTTGATCAGTGATGTGTATTTTCCCAACTCGACAAACTTCACAAATTGATTATTGATTTTGCGGGCGTAGTACCAAACGTACATCACCATAAAAATCAGCAACTCGAAGAAGAGGAACATCCAGCGTTCTTTGATCTTCGCCACATTGGTAATGAAAAACGACATTTCAATTGAACCAAATACAATCACAAATAAGACAACCCAACCCCAATGCCATTTCTTAATGAACAACATGAAGTAGCAAAGTAGAATCGTAGTCATCAACATCGCTACGGTGATGGAGAAACCATAAGCCGCCTCCATGTGGGTGGAGTTTTGGAAGTAGAGAATCATCATCACGCAGCCAATCCACAAAATAGTGTTGACACTTGGAATATAGATTTGACCTTTCAATTCAGTTGGCTGACGCACGGCCACACGCGGCCAGAAGTTTAAGCTGATCGCTTCGCTGATAAGTGTGTATGATCCACTGATGAGTGCTTGCGATGCAATGATGGCGGCAGCCGTAGCAATCACAACTCCGGCAATTAAAAACCATTCGGGCATGATTTCATAAAATGGATTGCGACCGCTTAGCTCGTTGCCACCCTCTGTCATAATCCAAGCGGCTTGTCCTAGATAATTGATGATCAAACACACCTTCACCAATCCCCAGGTGATTCGGATATTTTTTCGACCACAGTGCCCTAAGTCGGAGTAAAGTGCTTCAGCTCCGGTAGTGGCGAGAAACACAGCACCGAGTAACCAAAACCCTTGAGGATATTTCACTAACAATTCATACGCGTAGCGTGGATTTAAACTTTTAAGAATTTCGGGATAATGAAACACCTGAATAATTCCGAGTGTGAATAGCATGGTGAACCAAATCAGCATCATCGGCCCGAAAACAAAACCTACACGTTGTGTTCCAAAGCGTTGGAAGAAGAATAGCAAAGAGAGGATTACAATAACGATAGGTACAGTTGGTAAATGCGGAACAACAAGTTCCAACCCTTCTACAGCCGAAGCAACCGAGATAGGAGGTGTAATGATACCATCGGCTAATAGGGTAGTGGCTCCAAGAATGGTAGGAATAACTAACCCTTTGCCATATCGCTTGACTAATGCATACAAAGAAAATACACCGCCTTCTCCTTGGTTGTCGGCCATCAGGGTGATGATGATGTACTTGACGGTGGTCTGCAAAACCAATGTCCAAAAAATGCAGGAGACTCCTCCATACACTAACATCACGTCAATGGGTTTGTCGCCCATAATAGCCTTGAGCACATACAGCGGACTGGTGCCAATGTCTCCGTAGATAATCCCCAGTGCTACTAACAAAGAGGCAATAGTTATCCTGTCCGAACTTTTAATCGATTTCATAAGTAAGATAATATGGTAGTTGATTTATGCGATGAAGCGGTAGCCTACACCTGATTCAGTGATGATGTGTACAGGTCGGTTGGGGTCAGCTTCTATTTTTTTTCTAAGTTGAGCAATGAACACACGTAGGTATTGGGACTCTTCCCGGTACGAAGGGCCCCACACTTGCGTGAGTAAATAATGATGCGTTAAAACTTTGCTTTCGTTTTTTGCTAGCAAGGCAAGCAATGTATATTCAGTGGCAGTCAATTTGATCTTTTGGTTGTTCTTTTTGACTGTGCGCGATGAGAAGTCAAGTACTACATCTCCGAAAGAGAGCACCGCATGATTTTCATCAGCAGTATTTTTTCTCAGGGCAGCGCGTATGCGTGCCATTAGTTCGCCTGTGCGAAATGGTTTGACTAGGTAATCACTGGCGCCATTGTCCAATGCGCGCACGATGTCCTCTTCATTGCTTTGCACCGATAAAATGATTACTGGATTGGTGTACCATTCACGCAAATGTTTTAATACGTCATGCCCGTTTTGATCGGGCAGACCGATATCCAGTAAAATTAAATCTGGCGGGTGATTGGCTACGGCCGCTAATCCTTCTTTGGCGGTAGTCGCTTCATTCACTGTAAACTCTTGTGCTTCCAATGTAATGGTTAACAGCTTGCGAATTTGCGCTTCATCATCAATCACCAAAACAGTTGACTTATTCATGTTTCAAGTTGTTGAGGTAAGTTAATTCAGTTGGTAGAATGATTGTAAACTCTGCACCACTTAAAGGTAAATTTCGAAGAGTGATAGTTCCGCCATGCGCTTCAATAAATCCACGCACAATAGATAACCCTAAACCGGTTCCGCCCGGGCGTGAGCCATGGGCCCGATAAAATTTATCAAATACACGATCGATTTCTTTTTCAGGAAATCCCTTTCCGGTATCTGAGATGGCAATCAGTAATTTTTCTTCCACGCAATTGGCACTAATCAAAATCGAAGTTCCCTCACTCGTATGCTGAATGGCATTGTTGATCAGATTGAACAACACTTGTTCCATCAGGGCAAAATCTAATTTGAAAAGCGGAAGGCTTTCGGCAGCGGACACAGTCACTGAATGATTACTGAATGTAGGGTCAAATTGGCCGAGTGTGGTATAGATCAATTCGCGTACATCCACCCAGTCTTTTCTAATTTTAATAGCACCCGATTCTAATCGTGAAACGCCTAATAAGTTCTCTACTTGACGATTGAGTCGGATGGAGGCAATATTGATTTCGTTCAGTAATTCGTGTTTAGTTGTTTCGCTCAATTTGTTTTCTGATGCCAATAAATTGTCCGTTGCCCCCATGATTGTAGTGATAGGTGTTCGCAATTCGTGAGAAAGTGAATTGAGCAGGGTATTGTAAAATTTGAGATCACGACTTCGCTCTTCACGCTTGCGCACTTCCTGCTGTGCTTGTCTGATTTTAGCAGTTAAAACGGCATGGATTAAAACGATGATGAAGTACATCAAGAGTAGCACCTGATCCTCTGAAGTGCCGATAGAAAAGGTAAAGCGTGGAGGAATAAAAATGAAATTCCACAATAAAGCACTAAGTATAGCCGCCAGTACGAGAGGAAGGATGTCTAAGAAAAGGGAAAGCAACGAAATAGTTACGAGTAGAAAAAAGGCGATCGCGCGATAGCCAACTATTTCATGAATTAATAAACTGAGAAGCACCACTACCAGCACTGCTCCCAGACTAATAAAATACTGTTGCCGTATAGGAACTTCTTTTAACAGACGATTCATGGCCTTCTTTGAATAGGTCAAAAGTAGGCCAATTGCTATAAATATGGTATAAAACTAAAGGTGTGAGATGTAAAGATTTTATAAAGATTGACTTAAATCAAGGACTTAGGAATGGATTTGGTGCGGTAGACTTTGTTTAAATATCATTTTAGATTTACAGTGCATTTTTTGCAGCAATCAATATAATACCCTCCTGAGCCAATCCTTCGAACTCCAACTTAGTAATTCCTTTCACCCACAAGGCATCCCGTTCATGGAGTAAACGGTTTTGCACTTCAAACACGCCCCCGATTATGAATATAAATACTTCCGCATTTGTGGAAACATCCAAGTAACCGTCTATCCGTCCATCAAACTTTCCAATTAGCAGTTTAGTCGATTCATCATATGGAATAAGAGAGTGAAGTTGATTTTTCACTTCTAGATTGAACAAACAGGTTTCACCAATACCCTTATTGCCTGGTACAGTAATTTCAAGGAAGTGAATTTCATTTTCCTTGTAAGAATTTTCGATTGCATACGGACCCGAGATGGCCGCACTGGCACCCGGAATCAGCGAATACAATTCGTTGGCTTGTGTTATTTGCAATGAACCGGAAAGAGGCAGTATCACACGCATAAAGTGATGAGGTACCACACTGGCAAAATCACTAAGTGCCGACAAACAACTTTCTTTAAAAATAATTTTTGAATCCTGGCCATTCAATAGGGTGGTAAGGCTACGAAAAGAAGAAGTTGATTCTTCTTTTCGCGATCCTCCCAAATGAATTTTAGCCGAAATAGCTTCTTGTACTTTCATCAGATGTTCTGTTTAACCATTCACTACGATAGTGTGCGTAAGCGCAAAGCCAGATTCGATACTGCCAGTGATGGCAGATAGCTCAGAAGAGACGCCATCTGAAAATACGTTGTCGCTACTGTTGCTGGTATATCCACTCATTCCTTTGGTATACCCATTGGCAGTAGAGGCATTCACTAAATTCACAGCGCTGGATGTTCCTTCTGGAAAAGCAATTTGTGTTACTAGTAGTGAATTGCCGGTGGCTGTGTACACGTGAACGTGAATGTGCGTTGCTCTTCCGGTATACCATCCTGGAAAAATAGTTGTATAGCCTACTTGGCCATTGGCGTTTGTGCTTTGCCGTCCGCGCAAGAAATGGTTTGTAGTGTAATTAGTTGCCTGCATGCCAGTGCCACCATATTCAGAATAGTTGCCATCTTTATCGCAATGCCAGATGTCTACTAATACACCAGCTAGCGCTGCGCAGTTGTTGTTTTTGTTTTGAATGGTAATGGTTACCGTAAGCGGAATGCCGGTGCGATCTCCTCGAATATCTGCTCGGACTAATGAGCCTGGGTCCAGCGTAGGGAAGGGTCCAGCAGTTTCAGTGGCGGTAGTGGTGCAGGTACCGGTTGTGCCTCCGGAAGTAGTTCCGCTGCTCGATTGATTGGAGGGAGTTACGTCATTTTCTTTACAAGCTGCGGCTAGTGGAATTAGACCAATAAGTCCGATGGTTTTTAAGAACTCTTTGCGTTCCATACGTAGTTGGTTTTGTTTGGGTAAGAAAGATTTATAGTATTGGTTCAGGCTTTAAAAAACGAGCTTCCCCATGGCGGAGAAGCTCGAAAAAAATCAACCCCTCTTATCTTCCAATTGTCTTTGTGGTCACTACTCCATTGATGCTTATGGTAATTGTTTTGTTAGTGCAACTTCCGTCACCAAAGTCGATGATTACAGTGTCGGTTTGGTAAGTAGTTGAAACAGTTCCGCTCACAGGCGAGTGCCTTTCTCTTCCACACGCGATATCATCGGTAATGGCTTTAGTAATCGTGTTAGAGAAAAGTACAGTTCCGCTGGCAAGCGTTACTGACGTGTTTCCTTCCGTCACGATCGTGCCACTCACTGGTTTATTATTTGAATCGAGCGTCACAGTAGAGGTGCGCTTTTTAGTACTTACCCAAGCGGTAACAGTTCCGTCAGCCAGTGTGATCTTGCCATTGCTTACACTGGAATTTGAAATGCGGACACCGGTTGAGCTGTCGTATGAGTGCGTTTTCGTTTTGGTTCCTTCAATCTGAATTCCGTTTACTTTATAGTTGGTGAAGGTAATCGTTTCCGTACGAAGGCTGCTATCGCCTGAGCGAGTAATGGTGATAGAGCCGGAGCGGGTAATGGTGTTGTCACCTCTTTTGTTGGTAACACCGGTACCAAAATCAACAACCGTTTTTACAATGGTAGCCAGCAACGAATCCATTTGAGGAAACTGGCCGCCACTGAAGCTGCAGCCTTCCGGCTTGCTTGTAGAAGAAGGTTCTGGCAACGACACCACATCGCCATTGGCATTGTAATGTGTGATGGTTGCGCCACCACCGCCATGCATGCGGAACCCGCGAAAGTCACCCGCACTTTCGGCATCGATGATGGCAAGCAGTGTATCATCTTTAGTAATGAAATTGGTGCCATCTAATATGTGACCTTTGCCCTTTCCACCTTTGCCACTACGGCCTGAAATTGAACTGGAAGAACTCAATGTGCCGGAAGAGCTTCCTGAAATGGTAAAGCTGCTACCGCTGGCCAACTGACCGGATGCTTGCGCTAAATCGGTGAGATTAGAATCTGTAGTTACCGTCAACTCATTGCTCGAACAGGCCCAGATAAATGCCATGATCGAGGCAACCACTAACATACTCTTGAAATTTAACTTTTTCATAAACTTGTTTAGTTTGTTTCCTCTTAGACGAACAAGATAGTGCTGGGATTATTCCGCCAATCTTATGTGTAGCTACTCACTTGTAATGTGTAGATGGATTATTCAATCTTGATGCTAAATCTTTTGATTTCGTACAGGTGGTTTAAGAAAAAATGAAGAACACCATATAGAAATCCTTTCGGGAGGTGATGCTCACATGATAATGCAAGATTTTGATTGACCTCCTGCGGTTGCTTCTGGGTTATTCCTGCTTGTATTTTTTCAGAAATGATTCGGCAAACTTCTCTCCAATGGGCAATGGGTGGGTTCCAATAAAAAGCTGTGCTTTTTGAAAAGAAGTAATTTTGGCCAACGGCACAATGAACGAGTTGTGAATTCGGAAGAAGTCATTCGAAGAGAGCCGTTGCTCTACGGCTTTCAGATTCATGCGAGTCAGAATAGGTCGCGCTTGACCACTGAGAAATATTTTGATGTAATCTTTATACCCTTCGATGTATTCAATATCGGCAGTATCGATTTTTATTTCTTTGTATTCCGAATGAACATAGAGAAACTTCTTCTCCGTATTTGATTGAGAGCGAAATTGAAATTGTTCCTTAGCACGATTAGCTGCTTTTTGTAAACGTTCAAAAGGAATGGGCTTCATCAGGTAATCGATGACTTCCAACTCAAAACCTTCCAGCGCATATTGATGATAGGCCGTTGTAAAAATGGTCATAGGCGGTTGCGCCATCGAACGCAAGAATTGTATGCCTGTCACCTCCGGCATTTGTATATCCAGAAATAAAAGATCCACTTGATTCTTTTCAAGAAAAGAAGTGGCTTGTGCTGCCGATGAACAGGTTCCTACCAATTGAAGAAAAGGTATTTTTCCAAGATCATCGCTGATCAATTGAAGAGCGAATGGTTCATCGTCAACGGCCAGACATTTAAGTTTTACATCCATATCAATTAATCAATAATTCAAGATGAAGATAAAAGCGATCATTGCGTGTCGCGATTTGTAGTACATGCTTATCCGGATAGTGAATCCTCAACCGCTTTTGCAAATTCTGTAACCCTATTCCTGAATTTTCTTTTTCCGGATTTTCAGTCTTTGGTAAAAATTTGTTTTCAGATACTACGACTAAACGATGATCATCGATTTGAATTTTCAACAAGTTTTTTTGCCCGGCACTAAAATCGGCATGTTTAAATAGATTTTCTGCAATGGGCAGGAGCAGGAGTGGAACGATGGTTTTATTCTCAGCTATTCCGTTGATTTCAAAATCGATTGTGTCAGCTTCCGCCAATCTCATTTTTTGCAATTCGATATACCCGGACAGATGTTCCAATTCCCGGCTAAGCTCTACTTTCTCGCTAGTGGTTTGGTATAAGATGTAGCGTAGAAGTTGAGATAGTTTTACCAACGAATCTTCAGCTTGATCAGATTTTGATCTCACCAGCCACCGGATATTGTTCAGCGTATTGAATAGAAAGTGTGGACTGATTTGCAATTTTAATGCAGCTAGCTCGGCATTTTGTCTTTCAAATTCCTGTTCGCGAGCCCGTTCTTTCGTCCGGTTCCAATCTTCCCAAAGGAAAAGACTGGTGCTAAAGATGATCACCAAAGTTGTCAGCAGGTAGCTGGAAAACAGCGGACTCGCGAACATCATCGGTCTTTCTCTACCGGGATTCATGTCTCTAGAGGGGCCACCCATCGGATTCATTTCTCTGTCCATTGGAGGCATCGTTGGAGGATCCATTTTTTCCCATGGAAGTGGTGGGCCGTTGGGTTCTGAAAGATGATGATGGATTTGCCAATTGATCAGGCTAACTATTACGATCAGCAGAATCGCAACAATAGCATAGAGCAACACACCTTTCTTAAAAAGTAACTGAGGGGCAAGATAAAATAAGTTCAAGTAGAATAATCCGATAAGCAGTCCATTTCGCAATACCAGCGAGAGAAGGTTATCAGATTCTAAAAATGCTTTGGCAAAATCTCCGGGTGGTGAAAGCAATAGCGGAGCAAGGAAAAAGAAGACCCACACCACCGAGTGAAGTAGAATTCGGGTCGATAAACTTTTGCCGACTTGCATAGCTTGTAAAGCTACGTTTTTGCTTGCGAATGTGTAGAAAGGTGTAGCTAAATTCTACTTTTCAGTCGACTGATAACTAACCCAATGCTTCTTTGTATACTTTCAGAACTCGGTCGCGGGCTACTTTATGATCGACTATGGGCTTTGGGTAGGAAGGCGTTCCCCATTCGGGCACCCAATGTTTAATGTATTTAAAGTCCCGGTCGAATTTTTCTGTTTGTAGTTGAGGATTGAACACGCGGAAATACGGAGCCGCATCGCAGCCCGAACTGGCGGCCCATTGCCAACCGCCATTGTTGGCAGCCAAATCAAAATCTAATAGTTTTTTGGCGAAGTAAGCTTCGCCCCATCTCCAATCAATTAGCAAATGCTTAGTTAGAAAACTGGCAACAATCATGCGTACGCGATTATGCATAAAGCCAGTATTGTTTAGTTCGCGCATACCAGCATCCACAATCGGGTAACCGGTTTGCCCCTGGCACCAAGCTTCAAATTCTTTTTCGTTGTTGCGCCATTCTATTTTATCATAAGCGGGCTTAAATGCTTTTGTTTCTACTTGTGGAAAGTGCCATAGAATCATGTGATAAAAATCACGCCAGATTAATTCGTTCAACCACGTTTCGTTTTTCTTCAAAGCAATTTGTACCAGCTTTCGAATACTGACGGTGCCGAACCGTAAGTGCACACTTAGTTTGGTTGTTCCTGCTATCGCAGGGAAGTTTCTTAGCTGATCGTATTTTTCGATAATCGATTGCTTTACCATTCGCTCAGGAAACGAAAAATCAGTTTGTCTAAATCCAATTTCCGCTAATGATGGTAATGATATGGGTGATACCTGTTTGAAGTTTTTGTACCATTTTTCGCATGCAAAACTATGATAAGCTGCCTCGCTAAGCGCAGCCTTCCACTTGCGACTGTATGGTGTGAAAATGGTGTAAGGCAAGCCATCATCTTTTACCACTTCCGATTTCTCGAAAATCACTTGATCTTTATAGGTGCGAAAGAAAACTCCTTTTTTCTCCAGTATCTCTTTCACTTTTGCATCTCGCCTTTGTGCGTAAGGTTCGTAATCGTGATTGGTGTAAACGGCTTTTGGTTGAATGGTTTGAAATAACTCTACCGGGTTGCCGTGTAACACTAAGAGTGAACTTCCCAATTCAATTAATTGCTCTTGAAGTGTAGTAAGAGATTGATGAATGAAGGCAATACGTAGATCAGTTTTATCTTCCAGTTTTTGAAGTATCTCTGTATCGAAAATGAAAATGGGTAATACATTCTCATTTTCTTTGAGAGTATGATAGAGACCCGCATTGTCTTGCAAACGCAAATCGCGTCTGAACCAGAATAGTGTTGTTTCGGAAGTTATTATTGATGGAAGTGGCATAGTGAATCTAAGAAACTAAGCGCTAACTACAACTTAGGATTGTTCTTTTGCTCCAACTCATCCAGTTCTTTTTCAAGCCGATCAATTGCCTCCATTTTTACGGCATATAGCTTCAGATCACCAGATCGTTGAATATGCATGGCTTCTTCGAGCATTTTTTTGCGTTGGTTGATTAGTTCTTTGATGGGGTCTTTCTTGAATAGTGAGAACATGGCTTTTCGTTTTTGATGTAACAACCAAACCGGCAATATGTTCTGATTAAACTGTTTCGGAAGCTGCCTCAAATTGGTAGTAGTACTTCTTGAAATAGCGGTAACCCAACAACCAAAGTACGATCAGCTCTACCCAATAAATTTTGAACAACACCAACATGAATGAGATCAGAAAAAACCCTAACATCCATTGCAGGTATTTTTCATTATCTAGTTTCTTGAGTAGATGCGTATGGCACAACAACAAAAAACCAATCGCGAAAAGATAGATACCTGCCAGATCGATAACATGAACATGATTAATCGCCAGCATGATGATCTCTGGTATAAGAAGAATGGTATAAGTGATTGCCAGATAAAGAAACCGGTTCAACAGTGAGATCGGAAGCGTTCGCATGAAAAGCAAAAATCGCTCCTCCATTTTTCGAAGCTCAAAGACAACAACGCTATGCGAAGCCAATCCGAATAATAAGCCTAAGGTTGCCACCCTTACCTCATAATGATCAACTGGTATTTGCAGGAAGCCAAAGATGCATAGCAACGATGCTACTTTCGCAAAGAAGAAAACAGTCGGCAATTGAGTTGTCAAATGGCCTAGATAAAATAATGGTAGCGGTTTCGGCCACTTCCAGGTTATTCGAGGTAAGTCAAGTTTGAATCGAAATAAATGTTGCGCTTGTATACGATAAACTAGCCATCGGGCACTCGCCAGATACAACGCAGCTTGAAAAATGATGATGGAAGCGACTGATATGTAGTTTTGCGATTGAAAACCCAATGCAATAATGAAGGTGGTATAAGCTAATACAGGCAGGTGCAATAGCAAAATCAATTGTAAAGATTGGGAAAAAAGTTGCGAGTG
Organism: Bacteroidota bacterium; assembly: GCA_016191555.1. Lineage (GTDB taxonomy): Bacteria > Bacteroidota > Bacteroidia > Cytophagales > Cyclobacteriaceae > ELB16-189. The sequence goes on from JACPVX010000018.1 coordinate 263,025, forward strand.
ATTAATCAACGCCAACTGAAATACAAACTGATTTTGTGGTTGCCGTAATTGTTCGGCTATAAACTGAATACACTTTAGCGAATAGAGAAGCCACACGCCAAATACCATCAATTGAAAAATCGCGGAGGTAAGAGTTGCATAAATCAATGATTGGTGGTAGCTAACAATCTGACTCGATTCAACGATGCCAAACATCAAGTAAAACACAACAAAAAACAAACCCGCATTGCGTTCGTAAAAACGTGCTACCAATACTTTACCCAGCACTTTGGTTACAGATAGCATATCGTATGATTTTCGACTAATAGCTCCCGATGCGGTAGAGAAGGAATATCAAATGCCTGGTGCGATGTGAAAAGAAAATGGATACCCTTGGCGGTATACAATTCAATCACTTCATACAACAGCGGCACCGTTTCTTTGTCGATGGTCACTAATGGTTCGTCTAACAAAATGTAGGCTGGGTGACCAATGAAGGCCAACACCAATGATAGTTTTTTCACCATACCGCTGGAATATGTTCCAATGGGTTGGGTAATAAAAGAGCTGATATTAAATTTCTGCACCAGAAAATCAACCTCGTCTTTTTTTGCTTTTCGAACTTGTGTGAAGAAGGCAATCAGATCAATGCCAGTCAGAAACGGTGGATAGAGCGGTTCGGCTTCTATATAATGAATCAGCCTTCGGTATTCAACAGATTGTTTTCGCAAGTCAATGCCATCAACCACAATATCTCCTTCAAAAGGAATCATGCCCGCTATCACTTTCAGTAAAGTTGATTTTCCGGAGCCGTTGTTTCCTTTAATCCAATAAAGGCCGGAATCAAATTGCAGCTGATCTACCTGAATGATCAGGTTCGATCCATATTCTTTCTTGACGTGGTGAAGGATTAACACAGATATAAGTTTTGATTGGGTTTAAAGATATTAAAACCATCGGCTGAGCTCACAGACAGTTTTGGACAAGTTTTGATGTTAACCTAATGTTACGTAATTGTTAATTTCTTAATATTAAGGAAATTTTAAGCTTCATGCATCGCAAACTTACTTTTCTTCTAATAGCTTGTTTTTCAATTACCTTCGAGCTTTTCAGTCAGCAAAATCCCGTTGTTGACCAATCTACAGAATGGTTTGCCATCGCATCAACGTCTAAAATAAATAGCTGGCTCAATATTTATGTAGACGTCCATTTGAGATATATCAAAGGCTTTCAACCCATGCAAAATCAGGTTCGCTTTGCACCGGAATGGGTCATTTCAAAAAAAGTAAGCATCATGCCTATTGGCTTAGTTTACATCCGTAATTTCATATATGGCGATCAGCCCACGGCCTATGAAAACAATGAGAGACGCTTGTTTCAACAATTCGTTTACAAAAGTGCAGCAGGCAAGTGGTCATTTAACCATCGTCTAAGATTGGAAGAACGATACATTCAGATACATTCACGAGATGTGAACAACAACATAACAGATAATGGCTTTTCAAATGAGCAATTTCGGGTTCGCTACAGACTGATGGCCAACTATGTTTTGAATAAACCTAAAGTAGAACCAGGCGCACTTTCCTTAGCTCTCTATGACGAAATTTTTGTAAGCTGGGGAAAACTTGTTACGTTCAATTCACCTGATCAAAACCGTATTTTCATTGGCTTGGGTTATCAGTTCACGAAAGATATTGCCTTGCAGTCTGGATTTCTTTATCAGGCGTTAATTAAAGCTAATGGTGTTCAGCAAGAAAATAACCTAGGCTGGATGACTCAGTTCACATATAACTTCGATTTTTCGAAAAAGACCGATTAACCGCTCGTCACGTTTCTTCGATTTGTCAAGGTTTCAGAGGGAATAGGGCGTATCTTACAGAAATTAACTTTTTACCTCAAAATCACTTCATGGCATTTATTGACAATGTTCTTCAAACTCCTTCGTATGGCTGGGCAAATTCGGATGGAAAATTAATCACTCCTTCTCTTAAGCAACTGTATTCAGAAGCTTTCTCGCGCATCAACGTTTTCAAATCAAAAAGAAACTGGATTCCTTTTATCAATTGGTTCATGGCCATCTGCATGTTGCCATTTTTATTTTTCTTCTTGTTCTCTTATTTCTCATTACCATTCTTAGGTGCTTTTATATTGTATGCCATGATCATCATGAGCACACATGGAACCATTTGGTTTCACCGATATAGCACCCATCGCGCATATACATTTAGTCATCCCTTCTGGCGATTCATTACTCAAAATTTAGTGCTTCGAACATTTCCGGAAGAAATTTATGTGGTATCGCATCATGTGCATCACTTAAAGTCCGACATGCCTGGCGATCCGTACAACTCCAATGCAGGTATTATGTATTGCATGTTGTCCGATGTCAATCACCAAAGCGTTGCAAAAAATCTGTCGGAAGAAGAATACAAAAAGGCTTCGCACTTTTTGAGTCACACTGGTGTGATGATTAATTCATACGCTCAGTATTTAAAATGGGGATCTATCGCTAATCCGTTTTATACCGTTGGCCTTTGGATTTTAAATTGGTCATTTTGGTATGGTATTTTTTTTCTGATTGGCGGACATGGGTTAGCATGTGCGTTGTTTAGCGGAGCCTTGTTTTGGTTTGTGCTAGTTCGCGCTTTTAATTATACCGGACATGGTGGTGGAAAAGTAAAGCATGTAGACGGCATCGACTATGACAGAAGTAATATGTCAATCAATCAAACCCGCCCGGGATTGTTTTCTGGGGAGTGGCACAATAACCATCACCTGTATCCGGATAGTGCTCGTGCCGGTTTTTTGCCTTATCAGATTGATTTAGCTTGGATTTACATCTGGACGATGAAACGATTAGGTGCTGTTTCCAGCTATCGCGATTCGAAAGCACATTTCCTCAAGCGCTTTTCGTTGAATAAAGAAGGAAAACCGTTAATGGCTACCCACGAAGAAGTTGGTGTTGTAGAATAAGTTTAAACCAGTAGGTGAATGCATCCGGGTTTTGATCAACCTGCTGATGCAGTTCACTGAGGCTACAATACTTCCAGTCTTCCACTTCCTCATGGTTCACTGAAGGAGTGCCATCATAGATTCCTTTGAATACGTGATCGACTTCGTATTCGATCAGATTTTTATCCAATGGTGTGCGGTACGTAAACTTGTATGCAAATGCGGGTATAATTTCTATACCCATCTCAAATTTCAATCTGCGCTTCACGGCAATTTCAATGTCTTCGTTAGGAACCGGGTGACTACAGCAGGCATTGGTCCACAATCCTCCGCTGTGGTATTTGGTCTTTGCCCTTTTCTGAATAAGCATTTCTCCGCTAGAATTGAACACTAAAATGGAAAAGGCGCGATGAAGTAATCCTTTTTGGTGAGCCTCCAATTTTTCCATCGTCCCGATTTCTCGGTCAGCCTCATCTACCAGAATCACGTGTTCCATCAGATGAGATTAAGTTGATGTTTTACAAAAGAGTAGGCGAGGATGGAAATTTTCCTGCGGTTGCGTACGCGAATGCGCTTTGTCAGTACCGTGTGGCAAGGAGTATTTTTAATTTTCTCAAACAATGCCATGTAATAGAGATAAGCTACATATACGCCAAGGCGCGCGCACCGTGGCAATTGCTTAATTCCTTTATACCCCTCAGCGAAATCTGCAGCAATATCTTCTTCGATCATTCGCTTGGCATCTTCGTTGAAATTCGAAAGATCAATGCCGGGGAAATAATTTCGCCCCATTTGCATATAATCGGCATTGAGATCGCGAAGGAAATTTATTTTTTGAAAGGCAGCGCCTAACTTCATAGCCAAAGGTTTTAGCCGTTGATACATGGCGTCATCCCCATTACAAAATACGCGCAAGGTCATTAACCCCACCACTTCAGCCGAGCCTAAAATATATTCATTGATTCCCGACTGATCGTAACTAGTTAAGTTCAAATCCATCTCCATACTTTTCAGAAACTGATCGTACAGATTTTGTTCAATGCCAAATTGATGAACCGTTTTTTGAAAGCTATTTAAGATTGGGTTCAAACTGATCTTTTCAGCAACGGCTTGATAAGTATCTTCTTTAAATCGCTGAAGTAAGGTAGCTTTATCATAGTCGTGAAAAGTGTCGACTATTTCATCAGCAAAACGCACAAAGCCATAAATGGAGTAAATCGGGTCACGCATTTCTTTCACCAGACATTGAATGCCCAATGAAAAAGAGGTGCTGTATGCGCGCGTGGTCATACGGCTGCAACGAATACTTACCTGATCAAATAGTTCTTTACTCATTCATCCTTTGCTTTAATGCAACTTGGTGTTTCAAGCCCGATCTCGCTTTATCAATTCGCCAGCTACTACCTGCCCGGAGATAAGTGATGGAGGAACCCCGGGGCCGGGTACCGTCAATTGACCCGTATAAAACAGATTGGGTAGGGTTTTGTTTAAGATGGAAGGCTTTAAATTGGCCGTTTGCATAATCGTATTCGCTAAACCGTAGGCATTTCCCTTAAAAGCATGATAATCACTAATAAAATCAGAATGCGCGTAGCTTCTTTTATAAATAATGTTATCTCTTAATGAATCTCCTGTTAATTTTTCGATTCTGTCGATCATTAGGTTAAAGTACTTTTCTCGTACGGATTCATCGTCTTTCAGACCCGGAGCTACCGGCAATAAAAGAAAGATATTTTCATATCCTTCCGGTGCCACACTTGCATCTGTCTTAGATGGAACGGATACATAAAACAATGGATCGGTTGGCCACTGTGGACTTTCATAAATTTCTTTGGCGTGTTTACCGAAATCGCGGTCAAAGAAAAGATTGTGGTGCAATAATCCTTTTACTCGCTTATTCACTCCCAAGTAATAAATCAAACTGGAAGGAGCCATCACCCGCTTTTGCCAATAGTCTTCTGAGTAGCGTCTATAATCAGCAGGTAACAATTCTTGCTCCACATGATGATAATCCGCGCCTGCAACTAAATAATCCAGCGTATGTTCTTTACCATTAGTTTGAATGCCACTGACTTTTTTATCGCTAACGATTATGTTTTCAACTTCACTGTTGAATTCAAATTTTACTCCGAGGTTTTTCGCCACGCTTACCATGCCCTCCACAATTTTGTGCATGCCGCCCATGGGGTACCAGGTGCCGAGCGAAACATCGGCATAATTCATCAATGTGTATAAGGCAGGTGTTTTATCGGCTGGGGCTCCTAAAAATAATACCGGAAATTCAAGTAATTGAATGAGGCGTGGGTCTTTGAAATGCTTTTTCACGTAAGTAGATACCGACTCAAAAACGTGAAGTTTAAAAACGCCTTTCGCTAATTCCATATCCATTAACTCGGTAATGGAAATACCCGGCTTATAAACAAGTTTGTTGATTCCTACGTCATACTTATATTTTCCTTCAACCAGAAACTGTTTGAGTTGTGCGCCACTGCCCTTTTCAATTTTTTCAAAGTAGGCACACAGTTGATCTTCACCTGCCGGAATATCCCACACATCTTCTTTGCCAAAAAATACACGGTACGAAGGATCTAACCGATGAAGGTCAAAGAAATCAGAAGGCTTTTTGCCGAATAAGGCAAAGTACTTTTCGAATACATCGGGCATCCAATACCAACTAGGGCCCATGTCAAAAAGAAACCCATCGGTTTCAAATTTGCGTGCACGCCCACCTGCCGATGAATTTTTTTCAAAGACAGTGACATCATAGTCTTTTTGCGCCAGACATGAAGCTGCCGCCAATCCTGCAAAACCCGAACCGATTACACCCACTTTTTTCATTAGACTTCCATTAGTTTAAAAATGAGTGATTGATTTAGGGGAATTGGTTTCATTGGCAAAATGGATGATCAATAATACCTATAAAACACAAAAATCCTTTCAGTGTTTGAAAGGATTTTTAGGCAGGAGCTTCAACAATTGGCTTATTGATAACCAATCAATTTCTTTTGAATCTCTTTGCGTGCGTGAAAAATTCTGTTTTTTACAGTGCCAATCGGTAAATTGAGGTGTTCGGCAATTTCGTGGTATTTGTAGCCTGTGGTGTGCATTTTAAAAGGAATCAACAATTCGTCTTTCACATCATTCACGTTTCGCCACACTTCTTTGAATTCCACACTTCCTTCGGGGCGATTGAACGTATGAGTGTCTTCCACATTCAAATGATATAGTTCTTTCGTGTTATCAGTGGAGGTGCGCTCACGTTTCGATTTGCGGTAATTGTTGATGTACGTGTTGCGCATGATGGTGAAAAGCCAACCCTTTAGATTGGTGTCTTCTCTAAACTTGTTACGGTACGTGAGTGCCTTCAGAATGGTGTCTTGAACTAAGTCAAGAGACTCTTCTCGATCGCGCGTGAATCGGTGCGTGAAACCGCGCAACGTGGGGCGAAGGCTGGCAATTTCTTTGTCAAATTCTAGGGCAGTCATGTGTTTAGTTTTTGATTTTAAACTTTAAACAAAGTACACCCATAATGACAAGATATCAAAGTAAATGTTTAATTATTTATTAAAAATGTTAAACGAATTTTATTTAAACTAACTGGCTCAGCTCTAAGGCATTAGCAAACAGAACAAGGTTAGAAGGAGCCGATACGGTAGTTTTCTTTAGGGCATAACCAGTGGCCAGTATTTTTGCACTTCCACAATCTGCGCAAAGTTTGTCGACATACTTTTGCAATTCAGACGCTCGGGGATGGGTTGTGAAAGACGTAATTACGAGCTGTGGTTTGTGAACTTCAAAAATGGACTTCAAAGAAGAATATGGCACCGTCTGACCTAAATAATATGTTCGAATACCTTTCTTTTTGACGATGTAATAATAAAAGAGAAGAGATAATTCGTGCAGCTCATTCTCAGGTAAAAATAAAATCGCCTTCGTTGATTCTTTTGGTGCCAATGGTAATGCATCAATCGCCACAATCATCTTTTGGCGAATCAAATGCGTAATGAAATGCTCTTGAGCCGGGGTAATATTATTGGTGAGCCACAAAACTCCAATCTTCTCAAGGAAAGGGTAAATGATTTCAAGAATCATTTTTTCGAATCCAAATTTGATGGTAAGCTGACCGAGCATCCGTTCAAATTGCTCTTCATCCATGTCCACCAAAGCCACAATCAACTGCTCAATATAAATGTCGATGGAGTTCTCCTTTTCACTGAGATCAGCCACCTGCTGATTGATTTCGTTCAGGCTCAATTGAACAATGCGTGAGATTTTCACACCGTTATTATTCAGCACAGAAACATTGATGATCTTTTTTAGATCGTCATCGGAATAATACCGAATATTGGTTTTGGTGCGCTGAGGCTCAATTAGTTGATGCCTTTTTTCCCAAATGCGAATCGTGTGGGCTTT
>JACPVX010000019.1 GCA_016191555.1 Bacteroidota bacterium
ATAACACTGGATAACAGGTGATGACATCTTTATAGTCAGGGAAGGTGGGGCTGACATTGAAAACCCACACAATGCCCTCCAGCTCCTTCAGAATGCCGTCATCCTGGTGTCTGCGCTTGGACACGTCATTTCCATCCTTCCAAGCCCTTTCCGCCTCTCTGACGATGAAACCATTAACTTTTTTGGACTAGTGGGAGAGATTAGTGAAATTTGATAAAGTAAAGGCTGGCCCATATATGTAAAATATGCGCAAGTTTTGGGAGTACACGCAGGTTTTAGGCTAAACATAGATATACCCTAATGTTGGCAGCAAGCATATTTGACGACATGCAGAGACAAGACATATTCGGACGACTAGAAATGAATAAATTTTATTGGGGTGACGTGTTTAAAATTGTTCCAATAGATCATGACATTTCAGTAGAGGAGATCAGGTTAAGTCTCATTGACAGAATATGTGAGAGTGAAAATTTAAAGGCACTTGGAAAAGGATGGACTCAATTAACCCTTCAGCAAGCGGAAGAGTTATTGACGAAAGCACTAACATTTGACTTAGCATACTCATCGTATGTCAAAGCGCCACCCGACAAAGTTGACTTCTTTAAGAGTGAAATTTTAAAGGACTTTGATGACGAAATAATTTATTGCTACACAAATTGGTTTGGGAGCCCATGGGACAAAGAGAAAGGTGGAAGTTGGAATCCGCTGACAAAGAATACATTTGACATGGGGATTGTTTTTTTAACTAAGACGAAGTTGATGTTTGCATACTTTATAGGCGAGGACTAAATATGCCAGCTGCTAACATCAGCTATAATACATGTAGGTATTTAAACGCATAGCTTTTATAGCTAGGCGTTAGTAGTAATTACTCCGGACAACATGCACTACTAAGAACTAATGATCAGACAAACATCCCCAGACAAGATAAGAGGTAAGTTGGTAAAGTACCGACTTGGTGACTGTTTGACGATTCAGCAGGGCAATCACTATATCGGAGCAATAGTGACTGGCAAATTCAATAAGTATTACAATTTGACTTTCATGGACTTTCAGACTAAGACCAAGCCAACAATTGGAGACTTTATTGACGGTAGACTTTTTGGGACAAGGTTTGGTTCATGGGAAGAATTGCAGTACGGTGTAGACCAAAGGATGGTACAATGTAAATACGTTGACAACGAACTTAAAATTGAAAAGATTGGAATGATAAATTTGATCCCGAACTTTGTTTCTGCAGGGTATGCGTACTTGGACAACATAGCAGAGATTTTCAACTATTACGATCAGGAGATAAATGTTAGAATAGAAAAAAGTAAAGACGCGGAGAAATTTCCAGCCATTGCATTTGTTGGACGACATTTAATTGAAACTAAAAAGATTACTCAGTAGGTAGCAGCTGCCCCACTACCTCGGAAGTTGCCTTCTCTGGCACAATCTTCTAATCAGTAGAAGCATTGACTTGTGCCACTAATCCTGTAAATCCTGATTCAGACAGTGAGTAGTCTGCCAACACGAACCAATGACTATTGCGCTCCGTCTCCCAACTCACTCCCCCGATTAACTATTAACCATTAACTTCTAACTTTTTTGGAGGTGTGGCAGGGAAGAGCGAAATTTGATAAAGGCAAGTAAAATTTGTCTGAATCAGGATTCACAGGATTAAAGGATTAACAGGATGCCTATAGATGAAATTACCTATAAAATAAATGGTTGTGCCATGAAAGTGCACAACACACTAGGTAATGGTTTTCAAGAAATTATTTACCAGCGTTGCCTTGCTATTGAGTTAGAGAAAGCAGGTTTACAATTTATACGCGAGATGGATCAGGATATTTATTATGATGGCATTCTGGTGGGCACGCGCAGGGCAGATTTTGTGGTGGAAAATAACATAGTAGTTGAGTTGAAAGCGTTGATCAGTTTAGAAGAGGTGCATCTGGCGCAAGCAAAGAACTACTTGGTAGCGTATGATAAGCCCATAGGTTTGTTGATTAATTTTGGCGCAACAAGTCTACAGATTAAAAAGGTTTATAATCCGAAGTACCCATAATCCTGTAAATCCTAAAATCCTGCAAATCCTGATTCAGACAACCAACCCGCGGTAATATAAAAGAATTCCTGACTTTCTTGTCATGAAATCTCTACACGGTTTTGTAGAGATTTTACGACAAGACTTTTTTTGGAGGTGTGGGAGGGAAGAGCGAAATTTGATTAGTCAAAGGACTAGCGGATATGACAGAAATAGGCGCAAGTTTTTTGGGAGTATGTGCAAAGTTTACAGTAAATAAGTCGCCTACTCTAATGCTGAGCCTAATTGTAAAAGTATGAGTGATTCAGTTGACAAATATGGCGTTGGGAAAGCTGCTGAAGTTGCAGCGGACTTCTTGCATTCAATTCTGACACAGCCGATTCAAGAGTTAAATGGTTTGGTGGCGGATAAGATTAAATTTTGGAGATTCAAGAATCAAGTTGACATCCTGCTTAAAGCAAAAAAGTATCTTGAGAGTAAGGGAATTAACGCAAATAAAATTCCCCTTAAGTCAGTGTCAAACCTTTTAGAGTATGCTTCACTTGAAGAAGACGAAGACATGCAGGATAAATGGGCAGCACTACTTGCGAATGCTGTTCGGGAGACAAAAGACTATGATTTAACTCACATATTTTCTCAAATTCTAAATCAACTTTCAGCTCAAGAAGTTGCTGTGCTTGATCATATGTTCAGTAGGTGTTTTTTCAAATCTGACAGAGACAGGCCATTTATTGAGAAGGGAGAAATAACTAGGCTAAGTTTTACAACATACTACGTGACATTGTTAATCTTTGACAATCTTTTACGTTTAAGGCTAATTGAAGAGGAACCACCGAAGATTAAATTTGAAAAGGACGAATTAACTTATGACATGGATTTAACAGCGACCTCATTGACCCCTAGTACAAAAGTTAGGTTGTCAGAATTCGGAGTTGAATTTGTTAAACAATGTAGATTTAGATGATAACTACCCCCAACAATAGCACGCTGAACATGGTGGGCTTTGTGGTTCATTAAAATTTGGTGCTTTTTATTTAGCTTGGTGCAGTGGGACAGGGTGTGGGAATATAACCTGCCACCTAAGAAAGCCTCACGTTGACTGCAACGCATTAAGATAGACCTATGAAAATACTGTTAATATTTGATAAGGACTTTCCGATCAATAAGACTAGACTTTTTAAATTCCTAAGCGGAGTAACGACAGAGATTAAATTTGAGATATATAGTAAGGACTTTTCAATTGAAGACAGTGTCATTACAAAACCAGGGACATTCAACAAAATACATCCTGCGATAGATAAGATCGAGACATTTGACAGAGTTTTCTGTTTTACACAGAAGCAATACATTGATAACTACTTCATTCACGAAGATAGACACTTATCAATTTTTTCCCTTTACGGTTGGAACTATCTGACCAATCTCTCAATCTCAAATGGAGTTATTTATTTGATTGTAGACTACATTTCGCTTGACATTAATCCTACAGATTTTAGACATCATGAAACCACTGGTTGTATTTACGATTTTCTTTGGGACAAGAGAGGAATTGACGATGGGATGAGGCAAGCACGATTTTGTTTAAACTGTTTGGAAAGAATATCCTCACATATTTCGGATGAGACTCAATTAAAAATATTTGAAGATTTGAAAGTATTAATGAATGAACTTTCAAACGCCTCAAAGTGGAATACTGACATTCTAAACAAAATTGAAGAATCAACAGGGACTATTAAGAAACGCAAGACAAAATCACAGGATGGTGTCAATATTGTAATTGCCTCACCTGGTGACACAGACATTGAGAGAAGACTCCTTCTTGACTCTCTTGAAAGAAAATTCAGAGTTGATAATCATGAAAAGCATTGTGGAAAAAGAATAATGGTAAATGGTTGGGAGGACCTAGCATCCCAAAACGGATATGCTCAAGATGTAATAAATAAAAAAATTATAGAGTCTTCTGACTTTGTCGTAGCAGTTTTCAAACATAAACTAGGTACGCCAACAAAGGACGTAAAAACTGGGGCAAAGAGAGCCGAATCAGGAACTAGTGAAGAGTTACTCCAAGCGTTGGACATTTCAAAAAGCAGTCATCCGATTGGCATGGCTTATTTCTTCTCGGCAGCACCAGTTATATCATTAGACGCACCCGACAAAGAAAAAATTGAGTCAGAGTGGAAAAGGTTGACTGAATTCAAAAAATCAATTCTGGACAAGGTGATTTATAAACCTTACACCGAACCGACAGATTTACTTTCGATCGTACTTAAAGACTTAGAAAAAAACATAATGGACTACATAGAGAAGTGAATGAACTGCGGCCAACAAAATGTATGTTCCATTGCTGTGTGCAGCGTAAATTTGTAGTTTGGGTTTCAAACAATGTTCGGATCACGGTGGACAGGTTCGGAGTATTTGGGCAAATCAGTCGTTCCTCCTTCATTTGCCCAATGCTTGTCCTTAGTTTGCAACTGAGGACTTCCCGCTGTTCGACATGTTCCGCCGGGCATGTCGAACGATAGATAATGCAGGTTTCCACCCTCCAACACTTTTCCGTTTACTACTAAGTACCCTACACTCTCTAGACCCTATACTTCTCTCCTTCACCAACTTTTTATCGAAGCCCTAGGGGCAGGGATTGCAGCGGCACCCCGCATCCCGATAGCTATCGGGAGAGGAGTATAGCGGAAAGCCCGGCCGCCCCCCTTCGATAAGATCTCCGGGGGGCAAGCCACTCCCTCCGATAAATCTTCGGGGGGCGAGGCCCAAGAAAAAACTCCCTCTCAAAACAACAGTCCACTCTCAACCTTCGCCATTACTTCGGGCACGTTGGTGGAATCTTTTTTGCTGGTGATTCTTTTGCTGATGGGGTGGGCATCCATCTTGGCGTTGTCGAGGGGTTGGCAAAGTGCTAACACATCGTCTTTCGTGAGCGTTGGATTCAGCCAGTCCTTTTCAAACTCCCTGGGCATGATCACCGGCATGCGCTTTTTCATGTTGTGTATTTCCGTCATCAGCGGGTTGGCGATGGTGGTGAGGATGGTATAGGTGTGCACGGTGGTGTCGTTGGCTTTGTCGTGCCAGGTGGAGTAGAGCCCGGCCGCACTAAATATCTTTTGGTCTTTGAGGTAGATGTAGTACGGTAGTTTTTCCTTGCCCTTGGAGTCGAGCCACTTCCATTCGTAAAAGCCCGTCATGGGTACGAGGCATCGCTTGCCATCTTTTAGCGAGTCGCGGAAGGAGGGCTTGTCGAACATTTCTTCGCTGATGCAGTTGAGCGTTTGGTTGCGGATGATCAGCGACTGCTCGGGCTTGGTGTACCACGGAATGAGGCCCCAGCTGAAATAGCCGAATCCATCTTTGGTGAGCACCGGACTGAGCAGATGGTCGAACCCATTTTCGTGGTAGTGAGGCTCCGCGCGCCAGCGCTCGCTCCAAGCGGCATCGGTGGGAGCGCCATAGCGGGTTTGCAGTTCATCGGGTGTAAAGTTGTTGGACTTGTGATAGCACATAGAGGGGACGGTTATGGTTGGGGGTTACTCAAACTCGTTGCCTCTAAAACAGGCACGAAAAGTAAATTTAACGAGGATGAAAATACAACACAAAGCCTACTTCGCGGTACAAGATTTCGCGCCACTCACAAAACTTTACAAAAAACTGTTGTGTCCCCCACGTCCCCGGTGTCCGACAAATAGGGCGGGGTGGTAGCAGGGCGCCCGGGTCGTAGCAGGGTGGTTTTCGTTAAATACAAACACTTCATTGTTTATATATCGTTAAAACAGGCGCTTCCCGATAGCTATCGGACGCGTGTCCTCCGCTTGCCCTGCCAGAATCGTCAGGGACCTGATAGAATCGTCCTGACAGAATCGTCAGGAAAACCCTCTTTTTACGCGAATTCCGCATAAGCATTCTGTCAGGACGCGTGGTCGGAGAGTCAGGACGCGTGGTCGGAGAGTCAGGACGCGTGGGCGGAGCGTCAGGACGCATAGGCGGAGAGTCAGGACGCGTAGGCGGAGAGTCAGGACGCATAGGCGGAGAGTCAGGACGCATAGGCGGAGCGTCAGGACGCGTAAGCGGAGCGTCAGGACGCGTAGGCGGAGCGTCAGGACGCATAGGCGGAGAGTCAGGACGCGTAGGCGGAGAGTCAGGACGCATAGGCGGAGCGTCAGGACGCGTAAGCGGAGCGTCAGGACGCGTAGGCGGAGCGTCAGGACGCGTAGTCGGAGCTCCTTGACGCGTAGGCGGAGCTCCTTTTTGCATAGTCGGAGCTCCTTGTCGCATGTACAGAGCTCCTTGACGCGCAAGCATTCCGTCTTGACGCATGTGTAGTGCTCCTTGACGCGTTAGCATTCCGTTTTGACGCATGTGCGAATCTCCTTGATGCATGTGCGAATCTCCTTGATGCATGTGCAGAGCTACTTAACGCGTAAGTATTCGGTCTTGATGCATGTACGATGCTCCTTGATGCATGTGCGGAGCTCTTTTACGCGTAAGCATTCCGTCTTGACGCATGTGCAGAGCTCCTTTTCGCATAGTCGGAGCTCTTTTTCGCATAGTCAGAGCTCCTTGACGCGTAAGCTGAGAGTCAGGACGCGTCAGCGGAGCGTTAGGACGCGTAGGCGGAGAGTCAGGACCCTGTCCCGAAGCTATCGGGAGCAGGGCAACACAGCATGTGTCGGGGTGAGGCCACAACCCAAGCACCCCCTTTTCTTCCCTCAGCCATTCCTAATTATTTTTAGGATGGATGGCATGCGAGAGCGGCACCACCAACCCGTCACCGCACAGCCCATCGCTGGTTTACAACATCCTCAACACCACATCCACTAATCACCATCAACCAATCCCCAGTCCTAAGCCCCAAGTCCCAACCCCTAAGTCCCAAGACCTAAGCCCCAAGTCCCAAGTCCCAACCCCTAACCCCAAAGTCCCAACCCCAGTTCCGTTTTATACAATCACCACTCCGCATGTGTCGGGGTGAGGTCACAACCCAAGCACCCCCTTTTCTTCCCTCAGCCATTCCTAATTATTTTTAGGAGGCACATCAACCCTTACATTTTTATCGCCCTGTTTGCCATCGCCACAAACGGCAGCGCACAAACCAACCAACGTTTGGAAGACGCGCGCAAAGCAATTGCCGCCAGCAACGCCATCTACTTCGATGCGTTCGTCAAGAATGACTCTTCCCTATTTATCCATCGCTATGCAAAAGACGCCTGCATCATGGCGCCAAATACTCCCGCACAGTGCGGGCACGCAGCCGCAGCAACGTTCTTCCGATCTGCTTACCGCGACTACGGTATGCGAAATGGAAAGTTCATCACCACAGCCGTGTATGGCGATGGAAAAGAATTCGTAACGGAAGAAGGATTGTGGCAGTCGTTTAACGCCAGCGGCAAATTGTTTGACGATGGAAAGTTTCTCGTGTTGTGGAAGAAGACGAGCGAAGGATGGAAGATGTACCGCGATTCGTTCAGCAGCAACCGCAGCGCCAACCCCTGAGAAGAGAAATATAAATTATATTTGTTACGCATGAACTTCCAAGAGTTTAGTCCCTCCGATAACTTAAAGCCTTACGTAAAATGTTACTACACCTTCGAATCGGAGCGTGACACTGCGTTCGAAGACACCGTTTTTCCAAGCGGCTTGATGGAGATCATTTTTAATTTGGGATCGGGAACATGGGAGACCTATGTAAACCACGCTTATCGCGAAACGCCCCCGATCGAATTGTGGGGACAAATCATAAAGCCGTTGGCCATCCGAAGCAAAGGCAAGCACACCATGTTTGGGATCAAATTCTTTTCGCACACCCCGGCCTGTTTTCTCCGCGAAGAGCTGGCGCAATTCAACAACCGCGTGGTGAACCTGAGCGATCTGTTGGGCAACCCGATCAATAGATTGCACGCGCAACTTTTAGAGACACCCGACACAAACAAGCGCATCAACCTGATCGAAAATTTTCTGGTGAAACGATTGGCCGTCACCGAAGAGAAAAACGGGAAGGTGGCCAAAGTAGCAAACATCTTATCGAGCATCAAAAGAAAGGCAGACGATCATACCATGGGCGACATCGCTTTTCAACATGGCATCACGCCACGGTACTTGCACAAGTTGATCAATCAATACACGGGCCTCTCTCCAAAATCGTTGAATAAGATCAGCCGCTTTCAGCAAAGCCTAAAGCTCATCACGCAAAACACACAACCATTGACGTCCATCGCGTATGACTGTGGCTATTTCGATCAGTCACATTTTATCCGCGATTTCAAATCCTTCACAAGCGTAACACCCACGGCCTATCTGGAAAATAGTTTTTCCCTGAACCAGGTAGTATTACAATAAGATGCGGAAGGCAACGAACAATACGCACCGCGAAATAGAGACGGTGATCACCATAACAGCAATCGCCATTCCGCTGAACTGCATGATGGCCACTGCAACCCGCGACAGCACTACGATTATTTAAAACATTCCGAAAGAACTTTACTAAAACAATAACAACACATGAAATCATTTAACACATTTTCACAACTCCACCAGAATGCTAACCCACTTGTATTAGGCAACATCTGGGATGTGAACAGCGCACAGCTATTCGAACAAGCCGGATACAAAGCCATTGGCACCTCCAGCCATGCCGTAGCAAAATCCATGGGCTATGAGGATGGAGAAAACCTTCCCTTCGAAGCCTTGGTGCAGTTAGCAACACGAGTTACCAAAGTGGTTAACATCCCTTTCACGGTGGACATCGAAGCCGGCTATAGCAATACAGTCAATGGCATTGTAGAGAACATCAAGAAGCTGCACGATGCAGGTGTGGTAGGAATCAACTTCGAAGACACGATTCCGGGTGCCACACGTCTGCTGCGCCCGGCAGAAGAGTTTCAGAAAATTCTTGCAAGCGTGGCGGAGAGCATCAGCAAGAATAACCTTCACCTGTTTTTAAATGTGCGCACAGACGGATTTTTGTTAGGCATGTCTACCGCTTTGGCGGAAACACTCGCCCGGATAAAGAGCTATCAGAACTCCGGAGCCAATGGAATCTTCGTTCCTTGCATTACTGCGAAAGATGACATTCAGGAAGTAGTAAATGCCACACACCTTCCCATCAACGTGATGTGCATGCCGCAGTTACCGGACTTTGAAACGTTGAGATCGCTGGGCGTGAAGCGCATCAGCATGGGGCCTTTCGTACAAAACCTGATCAATAAAAAAACCGAGGAAGCCATCACCACTATTTTAAAGGACAATAACTTTTCTTCGTTGTTTAAATAAGAGAATTTATTTCCGGCTCGCGATGGGCAGTTCTGTTTTGTACAATGTAGAGACGATCGCTCAACTTACTTTTGAGCATCAACTAAAAAAAACAATAACATGAACTTACCAACAAGAGCAGAAGATGCACACGCCACACTAGCAGCAGCATTTAACACCCGCGACTTAGCCACCGTGCTACGTATGTATGATGTAACAGGAGTGATGGTGGCCGAGCCGGGCAAACCGGTGTCAGGCAAAGAGAAATGGGAAGAAGCCATCAAGGGTATTTTAGCCATCGAGGGAAAGATGGAAATCAAAACGGTGTATTGTCTGCAAGCTGGGGATGTCGCAGTGGGGCGGTCGGAGTGGAACATCACCGATGGCAAAGAAGTGAAAGTAAGTGCCAAAGGCATCGAGCTCATGAAGCAGCAGGCAGACGGCACCTGGAAGATTGTGATCGACCATGCGTTTGGCGCAGAGAGTAATCTGACAGCCGGTTAAGTTTTAATGAAGTACGTTACGTGAAATAACCTTTCCCCGGAGAGGTTATTTTGTTTTTATGCTAATGGACAAGACATCCGGATAGGAGAGGCGTCCATCACACAAAAATTTGTTTTCATCATTGCAGGCATCTTCTTATCTTACGACAAGATGAATGCAAAGAAACACGAAAGTGTAAACAACATCACTCATTTTAAGACGAGCGAAGAGAGAAGGTAAGGAGTATTTAATATAAAAGAGCATGCGTAAACTAAAGTGGAAGTTGTCGGCAAATGGCAAAAGCCTGTTGACGAATAAGATCTTTGATTTATTCATCGTTATTTGCGGAGTGACAATTGCTTTTCAGTTAAATAATGTAAAGCAGCGTTCGGATCAATCGGCACTCGAGCAATTCTATCTCGAAAATCTGGTGAGCGATATCGATAAAGATATCAGCAGCATGCATCGCATTTTAGCAGAACTTCAGGCGGACAGCGCCATCGCAGGAAGTAGCCTGAGAAATTACCGGCAGGCAAAGGTGTCACCCGATACGTTGGGGAAAGCCATTATCAGCGTCTTGTCCTTTTCAACTTTTAGCTATAGAAATGATAATACCTACACCACGCTGATGAACAGCAACGGGTTGAGTGTGATAAGCAATAAAAGCACCCGCACCTTTCTTTCAGAATATTATAAGTGCTACAAGTCCATCGACCGGTTTGAATATGTGTATACCGAGTTTTTGCTGAATGATTTTAATTTGTTCTATGCATCTTTTGTAGATTATTCAACCGGCACAATCACAAACCCTTCCATCCTGAAAGATATCCGCACCAACAACAGTTTGTTAATTGCTGCAAGTCAGTTGAACGATGGTATCTCCACCTATCGAAATGCCATTGAGAAAGCAGTGGCATTGAAAATGGAATTGCAGAGGGGTTTGTAGTAATCATGATGTTTGGCCTGGGGAAATAGCGAATGTCCCCTCCGCAATCGCACAACCAGGTACCACAATCGGACATCCGGGAGAATAGATTATCCTAAATAATAGGTTAAATTGTTTGGCTTAATTGTTGACAAGAAAAGCACGGGAAATAGCCGTTGGTTAATCGAGCCGGTTTAAACTCAAACTGAAGAATGTTTTCATTTCAAACTCGTTTGTTTTTTAGAACAATTGCAAAGAGCAAAGAAGCCTACTTTTTAAAGATCATCTCTCTCGCCACAGCCTTTGCGTGCTCCACGCTGATCCTTCTCTTTTCAATAAATGAATTTGGCTACGACCGGTTTCATCAAGAGCATAACTTGATCTTCCGTGTACTGCAGCGGAATAATAATGAATCCTTTATTGGAAACCGCTTTTCGAATAAGATCCCGCTAGATGTATTCAATGCATTGAAACGCAATAATGCAGAAGAGTTGGTACCGGCCAGAGTGCAGTTATTAGATAAAGTAAATGTATTGGCAAACCATCAATCTTTCAATGATTCAAAGCTCTATGCAGCAGACCCGGAGCTTTGTTCTATTTTTTCATTTGAAATCGTAAGCGGATCGCTGAAAGAATTCCGAGAGAAGGAGGGAAGTGTTATCCTTTCTTCGATGGCGTCTAAGAAGTATTTCGGAACCGATCAATCCGAAGGAAAAAAATGGAAGATATACACCCTGGGCGACACATTGGTTTTCACCGTTGCTGCTGTTTACAAAGATTACCCCCAAAACTCGCACGAAGAATTTAACAGCTTTATCCGGTTTGACAGCACCACACTCCAAGCGTTAAGTTTTGATCCTAAAAATACCGGAGTTTACTTGAAACTACTGGAAGGTAGCACAGCGAATGAGGAAAGCATGGTTAAAAAATTACCACTATCAAATGAATTGACGTATCGGATTCAACCCATTGCTGAAATCTACTTTGGTCCGAGAGTAGCAGGCGAAGATTCGAAGCATGGAGATCAATACAGCATCATCATTTTAATTTGTGTCACAGCGCTCATACTGTTCCTTTCCCTCACCAGTTTTGTAAATCTTACAACATTAACCCTGCCATACCGATCAAAAGAATTAGCGATCAAGAAATTAGCCGGCACAGGTCAGGCAAGTTTGACGTTCAACTTCGCGAAAGAATCCATTTTGGTAGTAGGTATGTCGATGATTTTAGGCATAATGATATTGATCGTCATTTCAGGTTGGATAGAGTCAATTCTCGCCATCAATATGATCGCATTGTTTGTGCAGGGAAACCTGCAATTGGTTTTAATTTTGATGACACTATTTCTGGTCGTGGCCATCACGCCTCTTTTCATGACGCCTAGATTTACTCGGGCAACACCTAATCGTCTATTAAGTGCGGAGACAATCACCTTTCCAAGGTTTAAGAGGACAATCATGTTTCTCCAGTTAGGAATAAGTATTTTTTTAATCGTTGCCGCCATGGTGATCAAAAGACAAATAAACTATTCTCTTCTGAAGGAACCGGGACGCAATTACGATCAGATTGTATATGTGAGTTATCCTAAAGACTTGACAAACGCAGGTCTTGCGAGCATGCGCCTGGCATGGAAGAAGGGCAATGCCAATGTAGTTGACTTAATGGCCGCCTCTCAGTTACCCGACCGCGTCAGCAGCAAAGAGTTAAACTCAGAATTCTATTTTATATCCGTTGATCGGGGCTTTAAAGATTTCTTTGAATTAGAGATGCTTCAGGGTAATTGGTTTCGGGCAAATGATGGCGACTCCATGGTAGTGGTGAATGAGCGTGGACGTGCAATACACAGCAATAATACACGTCACGTCATTGGAGTTTTCAAAGATCTGAGCGGGCAATACAATCAGCCGGAGAAGCCGTTGAAGATAAGTGTTTCTTCCCATGTCAACTACCATTATCTGTGCATACGAATATTGGAGGTAGATATTAGAAGAACCGTACAATTTTTGGAGAACTACTTTGGGCAGAACGGTCAGAAAGCTACGGTATCCTTTTTAGATAAACGTTTTGAAGAATGGCTTACGTATCAGGATAAATTAAATGCGTTGTCTCAACTACTGGCTATTATTTCCGGACTCTTATCCTGCTTTGCTATTTATGGTTTGAGCATTAGTATTGTTCGCGATAAGTTGAAACAAATTGCCATCCATAAGTTGTGCGGAGCGAGTATTTTTAGTCTTACGCGGCTACTCGTCAAAGAATTTGCAAGCCAAATGCTACTGGCTATTTTAATTTTTGGCCCGTTGACATACATTATCATAAAAGAGATGCTTCGAAATTTTGTGTTTACAACAAACTTTAGCTGGTTAGATCCGATCGTGCCCCTCGCATATTGCTTGGTCGTAATCACTTTACTTTGTGGCTTTCAGACGTTGAGCCTGAATCGGGCAGACCTTACTTCCGCGTTGAAAAGATAGAACGGGCGCGTCCCGCAAGGCGGGAATAAAATCATGTGAACGATCCGCAGTGTTTGCGTGTCCAATTTCGACATGAACAACCCCTATTAAACGATAGCAATTTGACAAAACCTTTTTTGCGACCCTTGGCAACAAGACGAATATGTTTAATGATCAGTTGTTGACGCTGCTCAAACAGAAAAAGTAAAGTCGGTAGCTCCACGTATTGCGTCCCGGGTTTGTAATCCTGTACACGAAACAGTCTCTCGCACACAAGTGACTATTGACCATTGACTATTGACTATTGACCATCGACTATTGACCATCGACCATTGACCATTGACTATTGACTAGTTACTAGTTACGAATGGACAGTCCCAATATTTTGTATATTGTTGGCGATTAATAACAACGCCATGAACAAAGTACTTTCAAGAAAAATAAATCTGTTGCTCCATTTAGCGAACATAGATGGAAAATTTCACGCCTCCGAAAAAGAATTGTTGCTCTCTATATTAAAGGAGAAAGGATTAGATGAATCTTTTCTGGAAGAGCACAACCAGCAAACTCCCGATTTAGAAACCCTTCATGAATTGCCGGACAAAACAGAACTGTTTTACTGGATTCTTAAAATGATCATGGCCGATGGAGAAATTCATGCCGATGAAACGAAGGAGGCAAAAAATCTTGCCGTGAAGTTAGGCTTCTCCGCAGATGCAGTAGATCACTTCTGTCATGCACCCATGCCTGAACTTTCTAAGTTTCGAATAGAGATGGTGAATCTTACAGTTCAGTAAGTCTTCGATACTTATTTAATAGTAAGTTCATCTTCTGTTCACATAAGATGGATCATTCCTTACGTCAATCATACATCTCTTCTCACAGAGCATAATTATTGAGTGCTCTCTCCAAATGATTTTGTAGAGCCAAATACAAATTATCGTTAAACAACACGATCGGTTGCTCGAAAATGTTGAAAAACGATTAATCGAATTCGTTTAACTATTCCATCGTGGAATAAGAAGGACTCACAGTTCAAAGTGGGCATTTCAACTAAAAATTTCCAATCAGCACTTAGTTGATGATACTTTTAAATCAATTAAAGCGGAAAGCGATCGTAACGCACTCAGTTTACGAACGCAACGCGATAAAAAGTACTCATGATTATTTCGATTGTCAATCATAAAGGCGGAACAGGCAAAACCACAACCACCATCAACTTGGGAAGTGCGTTGGCGGAAGCAGGTCACCGTGTGCTGTTGGTTGATTTCGATGCGCAAGGCAGTCTCACGTATTCGTTAGGGATGGATGATCAGGGGCCTACCATCGCAGATGCTTTTCATGGAGACGCCACGGTTCACCAACTGATAACCGAGCGCGAAGGAATGCATGTCCTTCCGTCCGGAGCTGCTTTGGCCGATGTGGAACTGGCGATTGCAAAAGCAGACGAACGCTTCAATCATCTGAGCAATCTCTTGCATGCTTTGTCCGATTATGACTTTGTATTGATCGATTGCCCGCCATCGCTGTCACTATTAACATTAAATGCGCTGGCAGCTTCAGACTATATTATAGTGCCCATGCAAATGGACGTGCTGGCGTTGCGCGGGTTAGATTCCATGTTGGAAACAGTACGAAAAGTAAACGCCATCCACCCGCGATTGGCGGTACTGGGAATCGTACCGGTAATGGTCGATACTCGCAAGAACATGTATCAGGAGATTTTACAACACATTCAATCCAATTATACGGAGCGCGTGTTTGAGCAAGTCATCCGTACCAGTGTAAAAGCAGCGGAAGCTCCATCGTTTGGCAAGAGCGTGGTAGCCTATGCACCCCAATCGACAACCGCCAATGATTACCGAGCCTTCGCAAAAGAGGTAGTGAGAGTGACAAAAGTACACCAGCAACAATTGACCACTAGCGATTAACCATTAACGATTCACTAATTCCTAATTCCTAATTCCTAATATATGGCACTCGGCAATAACCTCAAAAAAGAAAAATTACTCCCCAACGGTACCAACCAACTTCAAAAAGAAACCTTAACTGAAAACACAACAACTATGGAAACACAATTGCAGGCAGAACCCGTAAAAACCAAAAGCAACGGCAATCATCAGACAAGCGATCAATTGCTGGACATGAAAGGGCAGTTGGATGCCATCAACCAGGCATTTGCATTTATTGAATTCGATACGCAGGGAGGGATCATCAAAGCGAACGATATTTTTCTGGATGCGATGGGCTATTCGCTGAAAGAGATTGAAGGCAAACACCACAGCATGTTTGTCGATGCAGCATACGCCCGAAGCAACGAATACAAAAAGTTCTGGAACGATCTGCGCGCAGGCGAATCACAATCGGGAGAATTTGCACGCATCAGTAAAGGTGGCGATGTGGTGTGGCTTTTGGCCAGCTACACTCCGGTATCCGATGATAGAGGTAAAGTAGTAAAGGTGATTAAGCTGGCCTCAAATATTACAGCTTCCAAAGTATTAAATGCAGATTTCAGCGGGCAGGTGGAAGCCATCGGAAAATCGCAGGCTGTCATCTCCTTCAACATGGACGGCACCATTATCAGTGCGAATCAAAATTTCCTGAACCCGATGGGCTACTCACTTCAGGAAGTGCAAGGAAAACATCATCGCATTTTTGTCGATCCGGAATATGCACGCAGTGCGGCTTACGCAGAATTCTGGGCGAAGCTGAATCGCGGAGAATTTGTAGCCGAAGAATTTAAGCGTATCGGCAAAGGAGGCAAAGAAGTTTGGATTCAGGCATCTTACAATCCCATCTTTGATTTATCAGGTAAACCTTTTAAAGTAGTAAAGTTTGCCACCGATGTAACCGAACAGAAATTAAAGAATGCCGATTACGAAGGCCAGTTGATGGCCATTGGTAAATCCAATGCCGTGATCGAATTCAACATGGACGGCAGCATCATTACGGCCAATGATAATTTTCTTTCTGCGTTGGGTGGCTATTCGCTCAGCGAAGTGAAAGGCAAACACCATCGCATGTTTGTGGATTCTACCTACGCCCGCAGTGCGGACTACGTTGACTTCTGGAAAAAATTAAACAATGGAGAATTCCTGGTAGGCACCTACACGCGCATTGATAAGCGTGGCAAGGAAGTTTACATTCAAGCGTCTTACAATCCGATTTTGGATTTGAATGGCAGACCTTTCAAAGTAGTAAAATATGCCTTGGATATGACCGAAGTGATTCGTGCCATCAAAGGAATGGCCGCAGGCGATTTAAGCATTCGCTGCGATGAGTCTGTAGATAATGGTGGCCTCACAGCTGAAATCAACAAAGCCCTTGAGAATTTAAATTCTGTATTAGGTCAGATCAATCAGGGATCAGATGTAGTGGCCAAGTCTTCTAACTTATTGCAAAAGAAAGTGGAAGATATGAAGCGCAACACAACTGAAGTAGCTACGGCTATTGCACAGATGGCGAAAGGCGCACAAGATCAGGCACAAAAAACAGATGAGTCTTCTAAACTAGCAAATCATGTCATGTCGTCTGCAAATGACATGGAGAAGAAAGCGAATGTGATCAACAAAGCGGCCGAGCGTGGTTTGGAAAGCTCTAATCAGGGTATGAAGACAGTGAAAGTGTTGGTAGAGAATATGACAGAGATAAAAGAATCTGCCAGCCAGACTTCCCAATCCATTGAAGTGTTGACCAAACGCACCGAAGAAATAGGACGCACGCTGAAGGTGATTACAGACATTGCCAGCCAAACTAACTTGTTGGCTTTGAATGCAGCGATCGAGGCGGCACGTGCAGGCGATGCCGGAAGAGGTTTTGCGGTAGTAGCCGAAGAGATTCGCAAGCTGGCCGAAGATTCAAGAAAGTCGGCTGTCGAAATTGAAAAGATTATTGGCGATGTTCAAAAAGATACCAACGCAGCGGGTAAAGCCATTGTAACGATGGAGGCCAGCGTAAAAGAAGGTAACAAGTCGAGCATTGAAGCCGAGAAAATATTTCAGGAGATTTCGAAATCAACCGAAGAAACATTTGGTGCATCGAAGGAAATTCAGTTGGCAACCGTTTCGCAGAAAGAATCGATCGGCAGCGTAGTGAAGAATATTGAGCAGATTGTAGTGGTTTCCGAAGAAACCGCGGCCGGCACACAGCAAGTAGCAAGCTCCAGCCAGCAAATGAATGGAGGTATGCTCGAAATTGCCAAAGCAGGTGATGAGTTATCTGCAGTGGCTGCCGAGTTGCAAGCAGGTGTTACTCAATTCAAATTGAAAAAGTAAACCGGCTTCTTACCCAACCAACAGATCTTTTTCAATAGAGTAGGTTGGTGTGGAAGCAAGTAGTAGTTAGAAGTTAGTTGTGGATCGCACCAACAGCAAGGGCCATCAGCAAGTAACAAGCAAACAACAACGATTAACGAAATTAACATGAGCGAAATAAAACAGCATAAAAAGGACGCCACGGCACAAGCGCATAACATGCAAATAGTGGTTTTCAAGTTAGGCCAGGAAGAATATGGACTGCACATTGATCAGATCAAAGAAGTGGTCATTACGCCTACCATCACCCGCATGCCACAGACACCGGCTTTTGTAAAAGGCGTGGCCAACATCAGAGGCAATGTCATTGCCATTCTTGATCTGGAAGAAAAGTTTGGCCTCGTGCGAAACCACGAAGCCAGCAGCAACGGAAATCATTTTACATTGGTGATTGAAAGCGAAGATTACAAGATGGGTATACTGGTGCGCGAGGTGCCGAATACACTTTCGATCTCTTCTGCAAATGTAGAAGACTCCGTCTTTACCGGAGATAGTCAATCCGAGCAATCCTACATCACGGGTATTGTGAAGTTAGAAAAGCGTCTGATCATTATGATTGATATTTTCAAAGTGATCAATGAAAAAGAAGCACAACAGCTTTTCAAAAAACAAGAAGTGCAAGACTCGGTGGCATGAAGCAACAAGTCAAAATAAAAATGCTCAATATCAATGAGATGGACGTGTCCGATCAACCCGTGGTATTTACCTGCTATGGATTGGGCTCTTGTATTGGGCTTTTTATGAGCGATCGTACCAAAGGCTTATCCGGTGGAGTGCACATTCCATTGCCGCACAATTCCGCGCAAAGCGATTGGAAAGATGCTACCTACCTGATCGATGAATTGCTTCACGCCTTTCAAGCATGGGGCAGTGATCTGAATACACTGCGCGCCAAAGTAACGGGCGGTGCACAGGTGTATGGAAGCCATTGCAGCATTGGCGCGGAGAATGCAGAAGTGGTGTTAAAGCAATTGATAGATCGAAAAGTTTACATAGCCGCTACAGATGTGGGCGGCACCATCTCACGCACGGCACGCTATTACAGTCAATCCGGTGAGTTGGAAATCTCCACATCCGAACAAACAAAGTATAGTATTTAAAGAAAACAATATGACAAAGAATGTTTTAATCGTAGATGATTCATTGTACATGCGCACGGTCATTAAAGATGCCCTGGAATCAAATGGTTTCAAAGTGGTAGGGCAGGCTGCCAATGGAGAGGAAGCGATTGACCTCGCCTTTGAATTGCAGCCCGACATCATCACCCTCGATAATATCTTACCCGATATGATCGGGACCGATATTTTGAAAGTCTACACACAAGAAGGACTTTTATCGAAGGTGATCATGATCAGTGCGGTAGGGCAGGAGTCGGTCATTCAGGAAGGGCTCACATTAGGAGCGAAGGCCTACATCGTAAAACCCTTTACGTCCGATCAGCTTTTATCAGAGGTGAATAAACTCTAATCACTTCTCATCATGGTAAAACCAAAAATTAAGACTCTGTTAATTGAGGATTCGGGGTTTATGAGAATTCTATTGTCTGATCTTTTACGCAAAGACGAAAACATTGAGTTGGTGGCAACCGCTATCAATGGATTGGAAGGCGTAGAAAAGGTAAAGACATTTAAACCCGATGTCGTCATCACCGATATGGTGATGCCTCAGTATGATGGACTCTATGTGGTACAAAACCTGATGAAAGAGATGCCGCTGCCCATCATCTTATTAAGTTCATTGGATCGGGCCGATCCAAAAATATTTGACGCCTTGCGAGAGGGCGCTTTTGATTTTGTAGACAAGCCGCAAGAAAAAGAAGTAGCTCAGGGATACCTCCCGTTAACACGAATGGTTCGCGAAGCTTCACTTACGGACTATTTAAAACTACGCCAAAAACTAAAAGGCAGAAATACGTCCGAGCATACGTTTGAAGCACGCCTCAATTACGACATTCTGGTAATCGGTGCTTCTACCGGTGGACCCAGCGCAGTGGAGCTCATGGTGACTAACTTGCCGGCCAACTTAAACATTCCGGTAGTCATCGCGCAGCACATGCCCGAACGCTTCATCGAATCATTTTCATCACGATTAGCAGCGTTGGGACTGAACGTCAGCGTAGCCCAGGATGGAGAACATTTATTAGGCAACCATATTTACCTCGCACCGGGAACCGCGAACATGCGCATTGACTATTCCGGCTCGAGTCCGGTGGCAAGATATGTGTACGATTCCTACAAAGAATTTAATCATCCTTCCATTGACTGCCTGTTTGAATCGGTGGCAAACATTTATGGCAGCAGAGCCATAGGCGTTATTCTTACCGGCATGGGCAAAGACGGTGCGATGGGGCTTGGAAAAATCTGTCAGGCCGGTGGCCTCACCATCGCGCAAGATAAACTCTCCTCCGTAGTGTATGGCATGCCCATGGTAGCGTTTGAAACAGGCGCGGCTAAACATCAAATACCATTAACAGAAATTCCAAACTTTATAATCAGCGCATTATGAGTAACGAGAAAGACAACGAATACCGCGAAATATTTTTAGCGGAAGCACTGGAAAATTATACCGAGATGAATCGGTTGCTGACGGTGTTGGAAAAAAATGTGAATGATAGCAAAGCCGTGCAGGCTTTGTTCAGAATTACGCATACGCTCAAAGGCAATGCCACCGGCATGGGCTTCGATAAAATTGCGGAGATGGCACACGTGCTCGAAGATTTCTTTGGCGAAGTAAGAGAAGGCAGATTGGAATTAGGAAGTGAAATATTCACATCGGTATTTAAAGCAGCCGATGTGTTGGGAGAATTAATTGAAGCCATCAAAACACCGAAAGACGTAAAGTATCGGGGCATCAAAACCAAGCTCGAAGTTTTTATCAGAAATGCCAAGCAGGCTCCTGCCGCGGGACAAGCGACACAACAACCAACCGCGCAAGAGGCAGGTATACAAACCGGTACATCCAATTCCGCAGCCGTTGAATTGCCGGAAGAGGAAGACCATGATGAATCAGAAGTAGAAACCACCAATGTTTCTTTTTCGGACCTGGTGCAGGTGCCGGTAAAAAAACTGGATAACCTCTTAAACCTGGTAGGCGAACTCATCATTGAGCGCGACCGCATCATTGCCAATGGCGCCAGTACCCACTCATCCAATGAGTATTCCAGATTAAATCGCATTTCATCCGACTTACAATACTCGGTAATGGATGTGCGATTGGTGCAAGTAGGTTTTTTGTTCAACAAATTCCATCGCATTGTGCGCGATGCTTCTTCGAAAGAAGGAAAGAAAGTATCACTAAAGTTGGAAGGAACGGAAACGGAAATAGATCGCAACATCTTGCAGGTCATCAGCGATTCGCTCATTCACCTCATTCGTAACTCCGTGGGCCACGGTATTGAAAAACCGGAGGTGCGCAAACAAAAAGGAAAAGTAGAAGAAGGAACGGTAACACTCTCGGCCAGCAGCGAGTCCGATACCGTCATCATAAAAATAAAAGACGATGGCGCAGGCATTAACCCTGAGCGCATCAAACAAAAAGCAATTGAGAAGGGATTGATCACCGCACAAGATGCGAGCCAGATGAGCGACCGCGACTTGACGATGCTCATTTTTGAGCCGGGCTTTTCTACGATGGATTCAGTAACTGCCATTTCCGGTAGAGGCGTGGGAATGGATGTGGTGAAAAAAGCACTTGATTCCATTGGTGGCACCGTGCAGGTCGACACCATGCTGGGCGAAGGTTCGATCTTTACACTCAGCCTTCCATCATCGATGGCGGTAAAGTCTACCTTACTTTTTGATTTAGACAATCAGACCTACGCCATTCCACTGTCCTATACCGAGTCAGTGATTTCGATTTACAAAAGCGAAATACATAAGGCAGCGAATGGATTGATTGCCGTTCACCTGGGCAATACCATCCACATTGTATTTCTGTCTGATTTGTTTGCACAAAGCATCGGCAAGTCCAAAGACAAATATGCATCCTTTGACCAACTGCATCCGGAACAAAAACTGGAAATCGTAGTGGTGTCATTCAACGGAAAGCGAATTGGCTTTATCGTAGATAAGTTATTGCAGCAAAAAGAAATTGTCGAGAAACCATTACGCAAACCGTTTGACTCCATTTCCTATTTGAGCGGAGTAACCATTTTGGGCAATGGCAATGTGTGCCTGGCATTAAGCATCCCCGGCATCCTCAATGCACTCGTAGGAAATCAGGTATCCAGAACCATAAATGCATAACACGTATGCTCGAAGCATTGAATCAAAATACGTCAGAGAAATTAGATAAGTCGTTTGATGCCGGATACGCCAACGCAGCTTCAGCACTGGCACGCATGACCGCGCAGCAAATTGGATTTAATCAGATCCATGCGGGCTTTCATCACGTGGGCGAAGCACAGGTGGATGGCCCCATCTTAGTAAACCAAGGTAGTCTGCTGTTGACAACAGAGATATTTGGCGACATCACCGGAAAAAGTTATTTGTTTCTTTCCGACAAAGAAGTGGAGTTGCTCACGGCCGGCATTCCGGTGGGCAAAGATGCCAGCATTAATTTGAAAGAAGAATTTCTGAAAGAAGTAGATAACATCCTTTCCGCTTCGGTCATCACCAAACTGTCCAATGAATTAAAAGCAAAAATGTATGGCGATATACCGCTGTTGCAAGGAAAGACATTGGCCAAGATAGAAGATACCATCGAAGACGATTTCAGCGAACAAACGGAAACCATTTATATCAACGCGATTTCCTTTTCCATCGAGGGTCATTCGGAAATGAAGCCTGCTTTTGTTTGGGTGTTGGATAGCAGCGTGTTTGAGTCCATCAAGACAACATCGATTATATAGTAGCACATGAAAGGTAAATTTGTCTTCTGGTTTTTTCTGGCGCTGAATGCAGTCGTTTTATCCATAATCGTTTGGCAACAAGGTTTCAGTTGGGCTGCACTGGCCATACTGGGCACGCTGTTATTTCTACTGTGGATGCAGCATGCTACCAAACGTTTTATCAACGAATTAGTATCACTATCAAACCAAGACGAAGTAAAGTCCGACAAGAAACTCTTTATAAAAGAACATCTGGCATCGACACAAGCAGCGATCAGCGAGTCGCGGCTCGCCATCGAAAGCATTAACGAAATTGGTCGCGAAAAATTTATAGAAGTACTACAAACGATAAAAGATACAAGCATCCGGGCCTCGCTGGAATCTGCGCATATCAAAATCGTAGACCTGCGAAAAAAAGAAGAAGAGAGCAACTGGGTTACGCTAGGAATAGCCTCTATTGCCGAGCTCAAACATCAGGGAAATGATCTGGCGGCCTATTCCTTTCAGGCCATTTCCAACATCGTAAAATATTTGCAGGCCAACCAGGGCGGCTTCTATCTCTTGAAGCAGAGTGGAGAAGAATCGTACTTTGAATTGACCGCCTCTTACGCTTACGGAAAAAAGAAGTACATCGAGCAACGAATCAATCCCGGGCAAGGTTTGATAGGGCAGGTGTATTATGAAAAAGAAATCGTCTACCTCACAGACGTTCCCAAAGATTATATCAAAATTACTTCCGGCTTGGGCGAAGCCCTGCCGAGATGTGTTTGCATCGTGCCGTTGATGACAGAAGGAGAAATACACGGTGTGATAGAAATCGCTTCTTTCCACGAATTGAAGCCTTATCACTTCGAGTATCTCAAAAAGATTTCAGAGAGTATGGGTTATAACCTGGGTTCCATTGAAACCCATGCGCGCACCGAGCGGTTATTGGAAGAGTCGCAGAAGATGGCGCAAGAGGTGAAATCGCAAGAGGAAGAGTTGCGCCAAAACATGGAAGAGCTCAATGCCACACAAGAGCAAATGTTGCGCGAGAAAAAACAACTGGAAACACTCTCGCTGGTGGCAGACCACACCAATAATTCCGTGTTGATTGCCGATGCCAACGGGCGCATCATTTATACCAATGCCGGATTCACCAAATTATCCGGTTATGAATTTGACGAGGTAGTTGGCAAGAAGCCCGGCTCGTTTCTTCAGGGGCCATTGACCGATCGCGAAACAGTCGCTAATATATCAGCCAAATTAAGGCAAGGCGAGCCTGTCTACGATGAAATACTCAACTACTCCAAGAGCAAACAAATTTACTGGATATCATTGGTGATCAACCCCATTAAGGATGAACATGGAGTAGTTCAAAAATTCGTTTCCATACAGGCAGAAATCACCAACACAAAAAAGAATGCACTGGATAATCTCTCCAAGCTTCAGTCCATTTCAAGAACCAATGCGGTGATCGAATTTAACATGGACGGAAAAGTTTTGGAAGCCAATGATTTGTTTTACAAAGTTACCGGATTTCAAAGTGAACAAATCGTAGGCAAATCATTTGAGGTGCTCATCCCCGAAGAAGATAAAACCAAGCCACAGCACAGCATCATGTGGCAAAATATTTTGTTGGGTCAGGCCTTTACAGGAGAGTTTAGATATATCGATGTGGCCAACAAGGTGCAATGGCTGTCGGGCACATACAACCCGATCTTTGACGTAACCGGCAAGGCGGAGAAAATCTTAATGCTCGCGCAGTTTGTCACACAAGACAAAGAGAAAATGCAGGACATGCAGGAAACCATCACCGCCCTGAAAACCGGTTTCCCAATGGCAGAGCTAAATGCAGATATGACTTTCAAGTCAGCCAATGATCTGTTCTTAACAGAGTTGGGCATCAAGCGTTTGGAGCTGAAGAAAGTGCAGCCGAGAGATGTGCTGTCTGCCGAATCATTCAAACAAATAACGCAACACCAATCTAGCAGCGTAGAGCAGCCCGACCACTTCGATCTCGATCTGCAAAATAAAAGTGGAGAAAATAAACGTTTCAGCGCCACCATCATCAAGGTAAACGGAAACACCGAGCGCCAGCGCAGAAGCTTGTTAATATTAAAAAATAACCTGTCATAAAATGGAAGCAGAACAACCCGTAGAATCGATTTCAATTTCTGACGAAGAGTTGAAGTCGTTAACAGACGCCATCCATCAGCGACATGGTATTGATTTCAGTTGCTACGAGCCCAAATCACTCAAGCGAAGAGTGATCCGCTCACTGCATATTTTCAAACTCAATGCAGTACACGAGCTGTGGATCAAAATATTAAAAGACCGGTCGTTTATTTATCCATTCATGGATGAGATCAGCGTGGGCCTCACTGCCATGTTTCGCGATCCGGTCTTGTGGAAAAAGATGCGCCAGTTGTTGAATGACAATTTCGCTTCAAAAAGTAATTTATCCATTTGGCATGCAGGGTGCTCTTCCGGAGAGGAAGTGTATACGATGGGCATTGTACTACGGGAATCCAATTTTAAGAAGCCGGTAGAAGCCCGCGCCACCGATATCAGCAACCAGGCCATGACCATCGCCCGAAGTGGAGAATATCACGCGTTGAAGATGATCGAATACGAGAAAAATTACCAGACATTTAATCCGCTTTCCACTCTAAAAAAGTATTACACGGTTAAAGATGATACAGCCGTTTTTGATCCCACACTCATCCAACACGTCAACTTCGAATACCATAACCTGATCACCGACCCGTTTGCGAAGAAATACGATATTATTTTGTGCCGCAACGTAATGATCTATTTCGATAACAATGCCAAGCTGAAACTTTTTGATAAGTTTCATGAATCCCTGAATCCCGGAGGCTTGTTTATCATTGGCTTTTATGATGCCGTACTACCCTTAGTCGATCCGACCAAATTCAAAGTGTTGGATATCGATGCTAAGATATTTCAGAAGGTGTAACAGGTGTCGCCTGGCTTACAAAGGTGATCCGAGCCATAGGTTCTTCCGGACTTCAAGTGGAGTCTTTTTCTGAATTTTTAATTATGTAGCTCATCTTGTGATACGTTGAATCTAACGTGCAAAGCACCCAAATCATCTAAAAAAACGCAATAAGCCAGAGATTTAGTAGAGGTTTGTTAGGATTCAAATCTACAGCTATTTACGAATGCGATTGATCGTAATGAACTTCTGGAACAGGCTACTGCGCATGGGTCACCATGATGCGTTGAATCGGAAGCAACAGATACGATTGCATACGTTAAATGCCTTTGCATTTGCTTCCATTTTGTTTGTGCTGTTGTTTGCTGCTGCTTTTGTGTCAGTGGGTTCATACAGTGCGTTAGAATCACTGCCGATTGCCCTGGTGATGGTAGTTGTTTTGTGGCTCAATGCAACAAGGAGATTGGAGGCGGCCAAGGTGTTCATGGTGTTCTCCCTTGTTCTCGTAATTCTGGGCATGGCTCTTTCCGACAGGCGCACCGGCACAGAGTATGTGCTCATCTCCCTCGCCTGTTCTTCCATCCTGATTTTTGACGAAGTGTTAAAAATCTTTTTGGGTTTTGTTTTCTCACTGATCTGTTTTGGATTTTATCTGTGGTACGATACAACCTACGATTTTGTGCCGGATCCAACCGTGCCGTATGAATATATGAAAAGTGTGGTCATGTTGACCTCCGCATGTGCCGTAGCTGTTCAGTTGCTGGTATTTCGTTCGTTGATCAACAAGTATGCAGAAGACCTTCAAGAGGCTCACAGAAAAGAGCTGACGACCAATGAAGAATTAAAAACTTCCAATGATGAATTACATTCGTTAAGCGAACAGCTCGATTGGATTGTGAAGCAAAAAAGTAACGAACTTCAATCGTATATCGATGCCATTAATGTTCACGTCTATTCTGCAGTGATCGATACAAACGGGATCATTCTAAAAGTGAATGCGCCATTGGTGAGAGCGACCGGATATTGCGAATTGGAACTCATCGGCAAAAATATTAGCATCCTCCACGCGCAGTATCAGCAAGATGACTTTTATCGTAATGGGGCTCTTTTTCATTCGGAAAATAAAACCTGGCGGGGAGAGGTGAAAAAGAAACGAAAAGATGGCTCCCATTTTTGGGTGGACAAGGTGATCATTCCGCTGAAGAACGAATCAGGAACAGCTAATTACTTCCTCGT
The DNA here is from genome assembly GCA_016191555.1 of Bacteroidota bacterium. Classification (GTDB taxonomy): domain Bacteria; phylum Bacteroidota; class Bacteroidia; order Cytophagales; family Cyclobacteriaceae; genus ELB16-189. The sequence continues at coordinate 26,463 of JACPVX010000019.1, forward strand.
ACTCGCGTTACCCATTACTGAACGAAAAGAAGCCGAAGAGCAAAAAGAAAGGATATCGAAGATGTTAGAAGATATTGCCTTTAGAGCTTCGCACAAAGTGCGGGGCCCGATTGCCCGAATACAAGGACTTATGAACCTCATGGAAAATGGCTATATTGAAAAGGAGGAGATGAGTGCAATCATTCGATTCTTAAGGATGAGCATTGACGAAATGGATATGACAACCAGAGAGCTTACCCGGTTTGTGAATACGCACTACGAAGAGAAGATAATCGTATCTAGCGAAGTGGATGTGAAAAGCTAAACAAATAGGCACATGAAATCCATCACTCTTTTTTTTCATGTCGTGCAGCACCTTTCAACGGGTTATCGAAGTGTAAGCAGATCGGGGCCAATCCCGTTTTTTGCTTCGATCTTATTCCTTCTCTCGTTTCAATGTTTAGTAGCACAGCCGGACATCCGGTTTAGCCACATTACAACCGAAAATGGCCTCTCCAGTAATTTTACTACGAGTACAATCCAGGATAAAGAAGGATTTCTCTGGATAGCCACACACAATGGGTTGAACCGCTATGACGGCTATGACTTTATAAGATACACACATAACCCCGAAGACGCTCATTCAATCAGCAGCAACCAAACCAACACACTCTATGAGGATGTTAACGGTAGTTTATGGATTGGTACATTTAGTAACGGCATCTGCAGATATGATCGCTCGAAGAATGAATTTATCCGCTATGCCGAAAACGAAAAAATATATGTGATTTGGGAGGATAGTCAAAACGTACTGTGGGCGGCAGGCGAATATTTTATAGGCTATTTTGATAGCACCCAAAACAAATTTGTAGAAATCAATTGGGCGAATCCGGAAGATAACATCATGGGCGTAGCCAAAGCTACGATTCATAACCATATATGGGTAGCTACCGAAAACAATGGACTTTACCTGTACAATACGCAAACCAGAAAAGCAGTTAATCACTATCTGCCGAAAGGCGCAAACAGCATTAGTTCTAAAATGCTTTACAATGTGTATGTCGACTCTAATGGTACCGTGTGGATTGCCACACAAGACGCTGGCTTAGATGTGCTCGATCTCAAAACAGGTTTCTTTACGAATTATCGCCATCAGCCCGGCAATGCAAACTCGCTACCCATTAATACAGTCACTTCATTTTTAGATCATGGAAATACGATAATAATCGGAACACAGAATGGTGGCTTAAGCTTTTTCGATAAAAAAGAAAAAACATTCGCCAACTATTACCCCGACTCTAAAAATCCGCTGGGCATGAATAGCAATTCCATCGCTCACACCGGTGGCGGCATTTACCGCGACAGACAAGGTCTTATTCTCATCAGCACACACATTGGCGGAGTTAACATCATCGATCCGTACAAGAATATGTTTGGAAAAATCGAACTCCCTCTGGATAACCCCACGGTAAACGCGATCATAAAAGATCAGAGAGACCGCATTTGGCTAGCCACCGAAAAAGGAATAATTAAAATGGAGAACCGGGCGAGCAAGGCCTATCCCGGCAATCCCGGACTCGGTTTGGTGGAAGACCGTGACGGAAAGATTTGGGTCGGTACCCACCGTGACGGATTAAAATGGTATAATGAAAAGTCCGACAGCTTCGTTCGTTTTCTTCATGATCCAAAAAATCCGAATAGCATTTCAGAAAATGAAGTGGTCAATATCTTACAAAGTTCGGATCGACAGAAGCTGTACATCGCTACCCGAAAAGGGATTTCGACCATGAAGCTTGATAAAGCAGGAATATTCGAAAATTACACGTCCCGCTATTGCGCGTATCAGGAACTTGACAACTTTAACTTCCATATATACGATAATACAGATAGCACAATTTGGATTTGTACCAGAGATGGATTGGTCAAATGGAATGTCAATACACACAACACTACCTGCTATCGGAATGCGATTGGCGATTCTACCAGTATATCCGATAATGCTGTGTATACCATTTTCAAAGACCATGCGAATCAAACATGGGTCGGTTTATCCGAAGGACTCAATCTACTCAATCCGGCTGAAGGAAAATTTAAAACCATACTTCGTGACATCGGTGCAAGGATTATCATTGAAGATGATCACAGAAATTTATGGCTGGGCACAAATAATGGACTCATTAAATTCAATCCGGTAACGCGGGCAGTCAGAAGTTACAATCGCAGTGATGGCCTGCAAGGTTTGGAATTTAGAGCAGGTGCTGCTTTGAAAGATCAGAACGGCACACTGTACCTGGGCCATGATAAAGGACTTTTGGTCTTTCATCCGGATAGCATTCGCGACAACCTCAGTCCGCTACCCATTCGCATGGTCGATTTAAAAATATTGAATAAGTCCGTTGGAATTTTAGCACCCGACTCCATACTCAAACAATCCATTACGCAAACAAAGGAAATAGAACTAACCTATAAACATTCTGTATTGACGATCGATTTTGTTGGGATTAACTACAGCAATCCATCCGGTAATAGCTACGCCTATAGACTGGATGATTTTGAAAGTGAGTGGAACTACGTAGGCAACCAACGCAATGCTACTTATACGAACCTTCCCGCAGGCACCTATACGTTTAGAGTCAAAGCAAGTAGAGCAGACGGAGTATGGAATGAAGCGGGCACTTCGTTGATCATACATGTATTACCGCCTTGGTGGAGGACGTGGTGGTTTCGGTTGGCAATTCTCTCCACGTTGGTCATCGTGCTATACACCGTCTACTCGTTGAGAACCAGAAGCGTTCGTGATAAAAATCAGTTGCTGGAAAAGCTGGTAGTGAAGCGCACCGCAGAGCTGGAACAAAGTAAAAGGCAGGCCGAAGCCGCAAGTGTAGCAAAATCAGAATTCCTGGCTAATATGAGTCACGAACTAAGAACACCACTCAATGGCGTAATCGGTTTTACCGATCTGTTAACAAAAACACACGTAACCGACACACAACAGCAATACCTGAGCAACGTTTCGCAATCAGCACACACACTTCTTAATCTGGTGAATGATGTGCTGGACTTTTCAAAAATTGAAGCCGGTAAGTTAGACCTCTCCATTGAAAGAACGGACCTGTTCGAATTGGGAAGTGAGATGGTTGATATGATTAAATTTCAGGCTCAGAAGAAAGATCTGGAGGTACTATTAAATATTGAACCCACGTTACCGCGATTTATCTGGGTAGATGAAGTGCGACTCCGGCAAGTGGTGGTAAACCTCATTGGCAATTCAGTAAAGTTTACAGAACAAGGTGAGATAGAACTAAAAATTAAAGCACTAAAAGCAACCCCATCCGAAACCATTTTCAGGTTTTCAGTACGAGATACCGGAATGGGAATTGCGCCCGAAAATCAGGGAAAGATATTTGAAATATTTTCACAAGGCGATGCCTCTACTACCAAGCGGTTTGGCGGAACCGGATTGGGTTTAACCATAGCCAATAGTCTGCTGGCACTCATGCATAGTAAACTCCAGCTTCATAGTGAAATCGGCATCGGAAGCACATTTTATTTTGATATCGCACTTCGTGCCGAACACGACCCAACCACAGTCGAACAAACGATCGGGCAACTAAAAAATATTTTGATTGTAGATGACAATGCCAACAATCGCACGATCCTAAAAGAAATGTTGGCGCTAAAAGAAATTGATTCCGAACAGGCAAGTTCAGGTGTGGAAGCGATTGAGTTGATTAAGTCTGGCCGAAGATATGACGCCATTATTATGGATTACCACATGCCGCAAATGGATGGCTTGGAAACCGTGCGTCAGATAAAAAAAGTACTGCCCTCGGTAGAACAACCCGTGATACTTCTCTATAGCTCATCAGACGATGAGTATATCGGCAAACAGTGCGAACAACTGCACATACGGCAGCGGCTTGTTAAACCGGCTAAAATGAATAAGCTTTTTGATACACTTTCGAAGCTGTGTTCGGAAGAGATTCCGGAAGTGAAAGACAAAGAACCGAATCCGACTCAAAATCAAAATCACATCGTTCAAACACGCCTCACCATACTCATTGCAGAAGACAACGCAGTCAACATGTTATTGGCAAAGTCAATCATTGAAAATTTGCTTCCCAATGCGCGTATTATTGAAGCCGAAAATGGATTGCTGGCAGTAGAAAAATTTAAGAAAGAACAGCCGGATATGGTCTTTATGGACATCCGTATGCCGGAAAAAAATGGGTATGAAGCAGCCATGGCAATAAGAGAACATGAATTCAGAAGTGGCACTGCCGTTCCGATTGTGGCCCTTACGGCCGGCACAGCAAAAGGTGAGCGCGAAAAATGCATGGAAGCCGGTATGAATGATTACATCAGCAAGCCGATGGTGCAAGATGCGATCGAAAATGCATTTAGGAAGTGGCTGAATCTAAACGTCCAATCCAACCCCACACCACAAAATCATTCAGCGGAAGACGATACAAAAATCCACTTTGATTTCGCTGAATTGAAATACCAGCTGGGTAATAACCCGCAACTAATAAAAAGACTACTGACGATCTCCATCTCACACATCAACGACTGTGTAGAAAACCTCCATCTAAATAAATCAGAGCGTAACGCCTTTTTTGAAGTCGCCCATAAACTAAGAGGAATTGCATTGTCTGCTTGCTTTAATGAACTCGCCAAACTTGCTGCGCAACTGGAAGAAACAAACCCTGACGAGCAGAAGATCAACGCCCTCTTAAAAGAAGTCGAGGCCGAAGTAGGCCTGATTAAAGAATGGGTTGCAGAACATCTTAATCCAAATCCGGATCGTTAATCTCAACCATCATCGCAGCAATTAAAAAAAATACCGATAAGTTGGCAGTATATGAAGCACGGCACAAAGTTAAAAAACGAGAAGAGGAGAGTTGTTTCGTTTTACAATTGAATATGTAACATCGATATGAGTACCACACTTCATTATTTTACCCACCTGGGTGTAAGCAACAAACTTCGCATTGACACAACACGCGGCATCATGCTGTGCAATCAAATCTCGGTGCTGGGTGTGACGATCAGTTTTTCCCTCGCCATCCTTCACGGGGTGCTGGTCAATTGGAATGTAATGCCTTTACTTAGTTTTATCTTTGGATCAATCTTCCTCTTGCCATTGGTCAGTAATGCATATGGCTTCACGCTTTTCAGCAGAATATTTTTAAGTTTCTATCTCCCCACGTGCATCATCACTTTTTCCATATTGGCCAAACTCCTGGGTGGATTAGAAGATATTAAATCGGATGGAGTTTATTTTAGTTTTCAATTTTTTCTGACCATCTCTGCCATCGGCACACTGGGGCTTTTTGAACCTTTTCAAAATAGGTTGACGAGACTATTTGCCGTGTACACAGCTGTGTTGATTGCTGCTTTCAACCCGTTGCACAATATGTTTAATGTGGGATATTATCAGACAGGACATACAGACCCCAATTATTTCTTCTTTACCATAGTCGTGCTGCTGGCATATAGCGCGTTGATAGGTGGCGTAACCATGATGAAAAGAAATATTGAGAAAAATGAAAAAGCGGTAATGGCAGAAATAGCAGAGCGCAGAAGAGCGGAGTTGAGCGCGGTGCAAGCC
>JACPVX010000020.1 GCA_016191555.1 Bacteroidota bacterium
AAACCATCAACTACCTGCGACTGACCGGGCGCAGTGTATAGCAATGGCACCGTCTTTATCTTTCGTGGGTAAGACCGTGTAAGAATTGATCGCGCCCGAATGCGCTTTAAAATACCAACAACTGTCCGCAGCTATACCTTTTAGTCTGCCGTAGTTGGCATTATAGGCATATACTTCTTTTGTTTCGCTCGGATATATTTTACGTTTTACCTTCTTCTTTTTTTCCATCACGTACATTTTCTTGTCACCTGACTCCACCCGTGATTTGAAGGTGAGCACCGAATCATTTTTGAGAATGACCGTGAAATCAAATTTCGGATTGACCTGTCCGCTATAGCTTCCATACGATCCCGGCATACGCATGGGCTGCTGGATGGTAATATTACCCCGTGGTGTGCTGAAGGTTTGTGGCACATAATAAACTTGTGCAAAGACGCCATTACTCAATGCCACGAAGGCAAGAATTTGAAGTGATTTCATCATATCGCAAAAGTATGATTTATGGGTTTATAAGGGCTAGAAATACTATTCTCTAAAAATAGTAAATCGCCGGGGAGCGATCGCTTACCAATCGATGAAGTTGGTTGCCGGATGGCGGTGATTACTCTTCGGGGGTTTACCAGCAGGTTTCCATAACCTGAAAGTTAATGACTGCTATACCCACAAAAAGGAAATCGTATTTCTCTACTTCCCTCTCTCCTCCAGCTCCAACCAGCGCAAGGTGTTCTCTTCGATTTTAGCGGAGAGTGTTTCAATCTCCTTAGACCATTCGTTGAGTTGCTTGTGGTCGGTGCTGCCTGCATTTAAGAGATTGATGACTTCGGCTTTCTTCGATTCGAGGCGTTCAATTTCAGCAGGGAGTTTTTCGAGTTCGGACTTCTCGGTCAGGTTGAGTTTCTTTCGTTCTTTAGGCGCTTCTACAGCAACCTCCTGCTTCTTAGGTGCAGCCGGGACAACTTTTTCCATTTCCTCTTTCTCTTCGATCCAAGTGCGATAATCGGAATAGTTTCCATTGAACGGACGAATCACGCCATCGCCTTCGAATATGAAAAGCTGATCAACCAGATGGTCCATGAAATAGCGATCGTGCGATACCAGTAACAAACAGCCAGTGAATTTCTCCAAAAATTCTTCCAACACATTGAGTGTATCAATGTCAAAGTCGTTGGTCGGCTCATCTAAGATGAGGAAGTTCGGATTAGTCACCAACACTTTCAACAGTTGAAGGCGTTTCTTCTCGCCACCGCTCAACTTCTCTACGATGTTGTACTGCTTTTCGGGACTGAATAAAAACGTTTCTAAGAACTTGGATGCCGAAATCTGCGAACCATCCGCCATTGTAATAAATTCGGCAATCTCTTTCACCTCTTCGATCACGCGGTTGGAAAGGTTAAGTGTTTCTACCTCTTGGGTAAAGTAACCGATCTTGGTAGTTACACCCGGAATGATCTCGCCACTGTCGGGTTGTGTTTTACCGGTGAGTAAATCGAGGAAAGTGGATTTGCCAATGCCGTTTTTGCCGACAATGCCAATGCGGTCTTTCTTCTTAAAGACATAATTGAAATCGTCTACCATCTTGCGATCACCATACTGCTTTCGGATATGGTGCAACTCCATGATCTTCCCTCCTTGTCTGGCCTCCTGAATGTCCAACTCCAATCGGTCCTTCTTGATATTCTGAGTCGCCTTCTCCTGCAATTCGTAAAATGCCTCGATGCGGTATTTGGCTTTCGTGCCGCGGGCGCGTGGTTGCTTTCGCATCCATTCCAATTCCTTTTTCATGAGGTTCTTGGCCTTCGTCACCTCGGTCTTCAACATCTCTTCGCGCTCCGACTTCTTCTCCAAAAAATAGGCGTAGTTGCCCTGATAGCGATAAAGCTTACCACGGTCAAGTTCTAATATTACCTTTGAAACGTTGTCCAGAAAGTAGCGATCGTGGGTCACCATCAACAGTGTTACGTTCTGTCCTGCTAAGTACGATTCCAACCATTCGATGGCTTCCAAATCCAAGTGGTTGGTGGGCTCATCCATGATGATGAGGTCGGGTTCGGTTAAAAGCAACTGCGCTAAAAAGATGCGCTTGCGTTGCCCTCCGGAAAGTTCTTCAAACTTTTGATCTAAGTCGGTGATGCCGAGTTTGCCGGTGATCTCCTGCACCTTCGCATCGTAGTCCCACGCATTGAATTCTTCCATCCACTCCAGTGCATGTTGCATGCGCTCGGGCGAGACAGCAGGATCGTGCAGACACTCTTCGTATTCGCGAACGACTTTGGCGATTTTGTTTTTATCATCAAACAGAATCTCCTTCACCGTCAGTGCACCTTCTACATTCGGTTGCTGAGTGAGGTATCCGAGTTTGATTCCATCACGGGTAGAAACCACCCCGCTGTCGGGTTTGATTTGTCCGGTAAGGATTTTAATGAGTGTGGTTTTGCCGGTTCCGTTTTCGCCAACAATGGCGACCTTTTCACCCTGGCCAATGCCAACGGTAATGTCTCTAAAAAGCCAACGATCGTTGAAAGATTTGGAGAGCGATTCTGCTGAAAGATAGTTCACTTAAACCTGGTTATGTCCGAACAATACGAATTGAGTCTGTTACTGACGAATCCTACGGATTGTCAGGTTAACCTTGACAATAGCGATGAGTACCTTTGTCAAGGTTAAAAATTTAAGTGCGCAAGTTAGCACAAGCAAACTTCACAGCCGCGCAGACTTCAAAAATATCGTTAGATTGTATCAGCCTTAAGCAACGTTGTACTGCTTTTTGTAAAAGCAAAACAAGCACATACCTAGTTGAAATAATGTAACAGAGGCGATGGTAAAAAATAGCATCATAGCACGCATCGGGTTTTAATGTTAAACCAAACTTAAGGTAAATAGATTAAATATCCTACTATTCAGATAGTTATAGATTTAAATATAAAGCTATTTTATTGAGAATGAATTTATTAGAATCACTAAAAAAGTCACCTTCACAGGCTCAGTATAAGCAAATGATTGCCTTCATCGGTGAAAACAAGAAACGATTTTCGAATTTAGTTTTGATTTATTTGAACGGTCCTGAGCGCATTACCCAACGGGCTTCTACCCTGCTCGTTTACTTTTCCAAGAAGCATCTCGAGTTGGTGATTGGCGAACTTGGAATCATAGTCAGGCATTCGCAGAAAAGCGATGTCACCGTGGCGATCAAACGCAATACGCTTCGTTTCCTGCAAGACATGAGCATACCAAAACGATGGCAAGGCAAAGTGACTGATCTATGTTTTTCATTTCTAACCAGCCACCAAGAGCCCATCGCTGTTAAAGTTTTTGCGATGACCGTGTTGGCCAACATTGCCATGGAAAACAGCGAGTTGAAAAACGAGTTGATTCCGATCATCGAAGATCAGATGCCTTTCGGAAGTGCAGGCTTCCGAAATCGTGGGGCGAAGGTATTGAAACGATTATCCTGAGGATGCTCTCTGGATAGATTGTTGCCAGAATTCTTCATGAATAATTGAGTTTAAGAGCTATTTTGCAACGCGAAATTTTAGCATGTCAGATCAGGCTTCTCCTCTTATTGTTTGTAAAAGTTGTGGTAACTCATTTCACGGAAACTACTGCAACGAGTGTGGCGAAAAAGTATTGAAACCAGCTGACCGGTCATTCAAGACTTTCTTAAGTAACATGCTAATTGCCATCACTTTTGCGGACAGCAAAATGATCAAAACCTTATGGCTGGTATTGAGTAAACCGGGCTTTGTATCGAAGGAGTTTGCCGAAGGGCGCAGGGTGAATTACCTCAAACCCATCTCTTTGTTTTTTGTACTAAACCTGATCTACTTCTTCTTCCCCTTGATTCAATTGTTCAGCGCTTCGTTAAATACACAGTTGTTGTCTCCTTTACGGGATTACTACCAAACCGTAGTAGCACACAAAGTTGTTTCCATGGGAATGACAGTGCCTTCCTTCAGCCTTATTTATAACTTAAAAACTACCGGCTTTGCCAAGTTGATGGTGATGGTTTTTGTGGTAATCGCCTCGCTGCCTCTCAACGTTCTTTACTGGAAACGCAATCGGTTCTTTACCGATCATGTGGGTTACATGGTTGAGCTGGCGTGTTTCAACTTATTTGTCAATGCCATCATGCTTTCCGTATTGGCATTTTTTGGATTGGGAAAGTATCTGAGTGAAGAGGTTCTCACCGCGATTTTCATTGCTACGAATTTGTATTTTCTGCTTCGCTCCGGAAACATTTTCTACCAAGAAAAGAATTGGAAGCTGGTATTGAAGTCGGTGATGATGATTGCGTTTCTTAAAATTGCCCTCGAAGTATATCGGGCTATTCTATTCTTTGTGACCATCTGGTCGTTGTAACAAATTTGGTTACGTTAAGCTCCATCGACCTCCTCTCTTGCGGAGAGGATTGAGGTGAGGTGTAAAAAAGAGCTTAACGTTATGGTATCTGGTCGTTGTAATTACTACCCTTCCGACAAGCTTTCAATCAACTCATCAGCTGATTGCTGCTCCGAAATAGGAACTAACTTTTTGTATTGAAAGAGCGCTTCCACGGCTTCTTTCTTTTCGCCATTCATAGCTAAAGTCAACGCCAGATTGAAATAACTATTGGGAAACTGTGGCTCGATGGTAATGGAAAGTTCGTAATGCAATTTGGCCAGCATCCAGTTACCGACTTCAGCATAGAGATTGGCTAAGTTGTAATGCGCTTCGTAATGACGCGGATCTTCCTTTAGGCTTTTGGTGAAGTAGTCGATGGCGCTGGTGGTATTTTTATGCTGCGATTCGAGGATACCTAAATTACAATACGCATCAGCCACGCTATCACCCGTTTCGATTGCCTTCAAATACAATTCTTTGGCGGCAACATCCTGCTGCTCATCCATCATAAGCGCTTCTTCAAACGTAGATAGCTTGTTGAGGCTAACCACTTTCGCCCCAGCGAAAAGATTCAATTGGCCATTTTTATCCGTAATGCCCGGACGCTTTTTGGCTACCGGCTTGTATCCAAACTTTTCGGGCCCTTGCCCAGGAAATGCGATTACTTTTCCCATGATGCGCAAAGGTACTGCATCTTGGGTAAGCCACAAACTGCTTCGAAATCAGTTCTTAACGATGAGAAACTCTACCCTCCGGTTGAGCTTACGAGCTTCTTCCGAATCGTTGGTAGCGATTGGTTTGGTGCCACCAAATCCCTTTCCGCGAATGCGTCTGGAAGCTACACCTTTTGAAACCAAATAGGCTTTGATTCGATCAACACGTTCTTTAGAAAGCGCCAGATTTTTCTTCGCATCTCCCCTGTTATCCGTGTGACCTTCGAGTTCGATTTCTACTTTGGGGTTGGACTTCATGAAATCAACTACCGCATCCAATTCCGGGTACGATTCCTCCAGCAACGAGGTAGTACCCATGTTGAATAAAATGCTTTTCAGGCTGACGAGCGTTCCCACTTCGATGGGCTGCAATTGAAAATTCAACTCCAGTTTTTTCAATTGTAGTGTTCTTATGTCCAACTTCTCAATGCGATTGACAAAACCTTTGCATTCCAACTCGATGGTGAAGACTTTGCCCGATGGAATGGTGGCCTGATACAATCCGTTCAATGCAGATTGAACCACAATTAGAGTATCCGCTTTAAAGCGAACCGTGGCGCTGATGCCTGCTTTCGTTTTTGAATTCGTCACCTTGCCGGTGATGATGACTTGATTCAGAAGTTCCGATTCGGGCACCTTTTCAACCATTCGGATAAGTGTATCTACCTTCGGAAGTGGTTCAGTTGTTTCCAATAGTTTTCGAATATCTCCATAGCCGTTGCTGTCGCGTGTAGAGGTGTAAAGAATGCCCGAGTTGGTAATGCGGTAATACAATTCTCTTGATTCGGAGTTGACTTGTTCTCCGAGATTCACAGGCACTGACCAATTGGTCCAGGTGTCATCCAATCGCTCTGATTTATAAATATCGAAGCTACCCAAACCTTGATGTCCATTGGAGGCAAAATACAAGGTGCGTCCATCTATCGAAAGAGAAGGCGTGAACTCTTGCAACGGAGTGTTGATCACTTTACCCAGATTGATCGGCTCCTGCCAGCGTCCATCTTGAATGAGCGAAACATAAATATCTTCCGCACCACGAGTGTTGTAACTTTCGGCTGAAAACACGAAAGCATTTTCAGATAAGAAGCCACTCCACTCCTCACTCTTATTTTTGAAATAGGGAATCGAACGATTTTTCGGAAAAGACCATCCATTGGCTTCTTTCTCTGCTACGGCAATTCCTTGAGTGGTAATGTTTCCATCTTTGGCGTAATGACCAAGCAAAATCATTTGGTTTCCATCGAAACTAAATCCGGCCACTGCATTGTAATTTGCATTGTTGATTTGGTTGCCACCATGAATAGGTGCCTGCCACTTGCCATCGATCTTTAACGAAACCCAGATATCGCCCGGGTCCTTTTTACCTCCTACATTCTGCGGATGTTTTGCGATTGTGAGGTACATCACTTTCCCATCCGGACTGATCACCGGATTTTGTTCATCGTAAGGAGAGTTTACTAAACTGAACTCAGGAGAAGTCTGTGTAAACCCTGCATTCGCGTAAAGCAAGGTGATGACACCTATCAAAATCCGTTTTAACATTCGAAGCATTTACTCATTAACTATTTGCTCACCCATTTATTATCCTTGATGGAAAAGCGCCACGGAAGTAACGCATCTTCTCCGGCATAATCAATTCCAATGCGGGCATCGGCTTTGATTTTGGATGTAGAAACTTTTTCACCTTCTTCAATCCACACATGATTGCTCATCAAATCTACACCATTCCAACTCTTCGTGATGCCCAAGGCTTTTGTTAGTTTGCCGGGGCCGCTGGTGATTCGTTTAATCGAATTCACGTTCATTCGCTCCATCATTAAATCTGTTCCGTGCAATGGCTCTAAAGCACGTATCAACACGGCATCGGCTTTGCCGGTTTGATTGGTGACCACATTGAATAGATGATGCATACCATAACAAAGATACACATAGCTAATTCCTCCTTTTTCAAACATCACTTTATTTCGCTCCGTCTGCCCTTTGAAGGCATGACAACCTCTTTCTTTGTACGAGTACGCTTCCGTTTCTATAATGATGCCGCTTGTTAACATCTCATTAACATTGGTTACCAACAATTTACCAATCAAGTCTTTCGCTACTTGCACCACATTTGACCGCTGGTAAAAGGATTGAGGAAGCTTCATCGTTGGTAATTGAATTATCTTAAATTTGCGGCTCAATTATAAACAAACAATTATGAAAAACATCCTTTTAATTTTACTCAGTGCCGTGTGTTTAGTAGCGCAGGCACAAGTACAAACTCCGCAGCCTAGCACCGCATCTACTGTAACCAATGTGGTGGGTCTGACAGAAGTTAAAATTGAATATTCTCGTCCAAAAGCAAAAGGCCGCAAAATCTTCGGTGCATCTCCTGACTACTTAACGCCTTTCGGCAAATTGTGGCGCACAGCCGCGAATAGCGGATCTAAAATTACTTTCAGCGATGATGTCAAGTTTGGTGGTGTGGATGTTCCAAAAGGAACTTATCTATTGTTAAGTATTCCGGGTGCTACAGAGTGGACTGTCATTCTTTACAAAGATGTAGCGATGGGTGGAAATACTGAAGGCTATGATGCAAAAAACGATCAGGCTCGTGTGATTGTAAAATCAGAAAAGCTAACTGAAAAAGTGGAAACCTTTACATTAGAAATTGCTGACTTTGCTGAAAACAATAAGTCTGCTAACCTGCAAATCATGTGGGAAAACACTTCCGTGAAAGTACCTGTAACCGTTGATTTCGATGCGAAAGTAATGAAGTCAATTGAGGCCAACACCAAAGTAAACCCTAACAACTATTTCCAGGCTGCTGTGTATTATTTAGAGAATGGCAAAGATTTGAACCAAGCATTGAAGTTTGTGAATAGCGCATTGGAAAACAATCCTACTGCTTTCTGGATTTTGTATCAAAAAGCCAGAATTCAAAAAGGTTTGAATGACAAGGCGGGTGCTATGGCTACATCTAAAGTTTCTTTGGAAGAATCCATTAAAGCAAAGAATGTTGATTACCAAAAGATGAACGAAGAGCTTCAAAAATCATTGAAGTAATCGATTTTCATTTTTATAACGTTTTTAAAGAAAGCTGAGTTAACCCTCAGCTTTTTTTATGTCCGATGGTGAAAACTGTTGGATAAACAAGGCCACAACTACCACGATCACACAGCCAATGATATTGTAAAATAGAAAGGCGATTTGGTCGTAGAAATAAAAGTAACAGCACAACACCAGTGACTCGGCTATCAGAGCAGCAATAAACACGGCATTGCTCTTCACATGCTTCAAATAAAACGCTACCAGGAAAATTCCGAGGATAGTTCCATAAAAAAGTGATCCCACAATATTCACAAACTGAATCAGGTTTTCAGCAAAGTTGGCAAGTGCTGCAAACGCCATGGCAATGCAAGCCCACAACACCGTAAAGTAGCGCGAAGCTTTTACGTAATGTTCATCAGATGCGTTCGCATAAATGGACCGTCTATAAATGTCCACCGTGGTCGTGCTGGCCAATGCATTCAACTCCGATGCCATGGACGACATGGCTGCCGAGAACATGACCGCTAATAATAAACCAATAATGCCGTGGGGCAAATAGCTCAGCACAAAATTGAGGAAGATGTAATCGCGGTCTTGTGTTTTTGCTTTTGGCACCGCTTCAGCAATGGTGGCCTTCACTGTTTTACGCAATTGATCTTCTTCCGCTTTGAGTGCGGTGTACTTTTCTTTGGACGATTCTTTTAAAGATTGATTATCGGATTGAATGCCTTCCACCAAATGATCAACTGCCTTCCTCTTTTCTGCATAAAGCAGATTGTATTTTCCTTCGAGCACACGGATGGAATCGGCCTGCGGTGTTTCCATCGCCTGCTTTTTCAAAGTGGCATTGTGAAAAATTGGTGGCTGTATGAACAAGTAGAAAACGAACACCAACACGCCAATGAACAAAATCAAAAACTGCATGGGGATTTTCAGCAAGCCATTCATGATCAATCCCATCCTGCTTTCGCGAATGGATTTACCCCCGAGATAACGCCCCACTTGCGATTGATCGGTGCCGAAATACGACAGAAACAAAAACGTAGAGGCTATCAACCCCGACCAGATATTGAAGCGGTCGCTCCAACTAAAATCGGTGGTGATGATGTTGAGTTTGCCAAGCTCGCCAGCAATTGCAATCGTGTTTCCAAAAGAGACATGACCTGGGATTAAACGATAGGCGATAATTCCTGCCAAGATCATTCCACCCATAATCACCGTCATCTGTTGGCGTTGGGTTAAGCTTACCGCCTTCGTTCCACCTGATACTGTGTAGACAATCACCAATGCGCCAATCAGCAACGTGGTAAACAAAATGTTCCACTCCAAAATGGTTGACAGCACCAAAGCCGGTGCGAACAGTGTGATGCCTGCGGAGAGTCCGCGCAAGATGAGAAACAAAATGGCAGCCAGCGTACGCGTCTTCAGGTCGAATCGATTCTCTAAATATTCATAGGCGGTGTAAACTTTCAAACGATAATAAATCGGCACCATGGTAACCGAGATGATGATCATCGCCAGAGGCAATCCGAAATAGAATTGAATGAAGCGCATGCCATCTTCAATGGCCTGACCGGGAGTTGATAGAAAGGTAACAGCACTGGCTTGCGTAGCCATGATGGAAATGCCGATCATCCACCACTTCATAGAGCTGTCGCCCTTCAGGTATCCCTCCATGCTTTGGGCACCACGGGTTTTCCAACTTCCGTAGGCAACGATAAAAAAAATGGTACCAAACAGAACCAACCAATCGAGTAGATGCATATCAGCTGAAAGATCGGGTGAGAATAAAAAAGAGAATTACTTGTACGATCATCACACCCAACACCAGCACGTACCAGCTATTCCAAGATTCAAAGACGGGAGGTTTTTCTTGCATGAGGTTACGGAAAATATTTTCTTGTCTTTTTCTTTTGAAAGATAACTGCTTTTCGTGCCATGTTATCTCACCTTTCTAATTCAATTTTAACCGTGGCACGATTAAAATTTTTATCATTTACCCACGGGCTGAAGCCCGTGGCTATAACTTATATTTTCTCTTAACTTCTTTAATTACCTCTTCATTTGAGCGAGTTTGACCAAGCTGTGACTCCACCAATCCGCGACTGATGGAGTCCTCATAAGCTTCTTCTCTACTGAATTGATAAGATTCCTGATTTGTTTTCAGAACTGTAAAACTCACTTTCTTATTGATTCCCTCACGAGGTGGCAAGCTCTCATCTATTGTAAAAGCTATTACTTCCAACTTTTTACCAATATATTCTTCGGGTATTTCAAATGATACCACATTACTTTCAGGTGTAATCAATGCACGAATCATAGCGAGTAGCGACTTTAAATAAAGTTAATCAATTCAATTTGAATATTACCGCTTCTTCACCTTCGCTTTTTCCAATTTCCTGGGCTTGCCGAGCGAAACCAAATTCGCAAACAATTTATACGCTCCGGAAACTCCTTCCGGCAACTCACGGAAAAACGATAAGCCTGTATAAACATAATATCCTTCGCCATACTTGGCTACCAACAGGCTTCCATTCTTTGCGGGCTCACCTGCATCATTCATCGACAACAACGCTTCGTAATTAGCATCCCAGGTAGAAGGGAAATACAATCCTCTCTCCTGCACCCAACCTTCGAAATCGGCAGTCGTAATTTTGTTCGGAAAGTTGAGTGCCGGATGTTCAGGTTTTAAAATTCGCACTTCACTGTTTTCTTCGGTCACGCGATCGCGCGAAAGCGCCAACGGAAAAGGAGCAAACTGATCTTTGTCGATCTCGTAATCAAAGTTGGTATTGTATTGTGTCACCAGCGTGCCGCCCGCTTTCACATAATTCAGCAGCGTAGGCATAAAGTAGCGGATCCGATCGTTGGTATTAATCGCGCGTACCCCCAGCACCACGGCATCTACCTTTTTCAAATTGGCTTCGGTCACTTCATCGTTCTTCATCTCCCACACTTCGTAGCCCATGTTGCGCAAGGCGGTAGGCACATCATCACCCGCTCCTTTGATGTAGCCAATCACACCGCCTTCTTTCTTCAAATTGATGCGTACGATTTCTTCCTCGGCCTTCGGTTGTAAAGTCTGCACGGGAATGTGATCGTACTGAATAGTTTGTACACTGACATCATATTGCTTGCCTCCTACTTCAGCTATTGCCCGTACAGTGGATTTAATTTCTTCTTTGCCCGGTGTAACGACAAAAGTGACTTGCTTCTCTTCGTTTCTTTTCTTTAACTCGAATGGTATCGAGGCCGGCTCTGATTTCCAGCCGGCAGGCAATGTGAGTTTTACTGTGCCACTAATGCCATCTACGGTTGACTTCAACAAAACCATCATAGACTGTGGCTGCTCATCCTTAAATAAATAAACCGATTTGCTGAGGTTCGTAAATACCGGAGGAACAATTTCAAACGGGCGCGATAATTCTCCCTTTACGGGATCGGTCCATTTGTAAACCAACGGAACGGGTATCGTCAACTTTTCACCATTCAATAAAAAGGTAAATTGTAAAGTGACGGACGGATCATTCTCTGGTTTGCCTACAAAACTTGAATTAGGAATAGTAAATAATCCCAACGAATGCGGCTTGTTCAACCAGTACGGTCCCGAGAAATCTATTTGTTCTGCCAACTTGCGTTTGGATTTAAACGCCAGCGGCACATTGTTTTTCAACGAAGCAGAAAGAGCTGTATCGTATTCCAGGTTTTTAGAAACAATGGAGGTAAGCGACAGCGCAGCCGAAGAGCGATTGATTACTTCGAAAGTTGCAACCACCGGTTGTCCGGGCGAAACCCAATATTGGTCGGCCAGCACTTCTACATACAAACCCGCGCAATCCTGAATCAATTGATTCACTTCAGTTAGCTTCTTTGTTTTCCACACCGATGCACCAAGTTGTTCGATCTCCTTTCGAATTTGCAAAAGCAATGCAATGCTGGCAGAAGGATCTTCTTCCTTGAATTCGTTGGTAGCTCGATCAACCAAAGCCGGAATGCGCTCCGCTCCTTTCAATCGGCTCCAGGTTGTATTCACATTATCGAAAATATCTTTCGCTGCTTTTTCACCTTTCACAAATTCAAAAAACTCCAAGGCTTCACCTCTTCTGCCGGGCGATCCGAAGCCCTGACTCTTATGTTGTGTCCTGCTTTCGGCTGCGATTTCTGAATAGGATTTTCCGAGCAGCGTGTTGTAGGTGCCTACATTCATGGTCACAATGCCGGGTGTATTTTCATTGATGGTTTGATTCCACCAGCGGCCGGTGTTGGTATAAATTCCTTTCGCCTGCCACGTGCCTAATTCTTTTACCTGATCGGGAAATTGATTGGGATCGTTTGTCAGATCAAAAGCTTCTTGTGCTAAGATTGCTGAGGCGGTATGGTGACCATGACCGGCACGTTCATCGGGAGGAAAGCGAGTTAAGATCACATCCGGTTGAAACTGCCGAATCACTTTCACCACATCCGAAAGTATTTCATTCTTATTCCAAATGGCAAACGTCTCCTTGGCGTTTTTTGAAAATCCAAAGTCATTAGCACGTGTGAAGAATTGTTGTCCACCGTCTAGTCGTCTGGCTGCTAACAATTCCTGCGTGCGAATCAAGCCGAGCAAGTCACGAATTTCAGGGCCAATTAAGTTTTGTCCGCCATCGCCACGGGTCATGGAGAGATAAGCGGTAGATGCTAATCGGTCGTTAGCGAGGTAAGCAATGGCTCGCGTGTTCTCATCATCCGGATGAGCGGCTACATAAAGCACCGAGCCAAGAAAATTGAGTTTCTTCAACTTGAGTTTAATCTCGGAAGCACTCGGTTGCTTGCGAACTTGCGAGAATGAAACTTGTACAAAAAGAAGAGCGAATAAAAACGTTAGAAATCTCATGCAAAGGATGAATTTAATGACAGAATAATCGTGGCAAGGTACAGAAGATGGAGCAAGTGCATTATCAAAAAATTGTTAAAACTTGCCGCGTTTTTCACCATTCATCAAAAAGGTGCCGTCTTTCTCGATGGAAATCAGGATTTGACTTATCTCTTTCTTTTTGTCATCCAATAAAAGAATTTGTACTAGCGTTCCGTCTTCCTTTAAATCATCGACAAAACCCATTTCAATTTTCTTCACTTCGCCTGTCTTTATTTTTTCCAGTTTGCTCTTCGATCCTTGAATGACTCTGAACTTCACCTCATTATTGGAAACCAGCAACTTAAAATTGATGACCAAATAAGCCACCGGTCCATTTGGCTTTTTCTTCTCATCCGTATAATTAAATGTATTGATATCCTGGCTGGGCTCCTCCCTAAACGACAAGTCAATCTTTGCCTCATACTCGGAGGCCACTTTATAGGGCAATTGTTGACTCCACAACAACTGCACTTGCAACAAGAGAAACCCGGTAAGGAAAAAACATATTGCTTTCATAACAGCTAAGTTACACAGATAAAACTTGATCGTTTAAAATTGGTAATTTTGACCAAACATATTTGTATGATCGACAAACGAGTTTTGAATGCAGAAGAAGCTACGAAGGATATTCCAAATGGAGCTACGTTGATGATTGGTGGATTTGGACTTTGCGGCATTCCCGAGAATTGCATTGCGGCCATCTTACAAAAAGGGGTTAACGACTTGACCTGCATTTCCAACAATGCCGGTGTAGATGGTTTCGGCATTGGCTTGTTGCTGAAAACCAAGCAGGTTAAGAAAATGATTTCTTCTTATGTGGGTGAGAATGCAGAGTTTGAAAGACAACTACTCTCGGGCGAGTTGGAGGTAGAGTTGATTCCGCAGGGAACCCTTGCCGAGCGGGTGCGCGCGGGTGGTGCTGGCATCCCTGCCTTCTTCACTCCGGCCGGTGTGGGCACTGAAGTTGCCGAGGGAAAAGAGACTCGTGTGTTTGATGGAAAAACGTATCTGATGGAGCGTTGGCTACGAGCCGATTTCTCCATTGTAAAAGCCTGGAAGGGAGACACTTCAGGGAATTTGATTTACAAAGGTACTGCCCGCAATTTCAACCCCATGATGGCCACGGCCGGAACAATTACCATTGCCGAAGTAGAAGAATTAGTAGAAGTAGGCCAACTCGATCCCAACCAAATCCACACCCCCGGCATCTTTGTGCATCGTATTTTTCAAGGAGTGAATTATGAGAAGCGAATTGAGCAGAGAACCATCTCTAATTCGGTGATTCGATAATTAGCTAATTCGTTGATGTATATAGAGATGGCTGAAAACAAAAAATACAATCCTAATTTAGAAGATAACCTAATTGTCAATCTAAGTTTTCAATTCGCATTACAGGTTATTGAGTTTACGGAAGTATTGGAAAGCCATAGAAAATTCGCAATAGCTAATCAATTGATACGATCAGGCACTTCTATCGGAGCCAATGTTCGTGAGGCACAGAACGCTGAATCAAAAGCGGATTTTGTTCATAAAATGAAAGTAGCAGCGAAAGAAGCAGACGAAACAGAATATTGGTTACTGTTAGCACATCATTCTAAAAATTATCCTTCTTGTGAAGAGTTACTCGACAAGTTAATTGTCATTAAAAAAGTTCTATCCAAGATAATCGGAACCTCCAAAGGAAAGTAGAGTCATTAACGAATTAGCAAATCATCTAGACGGCAAATTTTCAAATTAACGAATCACCGAATCATCGAATAATCGAATTAAAATTATGTTAGACAAAATCGGAATCGCAAAAAGAATAGCGCAGGAAGTGAGAAGCGGAATGTATATCAATCTGGGGATTGGTATTCCTACCTTGGTGGCCAACTATATTCCAACGTCAATGAACGTGGTGTTACAATCCGAAAACGGTTTACTGGGGATTGGCCCATTTCCTACCGAAGATCAGGTCGATCCGGACTTAATCAATGCCGGCAAACAAACCATTACCATGATGCCGGGGTCAGCGTTGTTTAGTTCTGCGGATAGTTTCGGAATGATCCGGGGCGGAAAAGTAAACCTCACTATTCTGGGTGCCATGGAAGTTTCCGAAAACGGAGACATCGCCAACTGGAAAGTGCCGGGCAAAATGGTGAAAGGCATGGGCGGTGCGATGGATCTGGTGGCATCTGCTCAAAATATCATTGTTGCTATGCAGCATTGCAGCAAGGAAGGAGCTTCCAAATTGCTGAAGAAGTGTTCGTTGCCTATTACCGGTTTAAACTGTGTTAAAAAGATTGTGAGCGACCTGGCTGTGTTAGATGTATTGCCAAGCGGAGGCTTTAAGCTATTGGAACGAGCTCCGGGAGTAAGTGTGGAACAAATTAAAAACGCTACCGCAGGAAAACTGATTATTGAAGGTGAAATACCAGAGATGAAATTAGCCTGAAATGCTACATTTGCGCCTAGTATTGCAAAAGTAAAGATTACCCCATTAGCATAAGGCTATTTTCAAATTTTCAAATCAGCTCATTTTCAAATTAGCATTCAATGAAATCCTCCGAAATCAACTTTAAAGTAGAACTTGACAATAATAACGTGCCGGAAAAAATTTATTGGGACGCCACCGAGAAGCCCGAACCCGGCATGACCGAGACGAAGTCGATTAGTATTTCCTTGTGGGATCACGTTCAAAAAAACACCCTTCGCATCGATTTATGGAGTAAAGAAATGCCCGTAGAAGAAATGAGACGATTTTACATTGATTGCCTCGGAGGGTTATCTCAAAGCATCCTTAGCTCAACAGGCGATGAATTCATGGCGGGTGAGATCAATTTGCTATGCGAAAAATTAGCAAAGCACGTGGCCAGCATAAAATAACCTCTTTTAAGAGATCAAACGGTAGCTTCCCGAATTGCAACGGATTGCAAAAAAGTTACCCCACAAACGTTTGAATATTTCCTTTTTCTTGTAGATTTAGGCATTAAACTCTATAATCTGTATGAATAAATTCTACAAAATGACGGTGGTGCCACTTCTGTTTATGGTCTTTGGCACGGCCAGCCTCATGGCTCAAACAATTATATCCGGTTCGGTAAAAGATGGCGCCACCCAAGAGACGTTGGCGGGTGTAAACATTGTCGTAAAAGGCAAAGTGATTGGCACCATCTCTGATGTGAACGGAGCATACAATTTAAAGGTATCTCAAGCACCTCCTTTTACGCTGGTGTTTTCATTTATTGGTTTCCGCACACAAGAGGTGGAAATTAAAGATGCCAATACAACAGGCTTGGACATTCTCTTGGAAGAGGAATCTCTACTTGGTCAGGAAGTGGTTGTTGCCGCTTCGCGAGTTGAAGAGAGCATCCTTAAATCTCCTGTGACGATTGAGAAAATGGACATTTTAGCCATTAAACAATCCACCGCTCCAGATTTTTACGATGCTTTGGCGAACGTAAAGGGTGTTCAGGTCAATTCAGGAAGTTTAAATTTTACCGCAGTGAACACACGCGGATTTGCGACCATCGCTAACACCCGCTTCGTTCAGTGGGTAGATGGTATGGATACGCAAGCTCCCCTACTCAATTTCCCTACGGGTAGCATCATGGGTGTTGGCGAATTGGATGCCGAAAGCATGGAATTGATTCCTGGTGCAGCCTCTGCTCTGTACGGTCCAAATGCATTCAATGGTATCTTAATTATGAATAGCAAGAGCCCATTCGACTACCAAGGATTAAGCGCCCAAATCAAAGCGGGTATTACCAACTCAACAGCCGGTGGCAGCGATCCATTATCTCAGTACAGTATTCGCTACGCGAAAGCTTGGAACAATAAAATAGCTTTCAAAATCAATGCTTCTTACTTTAAAGCAAAAGACTGGTTGGGTAACGATTACATCACTGACAGAAATAACGCAGATTCTAAAACATCATTAACCGGAAATACCAACTATGATGGTTTGAATTTATACGGTGACGAAACTCAAATTAGCACCGGATTACCAAGCGTGGGCAATGGTTCTGGTCTTGTTACAAGAACCGGTTTCCGCGAACAAGACCTGGTAGACGATCGTGATGCCAAGACACTAAAGTTAGATGCAGCACTTCACTATCGCATTACTGATAAAATAGAAGTATTGTATAATTATCGCTATGGTGGAGGTAGTTCCATCTATCAGGGAGCTGAAAAATATGCGCTCCGCGACTTCAACCAACAGTTTCATAAGTTGGAATTCAGAGGTGATAACTTCTTCTTAAGAGCCTATCAATCGGCAACGGATGCCGGTAAGTCATACAACCTCTCGGCATTGGGAGCCTATATGAATGAAACCGTTAATCCATCGGCTCCTTCCGCTACCGCCAATGGTTGGGTAACAGAATATGTTTTAGCTCGTCAGGGTTTGTTTTCAGGTGCACCTTATAATGTTCCTGCTGGAAATGATGCAGCCGCTCGTGCTTTCGCAGATCGCGACAGACCGTTGCCTGGCACACCTCAATTTGAAAGCTTAGTGAATGCCGTGAAGTACAACTTCTTCCAAAAGGCTCCGGTTGGTATCTGGACGGATAAAAACGGTGTAGGTCACAAAGTTCAGGGAGGAGCGTCTTTTATGGATAACTCCAAATTGAACCACATCGAAGGTAATTACAAGTTCTTTAATCAGATCAAATGGGCCGAAATCCAAATCGGTGGAAACTTCCGTCAATATGATTTGTTCTCGAATGGTACAATCTTCAACGAAGCTCCACTGGATGGAAAGACGTTCTCTCGCATTGTAATCAACGAATTTGGTGTGTATACTCAGATTGCAAAGACTTTTGCCGAGAAACTGAAAGTAACAGGTTCCGTACGATTCGATAAAAACGAAAACTTTGATGGCCAAGTAACGCCTCGCGTATCGGCTGTATATGAAATCGACAAAAACAGCAACATTCGCGCATCATTCCAAACAGGCTTTAGAAACCCGGATACACAAGCACAGTTTATCTACTTCCCATCTTCCAGCGGTACATTGATTGGTAGCACCGAGCGAAATGCTTCACGTTACGGAATTCACAACGGTGGTGCATGGACTCAAACGTCCTACAACGCCTTCCGTGCAGCAGGTGGTACATTGTCAACGGTAGATGGAACTCCTATCGGCACTCAGGCGCAAATTGATTTGTTGAAAACAGCCAATATCAAGTATGTTCAGCCTGAACAACTGAGAGCGATCGAAGTGGGTTACAAAGGACTTGTGATGAGCAAATTGTTGGTTGATTTAAATGGTTTCTATACCAGCTATACGAACTTTATCGGTAGCCAAATTGTAGCCATCAAAAAGCCTACCACACACCAAGGTGCAGCGGTTCTTCCGGGTGCATTGTATTCGCCATACACGAACTCTACTCAAGACGTAACTTCTTATGGAGTTGGTTTAGGTCTTACCTACAGCTTACCAAAGAACTTCATCGTAAATGGTAATTACAACTATGCCGATTTCAGCGCTACTGAAAGCACTGAATTCCGTGCAGGCTTTAATACACCTAAAAACAGATTTAGCGTAGGCGTAAGCAACAGAAAAGTGGTTAAAAACCTTGGCTTCAACATCAACTACAGATACCAAGATGCTTTCCAATGGCAATCTTCGTACGGTATTTGGACCGTGCCATCATTTGGTGTACTTGATGCACAACTTAACTACAAGGTTTCTGCGATGAAGTCATTGATTAAGTTAGGAGCAACCAACTTGGGTGGTGGAGATTATCGTACCAACCTGGGTGCACCTTTCGTAGGTCAACAATACTATATCACCATCACGTTTGATGAATTCTTGAATTAATTCAATCAAAAACATTAAGACTATGAAAAAGAATAAATATATATACTTTGCATTGGCAGCGTCTATGGTGATTGCTTCTTGTAAGCAAGAGCCTATTAAGCCAGAAGCGCCAGCAACCACTACTCCGGTAACTCCATCAAAGGGCACGGCAGACTTTACAAAGTTTGTGGCTATTGGTAACTCGTTAACAGCCGGATATCAGGCAGGTGCATTGTTTACAGAAGGTCAGGCTAACTCATTGCCTAAGATCCTCTCTACACAATTCTCCCTCGCGCAAGGAGCTACACTTGCATTCAACCAACCGGATATTAATTCAGACTATGGCTATTATGGAACAGCAGGACCACTTATTCTTGGCCGCTTGATTCTGTATGATGCAGACGGGGTAGCGGGCCCAAAGACTGCCGCACCTGCGCCTGCCGGAACACCCGGAATGCCAGCACCGTATTCGAAAGGTGGAGATCTTCCTGCGCCATTTACGGGCGATAAAGCTGCCCTTAATAATTTCGGGGTTCCCGGAATTCAATTGGGTCAGGTTTTGACTCCCCTGACAGGCGGACCTTCGACTGGCAATCCTGCTTACAATGGTTTATATGCTCGCTTTGCAACCAACCCTGGCACCTCTACTATCTTAGGTGATGCGTTGGCAACACAGCCAACATTTTTCCTATTTGATTTAGGCAATAATGATGTACTTGGTTATGCTGTAGGTGGTGGATCGAATCCAGCCATCTTTACTTCCGAGTCAACCTTCACCGGATACTATACCACAGCGATTAATACCATTCTTGGCTCGAATGCAAACTTAAAGGGTGTCATTGCTAATATTCCGGATGTTACTACGATCCCTTATTTTACCACGGTAACATGGAATGCCATTACGTTGGATGCTGCCACGGCTACTACGGTAACAACCAGCTTAGCCAACAACTACAATGGATTTTTAGATGCGATGAAAACGGCTGGCGTGATTACGCAGGCAGAGTTTGACAAGAGAAAATTAACTTATGTCGCAGGGAAAAACGGTGTCTTGATTTCCGATGAAACATTAACCGATCTTACTGCTGCGATGAATGCCAACGGAGCAGCTGCTTTGGTACCTTATGCACAAGCCAGACAGGCTACCTCTACCGATTTGATTCCTTTATCGGCAGGTGCGATACTTGGCACCATTGCACCCAATACCAATAATACGGGTGTTTATGGTGTCTCTTTCCCTGTGGGTGACGCGTATGCGCTGATTCCCACAGAGGCGACAGAGATCAAAGCAAGAACTACCGCCTTCAACGCAACGATCGCAGCGGCAGCAGCCGGTAGCAATAATCGTATTGCATTGGCTGATGTGAATGCTGCCTTCACTGCCCTTGTTACGGCAAAAGCGGGCGTTTATAATGGAGTGACAATCACCCCTGGATTTGCGCCACCAACCGGTGCATTCTCTGAAGATGGTGTACACCCTAATAGCAGAGGATATGCATTTATGGCAAACATCATTATCGATGCCATCAACGCAAAATTCACAGCGGCTGTTCCGAAAGCTGATATCTCTAAGTACAAGGGAACCGCTCTTCCAATTAACAAACCTTAATACCTAATTCTTCAATCAATAAAAGAAGGGCTTCGGCCCTTTTTTTATGTTATTTCGTGAATGGATATTCAACCCACCATTTTATTTGAAGATGAAATTCTCTTGGTCGTTAATAAGCCAGGCGGATTGATGGTAGAGCCGGATAGAAACAATCATCCAAATCTGTTGGCGAATGTAAAGAAGTATCTAAAGGAAAAGACCGGATTCGAATCGTATGTGCAACACCTGCATCGGTTGGACAGGCCCGTGAGCGGCATTGTGCTTTTTACCAAAAGCAGAGAACATCTCAGGAACCTCAGCGAGCAATTCGCGGAACGGAAGGTCAAAAAATTCTATAAAGCGCTGACGACAAATGCACCCGCACTGGCCGAAGGAGAACTCATACACTGGCATCGCAAGGAGAAAAAGAAAGCTGTACTTTATACAGAACCCATCGAGTTTGCAGAGTTGGCTAAACTTCGATACCAATCAACACGACTTTCTGAAAAGTATGTGGAGTGGACTATTCAATTAGAGACCGGAAAGTATCATCAAATACGTGCCCAGCTGGCAAGTCTCGATTGCCCAATTGTAGGAGATGAGTTATATGGTTCGAAAGAAAGTTATCTCCCCAACCGCATTGCCCTTCATGCCTATCAATTGGAGTTTCAACACCCGGCAACCGAAGAGCATCTGGTGATTCAGCGCCCTGTTCAGTGGGCGATTACGTAACCCAATGCAAAGTTTGTGGCGCGACCGGATTGACGAATGGTTCGTTGTTCTGTTGTGAAATCGCCCAGAGACGTTTGATCTCGTAATACCATCGCGCTTGCAAATCAGGTTCACCAATCAACGACAAGGTTGGCTTGGATTTTAAGCCTTCATTCAACTTGTTAAACACACCTAAGTCCTGCCCAATGAATTGCTTTCCCAGTCGTTTCAGCGGAAGCCAAAAGAAATTAGCAAGGGCTATATCGGTATAGAGAATATGTGTCAACTCAGTTTGATTTTCATTAATCGGAGTTAGCACCGTAATGGAAACAACCTGGTTCTTCTCTCCTACCAGAATATGTTCCGTGCGAATTCCCGGAATCTCAAAGGTGATTTCAGTGCTGGTACCACCTTTCAATATTCCATAACCTTTTGAATTACCGGAAGGCTTGTGTCGCACCATTTTAAACCCACGTGCCGTTGGCTCAAACTTCTTCTCTTTCAATTTGAGTTTAGAAGCCGAGCGCCAATACCACGATTGGTGTACAAACGTAACGTGAGCCGGGTCGATCAATCCAATAACGGAATGATCGATATCTGCGGGCATCATCACCGTTTCTACATGCTTGAATTTCTGATCGGGTGTGAGCACTAAATTTGGTGGTGGTTCGCTGGGAACGGTATTCGGCAACTTCTTCTCCGGAATATAAACCCAGATCGTATCGTTTACTTCCGCTACCGGATATTGAAATACTTTGATTTTCGATGGATCAAACGTAGCATCGGGAGGCATGGCGGGAATGCCGGTGCAAACGCCTTTCGTATTGAATGTCCAGCCGTGGTAGCAACATTGAATGACATCATTTTTAAACCAGCCTTGTGACAGCGGCACACCGCGGTGCGGACAATTATCGCGCAAAGCAAACACAGTGCCTTGGGCATCGCGACCAATCGCTATTTTTTCGCCCAGCATTTCCTTGCCAATCACTTGGCCCTTCTTTAACATGGAACTATGAAAGGCGAGGTACCAAAGGTTTTTTAAAAAGAGAGAAGCATCTGCTGCCATATTTTTCTAAATCGATTTAACCTTCTATGACTACAATCTTTTTATGGATTTCTTCGATGCGAGTGCCCCAAATGATTTAAAGAACTTATCCTCTTTCGACTTCGTGCTTTCCTTCAAAGATTTTGACAACCTTTCAATTAACTCTATTTTATTAGACGCGCTAAGCCCTTCTAACAAGCTCGCATACGTATCTACAATATGTTTATCACTAAAACTCATATCAGTTTAACATGCGAATTTAACAGAAATAAAGCAGATTCAACTTAAATCCAATCGCAGTTTAACAAATACCGGCTCGCGAAAGTGTTCATCGGGTGTGAGGGAGGCAAAACTGATTTCCGTCAGTAAATGTGGCTCAATCCAGATGCTTGTCTTCTCATCCATTACTTTTTCCGTGATGGGCTTCTTCACCTCTTTCAGTTTTTTGATCTCGGCAAAGACTTCTTTCAATGTAGCATCATCAAAACCGGAACCCACTTTGCCGCGGTACGCCAACTTACCATCGATGAGCTCAGCAATGTGCAAGCCTCCAAAGGTACTGGCTCTGTCTCCCTTGCCGGGATTGTATCCAATGATCACACAATCGCGCGTGTTGCGAATCTTTATCTTCAGCCACGCGTCACTGCGCTTGCCGGCTACATATCGGCCATTCATGTCTTTTGCCATGATGCCTTCCAACCCCAATTCACGGGCTGCTTCCAACAGGCTCTCACCATCTTCTACGCTTTCGCTGATGCGATAGGGCGTCTCCGGGCGAACCGCATCGCGCAACCATACCTTGCGTTTGTGCAGCGGCTCGTGCATCAAGCTGCGTCCGTCTAAATACAAACAATCAAAAAGATAGCAATAGGCCGGAGTCGATTTGGACAGTCGTTGGATGTTCGTTTCGCCACTGCTCATCAGTCGCTTGATCACAGTTTTAAACTCCGCCTTGCCTACTTTATCCAGACACACAATCTCGGCATCGAACACACCACACGTAGCGCGAAAGGCTTTGTCTGCCACCTGCAGTTCGGGGAACTGTTTGGTGATATCATTTTTGTTGCGACTTAAAATCCGCACTTGTCCATCTTCCATGTAAATGAGTGCACGAATGCCATCCCACTTTACTTCGTATGAATAGTCGTTTCGTTTGGGGACTACATTCGTGCTGTCGGAAAGCATGGGTTCAATCGTGTCGTGCAGGTAATTGATCTGTGGCGTGTCCACTCGCTCGAACAGCCACTCCTTCGCTTTGATTTTATAAATACGATATTCGCCATTCACCTCCTTGCTGGTGAGTCGGAAGTAAAAGCCATCTTTCTTGTCTTTGGTGATTTGATATTTCCCCAACGCATAAATCCACATTTCGCCACCACCATATTGACCTTTCGGAATGGTGCCATCAAACGTGAGATACTTCATCGGGTGATCTTCCGTTTGCACGGCCAACCGCTTCACTCCCGGATAAGGAGGCAATCCTTTTGGCACCGCCCACGATTTCAACACACCGTCTTGTTCCAATCGCAAGTCGTAATGCAAGTGCGATGCATGATGCCGATGCACGACAAAGTTATTTCCACCACTGATTTCTACTTTCGCTTCCGGCTCCGGTGTTTTGGTGAAGTCCCGCTTTTGTTCGTACGATTCGAGTTGCTCCGGTGTCTTTCGTTTCTTCGAAGGTGGCAGTTCTTTCGCCACCACGGTTTTCCGATGTGTATGCAGGCTGACCGAATACGCATCCATTCCTTCCCACGCATCGCCATCGTTCACCACTTTCTCCAGTGCATTCTTTAAATGAAACTCTTTCGGGTCTTTCACACGCGCTAACTCATCCCACGAAAGTGGCATGGAAACGGGCGCTCCTACCCTGCCGCGCAAACTGTAAGGCGACACAATGCTTTGTCCGGAGCGAATGCGATAGATGTCGATGAGCACGCGTCCCTTGCGTGCTTCTTTCTTGATGTGCAGTGTAGTAGTTGTTGCGTTCCTCTCTACAAAAGGTTGCGCGATCAACTGCGCTGCTTCAAACACCGTATGGAAATCGTGCTTCGGTTCGATCGGGCAGCAGATGTGAATCCCCTTGCCTCCGGTGGTTTTTACAAAGGGTGTGTAGCCAAACACTTCGATCGACTGACGAAGCTTCATGCCAATCTCTACCACATTGGTAAACGAATATCCTTCGGGTGGATCGAGATCGAATACCAGGTAATCGGGAAAATCAAAGAGTGGTTTGCGGCTGTGCAACTGATGCAATTCGAGTGAGGCCAGATTCGATAGCCACACCAACGAAGCAGGCTCCGTGGCGATGATATAATCTTTCTTCTCCTCTTTTCCCAGCGAAGCAAACTCCAGCCAATCGGGTGCCCACTCGGGTTTATTCTTTTGATAGAACATTTCACCGTGAATACCATCGGGGAAACGGATCAGCGTAAGCGCGCGGCCTTTGACATAGTTGAGTAACGTAGGTGCGATGTTGAGATAGTACTCAATCACTTCGGCTTTCGAAATGCCATCTTCGGGAAATAGAATCTTATCGAGATTGCTCAACTCTACTTTTCTCTTTCCGATGGTAACCCACTGCGATTTCTTAGCCACGTGATAACTCAATAAGGAATTTAAAACTACTACTTTCGAGGCATATTTTTTAGTTCGTGTCTCCATAACTGGAATCGTTACCGGAACGTTTTCATTGCGATTGTGTCCACCACACAACCATTATTTTGATCAGCAAACTATTTTTAATCAGCTTCTTACAAATGAGAGACTCCATACTTCATGATTATCAGGCAAGAGCCTCGGTATTTGAATATCTTTGTTTATCCATACGAATTAAATCCTCTTCTATGAAAGCGATACTGACTTCTCTCTCTTCGATTGCATTCCTTCTGTTTGTTTCCTTTGGCTGCTCGAATAGCCCTAAAGAAACGACACCCGAAGCGGCTCCTTTTGCAAAAGGTGCTGATGTAGGATGGCTGACGGAAATGGAAGCATCGGGTGTGAAATTCTACGACAACAGTGGCGTGCAAAAGGAATGCATTCAGTTGCTGAAAGACAAAGGCATCAACTCCATACGCTTGCGCGCGTGGGTGAACCCGGTGAGTGGCTGGAACAACACACGCGATGTGGTGATCAAATCGTTGCGCGCCAAAGCACTGGGCATGAAGTTGATGATTGATTTTCACTACAGCGATGATTGGGCCGACCCCGGCAAGCAACCAATACCCGCAGCGTGGTCGAAGATGAATTACGAAGACATGAAGACGGCCTTGTACACCTATACGAAAAAGGTAATGGACACACTGAAGTTGAACAACATTACTCCGGAGTGGGTGCAGGTTGGAAATGAAACCAATGACGGTATGTTGTGGGAAGTGGGACGAGCTTCTAAGTCGATGGCGAATTTTGCCGGCTTTGTAAAGGCGGGTTATACCGCTGTGAAAGAAGTGAGCAGCAGCACACAGGTGATTGTCCACTTATCAAATGGATATGACAATGGCCTGTTCCGCTGGATGTTTGACGGCCTGAAAGCCAATGGTGCCACTTGGGATATTATTGGTATGTCGATTTACCCGTATTGGGCACCCGATGGGATCAATGGCTGGGCAACGACTAACCAAAAGAGTTTGATCAACATGAACGACATGGTGGCGCGCTACGGCACACCGGTGATGGTAGTGGAAGTGGGCATGCCCAACACCGAGCCCGAGAAATCCAAAGCATTCTTGTCCGACATCATTGCCAAAACAAAAAGTGTTTCGAACAACCAGGGGCTCGGAGTTTTCTATTGGGAGCCGCAGTGTTATAAGAAATGGAAAGGCTATGAGTTGGGTGCCTTTGATGAAACCGGCAAGCCTACCATTGCCATGGATGCATTCCTAGAATAACGATTGCTGCGATTTCATTTTATCCGTTGAACAAACCACGACATCCGATCATCGAGATAGCATTTGCTATTCTTACTGCTGTCGGCAAGATTATCTTCATGGATATTCTGAACTGGCGGTTGCCTTTTATTTCCATCGTTATTTTAGGTTGGGTTACTTATATTCTTTGGCAACGCAAACACGACCCCGATCGGCTCAGGCAATGGGGCTTTCGCACGGATAATGGGTGGCGTGTCGCCAAACGCGTGTTGCCCTTTGCTGTCCTTGCCATTGGCTCGTTCTTCGCTATCGGTTTGGTGAATAACAGCATCCAGTGGACGTGGCATGTCTTTCCTATTCTGCTGATCTATCCGCTGTGGGGCATCCTTCAACAGTTTCTGGTGATCTCGCTGGTGGCAGGGAACCTGCAGGATTTTGATGCGCACAAGAAAAACCGTGGGCTCATCATTCTTGGCGCATCTACCCTATTCGCACTCATTCACTATCCACATCTGTGGTTAGTGAGTGGCACATTTTTACTGGCGCTCTTTTATGGTTATGTCTTTTTAAAAGAGCGCAACATCTATGTACTCGGTATTCTGCATGGATGGCTCGGTGCATTATTTTTCTACACCGTGCTCAACCGAGATCCGTTTAACGAAGTCTTTGCCAGGTACCTGCATTAGTTACTTGTGATCATTTCGAGCCCGACACCCTTCTGATCAGCACATCAATAAAGGGAACGCCCACAAACACCATCCACGGAACGAGTATCAACGTCAGGATGAGCGTGCGTACATAGATCGGATAGACAGATAATGCCTCGCCAAACAAGGTGAGAAAAAGGGTAATTGAAGGATAAATGACAGCCCATATTTTGAGTGCCACGACTGATTTTGTTTTCCACATATAGAATTTTGTTTTTGATTTATTACACTACAAAAGTAGCGTAGCCCGCTATCGGTATGATAGGACAATTCAGAAATCGAACAGGACAATCATTAAATTGTGACGGTGCTACTTCAATTGACGAAGCGCATCGGGTGTATACCCAGTATGCTTCTTAAAAAAGCGAATGAAGTACGAAGGATCTTCATAACCCAATTGGTAGGCAATTTCATTGACTTGTAATGACGTGGCGAACAATAATCGCTTCGCCTCCAATAACACCCGATCCTGAATCAACATGGCGCAAGTCTTGCCTACCGCCTGCTTCGTGATAGCATTCAATTGATAAGGCGTCATGTTTAATTGGTCTGCATAATAGGCTGCGTCCTTATGTGTTAAGAATTGGGCTTCCATTAAGTTAGTCAACTGGTCATACCGCTGCCAAGAGGCGAATACAGATGGAATGGGGCTGGCTATTTGCTCTGTGCTTCGAATCAGTTCGGTGATTAAAATATGCAGATACGATTGAATGACCTCTTCAAAACGACTTGCCTTCTTTTGATATTCATCGAAGAGGGATGTAAGCAACGCATGAATCTTTTGATAGGATTGTGCATTGTAAATAAAATGCGTCTGTTGAAATAGTTGCATCGGTGTGGTTTGCTGCCGATAAACACCAGCGGTGAATTGCATAATAAATCCGCTGCTCCCCTTCTTTAGATTGATTTGATGCACTTGCCCGGGATGAAGAAAGAACACCGAGTAGTTGCGAATGCGATGTGGTACAAAATCGATCTCATGAGTGCCGGTGCCGCGTTCAATCGCGATTAATAAATAAAAATCGTGGCGGTGTAATTCTTGCGTTAAATTCTGTTTGCTCACCAAGGGGCCTAATTCACGTATGGACATATTTCCCACCATCGCTGGCTCGTGATTGGGAGCAATATGACGAACCGGGATATGCTTCATAATTGCGACTTCTATTGATTATTCTTTTCGATCGGATACGTAGACCCCGCTACTAATTCAACTTTCGTTAACTCCACACAGTCATAGAAACCTTTTCGGATGATTTTAGTTCTCGCCTCGATGCGCACCTTTTTCTTTTGCCCGATGAGATCGTGATAATCAAAGCGATCGAATTGGTGATAGGCTGCCGTGTCCAGGTAGAGTTTGATCACAGAATCTCCCGGCATGTAAACATCCACAAAAGGTTTGTATAACACATGATGTTCTTTCAGTGATTCATAGACGGTCAAAAATTCGTCATTGCCGGATCGGTCTGTTCGTTCATACATGGAGTCTATTGATTGTTTAATTTGCTGAATGATGCTGTCCGCCATTCCATAAAAACTACCGATCTTGTCGGTATCAAAATAAAGGTCGCCCTGAAGGGTGATAGTTCGCTCTTGCTCAGCGCAACTCATCAACAATATGAATAGAATGATGAGTGGAATATGTTTCATGGTAATTCTTCTTTATTCGCTTACATTCAATTAATGAATTCCCATTAAAAATCTGAGGTACAATAAAATTCCGAAATGGAATCAAATAGACCCTGCTGCTTTCAGAAAATCACGCGTCTCCATCAATGCAAAACCTAATAAATTTAGACCTCTCCAGTTAAGAGGATTCTCTACTCCGTGTGATTCTTGTGGCAATCCGATGCCCCAGATTGCATCCGTAGGGCTTGCTTCCACCAGCACCCGATCGGCTGTGCCCACCAAGAAATCTTTCAACTTGGGATGTTGACCAAACTTATGAATGTTGCCTGTTTTGACAATTTCATATCGCTTGTTGTTCCATATCGTTTCATCAAATCCCTTGATCTTCCGACCGATTTCCTTGGCTTCTCCCGGCTTTCCAGCTTTGAGAATATCATGGAATGCAGCCATGTCATCGAAAAGCAAAGCCTTCTGTGCCATCATCCAGTGTTCTGAAGTTTTGTATTCCAAGCCGTCTTCCGTAAATGGCGCAGGGTACCATTGACTGAATACAAACTTGCCTACTTCTTGTTGGTCTTTGTTGGTATGCCCCCAGAAAAAGATATACTTGAGGGTTTCTCCTTTCTCAAATCTGGCTTTCAGCCATTCTATATCATAGTTCATCACATGGCGAATGTATGCAAAAGAATGAATGATACAGAGAGGCAGGAGATCAAGAGGGTGTTAAAGAAAAGTAAATTTATTGCCATCTTATAATTCTTCGAAAACCATCAAATAAATGCAGTACTTCGGGAATAAATCATGTCCTCGCTTGGTCTAACCACAGAAATAAGAATCAGGTAAATAAGTCAAGGAATACGAAATGAAAAACGATCCAGCTAAATTCACTCGAAGAAAATTCATCATCACTTCTACCACCGTAGGTGCGTCCCTCTTATTAAATCCATTTTCGAGCTGGGCTGAGAGTGAATCGGAAGTTGCCAAAATTGTTTCCGGAACCATTGGCGTTGATACACACAATCATTTGGACGTGCCATTCACCGATGAATCATTCCTCGCCAAGCAATATGATTTATCTGGCGAACTGAAAAAGTCGGGGCTGTCGGCTATTTGCATGACCTTTCAAATGGACCGCCCAAACCTGACCAGACCAGAAGAGGCGTATGAGCGGTTCATCTCGAGCCTCGACAAGATGGATGAAATCTTAAAGGCAAATAATCTAAAGCGTGCGCTGAATTTATCGGAGTTAAAAGCTGCCAGAAAAGAGAACAAACCCGCAGTCATTCAGTCGGTGGAAGGCGGTCATTTTATCGAAGACAAATTAGAACGCCTGGAGCTTGCTTATCAACGAGGCATAAGGCATTTGGGATTGTTGCACGACAACCAATCGCATGTTCCACTGGGAGATATTTATACCGATCCTCCCCAATATGGTGGATTAACTGACACCGGAAAGAATGTGATTCGTGAATGCAATCGACTGGGTATTCTCATGGATCTCACCCATTGCAGCAATGAAAGCATCAACGATGCGCTTGAGGTCTCCACGAAGCCGATGTTAATTTCGCATACCGGACTCAACACCCAATTAGGTACGAATGAAAAAATGGCGAAGATGATGATGCCACGACTGATTAGTAAGGAGCAAGCAAAAATAGTGGCGAGTGCCGGTGGTGTGATTGGTGTTTGGACGCATCTGGCGGAGACACCTTTGGAATATGCGCAAAACGTACGGGCATTAGTAGATTGTGTCGGAACGGAGCATGTGTGTATCGGTACCGATACGAAGATGACGGCCCGTGCGGGTGCTACCGAAAGACCCGGCAGTATGACAAACGCTGCCTGGAAAGAACAAAAGGAAGGATTTTATTATACGGTAGTAGATGCCTTACTGAAAACAGGTTTTAACAAAAAGGAAATTGAGCAAATTGGCGGTAGTAATTATTGCCGAATATTTGACAAAGCAACGCGTGGTTCATAGAATTCGCCGGGAAGCTCTACTCCGCATTCCTGGGCAATCCGGAATCCTATTCAGGCTAATTATTTACAATTTGCACGCTGTATTTTCCGGTTCGCAATACTTCAAAAACCAGGCTACATCTTTTCTCCATATTACCAGATCGAATCGTAAAGTTAATGGTACATCGGTTGGGTGCTTGAAAGTTATAAATAGAAAACCGCTTGCTCTCTTGCTGCAATTGTCCGGAGGTGGTTTCGATCGTTAAATCGCGGGGCACGTAATTAACCGCGGCACCGGTGATCGATATCTCAATTTGATTGACGCTATCATCGATTCGTTGGATCGTATAACTATCGATGCCCAGATTGCTGTTCACGCGATACGGCTCGCTTGGTTTCGTGAGCCCCGCATATTCACCATTGACCCAGTAACCTTTGATGGTGTTGACTTTGCCATTGATGGATTGAAGGTATTTCCCCTCTCCGTTCTTGAGCCCGTTTTGCCAATAGCCAATAAACCGATCGCCATTTTTGTAAGTGTATTCGCCCTTCCCATCCGGCAATCCATCTTTAAACATTCCCTTGTACGAGTCTGTACCTTGCGAAGAGCCCTTGCCGTAGGCGAGTCCATTCTTGCAGTCACCCTTGTAAATGCCTGCAATGTCTTTCAATAAAACCCGGCAAGAGTCCTGCGCTTGCGCGCTGGCCATTGCGCAGACAAATAATAAACCAAAGCAAACGTTGATCTTTCCCATGATGGACGTGAATTTCAAAAAGGTGAAAGTAGTTTGATTTGATCATGTATGCAAAGCCTTTACCCCAATCGCGCGACACTTTCAATTGATGTAGACATCCTGCTGGATCGGTTGCCGAATGTTGGACAGGAACCCATGCACCCAAATCATTCAGCGTCCGAGCTAAAAGCTTGGGATATCCAGCTCGATGCTGCAACCATCGACCGCCAGGCTCGAACACCACAGCCAAAAGCACTGCGCACGGAGTAGAATGCTTTGCTACTTGCAGCTTTTTGCTCGAGTTGCGCAGCCAAAAGCAGGATCGATTTTCCTTTAAACTCGGGGGCGTGAGCTAAAATCTCAGGTGGTTCAGCGATCAGCTCGTAAACGGGAGCTTACCGCTCGTGTCACTCCTCTCGAAGATGGTTTACCTTATCAAAAAGTAGAGGGCAGGAATGTTAATCATGTACTGGCGTACGATGTGAACGAATGCGCGCACGTACAAGAATAACACCAGTAGAAAAAACAATACCCGGACACTGACAAAGAGTATCCGGGTAGTTTAGTCGCCAATAGCGGTTACGTTAAAGCTCCTCGGTTGGGTTAGCAGGAGCCGATGGGTCAGGTTTTTTTTCTTTGCTCTTCCGCTTAAAGCGCTCTTTGAGCCTCTCCACCATCTCGATAAGACCCTGATGCGAAGAATTTGAATTTTTGACATACTTGAAAACAGACAAGCTGGAGTTCATTACTTCATGCCCCACGGCCATGTGTGTGCTGTCGAGCTTTTCATGAATGGTGTCGGCCAATATTTTCAGTTCGTGCAGCACCATATAAAACTCCACATCTTTTTGAAATTTATCCACGTTAAAAATAGAAGGAAAAGCCTGCGGAAAGTTCGTGGTGGTCATGTATGAATCCTGAACAAACTTCATGCTCTTGGGTCCGAGTTTGGGCAGGCTCATCCGTTTTTTCTTGGGAAGCGAAATCAGAAAAGGCATCTTTTCTTTGATCAAAGCCAGGGCATCTTTCACCGCTTGCTGATCTGCTTCCGACATGGTGTTGGTAGTTGGGGCGTAGTTCATATAATTGGCAATTGTTTAGTTGTTGAGTCGTTGATGTTCCTTACATCTTCTCACATTTCCCTACCAAACAATGTGCCAATCCAAAATCGCTGAAATTGAACCCGCTGAGGGGTTGAGGGTACCCAGACTAACGATATAAAACGAAATGACTGTTTTTATTTAACGAAAATGGGTTGCTGGGTGCTTTGTAGCTAGTCTGGAAAAACACTGCCCAGAGGTTGAACCTGAGATTTAATCTTGCAGAAAAATAGATAGCGGAAAATAGACAACCATATAAAAGAGAATCCCAATTACATTATCAATAGGATCTTGTTGTTCAAATAGTTCACTTAAAGAATATTTTTTATGAACAAAAAGCCACCGAATGAATACTCCGGGAACGGAAAAGAAGATCATATTAATTTAATATTTTGAGCAACTTGCCAAAACAGCATGGAAATCGAACATTACAAGATAATAGGTAGCGCAACCATATAAAAGAGCATACCTAATACTTT
>JACPVX010000021.1 GCA_016191555.1 Bacteroidota bacterium
ATAGTTATTAGTACGCGGAACGGATAACGATTAACTATTAACCTTTAACGATTAACTGTTTTTCTTATTCATCAGATAGAGTAAGGCAAGCGCGTAACCTTCCATACCAAACCCGGTAATCAGTCCGGCACACTTGGCGGTGATCAGACTTTTATGCCGAAACTCTTCGCGAGCATAGATGTTGGAAATGTGTACTTCTACGACCGGAGTTTTAATCGCACCAATGGCATCGTGAATGGCAATGGAAGTATGCGTGTAGGCACCGGCATTCAAAATGATTCCATCATATTCAAAGCCCACTTCGTGGAGTTT
This sequence comes from Bacteroidota bacterium, assembly GCA_016191555.1. Taxonomy (GTDB): domain Bacteria; phylum Bacteroidota; class Bacteroidia; order Cytophagales; family Cyclobacteriaceae; genus ELB16-189. The sequence goes on from JACPVX010000021.1 coordinate 313, forward strand.
GTTAATCAACTCGCCTTCTACATTCGATTGGAAATAATTGATTTCAATCGTATTGAAACTTGCCTTTAGGTTTTCGAAGAAAGCTTCGAACGTAGTGCTTCCATACACCTCCGGTTCACGTTTTCCTAACAAGTTCAGGTTGGGTCCGTTGATAATTTGAATCTTCATAGGTCAAATACTTTCAGCCAAGATAATCAAAAGTGCCTTTTACTTTCTCCCACTCCGCAAAATAGTTGCATTTTTGTAAGTATGAGCTGGCAATCGTACATCAAACAATTCAGCGACTACCTCAAGCTAGAGCGGTCGCTCTCCGCCAACTCTATTGAAGCGTATGTGCGCGATGTTGAAAAACTGGATCAATACATTTCGCTGCATCATGCTGGCCTGAGTCCGTTGTCCATCAAGGTTAACCACCTGCAAGGTTTCCTTGAGTTTATCAACGAGCTCGGCATGAGCACCTATAGCCAGGCACGCATTCTTTCCGGACTCAAAGCCTTTTTCAAATATCTGCTTTTCGAAGAGCTAATCGACAAAGACCCTACGGCACTGATCGAAGGGCCCAAGATTGGTCGCAAGCTGCCCGATACACTCGAGTATGTAGAGATTGAAAAATTGTTATCAGCCATCGACCTCTCCAAACCGGAAGGCGCTCGCACCCGCGCGATGCTTGAGGTGCTGTATAGCTCCGGACTACGTGTATCTGAATTGGTGGAGTTAAAAATCGCCAACGTCTACCACGACATCGGTTTTTTGCGTGTGATCGGGAAGGGCAACAAAGAGCGACTTGTGCCCATCGGTCGCGAGGCACTCAAGTATCTGAAGATTTACGTAGACGAAGTACGCGTTCATGTGCCGGTGAAGAAAGGATTTGAGAGCCACGTGTTTCTGAACAACCGCGGCACTAGTTTATCGCGGGTGTCGGTGTTCACTACCATCAAGAAATTGGCAGCCGCCATCGGTCTGAAAAAGTCGATTAGTCCGCATACCTTCCGGCATTCTTTTGCTACCCATCTCATTGAAGGCGGGGCTGACTTGCGGGCCGTGCAGGAAATGCTCGGACATGAGTCCATCACCACTACGGAAATTTACACCCACTTGGATCGTGATTATCTACGTCAGGTGGTGCAGGAGTTTCATCCGCGTAGCTGAGGTGTTTACCGTGAAGACACAAAGGCACGAAGAAGAACCTATTGTCACAACCTTCCTCTGAGGTTTTTATCCGAAAATTTGAAAGTCGAGCTAGGTTGTAGATGATTGCATTTAACCCGTCTACATGGCTAATTTTTAGTAATTTTGGATTGTGAAACAAAGAATTTACATCGACACATCTGTATTTGGAGGTTACTTCGATGATGAATTTGCGGAATACACAATTCCTTTATTTAAAAGCCTTGATAGGAAGGAATTTACACTATTATTTTCAACTGTCACTCAAGACGAGCTTGAAAATGCTCCTGTTAATGTAAAGGAACTAGTAAAGGGTCTTAAAACTGAATCGACGGAATTTCTTGAAACAACAGATGAAGTTGTAGACTTAGCAACCGAATATATTGATGAAAAAGTGGTTGGCCAGACGAGTTATGCTGATTGCTTGCACATAGCCTTAGCTACTATTAACCGAGCTGATTTTTTAGTGAGTTGGAATTTTAAGCATATTGTGAATGTTCAAAGAATAAGAGGATACAATTCGATTAACATTAAGCATGGATATCAACAGATAGAAATTCGTTCACCAAGAGAATTTGTAAAATATGAAGACGACTGAAAAGCAATTTGATGCGGTTAAGTTTATGAGGCAGCAGCGCAACGCGATGAGTGAGAAATTGTCTAAAATGACGAAGACTGAAATTGTTGCCTATTTCAAAAAACGCAAGGTAGAGAACTCCATAAAGCCGTGTGCATAATTGACAAGTGTTTAGGTTTTACAGATGATAGTTATAGCATCAGACTCATGAATGCTTTCATGATAACTTTGCGAATTGACATATCTTTGCGGCCATGAAGTTATTGCTCTCGCTCGTTTTATGTGTTGTCGCCAGTCCATTATACGCGCAGTTATTTAAAGTAGAGTACGATAAGAGCAAAAACCTGGGCTACATTAAAACCTTTCAGGTTGTTCCGGGCGAAATCACCACACCAAAAGATCAGAAGCAAATACCAGACCCCACCATTCACCAATGGATACAGACATCCATCCGCAGTCAGTTGGAATATCATGGATTGCAATCGGTAGACACATTGGCCGATGTGGTAGTGACTTATGTCTTTGGCGTATTGGCGCGCACTGACTTTGAAGTACTGGGTCCACTCGCGCAAACACCCGGCAGAGGGATTGAAGAGAAGTATACATACAACTACCAGCAAAGCACATTCATCATCGACCTCAACGATCGCTCCGGCAATCTGATCTGGCGTGTTAACTCCACCAACAACCTGACAGCACCGCTCAATCAGAAATTGATTTACAGCATTGCCGAGCGCGGTTTTCGGAAATTCAAAAAAATGCAACGACTAAAGTAAACGCTGTGTATAAACGTATCATTCGCCCATTCCTGTTTCTATTTGCGCCCGAGGCCATTCATCACTTTACTTTTCGATTCCTAAAATACATTCATTACCTGCCCGGTGTGGGTTTTATGTTGCGCAGCATCTATACGGTCAATGATGAAAAACTGAAGCGCACGTTGTTTGGTGTTACGTTTGATAACCCCGTAGGCTTAGCGGCCGGATTTGACAAGGATGCAAAACTGACGGATGAGTTGGCATCCTTTGGTTTCGGATTTATTGAAATCGGCACACTGACGCCTAAACCACAGCCGGGCAATGATAAACCCCGACTCTTTCGTTTGCCGATGGATCAGGCGTTGATCAACCGCATGGGTTTTAATAATGGCGGAGTGGAAGAAGCGGTGGTTCGTCTGCGCAAACGTAAATCGAAAATTATCATTGGAGGAAACATTGGCAAAAACAAAGTGACTCCCAATGAAAAGGCATTTGAAGATTATGCGATTTGTCTGCATGCACTGCAACCCTATGTCGATTATTTTGTGGTGAATGTCAGCTCACCCAACACGCCCGGCCTGCGCGAGCTGCAAGAGAAAGAACCATTGAAGCAATTGATGCTTCATGTGAAGACGCTGAGCAGTCAGAGCAGCAGCCCGAAGCCGGTATTATTAAAAATTGCTCCCGACCTCACCAATTCACAACTGGACGATGTAGTGGAAGTATTACAAACTACGAATGCAGACGGAGTGATTGCCACGAACACAACGATATCTCGTGAAGGATTAAACACTTCGCAAGAATCGCTAGCTGCCATCGGCAATGGCGGACTGAGTGGCAAGCCACTGACGAACCGATCGAACGAAGTGATCACGTACTTACGTGCTAAGCTGGGCAAAGACTTTCCCATCATCGGGGTAGGAGGTATCATGACTGCCGATGATGCCCTCGACAAACTAAAAGCCGGTGCCGACCTCGTTCAATTATACACTGGTTTTGTGTACGAAGGTCCGGGGTTGATTAAGGAGATTTGTAGGAAGATTGGGGGGAAGTAATTTAGCGTAGGTGGTTAGCGGAAAGTAGTTGCCAATGATCGAATTTAGGTGTTAAGCCGTTTTCGTTTTATTTCGTTAATTGAATAGCGATATAGAAGCAGTTGTTTGCATTTTACCACTACAGATCGAAAAGCGCATTGCTTGCCAGATCGTGCGCAGGTCAGCGAACTCAATGCGCATGCCTGCGCATTAACTGTTGAGCCCTGCACATTGAGTTGTCAAGGCTTACAATTGAGTTGTGAGGCCTGCACATTGAGTTGTTTGGGCTGACAATTAAGTTGTGAGGCCTGACAATTAAGTTGTGAGGGCTCCACATTGAGTTGTGAGGTGTTACAATTGAGTTGTAAGGGCTGCAAACTTCGATGCGAGGCTTGCACATCGCGCTGTTCAGCGAACCGTGGCAGTAATGCCGTATCTCGATTTTAAAGTCGGGCATTGGAAGCTAACAGTAGGCGGGCGGTGTTTCGCAATATGCCACTCTTAAATCTCACGTCTCACTTCCTACATCGTGCGCTTAGTGGTAACACAAAATAATTCAGGACATTCTTGTCATAAAAACGCTACACAGTTTTGTAGAGATTTTACGACAAGACTTTTTTTGGAGGTGTGAGAGAGATTGGTGAGATTTGGTCGGCAATAGAGCAAGCGGATATAAGTGAATTAGATGCACGTTTTAGTGAAAAGAGGCAAGTGTAAAACATACATTCATCATGGGTTTTAACATTGGGGTTTTGTCGGAGCAGGCATCTAAAAGCTTCGACTGCCATCATTTTATTGATAGAGCATTTTACAACTTTGTAAATGACGGAGAACGATATGGTAACGAAAGTATTTTAATTAAGGCTGGACATTATTATGGACTTGACCTCTCACCTTTATTGAAACTTGTTTATACTTCGGGAGAAGTGCCGGCAGATGTCATTAAGGAAAGTATTCAAGGCGTTGACTTTTTACTAACCCTGATCAAAACATTTCGTGACAAAATTTTAATTGACAATTCTGTTTGCGACAAAATTAAATATGTTTGGAATGAGCAACCAATCAGTTTTAGTCAAACCGACATTGATAAGCTGATTGCAGAAATGGGTGAAGAAATAGCTAAGCATTTTTTGGCCACATTTGAAAAACACAAAAAAGAAGTTGAGAACAATCCCAACCCATGGAAATGGTATTTTGAACATAAGCAAATTATAGAAGACTTGAATAATCTGATAAAAAGCCTTCAATGTTATAAAGACAAAGGAGCAACTGAAGTCTATTTGACCGCAGGTTGACTAAGGCCATGCCGTTCGATCCCCGCATAACGTTCGCCACGGGGGCTCTGTCGGTAAAACGTCTTGGACATATGTTAGGGAAGAACATCGGCATTCGCAGTTTGGATTTTGTATTAACTTGTCCTTTTAGTTTCTTAATTTAGTTGCATCGCAGCTACTAGTGCATGAAACAACTGTTGGTTATTGTCTTTAGTTTAGTCACCACTATCATGTGGAGCCAAGAGGCAACTGTTCACGTTTTTGGTTTTACCAATTCTACTTGCGAGCAAATTGATGAATCTTACCAACTGCGCACGCGGATCATCAGTAAATCATTTTCCAACGGCATATTAACTGTTCAAATAGGAGACATGGCCACCTGCTGCGCTACCTTCCTGCCAAGGGCAACGCTCAACAATGGAGTCTTAAACCTGGACTTTGAAGAGACCGGAACTTTGTGCGAGTGTGGCTGCTGTTATGAATTTCTCTACCAAATAAAAGGAGCAGACGATCAGGTGAAGATCACTTTCCGAAATAAAGAAATCGAACTCTCAGAGGAGAAATTCAAAACATTCCCGGTATCTTATAAAATGTTTAAAGGAGATACCATTAACTATACGGATAAGTACGGTTTAAGACAAGGTGTCTGGGCTTCTCCCAAGGATAGTCTCATGATTAAGGAGTATTTTGAGTATGAGGATTATATTGTAAAGAGACGTGTGCGTCTTTATCCAAACGGGAAGATAAAAGATGAGATCAGCCGGGAGCGATTTGTAGTTTATTTTGATGACAAGCCAGCCAATGAATTTTGGGATTACAATAAACTGATTGTCTATTATGAATCAGGCCAAAAGAAGAAAGAATGCTACAATGGTAAAAGAGATCATTATAATAGCTACGATAAAGGAGCGTGTAAAGAGTGGAACGAGAAAGGTGATTTGATTTATGAGGGTGTTTATAGAAAATGAAAGTTTATACAAGCTGAAAATAACCGTGCGCTGTTAGGAAAACTTTTAACCTTACCTTCTCTTTTGCGACAGTTTTTATCTAAGACTTTTTGGTAGAGTGAAAGAGAAGTGTGAAATTGGAGAAGAACAGCAACCAGCTAGCAGTTTTTAACATTAATCTTAACCACGTATGACAATTGATGAAAGACTCAAGTATTGTAGAATCTGTGAAAACAGAAAAACGAATCTGGCAATAGGGCTATATTGTGGACTCACGAATCAAAAACCAGATTTCGAACCCAATTGTCCGAATTTCAAAATTGATCAGCCAGAGGCAGACAGATTAGTAAAATTGGAAAGGGAAGCTTTAGCTGAAGAGGAATCATCGGGAAGTTTTGCCCCGGAGAAAAAAGCAATAAAAATGGGGGTGCTTGGTGGACTACTAATGATTGTAATCGCTATCATTTGGTTTGTTGTTGGCTGGATCAATGGATATATATACTTCTATCCACCCATTCTTTTGGTGATTGGTATTTATGCCTTCATCAAAGGAATAATAACTAAAAACATAACCGGTGAAGGAAAATAGACAATGGCATTCAGTTGAGAATTGTGAATTAAAAACTGCAACCAAAAGCATGTTTCTCTTCTGGTTATGAGGTTCGCTTTCACAATACTATCCATACTGACAGCGCTGACCACCGCCACAGCACAGAAGGAGGACTTAGATTATATAAACTCATATCAGTTTGAACCAGACGGACCAATCAGAGGAATCGGATTGATTGAAATTGATTGGGAGCGTGACTATCTCGGAAAAGACTTGATCATCTATGATAGCAAAGGGAAACCAAAGATAACAATTCGGGTAACCGACAGCGATGTTACCACAAAACTGGGGGATAAGTCCTTTTCTCGTAACAACGATGCCAATCCCTTTAACCCGAGACTATTTGGGGACAACCCAGATTATTTTAGGCTAATCTTCGATTGCACAAAATCAACCAACAAGTATTATGAAGTTGTTGTTAACCAAAATACAAATGAAACCGGACTTATCAAGAGGGCCGACAGCTTGTTCAAGTTTGAAACAGTCATTGAATACGTCAACGATTGGATATCATTGGGTTTAGACTTTGACCGAATTGAAAACCCATTGCGACAAGAGCCCTCCGACAACGCGGCCATTATTTTAAATGACGACCTAAAGAAATACAAAATTTGGCGTGCGGAGAAAATAGAAATGAAAGGCGACTGGATAAAAATCAAAACAAGAGATAATGAAGAAGGTTGGATCAGGTGGAGACTGTATGATCAAATAATTATCAAGCTGTATTTTGCGTGTTAAAAGTACTACCGCCAATAGCCTGTTTTGTCATTGTGCCGAGATTAGATCATTGAAATTTTTATCTTCGATCTACGTTAGGGGGTAAGATAAGGCGTTTATTTCCCATGAAAGATGATGAGTAACTATACATATTTCCTTTTGTTATTACCTCTGTTAGCGGCTACCGATAGTAACCAGAATACCATTTGTGGGAGATATGAGATAATGAATAGCGAATGGTACAATCAGACAATTATAATCAGAAGTAATGGCCTTTTTGTTGAAATTGTTGGTGGATGTGTTTATGATATCCAATCAACGGGACGATGGAAAACCCAAAACGATACGCTTGTTTTAGAAATCAGTAAGCGCGAGGATTTGAGAAGTAAACGCCAATTGACATTTAACCACTTGATGGACAAATATTTGATAAAAGCCGATACACTCTTCCAAGTAAATAGCGAAAAAAATAAAGTAAATTTTGTTGCTGACTTCGCGCTTATACGACAAAAAGAGAAATAAGGGTTCTCTTGTGTTTGTTTGCGGTTCTTGTCTCCCAACCATAATAGAATAGATAAGCTTCTGAGATAAAATTGTAAAAGTTGGTATGAGAAAAATCTTCTTTTGCGCCATATGATGAAACAATGTTGGGTAATTATCCTGTTTCTGGTTTCCTGTCGAGAGAAATCATCATACATCTCAGATCATCCCCGACCCGGTTATTTGTTAAAGGCAGAAATGCAACAAGACAAGGAATTTTACCGGGAATTCGATATGTTCGAGCGTCAAGGCGTTGCACAGCTAATGGGAGATACACTGTATTTCCCCTTTTTAGCCATCAAAAATGCGAATGACTCGATAATTGAAGTGACATTATTTTCCGAATACAATACAATTGATTATGAAATTCCGAAGGATGACAGAGTGTGCTACAGATTTCATAATGTAAATGATCGGCCACGACATGTGTTCACAAAAATTTCTGGTGATACAATAATTTCTTATGGTTACAATCATACACTGAAAGAGCTTGAAGAGAGTGGCTTGGAAAGTATTAATTGGGACGAAATTGTTCCCTCAGAGATTAAGATAATTACGAAGGATAGTATTTACTCTTTTTGTTTTGGACAATGTTTGGCGATTCCGGAGGGTAACAATAGCGATTTTCAGGTGGCTTTAAAAGATCTGGGGCACTATTGGATAGAACCGTTTAAGGCAAAGATGAAATCAGGATGCCGATATAAAGTATCTTCTACAAGCGATGAACGTATACAAAAAGCGGAAAATTTTGAGTACTGGTTTCAACATTATAGAAAAATGGTCGAGTTAAAATGAAAAGTGTCCTTCTTTTTTGTTTGCTTCTTTTGGTAATTTCATGTCGTGAAAAGAAAACCAAACCGGCAACACAGGCTACCGCTGATCAACCGAGCACTAATCGTTCGACCGTTAGTGAAAAATCGGCTGACGTACCAACACATGAATTCCAAGGTCTGGTTTTTACTTTGGATTCACTTGGCTACCAAAGCGATACAAGCAGAGTGAAGAGATTGAAAAATTACCAGGAGTTATTGGATAGCAAAATTCAGATCTTTGGAAAGTTTCCTTTTTATAAAATTGCAAAGGAGAAATCAGAAGTGCTAAGGTGGAATACAATAATAAAGAACAAAGCCGACTCGATAGATACTGAAATTTTCCGGACGGCAGAGAGTGCCTGGTTATACTTTTATCAAAAGAGAGAGACTGCTACCTGGGTTGAAGACGGAGTTATTGAACAATGGCGATTTAAGGATGAGGCAACCGCACAGTTCGCGTTGAAAAAGTTGAATTCAAGATATCCGTTTCCCTATTTTAACACGAATCCATATTATCTGGTAAGGGGACAATTTTTGTATCTTTTCCATACACGAGCTATGGCATTCAGTTATAAGCAAGAGGATATTTTTGAAATATTTCGTCAGATTTCTTTAGCGACTAATGTGCATCAGCCATAGCTCGAACCATGATGGCATAAAACTATTCTTGGTAACAATGGAAAATTTAATTTAGCTTTATCCAGCAACACATTGACCCACTCCAAACCCCATTACGAAATCCTGGACGGCCTGCGCGGTGTGGCAGCCTTATTGGTAGTGGCGTTTCATATTTTCGAAGCTCATGCTACCAGTCATTTCGATCAACTCATCAACCACGGTTATCTGGCGGTGGATTTCTTTTTTCTACTCTCCGGTTTTGTGATTGGCTATGCCTATGATGCGCAGTGGATGACTATGAGTGTCACCGATTTTTTCAAAAGACGATTGATACGCTTGCAGCCGATGGTGGTGATGGGCATGGTCATTGGTGCAATAGGTTTTTACTTTCAGGATTCTGTTCTGTGGCCGAGCATACACGAAGTGCCTGTTTGGAAAATGTTGCTCCTGATGCTAATCGGGTTCACTCTCTTGCCGGTTCCTACATCGTTGGATATCCGGGGCTGGGCAGAGATGCATCCTTTGAACGGTTCGGGTTGGTCATTATTCTATGAGTATGTCGCCAACGTGTTATATGCACTTTTTGTGCGCAAGTTTTCAAAAACACTGTTGATCATTTTGGTGGCTGCATCAGCAGCCGCGTTGATACACCTGGCGGTGACCAGTCCGCAGGGAGATATAGTAGGAGGGTGGTCGCTGACGTTGGAACAAATGCATGTTGGCTTGGTGCGGGTGATGTTTCCCTTTTTTGGCGGACTCTTGTTGTTTCGTACGGCTCGCTTAGCGCACATCAAAAATGCGTTTCTGATTTGTAGTATTTTATTGGCGATCGTATTGTGCATGCCCCGGATAGGAGGGGCCGATCGAATTTGGGTGAATGGTATGTACGATGCCTTGATGGTGATCCTTGTGTTTCCACTGATCGTTTTTCTTGGCGCCAGCGGTAAAATAGAAAACCAAGTCGCTTCGAAAGTATGTAAATTCTTTGGCGATATTTCGTATCCTATTTACATCACGCACTATTCCATTATTTATATTTACACCGGCTGGGTGGCAAGCAACAAACTAAAACTGGAGCAGGCTTGGCCTATTGGGTTATTGGTATTGGTCAGCTGCATCAGTTTGGCTTACGTGTCGTTAAAATTCTTTGACGAGCCTGTTAGGAGGTGGTTGAGGAAGTTAGGTAGTCGATAAAAACAGGTTAGCAATGCATGTTTAAGATTGAGTTGACTATTTAAGTTGAAAATTGAGATTTACGAAAAAGGCAAGAAATGAAGGATGAGGTGTTATTCAATCCAACGGGGCAATTGACGATTGAAGATGTCTTATCATGGATGGACGGTGGAAGTGTAACTCTTTTCACGCGGGACAAAGCATTGAATCATTTCGAAATTGAATTTGTTCAAAAAGTCTCGTTAGTTAAGCGTGACAACTTACCTTACCCCGGAAGCCTATTACTGAACAAAAGGGAAGTGGAAATCAGGTCAGAATTAGAGTCGAAAATAATTGCAACCATCAAAAGTGCGGATTGGGGACAAAAAATAGATAGAAAGGAAAGACCGCTGCTAGAACAAATGGTGAAAGAATGTGTGGATTTTACAACCTCCGATAAATTCATCGAAGTTGCGAGAAAAGTGGGAAGATTAAATTAAGTGTGTGCAGGTCTATTTGAATAGTCAAAAATGAAATTACTTCCCGAAGATAAACTGATTTGGTCACCCATCGTGGTTAACTCGAGAATGAATCGGGAACGGAATGCAAGTGGTGTCAACAACTACGAACAAGAATTTAATTTTAAGCCAGAGGAATATCTCGAAAAGAAAATAAAAGAAAATGGTAGCGCATCCTGGCTGGACTTGTGTTGTGGGCAAGGCAATGCGTTGATGCAAACAGCGAACTACTTTCATCGGAAAGGATTGCAAGATGTGATCCGACTGGAAGGTATTGACCTCATCGACACTTTTCCTGTAATCGATCCAAAGTTTGATTTCCTCCAATTTAAAGTTCAATCGCTAGTCGAATGGAAGCCGGCACAAAAGTATGATTTAGTCACTTGCGTACATGGGCTACACTATCTGGGCGATAAGTTAAAAGTGCTTGAACAATGCACACAAGCCATTACGGAGGATGGACTTTTTATAGCAAATCTTGATTTGCGTAATTTTAATCTTCAAGGTGAAGACACCGAGGCTTACCTGAAAAAGACGTTTAAACAGTTGGGGTTCTTGTATAATGCCAAATCCAAAATTCTGAAAAGAACAGGCTATGGTGAAGTGAAGTTCGATTTTACATATCTGGGAGCTAGCGATGAGCACGGTCCTAATTATACAGGACAAGATTCAGTGACGTCTTATTATTCCATTTCTTAATCTGAATCGGATGCAATTATTTGAACCGTACGAGGTCGAGATTAAGACAGGACTGAGTAAGGATGAGCTTCTTAGAAGACTTAGTCAACGCGGTAGAGTGCAAGGTGACAAATTCTTCATAGACTCTGAGCCCTATAGTCCTGTCCCCAAGTCAACAGTTGAGGGTGAAGTAATTGATACAGCCAATTGGACTGTAATCTCCTTTAAAATCTATCCATCCATTTTTTTTAAAGTTATCGCTTACCTATGGCTGGGAGGTGTTTGCATAGCTTGGCTCAAATTTGTGATTACTGCAATAGTCAATTTTGCCTATGATTCGACTATCCATTGGATAATGGTGTTTTGGGTCGTAGGTTTTTTGATATCCCATTTATCATTCAGGACTTCAGCCGATATACAAGAGGAATCAATCCGACAAATGATTAGGAATAAGGAATAACTAAGAGTATTAAAAAAATCTGCGTAGTAGAGAAATATCTTTCTTTGATTGCTTAGATAAGAGTCATTCTATCTTCCGAAGACATGTAAACAAAAAGCCGACACCACTTTGAATGGTATCGGCTTTTATAGATTCTGTGCTTTCAGTTACTTACTGTGTCGTAACAAAGTAACTCACATTTGTAAACTTCCCTTTCAAGGTGAGAACAGTTCCCGAAGTCGTTTGAACTTTGGCATCATATTCTCCGGAAATAGTTTTCTTGGCAGGATCATTGGCTGTTACTTTGATAATAGTCTCATAGGGTGTGCCCGTATAAAAGCCGGATGAATAGTAAGTGGAGCCTGCCAGATACGTGATAAGGTTAGAATCACAATAAGAAGTGATACCCTTAGTAATACAGGTTGCCTTTGCTCGCCCCGCATCATCAAAGAGACTGTAATAGGTTTTAATCACCAAGCCATTGGCAGGCGGATTTTGATATCCCCAGTTCGAGACATTCAGGATGAGTAGATCAGAGCCAGCGGTTGCATTAATAGAGATCGCTCTTTCCTGTTCGCCTGTAGTTTTTACGAGTAACTGAGCGGTCGTAAATGTGGCCGCTTTGGCTGTGCCGTCAATCGTCAGTGTAACGGACGCTGCGACTGTAGGGTCACTACTGCTGCTGCAATGTGAAAAAGTGATGATGAGGAAAATAGAAAGCACACTTAGTGCTCGGTTCATGGTTCCTGTCAGTTTCATACAATTATTCTTTAATTCCTGCTAAATCAAACACAAACGCATACATCAGTGCATCTTCCTTCAGCGACTCAAATCGTCCGCTTGCGCCACCGTGCCCGGCTTCCATATTGGTTTTTAGCAACAATAGGTTGTTATCAGTTTTGTGTGCGCGCAACTTCGCAACCCACTTGGCGGGCTCCCAATACTGCACCTGACTATCGTGCAAGCCGGTGGTCACCAACAAATTCGGATAGGCTTTCTTCTCTACGTTGTCGTACGGTGAATACGAAAGCATGTAGTCGTACTCTTCTTTTACATTCGGGTTGCCCCACTCTTTCCATTCGAAGGTAGTGAGCGGAATGGTTTCGTCTTCCATGGTGTTGATCACATCGACAAACGGCACGTCTGCAATAACACCTTTGTATAAATCAGGACGCATATTCGTGATGGCACCCATCAGCAATCCACCTGCGCTGCCACCATTGGCAAACAGTTTGTCTTTGCCGGCATACTTTTCGTTGATTAGAAATTCCGATACATCGATGAAGTCGGTGAATGTGTTTTTCTTCTTTAACATCTTGCCGTCTTCATACCATTTACCACCCATCTCTTGTCCACCGCGAATGTGTGCAATGGCATACACAAAACCACGGTCGAGCAGACTCAATCGGCTCGAGCTGAAGAACGCGGGCATCGAAGAACCGTACGAACCGTAGGCATACTGGAAGCACGGGTTGCTGCCATCTTTCTTGAATTTGTCTTTTCGGTAAACGATCGACACCGGCACTTTCACGCCATCGCGCGCGGTAGCCCACACGCGTTCGGTTTGATAATTCTCGCGGTTGAATCCGCCCAGCACTTCTTGCTGCTTTAATAATTTCTTTTCTTTCGTATCCATCGCATAATCGTATTGCGATGAAGGCGTGGTCATCGATTGATAGTAGTAGCGCAGGGTAGTGGACTTCGGATCGGGATTGGTACTGATACCTGCTACGTAGGCTGCTTCACCAAAATCAATACTGTGTTCCGATTGATCGGCCCATTTAATTAAACGAATGTTCACGAGGCCTGCTACCGTTTCCTGAATCACTAGATAATCATTGAAGAGTTCGAAGCCCTCCAGAAATTTATCATCACGGTTCGGAATCAGGTCTTTCCAGTTTTCTTTTCCGGTTTGTTTTTCATCCAAAGTTACAAGGCGATAGTTGGTGGCATCTGCATTCGTGCGAATGTAGAATTTGCCATTCATGTGGTCGGCCGAATATTGTACATTTTCTTTCAGCGGCTCGATGACCTGCAAAGTTGCTTTGGGGTTATCGATTTCCATAAAGCGCACGATCGAAGCATCCGTTCTTCCGGATTGTACCAATAAGAATTTCTTCGATCTTGTTTTACCAATATAAGCGGAGAGGGTTTGATCTTTCTCTTCAAACACCAATACATCTTTGGATGCATCCGTTCCCAATTCATGTTTAAAAATTTTATCAGAGCGCAGCGTGTTGGGATCTTGTTTCGAATAGAAGATGGTTTTGTTGTTGTTCGCCCACTCAAAGTTTCCGGTTGTGCCGGGAATTTTGTCGGTCAGCATCTTGCCGGTTTGCATGTCTTTGAATGAAAGCAAATAGAATCTTCTTCCCACGGTATCCATCGCCAGCACTGCGATGTTGTGGTTCGGGCTCGCAGATGCGAATAGATTGAAGTAGCCATGACCCTTGCCCAATACATTTCCATCGGCTATGATTTCTTCGGTGCTTTCCAGCGATCCTTTCTTACGACAGTAAATAGGATACTCACCACCTTCCACCACGCGCGAGTAGTAATAGTAGTCATCAATTTTGTACGGAACCGATTCATCTTTCTCTTTGATGCGTCCTTTCATTTCAGTGAAAAGCTTTTCCTGCAAGCCTTTCGTGCGCGCGAGCATTGTATCCAGATAAGCGTTTTCCGCTTTCAGGTAGTTGACAACGGCAGAGTCTTCGCGATTGCGCAACCAGAAATAATTATCGACACGCTTATCACCATGCTTCGAAGTGATTTCATGTGCCTTTACTTCTGCAACAGGTGCTTTTACTTGCGGATATTTTTGTTCTGTGCCTTTCTGGCATTGAACGAATACTACAGCTATCGATACAAAGCTGATCAATCTTAATGTTCTCATATTTCGTAAAAGTTGAAAGTCTAAAGTTTAGTAAGTAGGCATACTGGTGTCAATTTCTTTTGCCCATGCTAAGATGCCGCCTTTCAGATTGTAAAGGTTCGTAAAGCCGTGATTGGTTTCCAGCCACTTGACCATGTTGCCACTGCGTGCACCGCTGCGGCAGTGAATAATCACTTGCTTGTCGAGGGAGATCTTATCTACGTTGTGCGGAATATCACCTTGCGGAATCAGTTCACCACCAATCTCGCAGATATCTACTTCATGCGGTTCGCGCACATCAATCAATTGAAAGTCTGCGCCTTTGTCTTTTAGTTCCTTCAGCTCTTGTACCGTTACTTCTTTCATATGTTTTACAGGGTTTGATTGTACTTTACAAAAATCATCATAATTGATCAATTCGCTAATCTTTTTACGCTCGTTTTTAGAGGGAATGCCAATGATCGTTGTTTCATTCGATAGCGAGTCGAACAACAGTAGTTTACCGGACAGGGGGGGAGCGAAGCCTGCGAGCACTTTCAAGGCTTCGTTGGCCTGCAGACTGCCGATGATACCGGCCAGCACACCCAACACACCGCCCTCTTCACACGAGGGCACCACTCCGGGTGCAGGCGGCTGTGGATACAAATCGCGGTAGGTGACTCCACCCTGATAATTGAAGACGGCCACTTGCCCTTCGTAGCGAAAGATCGAGCCGTAGATGAGTGGCTTATTCAGCAATACACTCGCATCGTTTAAAAGATAGCGGGTGGGAAAATTATCGGTGCAGTCGATGATAAGATTGTAAGGCGCTAACACTTCCAGCGCATTGTGTGAAGTCAGTTGACGGATGATACTTCGGAAAACACAGTTCGAATTGAGTCGTTGGAGTTTAGATGTTGCTACTTCCGCTTTTGGTTTGCCGATATCATCGATGGTATATAAAATTTGTCGTTGTAGATTGGATAGACTGACGCGATCATGATCGATGATGGCGATCGTGCCCACACCGGCCGCGGTAAGATATTGTAGTACGGGGCATCCAAGGCCTCCGGCACCGATTACTGCGACACTCGCACTTTTCAGTTTTGCTTGCGCCTCTTCTCCAAATCCCGGCAAGGTAAAATGCCGGCTATAGCGTTCGTTTTCTTCTTTTGAGAATTGGTTGGGATAGCTCATCTTTGGGAAAGTTAAATTTACACATCTAACAGCGAATTATGAGCAAGCGAATCAATTATTCCAGTGGGGCGAAGTGGGAAGATATTGTAGGATATTCCAGAGCCGTGCAGGTGGGCAACACCATGGAGGTATCCGGCACGGTGGCTTCGGATGAGAATGGGGTAGTGGGCAAAGGCGATTTCTACCTGCAAACCAAATATGCTATTCAGAAGATTGAAGCCGCTTTGAAGCGTGGCGGCTTTGCATTAACCGATGTGGTGCGCACCCGTATCTTCGTCACCGACATTTCATTTTGGCAGGAAGTAGGAAAGGCCCACGGAGAGTTTTTCAAAGACATCAAGCCTGTTACTTCCATGATCGAGATCAAAGCGTTGATCGACCCGGACTTTCTGGTAGAAATTGAGGTGACGGCTGTGAAGGCAGACTAAATTGTTACAGGTTACAGGTTACTAGTTACTAGTTACTAGTTTCCGGTTTCTTGCAACCAGCAACTAGTAACCAGCATCTCGTTAAAGTCCCTTCAAACTCTCTTCGAGCGATTTGATCTTCGCTTCGGCATCGGCTTTTTTCTTGCGCTCGTTGTCGATTACTTGTGGCGGTGCGCTGCTCACAAACTTTTCATTGGAAAGTTTCTTCTCTACGGAAGTCAAAAATCCTTTCTGGTATTCGATGTCTTTTAAGATGGCTTCGCGCTCTTTTGCTGAATCAAGCTTACCTTCCATCGGAATCAAAAATTCCAATGTGCCAACTAAGAATCCCGTAGCATTCGCTATCTTCTCGTTTGAGAAAGATAATTCACTCAGGTTCGAAAGCTTTTGAATCACCGGCAAAAACTGTTGCAATGCCTCTTTGCTTTCAGGCTTGGCAATCAGCTTCAATGCTTCTTTGGGCGACAGTCCTTTGCTGCTGCGTGTGTTTCGTACTTGTGCAACTACATCAAATGCTACCGCACCATTCTTCACGATGATCGCATCAATCGCTTTCGCTTTCGGCCATGCTTCAACAATGATACACTCTTTCTCTTTGCGATCTTTCAATTCGTGCCACAGTTCTTCGGTAATGAATGGCATGAACGGATGCAGCACTTTCAACAACTCTTCAAAGAAGTAAACCGTCTTCTCATAAGTTGCCGAGTCGATGGGTTTTTCAAACTCCGGCTTCACGATTTCCAAATACCACGCACAGAAGTCGGTCCACACCAATTTATAAGTAGTGTGCAACGCATCTGAAATTCTGAATTTCGAAAAGTGATCTTCCAACTCAGTCAACGATTCGTGAAGCTTGGCATCAAACCAGTCGATGGCCACTTTGTTTTCTTGCGGCTGTTCTATCTTCGTTACTTCCCAACCTTTCACCAAACGGAATGCATTCCAGATTTTGTTCGAAAAGTTTCTTCCTTGCTCGCACAACTTCTCATCAAACAACAAATCATTGCCGGCTGGTGAACTGAACAGCATGCCTGTGCGCACACCATCTGCTCCGTAGGTTTTTATTAACTCCAACGGGTCGGGTGAGTTACCCAAACTCTTCGACATCTTTCTGCCTTGCTTGTCGCGAACAATACCGGTGAGGTACACATTTTTGAAAGGCATGGCACCACGATATTCATAACCAGCGATGATCATGCGCGCCACCCAGAAGAAAAGAATCTCCGGTGCAGTAATCAGATCATTGGTAGGGTAGTAGTAGTTCACATCGGCATTGCCTTTGTTTTTGTTATCCCCAAAGATAGTCGGGTCAAACACGGAGATCGGCCACAGCCAACTTGAGAACCAAGTGTCCAGTACATCCTCATCTTGTCTCAAATCATTAATCGTCCATTGACTATTGACTAATGACAATTGAGCAAAAGCCTCTTCGCGTGTTTTGGCTACCACGAACGTTCCATCGGGAGCATACCATGCCGGGATGCGCTGTCCCCACCACAACTGTCGGGAGATACACCAGTCGCGCACGTTTTCCATCCAGTGGTTGTAGGTGTTTTTAAACTTCGGTGGAATCAACTGAATGTTGTCGTTCATCACGTTTTCCAGCGCGGGCTTGGTGATCTCCTTCATGCTCACAAACCACTGCAGCGACAGGCGCGGCTCAATCACCGCATCGGTTCTTTCCGAGTGGCCCACATTGCTTTTGTAGTCTTCTACCTTCGCCAAGAAGCCTTTCTCTTCCAGCTCTTTGCCGATCTTCTTGCGCGCGATAAAGCGGTCTTCGCCCACATAGATTTGAGCCAACTGATTTAGTGTGCCGTCCTCATTTAATATGTCGATTACCTCCAATCCGTGCTTCTGGCCGAGGGCGTAGTCGTTGGTATCATGGGCCGGAGTCACCTTCAAGCAACCGGTTCCGAAATCCATCGTAACGTACTCATCTTCAATGATTGGGATCGATTTGTTAATTAATGGAATCAATACCCGTTTGCCTTTCAGATGGCGGTAACGCTCGTCATTCGGGTTGACACAAACGGCCGCATCTGCCATGATGGTCTCGGGACGAACTGTGGCAATCGTCACAAATTCACCGGCACTTCCTTCGATCGGATACTGAATATAATACAGCTTTGAGTTGACATCCTTGTAGTTCACCTCGTCATCCGACAAGGCTGTTTTGCCCACCGGATCCCAGTTCACCATCCGCATGCCGCGGTAGATGTAGCCCTTCTTATACAAGTCGATGAACACATCAATCACGGCTTCCGTCATGGGCGGATCCATGGTGAAGCGGGTGCGTTCCCAATCGCAGGAGGCGCCTAATTTTTTGAGTTGTTCTAAGATGATACCGCCATATTTCTCTTTCCATTCCCACGCATATTTCAAAAACTCTTCGCGGCCGATGTCTGACTTTTTAATGCCGCGCTCTTTTAGCATGGCAACTACTTTTGCTTCGGTAGCGATTGAGGCATGGTCCGTGCCCGGCACCCAGCAAGCCTCTTTGCCTTCCATGCGCGCCTTGCGGATCAACACATCCTGAATGGTATTGTTAAGCATGTGCCCCATGTGCAATACACCCGTTACGTTGGGTGGGGGGATCACGATCGTATAAGGTTCTTTGTTGGGGTTCGGCTCCGAATGGAAGAAGCGGTGCTCCATCCAATATTGATACCACTTGTCTTCTACTTCTGCCGGGTTGTATTTGGTTGCCAGTGCCATTTGTCGATTATATAAGTCGGCAAAAATAGGAAAATTTGGCGTGTGCTGGGAAGGTTTTGAGCGTGGTGGGAAAAGATATTGACCGTGAATCGTGAAGGTCAGTGTAGGAACTCCGGCCTTTTTAAATGTCAATCGCTTACGCGACCTTTGGTGAGTAACCTTAGTTATGAATTTTACCGACTGGATTGGATTTACAGGTGTGACCATTTTGCTGGTAGCCTTCCTTTTAAACTTACGGAACGTCATTGAAAAAGACAGTCTCGCTTACATTTTGATGAACCTGATTGGTGCCGCCATTGCATGCGTAGCATCGATTCTTCTCAACTACATTCCTTTTATTATCCTCGAAGGCTGCTGGACGCTCGTGTCGTTGTATGGACTCGTTAATTACTTAAAAACAAAATGACACCTACCGGCCAAACGAATTTGAACGAGTTATTGAAAAGCATGAAGCCCAAGCTCCAAGCCGGTCAATTTGTTTTTTGTGTGGTTGAAGATGTTTCAAGTGTAAACCCGAACGACATCATCATGACGTTTCGCGAGGATGAAGGAAATACACTTATTATCAAAAAGGAAACTGCCGATCAAATACACCTTTCGTATTCTTTTGTAGCTAGCTGGATTACGTTGACCGTTCACTCTTCGTTGGCTGCAGTAGGATTAACGGCTGCGTTTTCGAAAGCACTCGCTGATGAGGGGATTAGTTGTAATGTGGTAGCTGCATTTTACCACGACCATATTTTTGTTGATAAAAAAGATGCCGAACACGCCTTGGCGATTCTGACTGAATTGTCGGAACGAAGTTGAAGGAAAACGAATCTTCACTAATTACGTTGCAGGGATACAACCCAATCAAGAATGAAGCATACACTAGTCGCCCTCCATTTTGTTTTTGTGCTGAGTCTGATCAGTACTGCACAAACTAATGAAAAACCTACCACACCTGTGTGGACAGAAGCAGATAGAAAGTACTTGTTGGATAATCTGATCCGTACGAAGCAAGAGTTACTGGATGAAACCAAGAACCTGACCAAGAAGCAATGGAACTTTAAAGAGAGTCCCGACCGCTGGAGCATCAATCAAATTGTAGAGCATTTGGCAATTTGGGAATTGCTTTTGATGCGAGAGATATCGGTGGCAATTAATTATGACCCGATTCCCGCCTATGAGCATTTTCTTCAAGACAGTCTTTTTGAAAAAGGACCGAAGTCGGCAGATCAGAAAAATGCATTGGATTACACCAAGCCTTTTACATATGCAATTCCTTTAGGAAATAATGAAGGAAAGAATAATGTGACATGGATCATGACGATGCGCAATGAATCCATTGAATACCTGAAGACCACCACCAAGAATTTGCGGGTACATTACATTTGCTTCGGCCCTAATGTTCACCAGAATTACATGATGATCTTCGGCCACACCGACCGCCACTTGCGACAGCTCAGAAAAGTAAAAGCGCATGTGAATTATCCGAAGTAATGAAGTTCTTCATTGTACACAATTAGGTTACTACGAGACTCTATATCAAACCAAGGTACTAATGGCGTCCGACCGCTTTTATTTTCAGCAAGCAGCGGTCAGACGCCTCAGACTTAATTAACCAAAATCTAGCATGAAGAAGTATATCATTATTCTTGCACTTTTTATGGCAGCATGCATGCC
>JACPVX010000026.1 GCA_016191555.1 Bacteroidota bacterium
ATATGAAATTAATTTCAGTTAAACTTAATTACAATTTAAAAAGAGAAAGAAACGGTTACCGCGACACCGATGATCGTCGTCTCGATTTGGTTGAGTTGCACATGCTTGCCGACAATTGACCGATCTCCGTTGAAACGACGCTGCCAGAAACCATGACTGATGACGACAACCGGCGCGGCCTGTCGCTCTTCGTCAGGCAAAAAGGTGCGGCCTTGAACCGCGCGAACTCCTAGCACATCGAAATAGCTGCCTGAAACGAATTCGCTCCAGACCGGCTCGCCAGTCGTTTCGGCTCCGGTTCGCAAACTCAACCGAGTTGGGCGATAAACTGCCAGCCCTTCAAACGATTGAGCGCGCTCGCGCCAGTCCTGCGCTTCAGGATAAGACAATGGCGGATAATTGCCGGCGCTCCCGTCCGGATTGGTCGTGTTCAGCCCAACCAGCCGGTCGGCCTCCACAACCAACGGATAAGGATTGAAGATCAAACTCTCCATCCAGGTGTAAACCATGGTGTTTGCGCCTACGCCCAATCCGATGGAAAGCGCGACAACCAGCGAAACAATCGGATATTTCAGTAACATTCGCGCGCCATAACGCAGGTCTTGCCACAGGGTTTGCATAAATTCTCCTTGTTAAAATGATGAGTGCGGAATGATGAAGGATGAACTTCCAGACTCTTCATTCATCATTCCGCATTCAGAGTTCAGAGTTCATCATTCACATCTGAGTGCTATCATCGGATCAACTTTCGTCGCCCGTCTCGCCGGTATCCAGCACGCCAGCAACGCTACGAGAATGAGCAGTAAGGCAATCACAGCGACAGTCAGTGGGTCGGTCACGCTGACGCCGTAAAGCTGTTCGGCCATGCGCCCCTGCCATGTCTCGCGCCCGAAGAACTGGCTCGACAGCAATCGTTTCAAGCCGTAGTGTAAATTGGCAAATAGCTCGGCGTAGTTGGTGCAGTGTCGACTGAAAAAGCAAATGCAACTCATACAAGCTCGAACATAGTCCTTATTATTTAAGATTAATTAATACTTAATAACTGCATGATCAGTGAAGAAAAAATAACAGTAATGAGGTTTTACTTTCATTAATAATTGAAAATCATATAGTGTGTTCAAATAGGAGTTTTTCTCTAGGTATTTTCCAATCGATGCATAATACAAGTAGAGTTTATTCTGGGATCTCTCCATGCTAAGCATATATTCGAGTAAATGATAGAACTCGCCATTGCGAAGACCTGGCACCAGAAGACTCTCGACAAACACGTCAGAGCTGCATTTTTTCTCAATAAGATACTGAAATGCGTTTTCCATATAACCATGTCGTTGGTAGAACGCCACGATCAAGTTGTAGTTGCCATATGTTTCCAAATAATAAATAGACTCCTTAAGTTGTATATCATCTAGATTGCTTTCACCAACCGAGTACTTTTATTTAAATAACGTGGTTTTAATTGAAATAAAATATCAGTACAGAGAAATTTTACTATATCCATATTTTTACTTTAAAAATACTTACCAGTGTAGGTTCAGCTATTAAAGTTTCAACACTTCTTAATGGAGCTAATAATGTTTGTGGCTGTAAAAAAAATAAAAACAATAAATTAGACATGATTAATAGTATTTTATCGTTAGAAGTCATAAAATCTTCAGTTGAGACTGACTCCGAGCATTCTAATTGGCGGCGAATTCTCCAAACAACCGATTACATCGTTTAAAATTTTTAACTGCGTGGCACCAATCGATGCAGACCTGTCCACCTGTTGTTTCAAGCATTTCTCGAATTTCGTTCGTGCTTCCTTGTATCGGCCGCGACGCAACTCGATGAGACCCCACGAGGCCCACACTGTCTGTGAATCGAGGCCACACTTGGTGCTCACATTCATGGCCAACTCGTGACGTTCCTCTTCGAGAAGACGATTGCGAACTCGCCGAGCCGATTCGGTGTTGCGCAATTCGTTTAGCGAGGGGATCTGCGAACAGTTGGCCATGAGCAATTGTTCAACGACGTCCACTAGGCTCAAATAACTGTCGCATAGCGAAATTATGTTCGATGTCGACGAGTTTTGCAAGAGTTTTACCTTTATCGAAGAAAGATTGGTTAAAAAAATAGAAAAATAGAAGGAAAAAAAACGAGTTATAGAATTTTTTTTTCCTTTTATTAATCTAATGAATTCTAAACGTTTTTTTATAAAAATAGAATTTTTTATTCTCAAAGTTATTGGGTAAAAGTTGATATTTAATGACTATGTGTATATCAAACTCATTACCATGAAGTGGAAGTGTGAATTTAATTTTTTAATTTTATTAATTTTTTTTTACAAAATTAAGATAATAAATAATAATTTCTTTCTATTGAATAAAATTAACTGATTAAAAAAATTAAATTTTTAATTATTAAAAAATATAGATAAATCTAACTAATATTAATTAATTTATTTTTGGTCAATTGTACTTTAGCATTGTGGAGCAAATGATTGCACATGTTTATTATGAGGCCCACGTCTTCTACTTGACTATTTGCGGTCTGCAAATGC
>JACPVX010000027.1 GCA_016191555.1 Bacteroidota bacterium
ACTATAAAAATAATCTGAAATGCCACCACTCACGCCCTGATTTTCGCGAATGGAGCGCTCAAAGAGGGGATACAATAGGCCGCCACTCAGCACGATGAGGATATTTGCCACCACACGAGCGAATAGGGTCAATCTCGTCTGATGGACATTCACCGATTGCTCAAGGGCGCTTAAAACCCGACAGGTTGACGTTTTATGTGTGCCTGCTGTAATCATCAATGCAATCAGGTTGGGAATGAGCGATATAATGATCATGCGAATGTCTGAAAACAGAATCGCCATCGAGAGTGTGATTAAGATAAACGCCAGCAGCAAACTTTCTTTCAGGTTGTTGATGAGAAATTTATTTCCCTTGATAAAAAGCTTCGTGGTTCCAGTCACATTGGTTTTGATGTCAGTGCCTTCAAAGATTTGATTCATGCGCGGCTCGATCACATTATTCACCAGAGAATCCAGTCGCTTAGAACCGATGTCGGCAATTTGCATGGAGATGCGCATGCGTGTGAAGGTGGAGTCGACAAATGATTTGAGCAGACCGCTGTTGTCGGTTTGGCCTTTCATGTAGCGAAGGATGTAGCCACTTTCTGCCTTGCTGGGCAGCGAATATTTTTTTGGATTGTAATTGTAAAATGCCTGCTTGGAAGCTTTCACTAAACTTACCACCGAGATAGGCCGTGAAACCACCGAAATTGAATCGATGAAACTTTCGAACTCATCAATCTTTTCTAAATTTTTAATGTTGAGCACCCCTCTGCGCTTGCCCGTGTTCACTTCGATTTCCAAAGGCATAATGCCGCTGAAATTGGCTTCAAAAAAATCGAGGTCTTTACGAATCTGACTTCCTTCCGGCACATCGTCCATCATAAAGGAAACAGATTGCAAACGCATCATGCCTATGCCGGCTACGATCGTAACAACCATCGACACGATGTAAATGGCTGGACGGTAGCGATGCACCATGATGTCGATGTATTTCACAAACGACCCCATGATTTTGAAATTGAGATGGCGTAAATGTTTTGGTTCGGGTTCGGGCAACCAGGAGAAAATACCCGGAATCATAATTAAGCTCACCACAAAAAGCGCCATGATGTTGATGCCTGCAACAATTCCAAACTCGCGCAGAATTAAAATATCCGTAGCAAGCAAGGTTAAGAAACCAATAGCAACGGTGAGGTTGGTGAGGAACATGGCCAGCCCCATTTTATTTACCACGGCAGCAATGGCCTCTTCTTTATTTCTTCGCTTGTAGAATTCTAAATGGTATTTGTTCAACAAATAAATGGCGTTGGTAATACCGATAGTCACAATCACCGGTGGGATCAATCCGCTCAGCAACGTGATCTTATAACCAAACAGTGAGAGCGTACCCATTACCCACACTACTACAATACCGATGATGATCATTGAGAAAAGTACAGCCCGGAATGAGCGGAAAAACAAAAACATAATGATGCCAGTCACTAGCGCAGAGAGGTACAAAAAGATTTGCATCTCCTTCCTTACTTCGGTGGCCATCATGGAGCGGATGTAAGGAATGCCCGCATAACGCAATTCAATGCCTGTCTCTTTCGTGAACTCGCCACCCAGTTTTGACAGCGCCTGTGTCATGGCAATGCGCTTTTCTGAATTCATCACTTCTTTGGTGATTGAAATCAGCATCATGGTTGATCCATTTTCGGCATTCACAATCTGGCCCATATAAAACTTCTGGTTGCGCATGGCACCCATCAGGCTATCCAATTGCTGCTGACTAGTGATCTCTTTGGGAAAGAGACCGTCTAAGTAGAAGCGCGTATTGGCAGTGTCTTTGCGAATGATTTTTATCTCCGGCAGACTGAGTACGTTGTTGACGCCAGAAATTTCTTTGATCGCTTTATTAAGTTGTCTAAAACGATTGAACTTGGCCAATGTGTAGATGGAGCTGTCCCGCACACCAACAGCAATGATGTTGCCGTCTTCGCCAAACTGCTTTTTAAACTTTTGTAGGAAAACCATCTCGGGATCGTCCAGCGGCACCGTACGGGCTAGGTCATAGCTCATCTGCACCTTCGTGGCGTGGTAGCCCATAAAAACGGTGATCAATAGAATGACCCCGATCAGAGCCAGACGAAAACGAATAATCAGTTTAGCAATACGTGTCCACATAGCCGCCAAATCTAAGGATTTTTAGCTTTTGTAGACCTTATTTTTTTGTTATCAGTTTGCTGTAATAATGAACTGTGCAGCTTTTAGCCCGATTGCTGATGACGAGCTACGCCATACTTACAGAACTTTCTTTTTGCAGGAAAGCAAAGTAAATGGTGACGCCCACTGAGATCAGAAAATAAACGGCCAGAATCGGGGTGATCAACGCGAAATATTTACTTGAACCGAACCAATCGCCTTGAGATAAGAGAAGGTATAAGCCAAAACCACTTCGCGCAACTTCCCACGCAATGGCCGACAAATTTTTATCCATCAAATCGGTGAGTGCGTAGACTGTTAGGAAGATGAATGCCCCATAAAGAAACATTCCTGGATTTCCGATTTGCGCAATATTGCCGAAGAGATAGCTCAGAAAAACGAGTAACACTAACAATTGAATCCAACTCCAAAGCATCAACCCTTTCACATTCGTGGGATCATATTTTTGAAAGTGATACACATCTTTAATTTTTTCAACGGGATATTTTTCAGCGACATCGGCTGGTCGCCAGCCTAAGTGCATAAACCATATTTTCAATTTATCTTCCCATCGTTGCGCGCGCCACGCATCTTTTATCAACAGCCACAAGTGCATGAAATTGATCTTAATCGGATTCCAGGTTTGTACGGGGCGTGTTACTCCATATACGGCAGGAATTTCGGGCATTTCTTCCTGATACGTTCCGAAGAGTTTATCCCAAAAAATAAATATCTGTCCATAATTTTTATCTAGGTATTCCGGATTGATGGCATGATGCACGCGGTGATGTGAGGGCGTCACAATAATTTTTTCAAGAAAGCCCATGCGGCCGATGTGCTGCGTGTGATACCAGAATTGCGCAAACAAATGCAACGGTGCAACAATGGCTATCACTTCTTGAGGAACGCCCAGCAAAGCCGCTGGCAATAAGAAGATCGCGAAAATTTTTACAATCGATGAAATGCTTTGCCGCAATGCACACGCCAGATTAAACTCTTCGCTGCTGTGGTGAATGATGTGATTATTCCAAAACAGATTGTACTCGTGTGAAATACGGTGCACCCAATAGCCGGCAAAGTCCAACGCCATAAATGCAACTGCGTACGTAAGCCAACCGGAAGGAACCTGTGTGATCGCTACTTTTTCAGTTAGCCATCCATACGAAATGATAATCACACTTAAGCCGAGCACATCTTTCGTGACGTTCGTCATACCAGAACTCAGGCTAGAGATCATGTCGTTGATACGCACGGTGTCGTTGCCTTTGCGCCAGCCCCACCACTTTTCAAACAATACCAATACCAAAAAGGAAGGCATGGCATACAATAAGATTTTACCGTAGGTTTCCATAAGGTCAAAAATTTGATTGTGAAATTTTCAGGTGGGGAGCCCTAATTCTTCACTAATTTAAGAAAATGCTGTTTACCAGCGCAATTGATTTTCAGTAAGTAAATTCCTGAGCTAATTTGGCGTGTCTCCAAGCGCTGCCCAACTACGATAACATCTTGTTTTCTCCCCATGATGTCGAACAATTCAATGGAATCGATTTTCTCATCGGAGGAAATGTTTATTTCTGTATCGAAGGGATTTGGATAAGCGGCAAGGGTTTCGGGCTCATTTGCGGAAAGCACTAAGTTGTTCGGTGCAAGTGGCGTTGCAGAAATGGTTGAAAAGAAGCTACCCGTTCCATCCGGAATACGGCTAAAACTGCCGGAAAAATTCTGCGTACCATAAGTCACTTCATCTAAGGTAGACGCATTGCCACCGGCCAAATGATACAATCCTATTTCTTCGCCATCAGCCGATAGTTGAAATGAAAGATGATTTTGACCCAATGCTACTTTCTCATCCGCAAAGAAAATCTGAAAAGCTCCGGCTGCTAGTAATAAGGGTTCTCCTGTATCGCTTTTGATGCGATGATTAATTTTCTGGCTTAGCTTGTCGGTGAGGTACAGCCCATTTAAGTCTACCGATGTTGTTCCGGCATTATAAATTTCAATCCAATCTTTTCCATACACCACATCGTCACTGCCATTGGCATTGATTTCATTAATTTTTAAATTGGTGATCGTGCGATTGTCTTCTTCAAACACCGCTACATAACTAGCATCGGTTATTGCAATTTCCTCAATCACTCGCTTCGTAACAATCTGTTCAGTCTTATTGCCAACTCTTCGAGTAGATAATTCTAAGTCAAAACTTATATCAGAGCTGGTGGCCGCACTTTGATGAATCTCCACCGCAAGCACATTCTTTCCGGGTTTGATCAATCCCTTTGAAATCGTAAATGGAACATACACGCCTTCTGTGGCCGCTTGTACCGCAAGTGTAGAATTGCCGATGGAACCAGCCGGCATATTGCTTCGCATTACCTCTTGTCCATTTAAGTAAATGACTATGCCATCATCGAATAATGCAGAACCTTGTAAGACCTGAAGCCCTACGGTATCAGCAATAGTAAACGATTTACGAAAATAGGTGGTGATAAATTTATTGTTTGCATCGCCACCAAAACTGACGATTGTTTTTTCATCACCATCGCCATAGCCAAGTTGAGCCGGACCTTCACTCCATGTGCCATCGCTGTAGTTTTCTGCCGACCAATTAGCAGCTGGAACTACACCCGTGTCTGAGTATTTCCAAACAGCTTCTCGATTGACCAAAGGCACATCCGTAGATTGACTGGTCGTTGTAATCCAATGTTTAAATCGATAGCCAGGTGCCGGAATAGGCTCAATGGTATAAGCCAGATTTTTAAAATAATTCCCTTCTGTTAGATTGACATCCGATTGAATGCCATTTAGTTTAAAGCTTCCGGTGCCTTCAAGGGCAGTAGATATTGATAAATGAGTTAACTCTTGCAATCCAAAGAATTCAGCCATGTGCTGAAACATGTAGAGAGGCCTTTCGCTGGCAAAAGACTTCATAACTTGTAGAGCACCGTTCCAGTCGGCCACGCTGCCGCCCCAACGAGCTTTATGAAATGGCATTTCAGCTTGAATGCGATTGCTAAATCGATCAATGGTGGCATGTAACCGATCGGTGCGAAGATTGGTGAGCATACTCGCGTTCAATCGCTGAATAAATTTGGCTTTGAAATTGGGATTCTGTAAAACCATTCGAATGTGCTCTGTAGTTGAAGCAGGATTTGGCCAATTAACCTGCGTAGAATCGGTGGCAAAACTAAGTGTTGGATGTGTGGAGTAACCGACCAAACCCATCCCAAAATCAGTGTCCCATAAAATCCATCGAAACTTTCCGCCCTGCTTTTTAGGCCTCCAGAACTTGGTATTGTTGCCGGGCCAATCGGTATTCGCAAAATAAATTTCGGTAACGAGGTAATTGATATATTCATCGATGTCAATATTCTGATCGATGAAATTATAAGCGGCCTCAGTTTTACGATTCATTCCTCTCAGCGCATTTTTGTAAGAAATGTAAGAGGTGTTTGTTCCTTCCAGTGCATTCTCGTAAGTCTCCAATAAATCGATTTCATCTTTCTTGTATCCATAATTTGATTCAATGAAATCGGCATCGATTTTTTCTCTGAGGTTTTGAATTCCCCAGTAATTTCCGTTTAGATAAAAAGCGGTTGGCTGATATGCCATGTAATCGATATTCATGGCAGTGCCTGCCACTTCTTGAATCAAGGCATCACGAAATTGAGTCACATTAAAATCATTCCCTGAGTTTCGAAGAAAGATTCCTCCAAATTCAGAGATGGATTTTTTCTCGAAGAATCGAAGTTTCAACTGATTGGATCCGTACTCATTACGTGCTTTGATAGCGAATGATTTTTGCGGAAAATTTCGGCTGCAAGCTCCACCAATTCGAATATCTACATGCTGATCGATTTTACGATTGCCGGCTGCATCAAAGTATTCAAACACCGCATGTCGTGCCCAATCTTGATTCCAATTTTTAGGACTGCCGACACAATTTCCCCACGCACCATTGGTTCCATCCGTATAAATCCCGAAGGTGTCGTTCCACAAATAGTCGGCTTTTGTTGAGATAGAAACCATTGGCAACTGGCCGTTGTGCTCATTGATGAAATATGTTTTGGCTTCCGTTTCGCTGGGAATATTTCCAACTAAAAATGCTTTCGCTTTGATGACGACAGTGGTTGATAAAGTGAGCGGGCCATTGTAGAGGTTCGATTGTGCCGTTGGCTCAGAGCCATCTGCCGTAAATCGAATTTGCGCAGATGAATTGCCATGGCTGAGTGTCAGTTGCTGTGTGCTAGTATAACGCCCCGCTTTCAGAGAGAAAGTAGGTTTTGCAATTTGTTCAGAACCTGTAGTTGGTAAATTGGCGCTGCTTCCGGTCGGGGTAAGCAGGTAGCCCCACACTTTTCCTCCGTTTTCAGTTCGCCCATACGAAACATTGAGATACTGTTTGGGAAAAGTGATTTGATCGATTACAGTTGACCCTACAGAGAGAATTAAATCTTCGCCATCGCTATCCAAACTGAAATTGGTGTGTACACCGATATTCTGATTATCAGCCCAAAAGCGGAAGAACCCTTTTGCAGGAATATTGATACCATTAGGCAATTTCCATTTTTGTAATTGTGAGGGAGAATCGGATAAATAATAATTGTCGAGCGATACAGTGTTACTTCCCGCATTGTAGAGTTCTACCCATCCCGAAAAATTATAAAAGTCAGGATCGTATTCGAGGTCGGCATTGGTCGCCATTATTTCGTTGATAACGACCTGGGCATTCACCGAGAGTTGCAGGAGTAAAGCCAGGATTATCAACGAAGGCAGTTTTTTCATTTTGAACGTTTAGGTTACCCGATACCTTTTATTTTTCGATACATACTCAATGCATGACGATCGGTAAGCCCTGACACAAAATCAATCACTTGCCGCAATACGGCATAGTTACTTGCTTGATTTTGTTCAATCGCCCATCGCACATCTTCGGGAAAGAGTAACGCTAAGTTAGCATACTTTCTGGATGGATTTTTTGTTACCAAATGAAGACCGGCATGTACAAACTCATGCAACAATCCGGGCAACACTTCATGACCTGCGGCTTCGATTTCGACTACATGCCTAGCGCGATAGATTTTTTCTACGGAGATACTACTGATTTTCTCTAATGCCATTTTGGATGAACACACATCTGTAAGCGCCAGATCAAATGTTCCATTTAAAATCGGGTGCTCTTGATCTAAGAACACACTCGTACATTCTTCTACCAACTTGCCAATGACCAATGCTCGTAGCACGCCCAACTTTTCATTTAAGCCAATGTGCTTTTTTAGTTTTTCAGCATTGAATTGGTCGCCCAGAATGGAAGCCATCAGGCTCACGGTTTCATCTACACTCACCAAACCCAATCGACACCCGTCTTCTAAATCAATAATGCTATAACAGATGTCATCCGCGGCTTCTACCAAAAATGCAAGCGGGTGGCGACTCCAGCTATTTTCTTTTTGCTGAATAAGGCCTAACAGATTAGCTGCTTTTTTGAAGTGCTCACTTTCTGTTTGAAAGAATCCGAATTTCTTCTGACTCTTTCTTTTTTTATCGCGTTCCGGAAAGTAGGCAGGGCAAGGATATTTGGTAAATGCGCCAAGCGTAGCGGCTGTTAACTTCAGGCCATATTCTTTTTTGTTAAGTAATCGAAAGCCTTGCGCATTGCCTTCAAACTTTGTCAAGTCACTCCACTCTCCTTGGCTCACCTGGCTTTCAAAAGATTGTCCATGTGGATGGTGCAGAAAAAAGTCAGATAAGGCATCTTCTCCGGCATGGCCGAATGGAGGATTCCCCAAGTCGTGAGCAAGTGAAGCAGCCGCTACAATAGCACCAAAATCAAAAAGAGAAAATTCTTTTTGTAATTCGGGATGGCGCTGTAGAATAACCTCTCCAACTCGTTTTCCCAACGATCTTCCCACGCTGGATACTTCCAAACTATGCGTTAACCGCGTGTGAACAAAATCGTGCTCCGGCAGCGGATGCACTTGGGTTTTGTCCTGTAGTCTACGAAACGGATGACTGAAAATAATCCGGTCATAGTCTTGCTCAAAAGCACTGCGCGAGGGTTCTGTTGCGTCAGGTTTTTGATCAAGACGTTGAGAAGATAGGAGTTGAGACCAGTTCATTCGTTACTCTTTCAACACTAAGTCGATACACATCACCGCTGCTAAAATGAGCAAGCGCAGCGGGTGATCAGCCGGAACTTCAGGGCTAATTTGAAGCACATAATTATCGGCTGTAGTAAATAATTCTTTGCCCAGTCCGCTCCATTTTTTAGTTACTGTCGCAAACTCTTTTCCATCGTTGGCCACAAACTTAAAATCCCAACTTGTCCATTTTCCTTTCAGCATACACAAAGAGCGTTCGCTGGCATCCAGCACTTCAAATTTTCCCCCGATTGAAAACAACTTTTGTTTGAACTTTCCGATCAGTTGGTTGCGCTCGTCCAATACTTCTACTTCCGATAGAAAAAGAGAAATTCCTCTTCGCACCGTCAAAACCTGTTGCCCTTCGGGAGTTTTGATCTCCATGTTGAATGGAGTCATTCTTTTATAATCTGTAAACCGAAAGAGTTTCGTGAAGAATCCTAAATTTTCCTCACGGCAATTCAAAATCACTTGTTTCGACTCGGGATCTAGAATATCGAAACTGTTGGCGGCCTTAAATACTTTTACGTGCTCTTTAACGAAAAAGAGATTTTTGTTGAGACTGTGATGCATAAAATTGAGTAGGGTCTTGTTTAAAAATTTGCACTAAAATACGGTAAAGTTCAGGTTGATGCGCTTTAAATTTCTCTGATCTTTCGAAGAAATTTTCTACAGCCACCGCAAAGAATTCGTCCATGTTTTCAAAAGCATATCTGCGAAAAAAATGTTCGCTATCATTTTGCAAACGAGGCATTTCCTGCACCGCATAATTTTCAAATTCAGCTACCCACTTCGGGCTGATCACTTGGTATTCATGCCCCATTAGCTTGTGTTCAAGCCACAAAGCATGCGCAAACTCATGAAGCAATAAGTTCAATCCATCGTCTGGTCGGTTGAGGCCATCAGCAATGCCATGCCAACTGAATACAATCGTGCGAAGCCCTGGGTTTACCTCTCCCTTGTGCACTTTGTGCGTGATTTTAGAATTGTAAAAATCCGGGTACACGATAATTCGTTCGAAAAAAGTGAGCGATGTATTCGGTAGAAATAATACCAATTGCGAAGCAGCCGAAGCGATGATGGCTTTCATCGCGCGCTTTAGCTTAAGATTGTCGCGTTCGATGTAATCGAAATATTCGTAGTGATCTCTTACTAAGCGCAGAAATTTCATTTTCAGCCTGCGCGGTAACTTTGAATAATAGGGATACTTGTGATTGAGAAATCGATGGAAAATAGGTCCGTAATAAAAACGAAAGCGCAACTCTTCAAACAACGAGTAGAAAAGTTGCGCAATGCCAGCAAGTAAATCAAAAACCATTTAGATTTTTTTCAACAGAGCAGCGAGAGAAATGGATTCTTGAATGATCGATTTGATCGCACTCACTGCTACTCGCTCTTGCTTCATGGTATCGCGGTCGCGAATGGTGACTGTGTCATCTTGTAATGTTTGATGATCGATGGTAATACAATACGGAGTTCCGATGGCGTCCATCCTGCGGTAGCGCTTTCCAATGTTGTCTTTGTCTTCGTAGAAGCAACGGAAGTCAAATTTCAAATCATTGAAAATGGCTTCAGCTTTTTCTGGTAATCCGTCTTTCTTCATCAAAGGTAAGATGGCTACCTTGTGAGGCGCGAGAGCAGGAGGAATGCGCAGCACTACTCGCTCCGTTCCATCTTCCAGTTTTTCTTCCGTATAAGATTTAGAAAGAATAGACAAAAACATACGATCCAATCCTACAGAAGTCTCCACAACATACGGAATGTAGTTTTGATTTTCTTCCGAATCGAAGTATTGTAGCTTTTTGCCGGAAAACTTTTCGTGGCTTTTCAAATCGAAATCGGTGCGGCTATGAATACCTTCCAACTCTTTAAAGCCCATCGGGAAGTTGAACTGAATGTCGCAAGCGGCATTCGCATAATGAGCTAAATTCAAATGATTATGAAAACGATAGTTTTCGGCACCTAATCCAAGTGTTTGATGCCACTTCATACGTTTCTCTTTCCAGAATTCGTACCATTTCATCTCTTCGCCCGGCTTTACAAAAAATTGCATTTCCATCTGCTCAAATTCGCGCATGCGGAAGATGAACTGGCGTGCAACAATTTCATTACGGAAGGCCTTTCCGATTTGGGCAATACCAAAAGGAATTTTCATGCGACCTGTTTTCTGCACATTCAGAAAGTTCACAAAAATACCTTGAGCCGTTTCGGGGCGCAGATAAATTTTGTTGGCATCTTCTGCCACGGAACCCATCTCCGTAGAGAACATTAAATTGAATTGACGAACGTCTGTCCAATTTTTAGAACCAGAAATCGGATCGGTAATTTCTAAATCGATGATCAACTGCTTCATGGCTTCCATGTTTGAGTTGTTCATCGCATCTTTCAATCGTGCATTGGCTTCATCTATTTTTTTCTGATATTCTACCACACGTGCGTTGGTGGTGAGGAACATCGTCTTGTCAAAGTTTTCAAAACGCTTTGCAGCTTTTTCTACTTCTTTGTCAATCTTATCTTGAATTTTAGCGACAGCATCCTCCACTAGCACGTCCGCACGATAGCGTTTCTTCGAATCTTTGTTGTCCACCATCGGATCATTGAACGCATCCACGTGTCCGGATGCTTTCCACGTAGTGGGATGCATAAAGATGGCTGCGTCAATGCCCACAATGTTGTCGTGCATCATGGTCATAAACTTCCACCAATATTCTTTGATATTGTTTTTTAGTTCAGATCCGTTTTGTCCGTAGTCGTAAACCGCACTGAGGCCGTCATAAATTTCGCTGGACGGAAAAATAAAACCATACTCTTTCGAATGAGAGATGATATTCTTTAAAAGGTTGTCTTCTTGATTTGCCATAAGGCGCAAAGATATAAATTACTCGCTACCCCAAGGCAAGAATCAACCCAAATTCTGATTTTAAAAGTAATCTAAACCGGAACTTCAATCTCAAAACTAGTGCCTACACCCACGTCTGAGGCTACCTTAATTTTGCCGTTCATCTTGTGAATGGTTTCTTGTACTATGTATAGGCCCAGGCCGGAACCTTTCGATTTTTCGGAGGCGCGGTAAAACATTTCAAAAATTTTGGTTTGGTGCTCTGCCGCAATGCCGATGCCATTATCTTTCACCATCATTTTAAGATAGTTGCTTTCCTGGTAAGCATTTACCTCTACTACCTGATTGTCTTTGGAAGAATCGTGGTATTTGAGCGAGTTGCTAATTAAATTATTGAGCACCACACGTAGGCGACCCCGGTCGGTTTCAATTTTAAGATTGGGTGGAAAATTATATTTGAAATAGATTTGCTCGAATCCCTCTGCGTATTTCAAATTGTCAACTACTTCTTTGGTTAGTTCAAACAAATCCACGGGTTCTTTCAAGAGCTCGAGGCGAGAGTTTCTGGAGTAGTTGATGATTTCCAATATAAATTCGTCCAGATTTTTGACACGTCCCTTCATCATAGTCAAACACGCTTTCACTTCCTCCGGATCATCGGTGCGCTGCGCAATTTCAATCAATCCAAGCATGGAACTTAATGGAGCCTTTAAGTCGTGTGAAGCGCTATAAACAAATCGATCCAGCTCTTGGTTGGTTTTCGAGAGCAGTTCATTTTTCATTAAAATCTCTTTTTCTGAATGGTGATTGATATTCAGTAAAAAGAAAAAGATCAACACACACACGGTCAACCCCATTATAAAATTGATGATGAAAGTCGTACGCACGTAGTCTTCCGCATACACCATCTTTTGTTGTTCGGGTGTTAAAATCAATATCTTAATTTGATAGACATATGATAGAATAAACAACCCCAGGCTGAGAAAGCAAAAGAGGATTGCCAGGTAGCGATGTTTGTAGCCGAATAGCGCCAGAGCCATCAATCCTGATATAATGAAATAGATGTACGTTCCCGCTCGGTACGTATCATTGGCCGAGAAAACATAAATCAGAAAATTGGCTGCTGAGAGAAGAAGGAAATTGGCAGTTCGGTATTTTTCTTTTCGGTTTAAAATAATGGCGATCACACACACGATCATCAGCCCGACATAATAAATGATAAAACCATTGATTCCATTGTACCAATCAATGAAAGAATAAGCAAGGCCAATGATGAAGGCGATCAAAGCGAGTTGGCCACGTAACATGGCCGATTTATATGCCGACTTTACAGTGATGTACTTGTCTTTTCCGATGAGGATAGTTCGGATCAACTCGTTAAACGTCATATAGAAACTTAAACGCTAAATATAGTTTCAAAAAATTCAGCTTTAAAATAAAATTGCGTTTTAGGTTAGCCTTTTTGGTATCTTGGCAGGCATGAAGGTGCAGTTTAGAAAGATCGGATTGGCGGTAGCATTTTCTCCAACTTCGCGTGCGCTGATCAGTGAAGCATCCCGATGGGCTATGTTACACCAGGCTGAGCTTGCATTGGTACACGTTGGCCCTAAAACGCGTGCTGCCGAAGAAGAAATGCAACAATTAGTGAAAGCAGTGCCAATCACACCCACCATTTTGTGGAGGGAAGGAAATCCCGTAAAGGAAATTTTGAATTTTTGTAAGTCAGAACAAATTGACCTACTGGTGGCCGGTGCACTAAAGAAAGAGAACCTGTTACAAAACTATATTGGAACGGTGGCCCGCAAAATCATGCGTAAAGCTGACTGTTCCATATTGATGATTCAAAATCCATCGACCGAATCAAAGCCGGTTCATAATGTAGTTGTAAACGCGGAAGACAGCCCGTATGTAGAGCAAGCAATTGAAGTAGCTTGCGCAATTGGAGAACTGGAGAATGCGCAATGGATTCATATCACACGAGAATTGAAGCTCTTAGGATTGGCTTTAGCTGCCAATGAACAATGTACCGAAGAGGAGTATCATGAAAGCATGCAAGGAATGGTTCGTGAAGAAGTAGATGAAGTGGAAAAAATACTCGGGCGTGTTCCGCATCAACATGTAAAAATCAACATCAAGATGCTTTCGGGAAAATCGGGTTATGAGTTGGCGCTGTTTGCCGAACGTAAAAAAGCAGACTTATTAGTAGTGGGTGCACCCGAACGTAGATTTTCATTGCTCGATCGAATTTTTCCTCACGATTTAGAATACATTTTCGCCAACATGCCTTGCGATTTGCTGGTCGTAAACCCTAAAAAGAAAAACCATGGGTAAACTCAGCCATGCAGACGTAGTACACTTACTCATGCAGTTGAGCATTATGCTGCTGTTGGGTCGCTTGCTGTCTGAGGCATTACGAAAGTTTAAACAACCCGCAGTAATCGGTGAGATTATCGCGGGCATTTTATTGGGACCTACTATTCTGGGCATGATCAAGCCCGAGTGGTTTCATGCGTTGTATCCGGTGCCGAGCGCTACGGCCACCGTGCTCACCGGTTTTGTGCAAGTGGCGGTGATTATGCTCTTATTTATTGCTGGCCTCGAGGTTGACTTACACATCGTTTGGCAACAAGGCAAGCAAGCACTTTCTACCAGCTTACTCGGCTTGATAGTTCCCTTCTCGTTTGGTTTTGTCTTTCCTTATTTCTTCCCTGATTTTTTTGGCATTGCCGACCAACATGAACAATTGACATTTGCTTTGTTTATGGGCACGGCTATGGCCATCTCTGCTTTGCCGGTTATTGTGCGGATTTTAATGGACTTGAATCTCTTTAAATCGAAGATGGGCATGCTTGTCGTAACATCTGCCATGGTAGACGACCTGATTGGGTGGCTCATCTTCTCGGTAATCCTTGGCATGATCGGCAAGCGGGGCGATTCATTTTCAATTCTCAATACCGTGTTGCTCACGATCAGCTTTGTGGCTATTATGCTTACGTTGGGAAGGGGTTTACTCAATCGTATTCTACCTTGGATCAATAAAAAACTAGCCTGGCCTGGTGGAGTGTTATCCATTTCGTTAGCACTTTGTTTTCTTGGCGCGGCATTCACCGAATACATTGGCTTGCATGCCATCTTCGGTGCTTTCATCATTGGTGTTGCCTTTGGCGATTCCAAACACTTCAGCGAGCGTGCCAAAGAAATTGTGCATCAGTTTATCAACAACATATTTGCTCCGCTCTTTTTTGTATCCATCGGCTTGCGAGTCAACTTCATTACCAATTTTGATTGGGCACTCACATCAGTCATTTTGCTCATCGCTTTCGCGGGAAAGATTATCGGAAGCGGCCTCGGTACCCGACTAGGAGGTTTTTCTTGGCGAGAGTCCATTGCGGCTTCTTTTGGTATGAATGCCCGCGGAGCCATGGAAATAATTTTGGGATTGGTAGCACTTGAAAATGGATTAATCAACGAGCGTGTATTCGTTTCTTTGGTAATTATGGCGTTGATTACCAGCATCACCAGTGGCCCGTTAATGAAGTGGGTGCTCAAGCGATAATTACTTCAAAGCCTTCGAATTTTGATTTGGTCAATGCCGGGCGTTCGCGTAATTTTAAACCCGAATACTGAAAAAATTAGACTTCTCTTTTATGCATCAAGCCAGTGTTAACAATCACACATACGAGGTATCAGAAAGAGACAACGGCTTGTTTGTCAACGAAACGTTGATTGATTGGGACTTTGTTAAAATTTCAGATGGTCACTATCACATACTCTACAAGAATAAATCCTATAGGGCTGAGTTGGTAAAGTGGGATGCGCAGGCCAAGACAGTTGTGCTGAAAGTCAACCAGCAAATCTTTACTGTAAACGTAAAAACGAAGATGGATTTGTTGCTGGAGAAAATGGGAATCAGCAATGCAAATAGCAACAAACTGAATTTTGTGAAGGCACCGATGCCCGGATTGATCATTGACTTAAAGGTGAAAGTGGGTGATAGTGTAACCACTGGAGATGTGTTGTTAATTTTGGAGGCTATGAAGATGGAAAATATTCTCAAAGCAACTGGAGATGGTATAGTAAAGGAAGTAAAAGTGAAAAAAGGAGATAGTGTGGAAAAGGGGCAAGTGTTGATTGAATTTTAAACCGAAACCATGGATTCAATAAAAGATTCAATCGTTAAGTTTTTACGACTGGATAACCTGATCGGTAACCTCACGGGCTATGTGGAAGCGCAAGTGAAGCTCGCAAAGTTGGAAGTGCGCGATGAAGTGGCCAAGATTTTGGCGCGCGGATTAGTGATTGGCGCTATGTTACTATTTGCGTTTTTGTTTCTGCTTTTCTTGAGTGTAGGCATGGCGCATTACTTAAATGGAGTTTTTGAACAGCCCTATATTGGGTATTGGCTGGTGGCTTTGTTTTATGCCATACCCTGCATCGTATTTTTATTTTTCTATAAACCGATTAGCACCGCCATCGAGAAATATTTGGCCAAGCACATAAAAAACAAAGACAAATAACATGGAACTGTTAGAAACGCAAGATCCGGAACGCAGAAAGCTGCTCGAAACGTCCGATCGACATAAGCGCGAGCTAGAGAAGGAAGTGAAGGATATGTCGGACAAAACAGAGAAAGTTGTAAAGAACGCGCTGATCATTGGCGGAGTTTTAGCGGTTTCTTATTTGTTGGTAAGTCAACTTGGATCGGGTAAGAAGAAAAAGAAATTGAAAGCGAAGTCACCGGCCCTAGCTTCGGCAGATGAAGAAGATGATGATGAACCAGAAGCACCAGGCGTTTTTGCACAAATAGGAACGAAAGTAGTTGATACAGCTACGCTTGTTTTACTCGATTTGGCCAAAGAAGCACTGGCAGAGTTTCTCAAAAACCGGAAGCAAAAAGATGGCGATTCTTAAAAACTTAGAAGACCGATACCGTCACGGTAAAAAATCTATTGCGGTTTTGGTCGATCCCGATAAGGTGGAAGATCCATCGGAATTAGATCCGTTGATCCGACTGGCCAATGAAAATTGTGTAGACTTCTTTTTTGTTGGCGGAAGTTTGGTCACCACCACCAACATGGGCGATGTGATCAAACACATTAAAGAAAATGTTTCGATACCAGTGGTGTTGTTTCCCGGCAGTTCGCTACAGATAGAACCTTCGGCCGATGCCATCCTCTTTCTTTCACTTATTTCTGGCCGCAACCCTGATTTACTCATAGGTCAGCACGTAATTGCCGCTCCTATTTTGAAGAGCAATAAATTGGAAGTTATGCCTACCGGCTATTTGCTCGTTAACTCCGGCAAAACAACATCGGTTGCATATGTAAGCAACACCACACCACTACCGGAAGATAAGTACTCTTTGGCTGCTTGCACCGCGTTGGCGGGTGAGATGCTCGGCTTACGCCTGATTTACCTCGATGCTGGCAGCGGTGCCGAGAGGGAGATTAGTGCCAAAATGATCAGCACTGTGCGCAAAACCATCAATGTGCCGCTGATTGTGGGTGGAGGCATCAATACGAGTCGCAAGGCAATCACTGCTCTGGAGGCGGGAGCAGATCTTATCGTGATCGGCAATGCGCTTGAAAAAGACCCAAATCTGTTGACAGAAATTGCCGACAAAATCTACGATTGGAACCAGAGCGTGAAGACGGAGAGGTAGCTCGCGGGAATCATCATTATGATTTAATTTTGATCTATGGCGATTATAAAATCTATCTCAGATTTAAAAAACAAGTCGAATGAAATCTCCTCATTGGCGAATTCGAATCACGAACCAATTTTTATTACAAAAAATGGGGAAGGAGATTTAGTCGTTCTTTCTATCCAAGAATATCGCAAGATGAAACTACAACTTGATTTATTTGCGAAACTTTCGGTTGCAGAACAGGAATGGAATGAAGGGAAAAGAGGCAGATCATCTAAGGATGTTATAAAATCACTAAAAAGTCGTTTAGCAGAGCGTGAAAACTAAAGTCACCGTTCTTTAGCCCCAAAAACTTTCGTTTCCCATTCCCTAATAAATTCCTATTTTTGCAGACCCATTTTGGGTAGAAATCGGGCAAAAAACCCTTAAATCATGGAAAAAAAGATAGTTCGGGTAGGAAACATAGAGTGCGGAAGCGATGAGCTTTTCCTCATTTCCGGACCTTGTGTAATCGAAGAGGAGAAAATAATGATGGAAACAGCCGAAAAACTCAAGGGTATTTCGGAGCGTTTGAAAATTAAAATCATCTATAAGTCGTCTTTTCAGAAAGACAATCGCAGCAGCCTGAAGTACTATACCGGCCCTGGTCTGGCAAAAGGCGTAGCGCTTTTAGCGAAAATTAAGGAGCAATTCGGATTCCCATTGTTGACGGATATTCACTATCCCGACCAGGCGAAAGCAGCTGGTGAAGTGATTGATGTATTGCAGATACCTGCTTACTTGTGCATGCAAACCGACTTGATGGTGGCAGCCGCAAAAACGAACCGCGTAATCAACATCAAGCATGGTCAATTTTTAGCTCCTGATAACATGAAACATCCGGTTGGAAAGTGTGTGGACAGCGGCAACGACCAAATCATTTTGACTGAGCGTGGCTTTACATTCGGCTATAATGATTTGATTGTAGATCCGCGCAGTTTCTATCACATGAATAAAATTGGATACCCGGTTGTATTTGACGTAACGCACGCCATCCGCAAATATGGAATTCCAAGTGCCGATGCAAAAGGTGGAGCCCGCGAATTTTTGCCGGTGCTTTCACGTGCAGGTATCGCAGCAGGTGTAGATGGTGTATTCATCGAAGCTCATCCTGATCCCGACAAGGCATTGTGCGATGCAGCAAGCCAGCTCAACATCAATCAACTTGAAGAATTTTTAAAACCGCTTATTGAATTACACAATGTGGAAGTGAAGTTC
Organism: Bacteroidota bacterium; assembly: GCA_016191555.1. GTDB lineage: Bacteria > Bacteroidota > Bacteroidia > Cytophagales > Cyclobacteriaceae > ELB16-189. The sequence goes on from JACPVX010000027.1 coordinate 18,047, forward strand.
CGCGAAAAATCTCTTATTACTCATTAAAAAAACGCAACACATGGAATTGTATTTAGACTCAGCCGACCTAAAGGAAATTGAAGAAGCATTTCAGCTTGGCTTTTTAAACGGACTTACTACGACCCCTACATTCATGCACCGCGGTGGTGTAACGGATGTCGATGGTTTGATTGTAAAATTATCCAAGATCGTTCCGGTGCTTCAGATCGAAGCTTTAGGAAATAACGCGAACGAAATTTTAGCTGAAGCGAAACGTCAATTAGACTTAGGTCTTGATCCAAAGAAAACCGTTTTCAAAATTCCGGTTTCTTTAGAAGGCGTGAAGGCTTGTAACTTATTGCGCAAAGAAGGTTTGTTAGTAAACGTTCACTTGATTTATACACTGCAACAAGCTTACATGGCGATGCACGCAGGTGCAACGTATGTTTGTCCATTAGTGGGCCGCTTGCAAGATCAAGGTCACGATGCATTGGATTTAGTTAGCCAATGTGTAATGGCAGTTGATCATTACGGATACGATACCAAAATCATGTTCTCTTCGGTACGTCATGCCGAGCACGTACGTAACGCGATCAATGTGGGCGTTCACACCATCACTGCTCCATGGAAAGTGATGAAAGCATTGACCGATAACAACCTGACTGCTTTAGGAACACAGCAATTTGTAGAGCATACTAAATTGATGACTGTTCGTGTGAAAGATGTTGTGAGTAGCAAGAATCCAATTGTAACAGCGGATACTTCAGTGACCGATGCGTTGGTGAAGATGACCGAGTATGGTTTCGGAAGCATAACCGTTACCAAAGACAATAAAGTAGTTGGCGTGTTTACTGATGGCGATTTAAGAAGAAAGCTTCAGGAAAACGGTCGTGAAATATTGACGAAGAAGATCGGTGAGTTTGAATACAAACAACCTGTATCAATCGATTCAGATGCTTTGTTAAATGACGCTGCTGATTTATTCAAGAAAACAAAAGTTGACACTATTTTGGTTACTGAAGGTGGCAAGCCAGTAGGCATGCTTGACATTCAAGACCTGAAAGATTAATCATTCATTTTTTGGAAGCGGCCGGTATACAATCTTTATTCGCTGAAACAGGCGGAAGGTTTTGTGTACCGGCCGCTGACATTCAGCGCAAGCTGGAAAAAATCAAAGCATTTGTTTTTGATTGGGATGGCGTTTTCAACGATGGCTCGAAACGCGATTTGACAGGTAGCGGATTTTCGGAGCCCGATGCCATGGGCACCAACATGCTGCGCTTCAGCTATTGGCTTCAAACCAAATCATTGCCATTAACGGCTATCATTACCGGAGAGGAAAATGAATCTGCTGGGCTCTTAGGAAAGCGCGAACATTTTACGTCCATCTATTTCAAGGCTTCGAATAAAATAAAGTCGTTTCATCATTTTTTAAACGCTCATCAACTGAAAGGCGAGGAGGTAGCTTTTGTATTTGATGATGTGTTGGATTTAGCCGTAGCGCGCGAATGTGGAATTCGGATTGCGTGCCATCGAAAAGCGAACCCTCTTTTTAATCGACATTTGTTTCAGTTTCAATTAGCTGATTATTTCACCTCAGGTTCTTCGTATCACGTTCGTGAAGCCAGTGAATTGATGATTGGCTTACGGGGTAATTATGATGAAGCGATTCAGCACCGTATGAATTTCACCGAAACCTATCAAAGGTACCTGGCCGAACGCCAGGCAGTGGTGACAGAAGTTTTTGTCGGAATCAGTTAGATTTTCTAGGATGCATTTCTTGGCAAAGAAAAACTAAAGGTAGATCCTTTGCCCAATTTGCTCTCGCACCAGATTTTTCCACCATTTTGCTCGACAAATTCTTTGCACAACACGAGGCCAATACCGGTTCCTTTTTCTTCGCGTGTGCCCAGTGTAGAAATTCCTTTAAGAGAAAAAATATTTTCGAGATACTTGGGTGGAATGCCGGTGCCGGAATCCAGAACCGATACGATGAGGAAATTATCTTTTGCTTGAATGATGCATTTCACCGAGCCACCGGAGTTGGTAAACTTAATGGCGTTTGAAATTAAATTTCGAATGACTGTAAGAATCATATTTTTGTCACCGAAAGCTTCTGCGTTTTCGCTCGATTGTAAGCTTACCTGAATTTTCTTTTGTTCAATATCACCGTGCAAAAGGTCGATCGTGTTTTTAGCCAAATCTTCTAAGCGAATCAGTTGTGGTGAATAGAGATCGCCTTGAATTTGGGTGCGCCCCCATTGCAATAAGTTTTCCAGAAAGTAAGTGGTTTGATTCAGTTGCGTATCAAGACTTTTCGCTAGCTCAATAAACTCGTCTTTTGAAAGAGCACCCATCCGCAATACGGAGAGTGTTCCTTTCAATGAGTTCAACGGCCCTTTTAAATCATGGGCGACTACTGAAAACAATTTATCTTTCACCTCATTTAATTCTTCGAGCTGCTCATTTTTCTTTTGAATCTCTTCGGTGCGATCTTTTACTTCTTGCTCGAGTTTTTCTTTTGCCAAGTGCTCTAGTTGAAGTTCCTTTTCCTTGGCTTCCTGGTTTTCTTTTACCAGAAGATTAATTCGATCGCCCAAGGCAAAAGAGATGAAAAGAGTTTGTAAAATGCCCCCTATGTACAAGGCCATATCCGTGAGCCAGTTAGCAGGAATGAATCCAAGATTTCTTAATGAAAACAAGGCAGCTGCAAGCAATAAAGCCACCCATGCTAATAAGAAGTAGCGGGCCGGGCGGTAATTTTTGTAAAAACAATAACTGGCACAAATTAAAATTAGCAAGCAGTTGAGAAAGGTAAGAACATGCAATGCTTTGTATGATAGAGGAAACAGAGAAATAACAATTACAGATCCGATCGTAACAATGATATTGGCTTTCAGAATGGCATCAAGTACCGGACTGAATGATTTTAGATTTAAAAACGATCGTGTAAGAAGAGCCGAACAGATTACAAATAGTGGTCCGCTGATAATCGTAAAAAAATGTTCTGTGGCGGTATAGTCTCCATACAAATAAAAGAAATACAGAAAAAGATTATAGAAAATCATGATCAGCATCATGCCATAGAAAATGCCATTGGCAAATTGAATGCGGTATTGCCCATTACCAAATTCTTCTTTGCTCCAGATAGTAATGGGTACTTGCACCGATGACGTAGACCGAATTTTTAGATATAAAGTGAGTGTGTCTTGCGCTGTGAGTGGTAGAAAAAATGCCACATGTCGATGTTTTATTTTGCGGATGGAAATAGGGAAATGATCCCCACCGACCCGATGTTGCCAACCGGTTGAATCTTGATAAAATAAATCAATGCTATCCAACGGTGGATATGCTATTTCTACTAACCAATCTGGAATGCCAGAGCGATTTCGAATTTTGATCCTGAACCAGTGCGTAGCTTTATCAAAACCAAAGGAAGGAGCGCGCTGTGCATGCAGCGAATCAAATTTTAGATGCGATACATCGCGGATGGTGAGTTTGTTTTTAACATCGCGTAGATGCCCCATTCTTCCAAGGACATCAACGGATTGATTTTTTTCGCTTAACTCTATAATTGGGGTTTTGTCTTGCGAATAGATTGGACCTTCGCAAAGGATAGTAAGGCTAAATGCCAGAAGTATAAAGCGCAGGGAGCCACTCATTTCTTTCGAGAAAACTTCCTGCGAAGATAAAATAATTAAACTACCTTTTTACGAATCTGTTTAGCGTATGTACGGCTCACTGGGAAGCTCTTGCCGCTTTGCATCTTTACCACCATCCCGCCATTGAAGTGGCGCTCTATTTCTTTTAGATAATTCACGTTGACAATGGTAGAGCGGTGAACGCGAATGAAAATATCCGGGTTCATCATTTCTTCCAGTTTACCGATACCCGATGAGCTGACAAATTGATCGTTTTTGGTAGAAATGATGGTGTAATCACCCGAAGCTTCGAGGTAAATAATTTCTTCTACAGGCAGATTAAATAGTTTCTCAGATTTTTGAACAAAGATATGAGAGTCGTATGAGCCTTTGTGATTGACTTGGCGCAAGCTACCTAGTAAATTCTCTAAGCCGCCCTCTTCCATTTTTTTGCGCTTGAGTGCACGCGTTACTGCCTGGCGGAAACGATCTTCGTCCAAGGGCTTTAAAAGATAGTCAACTGCATTTTTTTCGAAAGCACGAATGGCGTATTGATCATAGGCAGTAATAAAAATAACGTACGGCTCGTGATCAATTTCATCCAGCACTTCAAAGCCAGTCATGCCGGGCATCTGAACATCTAAGAAGATAAGGTCGGGTTTTAGTTTATTAATTTTTTCAACAGCCTCTGACCCTTTAGAACATTCGTCCAACAAATCAATACCCTCCATCGATTCCAAGTATTCGCGAAGAAGATCACGCGCTAATTTTTCATCGTCAATAATGATGCAGGTGGGATTTGTCATATGCTTTTTACTTCTAATTTTTCTTCTTTGGTAACAACCATTTTCTCCTCCACAAAAAACCGAACACTATATCCATTTTCAGTAGCTACTACCCGCAAGCCTGATTGTGGACCAAAATAGCTCTTCAATCGCAAGTCGGTATTCGCCATACCAATACCACTCGAGCTGCCATCCATCACCTTTTTCGCTTTAGAGCCTAGCCCGTCATCGCGCACCTCAAACATGATCACTTTGCCGGAGCGCCTGACTAACAACGAGATAGTGCCTCCTTCTTCTTTAGGGCCTATTCCATACTTCACTGAATTTTCAACCAAAGGCTGTAGAATCATCGGAGGTATGTCGATGTTTAAGCACGTTACATCAATATCCTTCTCAAAACGTAACCGATCGCCAAATCGTACTTGCTGTATTTTTAAATAATTTTCGATGAACTCAATCTCGTCACTCAACTTCACCATCTCTTCGCTGTGCGCATCCAAGGCATAGCGAAAAATATCAGAAAGATTGGTAATGACTTTTCGCGCTTGTTCTTTGCTGGTGTTCACCAGGGTGCTAATAGAATTAAGTGTGTTGAAAAGGAAGTGAGGATTGATTTGTGATTTCAGTAAAGAAATTTGCATCTCCTTATTTTTAATCGCCAGTATACTTTTCTCTTTTTCCTGCCGCTGGATACCTTGAAAGTAGCGGATCACATAATAGATACCTACGGTGATGATGTATTGATCATGAAAGCGAAGCGCTTCCCAACTCAACAATTCCAACATGTATTCTTTCCAATGCTCAAAGTATACGAGGCCATCCATGTAATCATTGAAATAATAAGACAGTGTGCCCATCAAAAAGAAGAAGGTAATAATACCAGCTACGTGCCCCGCAACCTGAAACACGGGACGAAAGGATGAGAGCCAGTGCGACCAGATGAAAATTAAAATAATGAAGAGACAAAGCGCTTCGTAAAGAAAGAACGCATTCCAAAGCACGTAGTAAGCCGGATTTACCAACTGCCATTCAATGATAGCGCTGATCGCAAAATTGATAAAATACCATAGGCAAATGAGCCAATAGGCACGTTTCCAAATTTTAGGGATGCGATCGAGTAATTTCAAGAAGGTAAGATTCTCTATAAAAATAACAATTTGTAGGCAAACGCTTCTGAATACCTAAAGACAGCGATGAATTGACGTATATTTCGATAGGTGGCGATAATCTTCCAACTAATTATGTGCTAACTTGTGCGGAGTATTGTCGATATGAAGTATTGCATTACCGTTTTAGTGTTATTAGGTGCGTGGATTTGTGAGGCACAACGCATTACCATTTCAGGTCGCATCGTTGATAAAGAGAACAATGAGGCACTTTCGTTCGCTTCCATCGGTATTCAGGGCAAACCACTGGGCACAATTAGCAATCTCCAAGGTGAATTTGATTTCCATCTTGATAACCAATTACGCAATGATATTTTGGTGGTGAATATGTTGGGCTACAAGTCCTTTGAACAGCCCGTGTGGTCGTTACTGACGGATTCGCTGGTGATTCGTCTGGAGCGTGCAAATTATCTGCTTCAAGAAGTTACTATTAAAGATTCGCTAAATGGCGGAGACATTATGCGTATTGCGATTTCGCGGATGAGCGAGAATTATCCGGATCAACCATTTTTAATGGAAGGTTTTTACCGCGATTTGAAGAAAGTAGCCGACACCTACATTTCACTATTGGAGGCAGCGGTAGAAATCTATGACGAAAACTATCAGGCGCCACGCAATAAATATAAACTGCGAGAACGAGTGGCGTTGAAACAAGTGCGCAGAAGCCTAGGCTATGGAAGCAAGTTCACTACATTTTTTGATCAGGGAAACCTGTTGGAAGATCTCTTACTCCACAATAGCATTCGCTATCGTCACTTGCCGGAGGAAGATGAGTTTCTTAACCAATTGACGCGCGAAAAGGATAGCTATTTTAATCATCAACCTGTTTATGTCATTACACTTCCACAAGATGGCATGAGTTTGTTTGTTGATAAGAACACATTTGGTATTATTCATCTGGAAGACGAAAATGTTTCCGATGCTTTTGTCGGAAAGAAAGGAGGACTGATCAGCAAATTGGTAAAGGTGAAGCGAGTGGTTGATTTTAAATCATACGCAGGTAAGCTATACCTGAATTACCTCACCGTCAATTCACAAATTAATTGGTACGATGCCAAAACAGATGTGTTGAAATTTGAAACAGAATTGCAGCAGCAATTATTGATTAATGCCGTTGATGCCAATACACAGAAAAAGATCAATTCGCGCCAAAAGATGAAGAGCTACGGCTTGCAATTTCAAGATGAAGCGTATGATAAAAACTTTTGGGATAACTATAACGTAATTAAAGAGAGCGCCCTCGATAAAAAAATCATTGCAGATCTGGAGCGCGAAGAGCCATTGGAAAGCCAGTTTAAAGATGACAATTAGTAACTGAAATCGCCTAGGCCTTGGCGCACCAACACAGGCTCACCCGAAGAGAAATCAACGATCGTAGAAGGAACATTACCCCCTTGGCCACCACTGATAACGAGGTCTACTTTGTTCTTGAAGTCTTCATAGATTTCTTCTGGGTCGGTGGTGTATTCTTTAATCAAGTCATCATCTTTTATAGAAGACGTAATCAATGGGTTGCCCAACAATTTTACAATTTCAACCGGAATGGCATGATTCGGAATTCGAATTCCAACTGTTTTTTTATTGACACCTAGAATTTTTGGCACATTCGAATTCGACTCAAAAATAAAAGTGAAAGGCCCGGGCAATAGCTTCTTTAGAATTTTAAATGCAGGCGTATCAATTCGCTTCACGTATTCGGAAATGTGACTTAAGTCATTACATATAAATGACAAATTCATTTTTTGTGGCTTGATGTTTTCAATTTGGCAGAGTCGCTCTACCGCCCGTTTATTCATGAGGTCGCAGCCAATGCCATAAATCGTATCGGTCGGATAAACAATCACTCCGCCTTGTTGAAGGGTGTCCACCACCTTGCTGATTTTGCGAGGTTCAGGATTGACTGGATGGATTGTTAGAAATTCGGCTGCCATGCTATATGCAAAGGTAGGCGATTTGACGGAGGAGCCGCATATTTTATAGCACCAATTAATCCGTTAGCGCGATGTTTTAATAATCGGATAGTAGATATACTTTCGTATTTTTGAGATCAATTTTAGTTATGGCTGAAGTAAAAAAAGTTAAACTCGTTTTGTTTTTGGTTGGATCGGTGTTGCTGATCTCATTTACATTTTATGCTTACCAAATTATTTATGTGCCCAACATTTTGGTAGAAGGAGATGATCGCGTTTTTATTGTGAAGCCGGGATCTTCCTATCAAACAGTGCTCACAGATTTGGGTAAAGGGCGATTTGTGAATGACATGGTGTCGTTTAGTTTTTTGGCAAGACTTTCTGGTTACGATAAAAAAATTGTTCCCGGTCGTTTTATTCTGCGCAAGGGCATGACGAATCTGCAAGCCATTAAAATTTTAAAAACAGGAAAACAAGAGCCAGTAAAGATTACATTTTCTTACGTACGACTCACCGATGAATTAGCTGAGAAATTAACGCGCAACATTGGCGTATCGGAAGATGAATTTAAAGACGCCCTGAATGAATTCGTTGAAAACAATAACGAAGGATTTACCAAAGAAAATGTGCGCTGCATGTTTTTGCCGAATACATACGAGGTATATTTTAATGTGCAGCCCGGTGATTTGATTGAAAAGATGCACGAAGAATTCAATAAGTTTTGGAACGATAAGCGGAAGCAAAAAGCAAAAGATATTGGATTAACACCGATAGAGGTTTCTATTCTTGCTTCTATCGTTCAGGCCGAAACTGTAAAGCAAGATGAAGCTCCTTTGATTGCCGGTTTGTATTTGAATCGTTTAAAAAAAGACATTGCCCTGCAAGCAGACCCAACTTTGGTTTATGCATCAGGTGATTTCGGACTCAAACGCGTTTTGAATGGCCACAAAGAAATTGATTCACCGTATAACACGTATAAGAATGCAGGCCTGCCTCCGGGGCCTATCAACGTTCCACAGATCGCCAGCATTGATGCAGTTCTCAATTACAAAAAGAGCAACTACTATTATATGTGTGCCAAAGAAGATTTTTCGGGCTACCACAACTTTGCTGCGAATTTGAGTGAGCACAATGTAAACGCCAGAAAGTACCAAAAGGCCTTGACGGCTGAAATGAAGAAAGCAGAGGCTAATAAGAAGTAATGTATACATCAGAAACATTTGTGCGCGTGTGCTACGGAGAAACCGACCAAATGGGCTATGTCTATTACGGAAACTATGCGATGTACTATGAAGTTGGCCGAGTAGAGAGTTTGCGACAACTTGGGCTAACGTACAAAGAGTTGGAAGATATGGGCGTGATGATGCCCGTCTTGGAAAATAAATCAAAGTTTCATCAGGCTGCGCTGTATGACGATCATTTGAAAATAGTGACCACGATTCGTGAAAAGCCCGGTGTGCGGATAGCTTTCTATTATTCCATTTATAATGGGGGTGGTAAACTGATTCATGAAGGAGAAACACATTTGGCATTTGTGGACAAAAAGACCGGCAGACCGTGCAGGCCACCTCAGGTATTTATGGATGTGCTGAAGCCTTATTTTTAATTGAAGTGATGCTGATAGGCCACCTTACTTTGATAACTAACAGAGTAGGTATTGAGATGGTTTAGAATTTTATCTCGACAGATTTTCGAATTATTGAATTGAACAATGAAGTACGTAACCCGAAAAAGAATTCTACAGTACACAACGGCTCGTACTAGCCGCAGTTGGCTTAAGCAAATAAAATTTAAACGCTACGACAACTTATCGCTTTATAAGTTCTTGAAAATATTTAGTCATAATATTCAGGAGGACGAAATAATGGATCGCGCTAATGGGGTAGCTTATAATTTTATCTTGGCTACATTCCCGGCTATCATTTTTCTTTTCACATTGTTGCCTTACATCTCCGTTTACTTTCCGGAAGTAACAACAGAATCAATCATGGATTTTATCAAGGAATTTGTGCCGTCCACAATGTATGGTGCAGTGGCTTCAACCGTATTTGATATCATTAGCAATCAGCGCGGAGGCTTGCTTACATTCGGTTTTCTTTTTGCACTATACTTATCTTCGAATGGAATGATGGCTTTAATGAGAGCCTTCAACGCCTGCTATCGAACCGTGGAGAAACGCCATTGGATTCGAATGCGACTTACGTCATTGGCACTCACGATTATGCTCGCATTGGTTTTGGTGTCAGCGATTTTGCTGTTAGTGGTAGGTCAATTCACGCTTGACTACATTACCAGCCACTTGTCTGAATTCAGTCATTTGAATTTAGATCAGTATACGATCTATTTATTATTCATGCTTCGCTTTCTGGTTATTTTCATTGTGTTTTTTATCGCGATATCATGCATTTACTTCTTTGGGCCAGCCGTACATTATAACTGGAGTTTTTTTTCCATCGGATCGTTACTTGCCACCCTCGCCATTTTGGGTGTTTCGTATGGCTTCTCCTATTACATCACCAACTTCGGAAGCTATAACAAAGTATACGGTTCTATCGGAGCGCTCATTGCGTTAATGGCGTGGATTCAATTAGTCACCATCATTTTATTGTATGGTTATGAGATCAATGCCAGTTTGCATTACGGAAGAAAGATAGAAGCGGTAGAAGCCTTTCAACGCAAGTCAAGGATGGAGCGATCCAGCCGATAATACTCAGTGACATGAATCAGCAAATTGAAAATCTGTATCGAATAGCTGGGAAATCAGAACGACACATCATCGGATTGATGTCAGGCACTTCGATGGATGGCTTGGATGTGGCATTGTGTAAATTTAGTGGTAGCGGACTTGATACAAAAGTTGAGTTGGTTGCATTTGAAACTGTTAGCTACGATGATTCATTCAAGCAAGAAATTAAATCAGTATTTGCTCGTGAAGTAGCCAGTTTGGAGAAAGTTTGTCTGCTCAATCCGTGGGTGGCAAAGACGCATGCCGAAATGATTTTGCAGTTATTAAGTAAATGGGGTGTGCAGTCAAGTCAAGTAGATTTAATTGCAAGTCACGGGCAAACCATTTATCACGCACCATCGCGTCAACATCGACAAACAAAGTTTGGGAATGCCACTTTGCAAATTGGAGATGGTGACCACCTGGCTGTTCATACAGGCATCATTACGCTCAGTGATTTCAGACAAAAACATATTGCGGCCGGAGGTGAAGGCGCGCCATTGGCTGTGTATGGCGATTACCTGATTTTTTCCAGGCAAGGCGAGGACAGAATTCTTTTAAATATTGGTGGCATCGCCAACTTTACTTTTTTACCGGGCAACTTGCGTGCAGAAGAAGTGTTCAGTACGGACGTAGGGCCGGGTAACACATTGATGGATGCTCTTACACAAAAGTATTTTTCTGGAAAGTATTTTGATGAAAATGCAACGATCGCTCGCGTGGGCAAATGCCATCCCGAATTATTGCACGAGCTAAAACAAAATCCATTTTTTAGTTTTTCATTTCCGAAAACAACGGGTCCGGAAGTTTTCAATATGGCCTACTTAGAACGAGCGCAAGAGAAAACGAATACACTGCAATTGAGTGTAGAAGATTGTATGGCGACACTCAATCAACTGACTGCTGATACTATTGTAGACGCGATGCGGAAGACATTAGGTGGCAGCAATAATCCTGTTATCTATTCCAGTGGAGGCGGCATGCACAATCCTTTATTGATGGAACGCATTCAAAGCCAATTAAAAGATGCACAATTTTTAACGACCTCAGACCTAGGCATTAATCCCGATGCAAAGGAGGCGGTTCTGTTTGCCACCTTAGCTAATGAAAGTATTTGTGGAGGCCGCGTTTCATTCGGCAACGGCAGAGAAGGAATTCCTTCCATTTCGATGGGGAAGATTTCTTTTCCTTACTAAGCTACGTACAAAGATTAGACTAATATAAACAATACTACCCAGTCAATACTTTTCGGCAATTTTTAATATATTTGGTAAGGTTTGAAATTTCGTATGCGGAGATTTGTGTTGCTTTTACTTTACCTGAGCTTTGTAGCCGACCTTTTTGCGCAACAAACCAAACTAGAAAATTATTTCGCACAAACAAGGGCTGGCAAATACCCGACCATCCCTATTGAGATTGCGAAACCGGAAAATGCGTCAAGTGCATTAAATGCCCTATCGACTTACCTCAATGATTCAACAGTTGTTATTCGGCAGCGTGCAGCCTCATTATCTAGATATATAGGAACTCAATCGAATGTAAATTCAATTCGAGCCAAAGCAATCAACCAATTAGTATTCGCTTCAAAAGATAAGGACAGCGGCAATGTGGGGGCTGCACTTCTCTATCTTACAGAGTTTAGAAAAAAGGATTTTAGTAAATCTAATTTGGACACACTCTATTCAATCTTTAAAAGAAAGCAGGCGCATCTCAATATTCTTATTAGGTTGATGGGCTATCTGGAAATCCAAACTTCCAAAAATGATTTGTACAATTTATCGCAAGATCAAAGTCTGGGGCGAAAAGATCGCTGGACTGCCATGCTGGCGCTTGCGCGAATGAATGATGAACAGGCGATAACAGATGTACTCAACCGAGTGAAACGTATGCCCCTAACAGATGCAGTGGTGTATGAGATTTTTCCTGATTTAGTTTTTACCCGGAGACCTGAAGCGATTTCTTTTTTAGTAGAGGCCATTTATAGCGATGCCAAAAATTGTGAGTCACCGAATTCTGATAATGCAGAGCGAATTCCTTGTGCTTATCGCATTATGGAAATGCTGGCTCCGGTTATTGAGAATTATCCTTTAAAACAGAACGCAAGCGGTGATATAGAAACAACTGATTACACGGGAGCCCTGCAACAAATAAGGAATTGGTTTAAGGCAAATAAGAACTATACGATTTTGAGAGATACTTATTAACAATTGATCGACTGTCGTGGAGAATGCTATTTGTGATATGAAAAAACTCTTTATCCTATTTGGGATTTTTTTATGGAGTGCTTCCGCATTTGGCCTTGACGTACGCGATAGTTTAAATGTAAAAGCCCGATTAGACTCTGTACTTTCTTCCGGAATTACATCTTCTAATTCCATTCCTGATTTTTTAGAGGAAGGTCTATTGACTGAAATAGATCAAAATGATTCCATACTTCAGAAGATTGAATTTGCAAGATCTATTCTTAAGCAAGTTAGAAATGCACAAAATTTCATTAAATCAATAGACGCCAATACTAAATTTAGTCTTCCGGTTGGAATAAGTAAGACCATTGCGGGTATCAATTACGATGTGGCAATATATGCCGTCAGACTCAAGCCGCTCTATGCTGAATTGGATGTGTTGATGCAGATAGAAATTCCTCAAAATGGAAAAGAGCTCACTTTCATGGCGACAGGAATCAAGCTTTCAAATCAAGGTGGTATAATTGGTGACGCTACCCTTCAATTAATAGGCGACTATGGAATTAATTTTAATGGTGATAAAATACAGTTAATTATTAAAGGCGGATCAAAGGAGCAGTTAGGTGGCACGTATGCAAAAATTGACTGCGATGGTTTCAAGGAAATAGGTTTAGATGCAAGTGTTGTTTTTTCTCGCGATTTGCTGCTTCCTGAAAATTTAAATGGTACCGTGCAACCGGAAGGACGCGTAACAACTTCTTTTAAATCAATCATTAGTAACTGGAATGATTTATTAGTACAGGTAAGCTTACCGAATTTTCAGGTGAAGGGGCTTACTGGATTTGGATTTACGGTAGATCAGGCAGTTTTTGATTTCAGTGATTTGCGCAATTCACCAGCGGTAGTTTTCCCGAAAGGATATACCAGCAGTCAAATGCTACCTGACAATCAAAACTTATGGCGAGGATTTTATGTGCGACAACTTTCGGTGAGGCTGCCGCAGCAATTTAAAACGAAAGATAACAACCGTACTTCACTTTCGGCCTACAACATGATCATCGATCAACAAGGCGTGTCGGGTTTGTTTGAAGGAAAAAAATTGATTGCACTTGATAAAGGTGATATGAGCGGCTGGGCATTTTCACTGGATTCATTGGGAATAGAATTGCAAGCCAATCAACTCGTTCAAGCTGGTTTCAATGGAGGAATCGTCATTCCTATTTCAGGAGAACAAAAATCATTTGATTACAAGGCAATCATCAATGGTGATGATAATTATCTTTTCAATGTGGTTGCTAAGAGCGACATGAGTTTCCCAATGTTTCAGGCAGCTAAAGTGGATATCTATCGCGGATCATCGCTGGAAGTTCGCGTGCTAAACGGAACATTTTTGCCGAAGGCGAATCTGCACGGACGCATGAATGTGAAGGCAAAACTGAGTGATGGAGGACAGGGAATTGAATTGGCTGATATTCGATTTGAGAATTTACGTATTCAATCGGTAAAGCCGTATATCCAAGTAGGCACTTTCTCTTTTGGATCAGAAGCACTCCAACAAAAGATGGCTGGCTTCCCAGTGAGCATTCAAAAAATTGGGCTGCGTAATATTACTGACAAAGAACTCGGCCTAGATTTCAATCTAAAGCTAAATCTCGTTGGTGAAAGCAATGGCGCTTTCGCTGCAGATGCAGGATTAACCATCGTAGGTAACATGGGTACCGAATCAGGAATCCAAAATTGGCGATTTAAAAATATTGACGTTAGAGATATTGCGGTTGACATCAACGGTGGTGCCTTTAAGTTTAAAGGCCGATTGGTATTCTACCGCAATGACAAAGCGTATGGTGATGGCTTCAATGGGATAGTCGATGCTGACTTCGCTTCTATGGTGAAAGTGAAGGCGTCCGCTATTTTTGGAAACGTAAAGGGCATGCGCTATTGGTATGCCGATGCGATGGCAGATTTCAAACCGGGTATTCCTATTTTCCCGGGCGTGGCAATAAGTGGTTTTGGTGGAGGCGCCTACTTCGCTATGAAGATGGACAATGCAGGAGGCAGCGAACTGGGCAAGACAGCTTCCGGAATTATTTATGTTCCGTCTGAAAACGCTGGCTTGGGATTGAAAGCTTCTGTTGCGATAAGTTCATCGCCAACGGCTGAAGCATTTAATGCCGATGCTACATTTGAGATTTCATTTTTCAAGGGTGGAGGTGTCAGGTATATGGCCTTTATGGGAAATGCATTCATTGCAACCTCAGCCATGGATAATGTGCTGGGAAAAATTCAAGCATCTACAGGAAAATTGTTGAGCACGTTGAAGAAGTCAGAGGCCAATGTTACGTTCGCCAATGGTTTATTAAGTGCAGGTCAAGTGGACAATTCAATGGCAGAACAGATACATGGACCTGTTGGAAAATCGGCAGGCAAGCGTGGAGCTATTTCGGCACGCGTATTTATAAGTTACGATTTTGAAAACAGTGTATTGCACGGAAACTTCAATGTGGGCATTGATGTGGCCAGTGTTATTACCGGAGGTGGAGAAGCTGTTCTACATTTTGCCCCTAGTGAATGGTACGTGTACATTGGTACACCCGATAATCGTTTCAACCTCGGATTTGGTATAGGCTCTATCAAAGCAAGAGCCGATGCTTATTTTATGGTGGGCACAAAAATACTTGGTAGCCCACCGCCACCAGAAGCAGTGTCGCGCATTTTGGGGGGCCGCGATTTCAACTACATGAAAGACTTGAATGAGATTGGCACCGGTGGTGGCTTTGCTTTTGGGTCTTCGTTTAGCTTCAACACAGGCAATCTTAACTTTTTGATTTTCTACGCACGCTTTGAAGCAGGAATCGGCTTCGATATCATGCTAAAGAATTATGGCGATGTGCGATGCGAGGGCAGCAATGAT
Organism: Bacteroidota bacterium; assembly: GCA_016191555.1. Taxonomy (GTDB): domain Bacteria; phylum Bacteroidota; class Bacteroidia; order Cytophagales; family Cyclobacteriaceae; genus ELB16-189. The sequence goes on from JACPVX010000027.1 coordinate 33,347, forward strand.
CGGATTGGTGTGAATGGCTGGTATGCCAATGGCCAAGTGTATGCCTACTTTGAAGGAGCTGTAGGAATTCATGTGGACTTATTTTTAGTGAGCGGTGATTTTGAGATTTTGAGTATTGGCGCGGCTGCGATTTTACAAGCACAATTCCCCAATCCATTTTGGATGCAAGGCACTGTGGGAGGAAGGTTCAGCATCTTAGGAGGACTAGTCTCCGGCAGTTGTAGTTTTCAAGTTACGCTTGGAGATAAGTGTAAATTCGTGCAGAAGGAACAAAATGTGTTGAGTGGCATCCGTGTCATTTCTCAGATTACACCTTCGCAAGGAGAAAAAGAAATAAACGTATTCAATGCTCCGCAGGCAGTGTTTAATATGGCAGTAAACAAGGAGTTTAATGTCAGCGATAAGCAAGTCGGAAAAACGGTTCAGCGTTCATTCCGCATCAAGCTGGAACAATTCAAATTTACAAGTGAAGGAAAAGAGATAACCGGAGCTATGCAATGGAACGAAGCGAAGGATGTAGTTGCTTTTAATCCTATTGATGTTCTTCCTCCTAAAAAAGAAATTAAGGCAATTGTTGAAGTGAGTTTTGAGGAAAACAAAAACGGTACTTGGACGCAAGTTTTATTTGAAGGAAAACGTGTGACTGAAAAAATGGAGACCACCTTCTCTACAGGCGCAGCCCCCGACTACATTCCTCATTCGAATATTGAGTATACCTATCCCGTCATCGGGCAATTGAATTATTACAAAGATGAAACCCGCGAGGGATATATCAAATTGAAGCAAGGGCAACCATATTTATTTGAACCTGGCGCAGAGTGGAATCAGGTGGGACGGTTTACAACAGCAACTGGTAAGAAATCTGAATTTGGATTCGCTTACAATGCAGGATTAATAACATTTGCAACGCCATCTGATTTGCAAACCAATCAAGTATACGCCTTTGAATTATTAAATGTGCCCAAGCAAGCTACAGGTACTATCGATCGAAACGTAACTGAACAAAAAACAAATCTGACAATAGCAGGCGAGAATACAAATACAGAAATCAAAACGAAGAAGGCAGAAGGTAATTTGACGGAATTAGAAGAGAAGCCGATTTTTACAGCTACGATTCGATCGAGTAAATACTCGACTCTAGGACAGAAAATTTCGTCTCAGAAGTTGGCAACTACTTTTAGAGAATTACGATTACTTTGGAGAGTTCATAACCTAAGAACAACTATAACAGCAGACGAACCTTTTGATAAGATTGAGTTATATGGCAATGCATTCACACAAAATAAACCACTTATTACGTTTCAAGCCGATCTTTCTGATAACAGATATTATAATCAGGAATTGTATCCATTGATATACGAAGGGTATCCACTTGGTGGAAGTATAACAATTACCAATCGAATACCGAATGAATTGGGAATACCACCAACACGAGCTTTACGAATTGTACAAAGCCCGGATAATCTTGAAATGAACATAGCTGACCCTGAGAACTCGCTGACGGCCACGCAGCAGTATTACTGGTATGACTTACCGTACTACATGTATTACGATTTTTTAGAAATCCAGAATAAAGTGGCAAATCGTTATCTGACAAACACTGTAATAGATCCACGAATCGAAAAGATACTTTGGAATCAGTTTCCCATTATGTTAAAGGGAATTTATAAGGTCAATGTTCAATTTACATTGCCCGCTAGGTCAAACATTAATTCAACCAAGCAAGTAATCTTAGACAATCCGATAGGAGACTAAAATGAAAGAGATTGTAGCTGCAATATCGTTTATCTGCTTTGTCGTAATGTCAAGTTACTCACAGCAACAACAGCACTCGATTAAATTATTGGCTAAGGTAAAGTCAAACTCTATTTTATTGCGCTGGGCACCAACTGACCCCTCAGCGTGGATGATTGGGAATACCAACGGATACTATGTTGAAAGATATACGATTGCAAGAGGCACTACACTCCTTAAAAAACCTGAGAAAGTTATCTTAACAAATGAAGCGATCAAACCAAAAGCTCTGGAACAATGGCGAGAGGATGCATCAACAAATAGATATTCAGCCATTGCAGCTCAGGCTATCTACGGGAAGTCGTTTCAAGTGAAGGTTTCAAATACAAACGATTTGGCGCAAATTATTAATCAATCCCGCGAGCAAGAGCAGCGGTTTTCTTTCGCTTTGTTTGCTGCTGATCAATCATTTGCTACGGCTAGACTTTCAGCTCTTGGCTTTCTAGATAGTTCAGTAAAAACAAATGAACGTTATCTATATCGTGTAAGCTCAGTAAGTGGCGATGAAAATCTGAAATCAGATACAGCACTATTTTATATAGGCTTGAAGGATAGTGTAAGACAAACAGCGCCTATCAACCTTCAGGCAAAATTTGCTGATAGATTGGTTCAATTGAGATGGCCACGATTTGCAGTGGAAAGGGAATATACAAGCTTCGTAATAGAAAGAGCAGAAGCCAAAGGCGAGTTCAGGCGAGTTAATACTCTCCCTTTGATTAATACCCTTGCTACGGTAGAAACTCATTTTCAGGCAATGGACTCACTTCCGCAAAATGGCATTGAGTATTCATATCGCATCAGGGGGATGGATGCATTTGGTGATATGGGTCCGGAATCCGAACGAGTAGCAGGAAAAGGCTTCAAACTACTGAATGCAACGGCAGCCATTAAAAGCGCCAGAGAAAAGAATGAAGCGATAGTGATTAACTGGGAATTATCCGGTGATCGAAATAGTATTACTGGATTTAGTGTTGAAAGATCCAGAACGGTCAATGGCATATTTGAGATGGTAAACAAAAGTAATTTAAGTTCGACAACTTTTACATACACAGATGACAAGCCATTAAGTACGAGTTATTACCGAATCAAAGTATTGGGAGAAAGTGGACAAGAGAATTTTTCTTTTCCATATTTAGCGCAACTTACAGACAGCGTCCCACCTGCCCCGCCAAAAGGATTGAGAATCGTGATCGATACTTTGGGTATTGCGAAGCTTACTTGGACTCCCAATAAGGAGAGTGACTTATTAGGGTATCGAGTTTATCGGTCAAACTTTGCTAAATCGGAATATTCGCAAATAAACAAAGATGCTTTTCTGCAAGCCTCTTTCCTTGATTCGGTTAACCTTAACCGACTAGATTCTAAAATTTATTACAAGTTGGTTGCTGTCGATCGCAGGTTTAACCCATCTGATTTTTCTGAGCCAGTTGCAGTCGAATTGCCCGATATTGTCCCTCCACTTCCGCCTGTAATTGAATCAGTCCGATCAACTTCGCAAGGTGTAAAAATTACTTGGGGGCCAAGCGCAAGTGATGATGTGTTGTTTTATAAATTATTGAGAAGGAAACAAGCTGCAATCAAATGGGATACGATTGGAACGACTCAAAAAAATGATTCTCTAATTTACATAGATAAGAGTTTAGAAATGGGTCATGAGTATTTCTATGCGCTCATTTCAGTCGATAAATCAAAACTAGAATCGCCCCTTTCTACATTTATTTCTGGTAGATTAATTAATAATATGCCCAGGAAATCAATCATAGAAATAAAAGCTGAAGTTGATAGAACACAACGGAGCATCACTTTGACCTGGAAATGCAACGATAAGAATGTTATTAAGTTTTTGGTATACCGTGCGGTGAATGATGAGCCGTTCAGTATGTACAGGGTGGTGTCTGGAAAAAGCTTTAGTTTCAAAGATTTGAATTTGACAATGGGAAGTTCGAATACCTATAGAGTGAAAGCAGTTTTTTTTGGTGGATTGGAATCCTCCTATTCTGAGCCCTTAAGTTTAGAGTATTAAGCACTGTTATTGCAGAATGGTACAATGAAAATTTCAAAAGACGCAATCGTTATACCCAAGATAATAAAAGCATGAAATTGACAGGATTAGCTTTATGAGAGAGGCGAAAGAGCAATTAATTTGCGAAGACAAAGTGGAATTTCTGGGCACAGATAGAAGCATGTTTCAATTTGCTCCTTATCTGAAAATTGCAACCGCATTCTCTATTTTAGCCTGCCTTCTATTTTCATTTTCAAAAGACGCTTCAGCCCAATTTCAAATAACAGCAAATGGTTTGGAAGCAATTTCGTTCTATCCAAACGGAAACCCTAAGGATATTGCCCATTTTTATCCTCCAGTTGACGTCTATGTTTCACAATGGTGTTGTCCACAAGGCGTTGATTGTTTTCCAGGATCTGGCAATGAAAATCAAGGATATGAGTGCGGGTATTGGATGACAATTCCTGGTGGCATAGATTTCACTGATGCGGTTCCAGATATTGATTGCGGATTCTATGAAAATTCTTCATATGGTCGAATCGACTGGGAGCCAAACAATTTAGGTATTGTTGGTTCAGGCTCCAAAGTTTATTGCACTAATGAAAAAATAACTCTTAATGCGCCTCCTTTTTATAAATCTTATATCTGGTACTTCAAAACACACACTTTAGATTGGACCCCTTTCAGCGCCACGATAGCCGCCTCGTTAAGCGTAAACGCTCAAGAGATTTTTGGAGCGGACTTTTCAACTTATATGTCTGATCCAGTAAGAAATATTCAATTTAAATTTACGGTATCAGGATGTTTACCAGAGAGCAATATTATTACCGGTTACTCTTTTTCTGCTAATCAAATTTTTGCTACCGCTTATTCTTCAACGAAACCAACGTGCGCTGGAGGATCAGATGCTACAGTTACCATAACTAATTTAAACCGAGCATTGCTCTCAGGCGAAAACTTAGTGACTAGCTTATATGCTGGTAATACGGTGGATGGGAACAACTTACCCAATACACCTCTTAGAGGACAAGCCAATGGTACTACTATTGCAAACTTACAAGCCGGCACATACTATGCGTTAATTGAAAGTAATTATGGAAATTGCGGAGCACCTGTTTTTGTTCAAGTTATAGTCCCTCCAGGTCCTCAGAGTGTATTGTTGGTTAGTGCAAGTGTTACATCTAACTATAACGGAGCGCAAATCAAATGCCCAACTTCTACTGATGGACAGATAACAATTGTTCCAAGTGGAGGAAGTGCACCTTATACTTATAGTGTGGATGGCTCTAGTTTCGTTTCTACCAATGTGTTTACAAATAATCTAGGCGCGGGCGCCCATACAATAAATGTAAAAGATGCATGTCCAACGCCAGCTACCGCATCCACATCAGTTACCATTAATCCTCCACCTACAATAAATATTTCTTCAGTTACACCATCCGTTTGCAATAACGGAAGCAATGGTCAAATTTCAATCACGGCTTCAGGTGGTACGGGTACCCTCTTCTATAGCATTGATAATGGCTCAACCTACTTCCCAAATAATAATGTTTTTACCGGTCTGGCCTCTGGCAATTATTTGGTTAAAGTGAAGGATTCGAATGATTGTGTTGCAACCTATGGTTCCGTTACTGTTCCAAGTGCCATAGTATCCGGATCAGTTTCCATCATTCATCCCACATGCACAGGAACATCATCAGGCTCCATCTCCATCACGGGAGTATCCGGTGGCACTCCCGGATACTCATGGCAAATTTTTAATCTTTCCAATGTGGCTGTTTCAGCATCAACCGCAGTGGCAAATGCAATCAGTGTTGCTGCCGGAACCTATTACGCAAAAGTGACAGATGCCAATGGCTGCTCGGTGAATACATCCAATTTTGTTGTGAATGCCCCTATAGCAGCAAGCTATACTTCTGTCCCTGCCAGTTGCGCAACCGTCAGTGATGGATCCCTAACTATTGTCGGTGTGACAGGAGGAAATGGCTCGTACACGTATTCCATCAATAATGGTGCGTTTGGCGCAGGTACTACTTTCTCTTCGTTAGCGACTGGCGCTACGTATGTATTAAAAGTAAAAGATGGGAATGGTTGTGACTTTACCATCAACAATGCTGCTGTCGCATTAAAACCAGCAATCACAGGAACCATTTCGCAAACTTCATTTATTAATTGCTTTGGTCAATCTACCGCTTCCATTTCCGTAACGCCTTCGGGTGGCACTGCGCCATACACTTACACATGGTCAAATAGTGTTACCACTCAAAATAATCCGAACATACCCGCGGGAAGTTATAATGTGACCATTACAGATAGTAAAACGTGTACAGGAACAGCAAGTATTTCTGTCAGTCAACCAACGGCATTGACCGTTACACCGAGCGCAACCAATATCAGTTGCAAAGGAGGTAATAATGGAAGTATTAACTTAGTAGTAAACGGAGGCACGGGGACAAAAACTTTTCTCTGGTCGAATGGCGTAACCTCTCAGAATATTTCGAGCCTTGCACCAGGAACATATTCTGTCGCGGTAACAGATGCGAATGGCTGTATCAACAATACCGCAAGCGTTACCATTACTGAGCCAGCTACTCCTGTAACAGTATCTCTCCAATCAAAAAGTAATGTCAGTTGTTTTGGTTTGTCGAATGGCAGTATTCTTGTAACTGCATCTGGTGGAACAGGAACTATCACCTACAGTAAGGATGGCACCAACTTTCAAGCGGGCGCTAGCTTTACAGGTCTCGCTCCCGGCAACTACACCATCACAGCGAAAGATGCAAATAACTGTACACAAGTGACTTCTGCTATTAGCATTACACAGCCATCTGCGGCACTGGCAATTTCTGGTATAATAAAAAATAATCCATTGTGTAATGGAAATGCCAATGGCAGTTTGGTCGTGTCAGTTACTGGTGGTACTGCACCCTATCAATATTCGATTGATGGTACAAATTTTCTTTCCTCCAATACAATTAGCGGATTGTCATCCGGAAATTATGTGGTGACTGTAAAGGATGCAAATAACTGTACAGTAGTTTCGGCTTCTCAATCATTAGTCAACCCTGCGGCACTCGCTGCTACGGTCACAGCTTCACCGCAAAGTTGTTCTGCCATCGTAGACGGACGATTGACAGTTTCTGCATCCGGAGGAACAGGCACGTTACAATATTCCATTGATGGAACAAATTTTCAGACTAGTTCGGTTTTTAACGGATTGCTTGCTAATAACTACACCATCACCATAAAAGATGCCAATAATTGTTCCATTACCCGTTTGGCAACAATTACAACAGTGAGCGCGATTTCAGGAACGATTTCTCAAACAGCCTTCATCAATTGCTTCGGGCAAAGTACTGCCGCACTCAATCTTTCTGTATCAGGTGGAACAGCACCATTTACTTTCCTTTGGAGCAATGGAGCAACCTCTCAGAATGTTAGTTCTCTTGCAGCTGGAAACTATTCAGTAGTCATTACAGATTCTAAAGGCTGCACGGGCTCAGCCAGTTTTTTAGTTACACAACCTGTTACACTAAGTGCATCCACCACTACTTCAAATTATAATGGGTTTGGTGTAAACTGTAATGGTGCTGCTACCGGTTTTATAAATTTAACTGTAGCAGGAGGAACAGCACCCTACTTCTACACATGGTCGAATGGAGCAACTGCTAAAGATATTTCAGGTTTAACAGCCGGAACGTATACTGTAAACATAATGGACTCCAAATCTTGTTCTACCATAGCGTCTACTACTTTAACAGCACCTACTACGGTTACCGTAGCACTCGGAAGTAAAACAAATGTAACCTGTAATGGTGGAACCGATGGAGTCGTCACGCTCAACGCTACTGGTGGTACAGGGGTTTATAATTATTCAAAGGATGGTATCGTTTGGCAGGTCAGTAATACCTTTACTTCCTTACCGCAAGGATCATATTCATTTTTATCAAGAGATCAGAATAACTGTAATAGCCCAACCCCATTAGCCGTATCCATTACACAACCGGCAGCGATCACAATCACTTTTTCCGGATTTCAAAATGCAAACTGCGGTGCGGCTGATGGATCTGTGCAAGCGATCGCATCCGGTGGAACGGGTGCCTTGACCTACCAGTGGAAAGATCAGGCTAACAATGTCGTTGGCAATTCTTCTACTTTATCAAATGTCGTTAGCGGTAGTTATACGGTAACGGTTACTGATCAATCTTTGTGCTCGAAAACATCCGCTACATCTGTGGGCTCCAATGGGGGTGCTGTATTTACGGTGGGGTCACTCGTAAGCACTTCCTGTTTTAATTCTACTGATGGAAAAGCGCAAGTAAATATTTCAAGTGGAGTAGGTCCGTTCACAATTACGTGGAGCAGCGGAGAAACAGGCACGTCAGCCATTCAATTACCGGGGGGTAGTAATTCAGTTACTGTAAAAGATGCTGGTAATTGTTCGGTGTCATCCACTTTTACAATTCCATCACCTGCCGCCATATCATTGAGTGTTATCACTAAAACATCTCCAGACTGCGTTGGCGGAAACAATGGTAGTATACAAGTGACAGCGGTGGGAGGAAATGGTGGTTATTCTTATCAATGGAATGGAGCAAGTGGAACCAATATTCTTTCCGGAATTGCGAGTGGCACTTACACGTTGCAAATAAAAGATTCTAAAAATTGTACGTTGAGTCAAGCGATTACACTCAACGATCCTGCTCCAATAGCTATTGCTACCGTAAATCAAATAACTCCTTCTTGTGCGTCAGCAGCAGATGGAAGTATTCAAGTTTCTGCTTCCGGTGGTAATGCAGGCTTCACCTATTCCTGGAATACCGGAGCAACAGGCGCATCCATTAATGGCTTGGCGGCCGGCACCTACACCGTTACGGCAAAAGATGCTAAGAATTGCACGCAAGTAAAATCCATTACATTGACAGCTCCATCGCTTCTCAATTTATCTATTGTCAATTCAACACAAGTCAGTTGTTTTGCTGGCGCGAATGGAAGTGTTACTCTTTCTGCTTCGGGAGGAACAGGAACGTATGAATATTCCATCAATGGTGGAAGCACGTGGCAAACATCGCCCACTTTTAACGGCTTAGCAGCAAACACTTTCACTGCATCTACAAGAGATAGTAATGGCTGTATCGGAACAACGAGTGTTTCCATCACACAGCCAACTGTTTTATCGAGCACGATTAGTTCAACTATCAATACCACTTGTGGATTAGCAAATGGATCTGCAACAGTTTCCGGTTCGGGCGGCACTGCACCGTATACATATCAATGGTTCAACGCAGCCAATCAATTAGTCGCCTCCAACAACACTTTGCAAAATGCAAGTGCTGGAAACTATCAGGTAATAACCACCGATGCAAATTCATGCACATTTATAAAAGTAGTTACGATCGCTCCATCTGCGAATGTAAGTTTTTCAATCTCTAATGTTACTGCAACAAAATGTTCAACCTCTTCCGATGGATCGGCAGTGGTTTCTAATGTAGTGGGCAAAGCACCTTATACTCATTTGTGGTCGAGTGGAGAGACAACGATTGCCGCTACGCAATTAACTGCCGGCACCAATACAGTAAAAGTAACAGATGCCGATGGCTGTTCGTTTCAACAAACTTTTTCAGTCACTTCTCCTTCGGCTATTTCTTTAATCGCTGAAACTATTTTTGCTCCTGTTTGCGCAGGAGGTAACGGCTCGATACAAGTCACTGCCGCAGGCGGAACAGCTCCGTACTCATTTCAATGGAACGGTAATTCTGGAACTTCAATTATCCAAAATATCAAAGCAGGCAATTATCAATTAATAGTGAATGATGCCAACGGATGCTCTTTCACAAAATCTTTTTCAATGACCGATCCTCCTGCGTTTACGATCGATTTAGGGCCCGATAAAAAAATATGTACAGGAGGTACATTAACCATTACATCACCCATCGATGCCGCAGATTATTTATGGACTTCCTTAGCCGGGTTTAACAAAACTGGAAAGCAAGTTACATTGACACAACCGGGTGTTTACAAACTTCGGGTAACGAACAACAATGGTTGTATTGCTGAAGATTCATTCGAACTCACCACGTCCAATGATTTGTTGAAAGCCGACTTTTTGATGGCACCACAGGCTCATGTGAATGATACAATTATTGTCATCGATATTAGTTGGCCGCTGCCCGATCAAATTACGTGGTCATTTCCAACTGAGGCCACTGTCATTTTGCAATCGCAGGATTATTCATCTATTTTATTTAAGAAGGAAGGAATTTATCCGGTGAAGCTGACCGCCAAATTAGCCGAGTGTCAGAGCGAATACACCGCATCAATAGAAATACTTAAAGCAGGAGAAACAGGCGGAGGATCGGGAGGTGGTAGCATGGACTTAATCAAACTACTTCAGGCATTTCCGAACCCAACAGCACAGGGCTTCATAAATTTAAAATTAGAATTAAATGAGGTGGCTCCGGTGCGTGTGCGGTTGGTGAGTTTGGAAGGTAATGTGATCGTCACTGATTTTAGTGATAGCGGTAAGGATGCATACGATTTTGAAATAACATTGCAAGGTGTAGCACCGGGTGTTTATTTTTTATTAGTAGATGTAAAAGATCAAAAACGAGTGGTGAGGATTGTGATTATCTAGGACTTGGGACTTGGGACTTAGGACTTAGGACTTAGGGGTTAGGACTTGGGGGTTGGGACTTGGGAATTAGGACTTGGGACTTAGGTTGATGTGGATGAATAAAGTTTGAAGGAAAATTGAATTTGCAGAATGAGGACATTGTTTACATACACTGATTTTAGACTAGGAACTTGGCCTAATGCCCAAGTCCTAAGTCCTAAGGTCATTGTATCTATATGTCTGCTTTTTCTTTCTCTCAATAGTTTTTCACAGAATTTAGAGACTATCGGCAAAGAGAAGCCGATAAAAATATCAGGAGGTGTTTCGTTGAGTCAGATTGGCTATGCCGCCAGTGGCATCAGCAGCAGACGTGATCCCTATTCGTACTACGCAACCGGAAATTTAAATGTGAGTCTATATGGTTGGAGCATTCCGTTGAGCTTTAGTTACTCCAATCAAGGAGTTTCATTTCAACAACCTTTCAATCAATTTTCAATGCATCCCACCTACAAGTGGATTACACTTCATGCCGGATTCACCAGTATGAATTTCTCGCCTTACACCGTTGGCGGTCACTTATTCAGTGGAGTAGGAGTAGATGCCAATCCGACAAATAAATTAAGAATCAGTGCGCTCTATGGTCGCTTTTTAAAAGCAGTTCAACCCGACACAACGGCCGGATCAAAAGTGCAAGCTGCGTATGATCGCTATGGATATGGCATGAAGGTGGGCTATGGCGATGGAAAAGATTTTGTGGAAGCGATTGTGTTCCGCGCACAAGATGAGCAGCAATCAATTCGCTTCGTACCCGAGACGCAAGGCATCTTGCCACAGGAAAATTTAGTTCTAGGATTTGCAGGAGGCAAATCATTATTCCAAAAATTATTACTGCGATTTGAATGGGCTACCAGCGCGATCACGAGAGATACGCGCGCAGGTCAAACAACAACCGAAAATCCTTTAGGTAATGTGGGCGGCCTTTTCACGCCTCGTACTTCATCATCTTATTACAATGCCATGAAGGCCAATGTCACTTATCAGGGTAATGGTTATTCTTTGGGAATGGGTTACGAGCGCATCGATCCGCAATACCGAACATTAGGGTCTTATTTTTTTAACAACGACTTAGAAAACATTACCGTCAACGCGGCCACCGCATTGTTACAAGGTAAAGTAAATTTGTCTGCCAATGTGGGAACACAACGCGATAACCTCGATGAAAGCAAAGCCACTACTATGAGGCGGGTGGTGACGGCAGTGAATGTAGCCTTTGCGCCATCTCAAAAATTTAATTTGTCACTTTCCTATTCCAGCTTTCAATCGTTCACCAATGTGCGTTCGCAGTTTGTGAACATCAATCGACTCACACAGTTTGATTTTTTAGATACGCTCAACTTTACGCAAATCAGTCAGAACGCCAACATTAATTCCATGTATCAGTTGGGCAACAATAAAAACAGACGACAAACCATCAGCCTTAATTTGACCGCGCAAGATGCTTCTGATAAGCAGGGACAAGTAGAGCAAAATTCCGGATTGCGTTTTTATAATTTCAATTCATCGTATAGCCTGTCGCTCACGCCACAGAGCTTAACTCTTTCAACATCATTCAATTTAAGTATGAGCGATGGCGTTGCATCACAATCGCGCACCTTCGGACCAACCGTGGCGGTGACAAAGCAGTTCTTTGAAAAGAAATTGCGAACCACGGCTTCGATCTCGCACAACGAGTCGTATGCCAATGGTTTGCATACCGGCAGTATTTTAAATGGCAGACTGTCCGGCAACGTGTCGATTAAAAAGAAACACAATATTAATTTAAGCACAGTCGTAGTAAATCGAAACAGTGTACAGGAAGGCGCAGCAAAATCATTCACCGAATTTACTGCCACGCTTGGGTATGTCTATTCTTTTTAGGACTTGGGGATTGGGACTTGGGACTTAGGGGTTAGGACTTGGGGAATAGGACATGGAACTTAGGGGTTAGGAATTGGAGGGGGGTATAAGGTTGTGGAATTTTGAAATATAGAATAGATAAGTTGTTATGATTCAAAGTTTGGATGAATTTAAGACGTATAAAAAAGCAATAGAGGTGGCTGAGAGGATTTATAACATTGTTTACAAATGGAATTACTTTGACAAGGATACCGTTGGAAAGCAATTGATCAGAGCAGTTGATTCTATTGCTGCAAATCTTTCCGAAGGATTGGGTCGATATCACGACAAAGAAATTAAGAACTTTGCTTACTACTCTCGTGGCTCGTTATTCGAAACCAGAACGTGGCTCACCAAAGCAAACATTCGCAAATTGGTTGACGAAAAAACCTTTGTTGAATTAAGTAACGAGCTCGATGTGATCGGAAAAATGATAAACACTTATATCAATTCAATCGGAGATAAAAATAATGGAGTGAACGAACCCGATGAAGAGTATCAATCCCTAAGTCCTAATATCCAATTCCCAATTCCTAACCCCTAAGCCCTAATGCCTAAGTCCCAACCCCTAAGTCCTAATGCCTAAGTCCTTTTAATTCTGTGAGATACCTTAAAACGATACTGTTTATTCTTTTATTGGCTTCGCAAGTGGAGTCAGTTGGTCAGGTCTTCCCCGTCCAATCCACTGTGCAGTTGACGCCTCCGTATTCATTGTATCTGTCGGATTATGCGGCACCGGGCTCGGAGCGATTGAGGGTAACGGCTTTCCTGATTGATGCTACCCGTCCCGAACTGAACGTTCGCTTTCGCCTGCGCATCGAAGGCAACGGAATAAAAATTGAAACGAAACCGGAGTTCATGCCACCGCCTGTTACGTTGTTGGGCGGTGTTCCATTGCAATTGATCAGCTCTGATCTGGCTGCTTATTTCGATCCACGCAATTTAAATTTCACCGGCATAACACAACGTGAGATTGAACAACGCGGAGCATTGCCGGAAGGCCTTTATCAATTTTGTTTTGAAGTAATCGAATACAACCGCGGTGTTAAAATTTCGAATACCGGCTGCGCGGTGGCGTGGCTAATTTTAAATGATCCACCTATTGTAAACGTACCGGCCGACAATGAGAAGATTCGCATTCAAGATCCACAACAAGTTATCTTCCAATGGACACCCCGCCATCGGGGCACACCCAACAGCGCATTCAATGCAGAGTATGATTTTAAGTTAGTGGAAGTTTGGCCGTCCACACGCAATCCGAACGATGCGATATTAACGTCACCGGTTATTTTTCAAACCACGACCAACGAAACGACAATCATCTATGGTCCTGCGGAAACACCGCTGGAGCCAGGCAGGCGCTATGCCTTTCAGTTGCGCGCACATGCGTATGCCGGTGCGGATGAACTGAGTCTTTTCAAAAACAATGGTTATAGTCAGGTCTACACATTTGTATATGGCGATGCCTGTTTGCCTCCTAAAAATATTTTGGTTAGCGATGTAGGGACTACACGCTTTAATGTGAGTTGGGATGGAGCTTCGAATCAAACGAGTTATGCGCTGCGCTATCGCTTATCTCCCCAATCCCCAAGTCCCAATGCCCAAGTCCCAAGTTCTAATTGGTATACCAATGAATCGCTTACGCCAAATGTGACGGTCAACTCACTTCAGCCAAACACACGCTACGAATTTCAAGTCAATGCCGGTTGTGGCACCTTCACAAGTGACTATTCGCTATTGACCAATGTGACAACGAAAGATAATCCGGGCATTCAATATTCATGCGGTGTTCCGCTCACTCCATTTAATCTGGATCCTTCGCAGCTAATCAATAGTTTGAAAGTAGGCGATGTTATTAAGGCAGGAGATTTTGATGTGGTGCTCAGTAAAGTGTCCGGCAGCAACGGCACCTTCTCGGGTGAGGGCGTGATTGAAGTTTCGTATTTCAATCAGGCAAAAGTAAAAGCCGAGTTCACCAACATCAATATCAATAATGAAATGCGAATGGTGAACGGTTACATGAACGTAACTGGAGCCGGAGTAGAAGTGATCCCCGCGGGCGTGATGAATTTAATGGACAATCTGGATGAAGCACTCGCTCAAGCAGATAAAGCATTGGACGAGTACGAAGCCAACCTTCCGCAACAGTTTGATGAAAACGCAGCCGTCACCAGCACACTGATCACTGTGCCGGGAACAGCTACGGTAATGCCCGGCAGTAATGGTAGCGTGGTGATTGTAGATGGCAGCGGCAAGCGCACGGAAGTACCTGCCGGAACTACTGCTTCGGTGGTGGATAGCAGTGGCAAAGGTTACATCATCGACAGTAAAGGAAAAGTACACACCACCACCGCAGCCATTGCAACAGCAGCTGCGAAGCGCGAGTACAACCTGAAGTTAAAGTTTGCCGAAGCACAAGATCAGAAGTTTGGCTTTGATGCAAAACGCTATGATCCGATTGCGTCTACGTACACAAAAGTGGAAGACCAATTCCTCTCGTGGAAATCTGTGGCCACAGGCCAGACTGACAATGTCATAGCGCAGCTGGAAGGGACTGGCATAGATAAATCAAAGATTCGCTTTGAACTAAATGGGTCAGTAGTCAATAGTCAATGGTCATCGGGTAGTTCCGCTCCAGCGGCCAATGACCAGTCAACGATTAGCATTTTAGGTGCAGGAGATGGTGTGGAAAGTGAGTTGATTGCACTCTACGAACCCAACTCCCAAGTCCCAAGTCCTAATTCCCAATTCCCAATTCCCAAAACCCAAGTCCTAGGCAAACTGAGTGTGATTGCCTACGATCAAATCGTTAAAGACTTGGTGATCGTTCCGGTAAATGGAAACAAGTATCCATACAGCGAAGATGCATTGCGCGCGCAATTCAATAAAATTTATGGACAGGCAGTAGTGAAGTGGAACATCACCTTCGCTTCCAATTTGGATGTGCCGGGCATTGATCCGTTTGACGATGGCGGCAGCGGACTACTGAGTAACTACAGCCCCGACATGCGCAAAGTAGTGAACGCCTACAAGGCCAACCTACAGCCCAATACCTATTATTTATTTTTAGTAAAGAACCCGAAGAGCAGCACATTGGCGGGCTTCATGCCACGCAGCAAAGAGTGCGGATTTATTTTCGTTGATAAAAATGGCAGCGAAGAATCCATCATACGTACGATGGCACACGAGTTGGGCCACGGAGCGTTTAGCCTGCGCCACACATTCACCGAAGAGAAGAACACATTACCCGAAAAGGGAACGGACAATTTGATGGACTATGCCAACGGCAACAAGCTCTTCAAATACCAATGGGATCGGATGAGGTATCCGGAGATTGTGATGGGATTGTTTGAAGGGGATGAGGATGGGGCTCTTATTTCGGAGTTTATTGATGATGCCGTTAAAGTTACATATACTATTGAGACAGGTCAAACTTGCTTTGCTAGTTCCTCTTATTTGGCACCCAATGGTAAACCAATTGATTTTACAGGATTGTCAATTAAGAGCTTATTATATTCTAAAAGCTTCGAGAAAAGATATTTTGTTGTTGCGATTGAAGATGCAAATGGAATACATAAAGCTCAATATGATAAAGCAGGTGTTTTTAAGGATTACAAGAATTTTATAGTTAAATACAAAGAAGGTTCAACTAGCGTAAAAGCAATATGGTATGACAATGAATGTTTCTTTAGGTTTTCTTGTATTCCAAACTGGCTACCTCCTGCTGGAGATGTTTCATATGCAGAAGTTGCTTATAAGATTGATAAAGCAATCGAATCCACGCAAGATTATTCTCGCCCTTGGACTACAGTTAGCGCACTGGCATGCCAAAATTATATTGACGCCACGAATGGAGCACTCAATTCAAAAGTATACGACTACCTTAATAGAATTCTGAATGGCAGTCGCGTAAACCCCCTAACGGGAAACCGAATATCCATTGAGGCCAAGACGGTACTTACATCAACTAATCCATCTTTAAACAAGATTAAAGTAGAATTAAAAGATGATGCAATCTATATCGATGGTTATAAAGTTACTCTTCAAGATTACCAAGTGCTTTTATGGTTGGAAGTTAATGGAGAAGAAAAAATTGTTGTAAAACAGATTCAGCTGGGGTCTAGGATTAATTCTTCAATAAGCAGTAGCCTTGACGCTTGGCGTGATGGACTTGCATGGGATCAGCGTTCATTTCTGTCGAAATTAGGTGGTTTGGGCTACCAGGCATTAGATGCTTATTTCACTGTTAACTATGATTTGTTGGATATGCTTAGTGTGGGCATTGGGAAACTTAAAATACCCCCAAGTGTATACGACCCAACACATCCCGAATACAACCCACTCTACGCCAATGTATTTTCAGCCGTAAGTATTTCCACGATTATCAATGATCTAGTACTTGATCAATTGAAGCAGCGATTTCCCGATTGGGTTTGGATTAAAAATGCAGATGCAAGTCAGATGCAGTTTATGTTTTTCTGTGGTATGTATAATGGATTGATTGGTGTAGTTCAAAGTGTACCTGACCTTATGAAGCTAATGATGGCCCCTCTATCTGAAAGAGTCAGAACAGAAGCCAGCCTACAGTTTGAACAGTTTACAGAGCTGGAGATTAAAGTAATATCCATTACAGGAGATGAAATCATAGTCTGCAAAAAAGATGAATACTGGTGTAAGCTTTGGGAAATGCTTGGAAGTGGTTTGTCTGAAATGTTTAAAGATGCAAACAAATCTGCTTACATGGCGGGTGAGATTATTGGACCAATATTGGTGACTTGTTTAGGTGATGTAGCTGCAGGAGAAGCCGTTTTAGCAAAAGTAGCGAGTACAACAATTCAAGTACTGAAATGGTGCGACAACTTTGGTGATGTGTTCCGTTTTTTAGGCGCGGGCACTTCTCTAATTAAAAAGACAAGTGGAAAGCTTTATGTTCAGGTTAAGAACTCTGCAGGAGCCCTACTTGAACAGGTTGATGATGACTTGTATCGGATTAAAGTGTTTTTAGAGAATGCAACAGAACCAACATATCTCTCAAGCAATAAACTGCAGCTGGAATCTTTCGTATTGGCTGGTAGCCGAGGTGATTTAGTGTCATTACCAGACGGCTCTCAGCGCTTTACACTTTTTGAATCTGCAACCAATTCATCCAAGAGTCTAGATAATCTGGCAGAAAATATTCAGATCACAACTGCTAGTCTTCAACGTTTCCTTGATCTTGGATTGACCAGCAAAATGGTAAAAGATTTAACCTCTAGCTTCGGTACAGATGGTGTGAGTGTTAGTAAGTTGATGGATATTCTGACTCAAACAAGCAGGTTACCAGATGGAACTATAAAGGTAAAAGGCCTTGTGTCTGATTTGATAAATTCACCAAGTTTGAGAACCGCTCTTAAAAATGGAAACATGCAACTTGATGCTTGGGCAAAACTAAAAAGTAACGATTCGAAGTTCGTTGTCAGAGATGCGGGAAGAATTTCAATATTCTCCAAGTTAACAACCAATGCGCAAGATTACATTGCGCGATTTAGTGATTCAAAGTCTTTAAGTACATTACAACGATTTCTCGATGATGTTAATGCTGATCCCAAATTTCTGGCATTTGTAAATGATCCTGCCAATGAGAAATATTTGCGAGGATTCCTTAACCACAAACTAACACCTGACGATGAGATTGCGATAGGCGGTCTTTTGTCGGAATTAGATGAATCGGCATCCATGGTGAAAAAGTGGTTGGAAGAAAGTGAAGCGAAAGGACGGTTTTTGAAATACATGAGAACAGGGAATAGCTTAAATGAAAATATTAAGAGTGCTTTACGAACAGAATTAAGGGCTAAAAGCGGACGCCTTCTTGACTTGATTAAAAATGAAACTGGCATTCTTAATTTGCATGAGTATGAAATACTAACCGAGGTACCCCTGAATACAAGTGGTGGTTTTATGAAGGCAGATATCATGTTGGTAAAACGTACATCGGATAAAGCAGGTATCGAAGACATAGTAATAATTGAAAACAAACTCTCGAGTGGTACTGATCTTACAGAAAGGCAGTTGGAAGGATTTGCCCAAATCTCAAAGACTGGTACTATTACTGCACGAGAAGCAAAAGCTGGATATTGGAATGGTCAATATGAATTCAAAAACCTTAGGGAGAAGTGCGTCAAATTATTTGACCATGGGAAAGACGATGTACAGGTAGTCGAAGCGTCAATGATAAAAATTCAATAAAATGAACCTTTTACCAATAGGAAGGCAGAAAAATATTGTTATAGGAATCTTGAAACCAGCTCTAACTGTGGAAGGCTATGAGCATATTGTAAGAGATGGTGGAAATGACACCTTTATCAAACAGACAGAATTTGGTTCATCGTCATTTTATATTTATTTCAAAAAATTTGGAGATGCTGATTATTCAGGCGCATTGCTCTCCTTTAAATTTGTTGAACAAATTGTAATGGAAGTGGGGGATCCTAACATTGATTATTCTCAAAGACTTAAGACTAATGACTTCTCTCAGTGGACTGTTCTTGACCATAATAGTTGCTTAAGATATGATACAATTAATTCGCCTATTCGTGAAAGCGTGCAGGCCATTGCGTTCGCCAATGCTTATTTAGAGTATATACAAACAGCAGGTCTGGCATTTATAGAGAAGTACAGTTACTTACCCAATGTACTAGCAGAAATGGATAGGCTCGAAAAGGAGGGAAAGCTCTGGCACGAAATACTTAGTGGCTTAGCTGATTATTTGTTTAGAGGTTTGATTATTTCGAAACTTTGCAATGACACAGCTTTTCTTTCAAAGCTTGAATTTTGCGATCATAAATTCTACAACGCACCACATTTAGTAGAATGGATTCCTTACTACGAAAAGCTAAAAGAGCGATTGAAGGAATTAGAGCCGAAGTATAATATGCAGAGATAATTTTTCCAGCTATCAGTAGCTTATGTTAGTCTCAATTGCTGTCCTTCGTTTGCAGTTAAGTACATC
>JACPVX010000039.1 GCA_016191555.1 Bacteroidota bacterium
AAAGTATTACCAGTTCTCACACTGAAGAGCACCCCTAATTCAATATGTGATGTAGCGAAAGGATTTAATGGTTCTGCTTTACAGGATGTGTTGACGGACGCGAATGCGGTTGGAGGCGACACGTACACCTTTGCTTGGAGCACAGGCAACACAATGGGCGCAGTGATTGGCGGCCAAACCAATTCAACATTGACGAATAAGAATGGAGGTTTCTATACAGCAACGGTCACGAACAACCGTTTAAAGTGTACATCGAATCCGGAGACCGTAGAGATCAAGAACAATCAGGTATTGCCTGCGATCTCGAATGTGTTGACAGCGTCCACGAATTGTGCAGGCGGTGCAGCTAATGGTCAGATTGCATCAAGCGTTACGAATGGAGTACTAGGAGAGACGTTTGCGTTCCAGTGGTATTCTGGTAACACGGTTACGATAGGCAGTGAAGTTCCGAATGCACCGAACAATGGCAATACAGCCACCGCGATTCAGTTGGCGGGAGGTGCGAATTACACTGTGAGTGTGTATAACAATGTAAGTGGTTGTACGAATACGTTGACGAGCACCTTGACGGATGGTAAAGAGCTTCCAGCTTTGACGCTGACTGCTCAGCCGAATACAATCTGCGATCCTCTGAAAGCAACGAGTGGAGCTTTTGACGGACAAGTTGCAGCAGATATTGTGACTGTTGGAAATTATGCAGCAAGCGTTTCTGCTGATTTTGAATACACATGGGATGCAGATCCTGCAGTGGTTGGAAAAAGGCTACTTACCAACAAAGACGTAGGTACCTATTCTGTTTTTGTAGAGCATATCACTACAAAATGTAAATCGACTGTTTATAAAGCTCAGGTAACAACGGCTAAAACGCTTCCTACTATTGTAACAGATCAGCAAGCTTCCACAAATTGCGTTGGAGGATTAGCAGATGGGATTGCGCAAGTAACGAATGTAGTACCCAATGGAAAGCATTATACTTACAATTGGTACGATGGCAACACAATTGCAGGGGCGCCAGCAAGACAAATCACAAACACAACTGCTACCACTGATAATTATTCAGGCATTCAAGGCGGGCTTAACGGAGTGTCGTTGTTTCAGTATACAGTGGAGGTAACTGTGTTGGAATCAGGTTGTACGAATACAGAAGTCATTGGAGTTGATGACGACAGCCAAGTGCCAGTTTTAGGAGCCTTAGTTCCTACTGATAATACACTATGTACGGTAGCCAAGAATGGTTCTGCAACGGTGGGGACCTTAACATATCGAGGAGTTGCAGTTAACCCTGTCAATTATTCTGATTATACTTTTGTATGGACTGGCGTTGGAACTCAAGGCCCTCCTCAAACCTATACGGCACTCGCTGCAGGTAATTATACTCTCACCGCAGAAAACAAAATTTCGAAGTGTACTTCAAATCCCGCAAGTGTCACTATAAAAGATAATCTATTTACGCCAAAGATTGATGTAGCCACGGTTGATCAAACTTCATGCGATCCACTAACTCCCAATGGTTCTGTTTCGGCAACTATCGATGAAACAGCTATCGCTGGTGTTACAGGAGTTACAGCTGGTTATTCTTTCCGCTGGGATGATCTAGTGAAGCCGGCTACAGCCAATACAGCTTCTTTTTCAAGTTTAAAGGGTAATCAGAATTATACAATCACGGCAACCCGAACTGCCACAGGATGTTCAAACACACAAACTATTTTCCTCAATGAGACTTTGACAACACCAACAGTAACTGTTGCTGTAACCAATCTGACTACATGCGTACCCGCAAATGGTCAACTCGTTGCAACACCTAGCCCTGCTGCTACTTATAATTTCTTTTGGTACAATGGGAGCGATGCGATAGACGAGAATGCCGTGATTGCAGGTGCCAACTTTACAGGTGGTGCCATATATTCTAACCTAGTCCCAGGAGATTATACCGTTGTGGTTCAAAACTCCACCTCAAAATGTAAATCATCGCAAGTTATTAAAACAGTATCGGATAATTCTCCTAAGATTACTCCAGTAGCACAAAACACTACACTTCCTGCAGATTGCAATGCTTTTGGAGGTGTGATGGACGGTGCGGTTCAATCACTGAATACAAAATTTTCTGCTTTAGCAGGCTCAGCAACACTTGTAACTACCACGCCATTAGGTTTAGCTGTGAATTCAAAAGTTTTGGTTAGCAGAGATGTGGCCTTATCATTGCCAATACCTCTTTCAGAGAATAATGTTTATTTTATCGAGTCTATCGCTGGCAACAATGTCACACTCTCCCTCACTTTTGGTGGGCCAGCTATTACCTTTACTTCCAACGGTAATGGAACAATCGGAGATTTTGTAACCTCCGGCTATAATTACCAATGGTTTGCAGGGGTGCCATCACCAACAAATGGTGCTTTGGGCTCTATTAATTATTTCACGAACCCTCCCGTTTATTCTGGAGCTGCACTTTCATCTACTTCCAACCTGTCTGGAGTAGCTACAGGTTTGTACACCGTTCAAGTCACCGATCCCGCAACGGGCTGTAAGAATTTTCATTCGCAGACATTGCCGTTCATTGGCTCACATGCTGTGTTGAAAATCACAAAAACCAATTCAACTATTTGCACTCCAGGCTTCGCAACCGGAAATGGATCGATCGAGATTCAAATCGAAAGTCCTATCTCTGCGCCTCCTGGAACAGATGAAAGTGATTATGAAATTACCTTGAAGAAAGGAGTTGCAATAACAGTACCTACATTTACTGGCCCAGTAGGTCTTGCGCCATTCTTTGTTGCGAATGGTATATTGGCTCCTGGGTCATACATCGTTGAAGTAAAGGAGACATACTCAACCTTCGATTGTATAATATCGCAAGATGTTATTATAGATTCAGATGCGCTTGTTCCTGTTGTTTCGCTTACGGGACCTATTATCCCTAATACTGCATGTACTGTTGCGGGTGCAGATGGTCGAATCGATATCAATGTCGATAAAGATCCGAAGGATGTTACTGTTGGAACCACCTATACAATTGATTTTGCTCCCGATCCGAACGCTGCCTTCCCGCTAGCAGCTCAACCAGCGGGTAATTATTCGGCCTTGAACTTAACACCGCAGACCTACACAGTCACTGCATTGGCATCCACAGGTTGCACGGCAACTAAATCGTTCACTGTTATCGATAGCCCGGTCAAGTCCGAATTGAGATTACCAGACTTAACATTGGCTGATGCTGAATTTTGTGATTCAAATTTAGAGACGAAGGCAAAAGCAGTAGTTAACCAAATTAAGTTAATTGGTGGTGGTGCGGAAAACATCAATGATTATCAATTTGATTGGTTTACCAACGCAACGTTAACTACAAACATATTATCCTCATTAGGAGATAACACGGCTACAAAAGGCGGAGAAGAATTATCCAATGTGGGGGCGCCACTACCTTCTCAAAAAGTTACGAATCAGGATTATTGGGTAGTAGTTACAAAGAAGACAGATTTGAGTGGAACTGGTGGAATTGGATGTGCAAGTCCTCCTCTAAATTTCCGTATTGATGCGAATAAGATCAACCCTCAACTAGTGTTGACTCCCGCGGGAGATCCTTCTTGCGATCCGGCTGTCTTTCAAGGAAATATTACAGTCGATGTGACAACTGCATCGGGTCCGGGTGCAGGAATGTTGTATGACTATGCATGGACTCCGAATGGTGGAGCTGGTCAACCGTCAAACTCTGCAGGCAACTCTGGTATTGCGAATGTTCTGAGTAGTTTGAACGAAGGATTGTACTCACTGACTGCTTTGAATCAAGCTACTGGATGTACAGCAACCCTATCCACTACATTGGTAAAAATTACCCCACCTGTATTTACTGTAGATGCTACCCCTACCAACCTGACGAATTGCGTAAGTCCTGGATTTTTATTCAATGGAAAAATTGATGGCGTTCAGGTGTTTGTAGACGGCCTGCCTGGAACAGTTACAGACTTTGACTACGTTTGGTTTAAATCAGATTTATTACCTGCATCTAAAGTATTGGATGGTGTGAATGTGGCAGTTCCGGTAGACGATCAATTAACATTGACAACCTATCCGGCTATCGCAGTAGATAAGTATTTTGTGAAGGCCGTTCGTAAATCCGGAGGCGCTGGTATTGGTTGTGAATCAGCCCCTTTGAGAAAAGATATTTTGGATGACAAAGTGTTACCTCAAGTTACAGTTAGCTCCACCCCGAACGATGCATGTATCGCACCGAACTGGGATGGCTCGATTACAGTGAAGGCAGGTACGACAGGTTTTGGTGCGGGCACGTTGTATGATTTCACCTGGCAGAGCAATCCGGGTACGGCAGGTATCGTTGTGACGAATGGCACGAATCAGATGAGTGTTGCTCCGGTAGCCCCTTCGTTGTTATCGTTGTCAAC
>JACPVX010000040.1 GCA_016191555.1 Bacteroidota bacterium
ACCTGATGTACTTCATCTCCATCCTTTCGGATTACTGTTCTTAAAATCTCATGACGAGCAACTATACTCCGCAACGCAAACTCTAACCCTGCATTATCCAAACTCCCTTGCAACCGCAAAACAAACGGTAAGTGGTACTGAATACTTCCCTCAAGTTGGTCGATAAACCACAAACGCTCCTGACTAAATGATAACGGAAGCCGCGAAGGACGGTCAAGTCGCTTCATGATGCTGCCCGCTGCCACCTCCGTTGGATTATTCTCCAAATGCCCTGACAACAGCTCAATGCTTGGATACACAAAAATATCCCGGATCGAAAGGTTAAGTGATAATTCCTTACGAATCGCTGAAACTAAACGGGTGGCCAATAATGAATGACCTCCTATCTCAAAGAAATTGTCTGTCACCCCAACCTTTTCAATTCCTAACAAACGAGACCAGATCCCTACCATCGACTCTTCAATAGCCGTTGTTGGTGCAACATAACCCTTCAGCGATGAACCCTTCTCAAACTTGGGTAACAGACGCTTATCAACCTTGCCATTGTTGGTCAACGGTAATCGATCCGCTAACTCAACAAAGAACGACGGAATCATGTAGTCCGGTAATATCGAACGTAAGTAGCTCAATAATCCCTGCTCACTGTAGGAAGATTCCACTACCAAATAAGCAACAAGGTAGCTGTAACCATGCTCATCCACATTCACCATAACAACCGATTGGCTCACAAAGCCACTTGATTCTATCCCGGACTCAACCTCGCCCAGTTCTACACGGTTACCACGGATCTTTACCTGATCATCAACACGGCCCAAAAACTCAATAGTACCATCCGATAGCCAACGTCCGATATCGCCCGTTTTGTATAAGTGACGATGATACGAATCCTGCTTAAATCGATCTTCAATAAATTTCTCTGAACTCAGCAAAGCCTGATTTAAATAACCGTTTGCAACCTGCACTCCTCCCAGATAAATCTCGCCAAGGATGCCAACAGCACACAAGCCACCAATTTTATCCAATATATAAACTTCCGTATTGGAGATTGGTTTTCCGATCGGTGGTAAGGGACGTAAATCATAATCTTCATCAACAACCTCATACCACGTAACAACATGCGTTTCAGAGGGACCATAATAATTTAAAAGCAACGCGTTGGTGCGATTAAAAAACTCCCGAAGGTCGGCACTTAAGCGCAATTGTTCCCCTGCTGTGAAAATGCGGGCTATACCCGAAGGGTAATGGTCATCTTCAACACACTGATCTACCAGGTTTTTTAAAACCACATACGGTATAAACAGGTGTTCGATTCCTTCACCATCTATCTTGTTGAGCAAAAAGCTCATGTCTTTACGATCATCCTCTGATACCAAATGGATACTACCACCGAAACACAAGGCCGAAAAAATCTCTTGAAAGCTCGCATCAAAGTTTAAACTCGCAAATTGCAATACCTTATAGCCTCGGCCACCGTACAGTGACTCATGCCAAAACAATAGGTTTAAGAGCCCTCGCTCCGGCATCGAAACTCCTTTGGGTTTGCCCGTTGAGCCCGATGTATAGATCACATAACCCAGCGCTTCACAAGTCGTATGATCCGGATTGTGATCTGGATAGGTGGAAATAAGATCAACCGAAGTATCCAATTCAATAATCGTGGTATCACCTGAACCCACAAGAATGCCGCTACACGAACTACTGCTCAAAATCAAGTGGGGTGAACAATCCAAGATCATATAAGCCAAACGATCCGATGGATAAAAAGGATCTAATGGAACATAAGCTCCGCCTGCTTTGTAAATAGCTAACAACCCAACAATCATCTCAATGCCACGCTCGTGGCAAATACCTACCAATACATTATTCGCTACTCCTTCTGAACGAAGGTAATGTGCCAGTTGGTTCGAACGCTTATTCAACTCAACATAACTCATCTTCAAACCTTCAAACTCTATAGCCAAAGACAACGGATTTAATGCTGCCTGCTCTTCAAAAAGAACCGAAATACGCTGATCTAAACCATACTCTACAAACGTATCATTAAAATCATCTAACAACAAGTGCTCCTCTTCAGCGCTCACTAAACTCAACTCATCAAGACTCAACTCCGAAGAACCCAACAAGGAAACCAATAATCCCTCGTAATGATCCAATAATCGCGAAATTGTCGATGAACTGAATAAATCCGTTGAGTATTC
>JACPVX010000041.1 GCA_016191555.1 Bacteroidota bacterium
GTTTGTCCCGGCACCGGTCTGTCCTATTTCTCATACTCTCTCAAGTACGCTTTAGTTTACAGACCCTCCATGATCAGTCTATCCCGACCATAAAGAATCTGCTTCCTTGCCCTTTTTTTCCATCTTGTTCAATGAACGTTTTGATGTTTGAGAATTTTACTTCTTCAAAATCAAGTGTGGATTTTCATCCTTCGTTGAGCTTGCGTTTCTGCGTCTCAAAGCCCCTTTTCGTTAAATGGGAGTGCAAAGGTAACGGTTGAAGGTATTTCTGCAAATAGTTGCGGAAAAGATTTTCTGGATTTTGGTGCGATGTGGCTTGGTTTACCTGATTATCAGTTGGTTATAGGCGAAAAAAAAGTTGAATATTTTTTGCGAAAAAAGTTTGTGTTTGCGCTGAAGGCCAAAAAGAGCTGAAAAAGTGCCAAAAAGATGGGTTTTAGCAGGAATTGTGTGCGGGAGTTCGGCCAACGATGGAGGCATTGTTGGAGCCCGGCCATGGTGAATTTGTGCTGAAAAAATAGGGCTTATTTAAGTGTACGTGTTTACCGGAGCCGGATCATGGCAGGCGACTGCCGACAGCGTGGTGCCTTGCGCAGCTTGGCAGGCCGCATTTTTTAAATCTGTTGACAAATAGATAAACCAGTTGACAGTTGACAAATAAGCAATTGACAAAAAGATTAAGAGGTAATTGGGGTTGCTTTGAAGAGGGGGACGGTGCTGCAGGGCTCGCCAAACATGATGCTGGCGGCTAGCGGGCGCAGGCGATCGGCTACTTCGGTGTAGATGGCTATGGGCACTTCTACTTTGCTGCAGCCTTTGACGACTACTTTGCTGCCTTTGAATTTTTGCCAGTCGATTTGACTGAGGGCATCACGGTAGAGTTGTGTTTCTAAATCGGTGAGGGTGCCGAAGACTTGTTTTTTGGCATGGGGCTGCAAGGCGATGGCGATGAGCATGTAGGCCCAGGTGGGCACGATGGCATCGGCTGTGCAGGTGATGGCTACGCTCTTATTTTTATACTGCGCCCAATCGTGTTGTTTGACGTGGTTTCTGAATTCTTTTTCTTTGAGGATAAGCTCTTGAAAAAGCCAGCCTTTGATATCGAGGAGCACGTGCTCGGAGGGATCGTGGTATTCTTCGAGATTAAAAAGGATCAGGGAGCTGGCGGCTACCTTGTTGATGATTCCTTCTGTTTCCAAATGTGTGTTTTCTGTTGCCATTGGTGTGTGAACAGCATTAAACTGTATTTGGTTTGCGGATCATAAAATCTTTGAGGTAGTAAGGCTCGAAGTGTGCAAGGTCTTCGGTGTGGCCGGTAGTAAACTTCTGAAAGCCTAATTCGCCCAAGCTTTGTGCGAGCGGGATGAGGGCTTCGTGAAAATGAGCACCGGGGTGATTGATTGCCTCTTTGCACTTGGCGGCTCCGTTGCCAAAAAAATGAATGGACTGATTTGCTAACTCTTCTTGAAAGCTGGTAGTGTCGATCACTTTTGCCTCGGTGGGCTTAACTACATTCAGTTGATGATCGAGCAGCATGCAGTAGACTTCCATTCTGCGTGCATCGAGCATGGGGCAGAGTAGCGCATTATCTAAAACTGAATTGGTCTTTTTGAATTGGTAAGCGAGAAGGTGTAATGTATTGATGGCTACCAGCGGAATTTGTAGCGTGAAGCAGATGCCTTTGGCGGTGGCTACGCCAATGCGCAAACCTGTGTACGAGCCGGGACCTTCGGAGATGATGACGCCTTGTAATTCTGGGGGAGTTTTTGCGGCTTGCTTACATACTTCGTCAATCATGGGCATGAGTGCTGATGCTGTTGATTGCGGAACATGATTTTCTTTGGACGCCAACAACTGACCGGATTGATGTAATGCCACGGAACAGACGGTGGTGGATGACTCGATGCTAAGCAGGAGCGCCATTAGTTGGGAGAAAGCAATTTTTTATAGCGCGCTGGATCGGCCAAGATTTTTTTGGCTTCCGCAATTTCTTTGTCGTGGGTCAAAGACACTTCGATTTGGCCTGCGGTGAGACGGTAGTGAAAGCCGATTTGCTCTTCTAAAATGGAAGTGATTTCGGGGCGATAGCGCGACCAATCGGAGGCGCGG
Source organism: Bacteroidota bacterium (assembly GCA_016191555.1). Classification (GTDB taxonomy): domain Bacteria; phylum Bacteroidota; class Bacteroidia; order Cytophagales; family Cyclobacteriaceae; genus ELB16-189. The sequence goes on from JACPVX010000041.1 coordinate 2,110, forward strand.
TTTTGGGTAATTTTATTTTGTAACTCGGTGAGTGGTGCTTTGATGGCATCGTAGAATTTTTCGCTTTTAGCGGAAGCGAAAAGGTCGTTTGCTTTTTTCTCCACTTCGCTGGTGTGTGTAAAGCGTTGGTCTTTTACCCAATCTGTAAATTTCTTGTATTCGGCTTCGGAGATTTTAAAGTCTTTGAGTGAGGCGGGTGGTGTTGGGTTTTCGCCACAATACTTGCTGGCGTACTCGAAGATGTAGCCTTCGTTGACTAATTCAATCAGAAGGCTGTTGAATTCTTCGGTGCTAATGGCCACGTCCGGATCAAGACCTGCGCCATCGAACACTTTACGGCCCGCTTTGGTTTTGAACTCGCGCTTGAGCGAGTCGGGGAATTTTTCGACACTGCCGTCACTTTTGCGGTGCGCATAATCGAGGGCTTGAATACAGCGGCCGCTGGGAATATAATATTTGGCCGTAGTAATTTTTACCTGCGCATTGTAAGCGAGTTGACGAGTAGTTTGCACCAGACCTTTGCCAAATGTTTTTTGCCCCACCAAAACAGCACGGTCGTAATCTTGTAAGGAACCCGCCACGATTTCGGAGGCGGAAGCGCTGCCTCCACTGGTGAGAACAACCAATGGCGTCTCGGTATCGATCGGATTATCTAAGGTGTGATAGGTTTTGTTCCAATCCTCTAATTTACCTTTCGTTGAAACTACTTCATTTCCTTTCGGGATGAAGGCGCTGACGATATTAATTGCCTCGAAAAGAGAGCCTCCGGGGTTGTCGCGCAAATCGAGAATGAGTTTTTTAGCGCCACTTTGTTTCAGCTTCAAAACGGCTTGTTCTACTTCATCGCCTGCACCGGGGGTAAATTCCTCTAACTTAATGTAGCCCAAGTCAGTCTCGATCATGCCTTGGAAAACGATGTTGGCAATTTTAATTTTCTCGCGGGTGAGCTTTACTTTCAGGTTTTCTTTTAGCCCATAGCGCTTCACTTCTACTGACACATCGGTGTTTGGATTTCCCTTCAGTAAAAGCGTAACATCAAAGCTTTGCTTGCCCTGCACGTTTTTACCATCTACGGAAATTAGCTCATCACCCACTTTGAGGCCTGCACGATGGGCTGCGAAGCCCAAGTAGGGGTTGGTGATGACTGTTTTTTTATTGACGATGCCGACCAGAGCACCGACACCAGCATATTGCCCAGTGGTTTGGATGCTAAAGGCATCGCGACTTTCTTCGGGGATATAGTCGGTGTACGGATCGAGTTGCTGAAGCATCCCTACGATGCCGGTTTCCACCAGTTTCTTCGGATCTACTTCATCCACATAATGGGTATTGACCTCTTTGAAAAGTGTGGCGAAAATGTCGAGGCTTTTGGCGATGTCGAAATATTTTTCGCCTGGCGCTGAAAAGGCAAAAAGAACACCTCCGCCCAAAATTGCCAGCCCTATTCCTATTCGTTTCAACTTCTTCATGCGTTTGCTTTTTCTGCTTTTAAGATGGCAGACTTTTTTGTTTTTGTAGCCGGTGGAGCGTTTGAATCAATTTTTGATGGATTTCCGCTGACGGCACTATTTTTCTAGCTGTGTAAATATAGGCAATCAGCCACTTTTGTTCGGATACGAGTAGTTGTTTATTCAAACGGTAGGCTTCGCGGATTCTTCGCTTGATTTTATTGCGATCTACGGCCCGCTTAAAGTTACGAGCGGGAACGGAAATCAATACTTTGGTAGAATCAGTCGGGTCGGCTTGAGGTAAGGTGAGAACTTTGAAGGGGTCTAAATAAAAAGAGGAACCCTTTTCAAAGAGTTCCTTTATTGATTTTTCGCTGGTTAGCTTTTCGTCTTTACGGAAGGTGAAGTTTCCCATTTTTGTTGCATGCTGCTACATCCTGACCGTTGATTTTGAATCAAAAGGCAGGTACGAAGGGAAAACTACCTAAAATTATTTAGTCTTCGAAGTGCCTTCGTCAGAAACGGTCAGCTTCTTTCTGCCATTTTTTCTGCGATTTGCCAACACTCTGCGGCCGTTGGCAGATGCCATGCGCTCGCGGAAGCCGTGCTTATTCTTTCTTTTTTTCTTCGAAGGCTGATAGGTGCGTTTCATAAAAAATCTGTTTACCTTTTTCTAAAAGGGCTGCAAAGATGTTTAAGAATATCGGTTTTTCCAACAATGACCTGTCAAATTAAGGTGAAAGAAGGGTATTATTAAAAGAAAAGCCCCCACCTTCTGTGCTGAAAGTGAGGGCCTTAGATTGAATTTACTTATTTCTTCTCAGCTGCTTTTGCTTTCGCTTTGGCGAAATCGCCAGCTTTTATGATGTTCATGGACCCGTACTTCAAGTGCTTTTTAACAGCCGCGTTAATCTGATCAACGGTCAATGCCATTACCTTTTTCTCAAATTCTTCGTCCCACTTCAAATCGCGTTTAATAAAGAGGTAGTTATTCAACGTTCCGGCCAGGCCTCCATCTTGCGAACGGGAAACGGATCTGGATTGCGACCAGCCTGACTTAGCGGCTGTTAACTCCTCATCCGTAAAGCCTGTGGTGATTACTTTTTCGATTTCTTCTTTATACGCTACTTCTAATTTCTCTACATTTTCGGGAGCATAAATCGCGAAGGCAAAGAAAGAGCCAACAGGATCTAATGAGCCGGTTGAAAACTGAGATCCTACGCCATAACTCAATCCTTCTTTCTGACGAATGCGGGTTGCTAATCTTGAGTTTAAAAATCCGCCACCGAGCATAAAGTTGGCCATTACCATAGCCGGATAATCGGGGTTGTCATCTCTGAACTCAAAATTGTAAGCAGCTACGAAAAAGGCATTGGCTTTATCGGGGGTTTCAACAAACTCGTTGATGGTTTGCACCGGCATGGCTTTATTCGCAATGCGTGTGTAAGGTTGAGCGCTTTTCCAGTTGCCAAACAACTCGGTAGTGAGTGTCTTCATTTCCGTGGGATCAAAATCGCCCACGATAGCCATGGTTGCATTATTGGCACCATAGAAATCCTGGTAGAATTTTTTCACCTCTTCAATAGTAACTGCTTTAATGGCTGCCACGTCCTCATCGAAAGTGCTGATATAACGCGGATCGCTTTTTGGATAAGGGGAGATGTGGCGCTGAATTCTATTGAAAGCAATTGCCTGCGGTTCGCTGCGCTGTGATTCAATGTTGGCAAGCTCCTCGTTTTTTAGTTTCTCAAATTCATCTGCAGGAAATGCAGGTTCCTTCACGATTTCGCCTACTAACTTCATTACTTCCGCCAGATTAGGTCTGGTTGTAGTGATGTTAATAACCGTTTGAGTGGCACCGCCTCCTATAAAGACGTTTGCCTTGAGGCGATCAAATTCATCTTTTATCTGCTGACGAGTATGTTTAGTGGTTCCTTTATTCAGCATGCTAGATGCATATTCACCTGCCGTGCCCCGATTTTGCAACGTTGCTTCGCTACCGAAACGCAATGTAATTCTGGCCTCTACCGATTCACCTCTGGTCTTTTTCGATAGCCCCGCGAATTTCATTCCGTTGGGAAGTTCAGAGCGCGAAGTGCGTGATTCAATGTTTGCCGGTGACGGATCGAAAGCCTCTCCTTGAGCAATTGTTTGAGTGCCCTTGTAATCTTTTACTAACGCATCAACGTCTGGTGAAGCTGGTATTTCTGAACGTTCCGGGTTTTCGGTAGGTATGAAAATTCCTGTGGTTCTGTTATCTGGCTTAAGGTATTGGCGTGCTACTCTAATAACGTCTAAAACTGTTACTGCTTTTATTCGATCTCTGGTTACAAATAACAACCTCCAATCGCCAGTGCCGATAAATTCACTTACTTCTAATCCGATACGCTCGGATGAGTTGAAGCTTAATTCAGTTTGTTTGATGATCTCGTTCTTCGCTCTTTCCACTTCTTCTTTTGTAGGAGCTACGGTGGATAGATCATCTAATGTTTTCAAGAAAGTCGATTTCGCATCCTCCAACGAATTTTCTTTCAATACTTCCGCATAGGCTAGCAACAACCCTGGATCTTTCCATTGGAATGAAAATGCGCCCGTGCTGCTGGCTTTTTTAGAATCGACCAACGCTTTGTATAATCTACCAGAGGGTTCGCTTCCCAGAATGTTAGACAAAACTTCGAGTGCTGCGTAATCTTTATGTGAACCAGCAGGAATATGGTAAGCTACCATCGCCAGTTGTACATCGCCTACTCTGCGTAATACCACCGAACGTTCACCATCTTGCACGGGATCTAACGTGTAGGTTTTGTTGATTTCACGCTCCGGTTTTGGAACGCGGCCAAATTTTTTAACGATCAGATCGAGGGTTTTTGCTTCATCAAATTTTCCTGCAACGAGAAGAACCGCGTTATCGGGTTGATAGTATTTTTTATAGAAGGCTTGTAGCTTCTCGATTGGCACATTTTCCAAATCGGCTTTTGAGCCGATGGTTGACTTGCCATAGTTGTGCCATAGAAATGCCGTGGACATTACGCGCTCCATCAGCACACTGAAAGGACTATTCTCACCACTTTCAAATTCATTGCGCACAACCGTCATTTCGCTATCCAAATCTTTCTTAGCGATGTACGAGTTCACCATCCGATCTGCTTCCAAATCGATCGCCCAGTTTAGGTTTTCATCAGTCGCGTTGAACGTTTCGTAGTAGTTGGTTCTATCTACCCAGGTGGTACCATTCGGACGAGCACCATGTGCGGTTAATTCCTTCGGGATGTCAGGGTGATTAGGTGTGCCTTTGAAAACCAAATGCTCGAGCAAGTGCGCCATGCCTGTTTCGCCATAGTTTTCATGCTTCGAGCCCACCATGTAGGTAATGTTTACCGTGATGGTTTGCTTGGAAGGATCGGGGAACAGCAAAACGCGCAAGCCGTTGGCCAGTTTGTACTCCGTAATTCCTTCTACCGTGGTAACCTTTACTGGCGCGGTAAGCGAACCTGTAATTTGCTTTTCAGGTGAGGCTTTCTTTTGGCCAGCACCCGCGGGCTTTGCTTTTTCTTTGTTTTGCGCGAAACCAACAGCCGAAACCATCAGCAACAACAAGAGAATTTTCACTTTCATAATTTTTTTTGGTTTTGTTATTAAGATTTCTTCAGACGATATCTTATTTGACGAAGCAAAGTATTAAAAAAAGTAAGGGACAAAAATGTTTAGCCGACCAAATGTTTCAGTATTTGCTCAACTTCATCTTTTGTTAATCTGGGACCCCATTGGCCTACTACTTTAGACGATGCTAACGAGGCCAGTTTTCCTGCTTCAGCAAAGCTGTGGCCGTGGGTAATGGCATACATAAATGCACCGGCAAACATATCGCCTGCTCCATTGGAGTCAACCGCAATAACTTTGTATGGTTCAATTTGAATGAACGTGTCGCCATCAAAAACCAATGCTCCGTTTTTGCCTAGCGTCATCACAAATCGCTTGGCTAATCCTTTCAGTTTTTCACGTGCTTCCAAAATATCATTGGTGCCGGTGAAAATCATGGCTTCTTCTTCATTGCAAAAAAGTAAGTCGACACTGGCGCCTACAATTTCTTCCATTTGCTTGGAAAAATACTTTACCATGCTAGGGTCTGAAAATGTGAGTGCGGTAGAAACTTTGTGTCGCTCGGCTATGCGCTTGGTCTCTTTCATGGCTTCGAGTCCTTTCGGGCTTGCCACTAAATAACCTTCCATGTAGATGTATGAAGAATTCTTAATCGCTTCTTCATCCAAATATTCCGGTGAGAAAAAAGAATTGACTCCTAAGAATGTGTTCATGGTTCTTTCGGCATCAGGGCTCGTCATCACCAGACATCGGCCTGTATGATCTTGCGGAAGTTTTTCGTAAACGAGATTGGTTTCGACTTTGTTCTTCTTCAAATCTTCCAGAAAAAGTTTACCGAGTTCGTCTTTCGCCACCAGGCAAGAATAAAATCCTTTACCACCAAACTGACTTAAGGCAGCAATGGTATTTCCGGCTGAGCCACCTCCGGTAAGTTTGCTTTTATTCATGTCGATGGCTTGCATGAGATGCTGCTGACGCTTTTCGTCTACCAGCGTCATCACGCCTTTCTCCACTTCATTTTTTTCGAAGAAGTCGTATTCTACTTCGGTTACTATATCTACAATTGCATTACCAATTGCATACACATCGTACTTCGCCATTTTATTTTAGTTTGAATTTGGTTGCAAGGATACAGAATTGTTTGCTGAAAAATTCAGAAAAGTGGATTCGTTTATTTTCGTTTGAGATGAATCGCCTTACTTTTTATCAGTCGCAATTTTCAGCGTAAGCTTATAGGTCGCTGCTCGATCCGGATAATCGGTAATAATTCCATCAACACCCATGCCCTTCAACACTAACATGTCTTTCGATTCATTCACGGTCCACGGAATCACGCGCAAGCGAACTTTGCCTTTTTCTTTTTTGTGAGTTTCTGTCAGATCCACTTTTTGTGTGTGCAGCCATTTCACATTGGATTTTGTTAGCAGATTGAAATCTGGGCTATAGATGGAAGGAATAAAGCCAAGGTCTTTTAAATTTTCTTCTGGAGATTTTTTATTCTCAACGAGTGCCGCCAATCGTATGTCCGGATATTTTTCATGCCAATATTTTAAAACGCGAAAATCAAATGACTGAATCACTACGCGCTCCATGGGCAGGTATTGATCGAGCAGTTGATACACTCTATCTGAAAATTCTGCGGGTGCCGGATGAAACACGCCATCGCCATCCGGTTCACTTTTGATTTCAATATTATAATCTACCTCGTACTTGGTGTAGCTCTTAATGTGATTTTCAATTGCTATAATCACATCGGAAAGTAAGGGTTTTGAAATTTTTTGCTTTTGTTGCTGCGGAAATCGTGGGTGCGGTTTGGAACCGCAGTCCCATTGGCGAACTTCCTCATACGCCATTTGATAAATGTTAAAGGACAGTTCCTCTTCTTTAGTAATATCTGTGCCGTCTGGCTTACGACAAAATTCAGAAGACATCCACGGTTCGTGCGAAACGATGATTTGCCCATCTTTGGTGATGGCCAAATCCATTTCAACGGTTGTTACACCTAAGTCGAGAGCCGCCAAAAATGCCGGAATGGTATTTTCGGGTTGCAGGCCGCGTGAACCGCGGTGACCTTGCACATCAAAAGTAGGAATCAATTGAGCCTGGGATACGCCAGAAAGTAGCACCATGAGAAGGATTGTATATCGCATGGCCAAAGATACGCAAAGAACAAAAGCGAAGAGCCAAAAGTTATCTTTTGGCTCCACCGGTCTATTTGGGTTGCATAAGGAATTGAAAAATTAATTCATTTAGGAATCAATTATTTATAATCATTTGCATACCACCCGGCCTGCCTCTGCGGCCCCCGCCCATTGGATTAAGTTGCTTGTTGAGAGCATACGTAAAACTCACCATAAAATATCTGCCCAAATTATTGTACGTGGTTTGTTGTAAATAATTGGCTGTGGCCGTTTGGTTTACACTGAGGCTTTGATCTAAAAGATTGTTTACTCCAACCTTCAATTCACCGACATTATTCTTTAACAAAAACCGAGAGAGGCCGAGATTCAGAATGGGTATCTCCTGGCTAAAGGAGGTTGTTTCGCTGGTGTAGGTGTAATAATTATACGAAGTATTGAATTGGTAATTTTTCAGGAATGTCAGGTTTACTTCAGCCGTATAGGTTTTATTGAAGTACGACTGATTTTGTTTTTGATTAAACTCATATTGCGTTTGTTGCTTGCTCAGGTTAGCACTCAAATCCACAATCAAAATTTCTTTGAAAGTGTAATTATAACGAACCGATCCTCCTACTGTAGTTTGCTTGGTTCTATTCTCCTTGTCATTAATCAAGTTTATTCCATTGGAATAATTCCCGGTAGGACCAAGGCTAAAGCGACTGTTCAGTTTCTTTACCGGAAAACCAAAACTGAAATTAGCATTCAACGCTAACTTATCACTCACGTTTACCGGCATGGTGGTACGAACAAAGTTCGATGGATTGATTGTTTGAGATGTACTGATCGCGTTGGTCGTGTAAACTCCGGTTACAAATCCGAAGAAGTTGATAAACTTAGACGGATCGAATGTGGTAAAATTGGCAGAGATGTTATGCACATAGCCGGGACGCAACTCCGGATTACCACTTGATAAATTGAGTGGATCAGAATAATCTACAATAGGTTGCAACTGCTGGATGGTTGGTTCTTGCATGGAAGTTTCATAATCCAGGCGCAGGTGTTTGAAGTTACTGAAGTCGTAATTGAAGCGAAGTACTGGCAAGAAATTTTCGAACGTCCTATCGATGTTGGTGAATTGCTTCGTCTTCATGCTGTACAATGTTCCTTCGAGGCGTGTGTTTTGATAGCTGGCGCCAACTGCCAAATTGAATTTGGAGCGATTGATTCTAAAGTTGAACCCCGGACGATTGAATACATAATTGCTATTGTAATTACTCGTAAGCGAATCGATAAGTGTTCCTGCCGCGCCTTTCTCGTTGTACATCTGTCGGTCAGCCTGATTTTTGTTGATTCGATAATTGTAGCTTGCTTCTAAATATTTTCTTCCGCCTAATGGCTCAATGTATGTGAGTGTACCTCCATACGATTGGTTCGCGTTGGATTGTACGCTACGCTGGTCAACTTCTTGCACACCCGGATTGGTTCCAAAGAATTGATTGTTGGAATTTAAAATACTCTTAGCGTCTGTCTGCGAAATTCCTAAAGTCAGGTTAGCCGAAAGACTGCGCCCTTTTTTCGCAAAGCGATGCCGAAGTAATAAGCTTGAGTTTAAATTCGTAGCGATTTGACTGTTGACATTATTTCGATCGCTTTCATTTTGTAATACATTAGTCGGATCAAAAGTTTTGCTGTTAGTGACTGATCGCGAGTCCGACTCAGAGTACGTTAAGCTATTCGAAAATTTCAATGAGTTGGCTGAGTCAATTTTATGATCGATATTCAAATTGACACGGTGGTTATCATTTGTATTTACCTGCGAGCTATTTTGGTCAAACAAGTAAGTAGTTCCATTGGGCAAGTAATTGATACGACTTGTTTTCTGACGAATATCCTGATCGAGGCGATTGTAAAAATAACTGGAGGTTAGTTGTGTGTTTTTACTTAAATCTTTATTGAAGTTGATTCCACCTGCATAGTTGGTCATGATTCCGTTTTGTCGTCCGCCAAAATTAAGCGGCACTCCGTTGGTGTTATTTCCATCTATTTGCAAACTTACTCTACCTCCTCCACCACCCATCATTTGTTGCGATCCTCCGGTAAAGTTCATGAAATCTCCAAACGAAAAGCCTTGTTCGTTGATATTGTTGCCCATCCCCAAAAAGGAAAGTTGCTTGCCTTTGCCAAATCGGTTGATGTTGGCTTTTGCCTGATAGCGCTCGCTCGAACCAGCGCCCGCCATCATCGTACCGAATGCACCATTCCGCTTTTCTTCTTTCAATTCTAGGTTGATTGTCTTTTCTTTTTGACCGTCTTCTATTCCGGTAAAAACAGATTGATCAGATTTTTTGTCGAACACTTGTACTTTCTCCACTGCATCGGCTGGCAAATTGCGCGTAGCTAATTTTGGATCGCGACCAAAAAATTCACGGCCATCTACCATCACGCGTTGCACTTGTTCGCCTTGCGCTCGCACGGTTCCATCGGTTTCCACTTCGACACCCGGCAGTTTCTTCAAGAGATCTTCTACATTGGCATTGGCTTTTACTTTAAATGATCCGGCATTGAATTCAATCGTATCGCGCTTTACAGTAACAGGCGCTTTCTCACCTTTGATAACCAGTTCATCCAATTGTCTGTCTTGTGGCATCATGCGAACAAGACCTACATTGATTTCGTTGTTGGGTCCTTTTACCGAAAGTTGTTTCTGATAGGTAGCATATCCCACGAAAGTGACTTTCAGGAAAAAATCGCCAGCCGAAACATTCTTCATTTCAAAAAAACCTTTTAAATCGGATGCCGCAAAACTCACCAACGTAGAATCTTTTTGATTCAACAACATGACGGTAGACGAAGGCAAAGCTACTTTTGATGAATCGGTAACCTGGCCTTTGATTGTAAACTTCTGCGCACTCGCTTCGCTTACCAACAACAACAATCCGATGACTGCCAATAGAATTACTCTCATAAACAATGGTTATTAATTCGCTAGGTATTTCAACTTTTAATTTCTGATGATCATGGCGCCTCCACCTGTATTCATTTTTTTAAACTGTTCATCTTGTACTTTTTTAAACTCTGTTCGGGAAACATTCTCACCCGACTTGGGTTCTTTGATATCGTTCTTCTTCAAGGGCTTCAATTCGATTTTCTTTGCGAGCATAACACGCTCGCCATTATTAATATCAACTGCTAATACAGCACCCGGTAAAGTATTGAATCGCTCCGGGCCTAAGAAAGGACGCAACTTGGTTGTGTACCAGGCGGTGATTTCGCGCTTGCGTTTTGGATCAGACTCATCGGTGTAATAAGCTTGCTGGCACTCATAGCCTTGAATGGTTTTCACTTCAGTGCCAAATTTCCAGGGAGTAACCTTGACAGAGTCTTGAATTAGATATGTCTTTCCAAAAAACTCTTCCTTAGAAATGTTTTTGCCGGTTGACTGATTCAAGTACATCTCATTATTGGGTTGACGCACCACCATCTTAAATCCACCACCGCCCGATGATCCTTCTATCTCTTCGTCATCATCTTCAATAATGGGTTTATACAATGATTCGTTCTCGTTAAAAAACAATTGTTGTTTATTGGTACGAAATTCAGGAATCATCGCCTTCATTTCTTCTCGACCGGGCGGCAATGTGCGGTGCATATTTATTTTAACTTCATATTCAATGACGCCTGTAGTTTGGCTGAACACAACATTAAAAGCCGCCAGAGAAACAATAATTCCAATAATCAAGACTAGTTTTTTCATAAGGGTTGAGGTTTTCATCAAATTTTAATTGTTAGTAGAATGCTTGATGCGCTCTATCTGCTGTAAACGTACGTCTAAAGATGGTTCCCTCTGGTTAATTGTTCTGAAAGGAATGTTAATTAAGGTTAATGCGTAGATCGATGAATCAAAAAGCGCGTTACCTTTGTAGGGTGAATTCAAAAAAGAATCGGCTTACACTGTTATTAATGTGCACCAGCATTGGGCTACTTCTCATTTTGCAAGTAGTCTGGCTTACTTCATCGTATGAAAAAGCATTTTATGATTTGCGTAAAGAGGCATCTACTCTCTTTGAGATGACGGTAAGCACCATGCGCGATTCGCTCATTACCAGTAGCATTCAACGCGTGCCTAACGACAGTATAAAAAGTGTTTTCTTTCGGAAGCCGATTGACTCATTGATCAGCAAAGGTCAGCGGATGCGGATGAACATCAGTCAGGAATCCTCGCAAGTTCAGATTATCATATCATCTACTCACTCGCGCGACTCGGTTAGTCGATTTATTCGTCCGCTGACGGCTCAAATCAGAAAAGGAAAATTAGATGATGGGAATTTTGTTTTTCGGCTGGGGCCGGATTCATTGCGAATAGACAGCATTCAGGTTCATTTCAAAAAGGCATTACTTAAAGCCAATTTGCCTTCTGAGGTTTTGGTTCTCAAAAAATCATTTCTCCCGCCCATGTCTATGAATCGATTCAAAGGCATCTTTCGATCCGAACAAAAAGAGCGAAAACGTGAGGAAGAAAACATCCGCCCATTTGACGATGAATTCCAAACCGAATGGGCACAATTCAATCCAGTATTTCGATATGCCGCGAACGTGCAACATTTCAGAAGTTTTCTATTGGCTGAAATCATGCCGCAAATTTTGTTTTCCGTTTTTCTCTCTTCATTGACTATCGGAGCATTTATTGCGATGTACAAAAGCATTCGCGCGCAACAGCGGTTGGCGGAATTGAAAAACGATTTCATCAGCAACATGACACACGAACTGAAAACTCCTGTAACAACTGTAGGTGTGGCCATTGAGGCGTTGAAGAATTTTAATGGTATTGAAAACAAAACACTGACAGACGAATATCTGACGATTGCGCAAAATGAATTAAATCGTCTTTCACTTCTCACCGATAAGATTTTAAAAACAGCCATTTTCGAAAACAAAGGAGTTGATTTTCAGCCGGAGACTGTCCACTTCGATCAAGTCATCGATCAGGTGCTTTCATCCATGAAACTGGTATTCGAAAAAAATAAAGCAAACGTATCGTTCGAAAAAATTGGAAGTGATTTTGAATTGCGCGGCAGCCAAGTGCATCTCACCAATGTGGTTTACAATTTACTGGACAACGCTTTGAAGTACAGCGGTGAAAATCCTTCCATCGAAGTGAAGTTGCATGAGCACGGCCCTGAATTGAAATTATCCGTTATCGACAATGGCATCGGCATCGCTTCGGAATACAAGAAAAAGATTTTTGAAAAATTTTTTCGCGTGCCTTCCGGGGATGTACACAACAGCAAGGGCTATGGTCTTGGTCTTAGTTATGTAGACAGTGTGATCAAAGCCCATCATGGTAAACTAGAAGTGGAAAGCGAAATCGGCATGGGAAGTACATTTACCATTGTGCTGAGTAAATCTTAACCATCTGCGAAAGCATGAAGACAAAAATTCTGTACGTGGAAGACGAGCCATTCTTGGGTAAGATTGTAAAAGAAAGTTTGGAAAGCCGACAGTTTGATGTGCGCATGGTTTCCGATGGCAAAGAAGTGATGAGCATCTTCGCTGAAATTAAACCGAACATTGCGGTGCTAGATGTGATGCTGCCCGGAAAAGATGGCTACACATTGGCGAAAGAAATCCGACAGCTAGATCCAAATCTTCCCATCATATTTGTTACAGCAAAAACGCAAACGGAAGATTTGATCAAAGGCTTTGAAGTAGGCGGCAATGATTATCTGCGCAAGCCTTTCAGTATGGAGGAATTAATTGTGCGCGTCAACAACTTGCTGCAGCTTACCCAAAAGCAGCAAGCCAGTCCGAAAGAGAACATTGCTATCGGTCAATTTGAATTTGCTCCGCAGCGCTATGAATTACGGAAAGGTGATTCCATCCGCAAACTTTCCCATCGCGAAGCTATTTTGTTACAGATATTGGCAGAAAACCAAAACAATAACATCGACCGCAAAACGATTTTGATGCGCGTGTGGGGCGATGACTCTTTTTTCAATTCGCGCAACCTGGATGTGTACATCACCAAACTACGCGACTACCTGAAAGATGATTCTGCCATTGAAATCATTACGATCAAAGGTATTGGCTATCGGTTTGTGGTAGGGTAAAATTCTTAAAAGTGGTTAGATTTGTTAACCTCAATCTAACCGCATATGACCAACTGGAAAATCAAACTCTCGCTGTTTCTCAACTATTTTGTTTTTGCCATTCTGCTTAATAGCGTGGGCTCGGTCATTCTGCAAGTACAAAACAACTACGGTGTTTCTGAATCTTCCGCGAGTGTTTTAGAAGCATTTAAAGATCTGAGTATAGCAGCTGTTTCTTTTCTCATCGCTTCCTACATCGCTCGTATCGGTTATAAACGTTCTATGTTGATCGGGTTGGCGTTGGTGGGCGCAGCTTGCTTGCTGATGCCGGTAGTAGGCGGCTTTACAATGACCAAGTTACTCTTTGCTGCCACAGGCACTTCATTTGCACTGATCAAAGTTTCGGTGTACTCCACCATTGGCATCGTGACGAAAGACAAAAAAGAACACGCCAGTTTCATGAACTTCATCGAGTCATTTTTTATGATCGGCATCCTGACTGGCTATTTTATCTTCGGTGCATTTGTTGATGATACGAATCCACAATCTACCGAGTGGCTGCGTGTGTACTATCTGCTGGCCGGCATCACGCTGGTTGCGTTTCTTTTATTACTGAGCGCACCATTGGATGAAAGTTCGGTTCAGCCTTCTGACTCCAAAAACGCAGTAGAAGAATTTGGAGAAATGATCAAATTAGCGATCAAGCCGCTCGTGTTGGTCTTTATCATCAGCGTATTTACGTATGTGCTGATTGAGCAGAGTATCATGAGTTGGCTCCCTACCTTCAACAGCAAAGTGATTCATTTACCAACTACACTCAGTCTGCAAATGGCCAGCATTCTGGCAGCCTCTACGGCACTAGGAAGGTTGGCAGCCGGATTTGCTTTGCGCAGAATACATTGGTTTCTGGTGCTGATCGGTTGCTTGGTAGCAGCTAGTGTGCTCGTGCTCATTGCAATTCCATTGGCACAAAGTACATCGGGCGAACCCGTAACTAGTTGGGCCAATGCTCCGCTCGGTGCATTTGTATTTCCATTGATCGGTTTGTTTATCGCGCCTATTTATCCGGCCATCAACTCGGTTGTGTTGAGTAACCTGCCTGCGCGCCAACACGGCCCCATGTCTGGATTGATTGTGATCTTCTCCGCATTGGGTGGAACGACCGGATCAATTATTACCGGAACTATTTTTGAATCGTATGGCGGCCAAACGGCTTTTTACTTTTCACTCGTACCCATCAGCCTGTTAGCGATCAGTTTGTTTTTCTTCAACCGACTTCAAAATAAATCGGAGGCTTCGATTGAATTCAATTCATCCGGCTCTCACTAATTTCAAAACTGTATGCAAATTCACGAATGCGGTGCCCTCTTTGAAGCTGTTCAACTTAGCAATGTGCTGGGTGATGGAAAAACATTTCCCGATTGTGTACCGAAAAAATCACTGGAAGAAATTGTTCACGAATACGAGCGCCAAAAAACTGATCCTTCCTTTGATTTGAAAAAATTTGTAGCTGATCATTTTCATTTGCCGCCTTCGTATTCGGCCGATTACCATAGCGATCCATCGCATACAGCGGAGCACCACATTAAAAATTTGTGGAATGCGCTCACTCGTCAACCCGATGAAGCCGGAGGATCGCTTCTCCCTTTGCCACATTCTTACATCGTGCCGGGTGGCCGCTTTCGCGAAATTTATTATTGGGACAGTTTTTTCACCATGTTAGGATTACAAGTATCCGGTCGCACTGATCTGATCGAAAGTATGGTTAAGAATTTCTCTTATCTGATCGATACACAAGGATACATCCCCAATGGGAACAGAACTTATTTTGTAGGACGCTCACAGCCGCCATTCTTTTCGCTGATGGTTGGAATTTTGCGAGAAGAAAAAAATAAACTTGTTCGAAAAGATGAAGACTTCGATCCGTTGATCACTTATCTTCCACAACTCGAAAAGGAGTATCAGTTTTGGATGAAAGGCACGGACACGCTCACCGAAAAAATAAACAGTGCGCATCGCGTGGTGCGAATGCCCGATGGCAGCATTCTGAATCGCTACTGGGATGAACACGACACGCCCCGACCGGAGGCATACAAAGAAGATGTGGAACTTTCACATCAGGCTACAGTGCCTTCGCAAGAATTGTTTCGACATTTGCGCGCTGCTGCAGAATCGGGTTGGGACTTTAGCAGTCGTTGGTTTAGAGATGCCACACAATTCAGTAGCATACATACCACCGAAATTATTCCGGTGGATTTGAATTGTTTGTTGCTACACCTAGAGCGAACTTTGGCACAAGCTTATCAACTCAGTGGCGATCATGAAAAATCTTCTGCTTACACCAAAAAATCTATCGCGCGCCAAGCAGCCATTCGGAAATATTGCTGGAGTGACAGTCAGCAATTTTTCTTTGACTATGATTTTGTAGCAGAGAACAACAAAGAACATTTTACTTTAGCTGCTGTATTTCCTCTATTTTTCGAAGTCGCTACACCTGATCAGGCGCTTGAAATAGAGAAAATAATTCGTGAAAAGTTTTTGAAGCCAGGCGGACTCACTACTACACTTGTGCACAGCGGACAACAGTGGGACGCGCCCAACGGTTGGGCTCCCTTACAGTGGATTGCCTTTAAAGGATTGCTGAATTATGGTTTGGAAGAAACTGCTTTACAATTAAAAACAAATTGGATCAACGCCAACGAAAAAGTATTCGCACAAACCGGCAAGATGACGGAGAAGTACGATGTGTGGAATCATTCGGGCGAAGCCAGTGGTGGCGAATATCCTAATCAGGATGGATTTGGTTGGACCAACGGAGTATACCTTGCTCTTAAAAATTATTCGGCTTGAAATTATTAAGATTAAGAGAACCGAAGAACTACTTTACTCGAATTGGCAACGTAATTTTCAGTTTTTCCCAATAAACGGTAACTTCTCCTTCTGTACCAGACTCTGATTCGATTACATATCGCAAGCGTTCCTGATTGTTGGTTACTACTTCTGGAGCTACCTGCACGCGCACCACATCATCTTTCGAATCGTATGAATCGGTAAGGTGCTGTCTCCAGTTTTTATTAATGACAATAATCCAGTCTTTCTTACCAGGAATGGTGAAGAATGCATACTTACCAGCGAGAACTTCTTTATCACCCATAATTAAAGTCTGATTGAACTCAATGCTGGTAGCTGAATGCGCACCTGTTACCCACACCTTGTCAAACGGCACCAGCCCGCCCCAGATGATTCGCTCGCGAACGGCCGGAGAGTAATATGCGATTTTTATTTCTGCTGCTCCTATTGTTCCGAATGCGCGTGCACGCACGCTGCCTTTCAACGAGTCAGCTTCTGATTGTTCGTTAATAATGGCACCTTCTTCCTTAACCGGTTTTGCAGACGTAGAATCATTTGATTGCGTCTCCGTCTTTTTCGATTGACAGGAAAAAATAAGCAGAGCGATTGAGCAAGCAACAAGTAAGCGCATGGAGATAAATGGTTAATGGAGATGCAATCTATTTAAAGAATTTCATTCCAGCACAAAAATTCGAGCATCGGGTACATGTAGATTAAAATATCCGAGCCCGCCTTTTACATTGGAATTGAAATTGAGTGGCTCAGATGCAAACGCACTCAGATTGTACCGTCTGTCGTTTCTGGCTTTCAAAAAACCATAATACTCTTCGCTGATGTTCGAAAGAAAAACAGCTACGGTGTCGCCTTTTGAAAATTTTCGGAAGAGAACTTTAAACTCTTCTTGTAACACTTTTCCATCGTAGACGCTATCGCGCACCAATCGGGTGAACACACGCGGATTCAAATACGATGTGATTTGATTCGCTTGTGAATACTTTTGCACATTGATCATGTACCAATTGGGTCCTTGCGGATCTTGCAAACTATAGTTGATCTGCGCGAGTGAGTCGTAGGTTGAATTATACAGTGAAGCATTTACTGATGAGAAAGGAACTTGTCCCTTCAATTGCGTTACTGCCGAAACTTCACCCAGTTCTTTTGTCTTCACCACCAGCTCGTAAAATTGGCCGGGTACTAAATTTAAGTTCACATTCCCGTAAAGGCCGTTACCTAAATCCGGAAGCACATCGGTTGTACCATCATGTTTTAACAACACTTCGGCACTATCTAAGGCTATCTGACTAATCAATTCCTGCGGATCGGAACCACGACCTGCATCGAGCGCTCCAATGCTTTTCGTAATCAATACAATCAACGAACCCGAAGGAGCCAATTGAGTAGATATTACAATTTTTGGTTTGAGTTGTTCAATGCCTTCAACCGCCAGTGGGCTGGGAATGCAGCCACTCAACATCACACAAACACCATTGGGCATAATGACAATGCCAATAGGCGAGGCACGGTTGTACACATTATAAACTCCGGCAAACCACTCGCCTTGAAATTTTTTATTTGGATGGGGGCGAAATTTTGCGCCAATATCCAAACGGTGTGTGTCGGCTAACTTTACTGAATTAGCAGAAGCATAAACCGGAATCAAATCTACTCCCACTAATGTTGGCGATGGCACTACGTATTGACCGATGATGGGCGTGAAGCGTGAACCGGAAATAAATTCAAACACCGAAGAGAGCGACCATTTTTTTGATAACTGATAATTCAATACCAACGCTGCATTGTGTCTGCGGTCGTATCGTGCCAAAAACCATTGCCCTCCGTTTACCGCATCGTATTGTCGTTCGGCAACTGCCCACGTGTAGCTCAGCCAACCAGTGAGTTTGCCGCTCTCTTTTTTAATCAATACTTCCAAACCATACGCACGCCCTTGACCTTGAACTAATTGTTTTTCAAAATCCACATTGAGCAATAAACTTGCTCCCTCTTTATAGCCGATTAGCTGATGCATCCATTTATAATATCCTTCAATACTCACAAACAAATTTCGTTCAGGAATAGTGCGTTGCACACCCAGCGCTACTTGATCGGCCGTTTGTGGTTTTACATTGCGTGTTACCGGATACCAAATGTCCGTAGGGAAAGCGACAGCTGCGCTCGAAACGCGATGCAAATATTGACTCATCCGACTAAAACTAAACTTCAATGCGGTGACAGAATCTAATTTATAGCGCAATGAAAAGCGTGGCTCCAGGTTGTAATAAAATGTTTGGTCTACATAGGCAGAAGAGGTACGCAACCCAACACTCGCATTCAGTCGTTTGGTAATACTCGCATTACCTTGAAGAAATAAACTCGACTCAAGCGAAGTTTGCGGAAGTGAGGAATTGGATTTCAATATATCAGAAATTTCTCCGGTGGTAGTGATGCGGTTCGGAGCAACTTGATGGCGAATCATTTCCATGCCTGCAGTAATTGATACGCGGTTATGAATGGAATCCGAAGTGACTACCCATTTCCCACCAAAATCTTCTATCCGCGAAGTAACATACAAACTGTTTTCCTGATAAGTGTTTCGAATGGAATACTGAAAGACGGTGCGATACAATGAAACAGTTGAATTGAATTTGCGATACGAGCGATCCCATCGCAATGTTTGTGTTGAATTGCCCAAAACAA
Organism: Bacteroidota bacterium; assembly: GCA_016191555.1. Taxonomy (GTDB): domain Bacteria; phylum Bacteroidota; class Bacteroidia; order Cytophagales; family Cyclobacteriaceae; genus ELB16-189. The sequence continues at coordinate 20,908 of JACPVX010000041.1, forward strand.
AATCTGTTGTAATATTTCGGTTGCGCAACGAAGCACGAGGCACATTCGAAAAACTGAGCACATCATTGCCTTCATAAAATGTAAACTCCAATCGGCTATTGGGATTAGGTCGGTATAAAATTTTACCGTTCAGGTCGTAAAAAAAATAAGGCAAATCTTGTCCCACCAATTTTACGACTTGATCGACATACGTTCTTCTTCCTGCCAACGTGAAAGAAAGTTTATCTTTTAATATCGGCTGCTCGATCATCAAGCGCGAGGCGAGTAACCCAATGTTTCCTTTCACTTGCGTTCTCGCTGGAAAAGAAGATCGCGAGGTAACATCGAGTATCGAAGAAAGTCTGCCACCATACTCGGCAGGAAATGCACCATTGATCGATTCGACTTTATCTAACACATCCGGATTGAATACTGATAAAAATCCAAACAAGTGACCCGTGTTGTAAACGGGAGCCCCATCGAGTAGAACCAAATTCTGATCGGCCGCTCCGCCACGCACAAAAAGATCGGTAGTGCCATCGGCACCTTTCGTAACTCCGGGCAATAATTGAATGGTTTTAATCACATCGGCTTCACCACCCAAAACCGGTATCGAGCTGATCTCTTTCCCCGAAAGGGAATTAGTGCTCATGCGCGTAGTTTGAAATTGATCGGATTGCAGTGTGCGATTGGCCGTGATGGTTACTTCTTCTAGTTCCTCAGCTGCTGTCTGCAATACAATTTGCAGAGTTGTATCTCGAACCAAATTGAATCGAGCGGAAAATTTCTTGTAACCGGTATAAGTAATTTCAAGTTTAACCAAACCTTGATTAAGTTCAACAAAAAAATCACCTTTTGAGTTGGTAGTTGTTGTCTTTTTTTTCTGCTGCTCACAAAAAACGTGGGCTGACGAGAGAGGCATCAATAAGCTATCAACCACCCGACCCGACATGCGGATTTGCTGTGCATTTGCCGTAAAAAGGCTGAATATCAATAAAAGGAAAAAAATCAGCAGCCTCATCCAACAAAATAAATTAAGTGGGTATTACAGGATTCGAACCTGTGACCCCTACCCTGTCAAGGTAGTGCTCTAAACCAGCTGAGCTAAATACCCGTGAATTTGAACGAATAACAAAAATAGTAATCGGCTGATAAACCTATACTACTTTTGGCTGGTGATTAACCCTTCTTTTGAAAATAAATCAGAGCCGGTTCGAGTTACCTAATCATAAAATTCATGAATTTAGAGGCTGTATTAAAAATTCAATGCGGTTTAATCTTGTTGGTTTCTTGGTGGGGACATTTCTGATTCAATATGAATCTTCCTTTTCACAATCGCAGGACAGCATTCTTATTGCGAAACTCAACTTTAAAGCACTTCAGCAATATCTTGGCACGCCCGATTCATCGATTGCTCTGTCTACCAAGGCACTCGCGCTGGCAGAGCAAAAAGGTTCCATTAAGCAACAGGCATTTAGCTATTATGTTTTGTCGAAAGCAAACTGGGCTAAAGGAAACTACCAGTTAAGCACAAAGTATGCATTCAAGTCTTTAAAAATTTACGAAAATTCTTCCCAAATCTATCACTGGGGCGAATGCCTAATTGCATTGGGAAGAACATTTGCTGATTTAAAAGAATATTCCCTTGCCAATCAATATATCAACAAAGCGTTATTGTTGGCATTAGAAAACAAACATGAAAAATTACTTGCCGAAGTAATGCGCGAAAAGTCATTCTTACTGATTGAAGAAAAAAAGTATGATTCTGCGGTACTTTGTATCAATAAAGGCTTAGCCATTTACAATAAGAACAACGATTCGATAAATATTAGCATTCTCTACGGCCGAAAAGGCAGGTTGTTATTCGAGCAAGGGAAACTCAATGAATCAAAAAACTACATAACTCAGGCCTTATTATTAGATAGCCTTGTGAAAAATCGAAGAGGATTTGGTATCACCCTTTATCAAGCTGGCTTAATAGAATGGAAATTAAAGAATACAGAGACGGCATTATATTTTCTTAATAAAAGTTTGCTTGCTAATAAAGAGCTGAGCAATCTTCAAAACACAATTAAAATTAGAGCCTTGTTGGCTGAAATATATCAGTCAAAAAATTTGAACACGAAAGCTATCGAAGAACTTGAAAAGGTTTCTATACTTAAAGACAGCCTATACAGCATGGAGAAGGATGTAAAGGTACAAGAGATGGAGGCCGTTTACGAATTGGAAGAAAAGGAACACCTCATTCGTTTGTTAGAAGATGAAAATCTGATTGAGAAGAAAACCGCTCAAAATCAAAAAATCTTGTTGTTGTCGATCTCAACGATTATGGTTTTGCTCGGTCTGTTATCGTATCTTTTTTGGCGAATGCGAGGCAACCAGTTGAACCTAAACAAAGCACTAGCTACCAAAAATCAGGAGATCGAATTACAGAATGAAGAAATTCAGTCACAGTCTGACTCCCTCCATCAAATCAATCAATTGAAATCAAAGATTCTTTCGGTCATCAGCCATGACTTGCGCGGCCCCATCAAAAATTTGTATATGCTTTTGGAGATGGTGACCAAAAAGATCGTGACCCCCGAAGAGTTCGCGGAACTATCAGTAAAACTAAAATCTAACTTAAATGTAACGCAGCGAACGCTGGAAAATCTTTTGAATTGGTCGATGGGACAAATGGAGGGAATTAAAACCGAGCCCGTATCTTTCAATATTAATTCTGTGATCGATGATGTAGCTCATCTATCTGAAGAAGCTGCCAATCACAAACAACTGGTGGTTAAATCGGATAGTAAAAATCCGGTGTTCGTTCTGGCCGACATCAATCAAGTTCATTTAATCCTTCGAAATCTTTTCAACAACGCTATTAAATTTTCGCAACGCGATGGCGAAGTGGTGATCACCACTGAAATCAAAAATCAGTTTTGTTTCATTTCCATTCAGGACAATGGCATTGGCATGACACAAGCTGAGGTAGATATGATTTTGAATACCAACGAATACTTCACGAAAGTGGGCACCGATCAGGAAAAAGGAACTGGCCTGGGTTTGTTACTCTGCAAAGATTTCATCAAACGAAATGGCGGAGAGTTTTCCATTTCCAGCAAACTAAAGGTTGGAACTCGCGTCACATTCTCGTTGCCGTTGAGCTAACCGACAAAATCAATTTTCTTGTGTGTGCCATCGCAAAATGGCTTATTGGCCGAAGCTCCACAACGACAAAAGGCGGTTACATTATTCTTCTGTGTGAGGTTTCCTTCTTTGTCTTTGATCGCTACATTTCCGTAAACTAATAATGGGCCATTGGGCATTGTCTCAACTATCGTCTCGGCTTCAACCTTTACCTTATCATAGGCATCGCGATTCAAATAATAACTCAGCGCACCGGAAGGGCATTTTTTTATTTGTTCAATTATTTTCTCTGTTGCTGCACCTTCAGGGGCAATCCACGGGCGCTTGCGCGGATCAAACACTTCACCCAAACCTTTGAAGCAAATGGTGGAATGAATGCACTCGTTGGGTTTCCAAACTACGGTTACTTCTCCGTTGGTGTATTTTTTGGTGATGTCCTTCATAGGTGAAATCTAGATGAATCAAGATAACGAATCAACTTTTCAAAACCGTTTCTATTTCAATTGGATTAGTCAGTGTTTTGTGCACCGGACACGCATTGGCAATTTGCAAAAGGCGTGCTCGCTGCTCTTCTGTTAAATCTCCTTCCAACTGCAACTCTCTTTTAAAAAGAGTTTTGTTGTCTATTTTTTCAAAGTCTACCTCTACCGTAATTTTTTCAAGCGGCCACTTTTTCCGGTCCGCATACATGCGAACGGTAATGGCAGTACACGAAGCTAACGAAATCAACAAAAACTCTCCCGGTGCCGGGCCTTCATTCGTTCCTCCTAATTCTTCCGGCTCATCGGCCACAATTTGCTTTGCACCTGAAATTATTTCGGTTCGAAAGTGTTCTTTGCCGATGGTAGCTATAGCCATGTTAAAAAGAATTATTCATCACAAAAGAATCTCGAACATATCGCTCACGTGGTGCTAACTCACGCAATTTAAAATTTTCTGCCAGCATCTCTATATCACCCGGGTAACCAATTGCCATGACTACTACGGCTTCGTACGTGTCGGGAATATTCATTTCAGTCCTTGCTGTCTCGCGATTGAAACCTCCCATCTGATGCACATTCAATCCCAGCTCTGTAGCTTGCAGCGACAAAAATGCATTTGCAGCACCTAAATCGTATCGAGCCGATCCATTAGGCTTTTCATTTGCCAAAAAATTCTTTCTGGCAAGGGCCATCACCAACAGCGGTGCCTTGTTCGCCCAAATTCGGTTTCCTTCTAAAAGGGTGTTCAAAAGTTTTGACCACAATTCAGGTTGCTCTTTTGTGGCATAAATATAAACCCACGGCTGCTCGTTGCTGCTGGATGGCGCCCAGCGTGCTGCTTCAAACAACGCCTTGATTTTTTCGGGTTCTACAGGTTTATCTGCATAAGCACGGCTACTTCTTCTGCGCTCGATGACTTCTAATAAGGGCTGCTCTATTGTGCTTGACTTTTCCATTGTATCGTTTAATTCTGATTAATTTTTTCGAACTTCAACTCAAACAAATTTTGTGTTGAGAAGTTCAAATCTTGTTTCAATTACTTCGCCCACTTGGGAATTCCCCATGCGGCCAAAGCTCCTGAAATAGCGTGCATCGGTCCTGCCAATAAAGGAAACGTATCATCCAATTTGGTGCCATCCGGAAGTGCAGGTGTATTAAAAACCGGATAGAAACTAATGAGTGTAAAGCCGATGGTTAGCACCAACCAGAATACATTTCCCTTTGGTAAGAACTTAGTCATTAAAAAGAAAATGACTGAACCTATCAACAATGGAAAAAGGGATGATACCGTCACTGCGAAAAAAAAGCCTGCCGGAATAGTAGCGCCTAATGCTCCGGCAATCAGTGTCCATACATTGTTAAGTCCCACAGCAATTAAGCCTGCAATAGCGCCACCTTTCAGCGCCTGACGAATTGTAAGTTGTTTTACCTCCATAAAATCGAGTTTGTTATAGTTGTTGTAAAGATTTAATTAATGTTCAATCAGCACACCCATTTTTCCCATTTGATAGTCGCGCATGGCCTCCATAATTTGTGTCTGGTTGTTCATCACAAAAGGGCCATACGAAACTACTTCTTCATTCAGCGGTTCGCCTGTTAAAAACAAAATACGTGTGTCTTCTACCGCAGTGAATGAAATCCCCTCTCCATCATTTTTAAAATGAACGATATGCAACGCGTCTACCAAACCAAATCCATCTACTTTCAACTGACCATCCAACAAATAGATGAACGCGTTATGTGATGTAGGAATAGGGATTGAAATCGTTCCACCTTTTTTTAATTCGTATGTAGCCGCATTTACCACAGCCTGTGAAGGAATAGGACCTTTTACATTGAGTACCTCACCTGAAAAAACTTTTCCGGTTACGAGTCCGTCCGGTGAAGTTACTTTCGGAGCTTCTTCCGCGCTCAGTGGATAGTAAGCAGGTTGATCCATTTTATTCTTTGCCGGTGTGTTGATCCACAACTGAATAATCTCTTGCCGTCCTCCAATTTCATGAATATCGTGGGGTGGTCGTTCGCTGTGGATAATGCCCATGCCCGCATTCATCCATTGCGCACCGCCTGCATAAATCACGCTATCATTTCCGCGACTATCGCGATGATGTACACCGCCTTGAAAAATAAATGTGACCGGAGAAAATCCACGGTGCGGATGCGGACCTACACCGGCATGATCCGGCTCCACATGTGAAGGAGCTTTGATATTGGCATGATGCAGCAACAAAAACGGATCAATCTGCTCTACGTTTTGCGTAGGCAATGGCTGGCGAATGGGCATACCACCCATATCCATTTTATGTGCATATAATAAACGAGAAACGCTTCGTGATTTCATATTTTACGAATGTTTATATCCTACAGATTCAGGACAAGTTTTACTTTATTGTTTCGGCAACGGCTTCGTGAATTTCATTGAAGAGCAAACCGCTTCCTCCGCCATAGTGGCGTATAATTTTGATTGCAGGATTCTTTTTCAAAAATAGTTCCTTCAACTTTTGTTCCGATGCTTCCTCCACTCCTCCACCAATCAACACCAAATCAAAATTTTCCTGTTGAAAGATAGCAACCGCTTCCTCATCGGTCAGTGCACCTGTGGCCGTCCAACCTCGTTGGCTTTCAATCAATCGCACTACGGTTTCCATAATTTGTTGGTGCCGTCCGATGATGAGAATGTGTAATGGGGTCATGGCGATTTTGATCGATTAGTTCATAGGTACTTCCATCAACAACACTTCAGCATCGCTGTCGGCTACAATGTCCAGTTTCTCTACATCCCACACACCTAAACCATCGCGCTTATTTAAAGATTGTCCGTTGATTGTAACATCGCCCTGAATGACAAATGCATACACTCCATTGCCTTTAAGTTTTACATCATACGAAGTTGTAAAACCTTTTTTCAAATTTCCTAAATGAAACCATGCATCCTGATTAATCCATACGCCATCATCTGTTTTAGAAGGGCTTACGATTTGCTGCAATTTGTTCACCCTATCTTCCGGCTTGAAAGCAATTTGATCATAGCGAGGTGTGATGTTGCGTTCTTTCGGGAAAACCCAGATTTGCAAAAAGTTAACTTTCGAATCTTTGTTCTTATTATACTCACTGTGGTAGATGCCGGTGCCGGCACTCATAATTTGAACATCGTTTTGGCGAATCACCGCCACGTTGCCCATGCTGTCTTTGTGTTCCAAGTCACCTTCGAGCGGAATCGAAATGATTTCCATATTGTCATGGGGATGTGTGCCGAAGCCCATGCCGCCATCTACAAAGTCATCGTTCAACACACGCAACTTTCCGAAATGCGTGCGAGTAGGATCGTAATAGTGAGCAAAACTAAAGGTGTGGTTAGTGTCTAACCAACCGTGGTTGGCGTGGCCGCGCGTAGCAGCCTTGTGCAATACTGTGTTCATGGTTTTTGTTTCTTTAATGGGTAAATGATTAAATCCTACCAAGTCCGGTGTGGCTGATTTCGATTCTGCGGAAGCTGCCAACCCCAACGAAACGGTGGATAGAATTCCTGTTTTTATAAAGTCTGATCTCTTCATATATGCCCTTACAACATCAAATGTACAAAGAAAGTTTATACAATTGTTGTATATACATATATTTATGCAATTGTATGATTATCAGTAATTTAAAATCCATTTAACCAGAAAAATAGCCGGTTGGAATCAGTGTTTCAGGTGGAATGCCAAGCTTTTCTAGCAGGCTGGTGCAATGTAGCATTAGCTCGGCTTGGGTAAATTGATTGGTGCGATCGATGGCCTCAATCTCAACAAATTGATCTCCGGAAGGGAGTTGATCGAGGTGGACTTTAAGATGATTGAGCAAATAGATGTGACGGGTTTTTTCAATCACTTGAATCAGTTTAGAAGATTGCCGAAGCTCATCTAAATCTTCCGGTGTGGGATAAAGATCGTAACGATACACGATCGTTCGCTCTGCGCCTTGCTCCACAATTCGTTCGTAGTGTGTAATTAAATTTTCAATAGTGCCCTGGCGCCATTTCAACTTTCCCTTGGTAGTTGAGAAGTAATGATCGCGTTGGTGATCGGTGCCTACAAACGTAGCGCTCAAAACATGAAGCCGTTCGTGAAAACGATCAAGATCTGCAACGCGAGCTTTGAGTGTGTAATCTTTGTAATCGAGTGGTTGCATACCATGCACTGCGAACAAAGATAACAGCTTGCTCCTGAGAAGTGACTAAACTCGTTTGATTACTTTGAAGGCCAGATTTCGTCCATGTCCTTGCATAATCGCCAGATTGATCCAACTCAAAGCAAATTTTTCCAATAGCTCCACTTTGTCATCGCCACCAAAATCCCAACACTCACTAAAACCAATTTGCTTCGCGAGATTTTGCGCGACAGCTTTGGCTTCGTTATCGTCTCCGGCACAAAACATATCAATGCCACCGAATGCCGGGTAGACTGGATTAGTCATATTTTCAAAACCTGTACTATTAAAGCATTTTACAATCTTGCTCGACTTTGTCAGATCTTTCAATGCGTGATAGGCCGTGGTATAGGGCTCGGGCCGAGTACGAATAGAGTTAGTCGTGTCAATCAGGATTTTGTTTTTTACGTCACCTAGTTGAGTAACCAATGACAACACTGCTTCGGGTGGTGTTGCAATGACAATTACTTCTGCGGATGCACTGGCTGCTTCAATTGACTGAAGAGTTGTGCCTGCCATTGTACTCGCTTTTTGCGATTTCGGTGAAGATGCATCGCGCACGCCAAAACTTACCTGATGGCCTGCCTGCACGAAGCCTTGCGCCAAAGCGCTTCCTACATTTCCAGTTCCGATGATGGCGATATTCATAGTGTCGAGTTTTTAATCATCGTTTAAATTCATCAAGTAAATTGTATCTATCAAAGTTCACCCAATTTTTCATTTTAATGAACATCTGTTATTCAATTTTTTCATTTTAAAAATTGCTGATCGTAAATCCATACGTCCAGAATAAATCGAACGGCTTGAGCCCAAGCAACTCCACATTTTCATACGAATATCGCACGGCAGTTCGAAGTGCAATATGTTTGGCGATTGGAAACTCCAATGATTCTTCCGTATGGAAACGATAATTGAATGATTCGCTCAGCGACTGCTGCCACCAGAATTCATAGTTGATGCGCAACTTACTCTTCAACACGTGCCGTCCAAAAATTCGGCCTGTCAATCGCCATGTCTCGATCACATTGTTGCCGTTGTATTTTTCGTCATCAAAAATGGTTCCACCAAATCGTGTGTTTTCATACGTAACCGTAGTCGATAACTTTAGCAGAGATGGTTTGGTTTGAACTACATTCCACGTTACACCAGGACCAATCTGATATCGAAAATCAATTTTTCTACGAAGGTTCGTTTCTACCAATCCCATCACGTAAGGATAAACTTTGCTCAATGGTTTGAGATAAATAAAGTTGGAAGAAATGACATCGCTCTCGGTGAGAGTGTATCGGGTGGTTCCATATTGGTAATCGTTGCGCGTACTCAAACCCCATTTATTATTCGCGTGCGTAATCTCCAATCGATGTAATAAAGAGGTTCGCGCTACATTGCCATCCAATATCGATCCAGTGGCATTGAATCGGGCTTGCCAGCGAATACTGTCGCTTTCGTTGAGTTGCGCTTTCGCGGAAATAGATACGACCAAAACCAACATGACGGTGATATGCTTTCTCATAATCCGTAAATCGTTAAAGGAAAATAGATTAACAAAAGGCGTCTCACCACGAATTGCAGCAAGACGCCTTGTTGAAAATGAAATCTGACTATTTGATGCTGGTTAAAATCTGTAGGAACTCAACTGGCTGCACCACAAAAGGCAAGTGCGATGTATTCATCACAAAAGTTTGTTTGATCGTGCCATTGTTCTTCACCATCATTTTCTGCAATTCATAACCCACTGCCGCATCGTTCGAAGTGTGGATGTAATACTTTGGCACACTTCCAAACTTAGCTGCTGTTAACACTACTTTCTCACCCAGCGGTTTTGCAGGTTCAGCTTTGTGATACTTCACTAAAGCTTCCTTCATAAAATCCGGGCAATCGGCACACACAGCGGGGGCAATTACATCTTTCTTGATGGAGGCCGCGGAATAATCGGGAGTGAATTCCAATGAGGTGCCTGCTTTACTTTCTTTATCCTGATTGGCAAGTGTTAATAAATCTTCGCCATTGCGCGGTAAATAAGCCGACACATAAACGAGCTTGCTGATCTTAGTTGGAATATTTTCCGCTACCTGCGATACAACTATACCCGCCATGCTGTGACCAACCAATGTTACTTTTCCTTGTTGTTGATTAACTGCATCGGTCACCGTTTTTACATAATCTTTCAATGCAACTTTATTGGCCGCTGTTAAATCAATACCATGAGCAGGCAAGTTCACCACCACCACATTTGCATTTTGTGCCAATTGATTTCGTACAAAGCCCCAAGCACTCTCATCCGCCCAAGCGCCATGCACGAGCACATAGGTTGGATAATTTTTGCGTTGCTTCTCCAACTCCTTCACTACCAATTCGGCTGCAGCTGCGCCTGAGTTTTGCTGTTGGCCTGTAATCAAATTTCCATCCTGAACTGCGAAAGCTGAGAAAGGTGCGCCCACTTCAAATTTTGAGTTTGCCATCTTTCTTGCCTCGTCTTCAATGCGAAAAGGTTGAATCTTCATGCCTACATAATTGTCGGCATATTGTTCTTCTGAGGAAGCAAAGCCTGTCCATTTTTTTCCTTCCACCAAAAATTTGCCGTTGGGTAATTTTGTGTTTAATAAGATAGAAGTGCCATGGCAGATAGCGGCAGTTGGCTTTCCGGTCAGGTAAAAATCTGAAAAGAATTTTTCGATTTCCGGATTCTTATACAATGTGTACATCGGCCCTTGTCCGCCACACACAAAAATTGCTTTGTAATCGCTGGGTTTTATGTTCGATAGTTTCAACGTATTTTTTATGAGCGCCATCTTTGCCGGATCTTTCTTGAAACCGAGTGAGATATAATCGAAAGCAGCATATTTACTCGCATCTTCCGGATCGCTGAACCCATCAAAGTAAAGTTCGCCACCTTCAAGACTGGCAATGTCTACTGTATAGCCTGCCTCACTGAAAACCCAATAGGGGTGGGTAAGCTCGGCATACCACACACCAATCGGCCAACCTGTTTGCTGACTGGTGGATTTGTTAGATGCAATCATCAATACTTTGCCGTTGTTGCCAGCATTGTGTTGCGCGTATGTAAGCAAGCTGCTCACAAAAATGAGTAGAGATAAAATTATTTTCTTCATAGTTTTTTGTTTTGAAACTGATCAATCAAAATTGCATTTGATTTGTTCCTTTGAACAACATATGCACCTATTAGAAGGATACTATCTTTTAGGAAAGAATGAAAGGCAGTGTGTTTTGAAGGAAGTATGTTATCTTCATTTTAAATTATTGTTATGCCCGACTTCATTTACGACAAAAAAGTTTACTACAATCCCGTTGAGTTTGCGATGGATCGCATTGGTGGCACCTGGAAAATGCCGATTTTGTGGCGGTTGCGCGAAAAGACGTTGCGTTATGGCGAACTAAAAAGCGACTTGCCTCACATTACTCACAAAATGCTTTCGAGTGTATTGCGTAGTTTGGAAAAGGAAGGATTCATCACACGCAAAGTTCATCCCGTAGTTCCTCCTAAAGTTGAATACACCATTACCAAACGTGGATTAAAAGCCATTCCGATTATTGAAATTGTGCGCAAGTACGGAACGGACCTGATGAAGGAGTTTGGAGTGAAGGTAAAAGAAGCTGAGAAGAAATAACTTTTATTGGCGTGCCAGCGCAATCGCCTGATTAAGTACCTCATTCACTTTTCGCATCGGAATATCTTTTGCTGAATCAATCAACAAAATTTTCATACGCGCTCGCTTCTCTTGAATCAGATCAGGATGATGAACGCTTGAACCTTCAACAATACCTAAATAAGGTTGGTTTGTTTTTCGATGTACCCACAAATAGCAAAACCGCTTTTCACCATAATAATAGAATGGCATGCCGTACTGCCATACTTCGCGAATAGATTTATTCTGTTTCAAAATATGTGCTCGTAAAAATTGCAGGCAGGATCGAATCGGTTCATCGTGCTTTAAGAAATACTGATCGGCCGGACTCATAACCGTATTGCTTCCTTGTTATATCGGTTACGGTAGTCGATCGGGGACAGTCCGGTGATTTTTTTAAACACGGTGCGAAAGGCTTTGGTGTCGGTGTATCCTACATCGTACATCACTTCATTGACATTCTTGCGGCTCGTTTCCAAACTTTTCTTAGCCGCTTCCATCTTTACTCGTTGAATATATTCTACCGGAGTATTGTTGGTGGCTTTCTTAAATCGTCTTTCAAAATTTCTACGGCCAATGGCAAATTTAGAAGCCAGATCTTCCACCGAAATTTTATCCGACACATTGCTCTCGATAAATTGCTGTGCTTTTTTCACTGGCTCGTCTGTATGGCTACTTTGTCCTTTGAACATGATAAATGGCGATTGCGAGTGACGATCCATTTCAATTTCATAATACTTGGAAAATAAAACCGCCATGTCGCGCGAAGTGTATTTTTCAAGAAGATATAAAAGCAGGTTCCAAAATGAATTGGCACCCCCACTGCTGTAAATTCCACTTTCATCGGTAATGATCTTATCCGAAACCAAATGCACTTCCGGAAATAGTTTTTGAAAATCTTCGGTGGCCGACCAATGGGTAGAGCATTTTTTACCTTCCAGCAAACCGGTTGCTGCCAGCAAAAACGAACCCACGCAAAGACTTGCCACTTCGGCTCCTTTGCGATGTTGTAAATTAATCCATGGAAAAAATTCCTTGTTGTTTTCAATTACTTGTTTCATTTCGCCATTGACGGCAGGAATAATAATCAGATCAGTTGCTTTGACTTGCTGGATGGACTTGTCCGGAGTAACCGCAAAGGCACGTCCGTATACTTCCGGTTGATTGGTGAGCCCCACCAACTCTACCTTAAATAATTCTGTTTTGCCCGCACTTTGCAAAAATTCATTTGTTTTTAAAAACAAGTTATTGGCTCCATCTATGCAACTCAACGCGACTGCGCCTTTCGGAACCAGAATTGAAATGTGCTTCATTTATAGAAATTTTATTCCACGAAGATACGCTAGGCGATTGTCGCAATCAACCCGTGAGGATGTCGCATTTGCACATTTCTGGGAACAATTTTCCTATCCACATTTGTATCCAATTAATGGTTATGGAAGAAAAGAATATCAAAACAGACATCACGGCACTTTGCGTTACAGCCCACTCTTTCCCGGAAGGAATAGCGGATGCCTTTGAGAAGATTTACTCGTTAATGCCTTCGAGGAATCGCTTGCTCATCGGATTATCAAAACCTAATCAGGACGGCCACATTATATATAAAGCCGGCTTTGAGCTATTAGTTGGTGAAAGTGCAGTGACTGGATTAGAAGAAATCGTCATTCCTTCCGGGAACTACCTCTGTCACTCCGTTCACGGTTTTGCGGAAAATCCATTTCTCATTAAAAATGCTTTTGATGATTTGTTGCAAGATGCCCGTCTCGATCCGAATGGTTTTTGCCTGGAGATTTATGTAAAACCCAACGAAGTATGGTGCATGGTTCCATGCCGAAAAAAGATTAAATTTTGGTATTGATATAAATGAGCGATGTCGATTTGATAAAAATCTTAATTTTTATACCATGATAAGTTCTATACCTGAAAGTGTCGATGCATATATCAGCACTTTCCCTCCTGATACGAAGGCCAAACTACAAACCTTGCGCGAGTGCATTCGCAAAGCGGCACCCAAGGCCGAAGAAATCATCAGCTACCGCATGCCAGCTTACCGCTATCATGGTGTGCTGGTTTATTTTGCCGGTTATAAAAACCATATTGGCTTTTATCCTACCGGCTCAGGAGTCCAAGAGTTTAAGAAAGAACTTTCCGTTTACAAAGGTGGCAACGGATCTGTACAGTTTCCAATCGATCAGCCGATACCAACAACGCTGGTAGCGCGAATTGTTAAATTTCGTTTGAAAGAAAATGAAAGCAAGCTTGTGTTAAAGTCTAAAAGCAAAGCAAAACCCAAAACAAAAAAATAATATCTAACATCAACCAACTCATTATGCTTAAACCAAAAACATGGTATTGGATTCTCACGGTACTATTTGCCGGAATGATGCTCTTCTCTTCCGTGCCTAATATTTTACAGGAAGAAGAAGCGGTGCAGTTTATCACACATCTTGGCTATCCGGTTTATTTTATTGTATTCATTGGGATTGCCAAAACATTGGGTGCAATTGCGATTCTACTACCCGGCTTTCCACGGATTAAAGAATGGGCCTATGCCGGTTTAATTTTCGATTTAGTAGCGGCCGTTTATTCCATGATTGCTGTAGAAGGATTTCAACCACAGATGAGTTTTATGATTCTTCCATTTGGACTGGCTATCGGTTCGTATGTGCTATACCATAAAACATCAGCCCGTGGTAAATAACAAAATCTATTCATGTCTTTGGTTTGATGGCCAGGCCAAAGCAGCAGCCGATTTCTACTGCACACTTTTTCAAAATGCCAAAGTAACAGTGGATACGCCCATGGTTGTGAACTTTGAAATTGAAGGGCAGAAGTTCATGGGGCTCAATGGCGGCCCTCATTTCAAATTAAACCCTTCGGCTTCATTATTTGTAATCAGTGAGTCCGATCAGGAAATTGAGAAGCTATGGTCTGCCTTGAGTCAAGGAGGGCAGGTGATGATGCCACTCGGGGTTTATGACTGGAGCGAAAAATATTTTTTCGTTCAGGATCAGTTTGGTGTTTCGTGGCAAGTGATGAAGGGGAAATATAGTGACGCGAATCAGAAGATATGCTCATTGTTACTTTTTACAGGTTCGAAATTTGGAAAAGCGGAAGAAGCTGTAAAATATTATACAAGTTTGTTTCCTCTGTCATCCATTCAGGGAATTTTGCTTTATCAGGAAAATGAAATTGCTCCAGGAAAAGTTAAGCACTCGCAATTTATTTTAAATGAGAAAGTAATGATGGCGATGGACGGACCCGGTGAGCATGCTTTTCAATTTAACGAAGCATTTTCTTTTGTAGTGGAGTGCGAATCTCAAAAGGAAATTGATTTTTATTGGAACCAATTAACAGAAGGTGGGCAGGAGAGTCGCTGTGGATGGTTGAAAGATAAGTTTGGCGTGTCATGGCAAATCATTCCTAACAATCTGGGGATGCTGATGAGTGGAAGTGACCCAGCTAAATCGAAGCGTGTGATGCAAGCGCTTATGACGATGAACAAACTAGATATGGCTGCACTTGAGAATGCTTGATCATTAGTAACCTGATGATGAAATCCAAAAAATCATATTTAACAATCTAGTTATGACAACAACCATTACTATTGAAGCGACCATTACGGCATCCATCGAAAAAGTATGGAAGTGCTGGACAGAACCGGAACATATCACGAAATGGAATTTTGCATCTGATGATTGGTGCGCTCCCTCAGCAATCAATGATCTAAAGGCAGGCGGAAATTTTTCTTTTCGCATGGAAGCTAAAGACGGCAGCTTTGGTTTTGATTTTGGTGGTGTGTACGATGAGGTTATACCACATCAGAAAATTGCTTACACCATTGGTGATGGAAGAAAGGTGTCCATTGACTTTTCGCAACAAGGCAACAGTTGCCGAGTGGTTGAAAGATTCGAAGCAGAATCTGTGCATCCGGTAGAAATGCAGCAAGCCGGGTGGCAAGCTATTCTCAATAATTTCAAAAAGCACGTAGAATCACTCTAAAAAGATTATGGCTTCGAAGCTATTTGTGAACCTCCCCGTTAAGCATCTTTCGCGATCGATGCAATTCTTCTCAGAACTCGGATTTCAATTCAATCCGCAATTCACAGATGAAAAAGCTGCCTGTATGATTATTGGTGAGAATATTTATGCGATGCTCTTAACGGAGCCTTTTTTTCAGACCTTCACGAAAAAAGAAATCTGCAATGCCAAAACACATACCGAAGTTTTATTGGCTATCGATGCCAGCAGCCGCGAAGAAGTGAAAGCCATGGTCGACAAAGCCATTAAAGCCGGTGGCACCCATTACATGGATGCACAAGATCATGGCTGGATGTATCAACATAGCTTTGCCGATCTGGATGGGCATCAATGGGAAATACTTTATATGGACGAGGCAGCGCTAGGGCAGGTGTAACTCAGATTTTGTCAACATGTGATCGCATTTATTTTGAATCACTAGAAAAGTAAAATTCAAAAAACTACATTTGAAGGGTATCTAAACTATTGTATGAAACTCTTCTCTATCTTCCTGATTGCATTCTCATTTAACATCACGGCCTTCGCGCAGCTTTCCAAAACAGAAAAAAAGATTGCCCAATCAGTGGATGCACACCAAAAAGAAGCACTTCATCTCTTAGAAGAAGTGGTAAACATCAACAGTGGCTCCATGAACTTTGAAGGGGTTTACAAAGTGAGCCAAATCTTCAAAGCTCAACTGGATGCATTGGGATTTCAAACACGCTGGGTCGATGGCAAACCATTTGGTCGTTCTGGTCACTTGGTGGCTGAACACAAAGGTAAAGCAAATGGAAAAACACTTTTACTAATTGGGCACTTAGATACTGTATTCGAGTTATCAAGTCCGTTTCAAAAATTTACGTTTGTCAACGACTCCACCATTACCGGGCCGGGCGTTGGCGATATGAAAGGTGGCGATGTGGTGATTATCGAAGCGCTTCGCTCACTAAAGGAAGTAGGGTTACTTTCAACGATGAATATTATTGTGGTGATGACAGGCGATGAAGAGTTGAGTGGTAAACCGCTGAGCTTGGCGCGACATGATTTAATCGAAGCGGCCAAAGCCGCTGACATCGCTATTGGTTTTGAAGATGGTGCAGGCGATCCGCGCACAGCGGTGATTTCGAGACGCAGCTCTTCGAACTGGTCGCTGAAAATAAGCGGTGTGCCAGCACACTCATCACAAATCTTTACCGAAAAAATTGGAGCGGGTGCGATCTACGAAGCGGCACGGATCATCAATAGTTTTTATGAAACCCTTTCCACAGAACCCAACCTCACCTTCAACCCGGGTGTCATTTTAGGAGGCAACTCTGTGAATCATGAAAAAGAAATGGACGGAGGCACGGCTTACGGAAAAGGAAACATCGTAGCGAAAGAAGTAGTGGTAACGGGAGATATCCGGGCGATGTCTCCGGAGCAATTAAAGAAAACTCAAGAAACGATGCTAGCCATTGTATCGCAACATCGTCCGATGACACAAGCCGAAATTACGTTTGGAGAAGGTTATCCTCCCCTCGCTCCCACCGAGGGAAACAAATTATTGCTCAGTCAATTCAACCAAGTGAGTAAAGATTTGGGCTATGGCGAAGTGGTGGCGGTGCATCCTCGCAAAGCGGGTGCTGCTGATATTTCGTTTACAGCCGAATATGTGGAGATGGCTATTGACGGGCTCGGTTTGCGTTCAACCGGTGGGCACACGGTCAACGAAGCAGCCGATCCGCGTAGTATTTCCATGCAAGCAAAACGTGCAGCCATTCTGTTCTATAGGCTTACGCAACAAAAGATTTCAACCGGAAAATAAATTTTAATCCTAACTCAAAATATATTTTCATAAGCCACGTCACTTTAAGTGAATGAATATTCATTTATATTTGCACGATGGCACGCCCAAAAGACGACAGCAAGATTCCAGCGATTTACGAAGCTACCCTGCGGCTCGTGTTAGAAACCGGCTTCAATGGTTTAAAAATGGCCGATGTCGCGCGTGAAGCGAAATTAGCAACCGGCACGCTTTACATCTACTTCAAAAACAAAGAGGTACTTATAAACGAGTTGTATTTCTATCTGAAAAAAAACAAAGTGACACAGATGATGTCGGTGTCCGATCCAACGGACTCATTTCAGGTGGCGTTTAAAAAACTATGGTGGAATTACTTCACAATCAGTTTGAATGAGCCGGAACGAATGAAATTCATAGAACAATTTACCCATACCAGCTACCTGACTAAAAAGACCAAACAACAAGGCGACTTGCTATTAAAACCTCTGGAAGTTTTTCTGGCCGATGGAATTAAGCAAGGGATTATTAAAAAGCTTCCGGTGGCATTGGTGCTTAGTCAACTGATGGGACCTATCATCGAAATTGTAAAACTACACTACGATGGCTCGTTGAAAATAAATTCGGCCCTCAAAGAAGAACTCTTTGCCATGGCCTGGGCCAGCATTCGAAAATAATTTTTTTCTCTATTAAATGAATATTTATTCACTCATCAAACAAACCCTATGAAAAAAACTGTTATCATCACCGGAAGCTCATCCGGAATTGGCAAAGCAGCCGCCATCTATTTTAGTCAGCAAGGCTGGAATGTAGCTGCCACCATGCGCACGCCAGAAAAAGAAACCGTCCTGAGCAAATTACCCGATGTGAAACTCTACGCACTCGATGTAACCCAAAGCGAAAGTATCCGCCATGCTTTGGAAACGATTCAAAAAGATTTTGGTACCATTGACGTGGTTGTAAACAATGCCGGCTTCGGAGCCGATGGTGTTTTTGAATCGATGAGCGATGAATTCATTGAAAAGCAATTTGATACGAATGTGTTTGGATTAATGCGTGTAACACGCGAGGCAGTGAAAATCATGCGTTCACAGAAGAAAGGTACCATCGTACAAATTGCGAGTGTGGGTGGTCGTGTAGCCTTTCCATTGTATAGTATCTATCACGGCACTAAATGGGCAGTAGAAGGTTTTACAGAATCACTTCAATACGAGGTAGCACCATTTAATATCCGCCTGAAACTAATTGAGCCGGGTGCAATCAAGACAGAATTCTACGGTAGGAGTCGCGCGTTTATGAAACCCGACTACACCAACGACTACAATGAATTTGTAAAAAAATGTGAAGCGGTGAGTATGGATGCCGGTGACAAAGGTGCTTCCGCAGAATCCGTGGCGCGAGTAATTTTCAAGGCAGCGAACGACTCTTCTAAAAAAATGCGCTACCCGATTGCGTTTCCTGCCAATCTTTTGTTACCACTCAAACGCCTGCTACCAGAGACGTGGTTTTTCTGGATGGTACGACAATCGTACAAACTCTAAATTGTTATAGTATGAATACAATTTTCAATCCAGACCAATTGCTGAAACTTAAGCAGCGCATCACAGGTCTTTCCAGCAGCAGTAAAAGAAAGTGGGGCACCATGACAGTTGATGAAATGTTGGTGCATTGCAAGACACAACTTCAACTGGCGCTGGGCGAAATTCCATCCGCACCGCAAGGTTCGGCATTGATGCGGACAGTCTTGGTAAAATGGATTTCCTTCTCTGCACTGCCTTGGCCCAAAGGATCGATGACACCGAATGAAATGAATAAGGATAGGAATTCATTTCAATTGAAAGATATTGAAACTGAAAAACGTGAATTGATCTCTTACTTAGATAAAGTAATAATCGCCACTGGTTTGTTTCCGCATCCATTTTTCGGTTCGCTTTCGCGGAAAGAGTGGGGCCAACTCATTTACAAACACATTGATCATCACTTGCAACAATTTAATCGCTAGCGTATGGACTTTATTAAAACCTACTTCACTGCCGAAAAAAACGAAAGTCTGATTTTCATTCTTTTCGGAATTCTTACGATTGGCTTCTCCGTCTATGCGCTGGTAAAATGGGGCGATAGCTTCTATCGCGGGTTTGGTATTCCCGCTATTCTGATTGGGATCATTCAGATGGTAGTGGGTAGCACCGTTTACTTTCGCACGGATAAGCAAATCATACAAGTAGGAACCCAGTATCAGCAAGATAAAGCCGCTTTCAAAAAAGCAGAGGGGCCGCGCATGGAAACTGTGATGAAAAACTTCTCGATCTACAAAGTAGCGGAAGTAGCTTTTGTTGTGGTTGGGTTGTTGCTCATATTCTTTGCTAAATCTCAAGAGTTTTGGTTAGGGATTGGCGTGGGCATGCTTTTACAGGGTGCACTCATGCTCACAGCGGATATTTTTGCGGAACGAAGGGGCAGAGAATACATTCATTCGATCGAAAGCGTTTCCTGAGTTACCAAAACTCGTTGCGTTAAAACTCGATTTGAAGTTGTTGAAAGTAAGACAGGTTGTTTTAATTAACCCGCACTCCGGCCAGGGATAGCAGCGGAAATCCCACGCGCCTCGCGTGGATTGCAGCGGATAGCCCGGCCGAAGCAGCGGGGCTCCGTGCAGTGGGTGATGAGGGGCCGCATAATAAAATTGAAACCCTACATTCTCAATTGACCTGACTTTTTTCTGCGACTGATAACAAAAGCCCGAATGATGAAACTCACAGTGAGCAAAATGCAGAGCCACCCAAACCAATCGCCCCACTTAGAATAAATGGTTTCAATATGATAAACGGGTGCTTTCGCAAGAAGCGATGACGCTTTTCCATTTTCCACGTTTGCTTCTGCTACCACCACACCGCGATAATCGCTTACGGTCAATCGCCCTTGACGACCCGCTCGCACAATGGTGTATCCGTTTTCCACACCGCGCATGACGGCCATTCGCGAATGCAACCAACCATCTTGCACAAAATCCCACGCAGGCACAAAAAGTAAATCGACTTGTTGATACTCACGTAGCCATTCAGGAAAGTCCATGTCTTTGCAAATGGCCATGCCACCGGCAAAGGGGACTTGTTTTAAAAATCCAACCGTATTGCCTTGCTCAAAGTCGCCTTCGAAACCCTTCACGTGAAATCGTTTCTGATATTCCTGAATGGAACCATTCGGAGAAATGAATTCTACTAAATTTAATCGTGACGATTTCTTGTGAACAGCAATACCGCCAATGATGGTCGTTTGTGTTTGTTGTGCGGTACCTTTTAAAACGGTGAGCAACGAATCTTTGCTACCCTCACGCATCGTAAATATCTTTTCCGGAAACAATACATACTGTGCGCCTTGCTTCGCCAGTAATTCAATCTGTTGCTGGTATTGTTGGATTATTCGTTCGCGCATGCGTGAAGGGCTAGCATCCACTTGATATAAATCTTCAGAAGCACTTGTGATTCCCACCACTACTTCTTTGGTGTCCTTCGGCTGAATCGAACGAACTATGCCAAACACAAATGCGCTGATTAATACAAAACCTGAAATACTTACTAATTTCAATTGTGCCTTACGCTGATTGCGGAAATACACAAGCAATGCAAGTGCTGACGGGAACAGCGAAGCGATGAAGACAATTCCCCAAATACCGGTGACCGATGCGAGTTGAATGATTGTTACATAATTGGATTGCGTGTATGCAAGACTTCCTGCTGTGCCATCGACAGGATTGTTGAAAATCAAAAATTCAAACGAAGCGGCAATGACAGGAAATGCAAGCACCGACCAAGGGCTTTGACTTTTCAAAACAATCCAGCGATTGAGCAAAATTGAAAGTCCAAAAATGAATGGAGGCAGCACCGTGATAATGATAATGGGCACCACAGGCATCAACACCATCAGAAAAGGAATCCAACTCAAACGACCCAAGAGGTAAGCTAACCACGCGCATAAAAAAGAGATACGACCGGAGGTTTGGAGCGAAATCCATAAGATGGGAAGTGGAGCAACCCAAATCAAGAAACCAAATTGACCGCTGATGTCTATACCAAAATACCAAAGGAGTCCTGACAGAATTGTGGCCACGGCCAGGGTAATTTTTGAAGGAGGTGATTGCTGGATCATCTGCGAATTGTTTTATTTCCCATGAGTCACTGAAAATATGAAACTCATTGTTTCATCGTAAAGAACGAGAGCGGCCACTACTTAGCTGTTGATAAATGTCAAAAAAATCATTTAGCTGATTTTAAGCGCGACAATGTTTCTTTTGTAATGCCAAGATATTCAGCAATCACATTGGCAGGCAACTGCTGAACCCATTTTGGTTTTTCTCTCAATAGTTGAATGTACCGCTCGCGCGCATTCATCGAAATCAAACTTTCAATGCGATAGATTGATGCCACATACGCCAGCTCGATGATTTTTCGATACGGTCGCTCGAATTCAGGAACAGCCCGATACAATTTTTGCAATTCGTCATAGCTGATGCGAAGCACTTCAGCCTTGCCCACGCATTGCACCGATGCTGAAGAAACGTTCTGCGAAATGAAACTGGGAAAGGCGGTGCCTTCCATACCTTGTTCAATCAAGAATCGGGTGAATTGATTGCCCGAAGCATCGGTGACAAATACACGCAAATAGCCTTTCTCCACGAAATACAAATACTTTGCAATGTCTCCTTTGCGAACCAGCACTTGATTGTGCTTCGTTGGGAATGGTTTATAAGCAGCGACTACCTTCGCAATTTTGCTTTCTGAAAGTTTGGAATGCTTCCGCAATGTTTCTGCTAATACAGAGGTTGTCATTCTCTAAAAATACAAACAACCTGACAAATATGCATCTCTGAAATTCACTACTCTACTTTTAAGCCCTGCACAGGATTCGCTTTAATCACTTTTCTGATTTGTGTGGAAATGGTGGCTAGCAATACGGTTGTTAAAATGGCAATTCCAATCATCACGCTTGTAAACGTAATCGGCATGTGATAGCTGTAGGCAAAGTCAAACATGGCTTTCATCAATTGATAGGTAAGCGGTGCGCTGATCGCAATGGAAATCACAATCAAGAGGATATAGTTTTTGGAAATCGTATATGATAAACTGCCTGCTCCGGCTCCCATTACTTTGCGTATGCTGAACTCGCGTATTCGGCCGGAAACATTTAATGTAATCAAGCCATACAAACCCAAGCTCGCCAATACGATGGCCATAAATGCTATGACCTTCCAAAACCGCGCGTGGTTATTCATCGTGGTGTAATAATTACCCCATACATCTTCCTGGTAATTTCCGGCAAACGGTACTTCCGGAAACAATTCAGTCCATTTGGCCTGTACATGTTGAAAGGCTTCACGTTCTTTTCCGGGTGCAATCTTAATAGCTAGAAAGCGATATGCACTACTATCGGCTACCCGAAAAATCATAGGCTTGAGTTTTTCAAAAAAACTATAACTATGAAAATCTTTGGCCACGCCAATAATATCATACGAAACACTGTCGATCTTAATGAACGTGCCGACTGGTTCGCTTAGGTTCAATGTTTGTGCGAATAATTCGTTGACGATAACCGATCGCTTGTCATTTTCTGATTGATCTTTAAAATTCCTTCCCTGCACCAGTTGAATACCCATGGTCTCCAGGTAATGCGCATCCACCGCTAATTCATCTACAGATTCGTTTTTTGTGCCCATGCGAACGATGGTGGTCGCGTGTCCTCTTCCTAAATGATGAGCAGCGCCTGCAACCGAAAGCATATCAGGATCTTGTGAAACAGACGTGCGCAATTTATCAAAGCCGGCATAATTAGGAACGGAAACATACAGCACCTGGTGTTGGTTGTAGCCCCAACTGCGCTTGGAAACATAATCCGAATTTTGTGTGAACAACACTGCTGATGTAATTAGCAACAACGCCAACACAATTTGTAATCCGAGAAATATTTTCGTGAGTGGATTGCGCTTTCCAAACTGCAAAGTTCCTTTCAAAATGGTAACTACCTCAAAACGCGAAATATAAAATGCAGGATAGATGCCTGATAAGATACCCGTGAAAAATAAAATAGCGGGCAGGTACATCCACAAGGTGGGATCAGTCCAGGAAAATTCCATGCTGAAATGGAACATGCTTTCCATCCAGGGAATAAAAAATAAAAGACCCAATGCCAATCCGATAACCAACGCTACGGAAGTAACGACTAAATTCTCGGTTAAAAATTGAAAGACCATTACCGTGCGTGTAGCCCCAATCGTTTTACGTATTCCAATTTCTTTCAATCGCTTGGCAGCGGATACGATGGCGATATTTACGTAGTTCAAACATGCCAGAATGAGCATGGCCAAACCTACAGCAATCTGAAACATAATAGCTGAGTAGTTGTCTGAAGAACTGGCCGAAATATCATCTTGAATGTTTTCAGATTGGATGTGTAATGTGGCTAATGGTTGAAACCCAAATTCAACAATGGCCCAATCAGGCTCGGCTGTTTTGTTTTGCGCTTGTTTGTATTTATCCATGCGCTGCTGCACGGTGGCGATGTCTTTGAATTGGTCTACCTGAACAAACGTAGCATTTACGGTCTTGCTCCAGTCGTCCATTCGATAATTGTCTTGCAAGGTGCGGATGTTATCGAAATGAATCAGAAAGTTGAAATCGATGGTGTGAGCATCGGGAAATTTTGCAGCGACTCCACTTACCTTAAATGCTTTGCTTTTAGATGAAGTGAATTTTAACAGAATCGTTTCACCGATTGGGTTACTATCACCAAAATACTTCTGCGCAATTTCTTCATTTAGAATAATGCTGTTGATGTCTTTGAGTGAAGCGGCAGAGCCCCACTTCATCGGAAAAGTAAACATCTCCAGAAAAGAAGGATCGGCATAGCGAATGCGTTCATGAAAAACCAAATCCTGGTATTTCACCACGACAGCCTCATCTTCCACACGGCACATGCGTTTCACTTGCGGAAAATCTTGCTGCATCAATTCACCCAAGGGTCGCGGAGATTTACCATACTCTTGTAAACCATCATTCCGTTGTGCCTTGTAGGTGATGAGATAAACAGAATTTTTGTTCTCGTGAAATTGATCGGTGTTGATCGTCCACCTTGCAAAGGCATAGCCCAAAATACAAAAGCCGATCGCCATCGCTAGACCAAATACATTGATGAAAGAGTTCAGCGGATTTCGCAACAAGCTGCGCGAAGATGTTTTGAAATAATTTTGTAACATGGGAAAATGGTTGAAGCTGCTGAACCATTTCCAGTTTCGCATGAGTGATGGGCGCAGTAACTTAATCGCATCCCAAGTGTAGCGCCATTTTGCTTTCGCGATTGATTCCGCTTTTACATTTTCATAAAACAACTCTTCCATGTCGCCTTCAATCTCTTCGATAAACTCTTTCTTCAGAAAAAATCGAAGCAACTTCAACGGCCACGCGGGCGGCACGAGATTAGACGGATCTGTTGGCGTATACATAACTTATTGATAGTAGCTATTTGTTTTGAGCAGCCGGAAACTCTTTTGCTCCCATGATTACCAACCAAAGGCACGTGCCTATTTCCCCCAATGAAGCCGGCAACCGCACCCATCCGGCTAAACCTAAATCGGCATACGATGGGTTGATCACATTAGCCACAATATTGACCAGATAGCCAAAGCAACCGGTCATTAATAAAATCCCTAATACTTTCGGCAAGACTCCGGATTTGAATACCAAATATCCAAATGGAAACAACCAGAGTCCCCAAAAAACGGAAGCGATAACAATCCCATCATTGTATGCATTTAAGTGAACCATCACCTGCTCTTGCAATTGCACTTGGGTGAGTGTTGAAGGAAGTTCCGGGTGAAGCAAGGTGAGAATGGAAAATTTGTGCGACAGGTTGAGAAATGAAATTGGAACGCTCACAATAGCCAGCGCCACCATGAGGTAGGCATTCCATCTATTAACTGAGGCTAATAGTCGGAATAAACTAAGCGGCAAAAAGATGAAGAAAACATAGCAGGCCATGCTACTCACAATTCCCCATCGAAACAAAGCCTCTTGGGCAGAAACATTCTTAAACGTAGTGGCTGCTTCGCTCCACACGATCAATTGCGATGGCACGTACATCAAACTAAAAATACCTGTTATGACTACGCCTAAATAAAATAGACCTGCCTGTCGTGCAATACTTTTATTGGAACGAATTGTAAAATCATTCATAGCTGGTAGACTTTGAATTAGCTATAGTAGTTGGCCAATGCCATGCATACCATACAATCAGCGAGGTAAGGATTGCTTCCACGATGGCCAGAAAAACATAAAATGTCCACCACGGTGCAATGGAAACACACGCAATAAGCACCATGATAGTGGTGTAGAAAATGCCAAACACTATATTCAGCCAGCGGTTAATAGAGGCACGCAATGCGATGGATAAAAAAATCATGACCGAAGGAACGGCCATCAGTAGCGATGCCGCGAATAGTTTGATCGGAGAATTCAACAATGTTTCCCCTTGAAGGAACTTGTCTAATTTACCGGGAACATAAAATGAAAAGTAATCTCCGTAGACGTAACAACACATGACGGCTGCCCACAATGCCGCCAGTTTAATTTTAATATCGATGGTGGAATTCTGCCAAGCTGTATTTTTCATAATGAATATTGATGGTTGAACCTAAGCAATCGATGCTTTCAGCTTGAATGCAAGTTTGGGCATGTCGTTCCATAGGCCCGCACGAATGTCTTTCATTTCGCGTAGCACTTTATGAGCAAGCGAAGTAGTAGAATAAATTCGTTTGCGCTTCCCTCCTCTTACTTGTGTGGCTTCCCCAAAAGCGGAAGTCAAAAATCCTTTTTCTTCCATGCGCTTGAGAGCGGATTGAATGGAGCCAACACTCAGTGTTTCGTTTAGTCTGCGTTCGAGTTCTCTTTTAATCTCCACACCATAGGCTTCCTCCTGCAAAGCGGCTACGGTTAAAAGTACTAGCTCTTCAAATTCTCCCAACTTGGTTTTCTTCATTCGGTATGACTTTAATACTGAAACATGATATTAATCGTAATTGCAGTAAATATAGTTGCGTTTTTTAGAAAAGAAATTTTTAAAGTCAATTGATTTGATTGCTACAAGTTAATCGCCACCGCAGCCTCCACAACTGCTGCATGAGCTACCGCAGGATGAGCCACAGGAAGAACCACTGGCATCGCTCGACTTATGTTCTACATGTGCTACCAGAGGAACAAAAGCGGGTGCTAATGCAGTTGAACCGACAAGAAAGTATTGCCAATTCAAATCTTTCCTTTCATCCGGTCTTTTTTCAAGTCGGTCTCGATACATCTCAGGAATGGTATGCGTGCACATGAGCTTGGTAACATCATATAAAAAAGCAACAATAATGGCTGTTAGAACAATGACTGCTACAAAAATAAAATCAGTTGGCTTGTTATGCGCGAGACCTGTAATCAAACGAATAAGCGCTATCATGAGCAAAAGTGCCCACACAATAAAATTAGTGTAAAAGAGCTTTGCGAACTTCTTTGACTTGATGTAGTATTTTTTAAAGGCATCCATACTCCGTTCAATTCGGAGAAAAATAGCCTTGCTCATAAGACGAGTAGACAATGTAGAATAGAAGGCTTTTTGTAAGTAGGTTAGTTCTGTAACTACCTGCAACTGCTCGATTGTCTCAACCTGTTCCAGTCGTTCTACCGTCATTTGATAGTCTGGATGTATAAAAATGACTCCTTTATTTACCAAACCATTCACTACAGCATTCACTACTGGCAATAACTTCTGATTTTGCAGATAGATTACCTCCAGTGGAGTTAATCTTTGTATAAAAGTATATTCCTTAAAAGCAAGCGCATCTTCTTCCATCCGGAAAATGTTGAATGCATTCAATATCAAGAATACGATGAATGTGACTACGCTAAACCAAATTAGAAAATCGGGGTTAGGGACGCTTTGATAAAGCGGATCTAACAAATAATAAAATGGAACAATAAGAAGTGCGAACGATAAAATGCCGCCAATAACAAAGGATCGGATTTTCCACTTGGCCTTGGGAAGATTGAGACTATCAAACATGGAAGCACATTCCCAAACGTCAGCGGGTGCCTCGCCAAAATTCTCAGCATAAAGTTGCCGGGTATGTTCTCTGGCTTTTTTAAATCGGTCAGCCTCTTCACGCGAGTGAGTGCTGGGTACATGTTGAATCTGCTTCCCGAGTAACTCACAAAAATTTTGGTATGACTGTGTAAAGACCAAGTGTTGATGCCACACTGTATCCACTACTTCAGAGGGAGATACCATGCGATCAGACGTAGCCGCCAGATACATGAATTTTTTATATTCAAGAATGGCACGCTCGGTAAAATCGCTGGTCCAGAAATTCTCCGTAGCAAGGCGAATGGAAAATGAATACTCGGTTGGCGGGTAGTCTAAATTGTATTCAAGAATTTCCTCCCACCGTTCCTTATTCATTTTCCTTCTGCCGCTAAATACCTAATCTATTTTTATAGTGTTCACCAACTTTTTGTTAAGCAGTAGGGTTTTGAGTTGGCTCTTCACCTTTCTTTTTCTTAAAGTAATTCCAAATGGCTCCGCCTGCACCCGCAAAGGCCAACGCAATTACTTTCCAGAATTTAAGAAGAATCACAAAGAAGCCAGCCTTGGCTAATAATTTTCCGGCAACTAATCCACCAATCGTCCACGCAGCTACTTCATCCAACTCCGGATCAAAGTCGGAATATTTCTGACCCTCCTTATATTCGATGCTACTCAATACTTGATCAATGTTTGCTTTCACTTCCGGAAGTTCAGACATGGTTGCAACCGCATTTACAACAAACACACCTTTGCGACCCAAAATACGTAGGTTATAGTTAAGGGTATTGAGGCTATCTTCACCAAAGCGAAGTTCTTTGGCCCAATGAAGAACCTTCTTATTCTTATCATAGTACGGGTCGGAAGCCCAGCCTACAAATTCGATTGGCTGATAACCTTCTTTGATTCGCTCAGGATTTGCCTCGTTGGTTTCTTTTTGCTGCTCTTTCAATAAATCATCGTAATCAATATCATCTGCATCTTCATCCTTCACAAAACCCATGTCATCAAACTTAATAGTAAACACCCAGCTATTGGCCGCAAGTACGCCTCTATTTTCAGGCACCAGTAATCCGAGTATAGTCGAGTCCGCTGGGTTGCCCCATAGGTCAGTCAAAACAAAAACACTTTGCTTTGGATCGAGATAGCGAAACCCTTTAGGAACATTTAAGGTGGCGTTGCCTGAAGCGAGCTCGATGGTTCCTGTTTGATACTTCAGCGAATTTTCAATAGCCTGAATACGAATTTCAGTGCTATCTATCTCCTGAGCAAAAGAGAACGTGGCAATGAGCATTGCCAAAATTGTTAGACGAGTTTTGAGCATATTTAGGTAGGTTAAGTTGTTACGCGTTTTTCATTGCATAGCCTGCACCATATCTGCAAGCTGATTAACCAAATAATATCGCTCCAAACTGGTAGAACGAAATTAATAAAAACACTTTTAAGCGCAAGGCTGCGTCAAAAAAATGATAGGCACTTAATGAAAAAATAATTTAAAGGTTGTTTAGCTCCATCTGCAAATTCAATCGGGCCGTCTGTTCCCATCTTTGATAAGCAAAGTCTGTCTTATAAATCCGAGGCATCGATAAAAAATGCTTTAACACTTTTCTCCTACCGGGTTTATAGATCAAATCTGGAAAAAGAGAATACTCCTTTCGTACATTTTGGCAATAAGTTGTGTACGTCTCTGTATCTTGTCCCAACACGGAAAGGTCAGCATCTGTAAAGTAATTTGTGTCCTCATCAGGTGAATACTCATGTGCTTTGGTCGCTAATATTTGTGCTCGGCAGGAGTCAATCAGTTTATCGGGTACCATTAATTCCTTCATGCGATCTACTGCACATGCAGCACTTTTAGCTTCATTGTCTGAACGAGTGGGGCTATAAACAAAATCATGATAAAACATTGTAAATAAAACAGCCTGCCAATTGTTGATATGGTCTTTCATTGCTGAGAGATGCATATGCAAGTTTTCAAGATGAGCAAGTGTATGGTAATACCTGCCTTTCGCTTGATATGCTTCGGTTATCTCATCCCAAAGCCTGTTTTTCAATTCCATCTTGCCAGAGTAGGTGGAAACGAGCTCGCTAAATGCAGCTTGCAACATATGATCGTTTTAGTATAACTATCATCCAAAGATAGTATAGTGAAAGAATGGAGCTTTTATGTTTCGCTAAAATGAGTTCATTTCTCGAAGAACAAAGCGAAACCTTACGAGCATTAGCTATTATCTTTTATGCATAGAAACCACAAAATATCAGGTTTAAACTATGCCTTGCAATTGAACTCACTGCCCGAGTCGTCCATTTGTTTAAAATTCACTCAAAATATTGCATGGCTTGACAAACCGTTGAATTGCACAAAACTGGTCGTAATTCTTCTCCTACTTTTGCAAAGTCAAATATGAAAAGACTCGTCCGCAACCTGATTATTGGTAAAACCGCATACATCGAATCAATCCATGAGTATAGACAGGTCATGCTGTCCGGGCAGTATGGATTAATCTCATTATGGGTGATTGGCTTTTATATTTTCATGGATGTAAGGCAGTGGGGCTCTATCACCGAATCAGTGGTGGTATACAGCTCAGCCTTTCTAGTCATTCTTGTTTCATTATTTTTTCATCGGCAGCAAAAACACGCACTGGCTAATTTTCTTCTTTTTCCCACGTTCAATGTGTTGCTTTTCTTAATTGTATCGAGCGAAAGTTTAAGCACCGGAGCATTTGTTTTCTTCATTCCTGTTTCCCTTGGTTCATTTGCTGTCTTCAATTACGCGCAGCGTAAAATTGCGCTAGGATTTGCTTTATTTAGCTTCGTTCTTTTCTCAATGGCTATGATGGGCCCGGTGAAATTGCTCACTTTCCGTGATTATTCGGAAGACTACATCCAACTTAACCAAATCATTAATTTTTCCATTGCGTTTCCTGTTTCCATCATGGCAGTTTATTTGCTGATTAGTTTAAACCATGAAAATGCCAGTCAGTTATTGCAAAGTAATAAGCAGCTGGCCAAATTGAATGAAGAACTCGATCGATTTGTGTACAGCACTTCACATGATTTGAGAGCACCGCTACTTTCTGTACAAGGCTTAGTTCGACTTTCGGGTCAAACGGTTAACGACCATGAACGCAAGCAGTATGAATCAATGATTATGGCGAGACTTTCTTCCCTCGATTCATTTATCAAAGAAATTACTGACTACTCTCGTAACAACCGTCTGGAAATTTCCCGTGAGCCAATTCATCTGGCTGCCGTTGCTAACGAAATCTGGGAATCGCTAAAGTACAGCTCAGATGCATCCGACATTGAGTTTAAGAATGAAATACCTGTAACACTCTCGGTGACCAACGATGGCAAAAGATTGCGTGTAGTGCTGGCGAATCTAATTGCAAATGCTATTCGCTACCACGATCATCGAAAAGAACAGAAGTACATTCGATTGCATCACCAACTTACCCCTGCGTCATTCACGTTGCATGTAGAAGATAACGGGCAAGGCATTGCACCTGAGTTGCACACCAAAATTTTTGATATGTTTTTCCGGGGCAATGAATCTTCGCAAGGTTCAGGCCTGGGCTTATACATTGTGAAGGAAACGCTGGCAAAGTTATCCGGCACCGTGCAATTGACCTCCACTCCCCGAAAGGGAAGTACTTTTTCAATTGTGGTCCCTACAGCATAGCACGATCAGTCAATCAATCAAATTCTTGCAGTATTCCTGCAACATTTGTTTACTTTGCGTGCAAATGCGCTGCTTCCCACACCGTGCAAATTATTTCTTGTTGCTAAGTATTCTACTTGTTTACTTTTCGACTAACTGTTTAGCGCAAAATTCCACCATTGATAGCTTGACTCAGCGGGTGCAAGCATTGAGCGGCAGAGATCAAGTAGACGCACTCAATGCATTATCATTTAATTATCTAATCATTGATTTGGCCAAATCGTACGAGCAAATTCAGAAAACAAAGGAACTTGCACAGCGATTACATTACCCATTGGGAATCGCTCAAGCCGAAATTTATGAGGGCTTGTACTTTAATCTAAAAGGCGACAAAAAAAAAGCTCTACAACTTTTGCAAAAGGGAAGTGAAGACGCACGGATTCTGGGGCATCGTGGCTGGCAAGGATATGCACTTACGCAACTTGGTAATTTCTATCGCAATCAAGGTTTATATGATTCTGCCAAAATTTGGTACAACCATTCATTTCGTGTTTTAGGTGATAGCTTATACCCTTGGCATCTGTCCGTGCTCTATCGTAACATGGGACGCTATTATGGAAATATGGCTTTGCCCAAGCAAGAATTTCTCTTTCTGGAAAAATCAAGAATCATCCGCGAACGGCTCACCGACAAAGTTTTGCTTGCTGATATTTATGTGAATCTTTCCCAATGGCACCTATCTCAATCGAATTTGGAACAGGCTCTAGACTACCTTAAAAAAGCCGAAAGTGTTAAAGCGGATGCATCAGCTACAGAAATTCAACTAGACATTAAAAATCAAAAAGCGATCATCTACTTTCGTCAAGGGAAATATGCGGAAGGACTAGCCTATTTTGAAGAAGTAAAAAATTTCTACTTGAAAAATTCTTCTCTAAAAGCGTACACTAAAGCATTGATTGATTTGGGAGAAGTACTGGAAGAAATTGGCGACTACGATATTAGCCTAAAGAACTATTACGAAGCACTTAAAGTAGCAGAAGAAAAAGCCTATCTCAACGATGAGGTGACCGCTTTAATTGGTATTAGCCGAAATTTCTACCGGCTAAAACAATCCACCATGGCCAATTCATTTGTAGGTAAGGCCATGCAATTAGCCGAAGCGAATCGCTTCACTGCCGATGCCGCTCGAGCGTACAATCAAAAAGGATTGATCCTTAAATTCGAAAAGAAATATGACAGTGCGATTCTTTTTTTTGAAAAGGCGTTGGCTATTCGAAAAAATACAAATGATAAAAAAGGGGCAGCCTCTACGCAGGCCAACATTGGCGAAACACTTGAAGCCGAGGGTAAATTGAAGGAAGCCCTTCAGTACTTGCTTGAAAGTATTCAACTAAAGGAAGAAATTCTTCATCAAAGCGGACTGGCTTGGGGTTATTTTGATTTAGGAAGTGTGTACACCAAATTAGGAAATTATGAAGAGGCTAACCGCTATTTGACGTTGGCGGAAAAAACAGCACGTCTCACACATCACGGAATTGTTCTCGCGAACACATATGAAACTCGAAGGAATCTATTGGTGAAGCAAGGTCGATTGAATGAAGCCTTACGTTATTCCATCCTTTTCGAAAAGCTAAAAGATTCGGTCAACAACTCAGCGTTAAGCAACCGTATCTTAAGCTTACAAAGCAACTACGAACTCGATCAACGGAATCAGGAAATTAAGTTATTGCAAGCCAATGGTCAGCTCCGGCAAAAAGCAATGGAGAATCAGCAAGAAAAAATTGACAACCAAAAAATCATCATTTTAATCACAATTATTGGCCTCGTTGTTGCTGGCGCATTACTCTATCAATTATTTCAATCGTCTGAAAAAACAAATTTGTTGAATAAGCAACTACAGGAAAGAAATGAAGAAGTGAGCGCGCAAAGTGAAGAGCTGAGTGAGGCCAATAATGCATTGCAAAAAGTAAATGCCGAACTTGGTGAACGCAGCGAAGAAATATTGGCGCAGGCAGAAGAGTTGACGGAGGCTAATTCATCGCTTACCGAATTGAATAAAACATTGGCGGAAAAACAAGAAGAAATTCAGGCACAATCGGAAGAATTGCGAGAGAGCAATGAAATGATTCGGCAACTAAATGAAGGCTTAGAACAAAAAGTAATTGATCGCACACGCCAACTTGAACAAGCTTATAAAGAATTGGATACATTCTTTTATCGGTCATCGCACGATTTCCGAAGGCCACTTACCACTTTTATGGGCTTGGCCGAGGTAGCTAAAATTACAGTGCAAGATCAAAACGCCTTGCATCTATTTGAAAAGGTAAAAGAAACCGCTGTGCATTTAGATCGAATGCTGGTAAAGCTACAGTCCATCAGTGATGTAGGTGCTCAGCAATTTGTATACAAGGAGGTATCGATCGTTCTCTTGCTAGAAGGCGCATTCGATGCATTCCGTGAGGCCATTGATCGAAAAAAGATAAAGTATCAAGTGCATATACAAGGCGTTCAGACTTTTTACTCCTACCCGGCATTTGTAAAAATCATTATTGAAAACCTGATGGAAAATGCCATCCAATTCTGCCGGCCTCAAGAAGCTACCATTGATCTCTTTGTCGGTAAAAAAGAAGGGGGTCTTGAGCTAATCGTAAAAGACAATGGTATTGGCATTGAAAAAGAATATCAAGATCGAATATTCGATATGTTCTTTCGAGGTAGTGAGCAATCCAAAGGAAATGGCCTCGGATTATACATTGTAAAAAAGGCCATTGATAAGTTAGGAGGGCAACTGACTTTTGAAAGCTACCCGGCAGTCGGATCTACGTTTACGGTATGGATTCCAAATGGGCACTAAACTTCATTGTTGAAGCGCTAGCTTAATCTCTTTCTTATAATGGTAATTTGATTTCAAATGTAGTTCCCACTCCCGGTGAACTTGTTACAGTAACTGTACCCTTATTTCTTTCAGCAAAATCCTTGCACAATAGTAAACCTAAGCCAGTGCCTGTTTCATTATTTGTTCCCTTGGTTGATTTTTTTTGTAACGACCAGATATTCAGTAATTGATCGTCTGTCATCCCGACACCTGATTTCTACAAATATGAAACATATTTATTACTTTCACGTTTGTGGAACTAATAATGCAAAACGATGAAAGGAAACTACTTAGGCGAATTGGAAGAACTTGTACTACTACATGTCGGCATTTTGCACCCCGATGCATACGGGGTAGCCGTCATGGATGAAATTGAAAAACAAGCCGGGCGCAGTCTTAACATAAGTGCAGTGCATTCTGTGCTTACCCGATTGGAAGAAAAGGGCTTTTTAAAATCCAAAATGGGCGACCCTTCGCAAGAGCGTGGCGGTCGTAGAAAACGGATTTTCCTGTTAACAGCAGCGGGTAAGCGTGCCTTGGAAGAGGCCAATGAATTGCGTACGCAGTTATTCAACCAGATTCCGAAAGTGGCGCTCCAATTTCGCTTGGCATGAATCACCAACCACCCAAATGGGCCGACCGATTTTTGCAATGGTATTGCCGACCGGAATTGTTAGAAGAAATTCAAGGAGATGCTTATGAGTTATTCTATCGGAAAGTCATGCAGCATCCGCGACAAGCGAAAGTTCAATTTGTATGGAACGTAGTGCGTTTTTTTCGATGGAAAAATATCAAGCGAACTCAAAACAAAATCAATAAATCCAGAGCAACTATGGACATGTTAAAAAATATTTTGACGGTGGCGTTGCGCAATTTTGTGCGCCAGCCGGGAAACACCAGCCTCAGCGTAATTGGTCTTACCGCGGGATTTGTTTGTGCCTTTCTGGTGATGCTCTGGTCACTTCACGAATATTCGTATGATTCGTTTCATCCGCAGGGCGAACAGCTATTTAAAGTACTCACGCATGCAGAAGCCAATGGCACTAAAGAAACATATAGTGTAGCCTCTTGTGTGATGGATGTGTCGTCTATTCCTGAAGTAGAAAGTTTAACCAGTGTATCAACCGGCACACGGTGGCCTCATCAACTATGCTTTCGGCCGGAGGGAAAAGCCGATGAGTGCATTTACATGGATGGTGTGTATGCCAGTGAAAATTTCTTTCAGGTGTTTCATTTTCCTATTCTTCAAGGTGATACTAACCCCGTGAAAGGAACGGCCTCTATCGCGATATCGGAGAAAATGGCCGAAGCACTTTACGGCAAAGAAAACCCACTGGGCAAGGTGATCAAAATTGATGGAACACGCGAGGTGAAAATTGTAAGCATCTTTCAAAATGTGCCGGCCACCTCTTCGCTTCAATTCGACTTTGTAATGACGTATGATGTGTTGAAGAAACAGTGGGGCATCGATGACGAAGGCTTCAAGCAAAACTTTTTTGAAATGTATGTAAAGACGCATCAACCCATCTCTGCCGATTTGCTGACGGAGAAACTTAACGATGTGCGCGTAATTACTGAAGCCTACAAAAATGAAAAGCTAAGCTATCAAGCCTTTCCATTTACCGATTGGCATTTGAAAAGCAAATTTGAAGATGGAAAAAATACCGGGGGCCGTATTGACTATGTAATGCTTTTTCTGGTAATCGGTTGCCTGGTGGTGATCATGGCGGTGATCAATTTCATCAACCTGACGACCGCGCGTGCCAGCCTTCGCGGCAAAGAGATTGGCATTCGTAAAGTAACCGGTGCTATGCGCAGCACCATTGCCGCTCAGTTTATGGGCGAAGCTTTCC
This sequence comes from Bacteroidota bacterium, assembly GCA_016191555.1. GTDB lineage: Bacteria > Bacteroidota > Bacteroidia > Cytophagales > Cyclobacteriaceae > ELB16-189. The sequence continues at coordinate 56,632 of JACPVX010000041.1, forward strand.
TGCTGGTAATGATTGCGTTTGCACTATCCGTAGTTATCACTCAGGCTACTTTGCCAATTTTTGGAACGCTGATTCAAGAAAACCTGAGTGTAGATATTTTCTCCGGTTGGACGCCCGCCTACTTATTGGTGTTCCTGTTGGCTGTAAGTTTATTAGCAGGCGCCTATCCGGCTATCGTCATGTCTTCATTCCAACCGATACGTGCATTAAAAAATCAATTAACGATGAGTGCCACCGGATCGCAACGATTTCGAAAACTGTTGCTGACCATTCAACTAAGTGTGTCCATTGGCATAATCATTTTTAGTGGCGTGATATATTCACAATTAAAATACATCACCGAAAAAGATTTAGGATTTGATCGCAGCAATATGCTTCGGATTGAACCTACGTACCGATTGCTATTGAAGTTTGAAGCCTTTAAGAATGAACTCGCAAAAGATCCGAACATTGTGAGTGTAGGTGCTGCTAATTCTAACCCGCTGAATATGGGCGGCAGCAACATGGGTGTAACCTGGCAAGGCAAAGAACCCGATGCACGTATTGCTTTTAAAACGCTTGGCTGCAATTATTCCTTTCCGAATACGATGGGCTTGAAACTATCGCAGGGTAGACTCTTTGAATTGAGTACTCATGACAGCGTGCGCACCGAAATGATATTGACCGAAGAATCTGCCAAGATTATGGGCTTTACGAATCCTATCGGCGAGGAAATAAAAATTGGCGGCACAACTGGGGTAGTCATTGGCGTAGTGAATGATTTTCATACGGAGTCACTGCACGAGGCGCGCGTGCCGGTTATTTTATTCCGAACCGCTCCGGAACATCTATCGACAATTTATGTAAAGTACCAACCCGGAAGCACCATCCAATCGATGGAAAGCATTGCGAATGCCTACAAACTCATCGAGCCGGCATACACCATGAAATATTGGTTTCAGGATGAAACGTTTGACGAGATTTATAAAACAGAAACTGTGGCTTCGCGTCTGGTTATTTTACTTACCGTGATTGCACTTGCTATCGCCATTATCGGAATCGTAGGACTTGCTACTTTCAATGTGCTTCGCAAGATGAAAGAAATGAGTATTCGCAGAGTTTTCGGAGCCTCGGCCGTACAGGTGCTACAATTACTCGTTCGCGAATTCTTAGCAGTGATTTTGCTGGCCATTGTAATTACAATTCCTTTGATCTGGTACCGAGCCAATGAATGGCTGAACGGTTTCGCCTATCATACCGCCATGCCGTGGAGAATATTTGTGGTTGCCTGTGTGGGCATTGTTTTACTCATCACACTGATCATTGTCTTGCAAGGCGTCAAAACAATTCGTACCAATCCTACCCAAACGTTGCGTAGCGAATAATTCCAATGAAATGAAACCCATTCTTCCAATGTCTGAATTTTCAAAACCTCCGCGTTGGGCCGACCGCTTCTTGCAATGGTATTGCAGGCCCGAACTGCTGGAAGAAATTCAAGGAGATGCCTATGAAATCTACTATCGCGATTTGAAAGAGAAAAAGATAAGGGCCGATGGGCGATTCATTTGGAATGTAATCCGATTCTTCCGTTGGCGAAATATTCGCAAAACCAGATTAGAAAAATATTCAACCACCACCACAGATATGATCAAGAGCTATTTGATTTCCGGCTTTCGAAATATGGTTCGAAACAGTACCCCATCATTGATTAACATCATTGGTTTATCCATTGCTATTGGCATTGCAGTGACTGTTTTTGTCTTAGAAGATTCGTTCTATCATCTTGACTCCATGCATACGCGGGCCGATGATATAGCTTTGGTGGTCAATCATATTAAAGATGGAGATGAAACGTATAAATCTGCACGATCTCCGCATCCATTGGCTGAAATTCTGAAGAACAATACCGCGGTAGAAAAAGTAGCCCGAGCCGGTAGAACTGTTGCCAGTGTGCGTGTGGGTGAATTGGTTTTTAAAGAAAGATTCGTCTTCGCAGATCCCGAGTTTATGGAAATTTTCGACTTCCGAATTATATCCGGAGATCGAAACACATTGGCACACAAAGATCAAATCATTGTAAGTGAAGCAATAGCCACCAAGTATTTTGGAAACACAGATGTCGTGGGCCAACCCATGTCGATAAAATTCAGTGAACAGCACAAGTATGAATTCACGATAGGAGGTGTACTCGAAGATACTCCGGCCAACTCCAGCATGTATATTGATATTCTGGTATCTGCACCTGTGTGGGTGGAAATGAATAAAGATCGCATCAACGATTGGAGTCTTCTCTTAGGATCGAATTTCGTTTTAAAGAAACCACAAGCAGCGTGGAGTGCATTATCTTCTGATTTAGATCAATTCCGAAAATTTCAAAATGAGGCGGATGCCACTCGGCCGATTCAAAAAGTTGAACTATTACCTTTGAAAGAAGTGGCTGCTGCCAGTTGGGACATTTCTGGCTCCATGAGTTGGAGCAACTCTCCAGCGTCAATGATTTCGCTCATTCTGATTGCCGCCATTCTTACTTTGATTGCTTGTTTCAATTACATGAACGTAGCAGTAGCCTCTGTTACTACGAGGTTGAAAGAAATCGGAATCCGCAAAGTTATTGGAGGTGGCAAGCGAGAGATTATTTTTCAGTTTCTATTGGAAAACTTATCGTTGTGCGCGATCGCTCTATGTGTCGGAACGCTCCTAGCCTATTACCTATTGGTGCCGGGGTTCAATCAGATGTTTCCTGTTAAGATTGAATTTGGAGTTTCATCCTGGCAAATGGCCATGCTATTTTTCGGAGGGTTTCTATTGTTGGTGGCCATTCTTTCTGGGGCTTATCCTTCTTTCTATGTTGCCTCCTTCAGTGCCATCAAAGTATTGAAAGGGAAAGAAAAATTTGGAAACAAAAGTGTGTTCAGCAAATCGTTGCTCACCATGCAATTTGCACTTTCAATTACCAGTATTGTCGCTTGCTTAATGTTCATAGCGGCCTCTCATTATTTTGAGAGATTAGATTGGGGATATAAGCATGACGAGATCCTCGTAGTGGAGCTGCAGAACTCCCATCAATATGAAGAAATTTTATCGCAGGTACGCCTCAGTAAAAATATTTCAGCGACTGCCGGAGCCATGCGCCATATTGGTTATTCGGAAGAGACTACAAACATTACTTATGAAGGAAAAGAATATTCTACAAAATTATTCGGAGTCGGTCACCAATACCTTGAACTGATGAACATCCGTTTAAAAGCAGGCCGACTGCTTAATGAATCCATCGCTTCCGATAAAATTGAAAGCGTAGTGGTGAATGAAAAATTTGTGAAGAAGATGGGTTGGGCAGACGCTGTGGGGCAATCTTTTGTATGTGATAGTGTGAAACGTTTTGTTGTAGGTGTAGTGGAGGACTTCTATTATGATGATTTCTACAATCCTATTGAACCGGTAGTATTTTCGTTGGCGCTTCAGGAAAATTTCAGGTATATGGTACTTCACGCTTCCTCTGGCAAACTGTTGGCTGCGGAAGGCGAATTAAAATCTATCTGGAAAAAGGTAGCGCCTGACGAGCCCACAGCCGTTTCATTTCAAAGCAATGCATTTCAGAACTTTGTGAGAAACAGCAAAGCCAATAATAAAATTATGGTTTTTGTTGCCATCACTTCCATCATTTTGGCAGCCATGGGATTATACGGTTTAATCTCTTACAACCTCACCAGACGATTGAAGGAATTCAGCATTCGAAGAGTATTTGGTGCCAGCGTATTTGAAGTATTCCAACTTATGTCCGGAGATTATTTAATCATTGTTGTCGTTGCTTTCATAGTGGGCGCGCCATTAGGAGCCTGGATGATGAACATCATTCTGGCATCGCTCTACCCCACCGTTATTCCATTAGCCATGTGGCCGTATGTCGTTGCCATTTCGCTCATGACGCTGATGGTTGGTTTAACTATTCTAAGTCTCTTTGGCAAAATCACTCGCGAAAATCCAACCAATACACTGCGCGTAGAATAAAAAAAATAAATCCCCTCTTTCTTGCGCTGTTGATGAACGAAGGTTTCGCCAAACTATGATTTCTTGATCAACTTTGATTGGCCGTCAATCACCCACAAAAAGGAGTGACCTTGTTTAAGGCCACTCCTTTCACTATTCGTGGGCTGCTTCTGAGACAATTCGAAAAGTATTCCGGAAGCAACTTGGCCGAATCATTCACTTCACCCGTTAAAGATTTTCCGCTACCGGGCTTCATGGCAGGCATCGACACATTGTCTGCTGCTTTTTCTGAGCAGCCTTACAACTTACTTTTCAATTAGCTCCTTCATCGAATTTACAACCATTTTCCAATTTTGTTCGGAATGCGCCAATGCCTCTTGATCAGCAATGCTGTCTTGTAGAATCGTCAACTTGGTTTGGTTCCCTTCTTGTTCCAACTGATAGGTGATGTTAGCATAGTTCTCAGGTCTATCTTCCTTACCTGAAAACGAGCTCCAGTAATTATAGGTAATCAATCTACCTGTTTCAATTTGTAGTACAGTGCCTTTGTCAATATACTCCTTACCCTCCCACTCGCCACTGAATGTTATGGGGTCGCCTATTTTCCACGAAGTTTTCAGGTCGGTTCCAAAGAAATATTTCTTTACCACTTCCGGATCCGTTAATGCATTCCATACGGTTTGTGCAGAAGCATTGATTAAAAATGAGATGTTAAGTGTAAGCGTTTCCATGTGTTTAATAGTTTTTGTTAATAAAGTTTATTTTAGAATAGAGGCTTCAGACACCATTAATTAATCGAGTTCATTGCATTCAAATCCATATTTTCTCAACAGTGCTATCGCTTGTTGGGGCTTTACTTGATCGGATGCAATCCGAAGTATTTTATCGCAATCATCCAATGCGAAATTCCATCGACCCCTTCCTGCTAGCGAATTAATCTGAGGTGCCAGCGTTTTTACCTGTTCGGTCGATTGTACAGATGTAGAGAATACTAATACCTCCATAATTAGTTTTGTGATTGATACGTTACGATGTCAATACCTATTCCATTTGGATCAACGATTGCAAAATGTCGATCGCCCCACGGCTCATCACGCAATGGGATGGCAATGGGTATCTTCCTTTCTTTCATTTGTTGATACACTTCATCCACATGATCGACCTCGATTGTTAAGTAAGCTCCTTTTCCGCTAAACGGAGATTGAAACAAGGGCTGCTGACTTTCATGATGTGGCAAAAGAAAGCTAATTTGATCGGTGCCATCTTTTGCTTTCAACAAAAGATAAAAGTCGTTTTCGAATACAACTTCTATCTTCAAAACTTCTGTATAAAACGATTTAGTCTCTTTCAACTTAGAGGTGATAAATCCCGCATTCATTTTGATAGATTTCATTTGGTTTTGTGCCCCAGCGGAACAAATCATTGCGCAAAGAAGCGCGGCAACAATTCCTAAAAACAGAATCCACTTTCTCATACTTCGCTTCAATTAATTCCCATTTGGATTTCCGTAACGTTGGCTTCCGGATTGACAAAATCAGCATTGATATACAACTCACGCGTAATGCCTGTCGGTTGTAGTTGGTGTTGTTGCATAAATTCCATTAAGATGCCATAGCTTTTTGGGATCTCATGCCAGGCGCCTTGGTGCAAAAGCGAAACACATTTAAAATCTTCGGTGCGCTTCAAATGAAATGCGCCATCATAATCTGTCGGAATGGAAGCCGTTGGCAAACAAACTTCGAGTGTAAAGGGCTTGGTTTCATCGCCCATAAATCCGAAGTAGTGCCAATGGATGGGACCGGAAGGATGGAGATCCAGTCGCACGCTCTCTTTAAAAAGATCCTTCGCCACCGGCACTTGATTGATCAAATCGCTGATCTTCACTTCGGCACGATGAAACAAAAAGTTGATGGGTTTGATTTTTTTAATGATGGGCTGATTCATAGTTATTTGTTTTATGTGGACGATTTAGTTTCTGATTAGCGACTCACGGCTAAATGAAAAAAGTGAAAGCGAAGATGATAGCGAGATGCACCAAAACAATTGCCGGTGCCAATGCCTCTTTGGGTTCGCGGGCACGTACGTGCGATAACACCGCTCCGATTAAAATAACGGATGAGAGAATAATCGCGATCAAGCGTGTAGGTTCAATTAATAAACCGATTGCTGTAGCAATTTCACCAAAGCCGACTAACTTCATAAACCACATCGGGTAACCTAGCCGCTGAAAGAGTTCTACTTTATCTTTCTTGCTGATGATTTTGACAAAGCCAAAAATAAATGACGGGGCCGCCATCGCGAGAATTAGAAGCCAGAAAATAATAATTTTGATTTCCATGGATTAATTTTTTATCAAATCAACCTATGCGCCCTGTCAGCCCTATGTCAGCAGAAAAAAATAATTGTATTATTTTTCGGGTGTTAGTGACAACCCTATGTCAGGAGTTACCTGAAATGTAGCAAAGGAGGGCAGAAAAGACTCGCCTTTTTTTCTAATTTGGAATTAGCAGGCGTCTTTGTAACTTGAGATCACAGTCTTATTCCTTAGATATGAAACTAACTACCACCTGTCTTTTTCTGTTCGTTGTGACTTGGAGTTTTTCGCAGTCGGATGTTGAAGGCTCCCAAGATCATCCACTATTCCCCACCCGAATCCCGGGCTACTATATTGAAACCTATGAGGCCAGTGATTTCAGCGTGGGAACGTTTCGGAATGCAAAAGGAGAAGACATCCAAGTTAGTGGTAAGAAAACAACTATCACCTATCGCCTGAAGCCCGGATCAAAAGCAGCTAGCTCCCCCTATATCACCTTAAATTTTCAAGCGGCTGCAAAAAAACTAAAACCAATTGTGGAATATTTGCAAGATGGCAATGGCCGCTTTGATGCCGAAATCAAGAATTCGACTGCTGATTCGTGGATTTCAGTTTCTTCTTACCTCGGTGAAGGAACCCCGGAATTAACCGAAACCTACATTCTGGTTATAGTAGAAAAATCATTGATGGATCAAGTTATTTCGGCAGCCGATATATCGTCCAATATCAAAAGTTCCGGACATGTTGCCCTTTATATTCTGTTCGATACGGGTCTGGCCACTATTAAATCCGAATCAAAAAATGGTATTGAACAAATTGCCTTAACATTAAAAAAAGATCCAGCGCTAAAAGTGTTTATTGTTGGGCACACCGACAATCAAGGAAATTTCGAGTCGAATCTGAAACTTTCTGTAGATAGAGCCAATGCCGTTGTTTTGGCGTTAACCTCTCAATTTGGTATTCCGGCAAGCCAACTTGTATCGAAAGGTGTAGGTTCGTTGTGCCCGGTTTCCACTAATGAAACTGAGGAAGGTAGAAAACAAAACAGAAGGGTGGAGTTAGTGAAGATGTAAACGTTGCTGACTTTTGAATCGCGCAACTTACTGTGCATCCACCTTCAAATAATGCTCTTGCAACTCCTCCACAAGTTGTTGAATCGTCTCTTTTAGTTCTTCCGATTTTTCAATTTCCACACCCCGACCATATGATAGAAGCCAGCGCGCCATCATGTTCAGATCGGCTGTCAGAAAATGCATACGTATCTGACCATCGGCTTCTTCTTCCGAAACAAATCCAAAATAATGCCGTGAGTTTTGGATGTAATGCGCCTCTTTCCGATCAAATAACACGGTAGCCGATTTCATTTCCACATTCGCTTGTTGCAAACTGTTGAAATACTCTTGCATGGTAGAAATACTGCGCGGTTGAAAAACTTCTCCTGTCGATTTTAATTCTTTGATACGGTCGCAGCGAAAATCGCGGAAGCCATTGCGCAAGCGGCACCAGGCAATAAGATGCCAGGCCGCACTGTAATAAAATAGACCAATCGGTTCTACTTCGCGCTCGGTCAACTCATTTTGATGGTTGCTGAAATAATGAAGGTAGATAACTTGCTTGCCAACCACGGCTTTCTGCAAATCTGTTAAAAAATTACCTGCTTGGGCCGGAAGTGTGACACGCGGCTTCATCACTTCAATATGATCTTGCAAACTTTCCAAATGATCTTTCTGCGCTTCATTCAACACGGCTTTAATTTTGAATAGTGCGCCTTCAAAAGAAGTCTGTATCGATTGATCCGTCATGCGCTCCACCAACTTCCCCGCCATCATCATGGCACTCGCTTCATTTTCGGTAAACATTACGGGAGGAAGATGATAGCCATCTACAATAAAATAACCGGTGCCCGCTTCCGATCCGATGGGCACACCAGCTTCCATCAATGCCTTCACATCACGGTAAACCGTGCGCACGCTAATTTGAAAACGTTCGGCAATTTCCTCAGCCTTTACAATCCTCTTGGATTGTAATTGAACTAAAATAGCCGTAAGTCGATCGATCCGATTCATATCAGATCAAAAGTAAATAATTATAAGACAATAAAATTTAGATTATTTAAAAAACACATCGCAGCTGAAGCGCAAAATGGTAGCGCACACCACACACAAAAAGAAAATGCGAATGAATTTATTTCCGCGTAGCAAGGCAAAGCGGGTGCCAACAAATCCACCGGCCATGTTGCACACAGCCATCGGTATGGCCAACTCAAACAAAATATTTCCGGTGCTGGCAAAGTAAATAATGGAAGCCATGTTCGTAGCCAGATTGACAGTTTTGGCGTGTGCACTCGCATGCATAAAATCATGACCCAGCAAACTGATAAACATAAGTACTAAAAAACTACCGGTACCGGGTCCGATGAAGCCATCGTAAAAGCCAATCACCAAACCACTAACTATTCCACGCGTTAGTGCCCAGCCGAATGGTAAGATGGTGCTCACCAAATACGAACCAAACATAGCTGCGCAAAAGGCGGCTCCTGCAATAAATCCAACCAACTTCCATTGAATGGTGACACGCTTGGCATATTGATACAATGAAACAGAGGTGCCCAAAAAAGATGGTAACTTAGTTGTGCCCAATAAGGTGGCTACGGAATAATTCGGAAAAGTCATGAACAAAACCGGTGTTTGTACTAATCCACCGCCACCTACGATGGCATCAATAAATCCGGCTGCAAATGCCGCAATGCAAACAATCAAAATACCAATCGACACAAAATAATTTTAGTGCCGCAAGGTAATATAAAATAAAAGATGTAGAAGTGGTTTCTAGTTCTCTTTCATCAAAGTATGGATATCCTCTATGATTCGATCCATTTCAAATTTGATGGTACCATTGTAAACTCCGCGAATCCTCCGGTGCTTGTCTACAAGAATAAAGTTCTCGGTATGCAAAAAATCGCGCTGGTTGCCATAGAAGCCGATCGAATCTCCGGCATAATACTGTCGTTTGGCCAAACTATAAATCGAATCGCGGTTACCAGTGAGTAAATGCCACTTAGACGACTTGATTCCTTTTCGTTCCGCATATTTTTTCAACACCGACACACTGTCCACCGCGGGTAATACGGAGTGTGAAAGTAAAACTACATCCTCTTCGTGTTCAAATTCCTTTTGCAAGATTTTCATATTGTCGGTCATCACCGGACAAATACTGACGCAACTGGTAAACATAAAATTAGCAACATAGATTTTCCCTTCCACCATTTTCTCTGTCACTGTTTTTCCTTCCTGATCGGTGAAAGAAAAAGAAGGAATAGTATGAATGGAATCATACGCTACTGAGGATGGTTCGATCCAGCGCGGTGTAAACTCCGGGTCATTATAAAATGGCAAAGTTTCCTCTTTGTGGGATTGACATCCTGCGAAAAGAAAAATGATAATGAAACTATTTCTTACTAAGCGAATCATACGGGTTCAAACAAAGTTTAACGCCAATTGAGCCATACTTTTTTCCGTTGCGGACTACATAATTAGCACGAATGGATCCATCGGCCCACCACATTTTTTGCGAGCCTTCTTCCTGGCCTTTTCTATAATGAAATTGTTTTGCAAGTTGTCCGCTGCTGTACCATTCTTTCAACTCACCCGTATAGGCATCATCGCTTACTTCAAAAGCAAATTTAGGTTTGCCATCTTGCCACCACGCTTTGTGCACGCCCTCTTTCTTTCCGGCTACGTACAATCGTTCTTCGCTCAACTGTCCATTATCATACCACTTGCGTGTGATACCTTCCTGCAATCCCTCGATGAACGAAATCACCAAAGCCGTATCAGCCGCTGGGTATAATTGAAAAAGGTGTCCCGAAAATTTCTCATTGTTATAAAATAGTGTATCCTGATGTTGAGACAATTGGGTATCAGTCGCCTCCACCCATTTGGACGGAACAGGTCGAGGACTGATTGATGTTTTCTCGTCTTCGTGCGGAGTGCAAGCGAACAAGCCCATCAACATAAGAATACTGAAGCCCTTCATCGTCTACTGAGAAACTGTTCCTGCAGTTCCGTAAAATCCGGAGCCATTCAAATATGGCGCATCGGCAGTGATGTGATAATGATAAATTCCATTTGGATATTCGGCAGTTACACTAGTGTGGCCGTGATACGTATCCAAATCAGAAGTCACTAACGTTTTTCCATTCTCTTCAGGGCCATACACCGGAAATCCATCCAATAAAAATCCAAGCAACCCTGACTTTGATAATTTCACAGTCGTGAGGTATTTCGGCTCTACGTGATAATGATATTGCCCGGAGTTTTGCGGATGCCCCCACCACTGATCGAAGCCAGCTATTTCATTCGTAACCGGAGAGCCACCGGCCGCATATTGATTGAAGAAAGGAATTCCGTTGACAGATACTCCAATCGGGCCCATGGGTGTAGCAGCGTGTGTAGACGCTACTTTTGGGTCTACAGGAATTTTAAAGGTTAACGTCTGTGATGAAATGCTGTTCGGATTTTTAGCGAAGGTATATCCGGCATACGTAGTTCCACTGAAGTTGGCATACAATGCATTGTTAGTAGCATAATACACGCTGGTGTGGTCGGGTAATGCATTCGTCTTGATGGTAATGTACGTTCCATCGGATGTAACACTGGTGGCACCATATATTTTTTTATATACATCCGGAACGGTCGATGAAGTTGTAGTGGTTGTAGGTGCAGGATCACTGGTACTGCTACAAGCTAACAACAAGGTCGAAACAAAAATAAAACGTAAGAAGGACAAGAAGTTTCTGAATTTCATAAATCGATGAAGTTAAGGTACAATTAATTACTGTTGTAAGTATTGATGATTTGTAATCTCTGTCGTGATTTCATTTTGTTCCACGTATTCCGTTTTTATTATTCTAGACTTTATTATAAAACCGGTTAAACATAAAATCACTAAGGCGATTAACCATGGAATCGTACTATTGTTCGAAATAAAGTTTGTGGGCGTCTCAATAATCCACGCTTGCCTCGCTGCCTTTAACATGACTTCATGGTTATTGCCACCGTATAGTATGTATTGCTGTTGCGGGCGATCATGGGTAGTGAGAATTAGTTCACACTGATTGTTGGGCATATCCTGAAACAGTGCGCACCGTATGAAGTACGATTGAATACTCCTTTCCTTGATTTGAAGTTCCGCAAAAAGAGTGGCCTCGTGGCCGAGCTGAACTTGTGGATTGATCAACTGAACCGTGTCTCCATTTACCATGACCAAAAAAGTTTTCTGAAAGTGTTTGATCACCAATTGCATAAACTCTTCCGGGGTCTTGTAAGCATTTTTGCCAAAATGGTAATCAATCTCTCCTTCAAAGGCTGTCAGCGATGCTTTGATCACCAAAAGCAATTTGCCATTTTGTTCATACAACATCAGCGTGGATAAATCGGGGCTATGTGCCTGCACCCACTGCACGCTGATCAATAAAAGAATGATAACGAATCTCATACCAATTTAATTTGCGTAAGCACCTGCAAGGCTGTTGATAAAATTATTAGAGCCTGCTTTGTCCACATGATAATGATAGCCTCGTGTATCATCATAGTGACCTCGGCTTGCATCTAAATCGGTGTATTCTGTTCCTGCCGCACTTAGTCGTTCATACATTCCAAAACCATCCAATGCATAGCCAATCATGGCCGCATGACCATCCGCCTGTACAATTTTAGTTGACTTACCCCTGGCCGCATGATAGTGATACCCGGCCCCCATATTGATATGTCCACCCGCATCGTCAAATGGTGCTAAAGTGTATGCTGCTAAGATAATGTTGACAGGGGCTGGTGCATCAAACAACACACCGTTGAATGCAATCCCGCGTACGCTCGGTCCAGATGCTCCTGGTCCCATGCCAAAACTTACAGCAGCAGTTAATTTTACTGGCGTAACCGGAATGTAAATCGTTCGGGTTACCGATGACACATAGGAAGGCAAACATTCAACACAATAATTTTTATACTCTGCTCCTACGCTTGGATTAGCGGCTGCCTGACAATCGGCTTGCGTTAACGTTTTTGTGATCGTTCCCGTATTTGCATTATACATTTGCCAAGTTGTGTTTTTGTAAAACGTAGCTAAGTTTTTGATAAATGCTCCGTCTACATCGTAGACATTTCCTCCCTCTAACCAAATACCTCCTTTGCTTGCATCATCAGTAATGTTGGTTGGACACCAAGGGCCTTGATTGTGATCGGAGGGTGTACTCTTAGTAACAATTTTATAGCATTGGGCGGAAGTGCCGTTCGTCAGCGTGCGGGTAACAATGCTGATCGGCTCCGCGAGTCCGGCTGAAAGAAATTTGGTGGCATCTACATCAATGACGGTTCCTTTGAAATTGGTATCGGTAGTGGGCGTGACGCTGTCACTGCTGCAAGCAACTACTACCATGCCAATAAGCGAGCCTATGATCATTAATCTGCGAAAGGATGTTTTACATTTTTTCATCATAAAAGAAATCGTTATGAACACTATTACGACTTTTGTAAAACAATCCTTCGCAAGCCGGATAAAATAATTACTCAGGCCTTCCGGGCCGTTGCTTATCCGCATTAAAGAAGTTAGCCAAATGCTCAGATAGTGTTTCGAAATAAGCCAGTTGCTCAGGCTTGCAAATCGCTTTGATGTCTCTGAAATGATTGTAATGGGTGGTTTCAATTTGCCTTTGCAATGATCCTAGTGTGTTAATCAACGAATCTTTCACTGTACCATTTTCATTTGAGAGTGATTGATAGAGTAAACTCTTTGCTTCATGTATTCGATCATTCAATTCGCGAATGGTTTGACGATGCTGGGCAATCAGTTTTTCATATTCAACTATCTGCTGTTGATCGAAGTGGAGGCTCTCTACAATCTGATTTTTCGGTTCCATGCCGCCAAAAGGAGGTGGGCCTCCGGGTAGATGTGGCGGTTTCGCAAAAAAGAAAAACCCCACCGTACACACGTTTATCAGCAGCAAACCAATCACTGCTATCGCCAATAATCTTTCTCTACTCATTGTAAAAATCATTTTGGTTCGACATATCCATGGTGGTCACTATTTCCTGAATCTCCGCAGTGTTTGAATTTGAAGATCGGATGAAGAAAATTGAAACATTCAATGCTGCCACCAGCAATAAACCACTGCCCAAAGCTACTTTCCAAGTCGTAGGTGCAAGTTGCTGCTCCGAGGATTCCAGATGCTGCCGAATGCGCGTAAGCATAAAAGGAGGTGCGTCTACCTTCTGTATTTTCTTTAGCAAGTCTAGCTTTTGATCGATGTTCATAGCCTAGTTAATTAGTGATACGATGTTTTTATTAGAATCCTTCGCGGTCCTTTAATTTTTTTTCGATGGTCTGCTTTGCGCGATGCAGCAGCGATTCGATTGCCTTGACATTCATTTGCATAATTTCCGCTACTTCTTTTTGCGGGCGGTCTTCTATTTTAGTTAAAATAATGGCTGTCTTTTGATTGTCAGGCAAAGCGAAGATGATAGATAATAACTCATTCAGACTTTCGCTGTCTTCCAGCGCCACGCCTGGGTGATTTACTTCGGCAATCTCGTGCAGGGGTTCGTTTGAATCGGCATGAAAAAGCGAAGTAATGAAGCCTAGTCGCTTCTTCGTTCTTTTAGCTTTCAAAAAATCCAAAGACTGATTGATGGCTATTCGGTAAATCCAGGTTTTAAGTGATGCGGTAGCAGGATTGTATTGATGGTGATGATGATAGACTTTTACAAAAACTTCCTGTGCTACATCTTGCGCATCTTCCCGATTCAGTACGTAATGAAGGCATACGTTGAATACCAAGTTTTTATATTCCTGATAAATAGATTCAAATGTTGCTTCGTCTGCCATTGATAATTACTCAGCGTTCTACCGAACAGTGAATCTAAGATTAATTAACAATACAATTCTATTTGGTTAACCTAACAAAAAGTTGAATTGCCCATATTCGTAAACAAAACCATCAGTTACAAAAGTCGTATTTTTACTAATATGAATTTGCCAATAAGAATATCTTCATGCAGCAACATCATGGGTTGGATTCCAACAAATATCCGTCAACTCATAAAAGTCGTTATCTCCAGCATTCTTATTGGTCAATTGTTTTTTCTGATCTCCTGCAAAGAAGAAAGCTCTGTTGCCACCACTCGAACCTATTATATGGGTTTTCAAAACTCGGCACCCCGCTACGATGATTTCAATTTAATACTTCAAACCCTTGGTTTATGGAGCACGCGGGCCGATGCAGCAATGATCACCACCGAAGTGCCGTGGGATAGTTTGTTAGCTGGTAAAACGCCTCAACAGTATGTGAAGAATAATTATGTGGGTTTGGTTGAATACTACCGCACCAAAAAATTCAAGTTATGGGTCTACATCGATCCGCAAAATGGCTTGAACCGCACTTCGGATGCTAATTCACTAGTTGCTGTGGGTAAAAGTATCGCACAGCCGGAGATGCAAAAATTGTATCGCAGGTTTGTGGTGGTGATGGATAGCATGTTACATCCGGATCATCTAGGGTTAGCTCTTGAAACCAATTTGATTCGAGTAGCCGCACCTTCCTCCATATATAATGGTGTAAAAAAAGCTGCGAACGATGCAGTAGCCGATGTGCGCGCCATCGACCCGACTGTAAAATTAAGCGTGAGTGTGCAAGCCGATGTAGCGTGGGGAAAGTTATTGGGTAATGGAACGTATGTTGGCATTCAACAAGATTTTACTGACTTCCCTTTCATCGAAGAGCTGGGAGTTTCTTCTTATCCGTATTTCGATTTTTCAAACCCCGATGACATTCCTACCGATTACTATTCCAAATTGGTTCAAGGTAAATCGTTAAAACTAATGATCACCGAGGGAGGTTGGACATCCTCGTCATTTGATGGGCCAAATCAAAAAGTAGTTGCCGGAAGTTTAGAGGCGCAACAAAAATACATTACACGCCAAAGTCAATTGCTCGATGCCGCGCCCAGCATTGCTTGGTTTCAATTGCCGTTTACAGACATTGATTTGACAAAAATTCCAGCCAATGTTGATCCTTCCATTCGCTATTTTTCCTACCTCGGATTAGTGGATATCAACCTTCAGCCGAAACCATCTCTTACTGCGTGGGACAACATCTTTCAGCGAAAGCTGAGTTCAAAATAAAACGCCCGACTGCTAAGCAATCAGGCGTTTCATTATTGATTTTACTTTTTTAGAACTTATAAATTACCGCCATCCCTAAAGTAGATTGGGTATTCTTTGAAAATTTTCCATCCGAATCTTGAAACTGCTGCGGTTCATTTTCACCCAGCGGGCCGGACATCTTCTGGAAGTTATCAAAACGGAATTCCGGTTTCAAAGTAAGCTTGCCATCGGCTAACGCAAAATTGCCAGTGAGTGTATACGTGCTCACATCGGTTCCCTTTCCGTTGGTCAATAAACCACGTGCACCGGATGTGTTATCGAAGTATTCGATACGAGTACCCAACGAGAAAATATCCGTGAACTTATACGACACGTATAAATTCGCACCTGACCAATGTTTTGTTTCTGCAAAGTAAGTGCCTCCTTGAAATTCTCCGCTTACCGATCCTTGCATAGCCCAAATGGCGAGTAGCAAACGATCAGTTGCCTGATACGTAGCGACTAAATCCAACACACCAAAATAAGAAGTAGTATCGCTGCCATTGGAACGCGCATTGCCTTCGTTCCCTTGAATCGTATTTAAATAGACAGTTAAACCTTTAGCAGGTGTTACCATTAACTGGCCGATAAAACTTTTCCCGCGGTTATTGTCGTTAATGTTATCGGTTCCGTTCACCACACCTCCCATCAGCGTAACTTTGTCACTGAACGCATAGGATGCTTTTAAGCCGAGATGATAGAAAGGGATCCCCGCATTGAAAGTGTTGTTGATGGAGTAGTGAAAGTTGAGTGGCGCATCGATCATTTCATAACCGATATGCGTTCCGAACTGCCCCATCGTAAGCGTTAATTTTTCGCTGGGCTTGTAGTTAATGTAGGCTTGTTTGATCATTAGGGCTGTGTAAGTGTTGTTCGCTATTACAGTTCCCCAACGGTATCGGAAATCACTTCCGTAGCTACCATATTCTACGTTCGGACCGAAACCAATTTCAGCTACCACTTCTGTGTTTTTATAAGCATAGCTCATGCGATTTAGAAACATACCCAATTGAAATTGGCCTGGGTAACGATCAAATCCACGGCTGATGCCTGAACTGCCCAGATTACTTCTGGATGAAGGCGAGTTTAAGTTCGCAAAGTAGTACGTATCAAAATACCCAGAGTAGGTAAATTTCCCTTTGTCCTCGGGTTTCTCTTCTTCGGCAGCGGCTTTTACTTCGCCTGCGGTTACGATTTTTTCTTCGGTTGCAGCTGGTTTATTAATAGAAGCTGTTAACTCGCCTTGTGCAAGAATAGTATTTGATAAAATACCTGAAAGTGAAATGCATAGAAAACCAGATAGAATTTTTTTCATAATTTTGAATGTGTTTTAATGAACAATAAGCTAAGGCCTCCGATGGGGAATCTCACCTCCCCCCGGGGCGCTTTAGTGATTTATTAAACTGCTTCTCTCATGGGTTCCATGTCGTAGTTTTGCAGACGCTCTCCATGCTGGCTCAAATCTGAACCAATTTTCTTCTCTTCGCTACTGATCGTCATAGGTGAAAGCAAATCAGTAATTTTCAAGATGATGAATGAGCCAACCACGATAAAGGCAATGGCCAATACCAAACCGATCAAGTGAATTTTGATCAGGTTAAATTCGCCAAACAACAATCCGTTGCCGGTAGTGTTAGCTGCATTCACTGCTGTGTTTGCCAATAAACCTGTCATCAACATACCTACCGCACCACCCACTCCGTGGCAAGGAAATACATCCAATGTATCTTCTAGTGAAGTTTTTGATTTCCAATGCACCACTACATTGCTGATTAAGCTGGCAATGGTTCCGATAAATAAGCTAGAGGGAATCGTAACAAAACCAGCAGCAGGTGTAATGGCTACTAACCCTACTACAGCACCGATGCAAAAGCCGAGAGCCGAAGGTTTCTTTCCGCGCACGGCATCAAACAATACCCAGCACAAACCGGCTGCGGCAGAAGCTGTGTTGGTGGTCGCAAAGGCAGAAGCGGCCAACGCACCCGCACTCAACGCGCTACCGGCATTGAATCCAAACCAACCGAACCACAACAAACCAGTGCCCAACAATACAAATGGAATGTTGGCAGGAGCAATCGCTTTCTTCACTACCGTCTTATCTCTTAAATAGATGGAAGCTACCAAGGCTGCAAAACCGGCTGACATGTGTACCACGGTTCCTCCGGCAAAATCTAATAAGCCAAGCTTAAACAAGAAGCCGTCCGGATGCCATGTCATGTGCGCTAATGGCGCATAAATGAAAAGGCAGAAGAGAACCAAAAAGATGATATAAGATTTGAATTTAACACGCTCGGCAAATGTACCCGTGATCAATGCCGGAGTGATGATGGCAAACTTGAGTTGAAAGAATGCAAAAAGTACTAAAGGAATGGTTGGCGCGAGTGACCAAGGCTTACCGTCCAATACATTTTGAAACATAAAGAAGGACGCAGGATTGCCGATAAATCCACCGATGGAATCTCCAAAGGCAAGACTAAATCCTACCACAATCCAAAGTACACTCACCACGCCCATCGCAATAAAGCTCTGTAGCATAGTTGAAATAATACTTTTGGTGTCGATCATACCACCGTAGAAATACGCAAGACCCGGTGTCATTAACAATACCAGGGCCGAAGCGGTCAACATCCAGGCAACATCACCTGAATTGATGCCTTCGGTAGGTATAGACAAGGGAACGGCTGGAATAAACAGTGCCAGCACACTGACCGCTATCAGCAGTACTAAGTAGATAACAGACTTTCTCATAAGCTTTGGTTTAAGATTTAGGTAACAATAACTTCATAAATATTTGAATAGATGGCTGATTTTTAATGCATTTTTCAAAATAAATTACCGAATCCGATTGAAATAGGGTTATTTTTTAACTGCATTTCATTAAAAATGCCAAATTTTATAAATATTAAGATAATTTATCAGCCTAATGACTGTTTGCTTGCAATCGCTTTAAAATCTACTTTTTTGCCGAAATTTGTGGCAGATGAGGAAGCTGATTCTAGTGTTGTTACTGGGCTGTTCGAATGTGGTTGGTGCCCAGGTAGTTGGAAAATATGATCAGTTTGAGATCAAGGATGACGACTTGATTTGGACGAATACCTATTCGCAACCCGGCAACCGCGATAGTTTGCGGGCGGCTGTAGTACAAATGATCAAATCGAAGTTTTTTACATTCAATGTCATTCGCAACGAAACGGGCTATAATGGCGAGATCAAGCACTACATCATCAATTGTAAGAAGTACGGACGCTCTTATATAAATACACCCAAAATGTATTGGGAAGGTGAATGGACGGGGAAGTTTAAAATCGAAGTTATCGACAACTATTATAAAGTGACGGTGTATGCTCTCTACTATGAAAGCACTCGCCCATCTACCGGTTATTACAAAACTCAAGAAACTGTGAAAGGCCGATTCATTACCGCTGTTACCAAAACGAACAAGTTAGTCTTCCGAAAACGCGAACTCGCCAACATCAGTTTGATGAGTATTAGTCTGAAAGATGAGTTTAGCTTATTGAGCGTGAAAAAGTGACATCATAAAAAAAGCGCCTGGTCACTTAAAGTAATCAGACGCTTTTCAGGTTTTAGTAAACCCCTCTCACATATCCTTCTTCGCTAGTGGTGGAATGATACCCATGTTATACCATGTAAAGGCATACTGATCGGCCGTGCCTTCGATCGCTTTTGTTAAATTCGAAGAGCCATGTCCCGATTTTGTTTCGATGCGAATCAATACTGGATTGTCGCCCACATGATTTTCTTGTAGCGCTGCCGCGAACTTAAATGAGTGTGCCGGAACCACACGGTCATCGTGATCGGCTGTGGTGACCATCGTAGCCGGATAATTCGTGTTTGGCTTCAGCGCATGCACCGGTGAATACTTTTTCAAATACTCAAACATTTCTTTTGAGTCATCGGCCGTTCCATAGTCATAAGCCCATCCCGCCCCAGCGGTAAACTTGTGGTAGCGCAGCATGTCCATCACACCTACGGCAGGCAATGCAACTTTCATTAAGTCGGGGCGCTGCGCCATGGTAGCGCCCACCAGCAAACCTCCGTTCGATCCGCCTGAGATAGCCAGGTATTGACTTGACGTGTATTTCTCTTTAATCAGGTATCCGCCTGCTGCAATAAAATCATCAAACACATTTTGCTTGTTCATTTTGGTGCCGGCCTGGTGCCACTTCTCACCATATTCACCACCGCCACGCAAATTAGGTTGCGCATAAATTCCTCCATTCTCTAACCACACAATGCGCGAAGTGCTAAATGAGGGAGTCAGGCTAATGCTAAAACCTCCATAGGCATAAAGCATAGTTGCATTTTTTCCATTCAACTCCATACCTTTCTTATACACGATAAACATAGGCACCTTCACACCATCTTTGCTGGTGTAAAAAACTTGCTTCGTTTCGTAATCATCGGGATTGAAATCCACTTTGGGCTTTTCGTAGAGAGTTGATTTGCCGGAGGCGATGTTGTATTTAAAAATGGAAGTTGGGTAGGTAAACGAAGTGAATGTATAATAAACATCCTGATCGGTGATTTTCCCGCCAAATCCGTTGGCCGAACCAATACCGGGCAACTCCACTTCGCGTTCTATTTTTCCTTTATAGTCAATTTGCTGAATCAATGTCTTTGCGTCTTTCAGATAATTGACAAACATTTTCTTACCCGCAGTAGAAACACCTTGCATCGCGTTTTCGGTTTCCGGAACCAAGTCTTTCCAGTTGGCTACCTCAGGTGAAGCAAAATCTACTTCTACAATTTTATTGTTAGGTGCATTCAAGTTGGTTTGAATGATTAGTCGCGAGCCATCATTGTCGATCACATTATGGTCATTATCAAAGTTAGGAACTACAGTCACCAACTTTCCTTTCGGATCTTTCAAATCCTGAACATATAATTCGTTGCCAGTCGTGCTCGTGGCTGCGCTTACAATCAAAAAGCGCTCGTCTTCGGTAAGACCTGCGCCTACATATCTGCGCGGTGTGGCTTCACCGCCAAAGATCAATTGATCCGTAGATTGTGGCGTACCAATTTTGTGGTAATACAATTTATGGTACTGTGTTTTAGCAGAAAGTTCGCTGCCTTTCGGCTTATCGTAGCTGCTGTAATAAAATCCATCATTGCCTTTCCACGCCAGCCCGCTAAACTTGACATCGCGCAGGGTATCTTCAACTTGCATTTTGTTGATGGTTTTGATCACAATCACTTTGCGCCAATCCGAACCTCCTTCTGAAATTTGATATGCGGCCAATGAACCATCTTTTGAAAATGAAATGCCTGCTAAAGCGGTGGTGCCATCTTTTGAAAAATTGTTGGGATTCAAAAATTCTTCAGCATCTGCTTTCTCACCCACCTTGCGAAATAGCACACTTTGATTTTGCAATCCATCATTCTTATAGAAATAATAGTAATTGCCTTCTTTAAAAGGAGCGCTCAACCGCTCATAGTTATAAAGCGCTTGTAAGCGTGTCTTCAGCGCTTCACGATACGGGATCTTATCCAAAAATCCGAAGGTGACTTCATTCTGCGCTTTTACCCAATTGGCAGTTGCTGCAGCCGTATCATCTTCCATCCACCGATACGGATCGGCCACTGTTGTGTCAAACAGTGTATCGACCACTGTACCTTTTTCACTCACCGGATACGCAATCAGCGATTTTTTCTTTTCAGCCGGAGAACAAGCCCCAAGCAAAAGTGTTAACAACACTACTATCTGAAGTTTATGCATAGTATTTTTTTTATGAAAGATAAAGATAGGTTATCACCTGGCAATTTAGTTTCTTACTAATGTCAATTATCAGTTATGAACGCAAGTAAAACACTTCTTTTTGGTAACGTCTTAGCGCTGACCGTAGTGCTGACGGTGAATGCGCTAGCCAATATTTTGCCGATCAACGGAATGAATACAGGCCAAATTTCTGACATGTATCCCAGTCTGTTTACACCGGCCGGCTTTACATTTTCTATTTGGAGTGTGCTTTACTTATTTCAAATTGGTTTTGTCATTGCTCAATTCAGCATCAAAGACAAACCTTACTTTAAAGAGTTGTCGCTTTGGTACTTGGTTTCGTGTGTGGCCAACTCCAGTTGGATTCTGGTTTGGCATTACTTACTAACAAGTGCTTCACTGGTAGTCATGCTGGTATTATTGTTTTCGCTTACGCGGATCTTTTTGCTGCTACAGAATCAATCCTTTGAAAGGAAAGCTGAATGGTTTTTTATTAAACTGCCTTTTGTGTTTTATTTATCGTGGATTTGTGTGGCTACAATCGCCAATACATCTGCCCTTCTCCTCTCGTTTGATTGGCACGGAGGGTTTCTTTCCGAAGAAATCTGGACAATTGTATTATTGCTAATTGCCACGGCACTGGGATTAATAATTGCATTTCGATTTCAAGAGCCTGTATTTTTACTGGTGTTGATGTGGGCCTTCTTCGGCATTTACATGCGATGGGTAGAAACCGAACACGAGTTTATTGCCTCGACCGCACGAATAGGCGTGGTGTTAATGGCATTGGTATTCGGCAAACTAATTTTGCAAAAGCCCAAGACAGCTGCTCAATCGTAATTACAACGGCTCACCATTTTCATTGGTGGTTAGCACGCTGCTCATGTAATCAAAAAAGGGGCGAATGCTTTTAAACTTCTGATTAACTGTTTTCAAAAAATCAGGAGAGGTTACTTCGGCATCTGTAAACGAAACCTCAAACCAATAATTTTTGTAACGCAATAAATCGATGGCGGGGTGTTCTTTGTCAAATCCTCTGGGCGTTGTTTTCACTTGTTCTCCAACCATTTCTCCAAATGCAGATTGTATAGCCTTACGGTTGAGTAACTTTCTCCATCCTTCGTAATTATACTCAATATCTTTCCGGGTGCGATTCAAATCTTCGGCATTGGGGTAGGCGAAGCCGCAAGCAATGCGCGAACCTTCTGGCCTGATCCAATAATAATATCCACCGCGCAAGCCGGGCTTGAGCCGTTTCAAATATCCTGCGAAGCGTGGGTTGTAAGGCGTTTTGTCTTTTGAAAATCGAACGTCATTATAAATACGATACAAACTTCTTTTTCCCGTTGGCGTTTCCAGTTGATCGTGCTTATTCATTTCTGCAATCAACGCATCGGCAAACGAAATCATATTTTGCTGTGCCTGAAGGTATTCTTCTTTGTGCTTCTCAAACCATTCGCGGTTATTGTTTTTTGAGAGCTTCTTCAAAAAGCTCATGGTATCGGTTTGAATAATAGCGGATGGCTTTGTTGACATGATCGATTTGTAAAGAAGTGAAAGTACACCAAGTGCGAATGATATAAAAATCAAAGTGAATAAATGAAGCCAGTGTTTTTCTCGTGTTAAAAAGTTCCCGTATTTCGAAATTTATTTTCTTAATAGGCTTCACAAAAAATTAACAAGCCAAAATGAACTGCCGCTACATTTTGATGGTTATGCTGCCATTACAAAAAACTAAAATCAAAATATATTGACATGAAAAAGACAATCGTAGTGACCGGCTCAAGCACCGGTTTCGGAAAGTTGACCGTTCAGACATTGGCAAAAGATGGACACCAGGTATTTGCTACCATGCGTGGCGTGTCTGGAAAAAATAAAAAGTTTGCCGATGAGTTAACTCAGTGGGCCAAAGAAAAAGAAGTTGCAGTAGAAGTAGTAGAACTGGATGTAACGAGCGATGAATCGGTATCGAAAGCAGCAGCTTATATCAATCAAAAAACGGGTGGTGTAGATGCGGTGGTGAACAATGCTGGAATTTATGGCGGAGGTTTGGATGAAAGCTTCTCCGTGCAAGACTATAAAAACATTTTTGAGGTAAATGTATTTGGTGTACTTCGTGTCGTGCGTGGTTTCTTACCTGCTATGCGCAAACGCAACACCGGATTGTTCGTGCAGGTTTCGAGCATCATGGGTCGCATTGTGATGCCGTTTGCAGGTGCGTATACTTCCTCTAAATGGGCGATTGAAGCGGTAGCCGAAACATTGCGCTATGAATTAGCTCCGCAAGGAATTGATTCTGTGATCGTACAGCCGGGTGCATTCCCCACCGAAATATTCTCCAAAGTATATCATGGCGAAAATGAAAGTGTAACGGCTGAGTACACACAAACTCAACCTTATTTGCAAGGATTCTATAATGCCTTCACGCAAATGATGAGTGGTGATGTGCCCAATCAACCACAAGATGTAGCAGATGCCATCAAGAAATTAATTGATACACCTTCCGGTGAACGTCCGTTGCGAGTTACGGTAGATAAAATGATGTCGAACACAGCTATGCCGATCAACGAAACACAAGCCAAAGTGCAAGAAGGTTTCCTTGGTTACATGCAATTAGGCGACTTATTGCAAACTAAAAGCCTTGTAGAAAGCAAGTAATAAGCATTTCATAAAAAAGGCTGTCTCGTGTGAGGCAGCCTTTTTTATTTTTTTTTTCAAATCTATTGTATCCACTCGAAGCCTGTGTAAGGGACGAGCACTTTTGGTATCTTAATTCCCTCCTGAGTCTGATTGTTTTCCAAGATGGCCGCAACAATCCGCGGAAGCGCTAAAGCACTGCCGTTAAGTGTATGGAGCAATTGTGTTTTACCTTCTTTGTTTTTGTAGCGCAACTTCAGGCGATTTGCCTGAAATGTTTCGAAGTTACTTACCGAACTCACTTCCAGCCAGCGCTGCTGTGCGGCAGAAAACACCTCCATATCATACGTCATGGCGGAGTTGAAACCCATATCGCCTCCGCACAATAACAATTTGCGGTAAGGCAACTCCAACTTTTCCAGTAAGCCTTGCACATGCAGGCTCATTTGTTCCAACGTCTCGTACGAGTTTTCAGGCTTCGTGATTTGCACAATTTCTACTTTGTCAAATTGATGCAATCGGTTCAAGCCGCGTACGTGCGCACCCCAGCTTCCGGCTTCTCTTCTAAAGCATGGAGTGTAACCCATGTTTTTTATCGGCAGTTGTTCTTCATTCACCATCACATCGCGATACAAATTAGTGATGGGCACTTCGGCTGTCGGAATGAGGTATAATCCGTCCTCATTTACAAAATACATTTGCCCTTCCTTGTCGGGAAGCTGCCCTGTTCCATAACCTGATGCTTCGTTGACTACGATAGGCGGTTGCATTTCGATGTAGCCGGCTTTCTCACCTTCAGTTAAAAAGAAATTGATCAATGCACGTTGTAGCTTGGCTCCTTTGCCTTTGTAAACTGGGAATCCCGCGCCAGCGATTTTAATACCTAAATCAAAATCAATGATATCGTACTTCTTAATTAACTCCCAGTGTGGTAATGCACCTTCATGCAAGGTTGGAATAGTACCATGTTCATATGACACCAGATTATCTTCTGCTCCACGTCCGGCTGGAACTTTCGCATCTGGTACATTTGGTATTTTATAGAGTAAGTCCGTGAGTTCTTTATCAAGCACTTTCAACTTCTCGCTATTTTCTTTGGCAGATTCTTTTGCCTGGGCAATGCTCGTGCGGAGGGCAGTCGCCTCTTCCTGCTTACCAGCCTTCATCAGTTCACCCACACGCTTGGACTCTGTATTCAATTTGGTCTCCTCTTCTTGCAGTTGGGTTTGCAACGAACGCTTGGCTTTGTCTTTTTCGACCACCGCTGCCACGATCACCTCGGCATCCTTAAAATAGCGTTTGGCCAATCCTTCAATAATTCTTCCTTGTTCTTCGCGTAATACTTGTAACTGCAACATACTTTATAGATTAAAGCGCAAAAATAGCCAATAATTGGTGTGGCTGTTTGATACTAATCAAATTTTGCTTTATACTTGCAACATCATAAAGGCTCTATCGAGCCATCTTTCAATAAAAATCTGGTTCTTTATTTTCTTCTTTAGTCTATCGAATTATAAATAATTTTTGACCTCGCTGTCTGACAGCGGTTTAAATCTTCAAGTTTTGTCTTTAACCAACCTATCTATATTCATTCTTCATGCATACAATTGACGAACTCAATGACAAGCTCATTTCTGAGCTCAAAGAATTGGCCGAAGGCCTCGGTATTAAAAATGCCAAGAAACTGAACAAAGAAGAACTGGTAACTAAAATCTTAGGGCAACAGTCACAGCCTGTAGCCGAGCCCAAATCCGCACCAGCGGCAAAAAAGACAGCCGAAGGCGGTGAGCCCGAGCGCAAAATGCGACCGCGAAGACGCGAAAACGTAGCACCAGCTGCACCAACAGCACCGGTATCCGAAGAGAAAGAAGTTTCGAGCGATGAAATGCTGAAGAGCCTCGACTTTGAAGTAGATCCAACTGTCACAAGCTTTGATGCACCCGCAGAAGAAGCCAATTCAGAAAATGCGCAGCCTGCAATTGTAAATGAAAACCGGGAAGAACGCCCCGAGCGCCAACAGCCCAATCAAAACGCAAATCAAAACCAGAATCAAAATCCAAATCAGCACCCCAACCAGCAACAACAGCCACGCAAAGAAAACCTGGTAAAGGATTTTGATGGCGTTGTTTCCAACGAAGGTGTGCTTGAAATTATGCAAGATGGCTACGGCTTCTTGCGCTCATCGGATTATAACTACCTCGCCAGCCCCGATGATATTTATGTGTCACCATCTCAAATCAAATTATTTGGTTTAAAAGTGGGCGATACAGTTCGCGGTCAAATCCGTCCACCAAAAGAAGGTGAAAAATATTTTGCTTTGTTGAAGGTAGACAGCATCAATGGCAAAACGACCGAAGAGATTCGCGACCGTGTTGCTTTTGAATATTTAACTCCTCTTTTCCCGGAGCAAAAGCTAAAGCTAAGCACCACACCGGACAACATGAGTACGCGCATTCTCGATCTTTTCTCACCCATCGGGAAAGGCCAACGCGGAATGATCGTAGCACAACCAAAAACCGGTAAAACGGTATTGTTGAAAAATATCGCTAACGCAATCGCTGAAAACCATCCGGAAGTTTATCTGATCGTATTGCTGATCGATGAACGCCCGGAAGAGGTTACCGACATGGCGCGCAGCGTTCGTGCAGAAGTAATTGCATCTACTTTTGATGAGCAAGCCGAGCGTCACGTAAAGGTGGCGAGCATTGTATTAGAGAAAGCGAAGCGCATGACCGAGTGCGGTCACGATGTGGTGATTCTGTTAGATTCTATTACGCGTTTGGCGCGTGCTTACAATACGGTAGTGCCTTCTTCCGGAAAAATTCTTTCGGGTGGTGTGGATGCGAACGCGTTGCACAAACCAAAACGATTCTTTGGTGCGGCCCGCAAAATTGAAAATGGTGGTTCACTTACTATCATTGCAACTGCATTGATTGACACGGGTTCGAAAATGGATGAAGTAATTTTTGAAGAATTTAAAGGTACGGGTAACATGGAGTTGCAGTTGGATCGTAAGCTTTCCAACCGCAGAGTATATCCGGCTATCGATGTACCTGCATCCGGCACGAGACGCGAAGATTTGTTGATGAAAGAAGAAGAACTTCAGCGCGTGTGGATTTTGCGCAAGTTTATGGCCGACATGAATTCTGTAGAAGCAATGGAATTCCTTCAGTCAAAAATGAAGGGCACTCGCAACAACGAAGAGTTCCTCATTTCGATGAACGGATAATATTTAGATATTCCTCTATTTATAAAGCGTGCTGTTTAAACGGCACGCTTTATTTTTTTCCAGATACCGTGATCGACACCGCGGTAATAATGAACGAGGCCTACATAAGCTGCGGCATTCATCATCACAAACTGAAACGGGATGCCAATAAAAAAGGGAAGTTTGGAGCGGTGACGCATCCATACACCAACCAAAGCCAACAGGTAAGTCATTAATTGCAAAGCAAAAAAGACTTGAAACATCTTATCCTGCGAATTCGCTAAGAAATAGGTTGCCACTAGTAAGAGAGGAAGTATAAAGGGAACCACCGCCCATCGCAGCACGCGGTGAGAAATCAACAAGTAACTAAGCCACGGATATTTGATCACATTCAACAGCCGCGCATAACTCACTATCTCGCGAAAGCCACCGGCACAAATCCTTACTTTACGTTTCCACTCTTCGGCCATGTTAGAAGATGGCTTTTCTTCGGCCCATGCATTTGGCTCATAAACTACCTTGTATCCGCGCTCAACAATAGAGAGAGACAACGCGAAATCTTCAATGATGGTTTGAGGCGGCAACTGCACAAATAACTCTTTGCGGAACGAAAACAACTCACCAGCAGCACCTACCACCGAAAACAGGTTACTGTCTACTTTTTTTAAAAATGACTCATATCGCCAATAGAAACCTTCGCCCACGCCAGCACCTATCGCTAACACTTTTTTCTCTCCCGCTACTGCCCCTACTTTAGGATCTTCATAATGCTTAACTATTTCATTGATTGCTTCGCTGTTAAGCATACTGTTAGCATCTGTCAAAACAATGATGGGCGCATCGATCATTGGCATAATGCGTTCGATGGCAGCTCGTTTCCCAGCGCGCTTCGGTTCATGAAAAACGGTGAGTCGCTCATGTTGTGTAAGCCATTCATCGGTGCCATCGGTGGAGCCATCCGTCACAAAAACGATATCTAATTTTTCTTTCGGGTAATTCAATGCCAGGCAATTCTGGATTTTTTCCGTTAAGATGGATCGCTCATTATAACAAGCCACCACCAGTGCTATTTTTTTATCGTTCATGCTTAAATATTTTAGTGAAGCGCTTGAAAAAGATACCAAGTAGGGCATAGCCACCGTAGGCATGAACAACCACTGCACACAATAGATAAAAGAAGGGCTTCATTCAATTTTTTGGTTTAAGGCATAGACTTACTCCCAGCTGCTCCCATTTTAGATTTTTTATTCCCAAACTGAAACAGTCGATGTCTGATTTTGCTTGCCAATGAATCAAATGTAATGGTCGCTTCATCGAAAACTGCCGTTTTTCGACCAATTGGAGGCATGATTCGTCTAATTCACTCTTTTCATAGCCTTACCCAGTTGCTCGCACGCACTTTGCAATAAGGGAACCTCAGAATGAATGCAAACTCCCTATTTGCTAACAAGCGCCAAGAGATTCTTACTATCTCGCGTAAAATGATTGCCGCTCAAGATGAGAGCGCGGTAACTCAAAGCCTGATTGAAGGCCTATGTAAATTAATGCATTATGATACGATGGCCGTATATCTGGCCATCCTGGAGGAGAATCTGTTGCGACCAATAATTGTAGAGGGACCAAGCGTATCAAACCCAGATTTAAGTGCTTGGTCAATTCCTCTGGGTAGTGGCATTATCGGAGATGTGCTAGCTATTGGAATAGCCGAACGAATTGAAAATGCGCATTTAGATAAACGCACTCTTTATCCTTCTAATGTATCGATGCGACAAGAACAGCTGATGGTATTTCCATTAAAACAAGGAGACAAGAGCTGGGGGGCTTTGGTGATTAATCGAATTTCAGATTGTGCTTTTTCAGACGATGAATTTGAGACAGCCGAGTTCCTTGCTTCATACGCTTCTCTTGCGCTCAACAATACAACCCTAATAAAAAAACTGCGCGATAAGGAAAAGGCACAAACTACAGTGCTCAAAGCAATTCCTGATTCGATATTCCGAATACGTCAAAAAGACAATCACCTGTTTGTCGTGAGCAAAAGTGGGAAGGTTCGTCCCATTGAATCCATTTTGGAAGAACAACTGGTTGGTGTCTACCACCGAAATTTTTTAAAATCGATTGCCACACAGGAGTTGGTGACTTTTGAACACAGTTCTCAGCACAAAAATCAGCAACTCTTTTTTGAGGCGCGTATCGTTTACATGAGCGATGACGAATGTTTAGCCTTGGTGCGAAACGTGACCGAGGCGAAAGCCATTCGCAAAGAATTGCAAAGATCGGAAGCGCTCAAGCGGATTATAGTAGATACTATTTCGGATGTAGTTATTACAGTGGACCGCTCCGGTGTTATACTTTTCGTGAATGAGGTTGCAGAAAAAATATTTGGATACACCAAACAAGAATTAGAAGGTCAAAATTTGCACCTGATCATTCCCGATTACCTGCGTGCATTGCATCAAAAAGCAATGGCTAACTATGTGGCCACTGGAACGCGCAAATTACACAGTTGGATCGGACTTGAATTGCCCGGCTTACACAGAGATCAGCACGAAGTGCCACTGGAAATTTCATTTGGCGAAACAAAAATTGATGGTGAATATATCTTCAGTGCCATTATTCGAGACATCTCTCTTCGCAAAAAAGAGGAAGCCCTGATCAAATCAACTTCTGCCCGCATGGGTAGACTTTTGCAGACGATGCATGCAGGCGTATTAGTAGAAGATGAAAATCGCAAAATTGTATTGAGCAATCAAAGCTTCTGCTCCATGTTTGGAATTCCAGCAAGCCCTGAGTCGATGATAGGCGCTGACTGTAGCCAATCGGCAGAACAAAGCAAGGGTTTCTTTAAAGATCCAGAAGGTTTTGTGTCACGCATTGATCAACTGCTGGCCGAGCGGAAAAATGTAGCTGGTGATGAATTAACATTAGTAGATGGCCGGGTGTTTGATCGCGATTATGTACCTATTTATGTAGATGAACAGTATAAAGGACACATGTGGGTGTATCGTGATATCACCATTCGCAAGCAAAACGAGACCGAATTACTGAATGCGAAAAAAGACGCTGAGTCTTCGATGAAGGCCAAGCAAGCATTTTTGGCACACATGAGTCATGAATTGCGCACGCCTATTAACGGAGTGTTGGGTCTTGCTAATTTAATTTCAGCATCCGAGCTCAGCACTATCAACGAGCAATACATCAAAGGAATTCGCGCATCGGGTGAACATTTGCTTTCGCTTATCAATGACGTTCTTGACTTAGCTAAAATCGAAGCGGGCAAACTACAAGTTGTCGATCAGCCTTTCAGTTTAAAGTCATTAATCACAACACTGGTAGACGGATTAAATCCGCTAGCGAATCATAAAGGAATCAAACTACTTGTATCGCTCGATGCGGCACTTCCCAATTGGTTAATAGGCGATGCCGTTCGTGTCAATCAGATATTAATGAACTTGATTTCGAATGCAATCAAATTTACGAGCGAAGGAAGTGTAACACTGGCGTGTCTTGCACAAAAAAGAGAAGAAGATTACATAATCGAGTTTGCTGTACGCGATACTGGTATCGGTATTGCGAAAGAAAAATTAGAAAGCATTTTCGAAAGTTTTACGCAAGCAAACAACCAGATTTCGATTCAATACGGAGGCACTGGGCTAGGATTGAGTATCGTTAGAGAACTGACTTCGCTGATGCAAGGAAACGTGTTAGTCGATAGTGAACTGGGAGTTGGTTCTTCGTTTGTGGTAGCCTTACCATTCAAGCCCGCAGCACAGTCAATGGAAGATGTCGCTCCTGCTTCGAGTCCATTCCGTGCGCTCGGCTCTTTCAAAAATAAACGAGTATTGGTTGCCGAAGACAATAAGATCAATCAATTGGTCGTCCGCAACACTTTGAATAAATGGGATTTAAATGTAACGCTGGTTGAAAATGGCCAGGAAGCTTTGGATCAACTAAAGAGGCACTCTTTTGATTTAGTAATCCTAGATGTGCAAATGCCGATTATGGATGGGCTTGAAGCTACTCGCCTCATTCGATCCACGTTAGCTGAACCTAAGCGCAGCATTCCAATTATGGCCATGACCGCTTCGGTACTTTATAATCCCGAACAGCGTGTGAAAGAAATTGGAATGAACGACTACATATCCAAACCATTTAAAGTAGAAGAGCTTCATGCCAAAATCAGCAAGCTGCTTTCAGCGAAAACTGCCTCGGTTGCAAAATCAAAGGCAGGAGTTCGTGTCTCCAATAAACTTATTGATTTGAACTATCTCACGCAAATTGCGCCAGATGATCAATCATTTGCAAATGAAATGCTTAGTCTGTTCGAGAAGCAATCTGTTCAATTTTTGGCACAGGCCAAGACAGACTTTATTTCTAAAAATTTCAATTCACTGGCAAAGGTAGCGCATTCATTCAAGCCACAAGGTGCCTACTTAGGTGTGCATGAACTAAAAGAAATTACCGGATCGTTAGAGAATATTTCACGTGAAGGAAAAGATCTTGACCAAATGGCAAGTTTGCTGGCGCAAGCTGAAGTGCTGATTGAGAATATGAATAATGAAATCCCTGAATTAAAATCAAGATTAAAATGAAATCCACACCTGAAACTAAACCTTATTTATTAGTAGTTGATGACGAGCCAGCCTTACGTTTATTATTGGCAGCATACTTCAAAAAACAATACGAAGTATTACTTGCCGAAAATGGCGAGCAAGCATTAGAAATGTTAACGCTAAGCAAGCCACAAGCAATGGTGGTAGACATTTCCATGGATGGGATGGATGGACTATCGCTCATCCGCGAGTTGCGCTCTTCTTCGCAATGGTATCATATACCCATTCTGGTTTTATCTGGAAACGACACGAGTGGTGATCGTATTACAGCTTTGCGTGCAGGCGCTGATGATTATCTCGTAAAACCTTTTAATCCGGAAGAATTAGAGGTACGCCTGGAGAATATTCAAAAACGAGTGGCTTCACTACATAAAACAAAAGTACTATGATAACCTGTGCCATTATTGATGACGATGACATGTCGCGCTTGGCGCTTGAAACGTTAAGCAAGCGTGTTTCTAGCATGGACCTGAAAGGTTCTTTTTCAGGAGCTGTCGATGCGCGCCATTTTCTTCAAAGCAATCCGGTGGATTTAATCTTTGTGGATGTAGAAATGCCCGAACTATCAGGTTTGGATTTTATCCGCACACTCACAAAACGACCTGAGATCATTATTTCTTCTTCAAAAGAAAAATATGCTTTAGATGCTTTTGAAGTTGAAGTGGCCGATTTCCTATTAAAGCCCGTATCACTGGAACGATTTTTAAAGACTATGAATCGAATGGAAAGTAAATTTGCAACTTCACCCAAAACTGCAACCGGCAGCATCTTTGTCAAAGCCAATAATCAGTTAATCAATCTGAGCCTTTCAGCTATTAATTATGTGGAAGCGTATGGCGACTATGTAAACATCTATACAGAAAAAGATCGCTATGTGGTCCACGGAACGATGAAGGGGATGGAGGCAAAGTTGCCAACTGAAGAGTTTGTGCGCGTTCATCGCTCGCACATCGTGCGAATTGATAAAATTAATGCCATTGAGGAAACCGTAATCATTATCGGAAAAAAATTAATTCCGATTGGAGACTCCTATCGAAATGTTTTGATGAATCAATTGAGTTTTCTTTAATTATTTATCTAAGCGGCCATCCGATTAGTCGATAGAAGCAACCGTTTTATCGAAGAATCCGCGCGCGCCTTATTGCATCAGCTACTTTGCGGGCGATCTAAAAAAGCAACCAAGTAGCATGAAAAAATTATTACTTCTCTCTTTATCCGTCCTTTGTGCCGCGTGCGTAAAGGAAATCGCACACGATGTAAAGCCTGCTTCGGCAGACCTTACGCTGGCCAATTTTGGCTATCAAACTTCAATGCCAATTACATTGCAAGTCACTACGCTCGACAATCATGACATTCCACTTCACGATGTTCCATTGGAAGTAGGCTTTGTTTTGGATGATCAGTTCGTTACGCTGATGTCGGGTGCAACCAATTCAAAAGGCCAATTCACTTTTCAAAATACGGTACCTACGTACGTTGATGAATTGGTGGTGCGCACGGACTATCCCAGTTTGCCCTCCGAAACAATCATTTCAACGAATGCAAACTCCGCAATTACATTAGGGGGTAAGACTTTTCAATCCGCCAAAAAATCGACAACTACAGCAGGTCGCATAGAGGCCAATGGCCTTAGCTACCTAAGCACATTTGATTCTAACGGAGTGCCCAACAATCTGGAGCCGGTAAACGATTACATCGCGCAAGATTTGTTAGATATGGTTAACACCACGTTGCCAGAACGTATGCCGGTTCCAACCAATAACCCACAATATCTTTCGCCAAAAATTGATACTGATACACGCCTCTCTAGTCCAGCGGAAGTATGGGTAACTTTTGTTACAGAAGGTGCCGGCTATCGCAATGCACTTGGTTATTATACCTATCCATTAAATTCTCCACCTGCTACACTAGCTGATATAAAGGAGTTGAATATTGTATTTCCGAATGTCTCACTTCCCGGCAGTGGAGGCAATCTAACTACCGGCAGCAAAGTATCCCTGGGAATATTTCCAGCAAACACTGGCATCGGATGGTTTTTGATCCCAAATGGATGGAATGGAAAATCTGTTTCTACCCAACCAGAAACTAAATATTCGACAAAAAATTTAAATACCTATACAACGGCTGAATATCGCCAACAAACGGTTCTTCTTCATGATGCTAATCGCGAGATTATTTTATTGGGGATGGAAGACCTCTCAAGACCCGGTGGCGACAACGACTTCAACGATGCTGTGTTTTATATTACAGCTAATCCATTTACATCCATTGCCACTGAAAACCTAGTAGACACCAAAAAAACGGAAGGTACCGATACCGATGGAGATGGTGTCATCGATAAAAATGATACGTATCCTAAGGATGCTAATAAAGCGTTTGATGTTTTTACTCCAGGCGCAGGCATCTATGGGTCCATCGCATTTGAAGATCAATGGCCGAGTAAAGGTGATTACGACATGAATGATTTAGTGGTAGATTATAACTTTCAACTGGTGACGAACACTGCGAATGCGGTGGTAGAAATGAGGGCTAACTTAATCGTAAAAGCAGTGGGCGCGGCTTATCAAAACGGCTTCGGTATTGAGTTACCTATCTCTCCGGATAAAGTTGCCTCTGTTACCGGTGCTTTTCCAAAGAGAAATAGCATTAACCTCTTGGCCAATGGAGTGGAAGCAAATCAAAAAACGGCTGTAATCATTCCTTTCGAGAATACGGCCTCGCTCTTTAATACAACCGGCTTTGTAAATACAAAAATTACAGAAGGGTACATCACACCTGTAACTCTTAACCTGGTCATCACCTTTACCGAACCTATCAAAATGACAGACCTTGGCTATGTGCCTTACAATCCTTTCATTTTCATCAATGGTGATCGTGCGCGCGAAGTCCATCTGGCCGATTTTGCTCCGACATCTTTGGCGAACATGTCATTGCTCGGCTCCTCCGCTGACAGCAGTCGCCCGAACGAAGGACGCTATTATAAAAGCGGTAACAACATGCCCTGGGCTATTAACATTGCGCTACCTTTTGAATACCCACAAGAGAGCAGGCCCATTAACGAAGCGCATACTAAGTTTAGCACGTGGGCTCAAAGTGGTGGAATAACATACAAAGATTGGTACAAAAATCTATCCGGCTACCGTCAAAGCACGTTGATTTATAAAAAGTAATTACATCCACCCCCGATTAAGTCCGGCCATCTGGTCGGACTTTTTTTATGTCTTTAAATGAATCGGGTTAATCGAATCGCGTAGGCGGTTGGTCTAATAAGCGGCCACGCAGGCATTTTGCCAGCTACTTTTGAGAACTTAAAGAGCCAAAAATGCGCCTAGTGATATTTGTTTTCTTCCCATTAGTAGGATTCGCCCAACAAACGAATTCTATTTCCATTAGTGCCGAACGTCAACGGATTGAAACGATTCTTTCGAACGAATCAGCACTTGATTCACTGACGGAAAATGCGATCAAAAATTCCTATTACCTCAAAAGCTTTGAAGGCGAGCTGGCACAGCAATATGAAAATGTTATTCAGGAAAAAAATAAATGGCTGAGCACCTTTCGCCTGGGTGTAAATTTTCTTTCTGTAACGACCACCAATGTCAATAATGAAAGTGTAACCACGGCTGGTGTGCTGCCCAACATCGGATTCACACTCGGTTTAGATCCTGAAAAATTCATCAACAGAAGAAGTTACATCCGGGAAGCCAAACAGAATATTGTGCGCGCTGAAAATCAAGTCAAACATCAACGGAGACAAGTGCGCGATGAAATTCTTCGTCTCTTTTATCAATACCTGGAAACGCTGGGCATACTCGACTTACGACAAGAAGCCAACCAAGCGCAACAAGAGCACTGTCAAGTGGTAGAAGATAAATTCAAAAAAGGTGAAGCACGAATGGAAGAGGTATTGCTCAACCAGAGTGCAATGATTCTCACACAAGAGTCACTCATGAAAGCACAATTGGCGGCACGCAAACTTCAGCAACAAATTCGATTGATGACGGATGACACAGAATCCGCCTACAATTTTCAATACTCTCATCGCTAGGATATGGAAATAGCTGTATCGATTCTTCGAATGCTGTTACAGCACCGCGTCAAGCTGGTGGTGATCCCCTTACTGACAATGGGATTGATATACTATTTCTCTAAGAACACACCTGATCGGTTTAAAACAGAGTCGCGGTTGTTCCTGAATCTACAAGAAAGTAAAGGAATGAGCTTGAGTGATGAAGATTTGAAACAATATCAAGTTCATACTTACTTTCAAAATACGATTGAGTTACTCAAATCGAAAAGAAATGCGGAATTAGTTCAGTTGAAATTGATTCGCAAAGCAATCGAATCAAAAACCGTTTTTAGTGCAGGAAGTGAAATTCTTCTCGCCAATCAAAAAGAAGTATTGCAACGATTAACAGAATTAGAGCTCACGAAAGAATTTCTTCAGCCAAATGAGTTCCCTGACAGTCTGATGCTTCAATTCCTGCGCTATCATCGCGTTAGCACAGCTCAATTGCGTGAGCTGGTGATGGCTTTCCGAATAATGGATAGTAATTTCATCAAACTAGAAATTAACGAAATTTCTCCCAAGCGTGCGAAAGCGCTGGCTGACTACTTCATTGAAGCGCTGATCGAAGAAAATCGTTCGCTCGCAAAAAATAAAGTAAAGGGACATAAAGATATTATTGAGAGCTTACTTCGTCAGGCAAAGGCTGATCTCGATGAAAAAATCAAGCGGCTGGAAAAATACAAGGTTGCCAACAACATTATCAATTTAGGTGAGCACACCAAAGCGATTGTCACCTACCTGGTGCAATTGGAAGGGCAGCGTGCCACATTGCTCACACGCGTACAGCAAGGCAAAACGGGAAAAAGTGAAGTCATCAAAAGTGTGCAACAAGGGAATGAACTGGCACTTGACTTAAGTGCCCACCAAGATATTCTCCTCCTAAAAGAACAACTCAAGAAATTGAATCGCGAAATGCTTAAAAAATCTTTAAGTAATCAAACGGTAGAGGATTTATCATCCATTCATCAAAATATAGAAAATACAAAAGGTCAAATTCAAAGCAAGCTACAAGAGCTTTCACGTAAAACGCCTTATGATCCGAGCAGAGTGCAGTTAGACTTAGTGAGTAAGTATGTTGTCTATGATCTGGAGTCCGAAACATCAGAAGATATGATTCATATCATCAATGATGAGATTCAGCGAGTAATGAGATATTCCTCACGCTTTGCTCCTTTCGAATCGACTATTGGCGCATATGAACAGGAAATTAGTACAGCACAAAATGCTTATCTCGTATTGCTAAACAAATTAAATCTTACGCAATCCATGGAGTATGGATCAGGCGAAAATATAATTGAAGTAGTCGATCCTCCTTTTTTACCTACCACGGCCGAACCATCAAAACGCATAATCTTAATTCTAGCCGGTGGTATCGTCATGTTTATTTTGATGACAGGCATATTGATTCTGATTCAGTTGTTAGACGCCACTATTACCAGTGTAGACAAACTTGAACGCGTCTGTAGCTTGCCTATATTAGGAGCAATTCCCAAACAAAAGCCAGAAGCAAGCTCTAGTTTGCAAGCTGGTATAGATTTGGTTCGACAATTACAGGTTGAAAAAATTGCACAGTCTATAGTGACTAAACCCACTCATATTGTTGTGATTAGTTCAACACAACGCGAAGAAGGAACACACCTGTTGGCAAAACAAGTAGCTGCCTGTTTGCATAACCATTTTCCGTCAGTTGGTTTGTTGAATGCAGACTGGACTTCCGGGGAATTAGATGGTTTCGAAACTGTACGGCCTTTGGTCGCACAACATGGCCTTCATAAAAACAAAGCAT
Source organism: Bacteroidota bacterium (assembly GCA_016191555.1). Lineage (GTDB taxonomy): Bacteria > Bacteroidota > Bacteroidia > Cytophagales > Cyclobacteriaceae > ELB16-189. The sequence continues at coordinate 94,160 of JACPVX010000041.1, forward strand.
CCCTTCAGGAATTTATTCAAGAGCAACAAGCGAATCATTCCATTATACTGGTTGTCGCTCCACCCATAAGTCTCAGCACCGATTATTCTTTCTGGTATTCAATCAGTGATTGCATTGTCCATTCCATTGGCGCCAATAGACTCTACACGAAAGTAGATCAACGAATTGAAAAAGAAATATTAACCGCTCGAGAGTCGCTGCGCGGGGTCGTGCTATTTCATGCTGATATCGAAAATCTGGAAGACTATGTTGGCGAAATCCCTAAAGAACGTGGAAGCCTTCGTAAAACCATTAAGAAAATTATTAATCGAAACTTCAAATGATCATATTTCAAATTCTCTTTGCCAGCGTGGCGATTTATCTCGCATTCTACAGCCTTTACTGGCTGTGTCTTACATTGATTGGACTTTCAACTCGTTCTTCCAATTTCAGAGATTCGTTATCTACATCACCTGAAATATTGTTGGTTTTGCCTGCTTATAAACCAGGAGAACGCTTTTTAGATGTTTTAGACTCACTGCCAAAAGCTATTCAAAAGAGAAACATTAAAGTATTAGTGCTACTGCAAGAAGCAAATGAAAAATATTATCAATACTCCGTTGCAAAGGGATTCATCAGCATCCAAAAATCGTTCTCACACCTACCCGGCAATTCTTACCAACATGCATTGCGGTTCATCACCCAATGGATCGATGAACAGCGTTTGCGCGGAACTTGTCATCCGGAGTTTGTGATGCTGGTAGACAAAGACAATGTGATAGCCAATGATTTTTTTGATAGAATAGAGCCTTATCAATACGATCAATTCGATATCCTGCAAGGAGTCCGCAAATCAATTTCTACGTCAACCAGCATTTCATTTTTCGATCACCTATCTGAGCGACTGAATGATTGCCTGTATCGCAAGGCAAAAGAGAAGGCTAATTTATTACTAGAAATCAGCGGGAGTGGCGCATTGATTGAAACTGATCTTTTTATTCGATGTATCCTTCAATTAGATGCAAATGCTCCTGGATTTGATAAAAATTTCATGGTGCAATTACTAACGCAAGCTCGTCAAGTGAAAGCTACTTTCTTACCGCAATGCATCGTAACGGAAGAAAAAACCAACAACATTTCAAATCATAATCCGCAACGTATCCGATGGTTTGGTGAACAATACTACAATGCCATACACCATGCAGGTACTTTACTAAGAGCTACATTTCAATTTAGAAGGCCAGCAGCATTGGACTATTTGATCACGTTATGTCGGCCGCCTCGTTCTATTCAAGTGGTTATTTCACCCATTCTATGTTTTGGAGAATGCGTATTCTTTTGGGCAACATCCACATGGCCGATTGGGATACCTCTCTTTAGTATTTCTTGGCTTTTGCTATTTGTAGCGCTGGTTGTTTTTCTTCTTCATGAGAATGCACTAATGAAGGCAACTCTTTCCATAGGCAGTTTGGTAAAGCTAGCTTACTTCAATTTATTCAATGCCGCTAAAAGTGTTCGTGCTGAGAACAAAGGAAAATTTATTCACACCACACATCATTTATAATGCAAGTATCCAATTCACTGGCTATTCAATTAAATCGCTTTGTGCGTGGAGAAGGCCGTCTGCCTGAATTGATTCAATGGATCATTTGGATTTTTACTTCGACCTTCTTGAGTTGGGCCGTGTACCACTTCACCTTCAAAGCCGCAGTGGGTATACCGTTTATTTTCGTAGCCATCACTATCGGTTTTTCACTTCTGTGGCGAACCGATATTGGATTATATCTTATGCTATTGTTGGCATTTACCATCAGCGTATTTAATCGCTTGTTTGAAAATATTCCGATGGGCATTGCGATGGATGCGATCATTGGTGTGATGCTGTGCGGAATATTCTATCGCGCGCAGTTCAATCGTAGCTGGAATATCTTCAATACACCAATAACTTTAGCTATCGTGTTCTGGGCAGGCATGAATATAATTGAGTTTCTAAACCCAATCGCGCCCTCTCGCACTGCTTGGTTTTATGTGGTACGCCCGGCTGTAGAATATTTAATGCTGTTCTTTATTGCGTATCAAACTTTGGATACACCAACAAAGCTATTTCGATTTCTCTATTGCTTAATCGCTTTTAGTGTAGCGTCTGCCATATGGGGTATTTGGCAGGCTACGTTTGGTTACTTCGAGTGGGAATATAATTATGTGGTGAGCCACGATCTGGTTCATTTGGTTTTCAACTATGGAAGATGGCGTGCCATTGGATCGATTGGATCGCCATCACAGTTCGGAATCATTATGGCTTTCATGTGCACGTGTTGTTTGTCATTGGCTTTTGCAGCTACCGGATTTTGGAAGAAAACAATTTTATGGCTTGCTACTGGCATTACCGGATTAGCGATGATTTACTCTGGCACTCGATCTGCGTTTGTCATCGTTCCCATTTTCTTACTTGTTTGGGTCGTTCTTTCTAAAAAACCAAAAATGTATTTACTTCTTTTCATTGGGGCTATCGGTATGACGATACTTATCATCACACCAAGTAACAACTACCACATTCAGCGTATCCAATCTACTTTTCAGCCTTCGGCTGACGCATCATATCAAACGCGTGCTAAGAATCGAAGCATGATTTTACCTTGGATCGTGAAACATCCGATCGGTGGTGGCTTAGGCTCTACGGGCATTTGGGGACAACGATTTTCACCCGGCACCTTCTTAGCCAACTTTCCACCCGACAGCGGACTTATTCGTGTAGCGGTAGAACTTGGTTGGATTGGCCTATTTTTCTTCCTGTATCTCTATTACCGAATCATCATTCACGGAAGTTTGGCTTTATTGAAAATGAAAAATCCAAACTACAAAGCGATTGTAGCCGGAATTATCGGTGGCGTGGTAGCATTGCTGGTGGTTGAATGGGGACAGGAAGTAGTGGGCGTTTTCCCTATGAGTATTCTCTTCTGGTTACTACTCGCTATTTTATTTCGCGTCATCCATTTTGATCAAACTGAATCGAAAAAGTCATGATATCCATACGCAAGCGAATCCTTTCATTGGCAAACATGCTTCTCGAATTTATTGTGGGCATCGGACTCACCGTTTTCATCACTCGCTTTTATTCGATTGAAGAAGCCGGGCAGTGGTTTATATTCATTGCCATTTTTGCATTGGCCAGTAGCTTGCGTGATGCACTGGTGCAGGCCGCACTGATCAAAGGCACGGCACACGCGGAAGATTCGATGAACCTTACGCATCTTAAAACAAACGGCACCATTGTTCTTTCTGCGGAATTGCTGATGTGCGGGGTTCTACTGGTATCTAGCTTCATTGTTTCTGGTGATTGGTCGAAATTACTTTTGTTTTACCCAATCTACTCCATACCGAACGCCATCATGCGTTGGCTCATTTTCTATTTGCGTGGAAAATTAACACTGGCACCGATCTTAGCTGCGAATGCTATTAACAGCTCTATCATATTTGTTGGAATAGCTCTCGTTATTCAATGGAACTTGCCTCTTTCCTATGTTGTAGTCGTACTCGGTATATCTAGTTTGGCTGCCGCTCTCCATCTGCTTCCTTTTATTCCTCTGAAACAAATGATGAGTTCTACTTTATCCAAAGAACAACTTCTTTTAATCAAACGTGTCGGATTTTTAGCCGCTGGGCGCGAAGCTACTTCTGCAGTATCCTCACGCATCAGCTTATTTATCACGGGGTCGTTGCTTACTTTACAGCACACCGCTTTATTGGGTGTATCGCAGCGGTTTGCGCAAGTAGCGTTGCTTCCCAACAATTCCTTTCAATCGATTCTATTTCCATCGCTTGTACAGTGCGTGCAAAACGGAAATAGGGAGCAGGCCAGAAAGCAATTTCATGAATCTATTTCGCTCCTACTTTCGATAACAATTCCGATGTCCATTGTTGGAATGGCGCTTTCGCCCTACGTGCTGACGTTGCTAAATGGAGTTGCTTATCAACATGCATGGGTGTATTTATCTATATACGTTTTTATTGCTACCTGCATTACACCTTTTGGAGCTGCCTTTGGAAGTGCAGTAACCGCCTGGGGAAAACCGCAGCTTGCGTTTAGACTAGTATTGATCAATAGCATTCTCACAATTGTTCTGAGTTTTGTATTGATTAAGTTTTTAGGTGTGTTTGGCGCACCGTTGGCAATGGTGATTGTGGAATTAAGTGGGCTTGTGTGTGTGGCTTACCTTCTTAAAAAAGTCTGCGGCATTCACATTCAAGAAACACTGCAACTCATTCCCGGTCACTATGGCCACGTTATTCTTAGATTAAAACAACAACTTGTTCTATCCTTGCATCCAATCAGCAAAAAATAAAGATGTTACACTTACCTATTATCTCCGTTGTTATTGCATCGTATAACAGAAAAGTATCTCTGCTACAAACGCTCGATGCTTTAGAAGCTCAAACGTTGTCACGCAATCTTTTTGAAGTTATTGTAGTGAACGATGGAAGCACCGATGGAACTGAAGAAGTTCTCCGCATATATGAAAACAATACTTCTATGCAATTCATGTTTCTTCATCAAAGCAATAGCGGTCCGGCAGCAGCGCGAAATAAGGGCATTGCGCAAGCACTTGGTCAGTGGATTGCTTTTACTGATGATGACTGTCTCCCAGACGCAAATTGGTTGATGACGATCTTTTCAGTTTTTTCCAAAACGAATTGGGTAGGTGTTCAAGGCAGTACTTTTACCGATCGCGATCACATTACACCACTGACGCATCAAATTGATAATGAAAACGGAAATCGCAGCGTGCCTACATGCAATGCCGCGTATCATCGAAAAGCGTTGATGTCAGTAGGAGGTTTTGATGAACAGTTTCCTTTTCCCCACAACGAAGATGCTGACTTAGCGTGGCGCATTCAACAACTTGGCACGATTGGATTTTCATCAGAGATGCGAGTGCACCATCCACCACGAGTGGATCAATTTAAAAAAGTAGCCAAGCGCATGAAGATTCTAGAAAGCGAATTTCGGCTTTTCTATAAAGATAAAAGTACTTACCAGCTCAATCGAGCCACTTCAGCCTGGAAAAACATCTATTGGGAAATCGGCTGCAAAACTCAATGGTATTACCTAAAGTCAAGACTCAAATTCTGGAAGCAACCCATTTTGCTCATGCAAGGCGTTTCTTTAACTCTGATTTGGTGGTACGACCTAATCCGTCTGTACCCCCGATTCCGAAAAAGTGCAAAAAACAATAAGATGATTTTCGCAAAGTAAACACACTTGCCAATGAAAGATGTGTGGATAAGTTATCTTCCCGCGTTAGAAATACAATTGACTGTATTTCTTTTTCAGCAGAAAGCTAACCAACACTCTCGATTAAATTGGAGGATCTTGAAATGATCGAAGGATCTAAATTGAAATTCCGATTATAGAATTATGTCATTAGAAGCTGGCTTGTCCCACTTCTTCAAAGTAAAATTCCAGATACGAACTACTTTGGCCGGGTTTCCCACTGCAACAGAATAGGCAGGTATATCCGTCATCACTACCGAATTCGCACCTATGCGACAATATTTTCCAAGCACCAGCGGCTCACCATTTTTCTTGCCCATGATGACAGTGCCTGTTCCAACAAAAACGTCTTCTTCCAAAATGATAGGAGCTTTGGTTGAAGGATGATGATGATGCGGCTTGTCCGGATCTATGCCGTGATGCATCCCTAAAATACGAACATACTGCGAAAGCCCCACGTGCTTGTGCAATGTAATCGGACCTATCAATACACATCCTACACCGGTATGAACCTCGTCTTCAATAATTACATCACCCATTCCATTGTTAATAACTACGCCATCTTCAATACGCGAATACGATCCTAATGAAAACTTGTTGAATGGAACTAAATCCAAGCGCGAACGCCAGCTAATTCCTCTCTTAAAGTAGCGTGGAAAAACAGAAAAGCACCATACATACCATCTCACTTTTGCCTGGTAGGGCCTTCTTCTGAATAAAATAGCCAATACCCATTTTTTGATTCTGGCATTTCCTCTTATAAACTCTTTTATTGTCATAAACTCATTAGGCTACATTCAACTGGACTAACTGATCAAATAACTCCGCTCTCTCCTTCCATGTATTGACACGAGCAATCGCAACCCTCTTTTCTACTTCAAATAATGTATCAGACTGCACAGCTCGTTCTACTAATTTCACAAATTGACTGGGTGATTGGGCAATCTTTACCACATCGCTCAGTTCACTCAACACGGAGGGATTAAAATTGGTAGTGACAATAGGTTTGCCAGCCGCCAAATACTCAAACAACTTAAGCGGGTAAATGCTTTCGCTCACTTCATCTAACAGGAAAGGAATGATTGCCACATCAAATCCCTTTACTACAGAAGGAGCATCTTCGTGCGCGACTGCCCCTATAAATTTTATGCGCGGGTGATGTAAAACTTCTTCCGGAACATATTTCAATTCGATCGGGCCAGCCATTATTAGTTGAAAATCGGAAAGATAATCAACCAACTGCAACAACAAGTGAAAATCAATTCTACGCTCTATGTTACCTAAGTATCCAACCGTTTTTCTACCATTTGATGGTATCGCCTGATGAACTTGTAAATTTTTATCGAGAGCTTGGTTGAATAAATGAAAGTTAGCCGCATTGGGAACGAGGTTTACCTGGGAGAAATCGCAACCCTCAAACTGCTTCATTAAAGCAGGTGCAGTTGTAATAATCATTTCGGCATTCGATGCCGCTTGTTTTTGTAAGGCAGGTCCGTGCTTTAGTGTGTATTTTTTTACCATCGGGTCAATGCAATGATAAACCGAAGTATTTATTCGTATGCGTAGTTTATTTTGAAATGTTGGGTAGTAAAACTCAAATGAGTTTACATAGACTACCGATTTGATGCCACGGTGTTTCAAAAAAGAATTGACGCGCTTAGCCAAAATCTTTTCATTCTGATTTGTAAAAAACCGGTGCACCATGCCTGTTGGTAAAAAATGAGTGGGCCACACAAACGGTGTGGCCAAAACGTTAACTCCCTCTAATTCTTTTACACTAAGTTTAAAATAGGACTTAAATCGCCATTGTATCTGAGGAGTGAAAAACAGTTTTAATGCTTCCCAGAAATTAAATGGGTGATCCATATAGATCACCTCATTTGTTAAAGCCAATTCACGGGCAAGCTGCCATGGGGTAGAAGTGTAGGCATCGTCATGCTTGGGCAGCGAAAAAAAAAGGTAAGTTCGTTTAGTTTGCATGCGCCCTTAGATGATATTGAGCCAGAATGTAATTTTTTAAGTAGGTAACAAGATGCTGGTGGCGATCGTATTGATGTACTACTTTCAAAGAAGCGCCTTTCTTATTGGTAATGGTGCCATCAACAAATCGAAATTCATTCAGAGAGGAATAATGTAAGGTAGCAATCGCTCCACTTCCGTTCTTTTCAACGCGCTTCTGGATTCCATGAAGTCGCTTATACATGAGATGCATATGAATGGCCTGATCGGCCCCCAGTAATCCCACTATCTTCGGAAGATTATTAAACGTTTCTTCAATCATTTCACGCACGTATTGTTCAATCGCATGACGCGAGCCGATGGTAACACCAGCACATAACACTGGAAGGTTTTGAATCTGTTTCAACTCCTCTTTTGAATAGGTGGCTTCATACCATCTTCGATTAAAATCACTATCCTTAATAGCAACCGGCTCTTCACCTGTTGCAATCATACTAGATCCTATTTGCTCAAAAGGATCCGAGACGATTAGCACATCGCGAATGTCGGTGAGCATAATTTGCTCATGGGGTAGTGAGGTCATTAAGTTTTGAATCAAAAAGAATCTTTTCACCATAAACTGTACCAATGGTGTTGCCCACATTTCTAAACCGTTTGACCTATTTAGCCAATGATAAAGGTGTTGAATAAGTTGAGCGAGTTTTTTTCCACCCCATGCAGATTGCATAGCCAGTTTGCTAAGCATTTTGGGAAGCAGAGATTCCTGATAACGAATCAGTTTTACATTACTGAATGACTTACATTGATTTTGAATATCTTTAATATTGCCCCCCACATAAATAAATAAATCTGCTTCCGGACAAAATGCCTGACACGACAAGATAAAGTGTTGAATGTGCTCAAACTGATACCCTACTGCAAACGTAATAATGGCTTTTCTTTTCATGGTTGGAGTTTGATTTTACTTTTTTTCAGGTTGAAGTTGATCGGTTGTAAATGTTAATTGCCGCGATCCAAAAGCATATTCGAGCAGACGAGCCGTTTCTTTCGCGATTCGTTTCTTGAACGCTTGAGCCAATGTACCATCTTTCAATAGTCTGCGTGAGCTTGTCCAAATTCTTGCGCGATAGCTGCGTATAAGTTTTAGCTTACCGATTTCTCCCAGCTTTCTACCCATGCGGCCATCTTCGCCAAATACAACAAATGTCTTCGCTCCTTCTTCGTTATCAAAAACACGAGTCACCGGCATTTCAAAACCTTTCACAGCCAAACCTTCGGCTACCCGAAATCCAAAGTTGGCACCTCGCACATTTAAAAATTCTCTTCGCCATCGTCTGCATTCAAACAAACATTCCGCTACCAATTCATAGAGGCCAAGTTGCCAGCGTGATAGATTGGCAGCTGGTGTAAAGCTATAGTTTCCATATACACATGTGATGTATGGGTTCTTCACTAGTGGATTTACCATTTCTGAAATCCAATTGGGCGGATACAATGAGTCTCCATCTCCACAAAGTTGATATACTCCCTTGCATGCTCTCAGTCCGGCTAATCGTGCGTGAGCGATACCTTGTCGCTTTTCATGAATTACTTTCACACCTAACAGATCAAGAATTTCATCTGTGCGATCCGTACTGTTGTTATTAACTATAATTAACTCGCACTCATACGGCACATTCATTCGCGCAAAAGAGGAAAGAGTGCGAACAATATTTTTCTCTTCATTCCATACCGGAATTACAATCGATACAATTGGATCTGAAGATTGAAAGCGCATTAATTGTTTTCGCAAATGCGCCAATTCATCCAGTTGCACAAGGGAAAAATGGGTCTGTGCAAATTCATGTTGACTTACCCAGGAAGGTACTTTAAAACGGTTATGCATCATGTCGTAAATAATTAAATTTGTAACCAATGGTTGAAGAGTGAGTAGCGTGGGAAAAGTTCCATTTAAGTGCTTGTAAAAAAGCCAACGCGTTTTTACCCTTACGTTCAAGGAGACTCTGCACTAAATGTTTCGGGGTAGCAATAACTAAAAAGAAAAGCCAAAATAAAATCAAGTGAGTTGGGCTCGAATATTTCCGCATAAACAAAATTCGGTTACGCGTTAACAAATAACTTTTCAATTCACTCAATTTTTCAACAGATCGTGATTCTTTATGGTAAAAGGCCGATTGCGTGTCCACTGCAATTTGATAACCGGATCTTCGTATCAATTCGCTCCAGTCAAGTTCTTCGTAGTACAAAAAATAATTTTCTGGCATACATCCAATTTGATCAATGACTCTGCGCGGCACGAGCATGGCAGCTCCATGAGCATAATGCGTTACCGCCAATCCAGTCGGTCCCGGTTCAACTCTGGTAAGACATTCGTTTCTACCTGTGATTTTATTTATTGGAGTAAACCCGGCATACTGAACTTGGCTCGGCTGATCGTAATAGTGAATGGTAGGACACAGCAGCCCGATGCCTTGAAATTGCTCAAGCAGGTTGATCATCCGAGAAAGAATATCGCTACCAAACTCAGTATCATTATTGATAAAAAATAAATATTCGCCATGAGCTACACGCATCGCAAGATTGTTACCTCCGGCAAAGCCAAGATTTCTGTCACTCCGAATAAAATCAATCCAGGGAAATTGGCTCGTTAACAAACCTGCCGGATTTTCCGTAGAGCCATTATCTAACACTATTACCTGAAGCGACTGTCCATAGATTCGTTCAATGCTCTTCAGCAAAGCTATGGTGTGGTTGGTTGTGTTGTAGTTCAGCGTAATTACTGAAACTGATTTCACTCGATTATCCATTTCACTTGATCGGTTAAGTTATACGGCTAACTTGAGTTGCGCTTCAAAAGATATTTCGGCAGGTAGAGTTGCTCGGCCAATACTATGGTAGATAAATCCTATTGACGCCATCTTAACCGGGTCAAACAAATTTCTGCCATCAAAAATGATTGGGTTCAACAACTCATACTTCAATCTGTCGAAGTCCGGATTTCTAAATTCATTCCATTCTGTGCAAATCAATAATGCATGACAATTGTTGGTCGCTTCATACGGATCGGTGGCATACTCAATGGTAGGCAAAACTTTCTTCGTGTTGTCCATCGCTGCCGGATCATACGCGATTATGGTAGCTCCTCGCTTCATTAATTCTTCAATCAACCACAGAGCGGGTGCTTCACGAATGTCATCCGTATTTGGCTTAAATGCCAAACCCCAACATCCAATCTTTTTCCCTTGCAGTGATCCCATTTGCTGTTCCATGCGCTCAATCATTTGCATACGCTGACGTTTATTGACATTCATCACCGCATCTAAAATTTCAAATGAGTAGTTGAATTCATTACTCGTAAATGATAATGCTTGTACATCTTTCGGAAAGCAACTGCCTCCATAGCCCAAGCCTGCATATAAAAATTGATGCCCAATGCGACTGTCGGCTCCGATCCCTTTTCGAATTTTTTCAATGTTGGCTCCACTGCGTTCACAGAGATTTGCAATCTCATTCATGAAGCTGATTTTCATTGCCAAGAATCCATTGGCGGCATATTTCACTAACTCAGATGAGCGAGCATCCATTGCCAAAATAGGATTACCATTGCGAACAAATGGTTCGTAGAGGGTCTTCATAATTTCTTCAGCCCGCACACTAGATGTACCGATCACTACGCGCTCGGGTTTTAGAAAATCCATGACGGCTGATCCTTCACGTAAAAATTCAGGATTCGAAACCACATCAAAATGTTTGCCTGCTTGCAATCCAGCCGCCTCCAGTTGTTTGGTTATTCTATCGGCTGTTCCCACAGGCACCGTACTTTTTGTAACTAAGATTTTATATTGTTGCTTTAACACCGGTACCAATTGGTCGCAAACAGAAAGAACGTATGAAAGATCGGCCGAACCGTCTTCTTGTGGTGGTGTAGGTAGTGTTAAAAAAATGACCTCAGCATGGTGAGCCGCCATTTGCAAGTGCGTGGTGAATTGAATTCTGCCATCGCGCACATTGCGCTCAAACAGTTGCTCCAAGCCGGGCTCATAGATAGTCAGTTGCCCGCCTTGCAAACGCACCACTTTATTAGCATCTACATCTACGCAGTAAACTTGATTTCCCATTTCTGCAAAACAAGTGGCACTCACTAAGCCCACATAACCAGTTCCTATAAAAGATAGATTCATAAATTGATTTTTATTTGTTAAACATTTTCTTTTTGAAATAAAGCGGGTATCGTACGGAGCACTAGTTGAATATCTCCGATAAATGAATAAGACTGAGCATATTGATTGTCGAGTTGAATGCGTTCTTCCTCTGACATCGCACCGCCTCTGCCGCGTTTCGTTACTTGCCATAGTCCGGTGATTCCTGCAGGTCCCAAAAAACGTTGAGCACTCGCATCGGCAGTTAATTTCTCTGCTTCATAAAGTGGCAAGGGTCGATTACCCACCAACGACATATCGCCACGCAATACATTAACCAATTGAGGCAACTCGTCTAAACTAGTATTGCGCAAAAATTTTCCGAAACGCGTGATTCGCGGATCATCTTTGAATTTAAAAAAGGCTGCCTTGGATTTCGCTTTCGCTGACTCCCAGCGCTCGCATGAATAGGTGCCATTGGGCAATACAATCAGTGTGCAGGCTGCAACGGGTAAGTGGCAACACTCAGAGCAGCTTTCACTAACAGTTTGCTCAGATTCATATTGATTGAGATGCGCCAAATCTTTTAACTTCAATTCAGCATTGGCATTCATTGTTCTAAACTTTAAAAGCTTAAATCGATCATAGCTCTCGCCTGCTCGGTAGGAAGAATAAAACACGGGGCCTGGAGATTCAATCTTAATAATGATGGCGATCATAACTAATACAGGAGCTAAAATCAACAGGGCGGTTGAAGAGGCGAGGATGTCAAATATTCGTTTCATCGGTTTACTTTCAGTTTTTAAATCTTTACTGCTTATTGGATCTACTTCATCAAGAAATTTGGTTTTCGCCTTTCCTGATGGTTCAAAAGTAGATTGCTATCAGCGCGAAGAATTTTCTATTCGACTAAAGCGGTGAGCTATTAGATCAATGGCTCCATCTTGAAGACAAATCAGATTTCGCTAAATCCGAAATATTTTTGGTACGACACTTGCGGCATGGTGAATAAACCAAATGCAACAAATCCCCATGAATGCATCAGCTCTGCCACGATTTTTCGTTTTCAATCAACAGGAATTTCACGCAGCTATTGGTGATAATGATGGGTTGGGAAAAGAGATTTTGGCGATCGTTTTAAATGAGTTACCCACGAGGATTCGCAACATTCAAAACGGCATAAAACAATCAGAAACAGGCCAATTGCGAAGAGAAATGCATGATTTGAAAGGAGTCGTAGGCCTGCTGGGGTGCTCCAGTTTATATCAGCAAATAAGTGCACTTAAACTGGGAGATCAATCCATTGATCAACAACAACTACTGAGCTTGCACTCTATTTCAGAGCGCCTCAAGATGTTGGAAAAGGACTTATTGCTTTTCTCAAAAATGGAACTTCCGTCTTAAAATGAGATAATTAAACAACTCGATATTAACTTTTATTTTATGAAAACCGCTTTTGTAATTGATGATAATGTGAGCTACCAAAAAATTATTAGTGCTCATTTAAATCAACTTGGCTTTGAGGTAAAATCATTCTTAACAGCCAAAGAGTGCTTAGACCAACTGAACGAACCTCCACATTTGATTCTATTAGATCAACACTTGGGTGAAAATGAATTAGGTATCGACTATATCAAAGACTTGAAAGAAAGAGCTAGTGAAACGCCCATCGTTTTTCTTTCTGCGGATAGCGATGTCTACACCGCCACCAAAGCACTAAAAATGGGGGCTTTCGACTACATCGAGAAAAACGGATCTGCATTGGTTCGATTGCGTACCGCCATCGACAATATTCCGGATTACCTTAAAAAGATGAGGCGGCAAAAAATGATGCGCATTGTTGGTGTGGTGGCAGCGATCGTGATTGCCGTGGCAACTGTTTTATTCTTTTTGTTTCCCTAAAAACCGAAACTACGATCCTTTTTTTTCATGAAAGGCCCCTTTAAATTCAGGGTCTTCATATCTTTTTTGCCGATCAATTTCGCGGGCCATATCTTGCGCTTCCTCGTAAGGCGTTTCAGCAATTAAAATATGCGGTGGCATGATGCGCACCGGAATTTTCTCGCGAATGATCTTTTGAATTTTGTCGATATGATATTTCTCTGCTTCGGTAACAAGCGTAATCGCTTTGCCAACCTGTAAGGCTCTGCCGGTGCGACCCGTGCGATGCACATAGTCTTCGTACACAATCGGCACATCAAAATTAATTACGTGCGATACATTGGTAACGTCTATACCACGCGAAGCCACATCGGTAGAAACTAAAATACGCAACTCTCCTTCTTTAAATTCATTCACTGCGTTGATGCGGCTGTTCTGGCCTTTGTTGGAGTGAATCACCTTCACAGGACCGTATCCTTTGCGATCTAAAAATTTAAAAATTTGATTGGCTGCTTCTTTTGTCCGCGTAAAAATCATCACGCGGTTAAAAACTTGATGATCCAGCAATAGATGTTCTAAGAAATTAATTTTCGTGCGACTGTTGGGAACAAAATACAATTCCTGCTCGACCTGAATAGAAACGGTAGCGGGTGGCGTAATTTCAATCCGAGTAGGAAACTCTAAAAACTCTTGTGAGAGTCTCTCCACACGTTGAGGAAAAGTGGCAGAGAAAAGTAGGTTTTGTCTTTTATTGGGTATTACTTCAAAAATTTTCCGCAGCTGCGGCATAAAGCCCATGTCCATCATGCGGTCTGCTTCATCGAGCACTAACGTTTTGATTTGTTTGGTTACAATTTCATTGCGCTGATAGATTTCTAAAAAGCGGCCGGGGGTTGCTACCAAAATATCCAAACCCTTTTGAATGTTTTCAATTTGTGTTTTCGGACCTACACCTCCGTAGATGTGTACCGTTCGTAAGTCTGTGTATTTGGTCATAGCCGCAACTTGGGTTGCCACTTGTACTACCAATTCTTTGGTGGGCACTAATATTAACACGCGCGGGTCAACACCTTGAGCAAACTTTGCCTTCATCAGCACAGGTAAAAGATACGCAGCCGTTTTGCCCGTTCCGGTTTGCGCAATTCCGATTACCTGTTGGCCACCTAAAATCAATGGAATGCATTTTTCCTGAATCTCGGTTGGCGTTTCAAAGCCTGCATCTGCGACCGCATCCAGCAATTGCTTATTCAACTTAAAGTCATTCCATGTCATTTGCAGTGGGTTCAGTCTGTGTCGTATCTTTACAAGGTAATGAAAGCTACACTCATAAAGAGCGCAAAAATAGTAAACGAAGGCAAGGTCTTCGAAGGCGATGTGCGAATCAAAGGGTCTTTTATTGAAAAGATCGATAAAAATATCACTGCCGAGCAGAATGATGAAGTTATTGATGCTGCCGGCAAATGGCTTCTGCCCGGTGCAATCGATGATCAAGTGCACTTTCGTGAACCTGGGCTTACACACAAAGGCACCATCTATACTGAATCTCGGGCTGCGGTAGCGGGTGGTGTTACCAGCTTCATGGAAATGCCCAACACCAATCCTCCTGCTTTCACGCAAAAATTGTTAGCCGATAAGTATGAGATCGCTTCTCACTCTTCATTGGCGAACTATTCTTTCTTCATGGGAACCTCCAATGACAATTTGGAGGAAGTGATGAAAACAGACTTGAAAAATGTTTGCGGACTGAAAATTTTTATGGGCTCCTCCACGGGCAATTTGCTGGTCGATAATCCAACTACGCTAGAAAAAATATTTTCACAGTTTCCTGGATTAATTGCAACGCACTGCGAAGATGAAGCCACCATCCTTAAAAATCTGGCTGACTTCAAAGAAAAGTACGGAGAAGATTGCCCCGTTGCCTATCACCCGATCATTCGCAGTGAAGAAGCGTGTTACAAATCTTCTTCGTTTGCTGCGGGTCTTGCCAAAAAACACGGCACTCGTTTACACATTCTGCATATCTCCACAGCAAAAGAAACTTTCTTGTTCGAAAACACCATTCCGCTTGAAAAGAAAAAAATTACAGCCGAAGCCTGCATTCATCACTTATGGTTTAATGATGCCGATTACGCTCGCTTAGGTATGAACATCAAATGGAATCCGGCTATCAAAACGGCTTACGATCAACAAGAAATTTTGAAAGCCTTGCTTGACGATCGGATTGATGTAATCGCTACCGATCATGCACCGCATACCATCGATGAAAAAAAGAATAAATATTTCAGTGCGCCATCGGGTGGGCCGCTCGTGCAGCACAGCATTGTGGCCATGCTAGAGTTCCATCGTCAGGGAAAAATTAGTCTGGAAAAAATGGTAGAAAAAATGAGCCACAACCTGGCGATCCTTTTTCAAATCGACAGGCGCGGGTTTATTCGGGAGGGACATTTTGCGGATTTGGTGCTGGTAGACCCCAATAGCCCTTGGAAAGTGGAGAAAAATAACATTCTGGCGAAGTGCGGCTGGTCGCCATTTGAAGGCGAAACTTTTCACTCAAAAATTACCGACACATGGGTTTCGGGGCACAGAGCCTATAAAAATGGCCAAATTAATGAAGGCAAAACAGGCGAAAGGCTTCAATTCCTGCGGTTCTAACTTTGCGAATTGAATTTAGGTGCCTACATTTGCAGTCCTCAAACGGTGAGCGTAGTTCAGTTGGTTAGAACATCAGATTGTGATTCTGAGGGTCGCGGGTTCGAGTCCCGTCGCCCACCCCATAGAGCCTTTCAGCAATGAAAGGCTTTTTTATTATACCAACATTTTGGACTCTTGAATCAATTCCTCGCGATCAATGGGCACAACGCCTACATGCTGACATACCAGTCCGCCACCAAGATTGGATAATTCAGCAATTAATTCCGGTGAAAGTTTTAATGCCACACACAAAGCGGCTATGCTCACGACCGTATCACCGGCTCCGGAAACATCAGCAATTTCGCGGGCGTGTGCCGGAATTTTTATTTTCTGCCGCTGAAAATCAATGTAGACCCCGTGCTCAGATAAGGTGAGCATCACACCCTCGGCATTCAATTTGTTTTTCAACAAAGTAACAGCACTTTCTACTTGGTTCTGGTTCCCAGCCTCCACTTCTACTTTTAATCCTTCGCGTAATTCTTTTAAGTTGGGTTTGAATAACGTGACGCGCTGGTAGGCTAAAAAATTTCTTTTTTTCGGATCAACAACTGTTGGAATGTTGAGTTTCAATGCCAGATCAATCGCTTTTTCAATCAGCGCTGCCGACAAAACTCCTTTATCATAATCTTCAAAAATCACTACATCCGATTGCGGCAATAATTTTTCAATTCGTTTCCAGAGTTGATCTTGCTCGGTAGTACTGGTGACTTTATCTGATTCATCGTCCACACGCACCACATGTTGATGGCTGGCAATGATTCTGGTTTTTACAGTAGTGGGTCTTTCTGTGCTAACAATAATTCCATCGACAGAAAGATTTTTATCATGGAGGCGTTGCACTAGTTTTTTTCCATCGTCATCATCGCCAATCAGCGCGCAAAGCACCGGCTTCGCCCCGAGTGCATGCACATTCAATGCAACGTTAGCAGCACCACCCAAGCGATGATCTCTCTTTTTTACATTGATGATGGGCACCGGAGCTTCCGGAGAAATCCGTTCTACCGATCCCCAGATGTAACTATCCAGCATCACATCGCCAATGATCAGCACATTGAGTTTCGTAAATGATTGAAAAATGTCTGCCGGAACAACCATTGGAATTATGCTAGTGTGGCCAAGGCTTCTTTCATGCGCTTCATCGCTTCTACTAAATCCTTTTCCGAAGCTGCATACGACAGGCGAACACAATTATCATCGCCAAACGCACCACCGGGCACCAGTGAAACGTGTCCTTTATCTAACATGAAGAAGCAAAAGTCATCCGCATTTTTAATCACGGTGTCTCCATTTTTTTTACCGAAGTAGTAGCTCACATCCGGAAAGAAATAGAATGCACCTTGTGGGTAGTTTGCTTTTACTCCCGGAATTTCTTTCAATAGATTATATACTATATCTCTGCGCTTGTGATACTCCGTCACCATTTTGTTGGTGGGCTCAATATCTCCTATAATCGCTGCCAATGCGCCACGTTGAGAAATTGAACAGTTCGCTGAAGTAATTTGTCCTTGCACTTTGTTGCTGCCATCGGCAATCCATTTCGGTGCAGCGATGTAGCCTACACGCCAGCCGGTCATCGCAAAACCTTTCGCAAAACCGTTTACAGTTATCGTGCGCTCAAACATCCCCGGAAGGGAAGCCATGCTCGCACGCTCGCCTGTAAAGTTGATGTGCTCATAAATTTCATCGGCAATAATGAGCAGATTGTGTTTCTTAACAACCTCTGCAATGGATTCTAATTCCGTTCTGGAGAAAACCGAACCGGTAGGATTGCAAGGCGAAGAAAAAATGATTGCTTTTGTTTTAGTTGTGATGGCCTGCTCAACTTGCTGGGCGGTTACTTTAAAATCGTGGTCAATTGTTCCTTTCACAATCACAGGCGTTGCTTCCGTCAAGCGCACGAGTGCATCATAGCTTACCCAATAAGGTGCGAAGATGATCACCTCATCGCCCGGATTGAGTAATGCCAACATCACATTGGCAATGGATTGTTTTGCTCCGTTAGAAACAACAATGTTCTCAGCCTTGTAGGGCACTTTATTTTCACTGGCATATTTAGCTGCAATGGCTTCACGCAAATCTTGGTATCCAGCTACAGGAGGATACGAGAAATATTTTCCTTCGTCAATCGCCTTCTTCGCTGCATCGCAAATGTGTTGGGGAGTTTTAAAGTCGGGTTCGCCCAAACTTAAGTTAACCACATCGATGCCACGGTTTTTATATTCGCGTGCTTTGGCAGCCATGGCTAGTGTGGCAGATTCTTCAATAGCGTTGATTCGGTTCGAAAGGTGATTCATATTTATTCGTAAATAATAATTTGTGGATGTTCGATGGATTTAAAGTCGGTATCAGAGGTTATGAGGGGAAGATCTAAATACCAAGCAGTAGCCAAGATGATGCTGTCTGGCAATTTCAACTTGTGAGTTCTTCGCAAAGAAATCACTTCTGTTTTTATTTCTTCATTGATATCAATTACAATACATGCTTGAATAAACTTTGATATCTCTGCATGTTGTTTGGTAGTTATTCCTTTAAAACCTAAAAGCTCCAACTGGGAGATAAATGAAAGATATAACTTCTTTTGAAAGAGTAGGCCGGACAATTTTTGATCTCCTGCCAGCAAATACAAAGCAATATTTGTGTCAAGAACAATACTACTCCCACTCATCCCGAAGTTCCTTTTGAATGACCAATGGATCTTTGGCCAATTTTATAACACCACAAAATCTGGTTGTGTCAACGCCCTTCACAGCAATCGCCTTATTGAATTTCTTCGACCGCTCCTTGTCTTTCAGATTTTTCTTTAAAATCGTAGCCATTCAGCCTATTTTAGGACATAAAAGTAGTGAATTTATAAAGTATGCCAAGGCAATCTGTGGCTTAATTGAACAACGTGCGCCCAAGAATGCTTCTGCCTAACGTGATTTCATCGGCATATTCTAAATCACCACCCACCGGAACACCCCTTGCAATCGATGTAATTTTCAGTGGCAGAGCCGAAAGTTTTCTGTTGATATAAAAACTGGTGGTGTCTCCTTCCATGGTGGGGCTGAGTGCCAAAATTATTTCTTTGATCTGCGAATCGGGTGCTGAGACTCGTGTCACCAGCGAATCTATTTTTAAGTCCGATGGGCCGACTCCATTCATAGGTGAGATCACCCCACCCAGTACGTGATAAACCCCTGTAAACTGCGAAGTGTTTTCAATGGCCATCACATCTTGTGTGTCTTCCACTACACACAACACCGTTTTATCTCTGCGATGACTTTTGCAGATACCACACTCCTCTTCATCTGAAATATTATGGCAGGTGTTACAAAAGCGAATTTGGCTGCGTAGCTGGTTGAGTGCTTCGGTAAGTGCAGTAGTTTTGTGTTGCCCTTCCTTTACTAAATGAAGGACCAAGCGTAAAGCCGTTTTCTTACCGATGCCCGGCAGCTTGGCTACTTCGTTCACAGCATCTTCAATCAATTTCGAGGGATACTCCACTATTATTAAGTCGTTAGAAATTCCATCGCAGCAAACTGCAACTGGGTTAAATGATTTTTGCGTCAATGCCCGCATCGCAAATAGCTTCACGCATTGGGTTCAGTTGATCGTACGAACCCGTGCGCACGGTACACTTACCTTTAAAGTGAATGAGCAAAGTGCACTGCTCGGCTTGCTCGGGCGTATGCTTGCACACGCGAATGAGTGTGTTGATCACGTGATCAAACGTATTGAAATCATCATTGAAAACAACCAGATCTTTTACATCGGTTATCTCCACCGCTTCCAACAAATCAACCAATTCTTGTTCTTGTGTGTTCACGCTTATCAGTTATGCAAAAGTAAAAAAAAGGAACGATAGATCAGATCAAATGAGCGTAGTTCCCGCAAGTTCTTTCGGGAGCGGAATCAGGTTTTTATTCTTCAAAACTTAGCGTAGTTTTCCGTTTCTAATCTGCTGACTATGTCGCCATTGCTGGTATCTTCCATTCTCGTTGTCTACTTCCTCGCACTCATTACCATTTCTTACTTTACTTCCAAAGGAGCCGACAGCACCACTTTCTTTACCGGAAACCGCCAGTCGCCTTGGTATTTAGTTGCCTTTGGTATGATTGGCTCCTCTCTTTCAGGGGTCACATTCGTTTCGGTGCCTGGCAATGTGGGAAAAATTGGGTTTGGGTATTTTCAGGTGGTAATTGGGTACTTGTTTGGGTATTGGGTGATTATTAGTGTATTGATGCCGCTTTACTATCGGCTGAACGTTGTTTCTATTTATACCTACCTGGAACAACGCTTCGACAATTGGTCGTATAAAACAGGGGCCCTCTTCTTTTTGATCTCGCGCACCATCGGCTCCAGCTTGCGATTATTTTTGGCAGCCACCATTCTTCAACTTTTCTTGTTCGATGCCTGGCATGTTCCCTTCATTGTTACCGTTGCCACCACCATTGTGTTGATTTGGGTTTACACCTTCAAAGGTGGTGTGAAAACAATTGTGTGGACCGATTCATTCCAAACACTCTTTTTAGTGACCGCTGTGGCTGTAACAGTTTGGCAGATTGCCGATAAGCTCGATTTCAGTTTTGCTTCGATGGTTTCCTCTATTCAAGAAAATGGCTATTCCCGGATTTTTTATTTTGACGATGTCAATTCCAAACTATTTTTTCCTAAACAATTTTTTGGCGGAGCCTTTATTGCCATTGCCATGACAGGTCTTGATCAGGAGATCATGCAAAAAAACCTGACCTGCAAAACATTGGGTGATGCCCAGAAAAACATGTTTTGGTTTAGCCTCACGCTGGTCTTCGTTAATCTTCTATTTCTAACACTGGGCGCTCTATTATATATCTACAGTGCGCAAAAGGGTTTGGCAATTCCTGCATTGTCAGACGAATTGTATCCCCGCCTTGCCTTCAATGAATTGGGTACTTTCGTGGGTATTTTATTTTTACTTGGAATTACAGCCTCCTCTTACGCCAGTGCCGACTCGGCTTTGGCCGGACTCACCACTTCGTTTTGCATTGATTTTCTTCAATTCAAAAACAAAACCGAAGCGGTCAAGCAACGTCAGAAATTCATCGTGCATGTGGGCTTTTCATCGCTATTCCTTATCATCATTCTTGTTTTCAAAGAACTGAATGAAAAATCGGTGATTGATGCTGTGCTGAATGTGGCCGGATATACCTATGGGCCGCTGTTAGGTCTTTTTGCGTTTGGGATTTTCACCAGACGAAACGTACGGGGTGTGATGGTGCTGGCTTGCTGTATTCTATCTCCAATTCTCTCTTATGTATTGAGTTCGAATTCAGAGAATTGGTTTAGTGGCTACAAAATCGGGATTGAAATTTTGATTATCAATGGGCTACTCACTTTTGCAGGACTCTTTTTGATATCTCAGCTGCAGAAAAAGCCTACAACCATATAAAAAGCATCAGGTAGACGGTGCGGGAGAAGGTGCTTTTGATGAACTTCATTTTGGGATTCGTTAGTTCTTCGTGAAGGTAAATTCCTGGAGGTTGTTACCTTTTTTTACTTTGATACGGTAGGTGCCCTGGCTAACATGCTTAAAATCGATCACCATTTTTCTTCGGATGAGGCGATGGGAAGTAACGAGATAGCCGGATGACGAATAAACTTCCACTTCTCCGCCTTTGTACTGCCTGGTCGTCTTCAAGATAAAAAGTTGATTGTCTGAGAGCGTTGTCAAGGCGGGTTTGGGTGCTGCCATGGAGAGAGATGCGATCACGAGCAGCATGGTGGTGGAGAGTGCAATGAATGTCTTCATCTATTAGCGTTTGGCACACCAATCGCAACAGATGTGCCACAACTATTTCAAGATAACCCGACCATTCGATGCCAATCAAAAAACCGTGAATACGCAGCGCAATGAAAGTTTTTTACTTTTTTAAAGATCGATTCACTAGACAGCAACAGATAAAAAGTAAGATTCTTGAATCCAAGTTTGGGAAACTTTGTCTCACAGAAATTTTAATAAGCTAAGATTCAAAAGCTGATTTGTTTATTAAGCGCAATGGTTCTACTTTTGCCATCCAAATCGCGGGGTGGAGCAGTTGGTAGCTCGTTGGGCTCATAACCCAAAGGTCACAGGTTCGAGTCCTGTCCCCGCTACAAAACCAAAAGAGACCGATAAAACGGTCTCTTTGCATTTCTATCCTTATCAATGTCCACCCCACACAAATCCGGTTTCGTAAGTATTGTTGGCAAGCCCAATGTGGGCAAATCGAGCCTGATGAACCGGTTGGTGGGCGAAAATCTATCCATCATCACCGCCAAGGCGCAAACTACCCGCCACCGCATTATGGGCATTTTGAATGGCGAAGATTTTCAAATCGTCTATTCCGACACGCCTGGCATGCTGGAACCCAAGTACGAACTACACGAAGCGATGATGAGCTACGTGAAAGTTTCGCTGGACGATGCGGATCTGGTGCTGCTGATTGTGGAACTGGGTGAGAAATTTGACGAGAAGTTATTCGAGCCTCTAAAAAACCTGACCACACCCATCGTCTTGTTGATCAACAAAATTGATTTGGCGAAGGGATCGCAGGTAGTGGATAAAATTGCTTACTGGAAAGACCTGATTAAGGCCGTAGAAATCATTCCGGTTTCTGCCGTTTCAGGCGAAAATTTAGACTCACTCCTTCCCGTCATCAAAAAGTATTTGCCCGAGCACCCCGGCTATTACCCAAAAGATGACCTGACCGACCGAAGCGAGCGCTTTTTTGCCGCTGAGATGATTCGCGAAAAAATCTTTACCAACTACGATCAGGAAATTCCATATAGCTCGGAAGTAGGCATTGAATCTTTTAAGGAAGAAGAAAAGATCATTAAGATTCGCGCGACCATTTATGTGGAGCGCGACTCCCAAAAAGGCATTTTGATCGGAAAAGGAGGCAGTTCACTTAAAAAAGTGGGTACCGAAGCCCGCAAAAGCCTTGAATCCTTCTTCGGCAAACAAGTATTTCTGGAAACGCATGTAAAAGTGGCCGACAATTGGCGCAAACACAGACTGAAACTCAAGCATTTCGGCTATCTGGAATAAAGGTGCTCTCCATTTGGCACTATTGACTTAACTTGCGGCTTCAAACATCATTTATGGGCTTTTGCCCCGGCTTTTAAAATCTTATGGCAAATATTGTAGCAATTGTAGGAAGGCCAAACGTAGGGAAATCTACTTTTTTTAATCGCCTCGTAGAGCAGCGGCAAGCCATTATGGACGATATGCCGGGCGTTACCCGCGATCGCCACTACGGCTATGCTGAGTGGACTAATAAATTTTTTACGGTAATCGATACGGGCGGGTATGTTACCGGCTCTGACGATAAGTTTGAATCGGAAATTCGCAAGCAGGTAGAAATGGCGCTTGATGAGTGCACGGCTGTGATTTTTATGGTCGATTGTAAAACAGGCCTTACGGGATTTGACAATGAGTTCGCCAAAATAATCCGCAGATCTAAAAAACCGGTGTTTGTAGCGGCCAACAAAGCCGATACGCCTTCCAAAAACTTAGAAGCAAACGAGTTTTATGAATTAAACATGGGTGAGGTATTTCCGATTTCTTCTGAAAATGGAGGCGGAACCGGAGAGTTACTCGATGCATTAGTCAAAACCTTTGCCAGCGAAGGTGTCGAAGATCCGGATGCGGGTATTCCTAAAATTGCGATTGTCGGTAGACCCAATGCGGGAAAATCATCTTTGTTGAATGTTTTGCTGGGTAATGAGCGCAGCATTGTAACAGACGAAGCCGGTACCACTCGTGATGCCATTCACTCGCGTTACAAAATGTTTGGCAATGACTTTATTCTGATTGACACGGCCGGTATTCGTAAGAAAAGTAAGGTGACAGAGGATGTTGAATTTTACTCGGTATTGCGATCACTCCGGGCGTTGGAAGAAAGTGACGTAGTCATTGTAGTTGTCGATGCTGAAAGGGGTTTAGAGTCGCAGGACATTAATATTATTGTGCTGGCGCAAAAGCAGAATAAGGGAATCGTGATTATGGTGAATAAGTGGGATCTCATTGAAAAGGATACCAAAACTGCCGATACCTTTAAGAAGGATATGTTGGAGAAGCTGGCACCCATCGATTATATCCCCATGATTTTCGCATCCGCATTGACC
The DNA here is from genome assembly GCA_016191555.1 of Bacteroidota bacterium. Taxonomy (GTDB): domain Bacteria; phylum Bacteroidota; class Bacteroidia; order Cytophagales; family Cyclobacteriaceae; genus ELB16-189. The sequence continues at coordinate 118,208 of JACPVX010000041.1, forward strand.
AAACAGCGCATATTTCAGGTTATTGAAAAAGCGGTGGTTGTTTTCAACAATAAAACGAAGCGCATTCCTACTTCTCAACTGAACGATGCGATGCTGCCGGAAATAGTCCACTATCCGCCTCCAGGCATGAAGGGCAAACATATTCAAATCAAGTACATCACGCAGGTGACGGCCAAGTCTCCGGCCTTTGCTTTTTTCTGTAATCTTCCTCAATATATTCAGGAATCGTATCAGCGGTTTTTAGAAAACAGACTGCGAGAAAAATTTGATTTTGAGGGAGTACCCATTCGTTTATTCTTCCGGAAGAAGTAATAGCAAACGATTGATTTGCCTAATGACCGATAGGTAAGATCACTTTTGGAGCTCTTTTGGATAAAAAACATAATTTTTTCTTACGTAAAGCTTCAAATTTGCCCGTTTCTGCTACCTTTGCGCAAAATTTTAATAACCTGTAAACTATGAAAAAATTTATCGCATCTGTTATCGTATGTGGCTTTGCAGTAGCAATGGTTGCTTGCGGTGGTGGCAAAGCTAAAGAAGAAGCTGCTGCTAAAGCTAAGGCTGATTCAACTCGCGCGGCTGATTCAGTTGCTGCAGCTAATGCTGCCGCTACTGCTGCAGCTGATACAACGAAAGTTGACTCTGCTGCTGTTAAGTAATCAATCCCACAAAGATTGTTTCCCGGGAAAGGCTTTAGTGATAAAGCCTTTTTTTATTGCCTATGAATTCTGAAAACGTCCGAAAAATACTTTCCGAGCACATTCCAGCAGCCGCGCTTGAGTATTGTTTTCGATTGTGGGAAGAAAGTCCGTTCATTTTCAAAACCACCAAAACACGGGCTTCTAAAGTTGGCGACTTCAGCTACCGGCCCGGACGAACGCAGCAAATCACCATCAATAAAGATTTGCACCCTTACCTATTCTTAACGACTTACATTCACGAAGTAGCCCATCTAAAGGTGCATGCCATTCACGGATCGCGTGTACTGGCGCATGGGAATCAATGGAAATCAAAATTTCAGGAGCTGATGCATCCCGTTCTCAATCGGGAAATCTACCCGGCATCATTACTTACCATCCTCAAAAAACACATGGCCGACCCCATGGCTTCCAGTTTTTCTGATTCGGAACTGACGGCCGCATTTCGCCAACAAGATGAAAAAGCGGGTAAAGCTATTTTTCTATCTCAACTGCCGGAGGGCAGCATTTTTGGACTGCAAGGGAAGTGGTATAAAAAAGGAAAGGTTCGCAGAACGCGCGCCTTGTGCGTAGAACTTAAATCGAAACGCAATTATCTCGTGCCGCTAGACATAGAAGTAAGTAGTGCACAACTGCCTTTGCTATAGTTATTTTCGACTATCGATGGCTTTGCGCACGCTGCCAAATTCATTCAATAAAATTTCGGCTTCCTCGGCACTTACTTTCAGTTCTTCCATAATCATGCGAGCTCCACGTTTCACCAACTTGTGATTGGTGAGTTGCATATCTACCATTTTGTTTCCCTTTACCCGTCCAAGCTGAATCATCACCGCAGTAGAGATCATATTGAGCACCAGTTTTTGTGCAGTCCCTGCCTTCATGCGAGTGCTTCCGGTTACAAACTCCGGACCGACAACTACTTCAATAGGATGGTCAACGGCAGCTGCCAATTCACTGCCTTCGTTGCAGGTGATGCAGCCCGTGACAATATTATTTCTTCGCGCCTCCTTTACTCCGCCAATTACGTAAGGTGTTCTCCCCGAAGCAGCGATACCAATGAGCACATCATTCTGATTGATGGAGAAAGTGTTTAAATCTTCCCATGCTTGGTGCTCATCATCTTCGGCATTTTCTACCGCACTGCGAATGGCTTTATCGCCACCGGCAATCAAACCAATTACCTTACCATGCGACACCCCATAGGTTGGTGGAATTTCAGAAGCATCTAAAATACCGAGTCGGCCACTGGTGCCTGCACCGATATAGAATAATCGGCCTCCGTTTTTCATCTTAGCAACGATTGCTTTTACCAATCGCTCAATATGGGGAATGGCTTTCCCGACTGCAGCCGGCACTGTGCTGTCTTCGCGGTTGATGCGCGCCAAAAGATCGGCCACCTCCATTTTATCGAGATGATCATGCAATGATGAAGCTTCGGTGGTAGTCACAATTATTGAATATCTTTTTGGTGAAACAAGGTAAGTCCGGCAATGGGTCCTTCGAGAATATTTTTGACGGTAATGCCTTTGTCGTTGGCCACCTGACGCAAAACATCGCTGAAATAAAAAGCAATAGAGCCGGTGAAGTGTACTTTCAGATTTTGATAGTTCTCGTACTTCATCACGTTATTCTCATAAAACTCTGCGAAGCTTTCATATACCATATTATAGCAATATGGTTCTTTCAAGTGTTGAAAGATGAACTTGGCAAAACTGGCCAGAAATGCTCCCGGCTTTTCCTGTTGATATACTTTTTCTAGTACTTCTTCGCGTGACCACGGAAAACGTGCATTAAATTGTTCTTCCAGTTTGGCCGGCATTCTTTTTCTAAACCGATCAAAAATTAATTTTTTACCTAGCGATGTGCCGGATCCTTCATCGGCTAAAATCCAACCGAGGTTAGCCACGTTGCCTATGATTTTTTCGCCATTGTACAGACAGGAATTTGAGCCCGTTCCCAAAATACAAGCGATACCGGGTTCGCGCCCACAAAGTGCTCGCGCTGCCGCCAGCAGATCCCAGCCAACTTCAATTTGAGCATCCGTAAAGTGGGTTAAAAATGCTTCTTGTATGATGCGTTGGTTTTTCTCTGAAGACACACCCGTTCCATAGAAAAATATCTTAGTCACCGGCTCCGATGCTACGGGCAACAATGATTCTTCCAGAATACTTTTTAAATGCTCGATGGGTTGGTAATACGGGTTAAAACCGGGGCTTTGAGCCTGCGCGATGGTGCCGTCTTGCTTTAGAAGCCGCCAATCAATTTTAGATCCACCACTGTCTGCTACGATAATCATCCTTACAAGTAAAAAGTTAGAGTTACAATTTTAGGTGTTTTAATTGAAAGAAAGGTGCTGCTAGTTACCTGACTGCAAGGTGCCGATAACCTTAAATTTTTCAAACACTCTTTCCGTGTGTGGTGCGTCTTTCAATTCGTCTGTCAAATCCTGCCCGGCCCAGTGCTCGTAATGTTTGCCGTTGCGCCACATTTTTGAGGTTGTAACATCATAAATCAATCCGCGAAATGCTACCCATACTTCCGGTTTATCATTGCCATTTCGCAACGCTAACTGGCTTTTGGTAAATTCAGTCATTCAGTTTTGACGTTACATGTTGGTAATCTTTGATGATGGTATACAAGAATTTAACGGGTGGTAAATCGGTATCTACACCCAGCAGCAGTTTGATTTTAGTAGTTAAAATAGTCATGGGTTGAGGGTTTCCCAACTGAACATTAACGTGCAATGCTTCTTTGATCAGTTTGATATCTTGATCCGATAGATTGACGACTTGAGGAAACTGAACAACATAACCTTCTTCCATGTTTTTCAAGATTTGCGATGCCGAGTGAGGCGTAACGGCTTTCATTTTCACTACGGTAGTCCCACCGGCAATATCACCCAATCGTTGGCCATTGGGAGTTAATACAATGCATGTAATGGCTACAGAACCCACCATGATTACGTCTACCGGCCAGAGTAAAAATCGAAACAGATAATTGAGAATGGTGGGCGATTCGCCATCTAAACGTACCACCCTCAGTTGTAAAGCCATTTTGCCAGGGGTCTGGCCATTCATAAGTATTTCAAAAAGTGGGTTGTAAAAGAAAATCGGGAGGTAGACAAGTATTAAGGTCCATCCTTCCATCAAACCTGTTTCAGCCAACATCAATCCCATGATGATCAGGTAAGCGATAAAAATGAGGCCATCAATAAAAAACGCCAGAATCCGATCCCACAATCCGGCAACCTGATATTGGATTAAAACATTTTGAGTTGTACGGACATTTATGGTTGGCATAGCAAAAAGGATCAATTATCTTTCCTGTTCAAATATAAAACCAAAGTCATGAATAAATTGAAATCGCTTAGCATACTGCTGCCAGTTTTTATTCTCATTTCATGCGGGGAAAAGAAACCCGTAGAACGTATGAATGATGAACAGCTTCGGGCGTATGCCGATGAGTTGGCGCATCAGTTTATCATTACCGATGGTCACGTAGACCTTCCCTTTCGCTTAAAAGTGAAAAACTTTAAAATCGAGCGTGAATATATGGGGATTCCGGTGGCAACAAAGGAGGGTGATTTTGATTTTGAACGTGCTCAAAAAGGTGGCTTGGATGCACCCTTTATGTCAATTTATATTCCTTCCTCGTATCAACTGCAACCCGACAAAGGCAAGGCATTAGCCGATTCAATGATCAATATGATCAATGGCATTACCGAGCAACTGCCCGATAAATTTGCGCGTGCCAATTCGCCAGCGGAAGTAGAGGCGAACTTTAAAGCCGGAAAAATTTCCTTGCCGATGGGCATGGAAAATGGTGCGCCGATTGGCGATGATCTTAAAAACATCCGCTATTTCTACGACCGCGGCATTCGCTACATCACACTCACACATGGTAAAGACAATCAAATTTGTGATTCATCGTACGACACCACTCGTACCTGGAATGGGTTGAGTCCGTTTGGCAAACAAGTGGTAGAAGAAATGAATCGGGTAGGCATTATGGTAGATATTTCACATGTTTCGGACAGTACTTTTTACCAAGTGATGAAATTATCGAAAGCGCCTTGCATCGCCTCGCATTCGTCTTGTCGGTTTTATACCCCCGGTTTTATTCGCAATATGAGCGATGATATGATTAAGTCATTGGCAGCACATGATGGTGTGATTCAAATTAATTTCGGTTCTACGTTTTTAGATTCAACCGTTCGTGCTGAGAACGATGCGAATCGTAAAAAGCTGCGTGCTTTGCTAGACGAGAAAAAGTTGAGTGAATCTGACTCATTGGCCAAACCGGTGATGGAAGAATTTAAAAAGCAGAACCCATCGCTATTTGCGGATGTGGAAACGGTTGCCAATCACATCGACCATGTGGTGAAATTAGTCGGCATCAACCATGTGGGTATCGGTTCTGATTTTGATGGCGTTGGCGATAGTTTGCCAACCGGATTGAAAGATGTATCGCAATATCCCAACCTGATTTATGCATTACTAAAACGCGGTTACACAGCCGAAGACATCGAAAAGATTTGTTACAAGAATGTGTGGCGTGTATGGAACAAGGTGGAAGAGGTGGCGAAACAAAGTAAGTAACCATGCGGGAAGCGGCATTCGTAAAGCAAAACGCTAACCGGTGGCAGGATTATGAAAAACAAATTCTGAGAGGAGAATTGTCTCCTGACGCGAAGGCGGATTTATTTATTCAACTTACGGATGACCTATCGTTTGCCCAAACACAATACCCAACAAGCGAAACAACTGCGTACCTGAATCAACTCGCTTCTCGAGTTCATCAGAGTATTTATAAAACCAAAAGAGAAGAGCAGAATCGCTTCATTACCTATTGGACGCGGGAGATTCCACTGCTTTTCGCTTCGTTGCGCAAGCCCATGTTTTATTCGTTGGTGATTACACTAATCGCTACTGCCATCGGGGCGGTTTCAGCCATTCAGGACGAAACATTTGTTCGTCTCATTATGGGTGATGGATACGTGAATATGACTCTAGAGAACATCAAAAATGGAAATGTCACAGGCGTTTATGGATCGTCCGATCAGGTGAACATGTTCTTTGCCATTACTTTTAACAACATTCGTGTTTCATTTTACGCATTTGCCATGGGAATCTTCTTTTCATTTGGAACCGGATACATACTCTTTCGAAACGGAGTTATGTTGGGGGCTTTCTTCACACTCTTTTACCAGCATAGTTTATTAACTGATTCCATTTTAGTGGTGATGCTTCATGGCACGCTCGAAATATCAGCCATTATTTTGGCTGGCGGTGCCGGTTTGCGGATGGGAAACAGCATCCTATTTCCAGGCACGTATAGTCGACTCGATTCTTTCAAGGCAGGAGCGAAAGATGGATTGAAGGTGGTGATGGGCTTGATGCCCGTTTTCATTGTAGCTGGATTTATAGAATCGTTTGTAACCCGTTATGCTAATATGCCTACAGTAATCAAAGGCGCAATTATTCTGGCATCGCTCAGCTTTATCATTTATTACTTTTTTATTCTACCTGTTATCTTATCAAAAAAATATGTTTCAAAAAATTGACCTAAGGCGTACACGCGATTTTAGTGAGAAGATCAATATTACTTTTGAGTTTGGCCGTCAAAATTTAAAACCGCTCGGGAAAGCGCTACTTTACATTACCGGCCCATTCATTGTCCTTCAAGGTTTGTTTAATGGCCTTTATCAAAAAGAGATTTTGGGAAAGGGTGGCCTGCGTGGCTTAGAATTATTCAGTGGTGGCTCAGATGCGGTAATGTGGCTCGGCATTACTTATATTTTCATTTTGTTCGGGTATGTGTCGTCACTCATTGTGGTGTATGAATATCTACGCCTGTATGAAGCGCGCGTTGATGACCGCACCATCGAAGTGACGGAATTATGGAATGAAGTAAAAGGCAACTACTTGCCCATGATTGGCTCGCTGTTTATCATGCTTATTCTTATCTTTTTAGGATTTATACTATTGATTTTGCCAGGCATTTATTTAGCGGTAGTCTTTTCATTAATTCCGCCCCTTATGATCATTGAAAAAATGGGGTTTAGCGATGCGTTGAGCAGGGCATTTAAAATTATTAGTGAAAAATGGTGGAGTACCTTCGGTTTGATTTTTATTATGGGAATTATTGTTGGATTTATGGCGCTCATTTTTAGTGTGCCCCAAGCAATTTTTACTTTTCTAATGGCGATGCATGGAACCGACACTTCCATCGAGATACCCCTTTGGCAGGATGCCGGAATGATCATCAGCTCGGTTCTTTATTCAACAGGAGCTGGCCTCTTGCAATCACTTATTTTTATGTCACTTGCCTTTCAAATGTATAACTTGATTGAACGAAAAGAAGCCAAAGGTTTGATGAGCAAGCTGGAAAGTTTTGGGAAATCGGCTGAGCCGCAAAAGAGCACGGACGCGAATGAGACGTATTAGTTTTTTATTTCTGCTCTATTGTCTTTGTTCAACTCCGGGTGTTGCGCTAACCTCTGCCAACGACTCAACGTACGTAGAACGCCAATTCTCGGAAAAGAAAATTGAATCCTTTAAAGCAGATTCAGAATTTATCTATGGCCGCCCCAAGCAAGTAGGATCTTTTTGGGATAGGATCATCTATTGGATTCTAGAAGCCATTGGTCGCATTATTTATTTTACTACCAACACCTTTCTTGGGAAGGTATTACTTTATGGCGGTTGTATTGCTCTGCTAATTTATGTAGTGCTTAGGTTGCTGAATATTGATGCTAAAAATCTTTTTTTCAAAACTTCCGGGTCTTCGGTGAATGTAAGCGCAATCCATGAAAACATCCATGAATTGGATTTTGATAAACTGATCGCTCAAGCTGTGGAAAAACGAGAATATCGTGAAGCGGTGCGTCTTACATTTCTTTATTCACTTAAAAAACTAGCCGATGCAAATCTGATCAAGTGGGTTCCCGGCAAAACTAATGATGACTATTTGCGAGAAATCAAAAATCACCCTTCATTGCCTCGCATCATGGAGTTGCGCTACTATTTTGACTATGCTTGGTATGGTCATTTTGAAATCGACTCGGTCACCTACAATTCCATCCGCAACGCCTTTAATGAATTCAATCAAACCATCAAAAAGTAATTGAAGCGTGAAAGGAGAGAAAAAATACATCATTATTCTGACTCTGGTCCTTATCGGGTTTGTCGCCTTTCAATTATGGGGTCCCAAACCTTTGAATTGGATTCCTACCTACCTGCCCAAAGATAAAAACCCGTTTGGTAATTATTTGCTCAATCAAGTTTTAACGGATGTGTTTCCGGAACAAACCATTTCACACTCCAATTTTACTTTTTACGAGTTGCAAGATTCTATATTCGATCACGAAAATATTTTGAGCATTAGTGATGATTTTGATCCCGACAAGGAAGCGGTAAAAGTTCTTCTAACAAAAGTGCACGAAGGAGCGAATGTGTTTATTTCTGCTAACCGATTTGGAGGCTTATTTAGAGACACTTTACATCTGACGACAAAAGACAAGTTTTTCGAACAAGCTCTTGACCTCTCTTCTCAGGCCGACACCTCTTTTATTGATATGAAGATTACAGGTAAAAGATACTATTACCAATCGACTCATATTGGTTATTACTTCTACAAGGATTCGTTGCGGCACAGCTACACCACCGTGGCCACCAATGCTACCGCGCAACCAGTAACCATTCGTATAGCATGGGGCGATGGATCTATTTTACTCAACAGCACACCGTTGGCGTTTACCAATAACTACATGGTAGCTGAACAAAATCACGAATTAATTTCTTCCACACTCTCTTATTTACCGGTGGATAAAATTTGGTGGACCAGTTACTATCAAGTAGGAAGATTGGAATCCACCTCACCGCTCCGTTTTATTCTAAAGACAGATTCACTTCGGTGGGCCTACTATCTGGCTATTTTTGGATTGCTTTGTTTTGTTCTTTTTGAAGGCAAACGCAAACAACGCATCATTCCCATTGTATCTCCATTAGCCAATACAACACTTGAATTTGTACAAACCATCGGTAATTTGTACTGGCACGCCAAAGATTATAAGGCCATTGCCACCAAAAAGATTCTTTATTTTTTAGACCGAGTGCGCTCTAAGTATTATTTGATGCATGAACCTGAAGATCGCCTCGCACAATTATTGGCGAAGAAGACTGGTCAAAGTATTGAGGAAACACAAAAATTATTTTCCCTGATCAAAGTTATTCAAGCTTCGCCCAACATTTCAGCGCAAATGTTGCTTGACCTGACCACGGAAATGGAAAAGTATAATTATAAAAACTAATATGGAGGAAATTTTTAAAACCCGCATTGATCTTACCCCTTTGCACGAAAATGTAAATCGCATTAAGGAAGAGATTTCAAAAGTAATTATTGGTCAAGATCACCTATTGGAATTATTACTCACAGCCATTTTGGCAAAGGGTCATGTGTTGATCGAGGGCGTGCCCGGTGTTGCCAAGACACTTACCAGCAAATTATTGGCACAGGCCATCGACTCACAATTTTCGCGAATTCAGTTTACTCCGGATCTGATGCCTTCGGATGTAATCGGAACGGCCATCTTCAATCCAAAAACAACAGCATTCGAATTTCGAAAGGGGCCGATTTTTTCAAACCTCATTTTAATTGACGAGATCAATCGCGCTCCGGCCAAAACTCAAGCGGCTCTTTTTGAAGTGATGGAAGAACGACAGATTACTTCTGATGGCGTCACCTATTTGCTGGAAGAGCCGTACATGGTGTTGGCTACCCAAAATCCAATTGAGCAAGAAGGAACCTATCGTTTGCCGGAAGCCCAACTGGATCGTTTCCTTTTTAAAATAGTAGTGGGATATCCGGGGCTGGCAGAAGAGAAAAGGATTCTTCAATTAAATCTGCTCAACGATTTAAAGAGTCAAATGACAAAAATACAAAAGGTGCTCAATGCTGATCAAATCAAAGCGTGTCGCGAACTGGTAGCGCAGGTGCATGTAGAAGAAAAAATTATTTCCTACATCGCGGAGATTGCTCAGGAAACCCGCTCTAATCCTTCGTTGTTTTTGGGATGTTCACCGCGTGCCAGTGTTGCGTTACTCAACGCGAGTCGGGCATTGGCAGCAATTCGTGGTCGCGATTTTGTGACGCCCGAAGATATTAAAACATTGGCTATGCCTTTATTTTGCCATCGCTTGATCCTTACGCCTGAGAAAGAAATGGAAGGGCAACGCATTGAAGATGTAATTATGCAGATCGTGAACAAAATTGAAGTTCCCCGTTAGTGAAGCTATTACGTTCCATCTATTTTGGTAATCGGTTTTTCGTGGCCGTTGGGCTTTGTGTTGCTGGCTTCATCTTTAGCTACACGGTGCCTGTGTTTTTTCCTATTGTAAAAATTTGCCTGCTGCTACTCATCAGCTTAACAGTGGTTGAGTTACTCATTCTTTGGGGAGGTAATCAAACCGTTTTACTTGAACGAAAAATCCCAGAGAGGCTGTCTAATGGAGATGAAAATACGATTACGTTATTGCTTCAAAGTAACTACAAGCTCACAATTCATCTTTCAATCATTGACGAAATTCCGATTCAATTTCAAAAGAGAGATTTCGCTATTCATCTGACATTAGCGCCCAACAAAAAATCAGAAATCAACTATACCCTTCGTCCGGTAAAGCGTGGAGAGTATCATTTTGGCAACTCCTATGTATTCGTAAATTCTTCATTAAAATTATTGACGCGAAGAGTTGAAGTATCGGGCAATAAAACCGTGCCGGTATATCCCTCTTTTATTCAAATGCGAAAGTTCGAGCTATTGGCGATCTCTAATCAACTGGTGAACACTGGTATTAAGCGCGTGCGCAAAATTGGTCACAACTTAGAATTTGAATTAATTAAAAAATATGTACCGGGAGATGATGCCCGCACCGTAAACTGGAAAGCCTTCGCCAGACGCGGTGAATTAATGGTGAATCACTATCAAGATGAACGATCGCAGCAAGTTTATTCTTTAATTGATAAAGGTCGTTTGATGCAAATGCCTTTTGAAGGTATGAGCTTACTGGATTATGCCATTAATGCCAGTTTGGTAATTTCAAACATTGCTATCAAGAAATCAGACAAGGCCGGATTAATCACTTTTCAGGATAAAGTAGGAACTGTGTTGCAAGCCGGACGTGTCAATAATCAAATAGCTCAAATTCTTCAGGCGCTTTACAACCAAAAAACTGCGTATCGTGAACCGGATTTTTCAACCTTGTTTTCTTCGGTACGCAAAAATATTTCGCAGCGCAGTTTGCTGTTGCTGTTTACAAACTTCGAAACATTGCAAGGCCTAAACCGGCAGCTTCGCTATCTGCGTAAGTTAGCTCAATACCATCTGGTAGTAGTCATCTTTTTTGAAAACACAGAATTAAAAAAGCTCATTAAAGACCCACACACTGATTTACAATCTTTATTCTATCAATCGGTTGCTGAAAAATTAAACTATGAAAAGCGACTGATTGTAAAGGAATTGAATAAAAATGGCATCCATTCTATTCTTTCGCAGCCGCAAGATCTCACGATCAACACCATCAACAAATATTTAGAACTGAAAGCCCGCAGTTTAATTTGATAAAAGAAATTACTTAATTGTATCTTTATCATTGAGAACTTATTTGGACGTTCGGGCCTAAACAGAGGGGAAGGAATCAGGCGAATTCAAAAAGCCTGTTTGGGTTAGAAGGCAAAATATTCATCAAAACAAGTAAAGAAATGAAAAGAATTAGCGTTCTATTTTTCGCTGTGTTGGGCTATGCGACCCTCACATCGGCTCAGCAATTAATGAGTATCTCACCGAAGAAACCGGTGGTATGTTATCTGGAGGCTAAAAATAAAAACACGGTTATTCCTCCACCGGCTGCTTACCTGAAGGCGAAGGCGAATCCAAATGCCCGAACAGCTACTGCCGTATTCGATGTAGAATATGTAGGATTTAGCACACAAGCACAAACTGCTTTTCAGGAAGCCGTAAACATTTGGTCAACCCTTATCCAATCGCCTGTAAAAATTAAAATCAAAGCGTATTGGCGACCACTGGGCACCAATGTATTGGGCTCCGCTATTTGGGGAAATGCCTTTGCGAATTTTCCAAATGCGCAAAAGCTGAACACGTTTTATCCTGTAGCGTTGGCTGAAAAAATTGCTGGCAAAGATCTTAATCATCCCGATTCGGTAGACATTTTCGCCAATTTTAGCAGTGAAGCCTCATGGTATTATGGTACAAGTGGTTTACCTCCGGGTGGAACCACCGACTTAGTTTCTGTTGTACTGCATGAAATTGGCCATGGTCTTGGCTTCACTGATTCTTATGATGTGGAGAGCGGGCAAGGATCGCACGGAGTTCAATCAACAACCGTTCCTATCATTTATGATTTGGCTATTGAGAATGGTAGTAATCAAAATTTGTTTCAAATCTTCACATCTCCTTCGGCTACATTAGCTACGGAGTTGTTAAGCAGCAATATTTTCTACAACTCCCCTTTGGCAAAAGCGGCCAATAATAATGATCTCCCTCGATTATATGCACCTTCAACCTGGAATAGTGGCAGTAGCATTGCCCACTTAAATGAGGGTACCTACCCGGCTGGCAATGGCAATTCATTAATGACCCCCTTTATTGGTTTTACAGAAGTAATGCACGACCCAGGCCCCATTGTGATGAACATTTTCAGCGATATGGGTTGGGTAAACACACGAATAGCGCATACACCTGTAAACAAAGAGTCTTTTGGATCTACCACATTGACTGCCAAAGTAGCCAGCGATAATGGTTTTGATGCCGCCAAAGTAAAATTAAAATATATTAAAAAAAGCATAGGCACGGAAACAGAGGTAGTCGGAACTGCTACCGGAAATGCCGGTGAGTTTTCTTTTACGATTCCGGCTTCAGCCAATAATGACAGCGTGTTTTATTATATCACTGCGACCGATGTAATCAACCGCGAATACACTAACCCCGGCAAATTTGCTCGCGCAAAAAATACTGAATTGCAAGGCCGATACACCATGGGTTTAGGTGCCGACCTAACCGCACCTACTATTACACACACACCGAAATCCTTCATTGCGGAAACGGCTACCGAGTTAAAGTTAGATGCTTTAGTTTCTGATAATATTGGTATCCAAACTGTAATGCTGGATTATTGGATCAACAACGTTCAACAAACGTCTATATCGATGAGCCAGACCGGCACCATTTCCCTTAGTACCAGCGGCCTGTTGGCAACGTATGCTTCATCCTATATCGTTACTATTCCGTTTACAAATGGCAGCATCAAAAACGGAGATGTAGTTAGTTACCGAATCAGAGCAACGGATAATTCAACAGCACAAAATATTGGCTACAGTCCTACCTCTACTACCAAGCACAGTTTAAATGTGGTGGGCCTTGCTGCCACGCAGGATAGTTATCAAAATAATTTCGATAATCTATCAACGGCAGATTTCTTTGGTGATACTCAGTTTGGGATGTCAACTCCATCGGGTTTTACAAATGGTGCAATCCATTCCATACATCCTTATCCGGAAGCAGGATCAGGTCCAGACTTAAATTTTGTGTACCAATTGCGCATCCCCATAAAAGTAAAAGCTCAAAATGCCGCTGTAAAGTTTGATGAAATTGTTTTGGTAGAACCAGGCGAAGACGGCTTTGCATTTGGTACAGTCGAATTCTTTGATTACGTAGTTGTAGAAGGATCGAAGAATGGAGGAACTACATGGACTCCCATTGCCGATGGATATGATAGCCGAGATTATACACCTTGGCTTACCAAGTATAATTCTTCCGTTGTTAGTAACATATCGCAAGGTGTGGGCGACCCTTCTCTATTCCGAAGCCGCACGCTGAATTTGTTGAACAAATTCGCTGCCGGAGATGAGGTGGTGATTCGCTTTCGTTTGTTTAGCGATGCTGGTGCTGCCGGATGGGGATGGGCAATCGATAACTTAAAAATTCAAATTGATGAAACACCTCCCGCTGTTACTCACAATCATTTCAACTTTACTACTGACAAATCACAACCATTGGCCATTGCCGTAAAAGCAACGGATGAAAGTGGTTTGAAGTCGCTGGCGATAGAATATAAAGTGAATAGTGGCTCTATCACCACCTCTAATTTTACCGTTAGCCAAGGAATTTCTGATTATACATTGAATCTGAATATTTCAGCTGCTTCTGTAGGCGATGATGTGCAATACCGAATCAGAGCGATCGACAATCTCAATAATGAAGTAGTGCTGCCATCTTCTGATTTTTTCCATGTACCTATTATTACCATCGGCACGCCAGTCACACAATATACATCTGATTTTAATGCAGCTAATTCCGATTTTGTTGGCAACTTCTTTGGTGTCTCTACGCCTTCCGGTTTTACGGATGGTGCAATCCACACCAGCCACCCATACCCCAATGGCTTTGGCGCCAATGGTGTTTCCGATTACATTTTCATGTTGAAAAAACCAATCACAGTTAGCGCGACCAATGCCATCATCGTTCTGACAGAAGTAGCTGTTGCTGAATATGCACTCAACACCGACTATTTCGTAGTGGAGGCATCAAAGAATAACGGCACCAGCTGGGAGACACTAGTCGACAAATATTCTGGGAATGCTTATCTGGAATGGAAAACCGCCTATGACTCAAAACTCAATGGGACCTCATCGATTTATAAAACCCGATTCTTCGATATTGTGAAAACCGGAAAATTTGCTGCTGGAGACAATATCTTAATCCGATTCCGCCTTTCAGCCAACAGCTCAAACAACTCGTGGGGCTGGGCCATCGACAACTTAAGTATTCAGGGGCCGATTACGGGTGTGGAGAAAGCCTTGCTTGCCAACTCATTCAGCATCTACCCAAATCCTTCAAATGGAAACTCTATCAAAGTTGAGTTAACTTCCGAATCAGGTGTGCCGGTACGCCTGCAAGTATTAAACTCGCAAGGACAGAGCGTTCAATCGGATGAAATAGCTCCCATAGACAAGTTGGTTCATCAGGAGTACAATGCTACTGGTTGGTCAAATGGCGTTTACTTGCTAAAAGCAGAGGTGAACGGTGTGGTGGTAACAAAGAAATTTATCAAGAGCGAATAATCCACCAAACAGACATTCAAAAAAGGAGGAGGCCGCAAGCCTCCTTTTTTATTTTCACATTTTCTGTAAATAATCTTTCAAACCGAAGGTTTGGTTTCAAACAGTGTTTATTTTTGCCTGCTTTTTGCCTACGCGTTTGGGCAAAAGCTGGTCAATCATCCTACCTAATTAACTATGCCAAGAGATCGCAGCATTCGCTCAGTACTCATTATCGGAAGCGGCCCTATTATTATCGGCCAAGCATGTGAATTTGATTATGCCGGTTCACAGGCATCGCGATCCTTGCGGGAAGAGGGAATTGAAGTAATTCTGATCAACTCCAATCCGGCAACTATCATGACAGACAAAGTGACAGCCGATCATGTGTACCTAAAGCCGCTGGAGAAAAAATACATTCGCGAGATTCTTGAAAAGCACCATGTAGATGCGGTGTTACCCACAATGGGTGGCCAAACTGCGCTCAATCTCTGCATTGACTGCGATAAGGCAGGTATTTGGGAGCACTACGGTGTGAAAATTATAGGTGTCGATATTAAAGCCATCGAAACCACCGAAGACCGCGAGAAATTCCGTCTGAAAATGTTGGAGCTAAATGTGGGCGTTTGTAAGGGCGCCACGGCTACTTCGTTTTTGAAAGGAAAAGAGATTGCACAGGAAATTGGATTCCCGTTGGTGATTCGTCCGTCTTTCACACTGGGAGGAACGGGTGGTGGATTTGTACAAAAAGCAGAGGACTTCGACCATGCCTTGAATCGCGGCTTGCAAGCTTCGCCCATCCACGAAGTGTTGGTAGAGCAAAGCATCATGGGATGGAAGGAATACGAGTTGGAATTGTTGCGCGATGGAATTGGCAACGTAATCATCATCTGCTCCATCGAAAACTTCGACCCGATGGGTATCCACACAGGCGACTCCATCACGGTTGCCCCTGCCATGACTTTGCCTGATACGGTATATCAACGCATGCGCGACCTGGCTATCAAAATGATGAATGGCATTGGCAAATTTGCCGGAGGTTGCAACGTGCAGTTCTCTGTCAATCCAGAAAATGACGACATCATCGGTATTGAAATTAACCCACGCGTGTCAAGATCATCCGCCCTTGCTTCAAAAGCAACGGGATATCCGATCGCAAAAATTGCTGCGAAGCTGGCGATTGGCTACAACTTAGATGAGTTGAATAATGCCATTACCGGAACTACAACAGCCTACTTTGAACCTGCACTAGATTATGTTATTGTAAAAATCCCTCGCTGGAACTTCGATAAATTCCCGGGAGCCGATCGCAAACTAGGTCTTCAAATGAAATCGGTGGGCGAGGTAATGGGAATCGGAAGAAATTTTCAGGAAGCATTACAAAAAGCGTGTCAGAGTTTAGAGATCAGAAGAAATGGTCTTGGTGCCGATGGTAAAGAACTAACGAAGCAAGCGGACATACTTTATAGTTTAGAACATCCAAGTTGGAATCGACTGTTTCATGTGTATGATGCCATGAAGTTGGGCATCTCCATGAAAACCATTCACAACCTGACAAAAATCGACAAGTGGTTTTTGGAACAAATTTGGGATTTGATCGAGTTGGAAAATGAAATTGAGAAGTATAAGTTAGATACCATTCCTGTTTCGTTGATGCGCACAGCAAAAGAAAAAGGATATGCCGATCGCCAGCTCGCTCACTTAATGGATTGCCTTGAAAGCGAAGTGCACCTGAAGCGCAGAGAAATGGGAATCAACCGCGTATTCAAATTAGTAGATACTTGTGCGGCTGAGTTTGAAGCGAAGACTCCTTACTTTTACTCCACTTTCGATTCTGAAAACGAATCTGTTTCCTCCGATCGCAAAAAAGTGATTGTCTTGGGCTCCGGCCCTAATCGTATCGGTCAAGGAATTGAATTCGACTATTCTTGTGTGCATGGAATTCTGGCAGCGAAAGAATGCGGCTATGAAGCCATCATGATCAACTGCAATCCGGAAACAGTTTCTACCGACTTTGATATTGCCGATAAGTTGTACTTCGAACCGGTATTCTGGGAGCATCTGTGGGATATTATTCAATTTGAAAAACCGGTCGGTGTTATCGTTCAGCTAGGAGGCCAAACTGCCTTGAAGTTGGCTGAGAAATTGGAGAAATATGGCGTTCGGATTTTGGGCACCTCCTACGAAGCGTTGGACTTAGCCGAAGATCGCGGAAGCTTCTCTACTCTATTAAAAGATTTGAGCATTCCTTATCCGGAGTTTGGCGTTGCCCGCGATGCCGATGAGGCGTTAGAGGTTTCAAAAACAATCGGATTCCCGTTGTTGGTTCGTCCCTCATACGTATTGGGCGGACAAAGCATGAAGATTGTGATTAACGAAACTGAACTCGAAAATCACATCATCGATATTTGGAAACACTTGCCTGAAAACAAAGTATTGCTCGATCACTTTTTGGAAGGTGCTATTGAAGCCGAAGCTGATGCCATTTGTGATGGCGAAGATGTGTACATCATCGGTATCATGCAGCACATTGAGCCTGCTGGCATTCACTCGGGAGATTCATACGCAGTATTGCCCCCTTACAACTTGGGCGACTTTGTGATGAAACAAATTGAAAGCTACACCAAGCGCATTGCCATCGCCTTAAAAACAGTAGGGCTTATCAATATTCAATTCGCGATTAAAAATGACAAGGTGTATATCATTGAGGCAAACCCACGCGCTTCACGCACCGTGCCTTTCATTTGCAAAGCGTATGATGAGCCTTATGTAAATTATGCTACCAAAGTAATGTTGGGCGAAAAGAAAGTGAAAGACTTTACCTTCAACCCTACTAAGAAAGGGTATGCCATTAAAGTGCCAGTGTTCTCCTTCAGCAAATTCCCGGAAGTAAATAAAGAGCTAGGCCCGGAAATGAAATCGACCGGAGAAGCGATTTACTTCATCGATGATTTGATGGATGATTACTTCCTGAATATTTACAATGAAAGGAATCTTTATCTAAGCAAGTAGAGGAAGATGATCAAAAGAAAAAGGCCGGATTTTAAATCTGGCCTTTTTTATGAACTGTTAGTTATCGGTTTTCACCCCAAATAGCAAGAATTCTTTTCCGTGAAGGATTTTATTCAACTCGCGCTGGGTTTTCATAATATCATCCAGCGAAAGTTTGAGTTCATTATTATAGATTTTGTAGATTAACGCCCATTCTTCTTTATCCATAAACCCATCGGAATTGGCAATTACACACATCCATGAAATGGAGCGGATCATTTTGGCCGTTTCTAGTTTGCGTAACCCAATCAGGCATTCTTTATAGATCGATGCAGAATCTTTTGATTTAAACAGATGAAGGTCGGCTTCAAACTTCTCCTCATTAAACCCTTCGGCTTTAATCATCTTCTTGCCCAGAAGCAGCTCCTTCTCATTCACCTTGCCATCGGCACAGATGAGAAGATAGTATAAACCCGTGAGGGTAGAGTTGTAATCCATTTGGGGTGGTTAGGAATTTTGCCGCGCAAATTAGGCAAAATCCTTAAAATTTAAATTTTCCCCGTTCATAAAAACGTTGGATTCCTACTCCCTCCTAAGTGATTTTATCGGATTTACGATGGCAGCCTTTATGGACTGATAGCTAACCGTTATCCAGGCAATAAGTAAGGCCACCAAACCCGCCAACAAAAAAGACCCCACTCCCAATTCCATCCGATAGGCAAAACTGTTAAGCCATTCCGACATCATCCACCAAGCGACTGGCACTGCCAAAACGAACGCTAGTACGACTAATTTTGTAAAGTCTTTCGATAGCAATACAATTACTCCACCCACGGAAGCACCCAACACTTTGCGAATACCAATTTCTTTGGTTCGCAGGCTTGCGGTATACGCGGATAAACCAAACAATCCCACGCACGCAATCAAAATGGCTAAACCTGAAAATACCGAAAGCAATTTGCCTGACCGTTTCTCTTCGCGATAACCTTGATCCAGATTATCATCTAAGAATTGGTATTTGAAAGGCTGCCCTGGCACTAGCTCTTTCCAGAGGTTCTCAATTTGTGACACGGCTTGCGTGGTAGTACCTGGCCGCAGCTTGATCGCAACAAAGGCATTATTGACACGCCCAAAGGCTTCCTGACTGTAAATAACTAGTGGCGTGATTTCATCGCGCAGCGACTGAAAGTGAAAGTTCTTAACCACTCCTAAAACAGTGAAGAACTTGGTGGTGGTAGTTCCATCATTGTTTTGCTGCACGCTGGAAAGACGCTTCCCTACCGGATCACTCACTCCCATCGTTTTTACAGCAGTTTCATTGAGCAAAACGTAAAGTGAATCATCCGTTGCTTTTGAAAAACTGCGACCTTCTTTTAATTCAAAGTGCATAACATCGACCAGTTCATCGTCAATCACCATCGACTTCACCGTCAGGATATCGCTCGATCCTTCCGGCTGAAACTGATCGCCAAACACATCATCGCGATTCCCAATTCGAGCACTGCTTCCGGCTGCCGCCAACACCGAGGGCATTAGTTTAATCTGCTCGATAAATGCTTCTGTTTTCTTTTCCAATACAAAGGCACGCTCGACCATGACAACCTGCTCTTTATCAAATCCTAAATTTTTGCTTTGCATGAACTGCATCTGTCGATTCACCACCACGGTGCCAACAATCAAAATAATGGAAATCATAAATTGGAACACCACCAATCCATTTCGTAACCACGCTCCCCTGTTGCTCCCAGAAAAATTTCCCTTCATCACCACAGCCGGATTGTAACTGCTCAACACAAATGCCGGATACAATCCAGCCATTATCCCGACAAAAACTGCAACGGCTACTAAGCCAAGGATAGCTTTGGCGCTGAATTCAAATAGCAGTTGTTTTTCAATGAGGTCGTTGAAAAATGGTAACGCCACCAAAGAAAATGATAAAGCCAAGAGCGTAGCAAAAACAGAAAGCAAGACTGACTCTGTCAAAAACTGAAACACCAATTGGTTTTTTACCGAGCCCATCACTTTACGCACGCCTACTTCGCGGGCACGCTCGGCCGAACGAGCCGTTGCTAAATTCATAAAGTTGATACATGCTATGATTAAAATTAGCACGGCTACAAAAGAGAGGATGTAGATGTAGCGAATATTTCCACTGGTTGTAATAGTAGATTCTAAATTGGTAGGATCTAAGTGAATGGACGCAAGCGGCTGCAGAAAATAGCGATAGCCGTTGCCTGCTTTTTTATATTCTTCCCATGATTTCCCCAAGTCATGCTCAATTTGACCTGCTGCATAGGTGTCCACCATTTTAGGAAATTTGGCTTCGAGCGATTTAGCATCTGCATCCGGTTTTAATTTAATGTAGGTATGCGAATCGAACGTGGTGTAGTTTTCAGCATTAATAAACTGGCGGAATTGCGGGCCTGCAACCGAACCTAAAAAATCAAAACGCAAATGCGATGGGCCGGGCAGTTCTTTGAAAACGCCAGATACTTTCATTTCGCCAAAATCTCCACCTAATATTTTTCCGATGGGTTCATCTTCACCAAAATATTTGTGTGCTATCGCTGCTGAAATCACCACCTGATTAGGCATGGCCAGTGCTGTATTTTTATCTCCTTTAACCAACTCCAGATCAAAAAAATGAAAGAACGAAGAGTCGCCTTGCAAAAAGTAATCTTCTTCAAACGACTTTATTTCTGTTTCACTGGCTTTATAAGTGACTACCAGATTTTTGTTTGGACCAAACAAATGCATCACGCGCTCTACTTCAGGAAAATCTTGTTGAATGGATTTCGCAAAAGAATGGGGCACCACTGAATAGTACGTTTTATGATTAGGATATTTTCGCTCCAAAACCATTTTATAGACACGGGCGCCTTCCGGAAAGAATTTATCATACGACAATTCATGGCTAACGTACAGTAGAATGAGTACACAGGCCGCAATGCTAACGGCCAGGCCGAGCACATTAATGGTGGTATACACCCGCTGCTTCAATAGGCTGCGAATGGCGATTTTAAGGTAGTTTCGAATCATGATTTGGGTGATAAGAAGATTACTTTCAGACGATAATTACCCGCGCTTTGTTGAAAAGTTACGCAATTAGGGTCTATCAATTTTACAAAAGGCGTATTTCAACCCTCAGAGGCGCTATTGCGAGTCGATTTGTCAACTCATTTTGATGTTCCATAAAACTTTATCTTTGCCTTCTCAGTTGTAACACTTATGCTACGATTTTTAATTATTACGGGGCTGATTTCCTACATTCTGTATAAAGTGGGTGGATTTTTCTTTCGAATGGGCGCGGCTTCACAAACCAGAAATTATCCTCCACGTCAGCCGCAAACAGACTTTCAACAGCCTAAAAAGGAAAAGAAAGGCGGCTCCATTAAGGGTGGTGAATATGTGGATTACGAAGAAGTGAAATAACCGTGAGAATACCTTTCTTCAAATACGAGGCAACCGGAAATGATTTTGTGATTATCGATAATCGCAAAAAAGAATATTCATTTTCTACTGAGCAGGTAAAAAAAATCTGTGACCGAAAATTTGGAATTGGCGCTGACGGACTAATGCTGTTAGAACCACACCCTTATTTAGATTTTAATTTAATTTATTTCAATAGCGATGGAACCTCCAGTTTATGCGGCAATGGAAGTCGCGCAGCTGTAGCATTGGCCGCATCGCTTCAAATCGTCAAAGGTAAAACTCAATTCAATGCCTACGATGGAGCCCATGAGGCAACTCTTTTGGCGGACCGAACCGTGCGGTTAAAAATGAATAATGTGCAAAATGTAAAACCCCTGCCAACGGGAGTTTTCCTAAATACAGGTTCGCCTCATTTTATTCAGATAGTGAAGGATGTGGAGCGGTTTCCTGTTAATGAGGCAGGAAGAAAAATTCGCCATAGCGAAAATTTTAGGCCGGATGGCACCAATGCCAATTTCATTCAATTACTGCACAACAATACCATATTTGTTCGCACCTACGAGCGCGGTGTGGAAGATGAAACATTATCGTGCGGCACTGGAGTAACAGCCGCTGCCTTGGCCGCCCATCTTGAAGGCTACGTCTCGCCTGTCAGAGTCAAAACGCTGGGCGGAGAACTTTCCGTTGAATTCACAGCAAATCCAGACGGGACATTTGCCAATATCTATCTGATTGGCCCCGCCAGAAGAGTTTTTGAGGGAGTGTTGGAGTTATAGTCTTATCCTTGCTTTCAAAACCAAAGTTTCATTTCGGTAAATACACCGAACGCTGATAAAACTAAGCCAATGAGTCATATTATGCGTAACTATACCTGCCAAAAAGGTATTTGAAAGCACTCTGGAACTATAATTGCACTTCGATTTCCTTAAATTTACCGCCCGGTAACAACTTTTGGCATTTAGTAGATCGCTGGCAGGCATCTGGTGAAAGCGTCAGGGATTGTGAAGGCTAACTTTCATTAAAATTCGTTTATGTTAAAACTCATCGCCAAATTGTTTGGCACCAAGTCAGAAAAAGATATCAAGCGCATGATGCCCTTGGTAGAAGCTACCAAAAAGGAAGGAGAAAAGGTCACTTCTATTTCGAATGATGAATTACGGAACCTCACCCTTGCTATCCAATCTGAAATCAATACGAAACTCAGTGCTATTGATGGTCAGTTAGCTGATTTACACAAGCAAATCAACGATCAGCCCGATCTGGATATTAATGATAAAGAAGCCATCTTCAATCAAATCGATCAAATCGAAAAAGAACGCAACAAAGAACTTGAAAAAGTTCTGATTGATGTATTGCCCCGGGCATTTGCCATTGTACGCGAAACAGCCCGCAGATTTAAAGAAAACGAATATCTCGAAGTAACAGCCACCGACTTTGATCGCTTTCTTTCTGCCAAGCATCAAAATATAAAAATTGTTGGGGACAAGGCACAATGGAGCCGCCAATGGATGGCTGCAGGCAACCTGATGACGTGGGACATGGTGCACTATGATGTACAAATCATTGGTGGTATTGCCCTGCACGAAGGAAAAGTGGCCGAAATGGCAACGGGTGAAGGAAAAACCCTGGTTGCTACATTCCCTGCATTCTTAAATGCGCTTGCCAAGCGGGGTGTTCACATCGTTACCGTGAATGATTACCTCGCCAAACGCGATAGCGAATGGATGGGGCCGATCTTCCAATTCCACGGCCTCAATGTAGATTGTATTGATAAACACGAGCCGAATTCCGTAGCTCGTAGAAATGCATATCAAGCTGACATCTGCTACGGAACGAATAATGAATTTGGTTTTGACTACCTGCGTGATAACATGGCACGCGAACCGGAAGAATTAGTACAACGTGGCCACCACTATGCAATGGTCGATGAGGTGGACAGCGTTTTGATTGACGAAGCCCGTACTCCTCTTATTATTTCAGGACCGGTGCCTCGTGGCGATGAACACGAGTTTTATGATTTAAAACCACGCATCAACAAGTTGGTAGAAGCACAGAAGAAGTTGGTGAACCAATACCTCAACGATGCGAAGAAATTAATTTCAGAAGGTCAGGAGAAAGATGGTGGCCTCGCGCTCTTCCGCGCCTACCGAGCCATGCCGAAATACAAGCCGCTCATTAAAGCATTGAGCGAAATGGGTAACAAAGCCATTCTGCAAAAGACGGAAAACTATCACCTGCAAGACAACAAAAAAGAGATGCCAGTAGCGGATGCTCCTCTCTATTTTGTGATTGATGAAAAAGACAACAGCGTAGATCTTACCGAAAAAGGCATTGATCTGATTACCGGTGAAGGAGAAGATGCGAGATTCTTTATCCTTCCGGAGATTGGCATTGAGTTGAATAAGATCGAAAAAGATTCAAGTCTTTCAGAAAACGACCGCTTCCAGAAAAAAGAAGAACTCATCCGTGATTACACGACTAAGTCGCAGAGAATTCACAGCGTCAATCAACTTCTTAAAGCTTACACTTTATTCGAGCGCGATACCGAATACATTATCGTAGACGGCAAAGTAAAAATTGTAGATGAACAAACCGGCCGCGTATTGGATGGCCGCAGATACTCGGATGGTTTGCATCAAGCGATTGAAGCCAAAGAAAACGTGAAGGTGGAAGACGCCACACAAACCTACGCTACCATTACCTTACAGAATTACTTCCGCATGTATCACAAACTGGCTGGTATGACCGGTACTGCTGAAACGGAAGCAGGCGAATTGTGGGATATCTACAAATTGGATGTGGTGGTAATCCCAACCAACAAACCAACCACGCGAAAAGATCAGGATGACCTAGTATTCAAAACCACGCGCGAAAAATTCAATGCTGTGGTAGAAGAAATTGTGAAGTTAACCTCAGCAGGCAGACCGGTGCTAGTGGGTACTACTTCTGTAGAAATTTCCGAGCTCGTGAGCCGATTGCTGACGATGAAGAAAATCAAACATCAGGTTTTGAACGCGAAGCAACACCAACGCGAAGCGGAAATTGTAGCTGAAGCGGGTAAACCTGGCACCGTAACTATTGCGACTAACATGGCCGGTCGTGGTACGGATATTAAATTAACACCCGAATCAAGGGCGGCCGGAGGTTTGGCCATTATTGGTACAGAGCGCCACGAGTCACGAAGGGTTGACAGACAGTTGCGTGGTCGTTCTGGTCGTCAGGGCGATCCCGGTTCGTCAACATTCTACGTTTCGTTGGAAGACAACCTGATGCGTTTGTTCATGCCGGAGCGAATTGCCCGCATCATGGACCGCTTAGGTTTGAAAGAAGGCGAAGTGATTTCGCACTCTATGGTTACAAGTTCGATCGAACGCGCACAGAAAAAAGTAGAAGAAAACAACTTCGGCATCCGTAAGCGCTTGTTGGAGTACGACAACGTGATGAATTCACAGCGCGAAGTAATCTACAAACGCAGAAAGAATGCGTTGTTTGGCGAACGCCTGAAGTTGGATATTCTCACGATGCTTTACGACACTTGCAGTGAATTGGTAGGTAATGCCAAAGCCGGAGGCAGCTATGAGGAGTTCAAATTAAATGTATTGAGTACGCTGGGCATAGACTTCACATTAACTGCTGAAGAATTTGCAAAGTTGGATGCAGCCGTTGCGAGCGAAAACCTGTACGAAGAAACGCTGAAGCAATACAACCACAAAAATAAATTGGCAGCTGAAAAGTCGATGCCAATTGTTACGGATATCTTCCGAACACGGGGTGCTAACATTCAGGATATTTTAGTGCCATTTACGGATGGCGTTAAACAAATTGGTGTTGCGGCTAATTTGAAGAAGTGTATCGAAACTAAAAATGGCGAGTTGATCAAGGCAATGGAAAAGATGATTTCATTGGCTATTATAGATCAGCAATGGAAAGAACACTTGCGTGATATGGACGATTTGAAGCAGTCCGTTCAAAATGCGGTTTATGAACAGAAAGACCCGCTATTGATTTATAAGTTTGAAGGCTTTGAAGCGTTTAAGAAATTTATCGCGAAGGTGAACGAAGAAACTATTTCCTTCCTGATGAAGGCAGACATTCCAGTACAAGATTCAGATGAAGTGCAGGAAGCGCGGGCCCAAAAACGCCAAAAGTTGAGTGAACAAAAAGAAGAATCACGATCTTTACTTCAAGGGGGTGGCCAACCCGCGGCACCCCAACAGCGCACCGAAGAAAAAGTAATGCCCGTAAAATCGGAGAAGATTGCTGGCCGTAATGATAAGGTGACGGTGCAATATCAAAACGGCACGGTGATGAAAGACGTGAAATACAAGAAGGTAGAAGAAGATATTTTAGCTGGAAGATGTATTGTGATTGAACAGTAAATTAGAATTGCAGATCATGTTAACAGAAAAGCAGCCAAGAGAAAAAAGCCGGAGCACCGAGGGGAGCTGTGTAAAATTCTCTTGGCTGTTTCTTTTTTTTATTCTTTCTCTTTCGACTTCAGTCTGGGGACAGAAGCCTGCCTACACAGAAGACCTGAGTTCGCTTCGACCTAAGGTTACTGCCGAGGTGGGGTCCAAAAAAGATACCATCAAAAACAAAATTGAAGTCGTGCGCACCACGCCTCGTTACACTGTGAATGCCAAAGTAGATCAGGTGTTGGATAGCATTGATCGTTTTAACCTCACCCGAAGATTTGTTGATGGCTATACCATTCAAATTTATTCCGGTCAGAAAAAAGAAGATGCCTTGAGCGCTTCCAAAAAATTGATGGATGCTTACGCAGATTTAAAGTCCAACATTCAATACCAACAACCAAAATTTAAAGTGACTGTTGGCAAGTACTTCACGCGTCTAGAAGCCCAAAAAGATTTCCTTCGATTGAAACGCCTGTTTTCAAGCACGATTCTCGTTCCCGAAAGAATAATGATAAAGTAGGCATTGTTGCCTATTTTTGCCTTCATGTTGCTGTCAAAAATCCAACGTTTATCGCGCGAATATGCTAACGAAGTGATCTCGTTTCGCAGGCACTTACACGCACATCCCGAACTTTCGTATCAGGAAGTGAATACAGCAAAGTTTATTACTGAAAAACTGATCAGCTTTGGATTGACACCCGTGCAGATGGCCGAAACCGGAGTGGTTGCACTAATTGAAGGAAAGAATCCCTCCAAAAAAACCATTGCACTTCGTGCCGATATTGATGCACTGCCAATTACGGAGCAGAACAAAGTTGACTATAAGTCTACCCAACCCGGTGTGATGCACGCCTGTGGTCATGATGTGCACACATCGTCATTACTCGGCACCGCCAAAATTCTCAGCCAACTGCGAAATGAATTTGAAGGAACTATCAAATTCATCTTTCAACCGGGCGAAGAAAAAAATCCGGGTGGCGCTTCCATCATGATTCGCGAAGGCGTGCTTGAAAATCCTGCACCTCAGGGCATCATTGGCCAGCACGTGTTTCCGCTTTTGCCGGTAGGAAAAATTGGCTTCCGCGAAGGCAAATACATGGCGAGCAGTGATGAAATTTATTTAAAGGTAATTGGCAAAGGAGGGCACGGTGCCACACCGGAGTTGACGATCGATCCGGTGGTCATCGCTTCACACATTATCATCGCCTTGCAACAAGTCATCAGTCGCAATGCCAGCCCGAAGCAGCCAACTGTTTTAACTTTTGGAAAAATCACCGCCAATGGCGCTACGAATATTATTCCTGATGAAGTAAATATTGCCGGAACCTTTCGCGCGCTTGATGAAAAGTGGCGCAGCGAAGGCTTAAAGCGAATTCAAAAAATGGCCGAGAGCATTGCCGAAGGCATGGGTGGAAAATGTGAAGTAGACATTCATCATGGTTATCCGTATCTCGAAAACAATCCTGCCCTCACACAGCGCATTAAGCAAGCAGCCGCCGAATATGTAGGAGCTGAAAATGTGGTAGACATTGACCTGACATTAGGATCAGAAGATTTTGCTTACTACTCTCAAATCATTCCCGCTTCCTTCTATCGGTTGGGCACACGCAACGAAGCGAAAGGCATCACATCTTACGTGCACACTCCCACATTTGACATTGATGAAGATGCTTTGGTTATTGGTCCAGGTCTAATGGCGTGGATGGCAATTGTGGAGTTAACAAATAAATAATCTGGAGAATTCTATCAATTAGAATCGACTCTCATCCTATATTTACTTCCATACAATGGAGGTAAAGACAGATCTTGATTCATCCGCAAGTCCTTTAAATCAAAGTCCCTGGAAGACCTATGCCCGAAATGCGCTCTTCATTTTGCTGGCGCTGTTGGTGTTTTTGTTTTCCATCGATTTGATGATTGCCTCGCTGCAGCAACTAGGCAACGTTGCTACAGACACCATCTTGCTCGCCACTTCCAATCCGTTTACCGGATTATTTATTGGCTTGCTAATTACAGCCATCATTCAAAGCAGTTCGGCCACCACCTCCATGGTAGTTGCACTGGTTGCCTCCGGTTCCATTTCATTGCAAGCGGCTGTACCGATTATCATGGGTGCCAATATCGGCACCACTATCACCAGCACCATTGTTTCACTGGGATTCATCACCCGAAAAAAAGAATTCAGACGAGCGGTGGCTGCCGGTACCTATCACGATTTTTTCAACATTCTTACAACCGTCATTCTCTTTCCGCTGGAATATTACTTCGGATTTTTATCCGGCTTGTCCAGAAATATCGCCACTAAATTCTTTCATGAGCCTACCGGACAAGTAGCTGTCGATTTTTCTTTTTTGGGAGGCTACTTTAAATGGGCTGTTGATTTTTTACAAAGCAGCATCAACAATGGTTTTGTGCTGGGGCTGATGTCCATCGTTTCACTTTTCGGTTCGATTCTTTTCTTTCGCAAGATCATTACTCAATTATTGGGATTTGGCTCGCCTGAAAAATTTCAACGATTCTTTTTCCGTAACACACTAAAGTCGTTTGCGTGGGGGTTGCTCACAACAGCGGCTATTCGTTCCAGCACCGTCACTACATCGCTGGTAGTGCCATTGGTTGCCAAAAAAGTAGTCAAGCTGAAGTCAGCTGTGCCATTTATTTTGGGTGCGAATATTGGCACCACCATTACCGCATTTATCGCAGCTACACTCAACTCCAACGCAGCCATCAGCATTGCGATCGCACATTTCCTCTTCAACTTTATCGGGGTGTTGATTTTTTTACCGATCCCCTATCTCAAAGATTTGCCTCTCAAATTAGCCAATGGACTTGGCCGGCTTACATTGCAATACCGCTTGGTGGGCTTCTCTTACCTGTTGTTCACATTCTTTTTCATACCCTTTTTACTGATCTATTTAAGCAAAGGGATTGTCAACATGCAGGAGGCTACCTACGAACGAGTAAATGAACAGGGCGTTCGATCATCTTACAAACAGCTCATTAAAAAATTTGAAGGCAACCAAATGAGTGGGTGGACTGCTTATGATGCCGATTTGGAAGTGACCGGATCGAACAAAGTGGTTTCGGTTTTCCGGAAAAGAAACCTATTGATCATCAACAACGATTTGTTCGAATTGAACAAACAAGGCTTTTGCCGCGATGGGGAAGATGAACAGGGCAAATATCAATTGTGCATTCGCGAAATCAAGTCGCATTTAAAGCTCAGCGATCAATTGATAGCCGATTCCATTTTTGTTTTCGAAAAGCGATCATATGAACTACAAAAGACGGACTCAGCATACACCCTTCTATATGTAAGTGCCAAAGAAAACCTGTTGGTAAAGAAAGAGCGGCTGGATAAAACCGGGAAGCTGCTCTGGTACGAACAACTCACCCGCATTGAAAGAAAGTAGCATAGGCTTTTAAAAAGCCTCTGGAAAATCCTGAAAATGGATGCATATTTGCGTGGTTTAGCTATTACAATCAATGAAATACAAGCGCATTGTTCTAAAACTCAGTGGCGAGGCACTGATGGGTTCTAAAAACAGTAATATTGACCCGGCCGTGCTGGAGCAATATTCTGAAGAAATTAAAGAGCTGAAAGAACTAGGTGTGCAAGTTGCCATTGTGATTGGCGGAGGCAACATATTCCGGGGTGGCCAAGCCGAAGCACTGGGAATCGATCGGGTACAAGGCGACTACATGGGCATGCTGGCAACGGTGATCAATGCCATGGCTTTGCAAAGTGCCCTCGAACGTCATGGATTATACACGCGCCTGATGGCCGGCATTAAGATGGAGCAAGTGTGCGAGCCATTCATTCGCAGAAGAGCCATCCGTCACTTAGAAAAAAACAGAATTGTCATTTTTGGTGCCGGTATTGGAAATCCTTATTTCACCACCGACTCAACCGCTAGTTTACGTGCCATCGAAATTCAAGCTGATGTGGTGCTGAAAGGAACTCGCGTGGATGGCGTTTACACAAAGGATCCCGAAAAATATCCGGATGCCGTTCGCTACAAAACGCTTTCTTTTCAAGAAGCATACGAAAAAAACTTGAACATCATGGACATGACGGCTTTTACCCTTTGTCAGGAAAACAAGTTGCCGATCATTGTTTTTGACATGAACAAAAAAGGTAATCTGTTGAAAATCGTGCGAGGCGAAGAAGCTGGCACTCTCATCAGTTAATTCTAATTTTTAACTTCCGTTGGAATAGTAGTTTTCAGAGAGGCCAAAGTTTCTCTCAGGCGCTTTGTTTTCCACATCGTGAAACGCCACAGGCGTGAGGCCGGTGAACAATTTATAATCGCGCACCAGGTGTTGGTAATCGTGGTAGCCACACTCTACCGCCACCCGCAGCCAATCATAATGTTCAAATCGATTTTTACATCGAAAGGCTCTGTCGAATCGCGCAATGCGCAAATAGAGTTTAGGATTCACACCGGTTTGTTGTTGAAAAACACGTTCCAATTGTTTTGAGCTAAGGCACGCTAGATCTGCCAATTGATCAATCGAAGGAATTTCACGCTGTTGCGAAATGTAGTTGCATAGAGCTGTTAGTGACCGATGGTTCTTACGCTGTTTTTTAGCCAGCGAAAGCACCAGGTTTTCTACGATGTTGATCATTTGCACATAATCTGCCGCAAAATGAAGCTGCTCGTTCACATCTCGAAGTTGAGAAGAGAATAACTCTTCAGCATGCAAATACAAATTGGTGAAATCCGATGCGGGAATCCCCAGAAGGGAAGCTAACGCACCGGGGTGAAAAATAATTTGCACTACCAAAAACCGATGGCCAATGTGACGATGTGTTACTTCCGTTTGTTGCCCATAAAAAACAATCGGCAAATTTTCAATCACTTTGCCGCTCGATCGGTATTCTACTTTCTCTCGATCGAACGGATAAAATGCCAGGCAATGCTCGGGTCGAGGTGGATATGCCTTGAATGGTACGGACTCTGTTTTATCAAACACCAAATGCACAATGCGGTAGACCTGAACAAAGTCACGAACCTGTGGGGACGGTATGAAATCGCGTAGGATCAAATCTGCTGACGATCTCGGAAGATAGCTGAATTATTTAGAGTGTGAGTGGTGGCCCGACTGTTTTCATACCATGTTCCGCATGTATGCGATCCATTTCTTCGTCACTGGGTCGGGTTTTCATGGCGTTCATGGTAATAAAAAACTCTTCCATCTTTCCGGCCGGCTGTAAAAAGTAAATCAGTTTACCTGTATCTGATAATTGAATCCACGTATGCGCAATACCGCGCGGCAAAAAAATGGTTTGCCCTTCGCTAAGCATATGGGTTTCATCACCTACCACAAAACGGAATTTACCTTCGGTGACGGTAAAAATTTCATCCTGATACAAATGGATGTGCAAGGAAGGTCCGGTTTTCTCCACTCCCCGGTATTCGAAAACCGAAAGCTGTCCACCTGTATCTTTGGATGAAATTTTCAGATCGTTGTGGTTCACTCCTTTAAACATCACTACATCGCCAAAGCGAGATTTGTCGGCATCTACTACAAATGGTTTGGTAGCGGATTTTTTACCTTTCTTTCCGCCTTGCGGCATGCCGATGGCCAACATGGGCGAAATGGTTAAGCCTGCTAATAGAAATTGTTTGCGATTCATAGGATTTAAAATTTTAGGGAAGATGCTTGTCATGTAAAGCAATCTGGTGGTAAAAAACAGACATTCTTTAAAATGGCCTATTGCCATAGAAAGGCGTCCATCAAAAGAAAGGACTGGTTTCTCGTAAGGCGAAATGATCTAAAACCGCTCGAAATGCTTAAAAAACAAATAAGCAGGGCATGAAAATGCGAAAGAAAAAATCGTAATTCGTGCCTAGTAAATTTGAACCCATCATGGAAGAAATTGAAATGTATTTAGACGAGGCCAAAGACCAAATGAGTAAGGCACTCGCCCACGTATCACACGAACTCACGAAAATAAGAGCCGGTAAGGCCAACCCATCCATGTTGGATGGTATCATGGTGTCGTATTATGGAGCCATGACTCCGCTGCAACAAGTTTCGTCAATGACTACACCCGATGCCCGCACCATTTTTATCAAACCGTGGGAAAAAGGGCTCATTCAGGAAATTGAAAAGTCAATTATGAATGCTAATCTGGGGCTTACTCCACAAAACGATGGACAGCAGGTGATCATCAACGTGCCCATGCTGACAGAAGAAAGGCGCAAGCAGTTGGTAAAGCAAGCGAGCCAGGAATGTGAGCAGGGCAAGGTCAGTGTTCGCAGCATTCGCAAAGAGACCAATGAGAGCTTGAAGAAAATTAAAGGCGTATCGGAAGACGATGTAAAAAATGGTGAAGCAACAGTTCAAAAGCTAACCGATGAATCAATCGTAAAAATTGATGCTATCTTAAAGAAAAAGGAGGCGGAAATTATGACTGTTTAGTGAACCCAAAAAGTAGCACACATAAAAAAAGCCCCTCTTCAGGGGCTTTTGCTTTTTAAAGATCGGCAAGATTAAATTTTGAAAGCCTTTTTGATAGGCTCCACATAATCCAATTTCTCCCAAGGGAACAATTCCACCTTCACTCTCTTTTCCGTTTTCTTTCCCTTGTTGAAAATTTTCTCTACTACTTTCGACTCACGACCCATATGGCCATAGGCTGCTGTTTCTGAATAAATCGGTGTGCGTAATTTAAAGCGCTCTTCAATGAAATATGGACGCATATCAAACACCTTCTCAATTTTGCGGGCGATTTCGCCATCACTCAAATTTACTTTAGCCGATCCGTATGTGTTTACATACAAACCAACTGGCTTTGCAACACCAATCGCGTATGCTACCTGCACCAATACTTCGTCACAAACTCCGGCTGCTACCAGATTTTTTGCAATGTGGCGTGTAGCGTAAGCTGCTGAGCGGTCTACTTTGCTTGGATCTTTTCCTGAAAAGGCACCCCCACCGTGCGCGCCTTTACCACCGTACGTGTCAACAATAATTTTTCTTCCGGTCAACCCGGTGTCACCATGCGGGCCACCAATTACAAACTTGCCGGTCGGGTTTACAAAATATTTAATCTCGGTGTTGAATAGTTTTTGAACACGCTTTGGCAATTTTTTCATGATGCGTGGCACTAGAATGTTGATCACATCATCCTTGATCTTCTTTAGCATCACAGCATCCTTATCGAAATCATCATGCTGAGTGGAGATAACAATCGCGTCAATGCGTTGCGGCTTATTATCATCACTATATTCAATCGTTACTTGCGATTTAGCATCGGGGCGAAGGTAAGTCATTACTTTTCCTTCTTTGCGGATTACTGACAACTCGCGCAAAAGTAAATGCGCCAATTCCAACGGAAGTGGCATGAAGTTATCCGTTTCGTTCGTAGCGTAACCAAACATCATTCCCTGGTCACCGGCACCCTGATCTTCTTTTTTCTTGCGCTCTACGCCTTGGTTGATATCGGCTGACTGTTCGTGAATAGCCGAGAAAATCCCGCAGCTGTTAGCTTCAAACATGTACTCGCTTTTCGTATAGCCAATCTTGCGAATTACCTCGCGGGTAATTTCCTGCACGTCCAAATAAGCTTCCGACTTTACTTCACCTGCTAATACTACCTGTCCGGTGGTTACCAATGTTTCACAGGCTACTTTCGAGTTGGCATCGTACGCCAAAAAGTAATCGATAAGAGCATCAGAAATTTGGTCAGCAACCTTATCAGGGTGGCCTTCGGAAACAGATTCGGAGGTGAATAAATACGCCATGTTAATTTTTTAAGTTATGAGCCGCAAAAATAGGGAATAATTTGATTTGCTAAGGTGTTGTTTTAGGCCGATTCGACAGACCTTATACTTCCACTAGTGCGTTTGTCCAAACAAAAATAAAGAAGGCACCTTGGGCAAGGTAGGCTTGGCATCGCGCCAGTCGCTGACACTTTTCGTACGTATGTTTTCGGTGGTGCCGGTGATGTCCAATGCAATGGTGAGAAAAGTAGATGGACTGAGTGCGTTTAGTAAATGATCGAACACCTGATTGTTGCGGTAAGGTGTTTCGATGAATAGCTGTGTTTGATCCTTGCGAATGGATTCTTTCTCTAATTCTTTGATCGTTTTTACTGCCTCTTTGGCATCTACCGGAAGGTAGCCATTGAAGGCGAAACGCTGTCCATTCAGACCGGAAGCCATCAGCGCTAATAGAATAGAAGATGGACCCACCAATGGCACCACTTGGATATGTCTTTCATGGGCATATTGGACTGCCATGGACCCAGGGTCAGCCACACCGGGGCAACCTGATTCCGAAATAACACCCATGTAATTTCCGGCCATCAAAGGACTCATTAGCTCATCCAATTGAGCTGGCTTGGTGTCTTTGTTCAAAATGCCAAAGTGCAAACTCTCAATCGAATCATAAATCTTCAAGCTGCTTAAAAATCGTCTGGCGGTGCGCGCATCCTCCACCAAAAAGTGAGTCGTAGCCTTCAATGCCTTGATTACGTGTGGAGGAATCACATCAAACTGTGTTCCATCAGCAATGGTGTTTGGCACCAGATAAAGCTTGGGGATATGGAAGGGTACGGTACTAATGGTTCAAAAAGTTTAAAACGGTTGCAACAAATTCTTGCGGTTTTTCAGCTTGCACCCAATGACCGGTGTCGAGTGTTTCGATTTTAGCATTGGGAAAGAACTTCATGATAAGGGCATCATCGCCATCTTTAAAGTAAGATGAACGCGCTCCCTTGATAAATAGTGTAGGCTTGGAAAAATCTCCTTGATATTGCATGCCTTCGCCTAGCTCTTCGATGTGCACATCAATGGCTGATAGATTAATTTTCCAATTGAATTTACCATCGTTATCTCTCGTCAGGTTTTTCAAAAGAAATTGGCGTACATCCGCTTCAGGCACGTGGTTGGCCAAAAGTGCATCCGCTTCATTGCGCGAACCAAGTTGCAGCAACGGAATCGAATGGAGTCCTTCTAAAATCTGAGCGTGATGCACTGGATATGATTTAGGAACTATATCTACAACAATTAATTCGCTAACAAGTTCAGGTCGCTTGATCGCCAAGTTCATGGCTGTTTTTCCACCCATCGAGTGGCCAATAACAATCGGGTCCGCAATTCCTTGATCAACTATAAATTGCTCCAAGTCTTCCGTTAGCAATCGATAGTTGAAATCATCGCTTTGTGGCGATTGGCCATGGTTGCGTTGGTCGATAGTGTAAATGGTAAACTGCTCTGAAAATACTTTTGATAAAGAAAACCAATTGTCTGATGACCCAAACAAGCCATGGAGGATAATCAAAGGCTTGCCAGTGCCTGCTTTGCGGAAGAATAAATTCATGCGGCAAGATAGGCAGGCGGTGGGCATTGGGCAAGAAATTGTGATGAGTGCGAGATCTGCATAGAGACAAAGATCATTTCCATGTTAATGGCCTTTTCGTAACTATATTTGCGCTTTTATTTTTCAAGATGGAACTAGTCAATAACCAGTATCAGATTCAGGGCCTAGATGTGGCAGAAATCTGTAAAGAATTTGGAACCCCACTCTATGTATACGATGGCCATAAAATCATCAGTCAACTGCAGAGTTTAAAAAACGCGTTCTCCGAAAATCAGGTGAAAGTTAAGTATGCCGCAAAAGCACTTACCAATATTTCTATTCTAAAGCTCTTAAAGAAACATGGAGCCGGTGTGGATGTGGTTTCGCTGCAAGAGGCGCACATTGCGTTAGGTGCAGGATTTGAGGCTTCTGAAATTATGTTCACGCCCAACTGTGTGGACTTCGAAGAGATTGTTGCGGGAGTTGATTTAGGGCTAAACATTAATTTAGATAACCTCTCTGCCTTAGAAAAATTTGGAAAGAAGTACGGCAGCTCTTACCCGTGCTGCATCCGGTTGAACCCACACATTTTAGCAGGTGGCAACTACAAAATTTCTACCGGGCATGGCAATTCAAAATTTGGCATCTCGGTTTATCAAATTCCACAAATCATGCAGTTGGTGGAACAATACAAAATCACGATCAATGGCTTGCATATTCACACCGGCTCTGAGATTACGGAAACTGACGTGTTCCTCAAGATGGCCGAAATTCTTTTTGGCGTTGCCCGCGATTTTCCATCTCTCAAATTCATTGACTTCGGTAGCGGCTTTAAGGTAGCTTATAAAGAAGGCGACCTCGTTACGAATGTTTATGATTTGGGGTTGAAGCTTGGTAAAGCCTTCAAAGAATTTTACCACAGCTACGGCAAGCAATTAGAGCTATGGATCGAACCTGGAAAATATCTAGTGAGTGAGGCCGGTTATTTGTTTGTTAATGCCAATGTGGTGAAGGCTACACCTTCTGTCACCTTCGTAGGTGTCAACTCCGGTTTGAATCATTTGATTCGCCCGATGATGTACGATGCCTACCATCACATCATCAATACTTCCAATCCAACGGGCGATCAAAAAATTTATACCGTGGTGGGCAACATCTGCGAAACAGATACTTTCGGTGCTGATCGCAAACTGAATGAAGTGCGGGAAGGTGATTTGCTGGTCTTGAAAAATGCGGGTGCTTATGGCTACTCGATGGCTTCGAACTACAATTCGCGATTACGTCCTGCTGAAGTTTTGATCCTCAATGGCAAAGCTCAGCTCATTCGCAAGCGCGACACACTCGATGACATACTGAGAAATCAAGTAGTGTTGGATTTTGATTAGGATAAGCAATAACTGGGAACCACCATCATGGCGTCAGCACCATCATTCGATCTAATTGTCATTGGTGGAGGCGCAGCCGGATTTTTTGGGGCGATCAATGCCGCTCAATTAAATCCAACACTTAAAATTCTGATTCTCGAAAAATCGCCCAAGCTACTTTCTAAAGTAAAAGTTTCCGGAGGTGGGCGTTGCAATGTAACGCATCATTGTTTTGAGCCCACACCGCTGTCCAAGCACTACCCGCGCGGGCAAAAAGAATTGAAAAATATCTTCCGCACGTTCGATGCGAAAAGCACTGTGGCGTGGTTCGCTGATTTGGGTGTTGATCTAAAAACCGAAGACGATGGTCGCATGTTTCCAGTAACCAACGATTCGCAAACCATTATCGATTGCTTTTTATCAGAAGCGCATCGGCATCGCATTCAGATTGAACTGAGTTGTGGGGTAGAACGAGTCGAAAAAAACGGAGATCACTTTTTGGTTTACACATCACATCAAATATTTCAGAGCAAAAAAGTGTTGGTGGCCATTGGTGGTCACCCACAGAAATCATCCTATGCCTGGATTGAAAAATTGAATCATACCATCACACCTCTCATTCCATCACTCTTCACTTTTAATGATACCGAAAAAAAGTTTACCGACTTGATGGGTGTTTCAGTAGGCGATGCGGAAGTAAAAATCGCAGGCACCAAACTTTCTGAACGCGGCCCAGTGCTGATTACCCATTGGGGACTCAGCGGCCCTGCCGTTATCAAGTTATCTGCCTGGGCTGCCGAATACCTCCACCAAAAAAATTACACGTTCACTGCACTGGTAAATTGGACCGGAACGATTTCCGAAGATGAATTGCGATCACAATTTCAAAAACATAAAGCAGAGCGCGGTAAACAAAAAATTATAAGTAATCCCTTTTTTGGATTATCCCAACGATTGTGGGAAAAATTAGTGTTGCTCGCAGAAATAAGCGAGATCAAAATTTGGGGTGAAATATCTTCCAAAGAAATGAATCGGTTGATTGAGTTTTTGATCCGGTGCCCATTTAAGATTAAGGGCAAAACTACTTTTAAAGAAGAGTTTGTTACCTGTGGAGGTGTGCCACTAACTGAAATTGATCTGAATTCCATGCAAAGCAAAAAAGTGCAGGGTCTATTTTTTGCGGGCGAAGTTCTCAATCTGGATGGAGAAACCGGAGGCTTCAATTTTCAGGCGGCTTGGAGCACTGCTTATCTGGCCGCCAAATCGATTAATTCTAATCCTTAGGAAGTCGCACCGAAAAAATGCTGCCTTTGCCTAATTCCGATTGTACTGAAATTGTACCATTCAGCTTTGACACAGCTTCGATGGCAATGTACAATCCCAAACCGGTGCCCTCCGATTGAGTAGAGGCGCGATAAAACATGGTAAATATTTTTTCGTGGTATTCTTTCGCAATACCAATGCCATTATCTTCTATCTCAATAACAATTTCATTGGCTAACACCGAAAATCGTACCGCAATAAAAGGATCATCTTGTTGAAGGAAATGATACTTCACTGCATTGCTGATCAGATTTCCAACGATGATTCTGAGTTGCGCATAGTCGGATTGCAGTGTATGAAACGGACTTGGTTGGTAGCGCAGCGTTATCGCTTTGGCACCGCTGTTAAATTTAATGTCCGTAATGACATCTTGCAGCAATCGATTAAAATCTACGCGTTCCATTTTTAAGTCTGCCTTTGTGCTTCGCGCCAATTGCAATATATCTGCAATCACATGATCCATTTTCTGAACTCGGTTTTCCACCATCTCAAAGTAGTGAAGTGCTACCGCGTCTTTCAACTCCAAACGGGCCAAGTTAGCTAACCCGAGCAAGGAGGCTATCGGGGCACGCAAATCGTGAGAAGTGCTGTAAAAAAAACTGTCCATCTCCTTGTTAGTTTTTGCCAGCTTCATCCGTTCCTCCTCTAGCAACCAGATCGTCATGCCCAAACCAATTCCCGACATAAGTACCAAATCGATCACACCAAAAAAGCCAGGAAATGGCTCCACATTATACCCAGTAATGAATGTAACCACTACGACAAAATAAAATGCTTGCATCAGCCCATAAATTAAAAGCGATACAGCCATAATCTTAATGCCAATACCGGAAGACATTTTGCGAAATAGAAACACAGAAGTGATCAAAAAACTGATAGATACAATAACATATCGGAGGCCGACCCGCGTAAAATAGCGTTCATTGACTGCACTGGGGTCTCCCGAGAACAGCAAAGTAAGCACAACACATATCACCGCTATACCGCCCATTGCCAATCCTACCTTTTTCCAATTAATGTAATCCTCCCTTCTAAGCTGTCGCATCCCAACGATCAGCATATAAATCTGACCATAAGAAAATACGAGCGTAAACCAACTTGTTATGAGGCCGATATTGGTATTGCCATGATGCCATCGAAAGCCGGCTGTGAGGATGATGAAAAAAAGCATGGCCAAACTAAACGACAGCCATCCCAGCGACCATGCTAATAAAAACTGCCTCTTAAGTGATCTGCTGAAATAATAAAAGATACCTGCCAGTGTAAGCCCCACAATTGCTTGCGCAACGTAGGTTATAATCAGCATGAGGAAGAAACTGTCAGATTTCACCATCGGGGAAAGGTTGCGTGCACCAAATGTAATGAAAGAACTACCGAAGCGAACTAAAAAGCCCCAAATAAGGGGGCAGGTGGTGACGGATGGAATGATGACGCTACGGTCGGCACGCTTGCAGACGAATGGGCCTCGTCAGTGTTGGACCCGGCGAACATCTTAGCTAATCTGCAAGGTGTAAGTAGGTATAATACTGCATAGCTAAAAACAAAAAACCCCAACTATATTGTCGGGGTTTATGTGGTGACGGAGGGAATGCTGACGCTTCGGTCAGCACGCTGACAGGCCAAAGGCCTCGTCAGCGTTGAACCCCGTACAACTCTTGTAAACCATGAGGCGGTGGATATTTTTTGATGAATTCCATTGTCCGTTCCACTGATAGGTTTTTTAACTTCATTTCCAAAACAACCGCTTCTTGCTTCGTGCTTTTGATCGCAAACCACACTAATTGCCAAGGTGTGTACCTCTTTGTCGAGGGTGTCTTTCCACTATTATGTTCTATAATTCTTCTTTCTAGATTATCAGTTGACCCTTTGTAAAACGAGAGGTTCCGTTTACTCTGCATGATGTAGGTATAATACGGCATGGGATAAAAACAAAAACCCCAACAGAATTGTCGGGGTTTGTGTGGTGACGGAGGGAATTGAACCCCCGACACAAGGATTTTCAGTCCTTTGCTCTACCAACTGAGCTACGTCACCGTGGTTTTTGTTCAGACTTTTGCTGTCTGGGGCGACAAAAGTAATAGAATTATGTCAATTTGAAAATCTTGGTAAAATTTTAAGCAAATAAAAAAGGGGCGTCTTCAATCAATCCATTGGCACATTGGGTTTGAATTCATAAGTTTGAATGATGGCACTATTACAACAAATTCTCTTTCTGATCAGCTTGGGTGTAGCTGGCTTCTTTATCAGAAAACGCGTTTTACAGATTCGCTCTACCATTGCGTTGGGCAAGAAAATGACATTGACCGGCTCCTCTCAAGCTCGCATCCAAAATGTATTGCTGGTTGCCTTTGGTCAGAGAAAAATGTTTAAGAAATGGATTCCGGCTGTTCTACACTTTTTCATTTACGCAGGCTTCCTGATCATTAATCTGGAGGTGCTCGAATTCATTATCGATGGCATTGCGGGAACACATCGGATTTTCGCACCTTACCTGGGCGGTTTCTATAATTTTCTTATGAATTTCTTTGAGCTACTGGCGGTGGCCGTATTGGTCGCATGTGTAGCTTTTCTAATCCGCAGAAATGTGCTGAACATCGCACGCTTTCATTCGGCTGAAATGAAGAATTGGCCTCGATTAGATGCCAACCTAATATTAACTATCGAAATCGTTTTGATGGGCGCCATCTTCACCATGAACGCCACGGATCAAATTTTACAAACCCGTACGGATCACTACACCCCTACTGGCACCCTTTTCTTCAGTTCCTTTTTGATGCCGGCATTCGAGGGATTAGGTACTTCAGCGTTGGCTGTGATCGAGCGCTTCGCCTGGTGGTTTCATATTCTAGGCATTCTGGGCTTCACCGTTTATGTTACCTATTCAAAACACCTACACATTTTTCTGGCTTTTGTGAATACATACGTAGCCAAGCTCGAGGCGAAAGGCCACATTAATAATATGCCGGTCGTGACCAACGAGGTAAAATCAATGCTCGGGCTAACATCAGCTCCAGCAGCTCCAGCAGAGCCCGGACGATTCGGAGCCAAAGATATTAACGACCTTAGCCAGGCGAATTTAATTGCTGCCTATGCATGCACCGAGTGTGGAAGGTGCACCAGCGAATGCCCCGCCAACCTGACCGGAAAAAAACTTTCGCCACGCAAAATTATGATGGATACTCGCGACCGACTGGAAGAAGTTGGTAGGAGTATAGCTGCCGGTGGCCCGGGATTGAATGATGGCAAATCACTATTAGGCGATTACATTACCAAAGAAGAGATCAATGCCTGCACCAGCTGCAACGCATGTGTAGAGGCCTGTCCTGTGCTAATCAACCCGCTGGAGATCATCCTTGAAATGAGACGCTATGTGGCGATGGAAGAAAGTGGCTCGCCTGCGCAATGGAACTCCATGTTTCAAAACATTGAAACCAGTTTCGCGCCATGGAAATTCTCACCTTCCGATCGATTCAACTGGTCGAAAGATTAACGCCTTATCATTAACGCATAAATATGCATACGCTTTTTGATCCTGCCACAACAGAAAAAATGTTGCTTCGCATTGAAAGCATTACACCGAAGGCTACGCGTCAATGGGGAAAAATGACGGTAGATCAAATGCTGGCGCACTGTGCAAAAGGGTTGGAAATGGCCATTGGAATAATTAAGCCGAAGCGCGTTTTTATTGGTAGAATTTTGGGGCCGCTTATTCGCAAGAAATATTCTGATGAAAGCCCGTTTGGTCAACATAGTCCTACCAGCGATGAGCTGCGAATGACTGCACCTCAGAATTTTGACGAAGAAAAACAACGCTTGATCAGTTTAATGAAGCAATTCTCATCTGCCGGTGAAAAAGGAGCTACGAGTCACCCTCACCCATTTTTCGGGAAACTTACACCGGGCGAGTGGGGCATCGGTATGTACAAACATTTAGATCATCACCTTCGTCAATTCGGAGGCTAAACATAAGTAGACATGAATGCACCAACCATGGCCGACTTGGCCGCAAAAGGAGAAAAACCGGAAGTGTTGTTTTGGGTAGGCTGTGCCGGTTCGTTTGACGATCGCGCCAAGCGTGTAACCAAAGCATTCGTAAAAATCTTGAATGCAGTAGGTACCCGCTTTGCGGTATTGGGAAATGAAGAAACCTGCACCGGAGATCCGGCAAGAAGAGCAGGTAATGAATTTTTATTTCAGATGCAGGCCATGAACAACATTCAGGTATTGAATGCCTACGATGTGAAAAAGATTGTGACGGCTTGTCCCCATTGTTTCAACACATTGAAAAATGAATATCCGGATTTAGGTGGCACTTACGAAGTGATCCACCACTCTACTTTTCTGCAACAGCTCATCAACGAAGGAAAGATCAAACTAACAGGTGGCGGTTCCTTCAAAGGAAAAAAAATTACCTACCACGACTCCTGCTATTTAGGCAGAGCCAACAACATTTATGAAGCTCCGCGCGAAGTATTACAAGCACTGGATGCCGATTTAGTTGAAATGAAAAAATGCCGCACGACAGGCTTATGTTGCGGTGCCGGTGGTGCACAGATGTTTAAAGAACCTGAAAAAGGAAATCAAGACATCAACATTGCGCGCACTGAAGATGCGCTCAGCACAGGCGCCACCACCATTGCCGTTGCTTGTCCTTTTTGTATGACGATGATGACCGATGGCGTAAAAAACAAAGAAAAAGAAAGCAGTGTGCAGGTGAAGGATTTGGCAGAACTAATTGCGGATGCACAGGGTTTATAAGCCAATGACTTTTAATCGTATCAGTTATGTATTTATCCTTTGATTCATTCCCTGCACACTCCCGTATTTGGGTCTATCAGGCCGATCGAAAACTAACCGAGCAAGAATCTGCTCAGGTAAGTGCCGATATTCGGACGTTTTGTGAGGGCTGGGAGGCGCATGGACAACCATTAAAGACGTCTTTTCAACTGTTGCACAATCAGTTCTTGATTTTGGCTGTAGACGAAGGTGTTCACCAAGCCAGTGGCTGCTCCATTGATGGGTCGGTGCGTGTGTTAAAGAATCTGCAAAGTCAAGGAATCAATTTTTTAGATGCTTCCAAAATTGCATTCTTAATCAATGAAGAGGTTAAATTGTTCAGCCGATTAGAACTAAAGGCTTTGTTCGTATCTGGCTTTTTATCTCCTCAAACGATTACTTTCAACAATTTGGTGGCCACCAAAGGTGATTGGGAAATGTTATGGAAAATTCCTGTAGAAAAATCATGGATGGCAAAATATTTGCCAAACCATACGTTAGTCCAATAGAATTTTAATTTTCGTACTTTAGGGCTGTAATTTCATTATGAAAAACGGACTTGCCATTATCTTTCTGCTCAGCTTATTGGTTGGCTGTAGCCCAGAGAAAAAAATCAAAACATCGTTTAAGTATGGCAAGTATGAGAAAGTGATTGC
Source organism: Bacteroidota bacterium (assembly GCA_016191555.1). Classification (GTDB taxonomy): domain Bacteria; phylum Bacteroidota; class Bacteroidia; order Cytophagales; family Cyclobacteriaceae; genus ELB16-189. The sequence goes on from JACPVX010000041.1 coordinate 161,287, forward strand.
TTACTATAAGAAAAAGCTTGCCAAACAGCCTAACAATGGCAGAGCCAATTACTTCGTGGCAGAGTCATACAGACTGTCCAACCGCGTTAAAGAATCAGAAGCCTACTATGCTAAAGCAACCGGGCCAGCCGATGTAAAAGATTCGATTCGCTTATTTTATGCCAAAGCATTACAGGCTAACGCCAAATACGATGAGGCAAAACAAGTGCTTAGTCAATTAGTAGAATCAACGGAAAATGAGAAGATAAAGGATAGAGCAAATAAAGAACTAAATGGCTTGAGCTATTTAAGCGAGTTGAACGAAAAGAAATCGTACTACCGCACCAAGGCATTAGAGACGCTCAATACTCCATTTGCCGAATATGCGCCAGCCTACTCCAATAGCATTTTGTACTTTGCTTCTTCTCGCTCCAATGCTAAAATCTACGAAGCAAGCGGCACACCCTATACCGACTTATATCAGGTAGACACAAAGGCAGCCAATGTTGACCTCGGAACATTGAAAGCGCTTCCTCCTAACATCAATGCAGAAAACGTAAATTCCGGATGCATTACCTTTTCACCCGATGGCAAGCTGATGATCTTTGCTCGTGGAAACACCGGCAAGAAAAAAGGTGCTAAAGATGTTGATCTCTACTTATCGCGATTCAGAAATGGCGCTTGGACCGATCCGGTTTACTTAAATATCAACACACCCGATTTTTGGGAATCTACTCCCGCACTAAGCCCTGACGGACGAACTCTGTATTTTTCTTCTAATCGCCCGGGTGGCTACGGAGGGTTGGATATTTATTCAGCCCTGATGGATAGCCGTGGGCGCTTAGGTAAAGTAAAAAATATGGGGCCTGAGATCAACACGGCCGGGGATGAGATGTTTCCTTACATGGCAGACAACAGCAAACTTTACTTTTCTTCGGATGGCCATCCCGGCTATGGCATGCTCGATTTATATGTCGTTAATCGGGTAAACGGAAAAACCAAAATTGAAAATTTAGGACAGCCCATGAATTCTTCTGCGGATGATTTTGGTATGTTTTTATTTAAGCCCGATCGTGGATTTTTTACGTCCAACCGCGAGGGCGGCAAAGGTGATGATGATATTTACACTTTCGTGAATGATGACCCGAATTTGAAAGTTGTTAACTACTATTTGCAAGGAATTACCTACAACATCCGCAAAGACAGCACCCGCGAAATTTTGGCAGAAACTAAAGTGAGCTTGTTGGATCAGGGTGGTGATGTGATGCAAGAATATGTAACGGGTACTGATGGTAAGTTTTTGTTCCGCGTTTACGAAAATGAAAACTACGTGCTTTTAGGCGACCACGATGGCTACATTGTAAAGCGCCAACCCTACACTACCGTTGGAAAATCTGTTCCGGTAGAATCGTTGAAGGAATTGGTAACGAACATTACGTTTGACACATTATTGGTTCTGGATAGAAAAGCGAAGAACATATTCTTTGTTCTCAAGAACATCTACTTCGCATACGACAAAGCAGATATCAATACTGAGTCAGCCAAAGAACTGGATAAGTTAGTTGAGATCTTGAACGACAATCCTGACATTAAAATTGAAATGGGTTCTCATACCGACAGTGTGGCTTCCGAATCTTATAACTTAGAACTTTCCCAACGAAGAGCTGAGTCAACTGTTAATTATTTGATTCGAAAAGGAATTGCCTCCGAACGATTGACTGCCAAAGGCTATGGTGAAAGTAAACCCATTGCGCGCAATACCAATCCTGATGGAACAGACAACCCGGAAGGTCGTCAGAAAAACAGACGCACAGAGTTTAGAATTCTTGAAATTGGCCCGGCTCAAAAGAAACCTGAGTTTGATGAAGACAAGTACTTCAAAGATGATGGCAACGATAATTGACGTGCGCCTTTGGAACTTACCTTAACTACTCCGGCTCTTTTATTTCCCACTGTTTCGTTGGTGCTGCTCGCCTACACCAATCGCTTTTTGGCGGTAGCAGCGCTCATTCGCAAGCTGGCTGCTGAATATCAGACTAAAAAAGACAAAAATTTGGCTGAACAAATCCGGAGTTTACGAATCAGAGTAAGGTTGATTCGCGATATGCAAATGCTTAGCATCTTCGCGCTGTTTTTAAGCGTGCTCTGCATGTTTTTTATTTTTGATGGCGACCTGGTGATTGCCAAATACATGTTTAGTGCTTCCTTGCTCAGCCTCCTCATTTCGTTAGGCATTTCCTTACGGGAAATTCAGATTTCTACCCGCGCGCTGGCCATTCAACTTCGCGATATGGATGATGAAGTAAAGCTGCTCGATCCAATTAAGGATTTCGTGAAAGAAGTTACAGGGAAAAAGTAAGCGATTATTCGTAGATAAATTCGCCTTGGGGCGTTTGCAAGGTTACTTTGTTTTTGGCTGAGGCTTCTACCCTTCCTACAATTTTTGCATCAATACCAAAACTTTGACTGATTGCGATCACCTCTTTGGCATGAGCTTGAGGAAGATAGATTTCCATGCGGTGACCCATGTTGAAGACCTTGTACATTTCTTTTAAGTCGGTGCCGCTTACATCATGGATCATTTTGAACAAAGGAGGAATATCGAACAGGTTATCCTTAATCACATGGAGGTTGTCAATAAAATGCAACACTTTGGTTTGCGCACCTCCACTGCAATGCACCATACCATGAATTTTATCGCGCAATGCTTTGAGCAACGCGATTACCACTGGAGCATACGTGCGTGTGGGTGAAAGCACAAGCTTGCCAACTGATAACGGTGCGCCAGACAATTCATCTGTCACCAGATATTTTCCTGAATAAATCAAATCCTTCGGAACAGCCGGATCAAATGTCTCTGGATATTTTGAGGCGTAGATATGACTGAACACATCGTGACGCGAGGAAGTCAAGCCGTTGCTACCCATGCCACCATTGTATTCGCTTTCGTAAGTGGCCTGACCATACGAAGCCAAACCTACAATCACATCGCCAGCCTGAATGCGGCTGTTGTCAATCACTTCGCTTCGTTTCATGCGCGCGGTGACGGTGCTATCCACAATAATGGTGCGTACCAAATCGCCCACATCGGCCGTTTCGCCACCGGTGCTGATTATGTTCATGCCATGGCTGCGTAGCATTTCCAACACTTCTTCGGTGCCGTTGATGATGGCGCTGATGACTTCGCCCGGAATTTTATTTTTATTGCGACCGATCGTAGAGGATAACAGGATAGGGCCGGTGGCGCCTACGCAAAGCAAGTCATCGACATTCATGATAATGGCATCTTGGGCGATGCCCTTCCACACGGTCAAGTCGTTGGTTTCTTTCCAATAGATGTAGGCCAGCGAAGACTTGGTGCCTGCGCCATCGGCATGCATCACCGTGCAATAGTCGGGATCATTGGCCAGCAAGTCGGGAACGATTTTGCAAAACGCCTTCGGAAATAATCCTTTGTCGATTTTTTTGATGGCTTCGTGCACATCTTCTTTCGAGGCGGAAACTCCGCGTTGGTTATATCTGTCTGACACTGGCTTGAATTATAAGCACAAAGGTGCTAATAGATTTTAGATTTTAGAAGTGAGGTGACAGCCTCCACTTAAAAGAAGTAGCGCGCAAATGCCCACAAGCCTAGCGCCAGCATAATAAAACCGGGCAGCATTTTGATAAACAAATTCTCTTGCACATACTTGGCCAGGCGGTTGGCCATAAACACAAAGAGAGTGAGCAATGCCATAGCGCCAACAGAAGTGCCGAGAACGTAACTATGAATAAGACCCTCTGAAGATAAGTCGACCCAGCCTTGAGCTTTGAAATACGCAGTGGCTCCCATCCAATAAGGAATGGCCATGGGATTGACCAAGCTGAGGACGATGCCTCGCCTGAAGCCGCTTTCGCTGAACTTAACTGAGAAGGTAGATGGCTTACGCGATGACCAAATGGTGTAAATACCCAAGCTCGTCATGAGGATCGCGGTAATGAGTTGAAAGTTTGCGATGATAACGGGTGTTGAGGTAAGCCAACTCTCAAATTTTACGGCTATCCACGCATACGGATACTCTACTATGGAAACTGCTAATGCAAAACGTAAAGCCGTGTTTACCTTCTTTTGTAACCCAAGTTGAAGAACGGAAACATTGAGCGTGCCGGGTGGTATGGAGCCGATGAAGCTAAAAAAAAGACCCGTGAGAAAGACAGATAAATAAGGAAGCATCTTCTACAAAAATACAAACCTCAATCGATATAAAAGAATGTTAGGGTGCGCACGAGTATGGTGCGGGCGTAGGCAAGGGATTGAAGTGAAAAGCCCGCATCCCGCCCTAAGCAGTTGACAACATGGCGGGGAGGACTTGGAACGAAAAGCCCAGTGGCCGACTGCGCCTCGCGCGGCCATGCCCCAAAAATATTTTACGCTTTCGCGGATTTAAACTGGTGGTAGATTTTTTTTCCTTCGCTGAAGGTGAGGTAGGGCACGCCACGCTGGTGGTTCTCTTTGCTAATGCGATAGAGGTTGTTCCAATGTCTGATGAGGTCGCGCACGCCAAGCCACAACGATGCACCGGGATGATAGATGTGCGCTGGCTCTGCTCCGCAGCCGTTGAGTTCGACAATTTTTACGTGGCCATCTTCTAAATCTTTCAATGTGGCGCAGCGCAAATCATAACGACCAAAATAGAAGCCGTTGATTTGTTGACTGATGCGATCGAATGACTGATTGAGTTGATCGGTGATGAGGTGGTTGGCATTTAAAAATGTGGTGCCGAGGCAATGGTTGCCAATGGAGACCAACTCCATGCGTTGCCCTGCGGGCAAAATTGTTTGCAGCTGTGATTGATAGGTGACTTGAAGTACATTCCACTGCAACCGCGCGCGATCTTTTTCTAAAATGAGTTGTTGCAATGTTTTGTCGCCATCGCCTTTAACGGAAAGAAATTCTTTCATGGTAATGGAGTTGACGAAGCCGTGTGGTTGGCTGGGGAAGCGGAGGTAGTACACGCCAAACTCGAGAGGCAAATCGACCAGCTCTTGTGCGATGAAGTTGATTTTGATTTCGGAAAGATATTGATCGATGTCGGCTTCAGTTTTTATTTTGCGCACCATCCATCCGCGCTCGCCCATGTCGGGTTTGAAGATGACGGGCAAATGCAATCCGGCTTGTTGGAGTTGCGCAAGGACTTGCTGGCGTGTGGCGGGAACTTGAATTAAATTGGTGATGGGTTTTACTTCGTTTGGTACTAGTTGCAATACGTCATACTTCGATTCGCCCATCATGCCGCCTGTAAGGATGCCGGGGTTGGAAGCGGAGAAATAAAAGAGCGATCGCTCGCGCAGAGCATACCAGATCCACAGAAAAAAAATGGGGAATTGAATGATGCCGAAAGGCCAATATTCCCAATGAAAAAGTTTAATAAAGAAATTTCGAACGTTCAACGGCTGTTAGCTAAGTAGTAGCAAGCGATTGGTTTTGGTGGTAGCGCAAGGTAGAAACGGCCACGCCAAAATCTGCCGGAAGAGTTATATAGGGAGCCACTTCATGGATGCCGATTTTCATGATGGCCATGTGGTGCACGGCATGCTCGATGTTGTAAGTCAACTCGCGGAAGTAGTTGGTTTCTACAATCACCGATTCATCGCTGGTGGGATGGTAGCCGACTTCGAGTTTTAAGGGTTGATCTTGTTGCTGTTGGTTGACAAAATCGATGATTTGCTGAATGGTTCCAAGGGCGATGAACTTATCGGTTTCGATGAGCTTATCATGATTGCGCTTGTCGTAGTTGACAAGGCCTTTGGTATATCCTTCTTCCAGACAAATAAAAAACTCAAGGGTATGACGCAGGTGTTGCCCAATGGTGGAGTTGTTGAGGGTGCGTGAGGGCGTGAGCAAATCATTGTCGCGCAATTGTTCTACTAAACGCGACAATTGATTGAGTATAGCGCCTGCTGCCGATGAAAGTTGCATAATTGAATAAGTACGGTAAAGGTAAAAGTTTAATGGATCGGATTCTTACCACTTGTCGACTATTTTAAGGAAGTAGCTTCTTCCAATTTTGATCGCCTTTGGTTTTGAGTGTTTTCTCGTTTTTGTTCCAGTCTTTGAGCGTGTTGGTGCCCCAGAAATTGTAGAACAGGTAGAGTTTTCCATCCAGGATTTTAAATGTTTCGGGATCGATTTTTACTTTCTCTCCGGTTTCGCCCATTGCGTAGGCGCACCAGCCACCATAAGCGGGCTCATATTTTTCGGGGCTTTGTTTGAATTTATTCAAGTTGACTTGGGTGCTGAACCAGTACGTTACTCCATGATGGATCACTGAAAATTGGCTTTTGCCTTCGGCTGGCTTATTATCGAAATAGCTAACTGGATCGTAGCCTTCAATGGCTACATTTTTTTTGATGTTGAAGTTCTTTTTCCGGGCATCGTCTGTTTGAGCAAAAGTGATGATGGAGAGGAAAAGTAATGAGAGGGATAAGAGAGTCGTTTTCATCGATTAATAAATTAGTGATGCTGTTTCACGTATTTCACAAAGGTGGGTTTTTACGATCTCTTTCATTGTCGTGCAGGCGGCAAAATGAAGTAATATGCTCTGAGTGGGCTTATTCTAGGTTAAGTTGTTGATAATAGCTTTTTGCTGCCTAAAGAGATTCGGAAATTGCTTAATTTTATTTGTTCTAAATGGGCCGAATTATGAGCGAATTAAATATTGAAAAGGAGAAACTGGAGATCATTAAATGGGTAACTAGTTTAAAAGATGACACGGCCTTTGAACGTTTGCGAATGCTCAGAAAGAATTCCAAAAAAAAGGATTGGTGGCATGAAATTTCGGAAGATGAAAAAGCCTCTATTGAAAAGGGTCTGGCGGATATAAGGGCTGGCAGGGTAAAGCCACATAAAGAAGCTAGAAAGTTGTATGAAAAGTGGTTATAAGGTACTGTGGTCTGATCGGGCGCTTTCTGATTTACAAAACATTATCAACTACCTCACTGAAAATGGTCTGAAAAAGAAATACAAAATTTTGCAAGGCGGCTTGATAAACGGCTCGATTTGATTTCTATGAATCCGGCACTTTTCCCAAAAACATCAAAGAAAAGGAATGTAAGAAGATCTGTTCTCAGCAAACACACTGTTATTTACTACGAAATACAGGATAGAACGATATCCATTGTAACTCTTTTTGATCCCCGCCAACATCCCAAAAAATTAAAGCTCTAGGTTTCAATTCGCGCTCATGTAAAATTCCTTCATCAGCATCATGGAAGTGAATATGTTTGGCGGTAGGGTTTGCTTGAATGATAACAAAACCGGAAGAATCACCCTTCCGTTTGTAACTCTGCCCTTCAAATCTTTAATATTGCAGTCCGTTTAAATTAAGTACTCGACAATTATGGCATTTACGTCCTCTTCTGAGCTTCATCAGGCGCATCAAGAAAAAATCAAACAGGTATTTGGAGAAGTCGCTAAAGTAGTGGTCGGCCAAAACTATATGGTCAACCGCCTGCTGGTGGGTTTGTTTACCAACGGCCACGTATTACTGGAAGGGGTGCCTGGATTGGCCAAAACCCTCACTATTTCCACGCTTGCCAAGGTCTTGCACCTAGATTTTCAACGAATTCAGTTTACACCTGACCTTTTGCCGGCCGATTTGATTGGAACGATGATTTACAACCAGAAAGACGGCAAGTTTGAAGTAAAAAAGGGCCCTATTTTCGCCAATATTATTTTGGCCGATGAAATTAACCGCTCTCCGGCCAAGGTACAATCGGCACTTTTGGAGGCGATGCAGGAGAAGCAAGTAACGATTGGCGAGACTACCTTTAAGTTGGATCGTCCTTTTCTTGTATTGGCCACTCAAAATCCGGTAGATCAAGAAGGTACTTATCCGCTACCTGAAGCGCAGGTAGACCGCTTTATGATGAAGGTGTTTGTGAACTATCCTACCAAAGAAGAGGAACTGGAGATCATGCGCAGAATCTCAAACATGCAGTTTGGTTATGAGGTAGATACCATTCTTACCAAAGAAGATATTTTCGCTATTCGGGAGGAAGTGAACAAAGTGAAAATCTCTGAATCGCTGGAGCGCTACATTATCGAATTAGTAACAGCTACCCGCAAGCCGAAAGAATACAAACTCGACCATGAGGCTCAATACATCCAGTTTGGCGCTTCACCACGTGCCAGTATTAACCTCAACTTATCTGCCAAAGCAGTAGCTTACATGGATGGCCGCGATTATGTGTTGCCTGAGGATATCAAAGAAGTAGCACTGGACGTGATGAACCACCGCATTTTGCTGAACTACGAGGCTGAAGCCGATAATGTGAAAACGGCTGACATCGTAAAGGCATTGCTGCAAAAGGTGCCGATCGGGAAGTAACCACCAAATTTCTTTTCGTGGGCTGTTATGACAGCCATAGACCGCGACTTAATTATTTAATGCAATTAGCATTGAATGGGTTATTTATTGCCTTTCGGGATGATCAACAGGTTAACGAAAGATTACATTCTTTAAGTTAGTATCAACCAAATGTTATGCGGGCTTTGCGCGTAACTAATTCACTTTCAGTTGAAGTAGCCATATAAATCCAACTTTAATTAGTTTGAAATTGGGCTATTTGAGCGCTTTTTAAAGGCTTCACTTAACAATTTCATAACACTCCCGACCAGATGAGGTAATATGCCCACCCGACCTTTGCATCAAATTAATAGGACATGCAAAAGATTTATTTTTTCACTCTCTTCTTACTTGGAGCCATTACCAGTTTAGCCCAAACTGGCACTATTAAAGGCCAAATTAAAGATGAGAAAACCGGTGAAGGCATTATCGGTGGAAACGTAGTGATTGAAGGCACTACCATCGGAGCCTCTACAGACATTGAGGGTAATTATGTAATACCCAAAGTAAAAGCCGGAAAGTACAACATTGTAATTACCTATGTTTCGTACAAAACCAAAGTAGTTCCCAACGTGGAAGTATTTCCCGACCAAACTACTGTTTTAAATACTTCTATTCACGAAGATGTAATGGAACTTGAATCGGTGGTAGTTACCACCCAGCGCCAGACGGATACCGACATTTCTGTAATCACTGAACTAAAAAAATCAGATTTGGTGGCGGTTGGTATTTCTTCACAACAAATTCGGTTATCTCAAGATAGAGATGCTGCACAGGTAATCCGCAGAGTACCTGGTGTTACGATTGTGGGCAACCGCTTTGTAAACGTACGCGGCCTAAGTGAGCGCTACAGCACCGTGATGCTAAACGGAATCATTGCGCCAAGCTCGGAAGTTGATTCAAGAGCTTTTTCATTCGATCTTATTCCCAGCAATATGATTGACCGCATGCTGGTATATAAATCAGGGTCAGCTGAATTGCCTGGTGAATTTGCCGGTGCCGATATCAACATCTTTACTAAAAGTGTGGTAGATGAAAACTCGACCACCCTGTCGATCTCGGGTGCTTATAGAGCAAACACTACCGGTCAATCCGTTTCATTAAGCAATGAAAAAGGTAGCTTAGATTGGTTGGGCATTGATGATGGAAGCCGCGCGCTGCCATCTACTTTTCCTGCCGCCAATTTGCGTTCACTTTCGTTGGGTAATCCTACAGAAGCCAACACTTTGATTGAGGCTACTAAATCTTTGCCAAACAATTGGGGCACACGCAATTTAACAGCCATGCCTGATATGCGTATCAACTTGGATTTGTCTCGTTCATTCAAAATCAGAGGCCTGAAGGTAGACAACATCACATCCATTAGTTATGCGGCAACCAATCAGCTTTTAGAACTTGATCAAAACTATTATGATGTTTTCTCAACCACACTTCAAAAAAGCACCAAACGTTGGGGCTTTCATGATGTACGTTTTACGCAAACTAATCGCATTGGTGCGGTAAGTAACTTTAGCATCTCACTTAATCCTAAAACTCGTATTGAATTCAGAAACTTCTACAATCAGCAAGGTCAGAATCAATCTACTTTTCGTACAGGTACAAGCGATGCTCAAGGTTTTGATGAAAAAAATCAGTCATTTAATTATTTCAATCGCGCTATTTATTCCGGTCAATTATCAGGTCGTCATAGTTTCTCTGATGCCGTCAACTTCAACTGGATTGTTGGCTATAATACAACTTCTGCCAGCATGCCCGACTACCGAAGAATTCGCTCACAAAGAGACATGGGTACGAACAATCCGTTCGAGACACAGTTGCCTCCTAATGCAAGCTCTACCGATGCTGGAAGATTCTATTCTAAATTAAGCGAGCAAGCTTATACCTTGGCTGGAAATTTAGAGATCAAATTAAATCCAGAGCAATCCGAAGAAAAACAAACGAAATTATTGACCGGTTACTACCTAGAATTAAAGGACAGAAAATTCAATGCTCGTTGGATGTCTTATAAATGGATTGATCCAAGCGATCCATCTAATAACAGCTTAAAATATGGTGCAATTGATCAATTGTTTGCTCCCCAAAATCTGGGGACCAAATTGATTTTGGATGAAGGAACCAACGTAGGGCCGGATTTATATGATGGCTACGATGGTAAGAATCAACTTTATGCCGGCTACGCAAGTGTTGTTACTCCACTTGGCGATAAGTTCAGATTATCTGCCGGTGTAAGACTTGAGCACAATTTGCAAACAATTGATGTATATGATGCTAATGGTGCTAGAAAACGTGTTACAGAAAGTCCGGTTACTGTGTTAATGCCCTTCACGAATCTTTCTTACAACTTCTCTGAGAAAATGATTTTACGCGTAGCTTACAGCAAAACCGTTAACCGTCCGGTATTCCGTGAACTAGCTCCATTCAATTTTTACGACTTCGATCGTAATGCCGATATTTTTGGTAATCCAAACTTAAGAACAGCCAAAATCGATAATGTTGATTTAAGTTTTGAGCTATATCCAACTAAGGCCGATAAGATTTCATTTGGGGCATTCTACAAAAATTTCAAAGATCCAATTGAGCAATATTTATCGCCAGGATCGAATTTACGTTATAGCTTCTTGAATGCAGCTAGCGCAACTACCTACGGAGTAGAAGCAGAAGTGCGCAAATCGTTGGAATCTCTTCCAAGTAATTTCTTTAAGAAACTTACATTCGTATTTAACGGTGCGTTGATCAAAAGCGAAATCGAAATTCCCACCGATCCGAACTATAGCAACTTAGAAAGAAATCGTGCTATGCAAGGTCAGTCCCCTTATGTAGTGAACTCAAGCGTATATTACAACAACCCTGAAACTGGCTGGCAAGTAAGTGTGCAGTACAACGTATTCGGCAAACGAATTTTCGCTGTGGGCGATAAAGATTCAAATCCTAATCAATATGAAATGCCGCGAGATCAGGTGGATTTGACAATCTCCAAACAAATCAATCATCATTTAGAGATCAAGTTTGGTGTCCAGGATTTATTGAACCAACCTTACCGTCTCGTGCAAGACTCCAATCGCGATGGCGAGATTACTTCAGTTGATGAATCCATTCAAACCTACCGCTGGGGTCAGTATGCCAACCTTGGCGTAATCTGGAAGTTTTAACGAATTGTTATTACAACATAAAAAGAAGAGGCCAAGAGCCTCTTCTTTCGTTTTCAGCGGGTTTGAATTTCATATAATTAAACATACTGCTAATACCGAGTTAACAGTAGCATAATGTTGGTAGCCTACTTTTGTGCAAACAAAAAAATTAAAATCCGATGAAAAAATTCAGTCATCTTTCTACGCGCCTAGTTGCATCTTTCTTTGCATTGGGATTGATCGCAATGTCATCATGTAAAAGTGATGATCCGGCACCTTCAACCGGCTCAACCTATACAGAGGTTACCACTACTATCACAGCGAACACTACCTGGACGGCCGATAAAAAATATCTTTTGAAAGGTAACATTTACGTACAAGCTCCAGCTGAATTAACTATCGAAGCCGGAACCGTAATCTTCGGTGATAAAGTAACAAAAGGATCTTTGATCGTAAGCCGTGGCGCGAAAATTCATGCAATAGGCACCGCTGCTAAACCTATCATTTTCACTTCTGTAGCACCTAAAGGATTTCGTAATTATGGTGACTGGGGTGGCGTGGTGATTTTAGGTAAAGCACAAAACAATCAGTCAGCTGATCAGGCAATCGAAGGAATCTCCGCACCAACTGGCGACAACGGTAAGTATGGAATTGGAACGGCTACTGCCGGAACTACTGAAAATGATAACAGCGGTGAGTTTCAATATGTGCGCATTGAGTTTGCTGGTATCGCTCTTTCTACGGATAACGAATTGAATGGCTTGACACTGGGTGGCGTAGGTAATGCTACTAAAATCGATCACGTACAAGTTTCTTATTCAGGTGATGATTCATTCGAGTGGTTCGGTGGTTCAGTTAATTCTTCTTATTTGATTGCTTACAGAGGATGGGATGATGATTTTGATACTGACTTTGGTTACAGTGGCTTTAATCAGTTTTTGGTTTCCTTCCGCGATCCAAACATTGCAGATAAATCAGGATCAAATGGTTTTGAATCTGATAACAATGCACAAGGCGATGGCAAAACTCCTCAAACATCAGCTACATTCGCAAACGTAACATTCTTTGGCCCTTACATGTATGCTACTTTAACTTCAGGTGGAGCATTAAACGCAGGGTCCATAAGCGCCAACTATAAAAGAGGTGCTCACATCAGAAGAAATACAGCGCTAAAAGTTTATAACAGTGTTTTTGCAGGTGCAAATGTGGATGGAATTTTGTTTGATCAAACCAGCAATTCAGCCGTATTCAAAGGAAATTACATTGGCCGAATTACAGGTTCTGCCAAGCCTACTCCTATCCCGAATGCACTAGCTGGAACGACTCCATATGATGATAGCAACTTTGCAACTGACAATACGCTTGAGTCACCGATCAACAAAGTAGATGTAAGTGCTTTGTTTGCCGGTTCTACCAACAATCTTTGGTCTTTAAGTTCACCAAGTGCATTACTTGCCGCTAACTCAACTCTTTTAACCGGTGCTGTTACGACCCCAACTTTCCCTGCAGGTTTTGGTTTTACCACCGTAACTTACAAAGGAGCATTCGATGGAACTAACAACTGGGCAACTGCATCATGGACGAACTACGATCCAAACAATACCGCTTACTAAGTTTTCCCAAATGATAAAAAGAGCCTCGCATATGCGGGGCTTTTTTATTCCTTACCTCAGGCAGTTGTTAATTCTGTTGCCTACATTTACCAAATAAGTTGTTGATTACGCTATGAACAAAATTCTTTTATTCTTTTTATTTACAACTTCTCTGTTTTCTTGTTCTACTCCACCCGGTAAACCAGAAGAGTGCTTTACAAAAGTTGAACAATCACAATTGATCAGTCAGGTAGTGCGCTATTCTACGAAACTACCACCAGATGCAACCCAAGAAACCAAATTCGACACAGCTTTTGATTGGTATTATGACATTGCAGCGCAAGAGTATGATTGGAGAGCTTGTACTAAAATCAATGAGAAAGAATATTACTTTTTAATGACACGAAAGGCACGGAGCATTTGGCCTGCCCGAGAAGCCATTGGTGGCAAGCTGTCAGTGGATGCGAATAAAACACTTATTGAGTATGAGGAGGTTTTCAGAACCTGGAAGATGGCAGAAGACTCGCTAAATAATCGTGCTTTTGAATTATTTAAATTAATGACTGAACAAAAGGATTTAACTCCTTTCACATCCAGATATAAAGGTGATCGCTACATCGAATTTCCGGATGACCGTTGGTACTTCGATAAAGAAGATAAAAAATGGAGAGACCGCTCACTCGATTCCGCTCGGATAGTTGATTAACTCATGTGATGCACATTATTAATAATTTACGATTTCAATATTAAAAACTTCATAGTTTAGTTACTCATCCTAAAAACTAAATTAATATTCACGATCTACCTTTCGGTCATCTTAAATTGGATTTTTAGGGTTGTGCTTTGCCGATTCGTCTAGAAATCCAAACGGTTGGTCTTGAAATAGAGTAGTCAATAATCAAGAAAGCTCAAGCTTTCGTTCATTTGATTACTATTTCAACAACTAACAGTTTAAGAGATGAACTTAACGAAAGGAAATGTGAAGAAGATTTTGTTCACCGTAGGCTCGCTCAATCAAACCACCCAGATGCATGCCATCGCATCGCATATACCAGAATATGATTGCTACTTCAGTCAATTTTATAGCGACAATCCGATCATTCAATATTTTGTCAATGAAGGAGCTGCAGATCATACCATCTTAGGTGGACAGTTTCGCAAAAATTCAGATGCATATTTGCGGCAGCATCAACTAAAAAATGATTACGCTCAAACCGTTTATAGTAATCATTATGATTTGGTGGTGGTGTGTAGTGACTTGCTGGTTCCCACCTCCATTCGCAAAACAAAATCTATTTGGGTGCAAGAAGGTATGACCGACCCAATTACTCCGCTTTCACGAATCGTCAAAGCATTGGATCTTCCTCGTTATTGGGCAATGAACACTTCGTTGAATGGCACTTCCAACCTCTGCGACATTTATTGTGTGGCTAGTGAAGGATACAAAGATCATTTTAAAAGATTAGGTACGGATGAAGCAAAACTCGTAGTGACCGGCATGTCGAACTTTGATAATGTAGCTGCATTTGCCTACAACAATTTTCCGCATCGCAACTATGTCCTCGTAGCCACCTCCGACATTCGTGAATGCATGGGCTTCGAAAATCGCCCGTCCATTATTCGCAAAGCGGTTGCGATTGCCAATGGCCGTACACTCATCTTTAAACTCCACCCTAACGAAAAGAAAGAAAGAGCCATTCGGGAAATCAAAGAAAACACACCGCCTGGCACTCTAATTTATACCGATGGCAACATCAATCACATGATCTACCATTGTGAAGAATTGATCACACAATATTCTACGGTTGTGTATGTCGGCCTAGCGTTAGGCAAAAAAGTTCACTCGTATTTTAATATGGCTGAACTGATCAAGAAAACTCCGATTCAAAATGGCGGCAAATCGGCAGCGCACATCGCGAAGATCTGTCGGAGATATGTAGAATACAATCAAAGCCTTCCCGAGTTTTTAGAAAATGAATTGCCATCCATTGAAGCGAATCGCCAAAAGATAGCCTGCTAAGGAAGCATTAAAATAAATCCAGAAAATTGAAAATTGTTACCGTTGTTCAAGCCCGCATAAGCTCAACCCGCCTACCGGGTAAAGTGCTTTTGCCATTGTGTGGCGAACCGCTATTGTTGAAAATGCTTGAGCGCTTATCACATTCTAAATTAGCAGGTAAAATTGTAGTAGCTACTACAAAAGATAAGGAGGACAATGCAATCGAATCACTTTGTCAAACCAATCAAATTTCGGTCTACCGCGGAAGCAAGTATGATCTGCTCGATCGGCACTATCAAGTAGCTCATCTCTACAAAGCGGATGCAGTAGTAAAAATTCCTTCTGATTGTCCTCTGATCGACCCGGCTGTTATTGATAAAGTCATCAGTTATTATCTCGATCATCAACATGAATATGATTACGTCAGCAATTTGCATCCTGCCAGTTATCCGGATGGAAATGACGTTGAAATCATGTCGATACAAACGCTGGAAAAAGCTTGGGAATCGGCCACAGCCAAATTGGAACTCGAACACACTACACCTTTCATTTGGGAGAATCGAAATCTTTTCCGAATTGGAAATGTGAAATGGGAAAGTGGTTTAGACTATTCTATGTCGCACCGGTGGACAATCGATTACCCGGAAGATTATCAGTTCATAGAAGCGATTTACAATCAATTGTATCCCATCAAAAATATATTTTCTCTTACCGACATATTAGAATTGCTGGAAGCACAACCAGAAATAAACGCCATCAATCAAAAATGGGCAGGCGTAAACTGGTACCGCCAACACTTAGATGAATTGAAAACAGTCGGAAAGAATCAAACTAAATTAATTGAAGAAGCACAATGACGGAAGAACAAATAACTGATTTGAAAAAACTCGCGCTCGCTGTTCGCGAAAACATCGTACGCTTGTCGACCGATGGTGGTTGCTTCACAGGAGCATCACTATCCTGTACCGATTTACTAGTTTATCTCTATTCACATTATTTGAATGTGAATCCTTCCAACTTAGAAGATCCGAATCGCGATTATCTTTTTCTATCGAAAGGTCATGATGTCCCCGCACTCTACAGTTTGTTTGCCGAGCTTGGATTCATCGAGCCATTGAGATTAGCCAATCATCTTCAAGCAAATGATCATATCTATTGGCATCCGAACACACACATACCTGGAGTTGAATTTCACTCCGGATCGCTCGGTCACTTACCGGCTGTAGCAATGGGTGTAGCTATGGACTGTCGTATTAAAAAGCAATCCAACAAAATTGTAGTGATTACCGGAGATGGCGAACTGAATGAAGGTTCCGTGTGGGAAAGCGCGCTCGTAGCAGCAGCTTACAAACTCGACAATCTAATTTGGATTGTAGATCGAAATTATTTTCAGGCAAACGTGGCTACCGAAGAATTGATTCCACTCGATCCGATTCATAAAAAATTTGAAGCCTTCGGATGGAATGCGATCGATGTAGATGGTCATGATTTCAATGCCATGCACGACACTTTCACTTCGATCAACACCAATGGCAAACCAAGTGTTATCATCGCTCACACCGTTCGTGGTAAAGGATTGCCCAGCATTGAAAAACGAGCCGATCGATGGTTCTGCAATTTCACCCACGAGGAAGTAAACGCATTGCTACACGAACTGCACGAAAACAAATTGGCTGAATTGAATTCTGAAACATTAGTAGTACGATAATGAATTACGAAGAACTGATTTCTGAAATAGCATTAGCCGATGAGCGCTACATCATCATGACGGCTGAAAACCGTGCGCTCATTCGCAACATCCCAAAAAATCCTGCATTAGCTGATCGCTTCATTGACACGGGCATTACCGAACAAACGATGATTGGCATGGCGGCAGGGTTAGCTCTACGCGGTCGTGTTCCTATCGTTCATGCGTTAGCTGCATTTCTCACGATGCGGGCGTATGAATTTATTCGCACGGATGTGGGCATCGGTCATCTTCCAGTAAAATTAACCGGTTTCATTCCTGGATTTCTTTCGGATGGAAACGGCCCGACACATCAAGCGATAGAAGATGTATCGATCATGCGTGGCATTCCCGGCATGCAAGTTTTCGCTCCGGCAGATGAGGAAGATATGATCTTGATGCTACCAGAAATTTGGGACTCATCATCTCCTGCTTACACACGAGCGAATCTAATAAAACCTCTGGTCGCACACGATAAAAATTTCCGCATTGGCAAAGCCGAAGTGATTGCAGAAGGATCTACAATCACATTTCTGACATACGGAATGTTATTCAATAATGTGTTTCAAGCGAAACAAGTTTTAGAGTCACAAGGGCTTTCTGTGGGACTAGTGAACATGCGCAGCTTGAAACCGGTTGACGAAGAAGCAATCATTCGTGCAGTTAAACAAAGTGAATTGGTAGTGGTGGTAGAAGATCACTTCACTACCGGAGGGCTGTACTCGATCGTGGCTGAAGTGCTGTTGAAAAATCAGTTAACTGCCAATGTGCAGCCGCTTTCGCTCACCGAACAATGGTTCCGTCCGGCAAGACTATCAGAAGTGTTGGAATACGAAGGTTTCACATATGAGAAAATCGCTGCTCGCGCGCTGGGAATTTTAGAATCAACCGCATCAAAAATTCAATTATGATCAACAATCAATATCCGGATATCACTATAAGTAATGCTTGGTATAAGCGTGCGCAACAAGTCATGTTTCCGGTTACACAAACAATGGCCAAAGGCCCATCACAATATGTGAATGGCGTGGCACCGAAATATGTAGCAAAAGGTAAAAATGGCCATGTGTGGGATGTGGATGGAAATGAATACATCGACTACACGATGGCCGTTGGCCCTGTGTCGTTAGGTTATGCCTATGATCGGGTAGACGAGGCAATCAAAAATCAACTGCAAAACGGCATTACGTTTTCACTAATGCATCCACTAGAAGTAGAACTGAGTGAATTGATTCATCAAATCATTCCCAATGCAGAGGGAGTGCGCATTGCAAAAACAGGAGCGGAAGTTTGCAGCGCAGCCGTGCGTGTTGCTCGCGCGTACACGGGGAGAAAAAAAGTGCTGTGCTGTGGTTATCATGGTTGGCACGATTGGTATATCGGCACTACGAGTCGGGCTGAAGGAATTCCGGAAGATATCAAAGCATTAACAGCTACTTTCGATTACAACAACATTGAATCGCTTCGTGCGCAACTGACAGACGATGTAGCGTGTGTGATACTGGAGCCATTCATCTTCGAACACCCGAAAGAAAATTTTCTGGAACAAGTGCAAGCACTTTGTCAAGCAAATGGAACCTTGTTGATTTTTGATGAGATGTGGACGGGCTTCCGCGTAGCACTTGGCGGAGCACAAGAATATTTTGGCATCACGCCTGATCTCGCGGTTTATTCCAAAGCTTTTGCAAATGGTATGCCTATTGCTTTGCTCACCGGCAGAAAGGACATCATCCAGTTATTTGAAAAGGATGTTTTCTTCTACTCCACCTTCGGAGGTGAAGCGCTCTCACTGGCTGCCGCATTAGCTACTATTCAAGAGATGAAAGAGAAAAATGTAGCTGGTGCTTTAGCTGCAAAAGGAAAAATCTTAAAAGACGGATATAATCAGATTGCTGAAAAAAATAATCTGAGTGCCGTAACCACGTGTCAGGGATTTGATTGCAGAACCATTATTACGTTCAATGCATCGGCAGGAGATCCACTGATTCTTAAATCATTTGTTCAACAAGAAATGATTAAACGCGGAGTTCTGTGGGGTGGTTTCCACAATGTTTGTTTCACTCATACTGGAGACGATTTGAATCAAACACTTAAAGCGTACGAAGAGGTTTTGCCTTTGCTGGCAGAAGCCATTGAAAAAGGAAATATTGAATCGATGCTTCTTGGCAAACCGGTAGAAGCTGTATTCCGCAAAGTGGGCAACGTACAAAAAGCTTTCAGCGAAAAAGCGCTTCAGGTAAAATGACAGGACTATTCTCATTAAAAGATAAAGTCGCCATCGTAACAGGTGCCTGCGGGCTGCTTGGAAAAAAACATTGCGAGGCATTAGCGGAAGCAGGTGCATTTGTGGTGGTTGCCGATGTAGATGCAAAGACATGTATCACTTTTGCAAATGATTTAGGAAATAGCCATCTCGGCATCGGGCTGGATGTTACCAACGAGGCTTCCATTCGCGCAGCAAAAGAGGAAGTCATAAAAAAATATGGTCGGATAGATGTATTGGTCAATAATGCAGCTATCAACGACATGTTTGAAAATCCTGCTGTGGCCTTGGAACAATCGAAATTTGAAAATTATCCGCTTCATCTCTGGCAACTATCACTAGATGTGAATGTAACAGGAGTATTTCTCTGCAGTCAGGTTTTTGGAACGGTCATGGCCGAAGCAGGTAGCGGCAGCATCATCAACATTGCTTCTACTTACGCGATTACGGCTCCGGATCAAAAATTATATCGCAACGAAGCGGGCGAACAAACTTTTTATAAATCGGCTGCCTATCCGAGCACGAAAGGCGCTTTGTTGGGCTTCACAAAATTTCTTGCTTCGTACTGGGGTAACAAAGGTGTGCGTGTCAATGCGCTTTCTCCAGGTGGCGTAGAAAACGGACAAGATCATTTCTTCATCAAAAACTATAGCGAACGCACTCCACTAGGTCGAATGGCTGACCGCAGTGATTACCAAGGTGCAATTGTATTTCTAGCGAGTGATGCTTCTCGCTATATGACAGGCGCAAATCTGGTTGTGGATGGGGGATGGACAATTATTTGAATATGAGAATTGAGAATTGAGAATTGAGAATAAATACAACAAAATGTCTATTGACGAATTAAAAAGACGAGCGAACAAAATTAAGTTGATGATCACCGATGTAGATGGTGTGCTTACCGACAATGGGGTGTACTATTCCGGTAATGGAGAAGAACTGAAACGTTTTTCGTTTCGCGATGGGATGGGTGTTGAGCGCTTGCGCAAAATTGCCTCCATCGAAACCGGCATCATCACGCGTGAAGATTCGCTTCCAGTTTTTAAACGTGCCGAGAAATTAAAAATAAAAGAACTGCACATGGGCGTGCAAGACAAAGCGCTACGCCTTCAGGAAATTATGGAGCGCATCCAAATCTCAAAAGAAGAAATTGCTTACATCGGTGATGATATCAACGATGAGGAAATCATGAAGCAAGTGGGATTGTGTGCTTGCCCAGCCGATGCTATGAGTTTCGCCAGACGCGTTGCTCACTATGTATGCACCACCAACGGAGGGCACGGTGCCTTCCGTGAGTTTGCCGAACTAATTATTAACAGCAAAATAAATCTTAACTAAAAATTTACGATTATGAATCATGTCGTGTTGAACAATGGAAGACAGATAGGTGCTGGTCATCCTGTCTATATTATTGCAGAAATTGGCATCAATCACAATGGCTCTGTTGACATTGCCAAAAAGTTGATTGACTGGGCGAGCATTGCCGGATGCGATGCGGTGAAGTTTCAAAAAAGAACTCCAGAATTGTGTGTGCCTAAAGATCAGTGGGACAAGCAGCGTCAGACTCCATGGGGCACGATGAGCTACATTGATTACAAACGCAAAACCGAATTTGGAAAAGCAGAATTCGAAGAAATCGATTTGTATTGTGCGCAAAAGAAAATTGATTGGTTCGCCTCTGCGTGGGATGAACCTTCCGTAGATTTTCTTGAGCAATTCAATCCGGTGATGTACAAGTTGGCGTCAGCTAGTTTAACTGATTTCGATTTGATTAAAAAAGTATTGACCACCGGTCGTCCGCTGATGTTGTCTACCGGTATGTCTACCGAGATGGAAATTGAAGATGCCATCGACTTAACCGGCACGCGCAACGTGATGGTGGCACACTCTACTTCAGCTTATCCCTGCGATCCCGCTCAATTGAATTTGAATATGATCCGCACACTGATCAACAAATTTGATTTGCCGATCGGTTACTCCGGTCATGAAACCGGTCTTGCTCCAACATTAGCAGCCGTTTCATTAGGTGCCACTTTCGTGGAACGTCATGTTACACTTGATCGCGCGATGTGGGGTTCTGATCACGCTGCTTCCGTAGAACCGCAAGGCATTGTGAAACTCGTTCGTGATATCCGCGATATCGAGAAAAGTTTAGGCGATGGAGTAAAGCGCGTATATGAAAGCGAACTCGAACCGATGAAGCGATTGAGAAGAGTAATCAATCAAACTGTAAATGCATAAATGGCTCACCACGCAAGCACGAAGAAATTTCTTTGTGCCTATGTGTCTTAGTGGTAAAATTAAATGAAAGTAGAGACCATTACATTTCTGATTTTAATTTCCTCGGCAGCCTCCATCATTTGGCTGGAGCGGAAATATCCATATACCAAAGGTCTATCCTTTTTCCGTGAAGGATTTTGGGTAGACTTAGTTTGGTATACATTGATTCAAAGTTTCTTTTTGAAGATTCTCATCTTCGACTACATCATTCTACCCATCGATCAGCGCTTTTCGCTATCATCATTGAAACTGATCTCAGATTGGCCTGTAGCAGTACAAGTTTTGTTTTTTTTGATCACGCATGATTTTTATATCTACTGGTTTCATCGGTGGCAACATAATTCAAAAATCCTGTGGCGAACACACGAGGCACATCATTCCGTAAAAGAAGTTGATTGGATAGCCGGCTCGCGTTCACATGTTATTGAAATCATCATTAATCAAACCATCGAATTCGCTCCCATCATTTTATTAGGAGCCGATCCAATGGTAGTTCCGATCAAAGCATGCATCGATGCGGTGTGGGGCATGTACATTCATTCGAACATCAATGTGCGCTCCGGCAAGTGGCAATATTTTATCAACGGCCCTGAAATGCATCAGTGGCATCATGCCGAAACTGTAGAAACGTACTTCGCCAATTACGCTACCAAGTTTGCCTTTTGGGATTGGATGTTTGGAACAGCCTATCTACCCAACACAAAACCAAATGTATTCGGACTTCCTTACAAATTCCCGAAGGACTATTTTTTACAACATGCTTTTTCGTTAAAGCGCTTTGATGAAGATGAACTGAAGAAGAAAAAGGGATGGAACCAATATCTAGACCTACGCTTTTCAATTATGAAATGGTTTACCGGAATATTTTCCAATTCGGAAAAACGAAGTTCAAAAAACGAAAGTGTGGCCTGATGCAGTGGTTCTATTTAATTGTTGCTGCGCTGTTGGAAGTGGGTTGGATCTTCAGCTTAAAAAAATTCAGTTTCGCGGAGCTAAAGAAATTTTCCTTTCAATTAGCAATTGATCAACCTTTGGCTGCAACCGAGCTTATCCTTCCGCTCGTTGGGTACGTTCTGTTTGGCCTTGGCAACATTTACTTTTTCTCATTGGCGATGAAACACATCCCAGCTTCTACCGCGTTTGCTATTTGGATGGGACTCACACTAGCAGGTGTTAAACTAGTGGAGGTGCTCATTCTAAAGCATGAAACAAAAATTCTTGATTTGTTTTACTTAGCTCTTTTGGTTATCGCCATCATTGGCCTGAAGAAAAGTTAATTCAATTTCAGAATGTAGCTTTTGGATAACGTCTTATCGCGGGTAGCTGCATTCATAAAATCACCTTGAGGTTGACTAATGTGATAATTGGCAAACGATTCAAGAATCTGATAGTGAATTCCCGCGTTTGAAAATTTTGTAAGGAATCCTTCACTGCAAAATACCAGCGGCTTGTCGGTTATACTCATCAATTCTTCCAGAGAATAATACTTTACAATATCTCGATAATAAAAATCGAAGGAATAGGAATTATCTCCTTTTATCATAACAGCACGTTTAGAAGAATATTGCTGATTCAAATAAAAGGCGGCCTCACTTCCCGATTGGTATTGCACCAAGTCGTGCGTGAAGAAAAAAGCTAAGTAACCGTACAACATATAGCTTGCGGCTAGATTTCTACTAAAAGCTGTTTGAAGTCGCGGGCTTTTTTCCGGAAGCTTGAGAATGACAAGTAAGCTTATCAATATCCAGCCAATCGCGAAAAGCATAAACTGTGGCTGAAACCAAATCGTTAAAGCAATAGCCGCTGCAAACGCAAGCACCACCTGAAAATAAAAAAGTATTCGCCAGAATTTATTCTTTGAATACGTCACTATCTCACACAAGTAAAATGCACTGATGATACTCATGAATGGAAAGATAATATTCATGTAGTGCGGAAGCTGAAACCCAGAGAGTGAAAAAAGTAAAAATGTAAAAGCAGTGGTACCGATGGTAATTAGTTCGGGTAATTGTTTGAATTTAGTTTTAACCGCTGAGAAAATGGCCGCAAAAAATAAAATAGAAGAAGGAAAAAATGCCCAAAGCGTGGTATGCAGAAAGAAAAATTTATCTCCGTCTCCTTTGATCGGTCCAGTATTAAAAAATCGACCAAACTGGCTATCCCAAAAGAAAAAACGAATACCCGAAACACCTGTCTTTCCGAAAACAACTTTTTCCGGGTGAAGATCAAATTGCTGATAGAGACTGTATAATTCTGGAGTGATGAATAACAGCATCAACACGATTGCTACTAACCAGCGCCAGTGAAGCAATTGCGTCCATTCTTTCCGCCAACTCCAATGAATCAGCAAGCCTATTCCAATTGTGCTCAGTACAAAAATTCCTTTGGTCATTATAGCGCATGCTGCCAATAAAGCTCCGAATAGCAGATCTTTTCCAAACTGCTCCTGAGATGCTTTATGAAAATGAAAAACACTTCCAATAATTAATCCCATTAAATAAGGCTCAGCTCGCACGTCATTATTAGAAAGCACGGCATGCATGGCGGTGAGATAAATCAGGACTGAAATTTGGGCAACTGTCTTCGTGTAAAATAAATTAGCAAAGCGGTAAGTATACCATCCTCCCAATCCCCAAAACAACAAAGCCGGAAGTTTATACGCAAAGGTGGTGATGCCAAAGAGTTGATAACTGAGTGCCATTATCCAAAACGGAAAATGTGGTTTATCTAACCAATCGCTTCCTTGCAGAATCAGATTAGCATAATCTCTTGTCAATACCATTTGCTTCGCGATAGTTGCGTATACAGCTCCATCAGGTTCAATGATGGTAAAGAATAATCCGCTTGCATTTACGAATATGCCAATCCACAATAAAGGCTTCCATCTGGCTTCGAGCCACTGTTCCCAAGAAGAACATAGTAATCTCATGATGCAAAATCAGACATACGAAAAAGTAAAGCTACAGCATCTCGTCTCACAAGAGATTAACAAATCGTAACGAATAAATAAAGTTACTAGCTAAGAAATAACAATGCCTTTATCAGTGAATGAAACCACGGTAACATTCCTTGAGTAAACTTGTGATAATGAAACGCCACCCATCCGACATATCCTTTGCCAGTTGGATTTATTTTTCATGCTGCCTTTTTCTTTGCATTCTTTCCCTGGTGATACCCAAAGGCGAAGATGTTCTTTTCATAAATGGTAACCACTCAGAACTTTTAGATCGGTTTTTCTCAATCATCACGCATCTTGGTGCCGGGCATTTGTTAATCCTTATTCTAATTGTTTCCCTATTCATTCGGTTTCAGTTTTCTTTGCTCACTGTTGCTGCGTGGATCAGTCATGGTGTTGTTTGCTCTATTTTTAAACGGGTTTTCTTTAGACATCTAGACCGACCTAAGCAGTTAATCGACAATCAGCTACTTCATTTCATTCCCAATGTAGATGTGCATGCTCACTTCTCTTTTCCTTCTGGGCATACGGCAACAATTTTTTGCATCTGCTTCTTGCTTTCACTAGGGATAAAGAATAGAATTGCCACCGTTCTTCTAATGCTCGTTGCCTTGGCGGTAGGTTATTCGCGTATCTATCTGCTTCAGCATTTCTTGATGGATGTGGCTGCCGGAGCAACCATTGGTGTAGTCTGCACATATGGCTTTTGGTTCTACTTCCAACAGACAAGATTACCTGTGTGGACGACCTATTACTTGAAGATCGACCTCTCGCAATCCGTTGGTGACAAAAAACAACCGAGCCGTTTTATTTGATTGAAGCATAACGCTCACTTCACGTTAAAGTAATAATACATACCGACCTTTGGGCTGCAACATGAAGTTTCAACTGATCCTACTTATCAGTTTCATTTCTTTAAAGGTTGGCTTTTGTCAATCGCAGACTTCTTCACCTCCAGCCAAAATCAAAATTCTCTCCTGGAATATCTACATGCTGCCGGGTATGGTCATGAAAGGTGGAAAGGTAGAACGTGCAGCCGCCATCGGAAAAATACTGAAGGATAGTGATTATGATGTGATCGTCTTCCAGGAAGCCTTCCATCGCAGGGCACGAAAAAAAATCTATCAACAATTGAAGGATGCGTTTCCGTATCAAACCGGGCCCGCCAATCAGCAACTCATTTCCTACAAAACGAACAGCGGGATCTGGATCTTTAGTAAACATCCGATTGTCGCATCACAGTCGATCATTTTTAAAAATCGTTCAGGTATTGATGCCTTTTCACGAAAAGGCGGCCTGATTGCCGAAGTGCAGATCAATCAAACGCTGATACAAGTGGCCGGCACACATCTGCAAAATTCCGGACAACCGTGGATACGTCAGAGTCAGTGTGTGGAATTTTATAATCGTTTACTCAAGCCGATGCAGAAAGAAGGCGTTCCTCAAATCTTGTGTGGTGACTTTAACATCAATCGTAAAAAAGAGGAAGAGTATAACTTCATGCTTCAAACGCTGCGCGCTACCGATGGAGAACTATGTGGCGAATGGAAATTCACCTATGATCGCCAGCAAAACGATTTGCATGTAGAAGCGGGACAAGAAAAAGATTTGATCGATTATATTCTGATTCGTGATTCAGATAGTCAATTTGCCTCAACCGCTCGTCAAATCAAAATAATACGCAACAACTGGCATCAACAGCATGCAGATTTATCAGATCATTTTGCCTTAGAAGCAGAAATTCAATTCGCGCAACCCGCTTTGGTATCGCAATTGAACACCTCAGTCGGGCAATTCCATAAGTAGAGATTTTTTAATTAATCTTCCGCAACTTATCTAGTTGTGTCTCTTTCACTTTTTTGATTTGCACTGCAGCGTTTGCAATGGAATCTTGCGCCTTTTTATTATTCTCGATTTTAATTTTCAACGCTGCGTTCTCTAACTTATTCGCTTCTAATTCTTTCTCTAGCTTAATTCGCTCCAGTTCGTTGTTGGCCAATTTGTTGGTCAGGTCTTTTCCTTGGTTAATAAACCGAAAAGATTGTTTATCGACTGCATCCAGTGCTTGTTGTGTTTCGTCAATCTGACCTTGTGCTTTTTCGCGGTTGAATCGCACACCAAACTCCTTTGCCATTCGCTCCAGTTGTTTGTTAACGAATTCCACATCTTTGCTATCCCACTCGCTTGGTTTAATTCCTAACCAGGCGGAAACTACATTCCCACTTTCTGTGATAAAGGCATAAATGGATTTCTTGGCATACACATTTCCATTGAAAACAGGATCGGTAATCACCAATGGATCGGAAGAAAGAAATTTTAGTTTGCCAACTTCCTTGAGGTAACGCGTAAGAGAGGCACTCACATCTGATTTTTTACCTTCGAAGTCTACCGCAAATCCATCCACGTTTTCGCCTTTCAGGCGTTGTTTCTGATTTTTCACTGTCACGGTTTGCGCCTGCACTCCAATTCCTACCAAAAGAAAAAAAACAGCAACTCTAAACTTAATCATATCGGTTATGTTATTTTGACAACACTTTGTTTAATCGGCTTCAAAACTACAAATAATGCGCCACAAAATTTTAATCACCGGTGCCAGCGGTTTGGTGGGCACTCATCTTTCCCAGTTACTCCTTCAAAAAGGCTATGAAGTAGTGCAGTTGGGGCGCAGTAAAAAGTCGGGCAACATTCCATCGTTCGTTTGGAATGTGGAAAAGCAAGAGATCGATACCCAAGCGCTGGAAGGTGTAGATACAATTGTACATCTGGCGGGTGCCGGCATTGCCGACAAGCGATGGAACGAGGCGCGTAAAAAGGAAATTCTGGAAAGCCGCACGCACTCCACGCGACTTCTATTCAATACTCTAAAACAAACAACCCATCAGGTAAAAAACTTCATATCGGCTTCTGCCATTGGCTACTATGGTTTTGAAGAAACCAATGCCGTCTTTACAGAAGAAAGCAACGCAGGAAAAGATTATCTGGCGCATGTTACCAAGCAGTGGGAAGCTGAAGCGGATCAAATGACAACACTCGGAATACGTTTAGTGAAAATACGAATCGGGATTGTGTTGAGTGAAAAGGGAGGTGCCTTGGCCGAAATGGCAAAGCCGGTTCAATGGGGCGTAGGTTCTCCCCTAGGTAGTGGCAAGCAATGCCTGAGTTGGATTCACATTGATGATTTGTGTGCACTGTTTGCCAAAGCCATTGAAGATACGCATTGGCAAGGAGCCTACAATGGCGTAGGAAAAACCTGGGCCACGAATGCCGAATTAACCAAAGTAATCGCCAAGGTTTTGCATCGCCCGTTGTGGCTGCCACCAGTGCCCGCGTTCGTTTTAAAAATTATTCTGGGCGAAATGGCTTCGCTTGTTGTCACTGGAAGCAAAGTATCGAATGAAAAAGTAGAACGAAGTGGTTTTACGTATGCTTACACCGATTTGGAAAAAGCAGTGGCTAATCTGCTCGGGAATAAATAATTGAATAGCCCTCCGGAAATGTTTTCGCGCAAAGACGCTAAGATGCAAAGAGTGGCCTTGCGAATAATCCTATTTCGCGCAAAGTCGCCAAGACGCAAAGTTTGACTTGCGAGTAATTTACCTTACTTCAAATCTATCCACGTTTCGCACCTTTGCGTGCATTATTTTATTTTTTATAACTTGTCCTGTAAATAATAATTTGGACTATGTGTGCAAAACAGAAAAATGGAAAGAAAGTGAAAGAAGTGAGCACGTTGCCACTGGAAGAAGAGCATCGAATTCGCAAAGCATTTAAAGATAAAGATTGGGCAGAAATCAAAAGCTCCGACTCGTGGGTGATTTTTAAAGTGATGAGCGAGTTTGTAGAAGGCTTTGAAAAAATGGCGAAGATCGGCCCCTGCGTTACCATATTCGGTTCTGCACGTGTCAAACCCAACAATCCCTATTATAAGATTGCTGAAAACATTGCCGAGCAATTAGTGCATCAGGGCTATGGTGTAATTACCGGTGGCGGTCCCGGCATCATGGAAGCCGGAAATAAAGGCGCGCACAAAGCCGGAGGAAAATCCGTGGGTCTCAACATCTATTTGCCTCACGAGCAAAAAGGAAATATCTACATCGACCCCGATAAGTTGATCACATTCGATTACTTCTTCGTCCGCAAAGTGATCTTTGTGAAATATTCACAGGGCTTCATCGTAATGCCCGGTGGTTTCGGCACGATTGACGAGTTGAGCGAAGCACTTACGCTGATTCAAACAAAAAAGATCGGACGCTTCCCGATAGTGCTCGTTGGTAAAAAATTCTGGGCAGGCATGATCGATTGGATCAAAAAAGTGTTGGTCACTGAAAAAATGATCAGCAAAGAAGATTTGGATTTATTCAGTCTCGTAGACACACCTGAAGAAGCTGTGAAAGCCATTGACGACTTCTACACCAAATATCTACTTTCTCCCAACTTCTGATGATCAGTGTTCTCGGCATTCCATTCGATGCCAACTCTTCTTTTCTGAGAGGCGCGGCTTTAGCTCCTGCTCGCATCCGACTAATGGATACGGAAGAATCAGCGAATTCATTTTCGGAGCTTGGCAGTGAAATAAAAGTGGGACTCAGTCACAACGACTTGGGTGATTTAAAATTTGAAAGTGCTGATCCTGCAAAAGCATTTAGTGTAATTAAAAATGCCATCGCAAATGAATTAGCTTCGAACCATAAAGTGTTGTCACTGGGTGGCGATCATTCTGTATCGTATCCCATCATCGATGCGTACTCAGGGCACTATCCGAATCTGCATGTACTTCATTTAGATGCACACACCGATCTGTACGACAATTTTGAAAACAATCCGTATTCGCATGCCTCACCATTTGCGCGGCTCTTGGAAAAAGGAAAAGTCCAATCACTCACGCAAGTAGGAATTCGCACATTGACCAACCACCAGCGTGAACAAGCCAAGCGTTTTCAGGTGAAGATCATTGAGATGAAAGATTTCAATTTTGATTTTATAAACCACTTGAAAGGTCCACTTTATATCTCGCTGGATTTGGATGTACTCGATCCAGCCTTCGCCCCGGGCGTATCGCATCACGAACCAGGTGGTATGTCTGTGCGCGAGTTAATAAAGATCATTCATCAAATCAAAGTGCCCGTGGTAGGTGCTGATCTCGTGGAATACAATCCCATTCGCGACCATCAAAATATGACGGCCATGGTCGGTTATAAGATGATGAAAGAACTGATCCACCAACTATCTGCATCTCATTGAACTTTTTCAATCAACCGATTGTCGTGCAGAGGATACTTTGCTGAACATCCAAATCGTAACTTTGTTTTTATTGCACTTAACCTACCAACATGGAAAGCACCTATTATAACCCGGAAGACCTTAAAAAATTTGGCAACATTGGCGAGTGGGAGAAAAACCTAGCTGATAAATTTTTCTCGTATTATGGCGATGTTTTTAAAGAAGGCGATTTAACAGCACGCGAAAAATCATTGATCGCGCTCGCGGTAGCACACACCATTCAGTGCCCGTATTGCATCGATGCTTATACGCAAGATTCGCTCGAGAAAGGTGCTACCGAAAAAGGTATGATGGAAGCAGTTCATGTGGCCGCAGCGATCCGCAGTGGCGCCACTTTGGTGCATGGCGTGATGATGATGAACAAAGCCAAAAAAATTTCCATGTAATCGCTTCTATTGTAGCAATAGATTTGACTAAAGAACTGTATAGCATATAAAACTTAAATTAGAAACTCCTCCCTTTCTCTTTTGGAGAAGGGGAAGGGGGATGAGGTTATGATTAAATCCCTTCACGCCCGTCATCATCAACTAGCGCAACAAGAGCGACAAGTAGATTGGCTGAGCAACGGCATTTTTAAAGAAAATAAATTACCCACGTTTCAGCAAAAGCTAGAACAGTCCGGGCAATTTCCATTGCGCTCGGGGGCGATTGAAATTTTTCAAATCAACATCGGCTATATGTGCAATCAGGTTTGCAAACATTGCCATGTAGATGCAGGGCCTGATCGTAAAGAAATCATGACGCGCGAAACCATGCAGCAATGTTTGGATGTGATGGAGCATGCAAAAATCAAAACACTGGATATCACCGGTGGCGCACCTGAAATGAACCCTGATTTTCGTTGGCTGGTTTCGGAAGCGCATCAGCGTGGAGTGCAGGAAATCATTGTGCGATCTAACCTCACGATCTTTTCAGCTAATCCAAAATTCAACGACCTACCGGAGTTTTTTAAACAACACAATGTGCGGGTGTGTTCCTCATTGCCATTTTACAATGCCGACAAAACCGATCGCCAGCGTGGCGAAGGCGTATTCAGCGATTCGATCAAAGGATTGCAAATGCTCAATGTAGTCGGCTATGGAAAAGAAGGAAGTGGTTTAATTCTTGATTTGGTCTACAACCCCACGGGTGCTTTTCTTCCGGGCGATCAAAAAGCCCTGGAGCGCGATTTTAAAAAAGAATTAAAAAATCATTTCAATATTGAGTTCAATCAACTCTTCACCATCACCAACATTCCCATCAGTCGGTTTTTAGATTTTCTGATTGAGTCGGGCAACTACGAAAGTTATATGGAAAAACTGGTGAATGCGTTCAACCCCGCGGCTGTTGCCGGAGTGATGTGCAAGAACACCATTTCCATTGATTGGCAAGGCAATATGTATGATTGCGACTTCAATCAAATGCTAGGGCTGAAAGTAGAAAAGAAAGCAGGGCAACATATTCGCGATTTCTCATTAGCATCATTACAAAATCGCGAAGTAGTAATCAACCAACATTGCTTTGCGTGTACAGCCGGTGCGGGTAGTAGCTGTCAGGGTGCTACAGTTTAATTCTAACAATTAATCATGAACACCTATTTAGAAACAGCTCGAAACATCTATAAAGAAGCTGCTGAAAATCCACAGCAGGGATTGTGTTGTACTACCACACCGGTTTGGGAACTTCCCGGATTAACGATTCCAAAAAAAATGTTGACGATGAATTATGGTTGTGGCAGCACAGTGCATCCTCGCGATCTTGTGAATGAGCCATCCATTCTTTATGTCGGTGTGGGGGGAGGGATGGAACTATTGCAGTTCTCTTATTTTAGCAGACGTACCGGAAGCGTCATTGGCATTGATGTGGTGGACGAAATGATTCATGCTTGCCACCAAAATTTTTTAGAGGCAGAAAAAGAAAATACCTGGTTTCACACTGAATTTGTAGATCTACGAAAAGGCGATGCCTTGCGTTTACCTGTTGCTGACAGCTCAATGGATGTGGCCGCTCAAAATTGCTTGTTCAATATTTTTTCTCACGAAGATTTAAAGCAAGCACTCCGTGAAATGTATCGAGTTTTGAAACCACATGGCCGCTTGGTGCTTTCCGATCCGGTATGCGAAGATACAATACCATTAAACTTAAAGAATGATGAACGACTGCGCGCGTTGTGTTTAAGTGGTGCTTTGCCTCTACAAGATTACTTGCAACTGATTACCGATGTTGGTTTTGGTACTGTTGAAATTCGCGCCAAGCGTCCGTATCGAATTTTAGATCCAGTTCACTACAATACGAGCAAGACAATATTCATTGAAAGCGTTGAAATATGTGCTATTAAAGATCAAATGCCATCTGACGGACCTTGTATTTTTACTGGTAAAACTGCCATCTATTTTGGTAGCGAAGAATATTTTAATGATAAGAAAGGGCACATATTACAGCAAAATCAACCCTTAGCAATTTGCGATAAAACTGCAGGGGCTTTGCAACGATTAGGGCGCAGCGACATTTTCATTTCTGAATCAACTTGGTTTTACGATGGAGGCGGATGTTGTTGAGACCACTTGCAAAGAATATAGAGTTGATACAACTTGCATGTAGTTATCGAAAATATCATGCGCCACTACATTTTAAAAGAGACCAACTGGAAAGCCATTCAGCAAACAAAGTTTGATGTGGCGGTGCTACCGTGGGGCGCTACTGAAGCACACAATTATCATCTCCCCTACGGCACCGACATCATTGAAGCAGAAGAAGTCGCGGCTGAAGCGGCACGGCTCGCGTGGGAAAAGGGGGCGAAAGTAATTGTGTTACCATGCATTCCATTTGGTGTCAACACCGGGCAGTTTGATGTAACATTGGACATCAACATGAACCCGAGCACACAACTGGCCGTTTTACACGATGTGGTCGATACACTCAATCGTCAGGGCATTCATAAACTCGTTATCTTCAATAGTCATGGTGCGAACCATTTCAACAATGCAATTCGTGAGTTAGGGTTGAAATTTCCGGATATGTTTCTGTGTGCTTGCACCTGGTTCAACGCGGCTGATCAAAAACAATTTTTTGAAAACAAAGATGATCATGCAGGAGAAATGGAAACCAGTGTGATGATGCACCTTCGTCTGGAATGGCTGTTACCGTTATCCGAAGCGGGCGATGGCAAAGCAAAACGATTTACATTCAAAGCGATGCAAGAAGGCTGGGCATGGGCCGAGCGCAGATGGACAAGCGTAACGAAAGACACTGGCGTGGGCGACCCTAGCAAAGCTTCCGCAGAAAAAGGTAAGCGTTTCTTTGAAGCCACTACTCAAAAAGTAAGCGAGTTCTTTTTCGAGTTAGCTAAAACCGATCGGAAGGATTTTTATAACTAACTCCATTTTCAAATTACCTCATTTTCAAATCTTCAAATTAATTTACTTTCAAATCAACTCATTTTCAAATTTTCAAATTGTATCATTTTCAAATTAACGTATGCTAAAAGAAATCAACGAAGCCACCGAGTATTTAAAGAAACATGGTGTGGATCATCCTGAAATTGGAGTAATTCTGGGAACGGGTCTGGGTAATTTATTTGTGAAAGAAATTAAGAACCCCATCGAAATCAACTACAACTCCATTCCACATTTTCCGGTATCCACCGTTGAGTTTCACAAAGGCAAATTGATTTACGGTGAAATCAAAGGAAAGAAAGTACTGGCGATGCAAGGCCGCTTTCACTATTATGAAGGCTACAGCATGCAAAAAATTACCTTGCCTGTTCGCGTGATGAAAATGCTCGGCATCAAAAGCCTGTTGATTTCCAATGCAGCCGGCAACATGAATCTCAAATGGAAAAAAGGTCAATTGATGTTAATCGATGATCACATCAACCTACAACCCGATAACCCATTACGTGGCGAAAACTTTGAAGTGCTGGGGCCGCGCTTTCCGGATATGAGTGAACCTTACTCCAAAAAAATCAACAAGCTGTTGCTGAAAATCGCGAAAGAGAAAAAAATAAAATTAAACCAAGGTGTGTATGTAGCCGTGATGGGTCCGAACCTGGAAACGCGTGCTGAATACCGATTTTTGCACCAAATTGGAGCCGATGCCGTGGGTATGAGTACAGTGCCCGAAGTGTTGGTTGCCAATCACATGGGTTTACCTTGCTGTGCGATTTCGGTCTTAACGGACGATTGTGATCCGGATAATCTGAAACCGGCCGTAATTTCTGAGATTATTGAAACAGCAGGCAAAGCAGAAGCCAAGCTGACACAATTATATGTGTCGTTGATCGGTAAGCTCTAAAATTCCGAGCAACCTTTTGGTATAGATTGGCGTCTAATCCACAAAACAGACGCTTATGAAACCAAGTTTACTGCTCCTCTTAGTAGGTTTTTATTTTACAGCACCCGCCCAAATGAAAGATGGCGACTCGAGCTTCGCCTCGTTGTTTGCTTTCTCCTCTTTTGCTCAATCGCAAAAGGAAGATGGTGAATTTCATTTGGAAAAAGAGTATAAGATCAACAGCACCGGGCAATTACGCTTGCATTGTTCCGATGCAAAAGTGACCATCAAAGGCTCAACCCGAAGTACCGCTTATGTCAAAATCGATCGGATTGTGGACTCCAAAGGTTTTATTTTCGGTGACAGAGAGTTTACGGTAGACATTCAGGAAATCAATGGCAATCTCGATATCAAAGAGCGCTCGCAAGGCAGCGTTGGTATGATTGGATACTATCACGTCAAATACACTATTCTAATTGAAGTGCCGGAAGGCATTAGTTTAGATGTGAATGGCGATGATGGCGATTACACTTTGACATCTATCAACGGAAAAATTGATGTCAGTTTAGATGATGCCGATGTGCAGTTGTTTAGCTGTAAAGGAAATGATTTTCGTTTTCGCTTAGATGATGGCGACATTCGGATGGATCAGGGCCGCGGGGTACTTGAAATTGATGGCGATGATTCAGACATCGAAATCAGAAATGCCAACTTTACCAGCGTGGTGGCCGATGTAGATGATGGCGATTTTATCATAGAAACAACCCTTGCCGATAATGGCAAATACTCGATCGATGCGCAAGACGGTTTGATCTCATTTACCGTACGTTCCGGTGGCGGTACATTTGATGTGCGTCATGATGACTCACGTGTTACAGCCGAAAATGGATTTGTGTTACAAGATAAATCAGATAGTCGTACCCGTTTTGAATTGCCCAACGGCAAAGCGCAAGTGGCCTTGCGTGCAGATGATGCGCGCGTAAAACTCGCTCGCTTATAATCCGAAAAATTATTTTCCCTTCGTGTTGAATTGATCTTGCAAAGAGTGGGGTAGTTTATCAAAAGCTTTGAAAGTAATGATAAAGACTCCATTCTTTCCATTTTCCGCATATTGATTAATCGCTTCCTTATCTTTCAATATGTGAATCGATTCAATATTATTCGCGTCTAATTTATTTAGATCTAAGACATCCTGTGCATCTGCCTTAAACTCTAACACATAACTACTCACTTTCAAAACAAAGTAGGGTTTCTCCTTA
The DNA here is from genome assembly GCA_016191555.1 of Bacteroidota bacterium. Lineage (GTDB taxonomy): Bacteria > Bacteroidota > Bacteroidia > Cytophagales > Cyclobacteriaceae > ELB16-189. The sequence goes on from JACPVX010000041.1 coordinate 196,387, forward strand.
GCTAATAGTTTAACCGTGCCATAATTTGGTTCTTTGTCTTGTGCCGCTCCGGAAATTGACACCATCGCCATCAGGCAAAGGGTTAAGAGAATCGAACTGGTTTTCATAGCCGAGGTTGTTTAAATGTTACAAATCTTGATCGCATTCTTCAGAGAATTCAATTTATCCTTGTGTGCAGGTATAAACTCTTGTGCCACATATCCTTTAAATCCGGTTTCAACAATCGCTCGCATAATGGCCGGATAATACAACTCCTGACTTTCATCTATCTCATGGCGACCGGGAACTCCACCGGTATGGAAATGAGAAATGTATTGAATGTTTTTGCGGATAGTAGCAATTACGTCCCCTTCCATAATCTGCATGTGATAAATGTCGTACAGTAATTTGAAATTGGGGGATCCTAGTTTTTCACACAAACGCACGCCCCACGAAGTGTAGTCGCACTGATAATCTTTGTGATCTACTTTGCTATTAAGCAGTTCCATCGACACGAGCATGTTGTATTTCTCCGCCACCTTCATCACCGGTTCCAAACCTTTGGAGCAATTCTCTAAACCTTGTTCAGAAGACAACCCATTCGCATTTCCGCTGAAGCAAATTACATTCTTCAATCCGGCATCTGCTGCTTTGGGAATGTTGGCCGTGTAGTCTTTCAACAATTGCTCGTGAAAGGCAGGATTGTTGAACCCGCGCTGCAAGCCCCAATCATTGGCGTACGCCATCGCGCATGTCAATCCATATTTTGCGGCAGTAGCCCACTGACTAGAGTTCAGCAGATCAATGGATTTTATGCCCATGCCTTTGGCCGCTTCACACAGCTGCTCTAATGGTATATCGTTGTAGCACCACTGGCAAACCGAATGGTTAATTTTTCCGCTTACTTCTTCCGGCAACGCCATCATCGAATTGGCAATTTGAGGTAGCGTAAAAGTGGCGGCGGCACTGGCTGCCATTGTTTTTAATGCTTGCTTTCTGTCCATAGTTGAAAGTTAGTGGTACTAGTTACAAATTCGGATAGTAATATTCAATGGGAATGTTGATGCAAATACTATTTAAGATGCTGGAATCGTTACCAGTTGCCTATTCGAATGACGAAGTAGCCCTCGCTTAAGCAAATACAATAGTAGGAATGCCGGATTTACAAAATCTCACCTGATTTCTCCAATGTTCGTTTTTCCAATTCGTGGGTCAATCTAAAATCAGTCATTTTGATTTTTTCAAGGAGTGGTTTTACAGATTTAAGATGTCCGCTTAGTTTAGCATTGATTATTACACCTAATGTTCCTGTAATCTTTATTCCCAGTTGTTCCGCATATTTTCTCCCTTTATAATCATCTATAATGAGTAAACAATCTGTTTGCTCAATAGCAAAAGCGATCGCACTAGATTCACCTTTGTCAAGCGAGGCCTCAAGTATTTTTTGATAAGTCTTGTTGATAGGATTTACAATAGTGAACCACTCGGGTAATTTCTTCTTAAACTCATCAGCGATTTCTTGTGTCACAATGATCTGTCCAAAAAGAGAATTTAAAAGGTTTATTTCGCCAATCTTGTCGAGTAGAATTAGGCAACTGGTATCAGATATTATAACCTTTTGCATTCTCAACGTCTTGGTCAAGGTCAGATGATGGGTAATTGAAAACAGAAACTCCGTAGTTACTCAAAATCTCCATGAATGCGCCTTTAGAGAGCCCAACAAGCTCAGCTGCTTGCCCCACGGAAAGCTTACCTTTCTCATATAGTCTTGAGGCGATAGCCATTAAAGCTTCTCTGTCGTCAAAGTCCACAGTATCCGGTATATTCACCATTAATGTTTTCATATGCTAAAGTTACATTTTTATTCTTAATTGCTTGCCCGAAACACTCTTACAACTAGCTGCATTTGTGTCTCGTCCCTATTTTTCACTTCTATAAATCACGCCATCCTTCATCACAAATTTTACTTTTCGCAAATCAGAAATTACTTTAGAAGGATCTCCTTGAACAATTACAATATCCGCTTTCAATCCTTCTTTCAAACTTCCTACCTGATTATCCAAATGAAATGCTTTGGCATTGACACTAGTAGCTGCGCGCAATACTTGTAATGGCTGCATGCCATATTCGACCATCAACTCCATCTCTAACGCATTTTCACCGTGTGGAAAAACGCCCACGTCACCTCCCATGCCAATGGCCACACCGCTGGCAATGGCTTCTTTAAAACTTTTCTTTTTGTTGGTCACGTTGGCAGGCTCTGCGGTTACACCTTTTTTCCAACCGCGGTATTGGGAAATCATATCTACAGCCGCGATGGTTGGAATATAGGTTACGTTGTGCTCTCTCATCAGCTTGCCGATTTCCACATCGATAAAATCTCCATGCTCAATCGTTTCAGCTCCAGCCATCACTGCTCTGCGAATGGCCTCTTTTGATTTTGCATGACATACCATTACGCGTCCGCTGCTGCGGGTAACTTCATTGATCAACTTCAACTCATCGAGCGTAAACGAAGGCTGATCTTCGCCTTGTAAGCCCCAACGATAGTCGGCATAAATTTTTATGAAGTCGGCACCCTTTCCAATCTGGTCGCGCACCACCCGCACTAAGTCGTTACCATCAGCAGGCTCCGCGCCCAGCATAATTTCCTGATCGTGATCGTATCCTTTCGGTCCGTAGGATCCGGTAGAAACAATGGCACGTCCGGCCACCATCAATCGTGGACCAGGGATAACTCCTTCGTTGATCGCACGCTTCAACGCCACATCCGAATAGCCTGCGCCTTCGGTACCCAAATCACGTGCGGTGGTAAATCCGGCCATCAATGTATTTTTTGCATGAACTGTGGCACGGGCAGTTCGGTATGCATCCGTTTCCTTTAACACTTGTGTATCCCAATCAGTAATGTTGTACGGATAGAGCAACAAATGCGAGTGCCCTTCGATAAGACCCGGCATCAGTGTGGAGCCGGGATAACTTATTTTGGTAGCACCCGCTGGTGCTTTCACTTTTTCCTGAGGGCCCACCGCAACAATTTTATCTCCCTCCACTACTACAGCCCAACCTTCGTGCATGTCCACGCCATCGAACACGCGATCGGCAGTGAGATAAACGGCTTTTGTTGTCTGTGAAAATGCAACAACCGACAAAAGAAAGAACAGGGAGCTGAAGAAGGGTTTCATGATGAGAGGTTTAAGAATTTAAAATACCGAATTAATCTCAACAAAAAACCCTTTCGGTGATGAAAGGGTTTTTACGATTTAAAACTTAGAAATTCTTGTGATCAGATCGCCTTCAGCGCAGCTTCGTAATTGGGCTCTTCGCCAATTTGTGGAACCAACTCGGTGTGTTTCACCTTTCCTGTAGGATCTAATACCACCACTGCACGGGCAAACAATCCTGCGAAAGCGCTGTCGGCTAATTCTACCCCATACGCCTTACCAAATCCGCGGCTGCGAAAATCTGAAAGGGTGATTGCCTTATCGATCCCTTCGGCTCCACAAAAGCGTTTCATGGCAAACGGCAAATCTTTCGAGATGCACAGAATTACTGTGTTGTCCAGCGATGCTACGCGTTTGTTAAACTCACGCACCGAAGTGGCGCACACACCGGTATCAACACTTGGAAAAATATTGAGCACTACATTTTTGCCTGCAAAGTCTTGCAGCGACACATCTTTCATGTCGTTTGCTGTAAGCACAAAAGCAGGTGCCGAAGAGTGAATAGCGGGAAGTTCGCCAATCGTGTTAGCTGGATTAGGGCCTAATTTGGTTTGAGCCATAAAATAATTTTGATTTTGAATTTATGATTTTGGTTTATCTAAGACGATCAGAGTCGCGCACCAGCTTTTCGTCTCTGCGAATAAACCGCAGCGACAACCAGTTGAATGCGACTGCCGCAAAAGCAATATATAACACTAATCCATTTTTGCCACCTGGATAAGTACGAGCCAATGGATTCAGAAAAACAACCACTGAAATCATCACTCCGGCCAATAGCAGTGAATTTAAAGTGCCGATCTTAATTTGTGTAATGCGATTCTCAAATTTAGTAATGCTGATCACCGCCAGTGTTGCAACCGCTGTCATCAATATAGAGGTAATGGCATACGGAAAATAAGTGCTTGTACGAACACCGTTCGATACTACCGTATAATGAATCGGATACAATTGATGTGAATTACCTGCCGCATCCGCAAATATGCCAATTGGCAGAAATAATGCCACCGCCATACAGATAACCACCATTGCCAGAAACACTGTCTGAATTCTTTGCCACATACTATCGGTTCATTTAACTTGCAGCAAAAGTAGTAAAATGGCTGTAGGGCACAAGCGATGAATTCTCAGCCAACACCTAATCTTCTACAATTAATTTAAAATGAACTCCACTTACATCGTTGACATCTTACGCACACCCATTGGCAAGTATGCAGGCACATTGGCATCGGTTCGCCCGGATGATTTAGCCGCAGAAACGATACGCCAGTTGATGGCTCGTAATCCACAGGTGGAAGTAGCCTTTGTTGAAGACGTCATTTTTGGTGCTGCCAACCAGGCGGGTGAAGATAATCGCAATGTAGCTCGGATGGCCCTTTTGCTAGCTGGATTACCCACTTCTACTGGAGGTGTAACCGTGAACAGATTGTGTGCTTCCGGTTTGCAGGCCATAATGGACGCGAGTCGTGCGATTCATCATGGTGATGGCGATGTTTACATTGCGGGTGGTGTGGAAAGTATGAGCCGTGCTCCGTTTGTGATGAGCAAGGCCGAAGAAGGTTTTTCGCGTAAAGCAGAAATTTTTGATACCACCATTGGCTGGCGATTTGTGAATTCGCGTTTGTCAAAACTATATCATCCTTATTCGATGGGTGAAACAGCGGAAAATGTTGCGGAGAAATGGAAGATCAGTCGCGAACAGCAAGACGTTTTTGCGTTGGCTTCGCAAACAAAATATGCAAATGCCCATGCGAGTGGACGATTCAAAGAAGAACTTATCTCCATCTCGACTACAAAAGGCAAAGAGAAAATTGAATTCACCAAAGATGAATATCCTCGTGAAACTTCATTGGAAAAACTAGCGCAATTAAAACCTGCCTTTAAAGAAGGTGGTTCTGTAACTGCGGGCAACTCTTCGGGCATTAATGATGGTGCCGCTGCCGCCTTGCTCATGAGTGAAGCCAAAACAAAGCAACTCAATCTTAAACCTCTAGCCCGAGTAGTATCTGTTGCGATTGCCGGAGTTGATCCCGCTTTTATGGGCGTAGGTCCGGTACCCGCTGTACGAAAAGCGATGCAACGAGCGGGACTCCGTATAAACGACATTGGGTTAGTAGAACTGAACGAAGCCTTCGCTTCTCAATCACTCGCTTGCATGCGCGATCTGGAAGTGGATCCAGCCATTGTAAATGTAAACGGAGGAGCTATTGCCATCGGTCACCCACTGGGATGCAGCGGTGTACGCATCAGCGCCACGCTCATTCACGAAATGCAAAAAAGAAAAGTACGCTACGGCATTGCTACCATGTGCATCGGTGTGGGGCAAGGTGCGGCCATTATCTATGAATTGATGTAAAGCGCTGAAGAAAAAAGTTCATGATACCAATTGACCAGTTAAAGGTGTTGGCCACCTTACTTTCTCTAAACGTTTTGTCAACGTCCTATTGCCAATTGTCAATTTGTTTATAATGCGCTACTTCTTCGAAATTTCATACAACGGAAAAAACTACCACGGCTGGCAGAATCAAAAAAATGCCGTAGGTGTTCAAGAAGTTGTTGAGGGTTGTCTTTCAAAAGTTTTTCGCACAGAATTAGAAATTGTTGGCAGCGGACGAACAGACACAGGTGTGCATTGTGCACAACAATATTTTCATGTGGATATTAATCAGGAACTGGATGAGCGAACCTGGCTGATCAAACTCAACTCCATTCTTCCGCAAGACATTGCCATTCGATCTATTCACAAAGTAGCCGATCAGGCGCACGCACGCTACGATGCCATCGAACGATCGTATGAATACAAAATCACGCCAGTAAAAAATCCGTTGTTGCTGGGACAGGCTTATTATTTCTTTAAACCGGTAGATGTGGCAACTATGAACAAAGCCGCAGCGTTACTGGTGGGGGAAAAAGATTTTGAATGCTTTAGTAAAGTAAAGACAGATGTAAATCACTTTATTTGCGAAATTAAAAAAGCTAACTGGCACTGTTCGGGTAATTTATTGGTTTTCAACATCACTGCCAATCGTTTTTTGCGGGGCATGGTGCGCGCTATTGTTGGCACTTTGTTGGATGTAGGCACCGGAAAAATTTCTTTGCAAGAGTTTGAAAAGATTCTGGCAGGCAAAGACCGAAAAAAAGCGGGAATGAATGTGCCCCCGGAAGGATTGTATTTAACACGGGTGATCTACCCGAAAAATATTTTAAAACAGCCCTAAATCGCTTTCGCGGATTAAAGGCTTCGATAACCAACATGGAGAAGGAAAAAGTAAGTAGTGGAAATATCATTGACTTTAAAGTACTAAAGCGAGTCATCGATTTCGTGCGACCGTACAAGGGACGATTCTACTTAGTCATTGTGCTTACGTTGCTTTTGGGTATCCTCACACCCATCCGACCATTTCTGATCCAATACACATTAGACAAAGATGTGCAGTATGGCAACTACTGGGGCATGGTTAATATCATGATTATTGTTCTGGCATTGCTGGTGGTGCAAGCGGCAGTACAATACGCACACACCTATATCAGTGGCCGAATCGCTCAGTTTGTCATTAGAGATATTCGCGTGAAGCTATATACCCATCTGATTCATCTTCGGTTGCGTTTTTTCGACAAAACACCGATTGGCCGATTAGTGACACGCACCATTTCGGATGTGGAAACATTGGCCGATGTGTTTAGCGAAGGTTTGGCTGCCATGGCGAGCGATCTACTTCAGATCATTTTCATTCTGGTTTTCATGTTTATCACCGACTGGCGATTAACGCTGGTGAGTTTGTCCACCATTCCATTGATGTTGCTGGCCACTTATGTATTTAAAGAAAAAATAAAAGTAGCATTCAATGATGTACGCAATGCGGTGTCGAACCTCAATGCATTTGTACAAGAGCACATTACAGGCATGACCATCGTTCAAATCTTTGGGAGCGAAAAAAAGGAATTTGAAAAGTTCAAAGAAATCAATGCCGAACACAAAGCAGCACATCTGCGCTCGGTGCTTTATTACTCCGTTTATTTTCCGGTAGCTGAGATTATTGCTGCAATGGGCACCGGCTTGTTGGTGTGGTATGGTGCCAAAGGTGTCATCAATCAGGAAGTTTCTCAAATTACGCTCGGTAAACTGGTTTCGTTTATCATGTATATCCAGCTTTTCTTCCGTCCTATACGGATGATTGCCGATCGCTACAATACATTGCAAATGGGCATTGTCGGTTCATCACGAATCATCAACTTACTGGATGATGCTGCCCATGTTGTAGAAAATGGAGTTTACTCTCCTGCAGAGGTGAAAGGGGCTGTTAAGTTTGATCATGTGTGGTTTGCCTACAATGAGGAAGATTTCGTATTGAAAAATGTATCGCTGGAAATAAAGGAAGGTGAAACCATTGCGTTGGTGGGTGCAACTGGGGCAGGTAAATCTTCGATCATCAACTTGTTGAATCGATTCTATGAAATCAATCGCGGAAGCATTGAGGTAGATGGGGTTAACATACGGGAATATGAGCTAAAAGCTTTGCGAAAAAACATTGGTGTGGTTCTCCAAGATGTGTTTTTATTCAGTGATACCATCCGCAACAATATTACCCTTGGCAACAAAGACGTTTCGGACGAAATGATTTTGCACGCAGCCGATTTGGTAGGTGCCCGCAAGTTCATCGACCGGCTGCCGGGTGGATTGAATTATAATGTGATGGAACGAGGCGCTACCCTATCCGTTGGGCAACGACAACTGCTCTCCTTTATTCGCGCGATGGTGTACGATCCAAAAATTTTAGTTCTTGACGAAGCCACCTCGTCTATCGACACAGAAACGGAGGAGATGATTCAAAACGCTATTTCCAAAATGATGGTCAATCGCACTTCTATCGTGATTGCACACCGTTTGTCCACCATTCAAAAAGCAAATACAATCATTGTTTTAGATAAAGGGGAGATCAAAGAATCGGGTAATCATGAAGAATTGTTGCAAAAAGGAGGCTATTACGCTCAACTCCACCAAATGCAATACAAAGAGGTAGTCTAGCCGTTAATCGGATAATTACCAGTGGTAGCCCTAAAAAAGTTATATTTGCTTGAATGCCCCGATTCAAGTACATCCCCATTGTTCTATTTTGGCTATTTCTGGCCAACCAGCCCGTTTTTTCCCAAGTAAAGAAAAGTGTGCGGAGTGCAGGGTATGGTATGCCAAAGGTATCGCGGGGCAAGGCTATGATCATGTGCCCCATCTTTGAAGAGAGCAAATATCCTTATCAGGGCGTGGGCTTTAAATTGGGCGATCCATTCGCATTTACATACAAATTCTACCCAAGTAAACATTGGGCCTTTGCTGTGGATGCCGGAACTACTGCCAGCGGACTGTATAGTACTTATTATAAAGGAGTATTCGCCAGTTATTTACCAGACACGCTTCATAGTAAAGATCAGGGCGTAAAATACCTTACCCATCTGGTTAAATCAGATTGGTTTTTGGAGTCTAAATTCCTCTATCAATGGGATGCCGAAAAGCTCTCAAAAGGATTACAACTCTATGCCGGGTTGGGCATGCAGTGGAGAAACGCTTCGATTCAATATGACTACATCCGAGACATCGACCGCACAGAAAGTCGCTTTGGGCGATTCAATCAAAACCGGTTTACGTATGGAGTGGTAGCCTTAGTTGGATTTGAATATTCGTATTTCACGCTTCCTGTCTCTGCTTTTATTGAAGTAGAAATGTTTACCGATGCCTTTGCTGATCCCGGGTATCAGCGCTTTCAGGGCGGTGTAGGTCTTCGCTATATTTTCTAAATAAAAACGCCTTGTCTCCACGTGAGAAACAAGGCGTTCATCTTTGTTTTAATCTTCAGTTATTATCCTTTGCGAAGCACGCTGTTCTTCTTACTGTAGGTGAAGTAGATCACCAATCCGATCGCCATCCAAACAGCTGCCGATACCAACGTGTCTTGACCCAATGAGAATATCATGGCCGAGCAAACTACCATTCCCAAGATTGGTACTAATGGCACCAGTGGTGTTTTGAAAGGTCTTACTGCCTCCGGATTTTTTACGCGGAGTACCCAGATACCTACGCAAACCAGCACAAACGCAAACAACGTACCGAAGCTGGTCAAATCTCCGGCTACGCTTCCTGGAACAAATCCAGCAAACAATCCCACGAAAATAAACAACAGCGCGTTCGACTTGAATGGTGTGCGGAATTTTGGGTGCAATTCAGAAAACACTTTTGGCACCAATCCATCTTTGGACATAGAGTAAAATACTCTTGACTGCCCCATTAACATTACTAGAATCACAGAAGAGAATCCGGCCAAAATAGCCACAGTTACTAAAGTACCTAGCCACTCATAGCCTGGCATATAGGTTTTGATGGCATACGCTACCGAAGCTTCTTTTCCGGCAATTTTAAAATCTTGCCAGTTCGCTACGCCTGTCAATACATGTGAGAACAATACATATAATATAGTGCAAACCAATAGTGACCCTAATATACCAATCGGCATATCGCGCTTCGGATTTTTTGCTTCCTGTGCAGCCGTAGAAACGGCATCAAAGCCGATGAATGCAAAGAATACTATTCCAGCTCCTCCTAACACACCGCCCCATCCGTGCACATTCCAACCTTCGTGGCCAGGAGTTGTTTCGGGGATCATAAATGGAGTATAGTTGGCTTCGTTGATAAAGCCCCATCCGATTACAATGAAAATCAATACGATGGCCACTTTTACAAATACAATTACAGCATTAAGCGAAGCCGATTCCTGCGTGCCTTTGATCAGCACGAGGGTAAGGATCACCAGAATAAATAATGCCGGCAAATTGATGATGCCAGTTGTTCCATCCAAGGCTGCTTCAAATGGAGAGTGGCATAATTCATACGGAATGACACCCCCTAATAAATTATTGAGATACTCGCTCCAGGCAATCGATACGGTGGCCGAAGCAAGTGCATATTCCAATACCAATGCCCATCCGATAATCCAAGCCATGAATTCGCCCATGGTAGCATACGCGTAGGCGTAAGCACTTCCGGCAATCGGAATCATTGAAGCAAACTCAGCATAACACAAACCGGCAAAGGCGCAACCCACAGCAGCCACAATGAACGAAACCATCACAGCCGGGCCAGCAGCGGAGGCGGCAGCATCGGCCGTGCGCACAAATAAACCCGCACCAATAATGGCTCCAATGCCCAGTGCTATCAAGTTACCAACGCCCAGGGTACGTTTCAGTCCCTTGCTCGAATCTCCCTCTTGTGCCATTAACTGCTCAAGGGGTTTCTTTATAAATAAACTCATGAAAACTTAAGATTAGGTTAATACAATCCCTAAAAGTATAAATAATAATGAATTTTTGACGGATACTTTTTGGGCAACGGCTTTGGCTGATGGGCAGGGGTTGCGGAACCTAATGAGCCCGCCTTTCTAATTTTATTTCTTGACTTTAGCAGGATCGAACTTCACCTTCACCAATACTTCACTTTCCACAGGCACATCGTCTTCGGTGGACGCGCTCCACTCAGGGCCTTCTTTTACCAAACGAATTACTTCTTCATCGCACCCACTGCCCAAACTCTTTACCACTTTAAATTCGTCTAGGCTTCCATCGACCCGAACGGTGAAACGAATGGCGACTTTGCCTTTTACTTTTTTAGCCAAAGCCTCTTTCGGAAATTGTAGGTTGTTGTCGAGGTAGGCATCATAGGCTTTCAACCCGCCCTCAGGCACGGCTAATTTAATGATGGGCGCTTGATCCATATCATCCTTGTTACGCACACCCGTTACAACCACTTCGCTCAACTGAGAAACATCCGGAGCCAACGCTACATTCAATTGTGGTTGCGATGCATCTACTTCCTTGGATTGCAAACCAATGAACGAAAAAACCAATTTCTGATTGGGCGACACGTTTGGCAATTGAAAGAAGCCATCCATATTCGTAACTGTGCCGACTATCGTTCCTTTGACTAATACATTCACCCCCGGAAGCGGTGTGCCGTCTTCCAGTGAAGTAACTTGCCCCTTGATAAAATTGATGGCCATGGCGGAGTTGCTTTGTACGGAAGGGACAGGGCTTGACAAACTAAACGATCGCTTTGCACGATAAAGCTCTTGCGCATCGGCTTTTTGTTCTGCTTGCGCTACGCTTTTATCTAATTCAAGTTTAGATACTGCTTTGTCATCTGCTGTTGGCTTTGATTCATCCGCGATAATAATCTCACTTTCAGAAGATGATGTTTGCGCTCCGGCAATGGTTCCGTTCGTGGCCTTTTCTTCTTTTTTCTTTGCTATCGCTTTATCTTTCTGGACTGCTATTCCCTTCGCTACTTCCTTGACGGGTTGAGTTGGTTGCTCTACCATGTTGCTTTCAAGGGTATCCTGATTAGGAGACGAAGCAGGCGCTGGCTCTTCCTTTTTTTCATTAGGAGTCGCCTCCTTATTCAACACGAGTTGAGTCGAGTCTTCCGGAATCAATTGATTGCCAATCCAAAAAATCCCAACTAACAACAAAACAGATGCAGCGATGCGTAGAGGCCAAACCCAAGGCTTAGTTGATTGAGCTTGCTCCGGGTCTGCTACCGAAGCTGCTATGTCAACTTTTTCTGTCGATTCTAGTTTCGCGGTCAGCTCTTTCAAATCATAGACAAAATCTTCCGGGGCAATTTGCTCCGCACCTTCCAATGCATCGGCCAAAAAGGGATCGTGCAAGGCACGCTTTTCAAAAGCATGCATTTCAGCCGGGGTCATTTTGCCCAATCGGTAGCGCTCCAGATCGTTTTGCCAATCAGTCATTTTGCTCCATGCAATTTTTTAAGTTCCGTTTTCCGTTTTGGATATAGCTTTTCACCTGATTCATGTCAAAGCCTGTCAACTCGGCCACTTCTTTGTAACACTTCTCCTCCAAAAAGAAATGCCGCACACATTGTTGCTGTTCCGCAATCAAGCCTTCAATACACTTTTCCAATTTACTAAGATTTCCCTCCATTTCGGGTTCCTCCTCCAGATGCAACAGGAACTCGTTTTCCATAAGCTGAGGAGATATTTCTTCGGTAAACCGGCCTTTTCGGGCACGAAGCTGCATTAAACACTGATTTCGCGCAGTAACATACAGCCAGCTTTTAAAGTTTTCGACTTCGTGGGTGCGAAGTGTAGTCACCAGTTTCTCAAATAGTTGCATCACTCCGTCCTTGGCTTCATCGCGGTCTTTTAAGTACTTAAGGCATACCCCATAAACCATGGAAGTATAGCGCGCATACAATTTACCCACATGGGCTACCTCGCCCGACTCTTTATAGAGCCGCAGTAACTCAGCATCGGATGGGGTCTCATTTTGCACCCCTCAATATAAACCCAAATAATGCATTGAAAATAAAATTAGATTAATAATGACGAATCCTTTGGATTGTCAGGGTTTACCTTGACAATGAAAATCTGCACTCCTGATTGTTAGGATTAATCTTAAAGTGTTGATTTTCATTCGTCAAATTATGCAATCCTGACGGTACCCGTCAAGATTTCATAATTACGGTAAAATATTTTACCGCTAGTTGTGGAATTCATCTTCTCCCAGCATCTGTAAGAAAAATTAAAACTAAAACTGTATGAAAAAACACATAATCATTCTGGCGGTGTTGCTGATCGCCTCGATGGGATTTATTGCTCCCGAAGAAAGAACCATCAGTGGAACTGTGGCTTCTGAATCCGATGGACGACCATTGGCTGGAGTATTAATCAAACTGAAAGGCAGCTCTATTAACACATTTTCTGATTCCCAAGGATCATATATTATCAAAGTTCCTTCAACTGGGGGAACTCTTGTTTATTCAATGGTTGCTATGAAAACTAAAGAGGTTCCTATCGGGAATCAAAACAGAATAGATGTTGCATTACAATTGGATGTCACAAATCCCGATTTAAAAAATCTTGCTGATTCTAGCCCAACCTTACAAGGGAGACTTGCTGGAGTTGCAATTCAATCTAGGGGGAATAAAATGAAAAGGTTTAATGGCAATGCAGTTGCTGAATACAAATCTTACGACATTATCGAAAACGAATTCCAGCCTGCCAACACCGAAGAATACGCAGGCATCAGCGAAAATGGTTTTCACGATCCTTTGAAAGATCCGCTCTCCACGTTTTCGATTGATGTCGATGCTGCTTCTTACAGCAATATTCGCAGGTTCATTCACTTAGGTCAGCGTCCACCCAAAGATGCCGTACGTGTAGAAGAGATGATCAACTATTTCGATTACGACTACGCTCAACCAAAAGGTGAAGATCCATTCTCCATCACCACTGAAATTTCTTCCGCTCCCTGGAATCCAAAACACAAACTGGTTCATATCGGATTGCAAGGAAAAAATATTGCTAAAGACAATCTCCCTCCTTCTAATCTGGTTTTTCTAATTGATGTATCCGGCTCGATGAGTGACGAAAACAAATTGCCTTTGTTGAAAGCTTCATTCAAATTATTGGTGGAACAATTGCGCGAGCAAGATCGTGTTGCAATCGTGGTGTATGCCGGTGCCGCAGGTTTGGTTTTACCCAGCACTTCAGGCAGCGACAAACAGAGAATCATTGAAGCATTGGAGAACTTACAGGCAGGTGGCTCAACCGCGGGTGGTGCCGGCATTCGTTTAGCGTATGAAATCGCTAAAGAAAACTTTAAAAAGGGAGGTAACAACCGGGTGATTTTAGCTACCGATGGCGACTTTAACGTAGGCGAATCCAGCAACGATGCCATGGAAAAATTAATCGAATCAAAAAGAAACGATGGTATTTTCTTAACCACCCTCGGATTTGGGATGGGCAACTACAAAGATTCTAAAATGGAAGTGTTAGCCGATAAAGGAAATGGCAATTACATGTACATCGATTCGATTTTGGAAGCACAAAAAGCCCTAGTCAACGAATTTGGTGGCACACTCTTTACCATTGCCAAAGACGTAAAACTGCAGATTGAGTTTAATCCTGCAAAAGTAAAATCATACCGCCTGATTGGCTATGAAAATCGAATGTTGAAAAGTGAAGATTTCAACAACGACAAAAAAGATGCGGGCGAGTTAGGTTCAGGTCACTCAGTTACCGCTTTGTACGAAGTGATTCCCGTTGGTGTGGAAAGCAGTTTTGATTTGGTGGATGCATTAAAATATCAGCCCGTGAAAAAGCAAGATCCTGTTCAAGTGAACAAGTCCGATTTGAGCAATGAGATTCTCACTGTAAAGTTCCGCTATAAAAAACCCGATGGCGATGTAAGCAAACTGATCGTTCATCCTTTGGTAGACGAACATGTGGCTATCGAAAAAACTTCCGAGAATTTCAGATGGTCGGCTGCGGTAGCCGGGTTTGGAATGATCTTACGCGAATCGGAATACGTGAAAAATTATTCTGCTGCCGAGGCTATCAAATTAGCGCAAGGCGCCAAAGGCAAAGATGTAGAAGGCTATCGGATTGAGTTTATCAACCTGATGAAATCAACACCTGCCGTAGCGATCCGATAACTAAAAAAATTAAACCAAAAAACCCGGCTAGCAAGATAGCCGGGTTTTTTTTTGATTGAATTGCGGCTAATTTGCCGGACTAATGAATTCGCAACCCGGCCCAAGTGTTTCCATTGTGCTCGCCACTTACAATGGTGAAAAATACTTACGCGAGCAGTTGGATAGTCTTTTTGCACAAACTTATCCATTACTCGAAATCATAGCGGTGGATGATTGCTCTTCCGATTCTACCATTGCGATTTTAAAGGAATATGCTGCGGCACATCCCATTTTACAGATCTACCAAAACGAAGTCAACCTCAAACACAATCGCACTTTCGAACGTGGCATTCAGTTGGCCAAAGGCGATTGCATTGCCATGTGCGATCAGGATGACATCTGGTTACCGGAAAAAATCTCTACGCTGATGGAACAATGGAGCCCTGAGAGTTTATTGATTCACTGCGATTCGGAATTCATCGATGCCGAAGGCAAAAGTCTACAGCGCAAAATATCAGACATCAAAAATTTGCAAACTTATTCGTCACCAATTCCATTTATTATTGGAAACACGGTAGCGGGACATGCGGCTATCTTTCGTAAGGAATTAATCAAAAGTATCTTGCCCTTCCCTTCCATCGTGATCCATGATTGGTGGATGGCTTTTGTAGCTGCTACCCAAGGGCCAGTACAGTATGTAGATGAACCGCTTATTCATTACCGCCAACATGCAGGAAATGTTATTGGAGCAATCAAAGTGAAAGGGCAGAAAAAGAAAAAAGATAAGTCAGAATTACAGCAGCGTATTCGAGAGCGGATGAAGTTGTTTTCACAGTCATGCCCTGAGCATCATTCAGCTAAAAACTTACTGAATGAGTTGGCTCGCAGCTATTCTAGCTTTGGCTTATCAAATAATTTTTTGAGGATGAATCTTTTCTTTACTCATCAGGAGCAATTGCTGGCTACCAAAAACCGCTCGCCTTTTCGCAAGTGGCTGTTTTGCGTGAAGATGTTCTTCACGGTTCAGTAAATTGATTTTTCGTAAATTATCAGTTTTACAAGCCATACCTCCTCTCTGTCATTCCGAGGCACAAGGAATCTTCTAACACATATTCCTGCTTAAAGAAGACGCTCGTGCCTCGGCAAGACAAGGGTGTGAGATGTGTTCAGTGTAACCAAAAAATTTGGTTTAGTTATTGCTGTCCAATAAAGCCCGTCTCGTTCTGCTGCTCTGTCATTCCGAGGCACAAGGAATCTTCCGAAGATTTACTCTTTTGCGGCAGGACACGAGTGGAGTTAAATCGAAATTACTTTTGTTTTGCGTTTCAATAAACCAAGGCATTTCTCTTCTCGCCCTGTCATTCCGAGGCACGAGGAATCTTTGTAATGGTACTATGTCTCGCGCCTCTGCAGGACAAGAGTTGGATTATACATTTCGAACTAAAAGCAAATTTCCGATTCAACACTCTTGATCGGAAAATGTCCACAACTTCCCTACGTTTAAATGCCTCGAATCGATCCATCTTTTGGAGGCCAAGGATCGACAATCGATGAATTAAGTGAATGAAGGTTTGGATTTTCCTTTTTTATCAGATCAAGTTTCTTCTTTCGAGACCATCCTTTAATCTCTTTCTCTCGAGCAATTGCATCATTTACATAATAAAAGTGTTCCCAATAAACCACTAAATATGCATAGTATTTGCCTGTAAAAGTTTTGGGATTACCACGATTTAGGTAGTGTTCGATAATTCGCTGACCTAAATTATTTGTTACTCCTGTGTAGAGAACTTGCTTTCCTGGGTTGGTGGTAATATAGACGTAGTAATCATGTTCCATCATAGCAATTTATGAATTTCTTTTTGCTGTTCCGGAAACATAGCTTATCCTAATTACTATAATATAAGATGCCTCACACTACGGCATTACAGGGTGTAGGAATGCGTTTAGAGCAAACAAGAAAATTTAGATTATAGTTATCGCTTGCTCTATTTTCTATTAATGATTATTCCATTCACTGTTATTCCGAGGTACGAGGAATCTTTTGGAAATTTACTCTTATTCGGATAAGATGCCTCGTACCTCGGCATGACAGGGTGTGGTGAAGCATTCAGAGTAAACAAGAAAATTTAGATTTGACTTACTGCTAGCAATCAATAATCACTCCCGTCAACATGATCAACTCTTTAGGTCAATCGCGGGCCTCGGCTATTCCAAGTACACAAAAATCCCCGCGATATTTTAGTACATTTACGGCACCAAAATCTATCCTGCATGGCAGTCTACGGCAATCAGCGCTATCTCAAGCTATTTGAAAATGTTAGTAATACCCGCATCTATTTCTTAGATAAAATCAAAAAACAATCGGAGTTGGTTTTTATCACCAAACCAATAGCGATTAAAGTGCGCGTGCCACGCAGGTTGATGCTCATCTTCAAAGAAATTTTCATGTCCGATGTGTATAGCATTCATGAATTGGCCAAAGGATTGAATGAAAATTCTGTAGTGCTGGATATCGGTGCCAACGTGGGTTTCTTCAGTGTCTTACTGTTATCCAAAAAGAATATCAAGAAAATTATTGCCTTCGAACCCATTCCGGTTAATATCCAAACGCTCAAAAAAACCATTGCTGAAAATAAAGTGTTGCAAGAAAAATTGATCCTGCAAGAAAAAGCCGTGACTGGCCAACCAATGGGCGATCTGACTTTGTTTTTAGACAGTGAAAAAGAGTTAACCGAAAATGCTTCTGTATTCTCTGGCTTTGAATCCACACACGCACAAAAACTAGTAGTGCCCAGTATTTCGCTTACGCAGATCTTTCAGGAGAATAACCTCACACACGTTGACTTTGTCAAAATGGATTGCGAAGGAAGTGAGTTTGATATTCTATACAACACCGACCCCTCGTTATTGAAAAAAATCAAACACATGATTTTGGAAGTGCATGATTTGGATACGGATAAAAATAACACCGAATACATGAACTCCTTTTTGCAATCGCACGGGTTTGCTACTACTTACTATCGCCTCAGCGCCAAATCGCATGTGATCAATGCGCATCAGAAAGCATAACGTATGTTGAAGGTTTTATTTTTAGCAAAAGCTGATCGCCCTGACTACCTCTGTGATATGATCTATCACGGGCTTAAAAGCACTGAAGGTATTTTGGTGGAAGAAGTGAACACGCCTCATTACATGTATAGCTATTACATGGCACAGGGGGCACTGTACGGCAAAGGCTTTACCATGTACTGCCATCTCAAGAGCTATCCAACCTGTATACCCGTACCGGAAATGAAGCGAAGAGTGGAGAAAAAGTATTATGATTTTGTGGTCTACGGCTCCGTTCATCGCTTCGAAAAATATTTTGATTTAATCACAGCAAATTATTCGAAAGATAGAATCATTACAGTAGATGGCGAAGATGAAGACCGATTAGAGCTTCGCTTCACCCGCAACAGCACGTATTACAAGAGAGAACTGAGTGTTGAAAATCAACTGGTAAAGCCAATCAATTTTTGCATTCCGGAATCATTAATCGTACAAAGCGTGCCTGCTAAAACAAAGCGTGTAGCGCACATTGTGCCCGGTGATTTAAGCACGTACATTTTCGATCGGGTAGAAGATTATTACCAGGATTATCAGACATCAATATTTGGTATCACGCGCAAGAAAGCCGGATGGGATTGCCTGCGTCATTATGAAATCTTAATGAATGGATGCATTCCTTACTTTATCGATTTGAGGGAATGTCCGCGCCTTACCATGAATTTATTGCCGAAAGATCTGCTTTTAGAAACAAATGAGTTCTATGAAAAGGGCACCGATTTCGATCACGTAAAATACGAGCGAGAGCTATTGAATTATACAAAGCAACATCTTACTACAAAAAAATTAGCTGAGTACCTGCTTGTGAATTAAATTCGGATATCTCGAAAATAGCCATTGATGGTGGAAAAGCACTCCAGTTCATAGTCATGGCCTTTCAAATACTTTACAATCGAATCAGCAGTATTTTCGGACAGTTTAAACTCATGGATTTCAATCACAATAAATCGGGGGCGGTATTTATTCAAATTTACAGACATCAAGGCATGGAGATCATGTCCTTCTACATCGATGCTTAACAAATCAATGGCAGTTCCTTTGGGCAGATGTTTATCGAGAATTGTTTCGACACGCTGTGTCATCATTTTCACTTCCCGATTAAACTCCCAATGTTTTTTCCATTCCTCCAATTGGTGCTGATCAATGGTGGAAACCGCGGGCACTTTATCTGAAATATGGAAGGTCACTTCCTTTTCCACATCCGACACGGCCGCATGAACTACGGTGTCAAAAGGGCGGGTTTTTCTAAATTGCTGGCAGAGTCTCTCATTGGCATCAACGCAGATACCATTCCATCCGGATACGTAAAGAAAAAATGTGTTCGAAAAATACATCGGGGTGTTACACCCTATATCAACATAAACGCCCTCTTTGCAGTCACGCAATAAAAATTTGATCACTGTATCTTCTCCTGTTTGCGAAAAATAAACATTCGCCTCATTGGCCATCATTTTCTTGATCAGAATGAGCAAACTAATTCGAAGGGCTGCAAAAAAAGGGAGTTTTTTAAATAACTTTGCGAAAGTAATCTTCATGCACTAAGGGATGTTTGCAATTGTAACGGTGAAGATAACTTTAAATATTAATTTGAAAACTATCTAATGCCAAACATAGCCTCATTATTAATCTCTACTTACAATTGGCCGCAGGCATTAGAGCTATGTCTTCTCAGCGCGTTGAATCAATCTGTATTGCCTGGTGAAATCCTGATTGCTGATGATGGCTCAACTGGAGAAACAAAAACACTCATTCAGGAGCTTCGAAAAAAAACAAAGGTGCCCATCCGGCACTTCTGGCATGAAGATATTGGCTTTCGAAAAACGATTATCCTCAACGAAGCAGTTCGTCATAGTCGGTTTGACTACATCATTCAAACAGATGGAGACATCTTATTGCATCGCAGATTTATTGAAGAGCATTTAGCCAACGCAAAAGCTGGGTTTTATTTGCGCGGCAGCCGCACATTGATAGACGAGGGCACCACAAAAGAATTGATTCAGGAAAAGAATTTCCGTATGCATTGGTTAAGTACGGGTATAAAAAATCGTTTCAATTCAATACACAATCGTTTAGTTTCCAAACTATTTATGCTTTTCAACAATCCGCATTCCATTGAAGGGGTGAAGGGTTGCAACTTTTCTTTTTGGAAAAAAGACTTCGTAGCTGTAAATGGATTTAATACGGAGATTGTTGGCTGGGGCAGAGAGGATAGCGAATTGGCCATTCGGTTAATCAACAATCAAGTTTACAAACAGCATCTAAAATTCCAAGCCGTATGTTTTCATTTACACCATACAATTTTTTCACGAGATCGCGATGAGCGCAACATGAAAATGCTCGAAGCAGCAATTGAAAATAAAACCCTATGGGCTGACCATGGATATTCACAAACAAATCCGGTAATTGAGTTTTAATGAGAGTTGCTGCCCACATTCCTTTCTTTTTTGTCGAATCCAGAATCATTTATCTCAAGCAGGTAATTGATCATTTGCAGCGCCTTTCTGCAGATGTAGATATTTTTGTCTACACCAATAATCGATTCATTCAAGCTCACTTCAATCAGTCGAACGTTTTCATTCAGTACTATCCCTATTCCAAGTATGGAAAAGTTGCTTACTTCAATGGCTTATGGAATCGACTGAGCCTCACATCCCTAGTGCATCCATTTTATCTGACATGGGAAAATCGTAAAGTGATTGAGAAGAATTTGTACACCTACGAAGCACAACTTTACTTAGAGGACGATATCTGTTTTACGGCTGAAAATTTTAATTACTGGCTTGCAAACAAAGATGCCTGCTACCAAAATGATTTCAATCTTGCCTTTTTACGGTTTGAAGAATCACCCCAACGAGCCAAATACTTAACCGACCTTACATCCATTCCAGAGAAGATAATCGAAATAAATAACCGATTCTATCTTTTGAATGATATAAATCCTTACGGCGGATTCTGGATTTACGACAAAAATGAACTGATTCGCTTTAGTCAATCTCAGGAGTGGAAATTTAATTTTGATGGATTTCCGATTCGTGAAAAATCTGCGATTGGACACCATTCTTTAAAAATGAAACGGTTTAAGGGAAACGTCATTCCGTTGGTAAATTACGATGCTGCTACCGGGCTTGCCGAACTTCCGACTAGTTGCTTAGTCCACCATCTTCCAAACACTTACATCGGTCATTCGCTGTTTTGTAAAATCAAGGTAGAAACTTCTTCTGCAAACAGTTTTACCTTACGCGACAGAGCGAAACTTAATCAACAAAAAAAACTAAATAGTTAAGATGAAAGTAGCCGGTTTTACGATGGTACGCAATGCGGTAAAATACGATTACCCTGTTGTGGAGGCGATTACTTCTGTACTCCCACTATGCGATGAATTTATTGTAGCTATCGGCAATTGCGAAGATGAAACATTGGCTCTGATAGAAGGCATTGGGTCTCCTAAAATAAAAATCATTCATACGATTTGGGATGATACGCTGCGTGAAGGTGGTCGCACTTTTGCGTTGGAAACAGACAAAGCTTTTCAGGCAGTATCTGCTGATGTCGATTGGGCTTTTTACATTCAGGCCGATGAGGTGATTCACGAAAAATATCATGACGCTGTGCGGCAGGCCATGATCAAATACAAAGACAATCGCTCGGTAGAAGGGCTTCTATTTCATTACAAACATTTTTATGGTTCGTATGATTACGTGGGCGAATCGTGGAACTGGTACCGAAGAGAGATTCGTGTAGTGCGCAACGATAAGAATATTTTTTCCTATCGGGATGCACAAGGATTTCGCAAGAAGCCCAACGAAAAGCTGCGCGTTAAACTCATCGATGCCTGCATCTACCACTACGGCTGGGTGCGCGATCCGCGTGCCATGGTGCGCAAGCAGCGTGCCTTCACCAGCTATTATCATGATGACCAGTGGCTGGAAGAAAACTTAGCCAAAGCCAGTGAATTTGATTACAGCACCATCGACTCGTTGGAACTTTTTTCCGATAGCCATCCCGCGGTGATGAAGGATCGAATTGCTAGCAAAAACTGGAAGTTTGATTTTGATGTATCAAAAAAGAACTACTCCTTCAAAGAGCGCGTGAAGCGGTTTTTGGGCTTTCGGGTGGGCGAATACAAGAATTACAAAATCGTTTAGGCTTCGCGTTTCAGAATCGGGTTTCTTTACTACTTTTACCGGCTCATGGAATTGGAAGAAGCACCCAAACAAAACTATTCGGAAAAAGAAAAAGGCGAGATCTTCAATCAGGAGTTCCTCCCTCATATCCACTCGATGTATAACTTCGGTTATCGCCTCACGCTGGATCGCGATGACGCCAAAGATTTGGTGCAAGACACGTATTTAAAGGCCTATCGCTTTATAGAATCATTCCAAAAAGGAACTAATGCAAAGGCATGGCTGTTCCGCATCTTGAAAAACAGTTTTATCAACGATTACCGGAAGAAAAGCAAAGAGCCGGCTAAAGTTGATTATCAGGAGGTAGAGACGTATTATAATTCAGAAGAGGTAGACAGACAAATCACTCCCGATCTGCGTGTAGAATCGCTCAAAGACATGATCGGAGATGAAATTTCGAATGCCTTGAACTCATTGGATGTAGATTTTAAAACGGTGATTATACTGTGCGACTTGGAAGGATTTAAGTACGAGGAGATGGCCAAAATTTTGGATATCCCCATCGGCACTGTGCGCAGTCGCCTGCACCGAGCCAGAAATTTACTGAAAGAAAAATTGAGCGAATACGCCAAGTCAATGGGTTATAATAAAGCTTAGCTATGAACAATCCGATGAATCCCTTTGCAAAGCCTGATCAGCAGAAACCTACCTGCATGGAAATGCTGCAAACTATTTTGGATGGCCAAGCCACCGAAGAACAGAAGCAATATTTCAAAGTGCACATGGATCATTGCATGCCATGCTATAAATCGTATGATTTGGATATGTCACTGAAGCAATTGGTGCAATCTAAATGCTGCGGTGGTGCCGCTCCCACCGATCTGGTTGAAAAAATCAAACAACAAATACTTCAAAAATCTTCGTAACGAATGGCCGGTAAAGCTCTCATCTTCTCTGCGCCATCGGGTTCTGGCAAAACCACCATCGTAAAATACTTACTTGAAAATAACACCGATCTCGGCTTTTCTATTTCTGCTTCTACCCGCGACAGACGCGGAAGAACTGAAGTAGATGGAAAAGATTATCACTTCTTAACTCCGGAAGAATTTAAAGAGAAAATTGACGCCAACGAATTTATTGAGTGGGAAGAAGTGTATGCCGGTAATTTTTATGGCACCTTAAAATCAGAGATCGAGCGCATTTGGGCAGAAGGCAAGAATGTAATTTTTGATGTTGATGTTAAAGGCGGCATTAACCTGAAGAAATATTTTGGCTACAAGGCGCTAGCCATTTTTGTAAAAGTTCCTTCCATTGAAATTCTAGCGGAGCGCCTCAACTCTCGTGGCACCGAAACGGAAGAAAGCCTTTCGCGCAGACTCTTCAAAGCCAAGTTTGAAATGTCATTTCAAGATAAGTTTGATGTGGTGCTATTGAATGAACATTTGAGTAAGTCAGTGGCAGAAGCCCAAGCGCTATACGATCAATTCAAAAAGTCATAGCTTGAATAAGCAGCCAATGCAAAAAATTGGTCTTTTCTTTGGTTCGTTCAACCCCATTCACATCGGGCATCTGATCATTGCCAACGTAATGGCTGAAAACAGTGACCTAAACAAAGTTTGGCTGGTAGTCTCTCCTCAAAATCCGCTCAAGCCAAGCAAAGGGCTACTTCATGAATTTGATCGCTATGACATGGCCAAGGCGGCAGTGGCTGATCACTACAAAATTGAAGTGTCAGACGTAGAGTTTCACCTGCCCAAACCTAGTTATACCATTCACACGCTAGCTTATCTTACCGAAAAACATCCTGAAAAGGAGTTTAAAGTAATCCTTGGTCAAGACAATCTCGAGAGTTTTAAAAAGTGGAAGAACTACGAACAAATACTGGAACAATATGAACTGTATGTTTATCCACGACCGGATGTAACAAATACAGAACTCATTCGTCATCCTCATGTCAAAATGATTGAAGCACCGCTGCTGGATATCTCCGCCACATACATTCGTCAATGTATTAAGGCCAACAAGTCCATTCGCTATCTCGTGCCCGAATCCGTAGAAAATCTGATCCGCCTCAAAAACTTTTATCGCTAACGGTGCATCCTTAGACAACCTAAACTTGCTTACTTGCGTCTATGGCTCTGATGAAAAAGATATTTACCCCACTCTTTGCGCTTACTCTGCTCGTGTCATCTTCCGCTTTCGCGGGAGGAATCCGAGGCATCATCAAAGGTGATGATGGAGCGATTTTGGCTTTTGCCAGCGTATTCGTTAAACAAACATCGGCCGGTGCCGCCACCGATATGGAAGGGCGATTTGAATTATCGTTGCCTCCCGGCCAATACGATGTTTTGTTTCAATATCTCGGATACGAAACAACCCAACGCAAAATTGAAGTTGGCTCTGACTTTGTTGAAATCAATATTGTTCTGAAAACACAAGTGGTCGTTTTGCAAAATGTTATTATCAAAGCAGGTAAAGAAGATCCCGCCTACACCATCATGCGAAAAGCCATTGGCAAAGCGAAATATCATACGCAGCAATTGGATAATTACACCGCCAAAGTTTACATCAAAGGAAAAGGTCAACTGAAAGATTACCCTTGGTTTGCTAAAAAAGCAGTTGAAAAAGAAGGCATCACCAAAGACCGTGTGTTTATTTCAGAATCCGTGAGCGAAATAAAATACACGCGTCCTAATAAGTTTGAAGAAAAAGTAATCGCTGTTTACACGAAAGGAAAAGATCGCAACACCTCTCCCAATCAATTTGTATTTGGAAGCTTTTATGAATCAGAAATTGCTGAAGTAGTTTCCCCTCTTTCGCCAAAAGCATTTTCATACTATAAATTTGAATACCTCGGCTCATTCAAAGACAATGCGTACGAAGTCAGTAAAATCAAAGTCACACCTCGTTCCAAAGGTGATAATGTATTCGAGGGGATGATCTTCATTGTCGAAGATTGGTGGAGTATCCACAGCTTAGACCTGCGCACGGTAAAATTGGGAATCAACTTTAAGGTAAAACAGATTTATAATCCGATTGAAGACAAAGCCTGGCTACCCATTTCACAACAATTTTTTGTAGATGGAAAAGTTTTTGGATTTGAATTTACTGCCGAATACCTAGCCACACTGAAAGATTATAAAATCACGCTCAACCCCGATCTAGTCGTTGCCGAAATGAAAGTCGTAGATGAGAAGATTGAAAAAGAAGAAGCGAAAAAGATTGAGAAAAAATTCAGCAAGAAAGATCAGCAAATTCAAGAGCGCCTTGCCTCTGGCAAAGAAGTGACCAACAAAGAGCTTCGCCAAATGGTACGCGAGTACGAGAAGCAGGAACAAAAAGAAACCAAAGAGCCGGAAGTGCTATCGGAAAGTACTTTTACAGTAGACTCTGCTGCCTACAAAAAAGACTCTACGTTCTGGAGTGAGATTCGTCCGGTGGCACTTTCGAAACAAGAAGAGCGCGGCTACCAAATTAACGATAGTATCTCTACCGTAGAGCGCAAACGCGAGGAAGGTGACACCCTCAAATCCCGTAAAGGAAAAAAAGGATTCAGCCCCACCGATTTGTTGGTCGGCAATAGTTATCGAATCAACAAGACAACCGACTTCCGCATTCATTTTCCATATGGAGGATTTAATACCGTAGAGGGATTCAATCTGATCTATCGCACAAGCCTCTACAAGCGTTGGGTGATTAAAGACAAAACCGATTCGACCAAAAAGGCACGCACTTCGCGTCTTGAAATCAGTCCGATTGCTCGTTATGCTTTCTCGCGTCAGTTGCTCACGGGAAAGCTCCGCGTAGAATATCGAAATCAAAACCAACGCCTCACATTAGAAGGTGGCCGCTATGTGGAGCAATTCAATAGCGATGAACCCATTCACTCTTTTGTGAATACACTAACCTCGCTGTTCAGTGGTGACAACTGGATGAAATTGTATGAGCAAGATTTCATCGACTTGAAATACCGAAATCGGATTGATGACAAATTGACCATCACCTCTGCATGGTCGCTATCCAGACGCCATGAGCTAGACAATCGCTCGGACTATACGTTCTTCTCCGACAACAAAGAAAATTATCGCCCCAATGCACCGGTGAATGTAGAAACGCTCAACACAGGCTTTGAAGATAATACCTCCTTTACGGGAGCAGTTGGTATTGAAGCTCGCCCGTGGCAGAAATACAGAATTCGCAATGGCAATAAATTCCGTATTCAAAATTCCTCACCCGTTCTTAGCTTTAACTATAAGAAAGGTTTCAATGGCGTATTCGGCAGCGATGTGAATTACGATTTGATTGAAGCGGGCATTCGTCAGCAAATTAAGTTTGGAATTCGGGGTACGTTTGATGTAAATCTGAAGGCAGGAAAATTCCTGAATGCCGACAAGCTGTACTTCATGGACTACAAGCACTTCTTGGGAAATAAAACGCCAATCATAACAACTGACCCTGTGGGAAGTTTCCGCCTGATGGATTACTACCTCTACAGCACACGCGATCAATTTGTATCGGTCAGCGCCCATTACCACTTCCGTAAATTTTTGATCACCCGCATCCCGATGATTCGATTGATGGGCGTGCAAGAAAATTTCTTTGTCAATTACCTGAGCACGCCTTCTTCCAAAAATTTCATGGAAGTGGGCTACGGACTGGATGGCATTCTTCGAATTTTCCGATTGGAAGGTGCCGTGGCATTCTCCAACGGAACGTATCAGGATTATGGATTCCGAATTGGCATCTCTTCTATTCTATCCGTGAATTTTGGTGACTAAACAGTCAAACAGGTTTCAAATTTTATTGAAGAGCGAAGAGGCTAGTCATTGAATTTTCCGATCTTTGACGAATGCCCTTGTCGCTCGAAGATTTTTTTAGGTTACGCAACTCATTGCCCGTGCTCGATGTGCGGTCGGAAGGTGAATATGCGCAAGGCCATATTGCAGGTGCAATCAATCTTCCAATACTCAACAACGAAGAACGCACGATTGTCGGAACTACCTACAAACGCAAAGGTCCGCAGGAAGCGATTTACGAAGGCTTTCGATTAGTGGGGCCACGTCTAAAAGACATTATTCAACAGGCTGAAAAAATAGCTGCCGGGCAGGAAGTGTTGGTGCACTGTTGGCGTGGTGGTATGCGTTCGAATAATTTTTGCCAATTCATCGGCATGGCTAAAGTGAAGTCGCAGGCACTGAAGGGCGGCTATAAAGCCTATCGGCAATTTGCGGCTGATTATTTTAAGAAGCCTTTACAACTTACGCTCATTGGCGGATGCACCGGCAGCGGAAAAAGTGAAGTGCTTCGCGAATTAGCAAAACAAGGTGAACAAATTTTAGATCTGGAAGCGCTGGCCAATCACAAAGGCTCCGCCTTCGGTAGCTTGATGCAGCCTCCGCAGCCTACTACTGAGCAATTTCACAACGATTTGTTTGAAAAACTTTTTCAGGTCGATCTTTCAAAACGAATTTGGATCGAAGACGAATCCATCACCATTGGTAAAGTTTTTCTTCCTCCTGATTTTTGGTCAACCATGAAAGCAAGTCCATTGGTGCAAATGGATGTGCCCAAAGAAATTCGTATTCAGCGATTGGTCAACGAATATGGCCCTGCCGATAAAATGGAATTTCTGGCTGCGATGGATAAAATTACCAAACGGTTGGGTGGTCAGCATTACAAAGCAGCGAAAGAAAAATGGCTCGAAGGCGATATGGCAACCACCATCGATATATTACTTACCTACTACGATAAATATTACTTGGGAAGTATTGCGAATAAAAAAGAACGGGTAAAATTTGCGCTGCCTTGGAATGGGACTGACTCTGCCGGCTATGCGGAGATGCTGCGAAGTGAAACAGAAAAACAATTGCGATCTAATTCAAATTAAAAATGACGGATATTAAACTCACACAATACTCACACGGTGCCGGATGTGGTTGTAAAATTTCGCCTGCCGTTTTGGATAGTATGTTGCATTCTGATTTACCGAAAGCGAATTACCCTAATTTGTTGGTAGGCAACGAATCGAAAGATGATGCAGCAGTTTATGATCTAGGTGATGGCACGTGCATAGTTAGCACTACTGATTTTTTTATGCCGATTGTGGATGATGCATTTACGTTTGGCGCCATTGCATCAGTTAATGCCATTAGTGATGTGTATGCCATGGGTGGTGAGCCGTTTATGGCTATCGCGATCTTAGGCTGGCCAATCAATAAAATTGCACCCGAGGTAGCGAAACAAGTATTGGAAGGAAGTAGAAAAGTGTGTGCCGAAGCAGGCATACCTCTTGCAGGGGGTCATAGTATCGATTGCCCCGAACCTGTCTTTGGATTGGCCGTGAGCGGCAAATTGAAAAGAGAAAACTTAAAACGAAACGACACCGCACGCGAAGGATCTTTGCTCTATCTAACAAAACCGATCGGCATTGGCATCACAACTACCGCACAGAAAAAAGGAATTGTCCAAGAATCTCATTTAAAAAAAGCGGTTGACACCATGTTGACGTTGAATAAAGTAGGCGCTGACTTTGGTAAGCTGAACTACGTGAGTGCAATGACAGACGTAACCGGTTTCGGATTACTGGGCCATCTCACGGAAGTGTGCGAAGGCAGTAATCTCTCTGCTGAAATTGAATTTGATCGTATTCCGAAGTTTGATTTTCTACAAGACTATCTCCAACAAAAATCGACACCTGGCGGAACGCAAAGAAATTGGGATAGTTACGGAAATAAAATCAGTGCCCTAACCGATACACAACGAATGATCCTTGCCGACCCCCAAACCAGTGGTGGTCTGCTGGTATGTGTGGATGCAACTCACCAACAAGAGTTTGAAGTGTTTGCCAAAAGCAAAGGATTGGAGTTGACTTCATTCGGACGCTTGGTTAAGAAAGCCGATAAAGCTGTAATCGTAAAGTAAAATTGTATGCAAAAGTGTCTGATCGTTTTTTTTGGGTTCGGAATCCTACTAAGTTGCCAACCGAAAAAAAAGGAAGTTCCTTCAGATTTAATTGGTTACAACATCGTAAAAGTTTTTCCGCATGATAAAGATGCGTTCACACAAGGTCTGGTGGTAGAGCAGGGAAAATTGTTTGAAGGCACCGGGCAATACGGCACTTCATGGATTGCCGAAGTAGACATTGCATCCGGAAAGCAAGACAAAAAAGTACAATTATCGAAAGAGTTTTTTGGTGAAGGGATCACCATCCTCAACAACAAAGTCTACCAGCTTACCTACCAAAACAAGCAAGGCTTTGTGTACGATCTCCGCACTTTCGAAAAAGTAAAAGACTTCAGCTATTCGCATGAAGGTTGGGGCATCACCCACAACGGAAAAAATTTACTAGTGAGCGATGGGACAAACAAAATTCATTTGCTTGATACGTTGACTTTGCAAGAAGTTTCCACCATAACTGTAACCGATGGTGATCAAGCAGCCGAGCGCCTCAACGAACTGGAATTCATTGATGGTTTTTTGTATGCCAATCAATGGCAAACCAATTTCATTTTAAAAATCGATTTGGCGAGTGGAAAAGTAGTAGGCCGCATGGACATGACTAAGTTAGCTGAAGAGGTATTTCCACTCAACCCCAATGCCGATGTATTGAATGGCATTGCTTACGAAAAAAAAAGTAAGCTGTTGCTGATCACCGGCAAGCTGTGGCCCGCGATGGTGGCGGTAAAAATTAACTAATCAATCAAATTTTGTCACTCGAAGAAATCACACAACAACTCTGGGAAGCATCCGAAAACAAAAAAGGGTGTCGCATTTCGTTGGATGGCGAGCCATTGCCCCGGCTTGTTTGTCCCTATGGTGTGTGTACTACTTCCCGAAATCAAATTGTGCTGGTCTGCTGGCAAACAGGCGGATTTACGAAAGCGGGAGGTAAAGAAGGCTATCGCAATCTCCAACTCGATCGAATCATCTCCATAGAAACCTTGGATTGGCATTTTCAAAAGCGAACAGATTTTAATTCTACCGATGGCCAGTACAAAGACTGGGTGTATCACATCTAAATGCAATTAAAAAATTTCTTAGATAGTCTCATTTTGCTGGGAGCCATTCAGGGTCTTATTATTAGCGCCTTGCTTTACCTCAAAAAAGAAAAGTTGTATGCAAACAAGTTGCTGGCTGCGATCCTTTTTCTAATCTCTCTTGCTTGTTTGAATCTTTACTTGCTTAATCAAAACATATTAGATGGATCGACAATTTGGGCCATCATTTCGCTGATTATACCGCTTGTTATCATCATGCCGATCGGACCGCTGATTTATTTTTATACCGAATCACTTTACGTTCCCGGATTCAAACTTCATCGCTCACACAGAGTGCATTTTTATTCAACTATTCTTGACATCTTTCCGAGTTTGATTGGTTTAATTTTTGTCTTGGGAGCCGTTCTACAAATCATTGCTAATAATGAATTTAAAGTTTGGGGAAATTTCATTTATCAATACAACGTCTATGCTGATTTCCCGCGATGGTTATCTGTTACTATTTACACCACTCTAGCCTGGAGAAAATGGATTTCCAACCGTCAACCAGAAGTCATTTCGTGGCCCAAACAATTTTTAATGGGCTTTGCTATTTTTCAAAGCATTTGGTTGCTGCACTTAGTGCCCTACCTCATTCCTTCATTGTCGGATGCTTTGCTCGATTGGGTGGGATGGTACCCAGTTTACATTCCATTGACGGTGATGGTGTACTGGCTGGGCATCAATGGATATTTGAAAGCGAAACCTTCGGTTACTTCAAAAGTTATAGATGCTGAAACCATCCAAAAAACACTGGCAGCATTAGAAAAAGTAGTTCACCAAGATCGAATGTTTCTAAACCCTGAATTGACGCTGAGCGATGTAGTGAAGGCAACGGGAATTCCACAAAAAACAATTTCAGCAGTACTAAATCAGTATGCTGGAAAAAGCTTTAATGAATTCGTTAACCAATATCGGATCGAAGAAGTAAAGAAGCGATTACTGGAATCTCAATTCCATCTCACCATCACGGGCATTGCCTTTGAATGTGGGTTTAATTCTCAGGCAACCTTTCA
Organism: Bacteroidota bacterium; assembly: GCA_016191555.1. Lineage (GTDB taxonomy): Bacteria > Bacteroidota > Bacteroidia > Cytophagales > Cyclobacteriaceae > ELB16-189. The sequence goes on from JACPVX010000041.1 coordinate 227,347, forward strand.
GCGTACATTCAAACAATTTACTGGTGTATCACCTACCGAATTTTTGACGCAGCAACAAAAAAAGAGGTAAATCAACGCTCAAATCTAGATTTGAGAAGAAAAGGAGAATTCTGCAGTCTTTCTTTACATCAAAAAAGCCATGAAGCAGCCTTGCCCTCTCTTTCTAATCGTTTTGCTTTTCCCCCTGATCAGTCTCGCACAACCGGATTCGCTCGCCACGAAAATACTTTCACCCGAGCAGATGCAGAAAGATTTTAATTATTTACAAAGACTCCTTACCGAAACTCATCCCGGACTCTATCGCTATTTGCCCAAGGAAAAAATGGATGCTAAGCTGGACAGCGTATATCAGCAATTTGACAAGCCATTGCCTTTCTATTCGTTTTACAAAAGTGTTCTATATGTTATTGCGAATGTGCGCTGTGCTCACACCAATGCACTACCCACTGCTGACTTCAATCGCTACATCGGAAGTATTCGCACATTTCCATTTTTTTTATTTCCAATTGACAACAAGCTGTATGTTATTTTTAATGGCAGCACCGATCCACAGATTACCTTAGGCTATGAATTGGTACAAATCAATGGCCGTTCTTCAGAGAACATCATGCAGGTGATCAAAAAACACTATTGGTCGGACGGCTACATTGAGGTATCAAAGAACACGGCCTTGCAAGGCGGATTATTTTGTTTGTTCTATTACACGCTGATCGAACACCCCGATCAGTTTGATGTTGAATTTAAAGACCCGAATGGAAACCTCTATCGTACAACGGTGCCTGCTCAGAAATACGGAGTTACCGAAAGAGCTTACACGAAAAACAAAATCAATCAGAAAGCGAATCAATTGTACAACCAACGACACAAACAGCCTTGGCGATTGTCCTTTCCTGCTGATGTTCCTTCAACAGCACTAATTCGTTTCGATGGATTTGGTGGAAAGGGAATGACAACCAGTGAAACAGCGAGATTAGGAATGAAAAAATTCATGGATGATGTACTGAAGAAAATCGAAGCTAAAAAGTGTACCAATCTAATTATTGACGTGCGGAGCAACTCGGGTGGTTGGGATATACAAGGCGTTGAATTGTTTACTTTTCTTATGAAGCAGGATACAGCCGTGCGCTATTACCAGAAGATGCACGCCATTACGGATAGCTCCGAATTTCTATCCTTCTCCGATCTTTCAGCAGAAGATCGAAAAAATCTGAAAAGAGAATCTGATGGCACATTATCATTGCGTGAGGAGTTCACACCTGAATTACAGCCTCAACTACCCAAATCCAACCGATTTAAAGGCACCGTTTATATTTTACAAAATGAGCGTTCTTTTTCATCAGCGGCAGAATTTTTAGCTGCCTGCAAAACGTATCAGGTAGGTACACTGGTTGGAATGGAATGCGGTGGAGCCTACGAAGGAGGTAATGGAGCCAGCTATATTCATGCAGAACTTCCCTACTCAAAAATTCAAATTGGCAGCCCGTTGGTGTATTATTCAAATGCTACGATTGGCCAATTCGAACCGGGTCGTGGTACAATACCCGATCACATCGTTCCGATTGAACCTCAAGATTTACTAAACAACTACGACCGGCAATTGGAATTTGTGAAAAAACTGATTCACAAGAAGTAAGGCTATCACTTCGTAAATTTTTCCTTGGCGAATTGAACGTTTCTCGGGTTCAGGTGTACTGCGCTGTGAATTGCTTTATTTGAACTTGGCTCGCGGGCAAGCAAATAACAATCGAATTGACATGTTACACTAGATAAAAATCAATATGAAACCATTAATTATTTTACTCTTGGCTCTTCCCCTGTTGGGCTTGAGCTCGCCTGCCGAACGCATCCTTCCAAAAACATTAGAGATAAAAACAGTGGCGTGGTATGCCGATCAGGCAAAAGCCTGGAAAATGGAAACAACCACTTCAGCGAGCAACGCATCGGCTTGGCTAAATTACTACACAGCATCTGTATTTGCGCAAGAGTCTCCTCAAAAGCTCAATGAAATCATTCGTCAAATGGAAACGGCCGTGCCCGATTCATTTGAACTTCTGGTAGTGAAAGGTTGGAACAAAGGATTAACATCGGAAGCACAAACACTTTTAAAAACTGCCTTCGAACGAAATCCGGAAAGACCGGAAACCTACGCGCTCTTACAGTTGCTTTCGGAATTTGAATTAGATCAATCAGGGCGCTCTCAGTTTAGCGATCGTCTGCTGAAAGGCACTCAAGTATCTTCTTCACTTCTCAACTACAGTTACAACGTACTTCAATCGGTAGAACCCTCTTCGATTTTAATTACCGAAGGCGAAAGCACTACGATTCCTTTGTACTTGTTGCAGGATACGTACGGAATCCGCAAAGATGTTTGCATCATCAATTTAGAAATGCTGAACGATGCAAACTATCTGCAACGAAAATTCAAAGCAGCCAATATTATGTATACTAACAACGGGCCGTGGAATGCCTCTACGCTTTGCGCGATGCTGCCAAAAGAAAATGCAGGTAAAAAATTCTACTATGCGTTAACCATTCCCAAAGAAAATGTTCAAACCATTAAAGAATATCTGTATGTGGTAGGGCTCGCATCATTACATAGCTTTACCAACGTGGATAACATTTCGCAAATCCGAAAAAATCTGGAAAAAGAATTTTTGATGGACTATCTGTTGGTCGACTTCAATGGTAAAACCAGTCACGATGCCGGAAAGCAATTCAGTCCCAATTATCTCTTGCCAATGATTCTTTTGTACGAATCGTACGTAAAAGAAGGATCGATCGAAAAAGCACGTGAACTAAAAAAGGCAATGGAAAAAATTGCGCAAGATACGGGAAACGAAAGTATCATGGCTCGTTTTCTAGACAATGCTCCGGAAGAGATCCCTTATTTCCCATCCAAAGTAAGTATCAAATCCGTAGATGATGGCTTTCGCCAGGTCTATCAAACCATCTATGCCTTCGACTCGGAAGTGACCAACGAACAATACAATCTTTTTCTGAATTATCTGAAAGAACACAATTTGACAGAGCTCCATGAAAAATATAAATTCGATTTTTCAGAATACAGTGAGCCGACTCTTTCGCTCATGAAGGGGTATTCTTCGGATCATATCCCAAGAAAAAAGAATAAAGGATATTCAACCTATCCTGCTGTCAACCTTTCGTACGAAGCCGCAGTTGCTTATTGCGAATGGCTTACCGAACAATACAACCGTTCGGCCGAACAGAAATTTAAAAAAGTAAAGTTCCGCTTACCTTCACTCAACGAATGGCAACTGGCTGCTGCCGGAATAAAAAACCCAACGTCATTGAATCCGAATGAACAAAAAGTAGAAGTGCGAATCACTCCTCCTGGAAAAGAATTTGATAAAAACAGCGAAAAGAGGACGGTCTCGTTGAGTGATCCCGACATTCTTTATCCTTGGTTCCGCTATTACGGCTTACGCAATAGCCCGATCAACAGTAGAGGTTGCTATCTGGGAAATTTTAAAGTGTCCGATCAAATTACTTGCCCCGGAATAAAGAAAATCGGACTAGGTGCAGCCGATGGTTTCTTTGCCATGAGCGCGACCAAAGTCTATTTTCCGAACGACATTGGATTATACGATGTAGTGGGCAACGTAGCCGAAATGATTCAGGAAAAAGGAAAAGCGTGTGGTGGAAGCTGGAATCACGTTCCGGAAGAATCAACCATCAAAAGCATCAATAGCTACACTAAACCAGATGCGGCTGTCGGATTCAGAATTTTCATGGAAGTAATTGAGAAATAAACTTCGTGCTATTTTTTAATCATGATTTAAAAAAACTGTCAGACGAAGCGCTGATGGAGAAGGCAAGCCAGGGAAGTGAGCGGGCATTGGGGGTGATCTATCATCGCTATAGCCAGCCACTTCTTCGGTACTTCTATCGGATGTTGTGGCAGGATAAAGCGAAGGCAGAAGATTTTTTACACGATCTGTTTATTCGGTTGTTAGATAATCAATCTGCTTTTGACTCAAGTCGGAAATTTTCTACGTGGTTGTATTCGATAGCACACAACATGTGCAAGAATGAATATCGAAAGCAAGCTTTTCGAAGGCAGGCAAATCATCTAATGGTAATTGCTGATCACACCCCTGAGTCTGCCGGCAATCATATGGATCAACTCGCTTTCCAACAAAAGTTAGATCAGGTACTATCCGAAGAAGATGAAGATGTGCGCACCATGTTCTCGTTGCGCTTCGAATTGGAAATGGATCTGGTTGAAATCGCACGAGTCCTTCAATGCCCAGAAGGCACAGTCAAATCAAGATTGTTCTATTTAAAAAAACGTCTGGCCAGTCGTTTGGAAGAATATAAGTTAGTTTTAGAAAAATAATAAGTATGGAAAGTATCGATCAAATCGAAAAACTTCTTCAGTCACGCAGCTATCAGGAATTAACTGTTGCTGAAAAAGAGATCGTCAACACGGTCATTGATTCAGAAGAGGAATATGAAGAAATGCGAAGAGTGAATTTTTCGTTGGGTGAATTAAAGCATCAGCCACCTGTCCTTGAATCTTCTGACGTATGGACTAAAATTAAAAGTGCGTGGAAAGCAACTCGCACTGTTTCAAATTATCAGTGGTACGCCAAGCCCATTCCTTCCTACGCGGCAGCGGCTGTCATCATTCTGGTTGGCAGCATAGCTTGGTTCTTGGGCTCGATGAGTCATCAACCTTTAATTTTAGAAAAACCCACTCTGCAAAGAGATACTGTCTTTCTTGCAGCCAAACCCGACACCATTATAAAAGAAAAAATTGTTTACCGAACAATTGTAGAGCATGTAAAAGAAAATTCGCAGTTGGTTGATCAAACCAATTCAACGGACAAAATCATAAATACTCAAAGAGGAGTTACTATGTTGGACAAAGATGAACTGGGCAAACTGTTAGTTTCCGGCTCACGCTAATCATAAATCCGTGCGCTTGGTAGTTTCCACTTCCATAACCAGTTCCGCACCATACGCCATAGCCGGAGTTTGATAACCCGGTTTGAAATTTCCGCCTAATATCTTTTGCGCAATGTTCACGGCTGTATGTGCGGTGAGCGAATATCCACTCAACGTTTCCAATCGGCTTACATATTCTTTGCCGGATGCATCCCACACTTTGCCCCATAAAAAGCTTCGGCCGCTCTCGCGTTTCTCGTCACTTGGGCCCGCAGGCTTCTTATCAATTTTATTCAGCATATAATTTTTCACCCACTGCATGCGCAGCAGCCAATTGAAATAATTGCTTCGCTTCGCATTGGCAATCATGGCATCGGTGGCACCGGTATACACTTCAATGTTGGGAATGCCCGTGCTGCGCCAAGCCGTGGAAATATCGCCCCACGGAATGCATAATGTTTTTGTTTTGAACGCACCAAAATCAATCTCTTGTACTTTTGATCCCAAAGCACAAAAGGTAAGCACACCCTCTTTGCGAATAAGCCCTCCATACCCTAAACCTTCCGTCATGCTTTTGGCCGTGCCTCGGGAAAGTCCACCTTTGCTCATTGTAAATGCCAATTGTAGATGTGTTGCTGAAGGAAGTCTATTTTTTAGATGAAGCGCCAAGCAATCCGATGGCACCACATCAAAGCCTGTTCCCGGCATAATCATCAAACCCAACTCTTTTGCTCTCGCATCCAACAAGGCCAGTGATTCGAATACCTGATACTCTCCGGTGATGTCGGTGTAATGCGTTTGTGTAGCCAGACATGCATCACTCATCGTTTTTGCCGTGTGACGAAAAGGGCCTCCACAGTGAATGACCACCGCAGCAGGTGTCAATAACTTTTTCAATCCTTCCACATCATTGCTTTCCACCACTTGATACGCATATCCGGTTTGTTCACGTTGCTTCTGAAGCAATGCGGCATTACGACCGGCCAGCACTACGTTCAAATTTTTTAGTTTGCAAAGTTGAACGATCAGTTTGCCGGTGTAGCCATACGAGCCATAAACAACGATTTGTGAAGAGTTTTTCATTTGTAGGATATTGACGCAACTATTTCAATCGTTCTACTTCCGTAACAAAATACTTGGTGTCTCCACGCCAGAAAAATTTTGCCAGACGCTCTTCATACTTCAAACTCACACGCTCTCCGCTTAGCGATGCTTCTTCCAAAGCTTTTATTACTGCTTGCTGATCAGACTCCACTGAAAACTCAAATGACTCTGAAACTAAATTGGGCGATTTATTCGCGCCAAAGGTTTGCAAATTCAGTTGGCCTTCATACGTTTTAAACACCCACCCTTTTTTGCTGATCTTCACCACCATGCCTGATCGGATTCCATCTGAATAGGTGCCCCAGTAGGAGAAACTAAATAGGGCTACAACCGCCACAAGCAAGATGATAACAATTCTTTTGATCCATTTTACCATAACTGTTTTTGCGTTTTGTAACCAAGATTGTGTTTCCATAGTGTCAACGGTTAGTCAAGGTAGCTTTTCTATTTAACTTAACATAGAAATAAATAGCGGCTAGAATAACTAACAAGGAAATGAACTGTGAGTTGGACAACCAATCGCCAATTACAAAACCTCTGTCCAAATCTCCACGCAAAGTTTCGAGCACGCTTCTGCCGATGGCATACAAGATGAGATAGAGCAAAAATTGCTGTCCGTCAAATCGCTTATACTTCTTCTGGATTAACAAAAAAATCAGCATGCTGAAAATAAATGCAGCCTCATACAATTGCGTAGGGTGCAGGGGCACATTCAGCGGACTAGCCTGACAAGCTGCATCTGTAAAAATAACGCTTAAAAAATGATCCGTTGGCAATCCATAGCAACAGCCGGCATTGAAACAACCAATACGGCCAAAGCCATGCACGATACAAGTCACTACCGCCATAATATCCAACATACCGGCAACCGGAAGTTTATTCTTTTTAAAATACCAAAGCATTACGGGAATCGTTGTTAATAGCGAGCCGTAAAACACAAATCCACTTCCCGAAAATAATTTTGAAGGCTGACCGAAATAGAGCGATGGATTTTCAAACAAAAGAAAAAACTTGCCACCCACTACCCCCGCAAAAATCAACAGCACAAAAAGCATGTTCGCTTGATCGAATGACATGCCATATTGAATCTTCCCTTGGCGCCACATATACAAGCCACCAAGTACCGCACCGAGCGCAATACAAAATCCGTAGGTGTAGATCTTGAACGACCCGAATTCAAAAAAAACAGGATGCATATTTATTGTTAGAATGATTCTGCTAGCACAATGTAGTAATTGATGGAGCCACCCGAACCGGCAGCAACGTCAAATCGCAAGTTGAGTTTATCTTGCTTTAATACCGCTACTCGCAAACCTGTACCAATGGATGGCTTCAATCGATCAAAACTAAAATCGCCAAAGTTGTTGGCAACTTCGCCCGCACCTAAAAAAGCAACCGCTCCGACTCTACCTTTAATGGGAAATCGATACTCTGCCTGCACACCCATAAATTTCAAATCGCGGTAGCGACCTGCATAATAGCCACGCATCATATTGTTCCCTCCCAGAATAGCCAAGTTGCGATACGGCACATCGCCAAAATTGAAAGTATTCAAGCTTTGAATGGCCAACACGCTATGCTTGGTCACTTTAATAAATTTTCGATAATCAATTTCTAAAGTCTGGAAGTTATAGTCACTTCCTACCGATTTGTTGAAGTTTGAAAATCGTACGCGAAAAAGTTCTCCACGATCAGGCACGTACGCGTGGTTGCGCGAATCGTGGTTGATGAAAAAACTATATCCAAACACGGTGTACGAACTTTGATCGTACACCCCTTTCACTTTATCCTTATCAAAATAACCACCCGCTACGTATTCAATGTTAAAAACCCGTTGGAAATCAACACCGGCACCCAAGAACAGATTGCCATACACCTTACGATACAACTGTGGGTTGATATAAAACTGAGTGAAGGTATAGCTCTCTGAAATATTGTTATCCGTGTTATTACCGATACCCCAAAACTTATCAGGAAACTTGCTGAATGAATTTTCGAAGCGAATAATGTATCGCTCTTTGGGTAAAAAGATGTTAGCCCCCAAAGCAATCAAAATTTGATTGTTGAGTGTATACAAAAATCCGGATGGCATGGTGGATACCCGCAATGCAGAATCTTTCTTGGCCGTTTTAAAAACATAAGCATTGGCCACACCAAATACCCAGTTTGTTTCTGTTGAAAGAGCGACCAACGGGAAAACTAAAAACTTGTTTTTGTAGGAAGGCTTTACGGAATCCTTCTTGGTAAAGAAGTTGGGTTCCTGAGCAAAGTTGGGTTCCTGACTTTGACCGAAACAGGAAGCACCCATGGCTGACAAAACGATCAGCAAATAAAAAATACGAGATGCTAAATTCATGATTACAAAGCCTGTAGACGCCAAAATTGAAGGGTCAAAAGTAGTCTTTTTTTTGAAGCGTAGGCACTGAAAACGAAGAAAGCCACCGAAGCAGGGTGGCTTTCTCATTATGTATTTGTTACCTGTTTAATCAATGCCCTTTTTCTTTAAACTTCTTGATCTGATTTCTCAACGCCTCGGTAGCCATATCGGTAGCGGCTTCAAATGAACGAGCTTGTTCTTTGGCAAACAACTGGCTGCCTGGCACCTTCACCCGTATCTCAACAGTCTTGTTGTCCACTCCTTCATTATTGATGCGCAAGAACACTTCGCCATCAACTACCCGATCATAAAATGTTTCAAGTTTATCTACTTTCTTTTGAATAAAGTCAATCAATTTGGTGTCAGCATCAAAGTGGATGGAGTGAACTTGCAGTTTTCATAACACATTTAAATTTAAAAGTTGAACATATAAACCAATTCTAATAATCATGCTTTGGGGTGTGCCTGCTCAAATACCTTCTTCAGCTTGTCCATGGTGTTATGCGTGTACACCTGTGTGGCGGCAAGGCTGCTATGACCCAGTAAATCTTTCACTGCGTTGATCTCCGCGCCTTTGTTGAGCAGGTGGGTCGCATACGTATGGCGTAGCACATGGGGGCTTTTTTTCTCCACACTGGTAAACAACTTCATGTATTTTTTTACAATGCGATTTACCAACATCGGGTAAAGAGGCTCGCCTGTACTAGTAACGAGCAACAACCCATGATCTTGTTGGTTAATTTCCTTATTTCGAATGCGGAGATAGTTGGTGATGAGCGTTGCCAAATGTGCTGTGAACGGAATGACGCGCTCCTTATTTCTCTTTCCCAGTACCCGTAGTGTGCGGTCGTTTATGTGAACACGATTCTCTTTGAGATTAATTAATTCTGACAAGCGCATGCCTGTGCCGTAAAACAACTCCAGAATCAATTGATCTCGTAGCCCTTCGTGATCGGATGAAAACACAACATTATCCAGGAGTTTTACGGTATCACTTTCGTTGACAAAGTGCGGTAGCTTTTTAGGCGACTTCAGTACCTTTATCTTTTGCATCGGGTCTTTTTCGATCAAACCCTGCCGCATCAAAAATTTATAATAGGAGCGCAAGCAGGCGATCTTCCGGTTCACTGATGTAGCGCCCAACTTCTGCTCTACCAATTGCACAATCCATGAGCGCACCAATCCATAATTGGCTTCTTGGGCTTTTGCGCCATCGTAATGCTCGCTTAAAAATTGTTCAAATTGAGTAAGATCGGTTTCGTATGAAATAACCGTTTTGGGGCTATACCTTTTCTCGAACTGGAGGTATTTTAAAAATGACTCTACCATTAACACAAGCCCAAACAACCCGCTCTGTTGAGTCGAATATAAAAAAAATCCCCCTGCCATCCACGATAGCAAGGGGATTGTTTACAAAATGTAGATTAAATGTTAGTAATTATCGTTCGCATACATCTTTTGGATGTATGAAGCATGGATAATTTCGCTTCTTCTTTTTACAGAAGGCTTAGTGAAAGATGTTCTGGCACGCAAAGCCTTCAAAACTCCCGTTTTTTCGAATTTCTTCTTGAAACGCTTCAAAGCCTTATCGATTGATTCGTTTTCTTTTATGTTGATAATCAGCATCTCTGTTTTTGTTTGGGCTGCAAATATAGCCTAACCGGCTTTAAATTCGCAAGCATTATTTTAAAATAGATCGCGAAATCACCAATTTTTGAATCTCTGAGGTTCCCTCGCCAATGGTACAAAGCTTGGCATCGCGGTAATACTTCTCGGCGGGAAAGTCTTTGGTATAGCCATAGCCGCCAAAAATCTGCACCCCTTCATTGGCAACCTCCACCGCAATCTCTGAAGCGTACAATTTGGCCATGGCTGATTCCTTATTCACGCTTTTGCCCCTGTTTTTTAAATCGGCTGCGCGATAGGTCAGTAATTTCGCGGCTTCCACTTTTGTGGCCATATCGGCCAATTTGAATGAAATTCCCTGAAAATTGGCAATCGGTTGGTTGAACTGGTGACGTTCTTTCGAGTATTTCAGTGCCGCTTCGTAGGCACCTTCGGCTATCCCCAAGCTAAGGGCAGCAATAGAAATTCGCCCGCCATCCAACACTTTCAACGACTGTACAAAGCCTTCTCCTTCTTTCCCAATTATCTGACTCTTGTGAATGCGGCAGTCCGAAAAGATCATTTCAGCCGTTTCGGAGGCTCTCATGCCCAATTTATTTTCTTTCTTCCCCGCGCTAAATCCGGGAGTTCCTCTTTCCACAATAAAAGCCGTCATACCGTGCGAGTCGCCAACCGAACCAGTGCGAGCAATCACCACTGCCACATCACCCGATTTTCCATGGGTAATGAAGTTTTTAGCTCCATTCAGCACATAATAATCGCCATCTTTTACTGCCACGGTACGCATATTACCGGCATCTGAACCCGTATTGGGTTCGGTAAGGCCCCAGGCACCCAACCATTCGCAGGTTGCTAACTTGGGTAAGTATTTACGCTTTTGCTCTTCGGAGGCAAATTGAAGAATGTGACCCGTGCATAATGAATTATGAGCCGCCATGGATAAACCTATCGAACCATCAATTTTCGATAATTCAACAATGGCTGTCACATATTCGTGATAGCCAAAACCAGAGCCACCATATTCTGAGGGTACGAGGACACCCATTAAACCAAGCTCTCCCAACTTTTTAAATAAATCCAAGGGAAAATGTTGGGTTTCATCCCAATCCATTCGATTGGGCACCATCTCACGCTTGCCAAAATCACGAATCATATCGGCAATCATCTTTTGATTTTCCGATTCCGTAAAGTCGATACCCGCTTTCGGCTCTGTCATTACTTCCATCTTGTTTTGAATTTAAAATTAGAACGACAAAATTAATCTTAGTTCCAGAATATCCAAACGAGTGTTAGTTTGTTTTACAAAACGGTTATTTTAGGCTTCCATTAGCGCCAGAAAGCCTATTTTTGCAGCCACTTCATTTTTCAAAAGGTTCTCTCAATGAAAATAGCTGTTATTGGAACGGGGTATGTTGGTTTGGTTACGGGTACTTGTTTTGCCGAAACGGGCAACACCGTTACCTGCGTGGATATCGATCAATCGAAAGTTGAAAAGCTAAAGAACGGCCAAGTGACCATCTATGAGCCTGGTCTGGAGGTGATTTTTGAAAGAAATATCAAGCAAAGCAGATTGTTTTTCACGACTCAATTAGCCGAAGGAATTAAAGATGCCAAGATTATCTTTTTAGCGCTACCCACTCCGCCCGGAGAAGACGGGTCTGCCGATTTGAAATATATTTTAGGTGTTGCTGATCAGTTAGGTGGTCTCTTAAAAGACTATACGGTAATTGTCGACAAGAGCACTGTGCCGGTAGGAACGGCTGAAAAAGTAAGAGCCAGAATCGCTAAGAATAGCAAGGTTGGTTTTGATGTAGTTTCCAATCCGGAATTTTTACGCGAAGGAGTAGCTGTTGAAGATTTTATGAAGCCGGAGCGTGTAGTTATCGGAACAACTTCCGCTGCCGCTCGAAAAGTGATGGAAACATTGTACGCGCCTTTTGTGCGTCAGGGCAATCCATTGGTTTTTATGGATGAGAAATCAGCCGAGCTGACGAAGTATGCCGCCAACTCATTTTTAGCTGCTAAGATTTCGTTTATGAATGAAATTGCCAACTTATGCGAATTAGTTGGTGCCGATGTAGACTCCGTGCGCAAAGGTATTGGTACCGACAGCCGTATTGGAAAACGGTTTTTGTTTCCAGGTATAGGCTATGGCGGAAGTTGTTTCCCGAAAGATGTGCAGGCGCTAGAAAAATCATCGGCTGATGTGAACTACGACTTCAAGATTTTGAAGGCGGTGATGGACGTAAACACCAAACAAAAAACAAAGCTCATTCCTTCCGTGTTGAATTATTTCAAAGGCGACTTGAAAGGAAAAGTAATTGCTATGTGGGGCTTGTCTTTTAAGCCACACACCGATGATATCCGCGAGGCTCCGGCATTGTATAACATCGAAGCATTGCTAGAGGCCGGAGCACAGATCAAAGCCCACGATCCCGAGTCGATGGCAAATGTGAAAACCCAGTTGGGCGACCGGATTAGTTATTGCAACAATCCTTACGAGGCAGCTGAAAATGCAGACGCCATTTTTATTGCAACCGAGTGGCCCGAATTCAGAACACCTGATTTTGATCGGTTGTCCACGATCGTGAAAAACAAAGTCATCTTTGACGGTCGGAATCTGTATGACCTTTCTTTGATGAAAGAGTTGGGATATACTTATTTCAGTATTGGCCGCGAAGTCATTTATGGTTCATAGTCTTATCTTATCATTATAAATATGAAGAAACGAGTTTTAATTACCGGTGGTGCAGGCTTTCTTGGCTCCCATCTCTGTGATCGCTTTCTCAAAGAAGGCTATCAGGTCATCGCTATGGACAACCTGATCACAGGTGACTTGCGCAACATCGAACATTTGTTCAAACATCCTGATTTTGAATTTTATCATCACGATGTATCGAAGTTTGTACACGTGCCGGGCGAGTTGCACTACATTTTACATTTTGCCTCTCCTGCCAGCCCAATCGACTATCTTAAAATTCCGATTCAAACATTGAAGGTGGGATCGCTCGGAACTCACAATTTGTTGGGATTGGCCCGCGCCAAAAAAGCTCGGATTATCATCGCCTCTACTTCTGAAGTGTATGGCGATCCAACCGTGCATCCGCAAACAGAAGAATATTATGGCAACGTAAATACAGTAGGACCACGTGGTGTGTACGATGAAGCGAAGCGCTTTCAGGAAGCGATCACCATGGCGTATCATACTTTCCATGGATTGGAAACACGCATTGTTCGAATCTTTAATACCTACGGCCCTCGCATGCGCCTAAATGACGGACGCGTGTTGCCTGCATTCATTGGTCAGGCTTTGCGCGGAGAAGATCTTACCGTTTTTGGTGACGGATCGCAAACCCGTTCGTTTTGCTATGTAGACGATCTGATCGAAGGCATTTACCGTTTGTTGCTTTCTGACTATGCGCAGCCGGTAAACATCGGCAACCCGCATGAAATTACCATTGGGGATTTTGCGGAAGAGATCATTAAACTTACGGGCACTACTCAAAAAGTAATTTATAATCCACTACCCAAAGATGATCCAAAGCAACGCCAGCCAGACATCACCAAGGCGAAACAGATTTTGGGCTGGGAGCCGAAGGTATCCAGAGCGGAGGGTTTGAAAATTACGTATGAATACTTCAAGTCGCTGCCAAAAGAAGTTTTGTATCAGCGCGATCACAAAAGCTTCGACAGCTACAATCGGTAAGAACAAATCTTTTCGATAGAAATAAAAAAGGCCCGGAAAATATTCCGAGCCTTTTTCTTTTTTAGTGAAGTCTCTGTCGATTAATCTCTATCCGATCCCAGATACATCATTACATAATAAGCCAGCGTAGTAACGGCACCTATAGCGGCCACTACATACGTCATCGCAGCCCACTTCAATGCATCCTGCGACATGTCGTATTCTGCAGGAGTAACAATGTTTCTGGTTTTCACCCAAGCCAATGCTCTGCGGCTAGCGTCAAATTCCACTGGCAATGTGATCAGTGAAAATAGCGCGAATACTGCGTAACAAACAATGATTATTAAGAGGGCTGTTTTCCAAGGCAAAATGCTGGACGCAAAAAATGCCCCGAACATCATCGCCATCATCATAAAGTTTAGCACGCTTGCGCTGATGGTTTGCACCGGCACCATGGCCGACCTTAATTTAAGCATGCTGTAGGCAGTCGCATGTTGTACAGCGTGTCCACATTCATGCGAGGCTACCGCAGTAGCGGCTGCATTTCTTCCGTGGTAAACTTCCTGACTTAAATTCACTGTCTTGTCGGCAGGATTATAATGATCCGTCAATTGACCTTCTACGCAAATAACCTGCACATCGCGAATGCCATGATCGGCCAACATTAAGCGAGCAATCTCCGCTCCGGTTAAATCTCTGGTTAGGTGTGTTTGAGAATACTCTTTGAATTTGCTCTTCAGGCGTGAACTAACCATCCAGCCGATCAGCATAAAAAAACCACCAATCAATAATGCACCCATAGTTTTTAATTAATTATTTATTGTCCGTTTAATTTTTTCTACAATTCGGGTGGTAGAGTAACCCGCGACAAAATCAATGGTCTCTACCTTCCCTCCGTTCTTTTTAACAACTTCTGCGCCAACGATGTTTTCTGCCAAATAGTCACTTCCTTTTACTAAAACATCGGGAATTAGCTCAGAAATCAAATTTAAGGGGGTGTCTTCATTAAAAAAAACCACCAAATCCACGAATTGAAGTGCGGCTAACACCCTTGCTCTTGAATTTTGATCTTGCAGTGGGCGCTCCGGCCCCTTAAAGCGACTGACAGAGTCATCGGTGTTGAGGCCAATCACCAGCCGATTGCCGAGTGCTCTCGCCTTTTCCAGATAGTCTACATGACCTAAGTGCAGCAAATCAAAACAGCCGTTGGTAAAAACCACTTTTTCATGATTAGCCTTCCAGCCGTTGATCACCTCTTTGGCCTCTGTTACGCTTTTTATTTTGTGCTCGGTTTTTTCCATTTCAAAATCCAATAACTAGCTACTAAAGATAATAATCCCATCACGATCATCAGCAGCGTTTGCCAACCGTGAAAAATAAATACAAATGCCACGGCATCGGGTTGAGGTAAGTTATACAACATCACTAAGCCCAGTGGCACGAGTGTGTGATACGAGCCGGCACCACCCGGAAGTGGTGCGGCCATTGCGATAGAGCCCAGCGCAAATAAAGTCAACACAGCGCTAAAGCCCAGGTTTTCCGTTTCCGGAAATGCCTTGATCACGCAATAGCTCATCAAGAAATACATCAACCAGATTCCAATGGAGTACGTCAGGAATAGGCTTTTGTTTTCTAACTTAAAAACCGCCAACAATCCCTCCTTAAACCCTCTTACGATCTTCAGCAGCTTTTCATTTTTTCTCAATAAATAAAGGGCCACCAAAAAACCTATTCCGGCTACAGCACCCAATATCACCCAAAGGGGAATGGTGAAGCCTTCGCCCGAAGAAAAGTTGAGCGTATCGATAAACCCTTTTAGTTTTTTCCATTCAACTACAAATGAAAATCCAATCAATATCAGCAGACAAACCACATCTACCATTCGCTCAACCACCACTGTCCCAAACGAAACTTCCACTGGAGTTTTTTCCAACTTATAGAGATTGTAACATCTGGATACTTCACCTCCACGGGGCACGCCTAAGTTCACCAAATAGCCAATCATTAAAGAAAGAAAACTATTGGTCAGCGTCACGCTATTTCCGGTAGGTGCAAGAAGCATTCGCCAACGCTTCGCACGCAACAAGTGACTGAGCACCGCAATCAGTGCCATCAGTCCCAGATAGACTTTATTCGATTTCTCCCAGGCTTTCCACAAAAAATCGGTTTTGTTTTCGCCTTCGCCTACATGCAAACCACGTAGCGAAAGCCAAAGCAAAAGCACGGTGAGCAGAATCATACCCACGTATTGCAGAATGGATTTCAGTTGCTTGTTCAAGCCAGTCTGTTTTCAGGATTTGGAAAAACGAGAGAAGGTTTGAATGCTTTTGCTTCTTCGAGCTCCATCGAGGCGTACGAGATAATAATAACAATATCGCCCACTTGCGCTTTGCGGGCGGCCGGGCCATTCAGGCAAATAGTACCGCTATTGCGAGCTCCGGTAATCACATACGTTTCGAGGCGCTCCCCATTATTGATGTTCACCACTTGCACTTTTTCGCCTTCTATCAACTGAGCTGCTTCCATCAATGCTTCGTCAATGGTAATGCTGCCCACGTAATGCAATTCAGCTTGCGTAATCTTTACGCGATGAATCTTCGATTTTAAAACTTCTATTCTCATTCCACTATTAAGTTATCGATCAATCTCACTTCACCTACATAGCCGGCAATCAGTAAAATCGTTTGGCTAGAAACGTTTTCCGCAGGTTTTAAGTTTACCGTGTCTACCCATTCAAAATACTCCAACCGAACAGCGGGAAATGATTCACACAGTTGTTTTACTTTTTCCCTTACGGGGATAATGGATTCTCCCTTGTTCAAAAGATCTTTTGCCAGAAGCAACGATCGGTAAAAAACGGTGGCATATCCTGTTTCTTCATGATTGAGCCGCTGGTTGCGCGATGACATGGCGAGTCCGCTTGCCTCACGCACAATGGGCACCGATTTCAACTCAATATCAAACATCAATTCGTTTACCAAATGGGTGATGACTTTATATTGTTGAAAGTCTTTTTGCCCGAAGTAGGCGCGTGTTGGCGCTACGATATTAAAAAGTTTAGAAACAACCAGAGCCACACCACTAAAATGGCCGGGACGAAATTCGCCCTCCAAAATTTTATCCAAATGACCCATATCAAAATGTAGTTGCGAGGGCGAAGCATACATTTCGGTGTTAGCCGGAGCAAAAATCACATCGCAACCTGCTTCTGTTAAAAGGGCCGTATCCGTGGCTAAGGTGCGAGGATATTTTTCCAGATCATTGGCGTTGTTAAACTGAGTTGGGTTGACGTAAATACTGCACACTGTAAGGTCATTTTCCTTACGGGAAGAACGGATGAGTTCCAGGTGACCATGGTGTAAAGCCCCCATGGTGGGCACTAATCCAATGGAGCGCCCGAGTTTTTTTTGAGCAGTCAGAAAAGCCCTCAGTGGCTTAATTTCGTTGAAAATCTCCATTTTCAGGCTTTTTTAAGGGGTGGCAAAGATAGGTCTTATAAGTTAAGAATAGTTGAATAAGGGGTGAATTTTGCGTACTTTTGCGGCTCGGTATTCTATCTTTTCTAAAAATCCATTAATATGTCCAAGATCCGCATCCTCTATGTAGCCAGTGAGATCAACCCTTTTTTACAAACCACCGAGGTATCGGATTTTGTAAGAAAGTTGCCGCAAGCCATGCAGGAAAAAGGTATGGAGATTCGGATTTTGGTACCTCGCTTTGGTTTGATCAACGAACGCAAAAACAGACTTCATGAAGTCGTGCGTTTGTCGGGTATCAACATTGCCGTGGGCGATGAGGAAAAGCCATTGATCATTAAAGTAGCTTCTATTCCCAATGCGAAGTTGCAAGTATATTTTATTGACAACGAAGATTATTTTCATCGGAAGTCGGTATTTCACGATAAGGAAAATAAATTCTTTGAAGACAATGACGAGCGCGCCATCTTCTTTTGCAAAGGCGTGATTGAAACGGTTCGCAAATTAGGCTGGTCGCCTGATATCGTTCATTGCAATGACTGGATTACCAGCTTCATTCCATTATACTTGAAAACCACATACAAGAAAGATCCTCTCTTCAAGAATACCAAGACGGTATTCACCATCTACAACAATGCCTTCACGCACAAATTCAAAGGTGATTTGATGGGCAAAGTGAGAATGATTGATATTGAAGATAACATGTTGGGCCATTTGAAAACAGCCGACTACGAAGGCTTTATCAAATTAGGAGCTGAGTTTGCCGATGTGGTAAACATTGCAGGCGACAACAAGAAATTGGAAGGTCTTGTAAAAAAATTAGAAAAAAAGAAAATCGAGACCTATACGAAAGACGATGATCACTCTGAGACGTTCTTCAATTTGTATACCGAATTGGTTGGATAATCCCCAACTAGTTTGCCCTTTGTGGCGATTTTTTAACACCCCTGATAAAATCTAAAATCATACACTATGTGCGGAATTGTTGCTTATGTTGGTCACAGAGAAGCAAGTGATATCATTATAAAAGGCCTGAAGCGGTTGGAATACCGTGGCTATGACAGTGGTGGTATTGCATTGCTCAATGGCAGTCTGAATGTTTACAAGAAGAAAGGCAAAGTAACCGAACTCGAAGCTTTCATCAACGGACAAAATTTATCGAGTACGATCGGCATGGGCCACACCCGCTGGGCAACCCACGGTGAACCAAACGATGAAAATGCGCACCCGCATTATTCAGCCACCAAAAAGCTGGCGATCATACACAACGGCATTATTGAAAACTATAGTTCGCTGAAGCAAGACCTGCTTCGCAAAGGACATCGCTTTTTAAGTGAAACCGACACGGAAGTTTTCATTCACTTTATTGAAGATATTCAGGAGAAAGAAAAATGTGAATTGGACGAGGCGGTGCGTTTGGCCTTAACCAAAGTGGTGGGCGCTTACGCGATCGTGGTAATGTCTCTGGACAACCCGCGATTGTTGATCGCTGCCAGAAAGGGTAGTCCGCTGGTAGTTGGTGTTGGCAAAGGAGAGTTTTTTATGGCTTCTGATGCTACGCCAATCATTGAATACACGAACGAAGTAGTTTACCTGAATGATCAGGAAATTGCAATCGTGAACGATGGAAAGTTGACCATTAAGAACACGGCTAATTTACCATTGACTCCTTATGTTCAAACTGTTGATCTTGAATTAGAAGCCATTGAAAAAGGTGGGTTCGAGCATTTCATGATGAAAGAAATTTTCGAACAGCCTCGTTCGATTAAAGATTGTATGAGAGGTCGTTTGGATTCAGATTCCGGTCGGTTGATACTGGGCGGCTTACGCGAATACTTGAATAAGTTGGTCAATGCAGATCGTATTTTAATTGTTGCCTGTGGAACTTCATGGCATGCCGGCTTAGTTGCAGAATACTTCTTTGAAGAGTTTTGCCGCATACCGGTAGAAGTAGAATACGCCTCTGAATTCCGTTACCGTAATCCGGTGATCCGCGAAGGCGATGTGTTGATTGCCATTTCGCAATCCGGTGAAACAGCCGATACCTTGGCAGCGATTGACTTAGCGAAATCAAAAGGCGCGATCATTTTTGGAGTGTGTAATGTGGTGGGCTCTTCAATTCCGCGAGCAACACATGCCGGTGCTTACACACACGCAGGTCCTGAAATTGGAGTTGCGAGTACAAAAGCATTTACCGCACAGTTGACGGTGCTCAACATGATCGCATTGATCGTGGCCCAAAAGAAAGGCACGATCACCGAGCAGAAGTTTCATGAACTGTTGGTGGAGATGGAGAACATTCCTGCCAAAGTAGAGAAGGCATTGAAACTGAATAAGCAAATCGAAGCGATTGCCGATGAATTTAAAGATGCTACGAATTTCCTTTACTTAGGTCGTGGTTATAATTTCCCGGTAGCGTTGGAAGGTGCGCTGAAGTTGAAAGAGATTTCCTACATCCACGCAGAAGGTTATCCTGCTGCCGAAATGAAACACGGCCCGATTGCATTGATTGATCAGGAGATGCCGGTGGTATTTATCGCTACAAAAGACAGCTCTTACGAAAAAGTAGTTTCCAATATACAAGAAGTAAAAGCCAGAAAAGGACGGGTGATTGCCGTAGTAACCGAAGGCGATAACCTGATTTCTAAAATGGCTGAGTTTGTCATTGAAGTTCCTGCTACGCTCGAGCCGCTCATGCCTTTGGTTTCCGTGGTGCCTTTACAACTTCTATCCTATCACATTGCCGTGATGCGTGGTTGCAACGTAGACCAACCGAGAAACTTGGCGAAGAGTGTGACGGTGGAGTAATTCCCATTTCGGGTACACCCAAACTCTGAGAAGCTTTGTAGCCAGCTTTATCCCCAACTGAAGTAATCTCAATTCCCTATGAATTTAGGTATTCAAGCTACCGTTTCTAATTGGTTAGCTAAAATGAAAAAATATCTATTCACTTACCGGGATGGGTTTTATGAGCTACCCTATATCGCTAATTCGCCAGAACTGATTGTGGCTAGCTTTAGTAGCTTTATGAAGCATGACCCAAAAAGAAAAGTTTTCAGTGCCAACAATATTTTCATCAATGGAGAAGGGCACTACGAAAAAATAGAAGAGGGGCTATGGATCATCCTTTCTAATTTTGAAGCCAAGAAAAATCTGAGTTTCAAATTGCATTATGAGCCTGGAATTGAATCGAACTATCACTCATTAACACTCTATATCAATAAAGACATCCGGCAGATCAAGTTTCCAAAAGTGATTTATGATGTGCCCAGTCAAGATCGCTCCTGGATGCTTGTAAAAGCCGGAGCACAAGTTCTTAACTCTCATTTTAAAGGACAGAAGTCTATATTTTTCACCATTTACTTCAGCAGCGACTGGATGACGCAGAACGTTGCAGGGAATGGAATTTTCAAAAATCAGATACTCACTAATTTTTTTGATTCGGATAGAGATTCCGTTTTTCTGCCCAATTTTCTGGAAGGCAAAAGGGAAACTTATCTGAAACTGGTAAATAGCATTATCGATAAAGATGAAAACGGAGTGAGCGACCTTCTTTTGTTAAGAAGTCGGACGCTTGAGCTTCTGTCAGCATTTGCCATTGAATTGAGTCATAGCTCAATGAAAGACTCTACAGTAAGCTTGCCGGAACGCGACAAACGCAGGCTTGCCAAAGCCGAACATCTCATCAATGATTCCATATTTAACCAGTTTCCAAGTTTGGGGCAGTTGGCCAGTGAAGCCGGTATTTCGGAAACAAAACTGCTGGCAGATTTCAAACGCATGTATGGCTGCACGCCCTATCGCTATTATGTGGCCAAACAAATGGCCTATGCGAAAGAAATGATGCAAACGAGGCAAGTAACGGTTAAGGAAATTGCGCTTAAACTTGGGTTTCAACATGCTGGAAAGTTCTCTGCAGCTTACAAGAAAATTCACGGTCACTCTCCTTCAGAAGTGATGTAATTGGCTCTTTACCTTCATTCTAAAATTGAGGTATTGGAGCATTGAATTGAGGTATTGGAGCACAATACCACCGCATAGCATTTCATACTTTTGTACCAATTATCAAATTTAATTTTCTCAAATGAAACTACCCCCAACTTCTAGAGTAATCTATTCCCTTGCCTTTCTGATGATCGGGCTAATGCCCTTGCCTGCGCATGCCCAAAATGCAACGTGCGACAATGCAAAAGTGATCGTAAATGAAGGCACACAAACAGAAACTAATACATCACAAAGCGAATATTGGTACAGCTTTCAAACTCCTAACGATGGCCAAAACCGTGATTTGACGGTTCTTGCCACAGGCACCACGATTAGTATCCTTAGTTTTCCTTGTGTAGCCACTACCCTGATCGATGAGTCAGCGCCTGGCGAAGGCACAGTAACGGCAACCGCTTTACTCCCTAATACAGCATATCTCATCAAAATAACTGATGCGAACCCGGGTACGCCTTTCAATCTAACAAGCTTTTTATTAACCACCGCAATTTCTGGTGGTGGAGGAGGCGGTGGCGGTGTTATCAACAATACTTGCGATAATGCGATTGTTATTGCAAATACCGGAACCCAGGTTGTAGCCAATACGAATGAGAATGAATATTGGTATCAATACACAATGCCTGCAGTGCCAAGCACGCTGAATTTAAGTTCCGATCCGGAATCTGGTATTGCGGTGAAGGTCTATACCGGTAGCTGTGCAAACCTAAACATGGTGGCACAAGGCACCAGTGCTAGTGCGCTTAATGTAACTAATTTGGCTCCTAATTCTGTAGTTTGGATAATGTGGGGCCCTGCATTGGGCTCTACAGGAAGCTTCGTGTTAAACGCTCTGCCTACGGGGGGTGGCGGAGGTGGTGGCAGTAACCAAGCACCCACTAACATTTCCCTCGACAAAACCACACTCAACAGCAGTGATGGTGCTTTTACCGTAGTGGGAAATTTGAGTACTACCGATCCTGATGCAAATGATACTTTTAACTATGAATTGGTTTCCGGTACGGGCAGCACAGACAATGATTCTTTTTTTATTATGCCTCTGCCGGTTATTGGCGGAGCGCAATTGCTCATCACTGTTCCGGCTAATACTCAGGCTAGTTATTCTGTACGAATCCGTTCCACGGATCTAGGAGGTCTTTTCACTGAAAAAATATTTACGATCACAGTAAGTTCTGGCAATCAAGCACCAACAAACATTACACTTTCAGCTTCTTCTATCAATGAAAATGTAGCAGCTAATTCAACTGTGGGTACGCTTAGTACTACTGATCCTGACAATGGCAATACCTTTACATATACTTTGGTTGCTGGTACTGGAGGCACGGACAATGCGTCTTTCAATGTTAATGGCAACAGTTTGCGCATTAACAATAGCCCCGATTTTGAAACCAAAAGCAGCTACTTTATTCGAATAAAAACCGCTGATCAAGGAGGCTTATCGTTCGAAAAGGAATTTACCATAACAATCAATAATTTAAGCAATCAGCCCCAAACTATAACATTCAACACCATCTCGTCTAAGACGTATGGCGATTTAGTAACTCTTTCTTCGTTGGATGCAACATCTTCTTCAGGCCTTAGTGTAAGCTATAGTGTGTTATCTGGGCCAGGCAGTATCAATGGAAGTAATTTAACTTTTACGGGTGCTGGAACTGTTACCATTCAAGCGAGCCAATCTGGCGATGGCGACTTTGCAGCTGCCACTGCCGTACAACGAACTATTACTGTAAATGTCAAACCTCTTACCATCACTGGCATTACTGCTGTAACCAAAGTTTATAATGGCAATGCTACAGCCGCATTATCGGGCACTGCAGCTTTAAGCGGAGTTATTAATGGCGATGATGTTACTCTTAGTGGCACTCCTACAGCTTCCTTTAGTGATGCAAATGCGGGTGCTGGCAAAGCTGTAACGGTAAGTGGTTATACATTGAGTGGTACAAAAAGTGGCAACTATTCACTCACACAACCAACCGGAATAACCGCCAACATTACCAAAGCCGATCAAACCATCACATTCAACGCGATCACTGCCTCCATTGAAGTAGGTGGTTCAGCTTTCAGTTTAGGTGCAACTGCTACATCTTCCTTGGCTGTAAGTTATACAGCTACACCCACCGGCAGAATTACCATTGATGCCAATGGAAACGCAACCCCGGTTGGAGGAGGTAACGTAGAAATCACCGCCATCCAAGCCGGTAATAACAATTTCAATGCAGCAACATCGGTTAAACAAACTGTTTGTATTGCACCGGTAGCACCGGTTGTTGTGGTACAAACTCAGAGCGGAATAGAGGTGCTTACTACCGCCAATGCACAGGTTTTAAGTTGGTTTAAAGAAGGAACAACTTCTGCCATCTCTACCGGTGCTACGTTTAATCCTGCTAGTCAGGTAACAGCTGCCGGCATTTACTATGCCAAAGCAGATGCTGGTGGCGGATGTGTAAGCAAGGCATCTAACAAATTTACCGTAAGCGTAATAACTGGTCTTGAAGATCTTTCTCTAGTGGCCAACGTTTGGCCTAACCCAACATCGGATTATCTGTTTGTTGATAATGTAAGTGCTGCGGCTACCGGAAAAGTGGTGCAACTGAATGGCTCCGAGCTAGAATTGCCCAGACAATACACGAATAACCGATTGCAATTAGATGTTCGTGCATTAGCAGCCGGCATCTACGTACTTACCATTTTGGATGGCAACAATAGCAAAGCCATGCGTTTCATAAAAAACTAATAAACAACATTATTAAAATAATTGAAAAATGAAAATCATAAGAATAATCAGTCTTGCCTGGATACCCGCTACTCTATTTCTTTTGAGTTTGGCTAATTGTAAAAATAAGCCAGAGGAACCCACCTTAACTCTGAAAGACAAAATACAAGGCAAATCATACATTTTAGGCACAGTTACAAAAAACGGAGTTAGCGTTACGTCTGAATTTACAGGGTTTAAGATTTCTTTTTCTGCGGACGCTACTGTTGTGACTATTATTAGTGGTGGCACAAGTAGCGCAACTTGCAATGTTAGTGCAACTGTAGCTGAAAATACGATTACGTTGGCCACACCCGATTGTTTCCGCACCTCAACTCTTACAAATGTAAGTACAGGTGTGGATGGCAGTTTCCTTAAATTTGATTGCACTTTACAATCTTCTTCCATTGTTATCACTCCCGGTGGAAGAACTTCTAGCACTAATAATTACACCTTTAATCTTATAAAGCAATAAAACTGCTTTGATTGATAAGTAATTCGAAAATCGGCAGACTTTACGGTCTGCCTTTTTTTTCAAAAGAATACTCAGTTCGATTCGAATTATGCAATAGAATTTGAAGCGTTAGTCGATTCGCTTACGAATCCTTCGGATTAATCGCGCACCAAGTAAAATACAAAGTAGAAATAAGGCCACCCTGCCAATAAAATCGCCATGTTGCAAATAAAAAGTGACCATATTGTTTCCGCGCAAATGTCCCCTTATAGCTACCTGCACTTGTGTGGTTGTTAGCTGTTCAAAATCCCCTTTTTGATTGATGAACCCCGAATGCCCGTGATGTGAAGCACGGGCAATACTTTTTCGGTACTCGATGGCACGTAATCGATCAATTAACAAATGTTGTTTGGGCTCAGGCGTTCCCTGCCAATAAGCATCGTTGGTCATCACACAGAGTATCGTGGCACCCTTTTTAATATAGTCACCTACATATTCTCCAAAGGTAGATTCATAGCAAATGAGGGGTGCAAATTTAATACCATCCCTTCTCCTAAAAACAACTCGCTCTTTTTGTGGGGTAGTAATGTCTCTGAAGTCATGGAAAAAGAAAATCTTTTTCGACAAAGACAAAAAAGGAAAACCCTCACCCCCCGGCACTAAAATGGACTTGTGATAGATTCGATTTACTGAATCCTTCTGATAAAATATGGCAGAGTTATACCTTCGAAAAAAGAATTCTTTGTTTTTAGATTGGATAACTGTCAGTTCATCTTTCTTCAATTCATTTACTAATGTGTAAGTGTTAATACCCAACAAGAGATCGGTTGAGGAAAACTCTTTTAATGTATCCACCAACTGACTAAAATCGAGCGGCCAGTTGCCCGTGGTTACCAAGGTTTCTTCGTCTAAAAAAGTGCTGGTGGACGATTCGGGGAAAAGTACCAAATCAGTGTTCTCCGTAGCCTTGCTTTTTACTAATGCAGCTAGCCGGAGATTTTGATGATAAATAGAAATGTAGGCTGGATCGGCAATCTCTTTGTCGGTATATGGATCAAAGTCTGGTTGAACCACCACGATCTTAGTTTCTGCTCCCTCTTCCTCGTGGGTAACATACAGGTATATACTAAAACATGAGGGCACTAGAAGCCACAAGCTAAGCACCACAACATATACCATACGGTTTTTTGCTTGCTGCCACGATTCAAACAGTAAAACCGATGTCACCAAAATCCAAAGACTTCCGCCCAAAACTCCCGTGTATTCATACCATTGTATTAAGTAATGAACCGAAGCCAAAGAGTTACCCAACGTAAGCCATACCCAGGCCAATTCCCAATGATGTTGAAGAAATTCATAGGCAAGCCAACAACAAATAAAAATCAGACCCTTTTGTAATGTATTAAAACTCAGTAAATGAAAAAGTAAAATCGGCAAGGTCATTAAAGCCGGAATTACCAAAAGGGCAAAAACACCACCAGCGGTATTAATGACTATTAACCAAAACGCGGCCATTGTATTCCAGGTAAAGAAGAATACATATAGCCTTTTGAAAAGTGAAGAATAATATTTTAGTCGTCCAATTTTTTGAAGGCTGTTATTTTCTCTAAAATTTTTCTCTACCCATAACAAGGGTAACCACATCAACACCACGAAAACAGGATGTACTAGCCAGGCGCAGCCTCCGGCAAGTCCGCCTAAAAAAAGTAGAAAAAAATGGTTTGAATAAAAGCGATTGTTCATCGTGAAGGGACAGCCATAACTAAGTCAAGTTACACTTCTCTTTTCAACAGCGCGCAAATCTTGTATCGCTCATCGTATGTATCGTGGTAGACGGTGTTGAGCAGCTGGTAGACATTTTCAATTCCGATTTTTTTGCACCACTCAAAAGGCCCGAAGGGATAATTGGTGCCAAGCTTCATGGCGAGGTCGATGTCTGCGCGCGAAGCGGTGCCCTCCTGTACGGTATAATAAGCTTCATTGATGATCATGCAAATGATGCGCGGTGTTACCAAGCCCACTCGATCATCGACCACGGCAAAATCGGTTGCTAATAGCTGGCAGATTTTCTCCAGATCCGTTCGTTGCTCGGCTGAAAGTAAACTTACTTCCAACACCTCGCGGTTAAAAAATGTAGGTAAGCCACAAAAGCCAAACACGGAGTGAAGATTCGGATTTTTCTTTTTGATGGATACGAGTGTGGTAAATACGGTATTCAAAAAAACAGGCGTCTTCAGATTTGCATATAGCTTCAGCGATTCTTCTTCCACCAGAAAATCGAAGATTACATCTGCTGTGCTTACCGAATCGGAGGTTGGCTCCGCAGCAATTAAATAGTGATGCGCTACTCCTAACTTCTGCCTGCACTCTGTTACATGCCATTCATGGCCAACCACTAAAATATTCATAAGCAAAACAGAAGTTTTTCGGATATTTGAAATCAAAACTAACAAACCTACCGCGATGGCCAAAGAAGTAATTTATTCAGCGCAAGCACCGGAGCCTATAGGCCCTTACAGTCAAGCGATAAAAGTGGGCAATCTGCTTTTTTTATCAGGACAAGTTGCCATTGACCGCTCAACCGGACAAATGGTGACGGGCAACATTACCGATGAAACAACGATGGTGATGAAAAACCTGAATGAAGTGCTGCAGGCTGCAGGCATGAACTTCAGCCACGTGGTGAAGAGCACGATCTTTTTGAAAGACATGAATCAGTTTTCGCAAGTGAATGAAGTGTATGGCAAAAGCTTCAGTTCACAACCGCCCGCCCGTGAAACAGTAGAAGTGAGTCGCTTACCAAAAGATGTGAATGTAGAAATTTCGTGCATCGCTGTGAAAGATTGATGTACGTGAAGTGACGATGCGCTCCTTCTGTGCGCGGGCAAAGGATTGAAGCGGAAAACCCGAAGTGCGTTGGCAAGCGCGTGGACGGATTTGTAGCGAAAAGCCTGGTGGCGCGCCTCGCGCCATGCCCCAAAAAAATACATTTCTTTTTCTAAATAGTCAGGGCTTCTAGATATCGCATTCGGCATATCTTCTCCTGCTTTGCATCAATTTTTGGGTTAACTTTGACGCTCACTTTTTTTAAATGGATAACGTACGAGTTCGATTTGCACCAAGCCCAACCGGGGCATTACATATTGGCGGTGTGCGCACTGCGCTTTATAATTATTTGCTGGCTCGCAAGCATGGCGGAACCATGATTTTGCGTATTGAAGATACTGACCAAACGCGCTATGTGCCCGGCGCGGAAGAATACATTATTGAGTCGCTGGCGTGGGCTGGTATTCAAATTGATGAAGGCGTTGGAAAAGGCGGACCACATGCGCCTTATCGTCAGTCGGAGCGCAAGCCGTTGTATAAACAGTATGCCGAAAAATTGATTGCCGATGGCAACGCGTACTATGCGTTTGATACGGAAGCCGAATTGGAAGCGATGCGCGAGCGACTAAAAGCCGCAGGTGATCCGAATCAACAATATGGCAGCCAGTCGCGCATGCAGATGAGCAACTCGCTTACGCTATCAGAGCAAGGGGTGAAAGAAAAACTGGAAGCGGGTGTGGGTTATGTGATTCGTTTGAAGGTGCCCGCGAATCAGGAAATTCGGTTGACGGATTTGATTCGTGGTGAGGTGGTGGTGAACTCATCGCAGATTGATGACAAAGTGTTAATGAAATCTGACGGGATGCCTACGTATCACTTAGCGAATGTGGTGGACGATTATTTGATGAAGATATCGCATGTGATTCGTGGCGAGGAGTGGTTGCCTTCGGCTCCGCTGCATGTGTTGTTGTATGAATTTTTAGGTTGGAAAAGTGCGATGCCGCGTTTTGCACACTTGCCGCTGTTATTGAAACCCGATGGTAATGGTAAGCTCAGCAAGCGCGATGCGGACCGCATGGGCTTTCCTATTTTTCCACTTACGTGGACAGATCCGGCTACGCACGAAGTGGCGAAAGGCTACAAAGAGTCGGGCTACTTGCCAGAAGCGTTGCTCAACTTTCTCGCTTTCTTAGGATGGAATCCGGGAACGGAAAAAGAAATTTTTTCGCTGCAGGAATTGATTGACGAGTTTACCATTGAACGAATCGGCAAAGCGGGTGCGAAGTTCGACATCCAAAAAGCACAATGGTACAATCAACATTATCTGCGCTCGAAAAGTAATGCAGAGTTAGCAGCGTACTTGTTGGCTGATTTGAAAAATGTAAACATCATTTGCGATGAAGCGAAGGCGCAGAAGATTGCGGCTTGCTTGCGCGAGCGCATCACGTTTCCGAACGACTTATTTGTACAGAGTAAATTTTTCTTCGAAGCGCCCACTCAGTTTGACGAGCAGGTGATTAGCAAGAAATGGAATGCAGAAGTAGCAGCAGTGTTAGCTGCGTATGGAAAGGAATTGCAATCAGCTTCAGGATTGACGGCTGACTCAGCAAAAGCTATTTTAGATACGACTACTGCGCTGCATAACATGAAGGCGGGTCAAGTACTTCAAGTATTGCGCATGGTGCTCACCGGGCAAGGTGCAGGACCCGATTTGATGTTGAGTATTGAAATTATGGGGGGCACTGAAGTTGCTCAGCGTATTGAATTTGCGATTCGCACAATAACCAAATAAAAATATGGCTTCGAAAGATAATTCTGCTGACAAGCCGAGCAAAAAGCAAGGCAAGCCGCGTGTACATAAAGAGCTGAAAGGCTTTGAGGTTTCGATTGACCAGTTTGGTGAATTGAAATCGAGCATGAACATTGAAAAGATCAACTCGTTTCTGGATAAAAACGTAGATGATAAGAAATTGCTCGAGAAAGAAGAGAAAGAGCGATTGAAAAAATTGAACAAGAAAAAATAATCACGTATGGCACAATCACATGTAATCGACTATCAGATTAAAGGAGAGAGCATTCAAATTGTAGAAGTAGAACTCGATCCGGCAGAAACCGTCATTGCGGAGGCAGGTGCAATGCTCTTTATGGAAGAGGGAATTTTATTTGAAACGAAAATGGGCGATGGCTCCAATCCACAACAAGGATTGTTTGATAAATTACTTTCGGCAGGCAGTCGCTTGTTAACTGGTGAGTCGCTCTTTATGACGCATTTCACCAATCGAGGAAGTCGGAAATCGAAAGTTGGTTTTTCTGCGCCTTATCCCGGCACGGTAATTCCGGTTGACTTAGCTAAGTGCCCCGGACAAGAATTGGTGGTGCAGAAGGATGGTTTCTTGTGTGCTGCTTATGGCACAAAACTTTCCATTGTCTTCAATCGAAAAATTGGAGCCGGCTTAGTTGGTGGTGAAGGATTTATTTTACAGAAACTGCAAGGTGATGGGCTGGCGTTCGTACATGCCGGTGGCACTGTTATTGAACGTACACTCAATAATGAAACCTTGCGTGTAGATACGGGCTGCGTGGTGGCTTTTGAATCGCAGATTGATTTTGATGTAGAGCGCTCCGGCAGTTTGAAGTCGATGGTGTTTGGTGGTGAAGGAATTTTTCTGGCAACATTGCGCGGCACTGGCAAAGTATGGTTGCAGTCGATGCCGATTCGTAAATTGATTCAGGCGTTGGCGCCCTATGGTAACAACAGCAGCAAAGAAGGTAGCTCGCTGCTCGGAAGTTTATTTGAAAGTTAAGATCGAATGCGTCCTCTAAAATTAGGTTTGATTCGCGAAGGCAAAGTACCACCCGATAAGCGCGTGGCATTTACTCCTGTACAAACAGAAGAAATTCAACAGCGCTTCGCGCATGTTCAGGTGGTTTGCCAACCGAGTACTGTGCGGTGCTTTAAAGATGAGGAGTACAATGATCATGGTATTGCTTCGCAAGAGGACTTGTCGGATTGCGATGTGCTGATGGGAATCAAAGAAGTACCTATTCCGAATCTGATTGCCGGAAAAACCTATCTCTTCTTTTCACACACGTTGAAAAAGCAGCCTTACAATCGCAAGCTGCTGCAAGAAGTGCTGAAGAAAAAAATCAAACTGATTGATTACGAAACTTTAAAGGATCATCAGGGAAATCGCTTAGTGGCATTTGGCCGGTATGCCGGGATTGTGGGTGCCTACAATGGGTTGTGGGCATATGGAAAACGCTACAACTTATTTCAACTTCGCAGAGCGAATGAATGCTTTGATGTGAACGATTTGAAATTGGAATTGCGCAAAGTGCAATTGTCTCCGATCAAAATTGTATTAACCGGAGCCGGGCGTGTGGGAAAAGGTGCTATGGAAACTTTGGACACAGCAGGCATCCGAAAAGTGAATCCGGCCGATTTTCTGTCGCAAACTTTTCAGGAACCGGTGTATACACAGTTGAGCAGTGCCGATTATCATACCCGATTGAAGGGCGGTCATTTTAATCGCGAAGAGTTTCACACAAACCCGCAAGCGTATGCTTCGCACTTTGTTGATTTCGCAAAAGTGTCTGACATATTAATGGCCGGAGCTTTTTGGAATCCTCATGCTCCGCGTTTGTTCGAAGTCAATGATATGAAATCACCCGACTTTCGAATCAAAGTAATTGCGGACATCACCTGTGATATCAATGGCTCGATTCCTAGTACCAAGAAAGCCAGCACTATTGCAGATCCGCTTTACGATTATCATGCGCTTTCTGATTCCATACAACCAGCTTTGAGTAATGAAAGTAACATTACGGTGATGGCGGTAGACAATTTACCTTGCGAATTGCCGCGCAGCGCCTCGGAAGAATTTGGTCGTGATTTGATTGACCGCATTTTGAAGCCATTGTTGCTGGAAGACGTAGATGATATTATTGCTCGTGCAACGATGGCCGAAAATGGCGACCTCACTCCTGCCTTCGAATACTTACGCGATTACGTTAATCAAGAATAAAAAATTGCTCTCATGTTTTTATACAACGTTACCATCGGCATCGACAAAGACATTGAAACCGAATGGCTGCAATGGGTGAAGCAAAACTACCTGCCAGCCATGATGGCCACCGGTTTTTTCCGCGATTGCAAACTTTACCGAGTGGTGACACATGATGATGAATCATCTGTATCGTATAGCATTCAGGTATTTGCCGAAAATATTGAGAATGTAGTAAACTATTTGAATCAACACACCGCCACCATCATCGAGGGTCATCGATTAAAATTCAAAGACAAGCATGTGGCGTTTAATACGCTGCTGGAAGAGGTGGTTTGAGATTAGCGATCATTCTAACATTACTCCCTGATTAGCCGTAGATTTTTACGGTAACCAAAAAGGAACAAAATGAGCAGTGACATTTTAATCTATCAAAATCAGGATGGCAACATTAAGATTGATGTTCGTTTAGAAGAAGAAACGGTTTGGCTAACGCAAGACCAAATGGCCACCCTTTTTGGTAAAGCCAAATCAACCATCAACGAACATATTAAGAATGTTTATGATGAAAATGAATTAGTGGAATCAGTCACAATGAAGAAATTCGGAAATTCCGAATTTCAGCAAAAAGCCCCCAATTACTATAATTTAGATGTTATCATTTCTGTCGGCTATCGGGTTAAATCGGTACAAGGAACTCAGTTTCGGATTTGGGCAACGCAACGCCTGAAGGAATACATTGTAAAAGGTTTTGCGCTTAATGACGAGCGATTCAAAACGGGTAATTCAATGAATTACTTTTCTGAATTACAAGAGCGCATTCGCGAGATCCGTTTGTCGGAACGCTTTTTTTACCAAAAAATAAAAGACATCTACACCACCAGTATCGATTACAATCCGAATGACGAAAAAACGGTAGCGTTTTTTAAGACAGTGCAAAACAAGTTGCTTTGGGCCATCAGCAGTAACACAGCAGCCGAATTGGTTTACCGAAGGGTAGATGCCTCTCTCCCATTACTGGGGATGCAATCCTTAGACAAAAAAAACGCATCTGCCATCAAGAAATCAGATGTAAGCATTGCCAAAAATTATCTGACTGAAGATGAAATCCGGTTGCTCGGGCTTTTGGTGGAACAATATCTTGCTTTTGCCGAAACCATGGCACAACAGCAAACTCCCATGTATATGAATGACTGGATAAAACGTCTGGACGGTCTCTTAGAATTGAACGGTCGGGAGTTGCTTACTCATGCCGGAAAAATAAGTCATGACATGGCAATAGAGAAATCCTCTACCGAATTCGAAAAATTCAGACTTGCACAAGTAGCAAATCAGAAAGAACAAAGCCTGAAAGAGTTGGAGCAAGATATTAATGATCTGAAGAAAAAGCAGAAGTAGCTTTACTTCAACAGCTCTCTCGAAATCACCATCTTTTGAATTTCGGTAGTGCCTTCGTAGATCTGTGTAATCTTCGCATCGCGCATCAGGCGCTCTACATGAAACTCTTTTACGTAGCCATAACCTCCATGAATTTGAACTGCCTCGGTGGTCACTTCTTGGGCAATCTGGCTCGCGTATAATTTCGCCATAGCAGCAGCCTTCACAAAATCTTTCTTCTCATCTTTCAGGTAGGCAGCTTTAAAAATCAATAAGCGCGCAGTTTCAATTTTTGTGGCCATTTCGGCAAGTTTAAATTGTGTGGACTGGTGCTCGGACAAATGTTTGCCAAAGGCTTTGCGTTCTTTTGAATATTTCAATGCTAATTCATACGCACCGCAAGCGATGCCCAGAGCCTGTGCGGCAATACCTATGCGTCCTCCGTTCAATGTCGTCATCGCAAAAGTAAATCCGAAACCATCATCGCCGATACGATTGGCTTTTGGCAGTTTCACATCCGTAAACATCAATGAATGTGTGTCGCTGCCGCGGATACCCATTTTATCTTCCTTCTTTCCGACCACAAATCCGGGCATGCCTCGCTCTACAATCAAAGCGTTGATACCCTTGTGTTTTTTCTCCGGATGGGTTTGCGCAATCACAATATAAACACTGGCGCTCTTGCCGTTGGTGATCCAGTTTTTGGTTCCGTTCAGTAAGTAGTGATCGCCTTTGTCTTCGGCTGTGGTGCGCTGACTCGTAGCGTCTGAGCCAGCCTCAGGCTCTGATAAACAAAAGGCACCAATCACCTCTCCCGTGGTCAGCTTCTTCAAATATTTTTCTTTTTGCTCTTCCGTACCAAAGCGTTCCAATCCCCAACAAACCAATGAATTGTTTACCGACATGCACACCGAAGCAGAAGCATCGATTTTTGAAATCTCTTCCATCGCTAGCACATACGAAATAGAGTCCATACCACCCCCATTGTATTTGGGGTCGGTCATCATACCCATGAAACCCAGTTCGCCCATCTTTTTGACCTGTTCTACAGGAAAACGTTGCTCATTATCGCGGTCAATTACTCCCGGAAGGAGTTCGTTTTGGGCAAAATCGCGGGCTGCCTGCTGTACGGCCAATTGTTCTTCGGTAAGTTCGAAATTCATGGTTTCTATCGTTTGAAATAATAACAATGATAGTGGTTAAAATGATTTGAACGAGCGTTTGGAGGTTGAAAAAAGTTATAAAAAAAGCCCTCCCGAATTTTTGAGGGAAGGCTTCTTGATTCTAAAAGCTATTACTTTTTTAAGTGTCGGACACTTTGTAAGTGTCCTGACCCCAATTACTTGATCCCCGGCACACCCACAGGTGCTGCCTGATCTTTAGCAAAATCAGGTGCTTTGCGAACGGTAGGGTACACCTCATCAAGTGTGTTGCCATCGTACAAGCGACCGTTTTTCATCACTCTGAACACCGAGTTTGTGTTTCGGATATTCTCCAACGGATTTTTATCTAGGATAATCAAATCGGCTAGTTTGCCTGCTTCGATGCTACCGATATCGCCATCTAAACCGATCGCTCTCGCTCCGTGAATAGTAGCAACTTTCAGCGCATCTAAATTGCGCATGCCACCGGAAGCGATGCTCCACAATTCCCAGTGGTAGCCCAAGCCTTGCAACTGACCGTGTGAACCCACACCGGCATTGCCTCCGGCTTTCACTAGGTCATTTACAAACTTGGCGTGGTCTTCAAATACGTGCTCTTCTTTCATAAACCATCCTGGTCTGCGTCTGGATTTTTGATCAAGCTCCGATTTAGCTGTAAAGTGATTCAACTTTGGATCGCCATTTACATTTTCTGTGGCATAATAAAAATTCTCTGCCCACGGTCCGCCATACGCCACCAACAAAGTAGGTGTGTAGGTCATCTTGGCTTCTGCGATTGACGTAGCCAAATCTTTGTACAATGGATAAATAGGCAACGCATGCTCATGTCCCGGATAACCATCAATCAGGTTGGTCAGGTTCAATTTAAAATCAAGACCACCTTCCGTAGTCGGCATCAATCCTTGTTCTTTCGCTGCTTGAATGATCCACTGGCGATGTTGACGATTTCCGGTCAAATACATCTTGATGGTTTTCGTATTGAAGTATTCGGAATATTGCTTCAAAATGTCTTTCGCCTGATCGGCATCTTTCAAGTTATAAGCCCAGAAGCCCACGCCTGGTCCGGTAGAATAAATTCTTGGTCCGATAATCTGACCGGTTTCCACCATATCACCATAGGTCAACACATCGGTGGTGGCTGTTTGAGGATCGCGGGTGGTAGTAACCCCATAAGCTAGGTTAGCGGCATACATCCACACCTGATTTTTATGAACGCCCCATGCCGGCCACATGTGCGCATGTGTATCCACAAAGCCGGGCACGATGGTTTTTCCACTCATGTCCATCTTTTGTACAGTTGCATCCACATTAATCGAACCGGCTGCGCCCACTTGCTTGATGCGCGCATTTTCAATCAACACATCGCCACGCTCAATCACTTCATCACCATTCATGGTAATGATGCGTGCGTTTTGCAATAAGACTTTTCCTTGTGGGATGTCTTTTTGCACCGTTACTTTTATTCGTACTTCCGTTGGCTTGTAAGGTTCGTCTTTCTTGTCCTTCTTCTTATCGGCAGCATCCTTCTTCTCATCTTTCTTTTCGTCTTTCTTGTCACCCTTCGCTTCTTCTAATTCTTTTGCCTTCTCTTCTTCTGCTTTTTTCTTCTTCAGGTAATCTTCTTTCGCTTTCGCGGAATCGAGGTGGTAAGTAAAGAACGCATTACCTAAAGTGAAGTAAACTGCTTTTGCGTTGTTGGACCAGCTTGCAAATTCGCCACCAATCTTAGTCAGTTTGCGTGCCGGAAATTGTGCACGGTCTGCTTCGGCTACAGAAATTTTAGGAACATCGCCACCGGTTTTTGGAATGGTCACCACATAAATTTCATTGTTGATTTGCGCCAGCGCTTTGTCGCCTTCGGGAGCAATTTTAATTACATCAGCAATAGAAGGTTCTTGTGCAGGCTCCATTTCTGATTCGTTCAACATACAATTGTGCTCCATCAATATAGAACCATACACGGTAATACCGCTTACTTTCAAATGACCTTTTTCATCGGTGCCATCCCAGCGAATGGATAACAATCCTTTTTGTCCGTGATACAAATAGATGCGATCGTCTGTTTTCGTAAAATGAGGAGCTCCGCGTCCTTTCGCTTTCGCGATGAAATTGACGTTGCCGCCATCACCGGAAATCCACAACAAATCTTCTTGTGCTCCGGCAAAGAATGGATCGGCTGCATCTTTAAATGTTTGAGTCGCACCACGGAAGAAAACAATTTTATTTCCTTGATAAGACCATACAGGCTCGGTGTATAATCCGGCCACATTCGTTAACCGAACGGGCTTGGCATCTTTTGCTTTGAAATTGATTTTATATAAGTGACCAGCATTGTTTTCCCATGTAACCCACGCCAGTTGACTTCCATCCGGACTCCAGGTAGGTTGTGCTTCGGTAAAATTGTTGCTGGTAATTCTTTTATATGTCGCTTTCGCGATGTCATACAAATACAAACGATTCAACGCAGTGAAGGCAACTTGTTTTCCATCGGGCGAAACGACTGCATCGCGAATCTGTGTGGCGATCATGTCTTTGTCATCCTTAATAGGATATTTAAAATCAACACGTGGGCCAACCAACAATTCGGTTTCCATTTGGAACGGAATGTTGATGGCATCGCCACCCGCTACCGGTATGCGGTAGAATTTTCCTCCATAAGAAGCAACCACTTCTTTGCTGTCGGGCGTGAAGGACATAGCAGGCAATACTCCAAGTGGTGCGATGGATTCTTGCTCGTCATGTTGCACCGGATACGCCAACCATTTTTCATCGCCTGTTTTTAAATCGCGAAGAACCAGACCCGTCTGATCGTTGTAGCGTGTGCCATATACCAACCATTTTCCGTCCGGTGAAAGCGTTGGCGTAAAGGCTGAACCGTAGCGCTGTGTTTTGCGATCGGTTTCACCTGTCTCTCGATCATACACTCCTAATTGATATTGCGGAAACTGTGCGTTGTAATTCCATGCTCCGAATCGTTGCGAATACCATACGTAGCGGCCATCATTTCCGAAGGCGGGCTCCACTACTTTCAGGTTATCCGGCTTGCCAATTAATTGGGCTCCGGAGCCACCATCTTTGTGAAACATCCAAAGTTTAAGGTTGCGGGTGCCTCGCGATCCGACAATATAATTTCCATCGGGCGTCCACTCAGCAGATTGGTAATGATCGGTGTTGCCTTTTGTTACCTGCAGTGAATCTTTTTTGTCCAGCGCAAACCACCAGATGTTTTCGCCACCGGTGCGATCGGAGATAAACAAGAGTTTGGTGCCATCGGGACTGAACTTAGGATGTGAATCGAAGCTCATGCCACTCGTAAACTGATTTGGCTTGCCACCGGTAATAGGCATGGTGAAAATATCGCCCAAGAAATCAAATGCAATTGTTTTACCATCGGGGCTAACATCCAGCGACATCCAAGTGCCTTCGGAAGTTTTGATAGGAATTCTGCGACCGACCTCCAAAGGAAGATCTCTCTTTTTCTTCGGTTTTTCTTTTTTGACCGAATCTGCCTTGGCTTCTTTTTTGGGCTCTTGCGCCTGCGCGAATAGCGTGGAAAGCGTTAGCAGAAAAAGCAATGAATAGCTGTATATTTTCTTCATAACATGATAAGTTGTGTGGCAAGATAAACCGATTTCAGAGTATTATGAATCGTGTAATTATGTGGTCGGTGGCGATAGGGTATAAAAGCCGATTCCTCTATTTGAAAATAAAAAAGTCAGGCTTTCACCTGACTTTTTACGATCTAATCGTATAGTTTCTTATTTCAAAACTCCCAAAAATGCGGAACCTAAATTATCGGCAATGTTTTTGCGATACTTAGCGCTTTTGCGGTATTCGTCTGTTAAAAATTCCTTCCATACGGCATCCCAATCGCTTTGCTTGGACATCACAAATGCCAACTCCTCGGGTTTGCCAAATTCAATGGCTTGCTTTTTCAGCGGAAGCTTCTTGCGATTGGCATCCACAAATTCTGTGAAATCCAGAATGGTAAAAAGTTTAGGATCAGTTGTCATTTTTTTAAAAATCTCCGGACCTGAAATGCCGGTGGTGATAGAAAGTTCAGGCCAGTAGTCACTCTTGATTTTATTGGCGTGCTTCATGTGGGTGCTACCACCTATGATTTCAGCAGAGTACCCTGCAAATGATTTTTTGATTTGTGAAAGATCCGTCAGGTTAGGCGCGTCTTTGTGTGTTACCATCACCACCGGATTGGACATGAAAGCGGGCGCGAATTTCAATATCTTTTTGCGGTCATCGGTTACGGTCACATTCGTTACACCCAATACATTCGGATTGTTTTGAGCGGCTGCGAGGAAATTGGCAAACACCGGCTCTTTGCCCAAGTATTGAATCGTGATCTTCTTGCCATATTTAGTTTGAATGAATGCCACAAAATCTTCGAGCACATCCACACACAAACCGGCTGGTTTGCCATTTACATCTTGGATAAGTCCGGCTTGTTCATAGTAAACAACCGAAAGCGAACCTCCGGAGGCTTTTACCTTGGCCCAACTATCGCCTTGGTATTTCTGCGCAAATAGCAGCGGATAAGCTACCAGCAGCAGGAGTAATAGAACTAATTTTTTCATTTGGTTTAGGGATTGAATAACAATAATAATCATTCTTTCCCTTATTCGCAGGGGTTTACAAACTGTGGCGATGAACAATTTTACGGTCCAACCATTGAAGGAGAATTACAAATGCAATTCCGAAAATGAACAAGCCCGTGTATCGGGATAAAAATGCAAATGCACCGAACGAAGGTTTAAATCCTACTAACACCGCGCCAATAATAGAAGCAATAATCATCACCGAAACACCCGCCATCAGCCAATAGGTTTCCTTTCTTTCTGACAACTTCTGGCTTGCTTCTATTCTTTGTATGATTTTATCTTCAAAGTGTGCCGGCAATACAAAGTCTGGTTCTTGCTTCAGCGTATCAAAAACTTTTTGGTAAGCGCGACTATCCGCATTGGCTGAAAGCGGCTTTCCATCTTCGATCTGCTGTTGCATCAATTCTTCGTGGGATGTCATAGTATTTCTTCTTTGTCAAGATACGTTTTTACTTTTTCTTTCAATAACTGCCGTGCCCGAAATAAGTAATTCTTTACCGTGCCTTCGGGCATGCCGGTAGTAGCTTCAATTTCCTGATAGCTCATCGAATCGACATGATACATCGTGAGCACGGTTTTGTATTGGTGTGGTAATTGCCCGATCCATTCTAAAACCTTATCATTCATCTGGCGATCTGATAAATCTTCTTCGATATCTTCGGACGAGATAAAGAAATTCGAAAACTGCGTTTCATCCGGAAAATCCGTGAGTTTAATTTTCTTTTTCCGCAGGTGGTTGACCGCATGGCGATAGGCAATAGTGGCAATCCACGTGCTTAACTTCGATTGAAATGTAAACTCTCCTAATTTTTCATACACTTTCAAAAAAACATCCTGACATATCTCTTCCCGATCTTCATTCCGGTCCACCAATCGGGCAATCATGTGCGCCACCAACCGCTGGTGTTGCCTTATTAACTGCCGAAACGCTGCCCTATCGCCATTCAATATCTGCGATACTAGGTCTTGATCTTCTGTCATTAGTGGGTTAGACACCTGTACAATATAGAATGTTGCAGGAAATTTCAGAGATTTAAATAGAAGTGTTTCCTTGCCGGAGCCTTATTTCTAAAATTCTTATAAATCTTTGCAACATGCCGAGTAGAGTTGGTGTCTTACGCACCAAGAAACCAAAAAACAAAAAGATATGATTACTTCTGATGTATTAATGCCCATTGCCATCTTAGGAAGCCTTGGAACTTCTATCTATTTCTTTACCAAAGTGATGACTGACTACATCCTGAAAAAGAAAATGATTGACAAAGGATATGTGAATGAAGATACCCAAGCTGTTTTCAAACAGCACTCGCTTACTGATAATAAATATTCCTCTTTGAAGTGGGGATTGATCACCTTCTTCGGTGGTATTTCACTCATCATCATGGAATATGTGCCAGTCAGCCCTGAGTCTCCTCTGCCGTATGGATTGTTTGCTGTATCGGTGTCCTTGGGATTTTTGATTTACTACTTCCTTGTAAAGCGCGAAACAAAATAATTACGGGCAGCATTCTCTTGCTGCCCTCACTTTAACTCATTCTTATGTTCTTCAATTATTTAAAAACAGCTCTGCGGAGCCTGTTACGGCATCGCTTTTTCTCTGCCATAAATATATTTGGTCTTTCGGTGGCCATGGCCTTGTCGATGGTGATCATTATGTTGGTTGCCGATCAGATGATGTACGACCGATACAATACAAAGCGCGATCGAATCTACCGGATCAATTCCATTCCGATCGGTAACAAAGGCGAAAGCTTTTCAGAAACTGGCACCACCACGCTGCCTCTTAAGCAAGATTTGTCAGACAATTTCACGGGAGTGGAAAAATCGGTACGGATTGCTCGTGGATTTGGGAACATGTGGATGGAGATCGAGCAGAATGTAAACATTCCGGTAGCGGGCTATTTTGCCGATCCGGAAATCTTAGATGTATTTGAATACGAATTGGCGCAAGGAAATCCTGCCACTGCATTAGTTGAGCCATACTCGGTGGTGCTCACGAAAAAGGCAGCGAAAAAATTGTTTCGTCAGGAAAATCCAATAGGTGAAACTTTTAAAGTGGGAACAGAAGGGCCTTACAAGGTTACCGGCATTCTGAAAGAGACTACCAACAAATCGCATATTGTATTTGATGCGCTTGCCAGCATGAGCACGGTGAAAAGTTTGGAGTCGCAGAACAAACGCGAAAAAGATTTAGATAATTGGTACAATTATACTTCGGGTTGGATTTATGTGTTGCTGGAAGAAACCAAAACGAAAGAAGACATTGAACCTCAACTCAAAGCTATTGAGCAAAAACATTTTGCGGTGCTTACGAATCCGGATACCCAACAAAAAATTAATTACCATTTACAAGCACTGACAGAAATTACTCCGGGCGCTTTCATCAACAATCCGATTGGTCCGTTTTTACCTTGGGTTTTTGTTTACTTCTTTGCAGGACTTGCCGGTATTGTGATGTTGACTTCGTGCTTTAACTTCACCAATCTTTCCATTGCACGATCGCTTACCCGTGCCCGCGAAATTGGTGTGCGTAAAGTAACGGGTGCGATGCGCTGGCAAATTTTTACCCAGTTTATTTCAGAGTCAGTTTTGGTAGCATTGATTGCACTGGTCGTTGCTGTGTTGCTGCTGATCGCTCTTCGACCACTTATGTTAGAATTAAGTTTCGCTCGATTGATGCAATGGGATTTGGAAGCGAACTACTTTGTGTATGTGGTGTTCGTAGTATTCGCCATTGTAGTAGGAATCTTGGCCGGTGTTTTCCCTGCTATTGTGTTGAGTGGATTTCAACCGGTGAAAGTTTTGAAGGGTGTGAAATCGATGAAGTTGTTTTCGAATATTGGTCTTCGAAAATCACTGTTGGTCACTCAATTTACATTTTCGCTGGTGTTCATCCTTTCCGTGATCGTAGTGTATAACCAACTGCAACTTTTCTTGCGAGCCGACCACGGTTTCAGCATGGATAAAAAAATGGTGGTTGCTCTTAGTAATACCTCGCCCGATGTTCTAAAAACAGAATTGCTAAAACACGCCAATATTGAAAATGCTACAGCGGTATCGCACGTGTTGGCCGCAGGCTCCAGCTATGGCGAAGGATACAAACGTTCTTTGGAAGATAAAGACTGGGTAAGCGTGTACTATTATTCAACCGATGAAGACTACTTGAAAAACTTAAAGATTCCTCTCGTAGCTGGACGCTTCTATCAGGAAAGCGATGGAGACTCCAAGAAAAATTTAATTGTATTGAATGAAAAAGCAGTGGAAGCTTTTCACTTCGCATCACCGCTCGAAGCGATCGGGCAAGAAATTATTCTCAAGCAAGATTCATCGCGTAAGCAAATTATTGGCGTAGTGAAAGATTACAACCACCAAATGCTCGTAGAGAAATTAGAACCACTAGCGCTGATCGCAAATCCCAAAGAATACAACCTGTTGCAAGTGCAATACACCGGCAGTTTCGAAGATGCCGGCAAAAGTGTAGAGGCCGCATGGGCAGCAGTCAATCCTACTTTAAAAATTGACTATAAAGATTTTTATGCTGAGGTGCATAAAATTTACGACATCTTCTTTGGCGATTTAGTGAGCATTCTTGGTTTGATTTCATTTCTTGCCATTCTTATTTCATGCTTAGGCTTATTGGGCATGGCTACGTACACTACCGAAACGCGCATTAAAGAAATCTCCATTCGCAAAGTATTGGGTAGCAGCAACCATTCGTTGGTCTATCTATTGTCGAAAGGATTTGTGAGCATATTATTGATTGCCATTGTACTGGCCGTGCCGGCAGCTTACTTCATCAACAACCTTTGGTTAGAGCAATTGGCTTATCATGTTTCTGTCGATGCGGCTACAATTTTCATTGGCGTGATCGCCCTGCTCATTTTTAGTATCATCACCATCGGGTCGCAAACCTGGCGCGCGGTGTATGTTAATCCAGTCGATAACTTAAAAGGAGAATAAAAATAAAAGAGGAGCACTAAAAATGCTCCTCTCTTTTTTATTAGAGTTGGTTATTTTATTATCACACGAATTCCTTCCGAGTGACTCGCAAACTCTGGCGCATACATGCATTGAATGTTTGTAACTCCATTCGAGAAATCTCCTTTTTGCGACACGCGCAATTCATATTCAAACACGTAGGTTCCTTTACCTAAATAACCGATAAAGAAATTGGTGGCAAGATCGCGTGTGCTCTCGTAATACCTTAATCCATCCTGATACTTGTAAGTGGAGATAGTATTCACAGGTTCGAAACCCGCAGCACGCATATCTTTCAGGTGAACATATTCCATGTCGCGATCTACGCGAAGTTCAATTCGCACTTTCACCAGATCGCCAATTTGCAAAGGTGATTGTTGGGTGATCGGTGTGATCACCGGTCCGCGATCGGTGTTGGTTTGCTTGAAGAGTTGCTTCTTTAATTTCAATGGCGTTTCAGCCGGAGTAATTTTATCGAGCTGCTCAAAATATTGCCAGTAGGCCGCACCCCATGCTACACCCTCATCGGTTTTGGAAATGGTAATCTTGCCCATATCGGATTTGATCTCGCCCGCTTGCCAAGCGGTTTTGAAATAACCGGTACCAGCTTCCACTTTGGTGTCTTCGCGCTTCGTTGGATCAATTATTTCATTCCCGACTTTGATATCTACCAACTTAGAACTTGCCAGCGCATCGGTGCCTCTTCGTAAAAGTGCGTAACATGCTTCTGTGGTTGCTTTGGTGGTTTTCCAGTCTTGTGTTTGCTTTTGTTTGAGTAACCATACTTTCAAGTCTTCGACTGATTTTACATCCTCCGCAACTTCATCATAGACTTCAATCATCAACGCCTGTGTTTCGATTGGCGCCTGATACCAATAGTATCCGCGATCATTCTTCCAATACATGCCCATTTCTTCCGAGCGCAAAGCCCGTTCATTGAATGACTTAATCATAGCGGACGGTGTTGTCTTGTCATCATTGCGATGAAGCGCCAGCGCGAGCATTCCCTGCATGTACAGATTTTCTTTCAGCCAATATTTTTTCGCCTGACTTAAATAGTAATTAAATGCTTCTTTGGTGTCATCCGGAATCGGAACGTCCTTGAAGTAACTGCGCATGTACAAATATTGAA
Source organism: Bacteroidota bacterium (assembly GCA_016191555.1). Taxonomy (GTDB): domain Bacteria; phylum Bacteroidota; class Bacteroidia; order Cytophagales; family Cyclobacteriaceae; genus ELB16-189. The sequence goes on from JACPVX010000041.1 coordinate 270,821, forward strand.
TTTGTGTGTATCCCAAATTATCATCTTCAAATTTTGCCAGTCCTTTTTTGACAAGTGCCTTCAATCGCTCGTAATCATATTGCAATTCACGATCCAAATAACGTAGCGCATTGTTCACCATGTTCCAGGTGCGTGTGTCTTGACGAACTGCACGAACGCCCAATGCATCCAAATGGCCCATGCCGCTGATGATATGTTGTGTCATGTAGCGATCTTCCGGAAATCCGGGAAACCAGCTAAAGCCTCCGCTCGCAATTTGTGCTTTCGCGATTTTATCGAGCGCGCGTTCTTGTTCGCTGGCCATACGATTCAAATCGAACAGCAATGCTACGCTACGCTTTCGTTGAGACTCGTCTTTGGCTTGCAGTACCCACGGTGTTTCCTCCAACAAGGCAGATTTTAATTCCTGATTTTTTTCCAGGTTCGATAACAGTGCATCAGGTTGAATATTTTTCCATGTGTCAAACACTTGCTTAATGCGTGGATTGGAATTAGCGATGTGCGCTGCAATGCTGTTCGCATAAAACTTACTGAACGTTTGCTCCACGCAATCGTACGGATACTCCATCAAATACGGCAACGCCTGAATGGCATACCATGCGGGATTGGAAGTGAACTCCAATGTGAAGCGATGATGACGCAGCGTGGCGGATTTGTTGTTGACAAACTTCTCAAACTTAAATTCTTTGGTTTGCTTGCCGCGAATGGGTAAAGGCATTGTTTCGGTCACCAACATGCGGTTAGTTACTACTTGAATCGTCATCTCTTCACCGTCTGAAAAATTGCCGGCTTTGGCCACTACGCGATACGTGATGGCTTGCACACCTTCCGGAATTTCAATGCTCCATTCCAAGTTGGTGCTTTGACGTGGCTTCAGAGCAAAATCTTTTGTCTTACCGGTGTTCTTCATCTGCGCATCGATCGACTTCATGGTAAGCGCATCAAAGAATTCCAGTTGTGCTTGTCCTAATAAATCAGCATCCACCAAACTGCTCACCTTCACCGAAAAAATCATTTTGTCATTCTCGCGGAAGAAGCGTGGTTGATTGGGTACTACCATCAATTCCTTTTGAGTGACCAAATGGTTGATGATCGATCCTGATTTTAAATCGGTGGTGTGCGCGAAGCCCAACATTTTCCAGCGCGTTAATGCCTCTGGAATCGTGAAGTTGATAATGATTTCTCCTTGCTCGTTGGTTTGCAGGTGCGGATAGAAGAAAGCGGTCTCGTTGAAGTTGGTTCGCACTTTTACTTGCGAAAAATCTTGAGGTTCATTTGCTGATTTTGGAAGTTGGAGAGTTGGCGAATCCTCTTTGGCTGAATCCGCTTTAGCTGAAAAATAGTTTGCTTTTATATCCTCCTCGACTTCATAACTCATTTCTGCAAGATTCACACTTTCACTTCTATATCTCGGGGTTCTAACAAGTTTACGTTTAGCACCAGCATTATAGAAATACTGATAGAAACTATAATCAAACCAGTTGAAACTATCAAAGTGAACCCCATTGGGCCATCTTTCTTGTTCGTCATTCCAATCTTTGCTAAACAACCGAAGGTCTTCCCGATTAAATCCATTCGCACTGCTCCAGCCTAACCGTGTGTTGTTCGAATTGAAAAAATGTGCGTACCAGTTATTGCTTCTAAACTCATCGAGAGATTCATCGTAAAGGGTAGCCACCATTTCTGCTGCTACTTTTTCGGCTGTGTTTCCCTTCACCAAAATTTTCCACTGCTCTTGTTGCCCCGGTTGTAACTTATCGCGGAAGCTGGCAAAAGAAATAGTCAACGCTTTGTTGCTAAACGGAACTGAAATGGTCTGACTATGTGTATAGAGTCGGTTGTCTTTGATAAACGTGTAATGAATACCCACATCGCCTCGGTACTCTTCTTTGATCAACACTTCGAACTTTCGCTGCTCGTTGCTAAGTGAAATCCATTCCTTCGATAACAACTGGCCATCGAGTTCCAATTCGTACAGAACATTTACTTTCTTATCCCCAGTGCCAATGATAAAACTTGCTTTGTCACCCGGCTCGCCTTCCATTTTCAGAGGCTGAAAATAATTTACTTGTGGCGTGGCAACTGTTTTATCAGAAGGTGCCGATACTGTAAAGTAAGTTACCTCTTTCACTTCTTGCCCCGAGGCGTCCAGCGCTTTGATCTCCAACACATACTCTCCCGATTTCCATTTATTTAAATTCGCCAGCGCAAAAGTTTTCTTCTCGGCTGTATTAAAATTCAAATTAAAAACTTCTGCTGCTCGTTCCCATTTTAGTTTATTGTTTTCATCAGCAAATAAATCGATTGGAAACAGTTGATAGTATTGTTCGCGTGTATAAAGCGCACGATCGGGTTGCTCCCACAGGCGATTTCTAAATACTTTTGTTGGCGATTTTAGTTCAAAAATTTGAATGCTTCCTTTCGCGGCTTCAAATTGTCCGGCCAGATTCGTAGTGGAAATTGAGAATTCTTTCGCAGGATCGAGTTGGTCTTTATTGACATTGCCAATGTAAACTCCCACTTGCAGTGATTTATATCCCACCGAAATAGTGGTGCTGTTGCTGTGCGTTTCGCCATTGATGTCGGTAACATCGGCATAAATGGTGTAATCAAAAATCGGATCGGAAGCTTTGTCTACGCTTCGATCGGGAAGTGCGGTGAAGTTTACTTTGAATTTGCCATCAGCATCTGTTTTAGTAATTCCATTCGCAATTTCCATTTCAGGAGAACTTGGATAGTAACCCCATCGGCACCACCACCAATAGGGATAACGCGCTACGCGCACCACTCGATAACTTACCGAAGCGCCATCAATGTTTGCACCCGAATACGCTCTAGCAAATCCTTCCGACTCAACATTCTGATCCAAACGATAGGAGCCCTTCATCGGCTCAAACGCCACTTCAAACTTGGGACGCTTGTATTCTTCTACTGAAAAATAAACATTGCCTGTCCCGGCTGTATCCTGCAAACTCATTTGTCCGGTAAGCCCTGAAGAAGGCGCAATGAACGTGCCGCTAAATGTTCCAAACTCGTTTGTCGTTACTTCTACCTTACCACGCTCCTGATGATTCACATCGTAAAGCACAATAGTGTGAATTGATTTCTGACCAAGCTCAGAAGTCTTGTCATCTGTATTCACGACCAATCCTTTAAAATAAATGGTTTGCCCCGGGCGATAGATGGCGCGATCTAAAAAGAAAAAGGTTCTTACAAATTTTTCACGTTTTGCTTCACGATACTGGTAGATGCCTCCATTATAATAAGACCCGCGATCAATGGGAGTAGTGCTGATGCGATCTGTTCGCAAAGTAAAATTGAATGAGAAGCTTCGGTTATCATCTTTCGTTTGATACGGAATCCGAACATATCCTTTAGCATCGGATGTGTAACTGCCAATTTTCACAGGTTCGTACTCGTTTCTTCGTGAGTTGTATTTGCTCGCGAATACTTCTGTCAATACTCCGGCTAACGGTTCACCGTTTTTACGATTCAACACATACAGTTCGGTGCTGCCATCTTTTATTGAGCGATGGATATAACTTATGTTGGAGATGGTAGTAAATGCGTAGGCCAGTCCATTTTTACCAATAGCAAAATCAGGTCGGTGACTGTAGAGCACCATGTATTCGCCCACAGGCAATGCATCCAATTTTACTTCCAAACTGTGTTGCTGATAATCCTTATCGTCCGGCAATACAAACTTGCCTGATTTGATTGGAGCCTTTGGCAAAAAGTATTCGAGAAATTTTTGTTCCTGATCAACGTCATACTTGCGCTCCCATTTTCTTCGCTGCGCTTGCACTTCTTCGCGCGTAATTTTAATGATACGATAGTGGAGATCGGTAATATTCTTATACCGTACCAAACTGCGAAATGGCTCATTGGGAATATTAGTATCTTCAATGACCGCGCTGATCGTTTTCGTGAGAATACTTTGTTGAAGATTTTCGCACTGAATCGCTCCATCCGAATCTTTGAATCGCTTCTTAGCGGATTCGGCTATGTCATACGCCTTTTTGAAATCCCACTTATGGGCTTCAGATTGTAATGGCTTATATAAGTCAGCTTCCTCAAAATAAGTCTGAGCGATGAGGAAAGTAACTCGTGTGGAAATGGGAAGAAGAATATATTTCTGTTCTAACCTCTCGAGCTCCTTTCGATACAATTCTTTTTTATTAGGCAGCACGTGATTGGCATACACAAATGAAATGCGCTGAATTTCCAAATCCACCAAAGCCTCCGGATCTTTATCATTCAAATGAAATGCTGCTAATTCTTGATAGAGCTGCATCGCATAAAACTTGAGTGAAAAAGTATCTTTTGTAGAAATCGGCAGTTTAGAAAACTCCAATGCTTCTGAAAAGTATTCTTCCTTATCTAAAACAAAAGCATACGCTGGTTGGGTGATTGCTGCTTCTTCACCTGAGGCAAAGGTCAATGCACGGTGTGCTAAAAAATCAAACAAGGTGGGGCGGTAACTTCTTCCTTTTTCATTTCCGTATTGAAGTACCTGTTCATACAGTCCGATTGGCGTATCCTTACTTCTGTTGGCTTGCTGTAGCGAAAGCTGGTATTGCTGAAAAGTTTCCTCGATAATTTTATGGAGGCTCCAGGTTTCAATATCATCTTGCTTGATATTCGCTACTTCACTTCGTTCATTAAATCGGTAGCGGTTGTTTTGATAATACTGCCAATACATTTCGGCCAACATTGAATGCAGCAAAGGCTTGGTAGGGAAAGTAGCCGCGTTGGCCTCTTCGCGTAGTTTAATCAGGTTTTTTACAAAGGCATTTTCCTCTTTATAATCCGTGAACTTGAGTTGATGAATCACCGCTTTGACCAATTGAGATGCGTTCTGTTCTTTCTTCGCCTGCTCATAGATCGCATTCACGGCTTTTAATGCGGATTCGGGTAAATCTTTACTTTCAAAATCGGAGACCTCCTTCCAGGCCTGTTCGTAATTGTGGGGCATTGTGGGTTTTGTTTGTGCACAACTTACGTGTGCGAAAATGATAAATAGAATAATGAGAAAATGATTTTTCATAAATCGCATTGATTACCTCCTTTAATTTAAAAATGATCAATAGTCACAAGCATGAGATGCAAAAACGATGCAATTCCATAATGCGCATGATTATTTCGTAAAATTTTATTTAATGTAAAAAAATACCCCGATTGTGGCGGGGTATTATTCTAAACTTGATTAAGCCGTTGGCTTATTTGAAGTGTTTCAATTTCACAACCTCTTCGGGTTTTAAAAAGCGCCATTGGCCTCGACCTAAATCTTTTTTATCCAGACCGGCATACACTACGCGATCCAGTTTTTCCACAACATACCCTAGAGATTCAAAAATTCTCCGCACAATGCGATTCCAACCTATATGCAATTCAATGCCCACCGTCATTTCGTCTACCATGGCAAGATCATCTACGATTGCTCTGCCCTCTTCCAGATAAACGCCTTCTTGTATTTTCACAAAATCTGCTTTCGTAATAGGCTTGTCGAGCGTTGCCTTATAAATTTTCTTTGCCTTGTAAGATGGATGCGTCAACTTATCCGCCAAATCGCCATCATTGGTCAACAACAATAAGCCCGTGGTGTTTCTATCTAATCTTCCCACCGGATAAATTCTTTCTTTACCTGCATTGGCCACCAAATTCATCACGGTGTTTCGCTCTTGCGGATCATCGGTAGTAGTTATAAATCCTTTCGGCTTATTCAACAAAATATAAACCGGCTTCTCTGCTTTCAAACGCTTGCCTTCGTAGCGCACATCGTCAGTCATTTTTACTTTGTGACCCATTTCGATAACGGTCACGCCATTCACCGTTACTAATCCCATCTTAATATATTCATCAGCTTCTCTGCGGCTACCTACCCCACTGTTGGCCATGAATTTATTCAAACGAATCATAGAGCCTTCCTCTACCACTTTCTCTTTATACTCGGGTCGCTCTGGTGCTTGAGGTGATTCCATTTTGGATTCCGAAAATGATTTCTTGCCCTCAACTTTGGCGCCCTTTTTCACTACATCAGCACGTGAGAATTTTTTCGGACGCTCTTCGCTTTCATCAAACGGGCGACTGCTTCTGCGAGCGGGTTTTGCTTCATCACCATCGCGCGGGCCGCTAAAGCTTTTGCGAAATGGTTTTTCGTCATCTCTTTTTGCAAATGGCTTTGAGAATGAACGAGGTTTATCGCTATCAAACGAGCGTGAATCTCTGCGTGGTCGTTTGTCATCGCCATCTTTTGAAAAGCGTGGCTTATCCGAAGAAAATCTTTCTTTCCGTTCGCCAAATGGTTTGTCGGCACCAAAAGGGCGCGAATCTCTACGCGGTCTCTTGTCATCGCCTTCTTTTGAAAAGCGAGGTTTATCGGAAGAGAATCGTTCTTTGCGTTCGCCAAACGGCTTGTCGCTTCTTTTCTCAAATGGACCTTTGGTAAACCGTTTTGGTCTTTCGGAATCGCTGTTGAATGATCGCTTTTCACCAAACGGTTTTGAACTGGGTCTTGAATATGGACGGTCGCTTCCTTCGCCTCTTTTTTCAAAAGGCTTTGAATAGCGTTTCGGTCTTTCGGAAGAAGAATCGTCTCTTCGTCCGTACGATTTTCTTTCTCCATCGGCACTGCCAAAACGTGACGGTCTGCCTTCACCACGTGGGCGATCATCGCCACGAGGAGAAAACGATTTTTTCGGACGCTCGGAGTCAAATCGCTTTTCATCTTTCTTGCGACTGCGAAAGGATTTTTCAGCATCGGTTTGTTTTCCAAACGAGCTGCTTTTACCGGTAGATCTAGGACGGGCCATAAGTAGGTTGATTCAAAAGTTAATATAAAGACAGCCTGAAATAGATCGGCTGAAAGGGCAAGTTACGGAAGAGTGAGTGCATTGGCTAATGGGCGTACCATCCGCCAAGATTGTGATTTAGTTTTCGGGCGGTTCGCCAATGGTGTTCACCTCGTTGGTGAAGTCTTTCGGAGTGGGTAGTTCAGTGATATCGTTGATGCCAAAGTATTCCATAAATTTCACGCTGGTGCCGTACAAGATTGGGCGGCCAATCGTTTCGGCTTTGCCTTGAATTTCAATAAGACCTTTGTCCAGAAGTTTCTGAATGGCGTAATCGCAATTTACACCCCGAATGTTCTCTACTTCTGTTTTGGAAATGGGTTGTTTATAAGCAATGATGGAGAGTGTTTCCATGGCCGATGTTGACAATCGCTTTTTGGATTGCTGCTTCAGCATGATGCCAATGCTCGCCTGATAAGCGGGCTTCGTCAAAAACTGGTAACCACCGGCTGCCTTGTAGAGCTGAAACGAGGAATCATCACTTTTAAACTTCTCTTCCAGCTTGGCAATGGCACCTTCAATATCAACCTCAGGCACATCGGCATTAAACATTTCTGAAAGGCAGGCCTTCAAATCCGCGATTTTAGTTGCTGTAGGTGAGCAAAAAATTAATGCCTCAATGTGGTTTTGTAGAAAGTCCAAAGTGATCAAATTTTAAAATATCCTGTTCTGTTTACCAATGCCTTAGCCCCAAGTTTAATTCAAAGGATCTAAGTCCTAATCCTTAGTCTTGCTTCATCATTTTCGCCTCGATGGATTGGGTAGTGTGTGGCACCGCAATCAATCGCTCTTTTGAGATCAGCTTTCCTGTTACCGAACAGATACCATAGGTTCTATTTTTGATACGAATCAATGCATTCTCCAAGTTGGTAATGTATTTTAACTGGCGCGCAGCCAATTGACTTAGGTTTTCTTTCTCGGCTGTTTCTGCTCCGTCTTCTAGCACTTTGGTGTTTCCACCGGATGTGCTGTCAGTACCTGCATCGTTGGTGCGAGTAAGGGTATCTTTTAGAATTTTAAATTCTTCTTTTGCCTTATCCAACTTAGCGTTGATCATGGTTTCAAACTCTTTTAGCTCCTCATCGCTATAGCGAGTTTTGTCTTCGTTAGTATTTGGATTTTTGGCTTGAGGATGGGCGATGGGTCGTTGATTAATGATAGGAAAGATGTTTAATTGTGAGGGTGATAATTTTAATGGCGCTGCTGCCGGCTTATGCGTTCTTACTTCTTCGTTAACTACTTTTTTCTCTACTTCTTGTTTTTTTGCTGCTGGTTCCTTTTTAAGAGTTTCTTTCTTTGCCTTTACCACTTCCTTTTTTGGGGTGGCCTTTGGAGCTACTTTGGCTACCACCTTCTTTGCTACTTTTTTGGCTGGTGTCGCCTTTTTTACCGGAGCCGATTTCTTAGCAGGTGCCTTCGCTTTTGCCTTGGGGGCAACTTTTGCTTTAGGGGCGGGCTTAGCTTTCGTGGAAGTCTTTTTAGCAGGCTTAGCTGCTTTTTTCTTGGATGTTTTAGCCATAAGAAAGTCCTTTCAGGGTGTTAAAAAAAGATGCGCAAAAATACGGGGTCGGGTGTGAAACAAAAAATGTATTGGAATTAATTCCCTGAACAAAAATTTATTGCCCATCGGCCAAAATGATGCGTTCGCGAAAGGTTTTAACGGCCCCGTTAGTATCAAAAACCTCCATCCAAACCACGTAATAGCCCAAACGGGCCTTATTGCCGTTATCCTGGTCGCCATCCCATCGAAAAAAGCCTTCATAACCCAGTGTTTCATTGTTGGCCAATTCCCTTACCTGTCTGCCCTGCTGATCTAGAATCTTTACCGAGGCCGCGAAGCCGGGCTGGGCAAATCGATAGCTGATTTTAGAGAAATCCTGACCCGGACGGTTGGGAGAAAAGATCAATGGCTCCACTTGAATTGCATCAGTAGCAACCGACAAATCGAGGCGGGAATTTGAGTTTATATAGCCGGGCGTGGCAAAACCAGCCACGGAGTTAGCCGATCGCCAGTTGGCTGGTTCCATCGAACTTTGCTCTGCCGAAATACGCTCGAGCGATACACCTTCCACATCCCTCAACAATGCAATATGCCATTTCTCATCATAGGCTGCCGCATCAATTACCTTACCATTATTGTCTACAACAGCTACTGTGCCTTGATCGTCATTGAATGATGGTAAGCTCAATTGATAAAAATTCTTCTGAACTCCTTTCGGGTATTGCATTTTCAATACAATCGTATCGGAAGCAAATACCAGAAACGAGTTGGGAGCAAGTAACAAATCGGTAGTGATCGTTTTTGAATTTTGAACTACTCCATCCGGAAAGTTGGCAATCGAAAAATTTTTGAGGTTGATGAATTTGGTCGAGCGATTGTAAACCTCCACAAAATCAACACCACCTGTGCGTGGGTTGAATAAAATTTCATTGATCACTACATCCAGGCTGTCCGCAGGCTCCGGCAAAGCAAAAGTCGCTTTCGCGAAAGCTGGTTGAATGAAGTTGCCTGCACAATCGCGCAATTGGTTCACCTGAATGGTATAGAGGATGCCCTTACTTAACGACTGCGCGAGTTCCACTCGAACAGAAGTAAGCTCGCTATTAGCAAACCCGAATGTTGAAATCGCGGTGAGTGGTTCGATCGCAAATTCGATATTACCCAACGGCTTTTCCAGCTTTTCGTCAAACCATAACTGCAAATTGGTGGGCGCTGCTGCTACCGATATCAGCCCGGGCCCTGTGAGATCTGGATTATTGGCGAACACTGCATTTTGCTTCCCTGGAGTTCCTCCTTTCGCATCTTCCGAAGCGACCCAGTTGTTTGCTTCACCACAGGTGTTTTCGGGATCGATTAATTCCAGCGACCAGCCTCCGCTTTGCTTATCTTCATCGCGATACCAAAAGGATTGATATCGAACTGAATCGATGACGCTATTCTTGGACACAGTCAACGCATCGCCATCATTATTCAGGGTTGGGAAATTGGAAAGACCAATCGTTTTTCCGTAACCTAAAAATTTGCTGACGGAAGATGTCGAGGTGATAATCCAATATTCATTGGGCAAAATAATTTGTGTTGGAAATATCGCTGTCGAACTTCCATCCGAAAGTTTCCAGCCTGCCAAATCGATGGGGTTGGCACTGCGATTGTAAATTTCAATGTACTCCGCATCGGGAAGTCCTATCTGCGGACTCGGGTCGGCAAAGATTTCGGTGATGCGAATGTCTTTGGGTAGGGTGGGCACCGCCTCAAAGTAAAGAAAGGTTTGCGCCTGACTCGATAGTACATTGCCTAATAAATCTTTCATTCCTGAAATCGACAATTGGCTTTGAATACCATTTGGAAAACTTTTTGCAAAACTTAATCGCACCGATTTTTGATCGGGTTGCAACTGGGCGCTGATTGCCTGCCCTACATTTTGATCTACCGTATAATTGGCAGGCGCCTCCGCAGATGAAATCTCCAAGGGCTCGTCAAAAATCGCCTCCAGTTGCGTGGATGAAATTGCGTTGACGGTAAGCAATTTGGGTGGTGTTGTATCGACTTGCAAAGAGCCGATCACGAAATCATCAAAAAAATGTTTATTGAAGAAACTGGCCGTAGATTGAGCGACCCGTATTCCAAAGAATGAACTGCTTCCAAAGGTATTGTCTTGCACTGGCGTGCCTTCAGTCACAAAGGCGTTACCGACTCCTGACGCATCGCGCTCCAATTTCCAAAGGTTGGCAGCATCGCGTGTTACTTTGATCTTCAGCTTTGTATTTGATGAGTTGGTAATTCCATCTTGGCCATTAATCAACAAGCTCGCCACACCGGCTACACTTTTGTATAAGCTCACTTCGTCTGTTGAACCCCCAATTCGCACAAAATAACCATCGGCAGAAGTGAGCAAGGAGTTGGACGAGATGAGGTAAACGTCCACATAATTAAGGCTCGAAGTATTGAATTGCAGATTGACGTAAAATTCCCATTGGGCATTCAACGCCAATGCTGATGGCGTGCTGATGGAAAAAGCCGAGTTCGCTATTGACAAATTTGATCGCAATTGACTTCCGGCTACCAACCAGTTGGTAGGCTGATCGGGTGTCCACACGGGATTGTTCGTAAAATCCCCATCGGAAAAATCGTCAGCGAATTGTGCCCTACAAACGAATGCGGAAAAAAGTATAATACCAAACGTGATAATGCGCCTCATGGTCTTATAAAAATAGTATTTTTGTCGATTCAAATTTTTAAACTAAACAAAAAATGAAAATCGCAGTTGTTGGAGCCACCGGATTAGTGGGCCAAGAGATCTTGAAAGTGCTCGAAGAGCGCCATGTTGAATTTGATGAATTGTATTTGGTAGCTTCTGCCAAATCCGTAGGACAAAAGATAAAGTTTAAGGGTAAGGAATATACAATCATCGGGATGGAAGCAGCCGTAGAATTGGTGGCTGATATTGCTATTTTTTCTGCCGGAGGAAATACGTCACTCGACTGGGCACCTAAGTTTGCTGAGAAAGGAACAATCGTCATTGATAATTCATCGGCTTGGCGCATGGATCCAAGTAAAAAATTGGTGGTTCCTGAAATCAATGGCAACGCGTTGCAAGTAGAAGACAAAATCATTGCCAACCCCAATTGCTCTACCATTCAAATGGTGCTGGCATTAGCACCGCTTCACGCGAAATACAAAATCAAGCGCATCGTTGTTTCTACGTACCAATCCGTAACAGGTACCGGCAAGGATGCTGTTCAGCAAATGATGGAGGAGCGTCAGGGAATTACCAATGGCATCAAGGTATATCCCCACAAAATTGATATGAACGCGCTGCCGCACATCGATTCTTTTCTTGATAACGGCTACACCAAAGAGGAAATGAAGATGGTGAATGAAACACGTAAAATCTTAAATGATCCTACGATTGGTGTTACCAGTACTACGGTTCGCATCCCAACTATTGGCGGTCACTCGGAAGCTGTAAACGTAGAGTTCTATCAGGACTATGATCTGAAAGAAGTGCGCACGCTGTTAGAGGCTACTCCGGGCGTGGTTGTGCAAGACGATGTGAAAAACAATGTTTATCCAATGCCGATCAACTCCCATGGAAAAGATGAGGTATTTGTAGGTCGCTTGCGCAGAGACGAGTCGCAGCCAAATACATTGAACATGTGGATCGTTTCCGATAACCTGCGCAAAGGAGCTGCTACCAATGCCGTGCAGATCGCTGAGTTTTTGATGGAGAAGAGCATGGTATATTAAATCATTTACTTCATGAACCCATAACGCCCGGCTACGAACATAGCCGGGCGTTTGCTTAAAAATATTTACCTTCGTGCAAACAAAACTCAATTAAAAGAATGGAAAGGTTCAAAAAATTTATTCCCTGGATTATCGTGGGTGTATTAGTGCTTTGGGGCATCAGTAAATACAACGGCATTGCCGGAAAAGATCAGGTGGTGAAAAAAACATGGGGTGACGTTGAATCTGATTACCAAAGAAGATCAGATCTCATTCCGAATTTAGTGAACACGGTGAAGGGCTACGCTAACTTTGAGCAGGAAACATTGACTAAAGTAATCGAAGCTCGCGCCAGCGCTACACAAATGAAAATCGATCCTTCGAATTTAACTCCTGAAAAATTGGAGCAATTCCAACAAGCTCAAACAGGCTTGAGTTCTGCAATTGGAAGGTTGTTGGTGGTTTCTGAAAATTATCCCGAATTAAAAGCCAATCAAAACTTCCTCGACCTACAAGCACAGCTGGAAGGAACTGAAAACCGAATTTCGGTATCACGTAAGCGCTTCAATGAAGCGGTACAAGATTACAACACCGCTATTGTAGGATTCCCAGGCAATTTAGTGGCTAAGATTGGTGGCTTTACAGAAAAAGGATTTTTCAAGGCTGCTGAAGGTGCTGACAAAGCTCCAGAGGTTAAATTCTAGTAGATGAAAAAAATTGTCTTACTTTTTTTAGTATCGCTCACATTGAGTGTAGCGAATGCGCAAACAGACAGCTATTCCAAAGCACTGAAAAAGTATATGGAGGTGAGCGGTTCAATGCAATCTTTCAAAGTGGCGATAAAAAGCATCTTAGGTAATTTTAAAAACATGAAGAACGGTGTGCCTGATGAATTCTGGAATGAAATGGAATCGGAGCTTTCCGGCACGTCCATTGACGAACTGGTAGGCCATTTATCTCCCGTTTATAAAAAATACCTCACTGAAAGTGATCTGAATGAAATCATTGCGTTCTACAGCTCCCCAATAGGTAAAAAAATGGCTGACAGTACTCCTGGTATCATGACTGAATCTATGCAAGCCGGTCAAGTCTGGGGTCAAGCAGTGGCTACCCGCGTGTTAAACAAATTGAAAGAAAAAGGATATTAAAAGTCTCTTTTTTTGAATTTAATAGAAAAGCCCGAATCGTTTCTGATCGGGCTTTTTTATGCCTAACTATTCGGGCAAGTATTCAATGAATAAAATTTTAAACAAAAAGCCCAATCAAAAATTTGATTGGGCTTTTAAATTAAGTTACTAAGGAATTAAGTTACTGACTAAACTTTCGCTCGCTTCACTTCTCTCTTCTCGTAGCTTTCAATCACATCGCCTGCATTAATATCGTTGAAGTTTTTGATGCTGATACCGCAATCGAAACCTGAACGCACCTCGGCCGCATCGTCTTTGAATCGCTTCAAAGCGGTCATTTCGCCTGAGTAAATTACAATACCATCGCGAATCAAACGGATCGGGTTGTTGCGTTTCACATAACCATCGGTAACCATACAGCCGGCAACGGTTCCCACTTTCGTGATCTTGAACACATCGCGCACTTCGGCATTACCAACAATGACTTCTTCAAACTCTTTCTCGAGCATACCTTCCATGGCAGCCTTGATTTCGTTGATCGCATCGTAGATGATCGAATACAAACGAATTTCGATTTCTTCGTTTTCAGCCAACCTGCGGGCCGATGCCGAAGGACGAACCTGGAAGCCGAGAATGATCGCATCGGAAGCAGAAGCCAACAATACATCGGATTCGGAAATCTGACCGACTGCTTTGTGAATAATGCTCACCGCTACTTTAGGTGTTGATAACTTCAGCAATGAATCGGACAACGCTTCAATTGAACCGTCCACGTCACCTTTGATGATCACATTCAATTGCTTGAATGAACCAATTGCCAAGCGTCTGCCGATCTCATCCAGTGTAATATGTTTCTTCGTGCGGATGCTTTGCTCACGCAAAATCTGACTTCTCTTGTTGGCCACTTCACGCGCTTCACGGTCGCTTTCCATCACCTGGAATTTTTCACCAGCCTGTGGTGCACCATCCAAACCTAATACCTGAACTGGTGTAGAAGGGCCTGCTTCTTTCACTTTCGCTCCCGTATCATCAAACATGGCTTTTACCCGGCCATAGTTCGATCCGGCTACCATGATATCGCCAACACGTAAAGTACCAGCCTGCACCATTAAGGTCGTGACATAGCCACGGCCTTTGTCCAACTCAGCTTCAATGATTGACCCTACCGCTGATTTATTTGGATTCGCCTTTAGGTTGAGCAATTCGGCTTCGAGTAATACTTTTTCTAAAAGATCTTCAATGCCCACTCCGGTTTTTGCCGAGATACCTTGGCTCTGATATTTACCTCCCCAGTCTTCTACCAGAATATTTATTTTAGATAATCCTTCTTTAATCTTTTCAGGATTAGCCGAGGGTTTATCTATTTTATTAATTGCAAAAACAAGAGGAACGCCCGCAACCTGTGCATGGTTAATTGCCTCTTTTGTTTGCGGCATGATGTTATCGTCCGCTGCAATTACGATCACTGCAATATCCGTCAACTTCGCACCACGTGCACGCATAGCTGTAAATGCCTCGTGACCCGGTGTATCGAGGAATGCAATTTTGTTTCCGCTCTTGGTCATTACATCATACGCACCAATGTGCTGTGTAATACCTCCCGCCTCAGACGCGGTTACTTTCGTGTTGCGGATATAATCTAGCAGCGATGTTTTACCGTGGTCAACGTGACCCATGATGGTAACAATCGGTGCGCGTGGCAGCATGTCTTCCTCTGCATCTTCCTCTACAATTACTTCTTCCTCATCGGCAGATGAGAATTGTACATCAAAGCCAAACTCATCCGCAATAACGGTGATTGCTTCCGCATCCAATCGTTGGTTGATGGAAACAAACATTCCCAAACCAAGGCAAGTAGAAATTACATCGTTTACCGAAACATTCATCAACGAAGCTAAGTCGTTGGCCGAAATAAATTCGGTTACTTTCAGTGTCTTTGAAGACTCTTGTTCTTGTTGTAATCTTTCCTCTTCCGCATCAGAAACGGCCTGCCGCTTTTCTTTACGATACTTCGCTCCGGTAAATTTCTTTTGACCTCCGCTAAGTTTAGCCAGCGTAGCGCGCACCTGATCCTGAATTTCTTTATCCGTAGGTTCAGGCTTTGGTGTACGGACAAAAGGCTTTTGAGGTCCACCTGGTTGCGGGCGCTGACCTCCATGACCACCGCCACCTTGCGGGCGCTGTTCATTTGCATTTGGCAAACGCTTACGCGGACGCTTCTGCTGATTGTTTTTATTAGGATCGGACGAGGCAACCGGTTGGTTTTTCTTCTCTACCGGAAGTTCAATTTTAGAAAGCACTTTCAAACCTTGCAGTTTGTCGGCTTTGGCTTTAATGACCTCTTGTGGCTCGGGTTGTTTTTCCGGCTCCGGTGCTTTGATTGGTTCCGGTTGTTTCTCTTCTACCTTCACCACCTTTGGCGCTTCCGGCTGTACTACTTGTACAGGTTCGGCAACAGGCTTTTCTTTTTCTTTCTCTTTTTTCTTAGGCTCTGGAGTACTAAGCTCAATTTTGCCCAGCACTTTGATGCCTTCCAGCTTTGGCTTATCTACCTCAACCTTCTCTACCTTTTCAACTTTTTCCGCCTTGGGCTCTTCTTTGTGCTTAACAATATCTTTCGAGCCTAGATTTTTAATTAGGACGCTTTCTTCTTCATCGGTTTTCTTGCGGGTAACTTCCGGTTCCACTTTAGGTGCCACGGGAGCCTCCACAGGTTTGATACCAATGGTAAGGTGAGATGCTTCTAACTTTTCGGAGGCAGAAGAGGCAAATTCTTTTGCCAACATGGCAAACTGCTCTGCGGTGAGCTTTGCGTTGGGGTTGTTCTCAACACTTACACCTTTTTTGGCTAAAAAATCCAAAATGGTGTTGTGACCCACGTTCAGCTTACGAGATGCCTGCCCTAATCGTACTGATTTTTCTTCTGCCATGCCCAAATATCTGGTATTTTATTGATTTAAGAGAGTTTTGTTGCTAGTCCGTTATTCAAATTCTTTACGTAACACGGCCAATACCGACTCTGCTGTCTCTTCTTCCAGGTCAGTTCTTCGCACAATTTCTTCCTTGTTCAGGTTAAGAACGCTCTTGGCTGTATCTAAACCAATGCGTTTCAATTCATCGATCACCCAACTTTCGATCTCATCGCTGAATTCATCGAGGTCTACATCTTCTTCAGCTACTTGTGTATCGTTTTCACGGAATACATCAATTTCCATCTCTACCAACCGGCTTGCCAGCTTAATGTTCAAGCCGCCTTTACCGATGGCTAAAGAAACCTGATCGGGTTTCAAGAATACAGCTACACGTTTGTTGTCCTTATCGATTTTGATCGAAACAATTTTAGCCGGACTCAACGCACGTTGAATGTACAACTCTAAATTTTCGGTGTAGTTGATGACATCGATGTTCTCATTTTGCAACTCACGCACAACGGCATGAATACGTGAACCTTTCATACCCACGCAAGCACCTACCGGATCAATGCGGTCATCATACGATTCTACGGCCACCTTAGCTCTTTCGCCTGGCTCGCGCACTACTCTTTTAATGGTAATCAAACCATCAAATACTTCTGGAACTTCTTGCTCAAATAACCTTTCAAGGAAGACTGGCGAAGTGCGCGAAAGAATAATTTTCGGGCTGCCATTCACCATATCTACTTTGTGAACGATTGATTTCACCGTTTCTCCCTTGCGGTAGCGGTCTTTCGGAATTTGCTCTCCGCGCGGAATCGAAATTTCGTTGCCTTCGGCATCAATTAACAATACTTCGCGGCTCAACACCTGATATACCTCTCCGGTAATCACCTCGCCTACGATGTCTTTGTATTTTTGATAAACGATATCTTTCTCTAAATCCTTCACTTTCTGGATGAGCGTTTGGCGAGCTGTAGTTACCGCTCTGCGTCCAAAATCTTCTAAGTGAACTTCTTCAGCTACTTCTTCGCCCACTTCAAAATCAGGTTCAATTTTGCGTGCATCGCTCAAGCTGATTTTGTCGTGCTCCCAAATATCTTCTGAGTCGTCCTCCACAATTTCGCGGAAGCGCCAGATTTCCAAGTCACCCTTGTCGGCATTGACGATGATATCGAAGTTGTCATCTTCGATGTATTTCTTCTTGATCATATTACGAAACACATCTTCTAAGATGCGGATCATAGTAGGGCGGTCAATGTTTTTTTGCTTGGCGAAATCGGCAAACGATTCGATCAGTGTTGATGCATCCATACGGCTTGCTAGTTAAAAGACACGGTTACAATTGTTTTTTCTATATCACTAAAAAGTATTTCCATTTTCACTAATTCTTTCTTCTTCTCGCGCGAAGGGGTTTCGATGACAATGCGCTCCTCATTCACTTCCAGCAATCGGCCTTCGATGTACTGCTTGCTTTTTACCTGAACTTTTAATGTTCGGCCAACATTTGCATAATATTGACGCTTCATTTTCAGCGGCACATCCAATCCAGGCGTGCCCACTTCCAAATTATAAGCGCCTTCGATCAGGTTCAGCGTTTCGATCTCTTCCGACAACTTGCGGCTTACTTCCGCACAGCTATCGATGCTGATGCCCTTATCGCCATCCAATTGCACCACTATTTTGGTAGGCTTGTACTTCGAAATGAGTACATCTACCAAGAAATGACTAGGGTCATTTAGGTGCGCTTCGGTCAATTCCTTTATTTTTTGAGCCAATTCCATAACTATCTACAAACAAAGAGGGGACTTTTCGGTCCCCTCTAGTTGATTTTTCAAGAAAGTGATGCAAATGTAACTGATTTTTACTTTATCGCAAATAGTATGTTCTTTGAATCTTACAAATGACTCTTATGCGCATCCGTTTAGCTCTGGGAGTAGTGGTGATTGTGGCCGCTGCGTGTACATCCAAAAAACCTCCGGTTGAAGAAAAAGTAGTGGAGCGAATCATTGCCGTGCCTCCATTCAATGCGGACTCCGCATATCAATTTGTAAAAAAGCAAGTAGACTATGGGCCGCGTGTTCCCAATTCTGCTGCGCATCAAAAAACGGCTATGTATTTAATTGATCAATTTAAAAAAACTGGAGGGCAGGTTTTGGTGCAAGAATTTGATGCGGTCACCTTCGATCAACAGAAATTACATTTAAAGAATATTATTGCCCGATTTTATCCGGAGAAACAAAAGCGGGTGTTGTTGGCAGCTCATTGGGATACACGCCCTTTTGCGGATAAAGACCCCATAAAAAAAGATGCCCCCTTTGATGGTGCGAATGATGGTGCCAGCGGTGTAGCGGTATTGCTGGAAATGGCGCGCGTATTTCATCAAGCCAAAGAAGCTCCCGCTATTGGAGTAGATATTATTTTATTCGATGGCGAAGACTGGGGTGAAAAGGAAGGGACTTCAAATCATGATCTACCTGAAGGGCAATCATGGTGGTGCCTTGGCTCACAATATTGGGCGAAGAATAAGCTTCCCAAAAACTACATGGCGCACTACGGCATTTTGCTGGATATGGTAGGATCGCGCAGAGCGCAATTTTTCAGAGAAGAAGTGTCGTTGCAATTTGCTCCACAGATTGTTTCCAAAGTTTGGGATCGTGCCGCTAAAATTGGGTACAGCGATTACTTTGTAAAGCAGAATGTAGCCGGCATTACTGATGATCACTTGTTTGTGAATCAACTTGGAAAAATTCCGATGATCGACATTGTGCACTATCAGGCAGGTATTGGTTTCTTTGGCGACTACCATCACGCCACCAAAGACAACATGAACATTATCAGCAAAGAAACGCTCGGTGCTGTTGGTAACACGCTGTTGAATGTGATCTATTACGAATAGTAAAACTTAAATCGTAAACCCGCCATCCGCAGTAAACACACTGCCGGTGCAATAAGCCGATGAATCGGAAGCGAGGTATAAGGCCAATGCAGCAATTTCTTCGGGAGTGCCCACGCGTTTGATCGGCAATACTTTCATCATCATCGCCATCATTTTATCGTTGCTCCAGAGCGCTTCGCTAAATTTTGTTTTGATCAGACCGGGGCAAATCACATTCGCGCGAATGTTATCATCGCCCCATTCTTTGGCCATCACTTTCGTCAATGAAATCAATGCCGCTTTGCTCATGCTGTAAATGCCTAAGCCCGGCTCAGGTCGCAAGCCACCAATCGAGCTGATGTTTACCACCGATCCGGATTTTTTTGCTTTTAATATCGGATAGATTTTTTTTGCTAACTCAAAAGGGCCTTTCACATTGACCGCGATAATTTTATCAAACGCCTCTAAACTTGTATCCACCACAGGGCCAAACACCGGATTGGCGGCCGCATTGTTTACCAAAATATCAATCGTGCCATACTTGGCTAACGTGGCTTCCGCCAAACGATGCACATCATTCATATCGCCCATGTGGCAGGCAATGGCGGTTGCTTCAAAACCTTTGCTCTTGATTTCCGCGGCTACCGCATCTACCGCATCTTGTTTACGACTGCTCACCACCACCTTTGCTCCGGCAGCAGCATAATACTCAGCAATGGATTGACCAATACCTTTTGAAGCGCCCGTTACCAAGGCTACTTTTCCTTCCAATGAAAATGGGTTTTGCATAAAAATGATTTGTGCATTCAAGGTATGGATTTTTATGAATTCATAAATGTGGCCAAATGATTTATCTTGCTGTATGGTTGAATTGACAGATGTGAGTCATGGATATGGAGGGCAAGAAGTGCTGACAAATCTCAACATCCGTTTCGAAGAAAATAAAATCACCGCCATCATTGGCAAAAGTGGCAGCGGCAAATCGACTTTGCTTCAATTGATTAACGGGCTGCTTCGTCCTGCTAAAGGACAAGTCGCTGTTTTTAATCAACCGCTTAACTACGATCAAACAACATCACTTCGACTGCGCATGGGTTATATGGTGCAAGGCACTGGATTGTTTCCCCATCTTACCATTGCACAAAACATTGCTATTGCCGGCAAGATACGCGACAATAGCAAACCGGGTGCGCGCGTAAACGAACTGATGGAATTAGTAGGATTGCCTGCGAGGTATCAAACAAAATATCCTTATGAATTATCCGGTGGCGAGCAGCAGCGCGTAGGAATTTGCCGCGCACTTTATCTGAATCCTCCACTGTTGCTGATGGATGAGCCGATGGGCGCGCTAGACCCCATCACACGACAAGATATTCAACAAGAGATCGTGAAATTGCAGCGACTCGCCCCACGCACGATGTTGCTGGTAACGCACGATATGCGCGAAGCCAAAAAACTCGCAGATTTTATTTTAGTACTCGATCAAGGAAAAGTGCAGCAGTTCGACAGTGCTTCTATTGTGATTAGCGAACCGTCTACACAAGCCGTTCGTGATTTGATAAACGCATCGCTCGATTCATGAAAAAGTTTTTCCTAATCGGTTTTCTATTGGTGGCTCATGCGATGGCCGGTCAGACGATTCATGTGGGCGCCAAACATTTTAATGAGGGCTACATACTCAGCGAAATCATTGCCCAGCTTTTGGAGAGCGAAGGATTCACCGTAGAGCGACATTACAATTTAGGCGGCACGCTGGTATGCTTTGAAGCGTTGCGCAATCGCGCCATTGATGTGTATCCGGAATACAGCGGCACACTGACGGCAGAAATCTTGAAAGAGCCCAACATGGAGTACGCATCGATGAATGCTGCTTTGCAAGAGCGCTACGGCCTCGAAGTAAGCGCACCTTACGGATTTAACAACTCGTACGCGCTGGTTTGCACACGGGATTTCAGCAAGCGTACTAAAATTCTTTCGATCGTTGATTTAAAAAATCTTCCCCTATTAAAAATTGGGATAAGTTATGAGTTTTTAAAACGTGAAGACGGGTGGGAAAATCTGGCAAAGAAGTATGCGCTTCCGCAGAAGGCTGTGGGGCTTGAGCATGGACTGGCCTATCAGGCACTGACTGAAAATAAAATTGACATTACCGATGCGTATTCTACCGATGGAGAGATCAGTCGATATGGTTTGGTGGTACTAAAAGATGACCAACATTTTTTTCCGGCTTACCAGGCAACCTCATTGTATCAAAAAGATCTGGATGCCCGGGCTAAAAAAATTCTATCCCGATTGGATGGACAGATAGACGAACTAGCGATGCAGGCAATGAATGCTGAAGTACTCTACCAGAAAAAAACATTTGCCGAAGTAGCGGCTTCCTTTCTATCAAAAAAATTAAAGATCAGTTCGCAACTAACTAAAACCAATTCTGTGGCAACCGAAGTGCTAGCCAAAACAGGCACACACTTGTTGCTCACCTTCTCTGCATTGCTAGCGGCTATTTTGTTTGCGGTTCCGTTAGGAATTTGGCTTTACTGGAAACCTCGCGTGGCGAATGGCATTCTTTACCTTACCGGATTACTACAAACCATTCCGTCCATTGCACTGCTGGCGATCATGATTCCGGTATTTGGAATTGGCACCTGGCCCGCCATTGTAGCGCTGTTTCTCTACGCACTCCTTCCGATTTTACGAAATACTCTTGCCGGATTGCGCTCAGTCGACCCAATCGTAAAAAAAGTAGCCGATGGTATTGGGATGACGCGTTTTCAGAAATTAAAGTGGGTGGAATTGCCTTTAGCTATGCCGATGTTGTTAACCGGCATTCGCACGGCTGCAGTGATTAATGTGGGCACCGCTACGCTGGCTGCATTTATCGGTGCCGGTGGGTTGGGTGAATTTATTGTTACCGGCTTTGCCTTAAACAACACTTCGTTGATTTTACGAGGCGCGATACCGGCTGCTCTGCTCGCCATCCTGATCGAAATTGGTTTTACACTTTTAGAAAAAGCATGGGTGCCAAAGCACTTGAGGGGTTCGAAGTAAACATTCTTAGTAACCCACAATCTGTTCATCCACATAACACCACGCCCACTGCTCGCCCGGCTCGGCTGAGATCGCTATTGGATGGCCTGTTGCTTTCGCATGTTTGGAAGCATGTTGATTGTCGGATGAATCGCAGCAGAGCGTGGCTCCGCACGTCTGGCATGTACGTAAGTGTACCCATGTGTCTCCCGTCTTTACACACTCATCGCATTGATGTTTCTTTTGCAATTTCATTTCCTGCTGACTCCATGCCAGCAGGTGTGAACAAATTTCTTTTTTCAAACTCATATCAGTTTTCGGCTAAGTATTCGTGTACAAATTTGATGGCCATCGCTCCTTCTCCAACGGCCGATGCCACCCGGTTCATCGCCCCTGCGCGCACATCGCCCGCGGCAAAAATGCCCGGATTACAAGTCTCTAATAAAAAAGGTTCGCGAGGCAGCTTCCATGATTTCTTGAACGCTTCGTATTTTAATAAATCGCGACCCGTTTCAATAAAACCTTTGTCGTCTTTGATAATATCTAGTTTGATCCAATCCGTAATGGGCTTGGCGCCAATAAAAATAAACAGCGCAGCCGCCTTTGCTTGTTGCCGTGCTTTCGTAACTATATTTTCCAAACAAATTTCTTCCAACTTCTCGTTGCCTAGCACTTGACCTACAATGGTTTCTGGTACAAGGTGAATGTTGCTCGTGCCATTGATCTGATCAATCAGGTATTGCGACATGGTAGACGACAAATCTTTTTTGCGAATGACGATAAAAACACGTGCAGCAAAGTTGGATAAGTACATGGCCGATTGCCCTGCGGAATTGCCTCCACCTACAATGTACACATCCTGATTGCGACAAGCCTGCGCTTCGGTGGTGGAAGCACCATAATAAATGCCCGCTCCGGTAAACTTCTCAACATCGGTTGCTTCCAGTGCACGGTAATCGACTCCTGTAGTAATGATTACACTGCGCGTGTTGAGTACACTGCCATCACGAAGGGTAATGATTTTGTAATTGTCTTTGATCGCAATGTCAACTACTTCCTGTGGAGACAAAAACTCAACGCCAAAACGTGTGACTTGAGAAATTGCTCTGCGTGAAAGCTCTGCTCCGCTCAATCCATTGGGGAAACCCAAATAATTTTCGATGCGCGAACTCGTTCCTGCTTGTCCACCCGGAGCGCGTTTTTCGATGAGTGCAGTATTCAAACCTTCTGAACCTCCGTACACCGCTGCGGCTAATCCTGCTGGTCCCGCACCAATGATCGTAACATCGTACATCGTTTTGGATGCTTTGGACTGCATACCAGTCTTCTCGCCCACTGCGGCCAAATCCGGATTTAAAAGAAATGACCCGTCTTCAAAAAAAACAGCAGGCAAATCTTTAGTTTCAATCTGATTCAACAGAATTAATTCCGAAGCAGATACATCCGATTCAATGTCGAGCCATTGGTATGGAATCAAATTGCCGGAAAGAAAATCTTTGATCTGATGCGAGCGAGGCGACCATTGGTAGCCCACCATGCGTATGCCATGAAAAACCGGAATGTGTTTGCTTTGCCATTCCTCCAACTGATCATTCAAAGCCGGAAACAATTTTTCTTCCGGTGGGTCCCACGGCTTCATCAAATAATAATCCAACTGCACCTCGTTGATGGCGCGGATGGCAGCCTCTGTATCTGAGTATGCTGTCAACAAAATGCGTTTTGCTTGCGGAAAAAGTTCTTTGGCCTGCTGCAAAAACTGAACGCCCAACATTTCGGGCATGCGCTGATCGGATAGAAAGAGCGCTATGGTTTCATTTTTATTCTTCAGTTCCGTGAGTGATGCTAATGCTTCGTTCGCAGAAGTCGTGCTGATGATGCGGTATTCTTTTCCATATTGATTACGTAGATCGCGCGCCACGGCCCGCAACACTTGGGGATCATCATCCACGGCCAGTATAATTGGTTTTTTCATTTATGTCAATTGAGCGTTTAAATAGGAAAACAAATAATAAACTCCGTTCGACCCGGGTTTGAATCTACATACACTTTGCCATTGTGTTGATTAATAATCTGGCGAACTACTTCTAAGCCCAAACCGGTTCCCTTTCCAATGGATTTAGTCGTAAAGAAAGGATCAAATATTTTGTCTTGGATTTCTTTCGGAATGCCGGGACCATTGTCGATGATCGAAACGTTGATGAACGATCCTTTCTTTTCTGTTTTGATTTCAAGTGTATTGTTCGTACGGCCTTCCATCGCATCGATGGCGTTATCAATTACATTCGTCCACACCTGATTCATTTCGCTGATAAAGATCGATGCTTGCGGCACTTGCGCATCGAAACTTTCAATCAGTTTTATGCCATTCTTTTTCAATTTATGATTCAACATGGTGAGCGTATTGCGAATGCCTACATGAATATCGGTTAGTTGTTTTTCGGGCGCCTGATCCATGTGCGTGTAACCTTTCACGGAAGACACCAATGTGTTGATTCGTTTCGCGGCCTCCTCAATTTCCGTCACCAACTTTTCGGTGGTGAGCACTTGATATATCCAACCAATGACGGGTTGCTTGTCTTCCGGTCGCAACCATGATTTAACGTGTTCCAAATCTTCGGCATGAATATCAAATTCCGCCATTACTTCTGTCATCTCATACGCGTTGGCTATTTCATTCGACTCCAGCCAATCCGTCAGTTCATCTTCGAGTGCTGTTTTTGCCAACATGGATACTGAAGTCTTCCCCGCATTGGAAATTTTTGAGAACACCAATTGATTCACCTGATCGACCACTTTCTCGGTTGCCCGAATTTGAATGACCCGTTTAAAGTTATCTGGAATATTGGAGAGATGTTTTTTCAACTCATGTGCGCTGCGCACCACCGCTGCGGAAGGATTGTTGAGTTCGTGCGCCAGTCCGGCTGAGAGTTTGCCGAGCGCCATCATCTTGTCATTTTGTTGTTGCATGCGTGTGTTGTCGCGCACCCGATCGGTCATTACGTGCACAAGCGCTTCCACCAATTCATGATGGTTTCGGATCATCTCCGGAAAAAAATCCTGATGCAATGAGAACACGATCGTTTCGCCTGTAACTATTCCAGTTCCGGTAGCACCTTTCATCCGTGAAAACGGAAGCTTACCGGTGATCTCTTGAGCCCCAATAGTGCCCATGTTTCGGAGGTTGCCGGCTTGTTCCAAAAAAAGATTGACTTCTCCTTTCAAAACGATCCGCAAATCGCTGATTGCATCGCCTTTGTTAAAAACCTTTTGGCCATCCGCAAAAGAATCAATCCGACCCTTTTCAGCCATCCATTGAAGTTGGGGCAGCGGTACCAGTTGCAATTCGGGCACTCGTTGAAGCTGTAGCAGTAAATCTTCCATGAAGAAAATATAGAGGTTTTTATGACAAACACCCACCCGAGTTCGGAAGTTGCTTAACAAAATGATTTTTTATTTAGATACCGATCGGTATCTTTGTGGCATGCGCAATCCAACTGAAACAAAAGGAGCCATTCTTCACCATGCCGGAGGTTTATTTAATGTACAAGGCTATCGGGCCACCTCGATTAGTCACATTACAGATGCCACCGGCTTTACGAAAGGCGCCATTTACCGACATTTCAAGAGCAAAGAGAAGTTGGAAGAGCAAACATTGGTCCACCTGACGGAGGTGATGTTTGAGAAGATGCGATCGGAGATCAAAGAAAAATCCAATGCGGTTGACAAGCTGAAGGCCATTATTCATTTCTTTGAATCGTATGTGACCAAGCCACCGATCAAAGGCGGTTGCCCGTTGCTGAATGTAGCCATTGAGGCCGATGACCAAATTCCGCACTTGCGCAAAAAAGCAAATCTGATTTTAGATGTACTGAAGCAATCCATCGTCACTTTGCTGACCAACGGTCAGAAGTTTGGGCAGATCAAAAAAGAAATAGACCACGAATACTTTGCTACCGTGATCATTGCCAGTTTGGAAGGTGCCATCATGATGAGCAAACTCTCTAAATCCAACCGCGACATTCAAATCGTCATTATCCATCTGGAGAAAATGATCGATGAGATTGCGGAAAAAAATTAACTGTTGATTATATCTCTATGAATAAAATAGTAGTTCGTTCGATTGGGTTGTATTTGAATACGCTTGCTATTGTTGCGCCCAAGATAGCCGGCAAAAAAGGTTTTGAGCTTTTCTGCTGGCCCCGCAGAATTAAAATGAAACCACATCAACTGGAGTTTCTGCAAAAAGCGGATGAGCAGTTTACGATTCTTTATGCCGACAAAAAAGTACAAGGCTACCGCTGGGGCAACGGAGAAAAGAAAGTGTTGCTGTTGCATGGGTGGCAGAGCCATAGCTACTGGTGGCGTTATGTGATCAACCGATTGCCCAAGGAAGAATTTACGATTTACTCTTTAGATGCTCCTGGCCATGGTTTGTCCGAAGGTGATTTTCTCAATCTGCCGCATTACAGTGGTTTGATTGAACAATTTTTATCCAATCATCCCTCATTGCACGCCATCCTCACCCATTCGTTTGGTGGATTTGCCGCTGTGTATACGTTTCATCGGATTCCTAATTTACCGATCACCAAATTAGTAATCATGGCTGCTCCTGGAGAAGTGGGGTATTTCTTCAATTACTATCAGAAGGTATTGGGATTATCGCAACGAATGATTGAATTAACGCATCAGTATTTCTTACAAACCATTGGCCATCCACCATCGTACTTTAAAATGAAAGAGTTCGCGAAGTCATTGACGCTTGATGGCCTGATCATTCACGATAAGGAAGACAAAGAAGCACCTTACAAAACAGCTTTGGATATGAAAGAAGTTTGGCCGAAAGCCAAGTTGATTACAACAGAGGGTTTAGGACATAATCTGAAATCGAAAGAGTTGGTAGAAGAGGTGGCTTTGTTTCTCTAAAAGGTAACAGAGTATACTTTTCGCTCTCCCTTCTGAAGAAGTAACGTATCATAGGTAGTTGAAGCAACCCCTGATTTAATTCGGCTCGTTGCCACAAATACCTTTTGGTTGCCAGCAATTTCTAATGGTTGCTCTGGGATAGACTTCCAGATCACACCCGTACCAAAGGCGTATTCACCATATCGAAACCGGAAAGAGGTATAGAAGTAATCTGTCGGTTTGATATCGTTAGGGTTGGTAATTTGTAAGTCTAGGTAGGCTTTAACAGGAATCAAATAAGAGGAAAAGACCATGGTGTCTCTTCGAAGTTTTTGAATTGGAAACTCCTTATCACCAATCGTCCAATAATTGGTATCTCTGATATCATACTTTACGGTAAAGTAACCTTCCGCTAACTCATCATCACGCATCGAAAATTTGAACATAAAGTCGCCATTGCTATTGGTGATGCCTGTCGCTTTTTTCCTGACCACTCCACCTGCTTCCATTAGGATGTTCCTCCAATACAATGTTACCGGCACATTCGGAATTGGCTGCGTGCCATCATGGGTTACAAATTTTCCGGAAACAACTGTGCATTGACTTGAGCAATTTTGGCTAGAAAGATCATCTTCTTCGCGAACACAACTTGAGATGGTTAGCAACCCGCAAAGGCCACCAATACTTAATGAGAAAAGAAAAATTCTCCGCATGGATAAAAAATTAATGCTCCCTACGAATGTACGCAGCCATTTGTACTTAACGGAGTAAAGTGATTACTAATTTGTTATTGACGGAAAACTATACCACGCGCCCAATCTCAAATTTCGCTTTGTACTTCCGGATTGTTCTTCCAATGAGGATGCCGCCAATTATTCCGGGTAAAATCCACAAAATCCAATTATGTTGTGGAAGTTGGATGTTCACCACTACAAAAGCAGTCACAGCTGAAATATAGCTTCCGCCCATGCTGCTAATATGCGAATACCACCAGTGCATTTTTTCTTTTGGCGGGTGAATGAAATTCCGGACATCGGCTATCAAAAAAGAGGAGCCTATCATCGCAAACATGATCCCTGCGATGCCCATTCCAACGCCTTGCATCAACATCCAAATGCCCCAGCATAACAAGGAAATTATGAAAACTCCAGATAAAGAACTGATCATCCAATCCAATAACTGAGGTTTCTGACCCTGGTTAAGTTTTTTGAGGTATAAAATGCGATAACCCCGCACGGTCATATAATAACTAAAGAATGCTACCATGAGGAGAAAATCTTTGCCGTGACCTATGGCGGTAAATAGAGCTCCGATAAACACAGCCGTCATTCCTGCAAAATAAATCTTGCCGGCAAGACGATGGGTTTTACCACCTTTTGTTGTGAACATTGCTACAAGGCCGCTCATCAATGCAATGGTGCCTCCGGCTATGTGTACCCACAACATGCCGGTGAGAAGTTTTTCAGTTGTCATGTTGCAATGCTACACTCTTCTTAGCGCTAGTTTGTAAAAATTTCAACTGACTTGTTGAAAGATTAGGATGGAATGTAAATAAAAAGAGTCTTCGTGTATGAAGACTCTTTACTTTTCTAAGTTTTAATACTAACCGTGCTCCTGCATTCCGCGGGAGTAGCTCAAAATGGATAAAACCGTAGCCGAAGAGGGCTGCATCTGTGCATCGTCTAATGCTTTCATCCCGGCACTCAGTTCTTTGTATTGTGCCTGCAGCACGCTGTCACAAAGTAGTGCTTTGTTAATCTCCCTCTCCTCTTGCTCCGAGGTCTCGTGGTATAAAAACCTGATCAGGTCGTTCTGGGTAAATGTTTTTATCATAGGCAATATGGTTTTTAATCATCTTCTTTCTCAAGTTGATCAACGCATAGCGCATTCTCCCCAGTGCCGTGTTTATGCTCACATCCGTGCGTTCCGCTATTTCCTGAAAGCTCATCTGCAAATAGTGCCGCATAATCAGCACTTGCTTTTGTTCTTCAGGCAGTTCCTTTATCAGGTCGCGCATGCGTGCGCGTGTGTCGCGCAGCAATTGCTTGTCTTCGAAAGATTCTTCTGCAAACTGCATAGAATCAAACACATGGCTGCCATCTTCGAGCGTTACCTCAGGATATCGCTTGTTTTTTCTAAAATGGTCGATTGCCAAGTTGTGTGCGATTCTACAAATCCAGGGAAGAAATTTCCCTTCTTCGTTGTATCGGCCACCTTTTATCGTGTTGATCGCCTTAATAAAGGTGTCTTGAAGCAAATCTTGGGCTTCATAGCGATCTTTAACGATTAAATAGATAGCCGTATAAATACGGGATTTGTGTCTGTGAAGTAGCATTTCGAACGCCTCTTCGTTACCGGTTTGATAGAGCGCAACCAGTTGGCTGTCGCTAGATCTGCTGTCAATCATCGTCTTGCGTTTTAGTAACGTAAAGATGTCGCTCGATAGTGTGTGGGTTAGTTTTTTTAACTTGAATAGTGAAAAGTAGAATTATTTTACCAAAACCCAAAAAATTTTTACAAAAATCTTGCCTGTTGTATAATTTCTTTCGCTAATTGAGCCGATTTTTTGATTGTATTATAATCCCGCCATGGCAGTAGCTAAAAAACGTTTGATTAAGAGTCTGGAAAACTTATCCGAAGACTTGCGCGAGTTAATGCGCGAACAATACCCCAATGGGTATGAGTCCAGCATCACCCGCATTACCAATGCGAAGAAAGAACCCATCTTTGTGTTTCCGTTGGAAACAGATGATTCTGTGTTTTTAGTGAAAGTGCCTGCTACTAAAAATAGTGAGGGCGAATACGATGTGGAATCGGGCAAAAAGCAAGAGTTTGATGCCGAAGATGATGAGGCTCAAGGCCCACGTGACGATGACTTTGATGCCGGAGATGGTGGCGATGGCTTTGATGATGATGGAGATGGCGGCAAAGAAGCCAGCTACGACCCGGATTTTGATAACTAATTCACTTCTTATTTAAAAAGGTAGAAACACCATCCGCACAGATGGTGTTTTATTTTTTGATCATACCAAAGATTTGATCTTCGGTAGGACATCGCTTGGCTATTTTCTACTTTTACCGATTGAAATGAATAACTTTCCTGACGACTCTCATTTAGACGACCTCGATCCCAAGCAATACATTATTATTAAGCGGGCACGTGTCAATAACCTCAAAAATCTTAGTGTAGCCATTCCACGCAACAAACTCGTGGTGATCACTGGACTATCCGGATCAGGCAAATCCTCTCTCGCCTTCGACACTTTGTTTGCCGAGGGGCAACGCATGTATGTGGAAAGTCTTAGTTCATATGCGCGACAATTTTTGGGTCGCATGGAAAAACCCGAAGTGGATTACATTCGCGGTGTATCGCCTGCCATCGCCATTGAGCAAAAAGTGAATACACGCAATCCGCGCTCGACCGTTGGCACCACTACCGAAATTTATGATTACCTAAAGTTGCTCTTTGCTCGAATTGGCAAAACTTATTCTCCTGTTAGCGGACAAGAAGTGAAGCGTGATTCTGTGGCCGATGTGGTTGATTACATCAACCGGCAGAAAGAGGGAACACGCATCATGATTACGTGTCCACTGCAAGTTGAAAAAGGTCGCAAGCTTGCCGATGAATTGAATCTTCTCCTCAGCAAAGGATTTACTCGTGTGTTGGTGGATGGTGAAGTTAAATTTATTGAAGAACTGGTTGGAGCCCCACCGGCTGAAGGTGAGGTGAAGAAAAAGCCATCCGCGAAAGCGAAAAAGATTGAAGGTGAAGTTGAAATATTAATTGACCGTGCGGCTGTGAATGCAACGGACGAAGATCTGACTTTTCGATTATCCGATTCTGTACAGACTGCCTTTTTCGAAAGTCACGGTGATTGTGCTGTGTATGCGGAAGGAGCTACCAAAAAGAATTTCTCTGATCGTTTTGAGCTAGACGGCATTTCTTTTACAGAACCATCCATCAATCTCTTCAGCTTTAACAATCCTTTCGGAGCTTGCCAAACGTGCGAGGGATTTGGAAAAATTTTAGGCATTGATGAAGATCTGGTGATTCCGGATAAAAGTCTCTCAATTTACGAAGGTGCCATTGCTCCGTGGCGTGGTGAGGTGATGAGTGAGTGGGCAAAGCCTTTGTTGAAGAACGGAATCAAATTTGATTTTCCGGTACACCGGCCATACAGTGAGTTGACACAAAAGCAGCGTGACATCATCTGGAATGGCAATGAATATTTTGAAGGCCTCCACGAATTTTTCCGCTACCTCGCATCTAAAACACACAAGATTCAATATCGTGTGATGCTTTCGCGCTACCGCGGAAGGACCACTTGCCCTGATTGCCGTGGCACTAAGCTGCGGAAAGATGCAGCGTATGTAAAAATCGCAGACACGTCTATTACCGACATTGTGTTAATGCCCATTGAAGAAGCGCTGGTGTTTTTCCAAAAATTGAAATTGCCTGCTTACGAACAAAAAGTTTCGGAGCGCATTTTAACCGAAATCAAATCGAGGTTGGAATACATGACAAAAGTGGGACTTGGCTATCTCACATTGAATCGTGTCACATCTACTTTATCGGGTGGTGAATTTCAGCGCATCAAACTCGCTACTTCATTGGGGAGCGCGTTGGTGGGCTCTATGTATATCATGGATGAACCGAGCATTGGTTTACATCCACGTGATACCGCACGAATGATTGAAGTGTTGAAGTCGCTACGTGACATGGGTAACACGGTAATTGTAGTAGAACACGAAGAAGAAATTATGCGCGCGGCCGATCAGATTATTGATATTGGGCCGGATGCCGGATCGCATGGTGGTCATTTGGTGTTTCAAGGATCTATTAAGGACATTAAAGGAAAAGTGCGCAGCCACACTACCGATTACCTGAGTGGCTTAGAGAAAATTCCGGTACCTGCTTTGCGCAGAAAGTGGAAAGACTCGATCACTGTGATAGGTGCAAGAGAGAACAACTTAAAAAATCTGAGGGTTACGTTTCCACTGGGAGCTCTCACCGCTGTAACAGGTGTGAGTGGCTCGGGCAAGTCGACACTGATTTCAAAAATTCTTTATCCGGCTGTTGGCCGATTGAGCGGATCGGTATCTGAATCTCCGGGCAAATACGATCAACTGACCGGAGACTTCACCAAAATCAAACAAGTTGAATTTGTAGATCAGAATCCGATTGGAAAATCATCTCGCTCGAATCCGATCAGTTATGTGAAAGCATATGATGCGATCCGCAATTTGTATTCTGATCAACCTTTGGCGCAACAGCGCGGTTACAAGCCTTCACATTTTTCTTTCAACGTAGAAGGCGGACGCTGCGAAACCTGTGAAGGTGAAGGCGAAATCAAAGTGGAGATGCAATTTATGGCTGACATTTTCTTGGAGTGCGAGAGCTGTCATGGCAAACGTTTTAAACAAGAAGTGTTGGAAGTGACCCACAAAGATAAATCCATTGCCGATGTGTTGGATATGACGGTGGAAGAAGGATTAGAGTTTTTTAAGGACAAGAAGCCGGTGTACGAGCGCATCAAACCTTTGTTTGAAGTAGGTCTAGGTTATGTGAAGTTGGGGCAATCGTCTAACTCACTTTCCGGTGGCGAAGCACAACGCGTGAAGCTGGCCTCTTTCTTAGGCAAAAATTCATCCGATGCGGCCGATCACATTCTCTTCATTTTTGATGAACCTACTACTGGCTTACATTTCCATGATATTTCAAAATTATTGAAAGCCATCAACGCGCTGGTGGATGAAGGGCATACTGTCATTGTGATTGAACACAATATGGAAGTAATCAAGTGTGCCGATTGGATTATTGATTTAGGTCCGGAGGGAGGAGAGAAAAATGGGGGACAACTGCTTTTTGCGGGCACTCCCGAAGACATGGCAAAAAAAGGAAAAGGATATACTGCCGATTTTTTACGCGAAAAAATCTAAAATTGAGTTTTAATTCGGGAAGCAGTTGCTTACATTGTTTCATAAAACAACTGCTATGGAAAAACAAACGGAACAACCTATTCAATCTGCCCCCGCATTAACCGAAGAGAAAATTCTTCAATACCAAGAAAAACTGAAATTAGAACAAAACTTACCGATGGGCATTGTAGGTGGTGCCGCAGCTGCAATAGTCGGTGCTGCTGTTTGGGCACTCGTTACAGTTGGCACAGGCTACCAAATAGGGTGGATGGCTGTTGGCGTTGGCTTTTTGGTTGGCTATAGTATTCGTTTTCTCGGTAAAGGAGTCGATAACATTTTTGCTATAGTCGGAGGTGCGCTTGCGCTAGTCGGATGCCTGTTAGGCAATTTCTTTAGTCTGATTGGTTTTGCAGCTAAATCTGAAGACGTAAACGTATTCAGCATTCTATCTACGATCGATTACAGTATAGTGCCCGGCATCATGATCGAATCATTTAGCCCGATGGACTTACTTTTTTACGGAATTGCCGCGTATGAAGGATACAAATTTTCTGTTCGTCAAGTCACAGAAGAAGAGATCATTCAGAATTCAAAGTAACGAGACAAGTTACTTGCTAAATGAAAAGTTTTCTTGTTTTATCAATCATTCTTGTTTATCCGCTTTGTAGTTTATCACAATCCAAAAGTGAGCAAGAAATTTTGTGGTTATCCAAAAGGAAGTTTGATTGGATGATTCACAAAAAAGTAGACTCACTGGCCATGGTGCTGGACAATGATTTGCAGTACGTTCACTCAAATGGTTGGAAAGAAACGAAAAAAGAAGTTATAGATGATTTGCTCTCCGGCAAACTCAATTATGTAGCGGTTGATATTCACACTGCGCAGGTTCGGCTCTACGATCAAACCGCTATTGTCAATGGCACCGGAAAATTTCAAGTGACTATGAATGGTAATCCACTGACGATTGAATTGGGTTACACCGAAGTGTATGTGATGCGTCAGAGCAAATGGTTGCTGGCAAGTCGCCATGCTAATCGCATGCCTTAAACTTTATAATTGCTGATTAACTTTTCAAATTCCACTTTGCGATAGCGAGAGAGCGGAACTTGCATTTCGTTTTGCATCATAATTATATCTCCATCGCGATTGGAGAGTTGCCTGATAAAATCCATGTTGATTATGAACGAACGGTGCGGTCGAAAAAACTTCAAACTGTTTTGCAATACCGTTTCAAATTCGCCCAAAGGTTTACTGGCTAGCAAGGCTTGACCCGAAGCCTGAATAATTTTTGTGTATGTGCCCGATGCTTCTAGAAGAACAATGTTTTCCAATCGAATAAAATCAATGCCGCTGAGCGATGGGACTGCCAACTGTGATGGAACCAAATTGTTGGCATACGCTTCGCGCAATAAACTGACTCGTTCTTCCAATCGGGGAGTGTGCTTACTTTTAAGATAGCGATCGACCGATCGTTTCAACTCGATTGGATCTACCGGCTTAAGCAAATAATCGAATGCTGCAATCTTAAAGGCTTGAATAGCATATTCGTTAAAGGCCGTTACAAAAATGATGTCAAAGGTGATTTCTTTCGAATTAAAAAATTCGAGTAGCTGAAGTCCGGTGTACCCCGGCATTTCTATGTCTAAAAAAACAAGATTGGGATTGTGCAGATGAATTTCGCGCACTGCCTCTGGAATGCTCCCCGCTTCGCCTACAATTTTTATAAATGGTACATGTGAATGCAGCAGCTCCGTCATAGCCGCCCGAACATTCTTTTCGTCATCAACGATCAATACAGAAATATCTTCTTTATGACTCATAATCAATGGGTACATGAATGATTACACTGGTGCCTTCTGGCATTTGATGGTCATTCATTCGGTCTATTATCTCTAACTCTATTTTTCGTTCTTTTCCAAAATTGAGTAAATCAATTCTCTTTTGATAGGCTGCCAGCGCAAATGACTGATGAGTCTGTTTTCTACTTTTCGCAAATTCCGTAGCAGCCTTTCGGCCAATGCCATTGTCGGAAATGTGTATGCGCAAAAACTCATTCACTACCCTAATGCTGATGTGAAGTACTTTGGTGCCGACTTTGTGCATCAATCCATGACGAAGTGCATTTTCGACAAATGGCTGCGTCAATAAAGATGGAATGCGGATCATTTCTTCTTTGATCGCTTCACTCACATCGATGGTGTAATTTAACGTGCCATCGAAACGATCTTTCTCGATTGCTAAGTATTTCTCCAGAATCTCAATCTCCTCTTGCAACAAAATTGTCTCCTTGGCAGAAAAATCCAACACTTTACGGAGCAAGGTTGAAAAATTCTGGATGTGATGACTTGCTTCGTCTTTAAGCCCTACCAGCACTTTACTTTGAATAAGGGACATGGTGTTGAAGATAAAATGCGGATTCATTTGGGCGCGAATGGAGGTGAGCTGTGCAATTCGTAATTCTTGTTCGCGGGTCATCAACATCAATTGTTGTTCTCTCCGTTCGGCTGCTTTCCGCAATCGTAAATAAGCAATCATCGCCAACAACAGTAACGAGCCAAAGAATACCAGAATCAAAAACCAGGTTTGTCTCCAGAAAGGAGCTTGAATTTGCATGGCAAACGCAATTACATTGGAAGATCGAGCACCATCTTCATTTTCAGCGAAAGCTTCAAACGTATAATCTCCAAACGGAAGCGACACGTAATTAACTACCGGAGACGCCAAAGTGGTTTTGTTCCACCTTTCATTTTCTAATTCTTTAATTCGATAATAAATGTTTGTGGTGCCTGCACTCCGCAGGTTATTCGACACATCGAAATTAAAAATCAATTGCCGGAAATGAGGTGGCAGTGTGATTTCGTTTTGGTAATGCCTAAATAATACTGTATCAGATTTAATGGACTGAATGTGTAGTTTTGGTTGTTGAACGTTTTTGTTTTGCGTTCGCAAAAATCGTTGCACTCCTTCCCGCCCGGCTACCCAAAGTTGGTCTTGCACTATAACTAAATCATACACCTCATTTGAAATCAGCCCTTTCGTATGATCGATTTTTGAAATCTTTTGCGTATTGAAAAGATAGGAAGCCATTCCTTTATCAGTACCAATCCAAACAGCATGATCACTTATTGTCAGAGCCGTAATTTTATTCGAAGGCAGCCCTTCTTTTAAAGTGAGGTGCCTCAACACTTTTCCGTTTCGCAGAAAAAATAATCCATTGGTGAAGGTGCCCAACAGAATAAAGTCGTTTGCTACTACCGATGCTGACACACCCGGAGAATCCATTGTGTTGCCTTCCGGATTCCACAATTTCACGTTTTCAACATTGAGTGAAGTGGTGTACACTCCCTTTTGCGTACCAATCCAAAGAATTTGCTGAGTCGAATCAAATGTTACAGAGGTTGTACGCAAAGAAGTTAGAAATCGGTTGGGATTAAAAGAAATCGGATCTAGCGTAATGATACCCGAGGAAGTTGCCAGCACATAAAGGTCATTCGCCTGAATTATTTTTTTGATAGATACCGCTTCAATGACCCGTTCTAATCTATTTTTTTCTAGACCATAAACATATAGTTGATCAGAAAAAGCGAGCAGTCGATTTCTTTTTTCATCTACAAACAAACTTTGAACCTCCGCGCTGGACGGAAGTTGGAAGCTTTTGACCATCGATCCTGCTCCATTCCAAAACGTTATTTTTCCGTGTTGCGATCCGGCTATGATTTGATCTCGAAACGAAATCAGTTTCGTTTGCATTTGAAAATTTTCGGAAGAATAAAGTGTGCTATGTAAGGATGGAATATAAAACAAACCATCATTTAATGTGCCCACCCACACATTGCCCTCGTGGTCGGTTGCTACCGTGCTCGCGTTTTTTCCTTGCACTAAGTGTGTGAAAGAACCATCGGGTCGCATCAAGTCAACGCCATCGGTTTTAATAAAAGCCAGAAGAGAGTCGCCTACATTTTTAATGCCGCGGGTGGTTGCGATTATATTCAGAAGCTCTGGTGTCCATTCTGTTGCGCGGCCATCGGCTAATTTTAAAATTCGTTTGTTGGATGGATCCCACAAAAGAAGTTGCCCCTGCCATTCCTCTAGTCGCAAGCGGTTCGCATCAAAGTGAAATTTACTTTGTGGGAATGTGTAGCATTGCTTAGTGCTTGCGTTGCAAACCAACACCACATCATTTCTCACAGAGCATAGCCACGCCTTGCCATCCAATGCGATCAAATGATGGATGAGGTATGATTTATCGCGCGTCCAATTGGCAGAGTCACTCACCACCCACTGGGCAGAAGACGGTGTGTATTTAAAAAAGCGGTCATTGCTATTGATGGCAATAAATCCTTTGCCCGCTGTAACCGTAGGAAAGCCACTGGAATATTTCCCTTCCCATGCTGTTAGCTTTCGAAGCGAATCTCCTTCCACATACAAAATCTCTCCGAAGAAATTGTGTAGCCAGATGCGGCCATCGCTATCTTGAAATATCCCCGTAACGGCTTTGGAACGCACCGAACTATTTTCGTACATGCGAAAGTGACTTCCGTTGTAACGGGCCAATCCATTTTCAGTACCAACCCAAATAAATCCATCCACATCTTGAAAAATACTGTAAATGGTATTGGATGGCAGTCCATCTTTTTGGTTGATGTTAAAGCTAACGATCTCTTGTGCATTTGCCCAAATAGAAAACAGCATGATGAAAAAGAAATATGCCCTCACGCTATTTTGTTTGACCATACGCTTTTGCTGCGAGATATATTCTGCGCCTTCCGCACGAAGCAAGTTCATCATTTTTTTTTAGCTACTGATTTCGTGGCAAAATAGAAAAAGCTGCCTTACAACCATAGGCAGCTTTTTATAAAGAGTACTAATTCAAGTAAGTATTAGGTGTTGTCCTCCACATATACGCGAACGGCCACCAATTGATGATTGTTGGAAGATGGTTCTCCACCACTTCCACATGAGCTGTTTGAAAAATAATATGCCTTGTAACAAATTCCACCACAGCCGGAACTCGTCCAGAAGTAAGCGAACGGGAAAAGATTGGGGACGGCACCTTGTGTAGCGCACACTGTAATTGCTTCAGACTCGGTGAGCAAGCGCCAGTCTGAATATCCATTGGAAACTAAATCATTAGCAGCCGTATTTGATGCCGATTGATTACCACTGTACTCCTGATCAAAATATAAGATTAAACAATTCCCTCTGCCTACCGTTCCTGTCGTAGTGAGCGATCCAATTTTACCACCTGCAAACGTTTTACCATATATTTGATTCAACAGCGTATTATCTTTGGTGTAAATCTGAATTGGAGTCTCGCCATCATCTAATCTTTTTTGAACGGTTTCTGTCACATCCGTCAAAGTAACTGTGACCGTTGCTGTTTTTGAAACACTTCCGCTAGTAGCAATGACTATAGCTTGCACGGTAGTGCGCAATTCATAATTAAATTTAGAAGGGGTTTTCACGGTTAGTTGACCAGAAGAATTAACAGATATTGGACTACTCGGTCCTTCTTCTTCAATAGCGTAAGTAAGCGATCCTACATTAGTTGATGCTGTAACGGTGCCCAGCACTTGTCCTTGCGTTGGATTTTCCGCAATCGTAACATTGAAATCGCTGATGTTTACCACCACCTCAATTACATCGGTGAGTGTGATCGTTACATTAATCAACTTAGAAACTGAGCCGTTCGTCACTTTCACTTTACCAGTAATAGAAGTGCGTGTTTCAAAATCAAAGAAGCTGAT
Organism: Bacteroidota bacterium; assembly: GCA_016191555.1. Lineage (GTDB taxonomy): Bacteria > Bacteroidota > Bacteroidia > Cytophagales > Cyclobacteriaceae > ELB16-189. The sequence continues at coordinate 309,411 of JACPVX010000041.1, forward strand.
GTTGCTCACAGTGATCTGGCCGGTCGTGGCATTGATGGCAAAGGCACCATTCAATGTTTCAGATGGTTCAACGGAATAAGCAAGTGTGCCACGATTAGTGGTGACTGCAACCGTACCGAGCACCTGACCGAGCGTTGGGTTTTCGGCAATGGTGACTGTAAAATCAGTGGCAGTGATTGAAATCGGATCTTCTTCTTTGGTACATGAAATAACAATGCCCAAAATGGAAACCGCCAAAAGCAAAATGAATTTAAGTGGGGATTTGATCATAGGTTTTTAAGTTAAGAGCCTCAAAACTCTTGAATTTGGACTTTGCCAAACTGTCCGATTAATGAATGGCAGGATTGGCTTAATGAATATCCAGATTTGTCAACTAATGGAAATGGAAGGGTATTTTGATTTAATGAAAATCATTTTGTTTATTTACTTAACAAAATATAAGCATATATATGGCCAAGGAATACTTAGGTGAATTTGAAGAATTGATTTTAACGCTGGTTGCGGCCTTACAGGAAGATGCCTACGGAGCTGCGATTGCTGAAGAAATTGAAACGCGATTGAAACGCGAAGTAAACTTAAGCGCAGTGCATGTTACACTCTACCGCTTGGAAGATAAGGGCTACATCAAATCGAGTATGGGTGGTGGAACCAACGAACGGGGCGGCAGACGCAAGCGAATTTTTACTATCACGAGTGCAGGCATGGCGATGTTGAAGGCGATGAAGGAATCTAGAATTGAATTGTGGAAGTTGGTGCCACAATTGAAAATGTCCGGTTTATGAATTCTGCTGTTCAACCACCTCGATTGGCGTTGAAATTTTTAAAACTTATTTGCCCCGAACATCTGTTTGAAGAAATCGAAGGCGATTTGGTTCAAAAATTCAATCGGGATGTAAAAACAATTGGAGAGAAGCGAGCGAAGTGGAGATTGCTTTGGAATGTGATTCGATTTTTTAGGCCGGGGATTTTGTTGAGGAATAAGTTGACGATGAACGTAACCCAATCCAATATGCTAGTGGCAAATTTTCATTTTACATGGCGACACCTTCGCAAGCAGAAGTTGACAACTGCGATTCATGTAATCGGGCTTACACTTGGCATTAGTGTTTGCATGCTCATCGCATTGTTTATTGATCAACAAAATAGTTTCGATGGGTATCACAAGAATGCTTCACGAATTTTTCGCGTGAATTCGATTTTCACTGAAGGCGGGATAAACATGAATTTGTACGCCACGCCTTTACCGCTTTCTCAAGCTATTCACGAAAGCATAACCGGAGTAGAGCATACTTCATCTGTCCGTACGCTCTTTAATACAGTTGTGGAAACTGCCCCGGGCAAGCTCTTCCAAGAAGATCGTATTTTACTGACAGATCAGGAGTACTTGGATATTTTTAATATAGCCATCATTGCTGGTGATGCGCGAAAATCACTCTCCTTTCCTCACCAAGCGATTTTATCTAAGTCAATAGCTCGAAAGTATTTTGGAGATGATAATCCGATCGGCAAAACAATAAAGCTGCAATCGAAATTTGAATTTACGGTTGCCGCCATCATGCAAGACGCTCCGTCCAATACCAGTTTGCCTGCTTCTATAATTTTACCATATACCCAAGGGTCAGAGCTTACAGAACATGGAGATACTTGGTACTTTGGTGGCTTCTCGTGGGTTAAGTTGCAAGCGTCCACTTATCTGTTGCTTCCGTCAGGCGGTGACTATGAAAAAGTGAAATCACAACTTATGCAATTGGCCAACCAGAAAATCAATGCCAATCCCACCTTAAATGAAAAGATCCATGCCGCCTTCGAATTACAATCATTGCGTGACATTCATTTTGACACAGATGGATTTGGTGGTGGCCCGTGGGTAAGTGCGATGAATAAATCGTGGCTTTGGTTTTTTACCGGTATTGGTTTACTGGTTTTGGTTCTAGCCTGTGTTAACTTTTTGAACATATCAACGGCAAAGGCAGCAACCCGTGCAAAAGAAGTAGGCATTCGTAAATCAATTGGCGCGCAACGAAAACAGTTGATCGCACAATTCTTATGCGAAGCTTTCGTGCTCGTTTCTATCGCTTCACTATTATCGATCGTAATTGTATCTGTTTCAATAAACTTCTTCGGTGATCTTTTTGGGCCGGGAGTGACCATTGAAACGATTTTATCGCTTCATTCGGGATTGTGGTTGCTTGCGTCAATTGTAGGCATTGTTCTCCTCGCAGGTTTCTATCCTGCACTTGCTATCTCACGGTTCAACCTAGTCTCAACTTTAAAATCAAGCTTTGCCATTTCAAGCACTCGCGGTAATGCATTGTTTCGAAAAAGTCTGGTAGCCGTTCAGTTTATTATATCTGGTGTATTGATTGTTTCAGTTCTCACTATCTCTGAGCAAGTAAGGTATATGCACAATAAACCACTTGGGTTAGAAAAAGATAACATTCTTTCATTGGAAGTACCCGAAATAAAACAGGGCCCAGCGCTTGCCCAAGAATTACTTCGGATAACAGGGATCAAGGAGGTTTCCTTGTCGAGGTCGGCACCCATTAGTCTTGACCACTGGTGGAACAGCATAAGCCAGACCGCATCTTCCGACAAGCGCTTTTCAGTTTGTGCCATTTATGGCGATGAAAACTTTACTTCTTTTTATGGTCTAAAGCTATTAATCGGCCGCACTCTAGTTCCCACTGACTTCATACCTGATTCTCTTCGAAAAGCAACAACAGCTAATAAGGTTGTCGTAAATGAAAAACTGCTTGCCGATTTGGAGTTAGGCACACCAGCGGAAGCAATCGGAAAACAATTTTGGTGGGGTGGGCCGGCAGAGATCATTGGCGTGGTAGCCGATTTCAATACCGAGCCATTGCGCTATGCTATCTCTCCAACCATTTTAACACAGCATCCAGACCTGTTTGCTCAAATCAATATTAAGCTGAACCCTGAAAACTACGCAGTGGCACTAGCGACCGTTGAAACAACGTGGAAGAAATTTTTTCCTGACAAAGTATTTGAAGCCGCCTTTCTGGATGAACAAATCAATAATTTCTACCAGCAGGAGGATAAGATCTATAATCTCTTTAAAGTTTTCGCTTTACTGGCAATCTCTATTTCTTGTCTCGGACTGTGGGGGCTTGTTGTCTTTATCACGCAACTTCGTACGCGCGAGATTGGTATCCGAAAAGTGATGGGTGCATCCCTCCGTTCGATTGCATGGATATTGTCAAAGGACTTTTTTGCCACTGTCTCAATCGCATTTGTAATAGCCGCTCCGCTAGCGTTTCTCCTTATGGATTGGATACTTGCTAAAGTTGCCTATCGTATCGATATCGGCTGGGGAATATTTTCACTTGCTGCGCTTTCAATTATTGCAGCCGTGATTGTCACCATCAGCACACAGGTGATCCGCACAGCTAAAGCTAATCCGGTAAACGCATTGAAAAGTGAATAAGGAAAATAAAAAATTGGCTGCTAATTGGCAGCCTCATTGCACTTCCGTTGGCATGGTGGGGCTTAAGTCAGTGGTTAAATGGCTTTCCTTATCGGATCCATTTTTCAGCAGAGCATTTCTTGGCTCCACTCTTATTGGTGGTGGTAATTGCTTTATTAACTATCAGTTTCCAAACCATCAAAGCAGCTACATCTAACCCCGGAGATTCATTGAAAAGTGAATAAGCAGTAAAGCATACGCTAAAAAATAGAATAATTTCTTTAACAAAATATATACTAATCCGTATATTAGTCTGACAAAACATATAGATATGGGCAAAGAGTATCTCGGTGAGTTCGAAGAATTGGTGCTCACCATGGTGGGCATTCTTCAGGAAGAAGCTTATGGTAATGCGATTGTCAACGAGATTAAAGTGCGTGTAGGGCGATCGTGCAACCTCAGTGCCGTACACGTTACGCTGTATCGATTGGAAGATAAAGGGATGGTAAAATCGAATATGGGAGGCGCCACCAACGCGCGTGGTGGCAGGCGTAAACGGATTTTTACGATTACGAATTCGGGCTTGGCGATGCTGCGCGCCATGAAAGAACAGCAAATGCAATTATGGAAGTTGATTCCACAGTTAAAATAGTAGGCTAATTAGTCGCTGGTATTAAGCGATCCATTCTTTGATTCCTGTCAATAAAAATTTTCAGTCTGTATAAAAAATTAACGTTGAAAAAGAGTAGCTCTTCACCATCATTCGCTCTTCGCATTCTAGCCTCGCTTTGTCCGCCCAGTTTATACGAAAGCATTGAAGGCGATTTACTAGAGCAATATGAAGAAGATGAAAAAGAGTTTGGCGAGAAGAAGGCAAGTCGAAGGCTCTTTTGGAATACGCTGAAATTCATTCGGCCGGGAATCGTTCTACGAAACAAATTTTCATTCAATCTATTCGATCATTTTATGCTTCTAAACTATTTTAAAGTGGCTTCGCGCGTGATGGCACGCAACAAAGCTTTTACTCTGATCAACGTGTTTGGACTTACGCTGGGTATCACCGGAGCTATTTTACTTTTCTTGTGGATCGGGCAAGAGTTTACATACGATCAGTTTCATGCTGATAAAGATCGCATCTACAAAGCGTGGAATCGCGCCACGGATAAAGGGAATATCAATTGCTGGGATGTGACACCGCGTGTACTAGCACCTACTTTACAGGAGCAACTTTCTTCAATTGAAAGTGCAGCTAGTTATGCGGGATGGGGCGATCAGCTTCTGTTTACAGTTGGGGAAAATCGTTTCCTAAAATCTACCGGAGCCTATACCGATTCAACTTTCTTGCGCATCTTTAACTTCTCTTTATTAAAAGGCGATGCACGTACCGCACTTCGTGAACCTGCTTCGATTGTGCTGACAGAGCATTTCGCCAAAGAGCTATTTGGGGATAAAGATCCGTTTGGAGAGACACTCAACATTGGTGCCTCCGGCAATACTTTCCCTTTAAAAATTACTGGGATACTAAAAGATCTCCCGTCCAACACCGATTTCAAATTTGAATACTTAATTCCTTTTCATTTTGTCGATGAATTGCAAGGCGGCATGGAGCGCAACTGGGGAAACAACTCGGTAGCCTCCTATATCAAACTAAAAGCGGGAAGCGATTTCGAATCCGTCAATCAGCAAATCAAAGACATCGCCAAGAAGAACCGAGAGAAATCCAAAAACATTGACGTCTTTTTATACCCGCTTACTAAAATGCGTTTGTATTCGAAATTTGAAAATGGCATTCCTTCAGGCGGGAGAATTGAAATTATCCGTATGCTTGCTATTCTAGGAATTTGTCTTATTGTAATCGCCTGTATCAATTTTATCAATTTGAGTACCGCTCGGGCGCAAAGACGTGCTAAAGAAGTTGCCGTGCGAAAAGTGAGTGGCGCATTCCGATTCTCACTTGTAGCTCAATTTTTATGCGAGTCTATTTTAACAGCCGCTGCTGCCGGAATAGTTTCGGTAGGTATTGCCTACCTGGTGCTTCCGTTATTCAGTAGTCTGGTTCAGCAGCCCCTGAAATTGGATATCGCCAATCCGTTTGTCTGGGGCATCGGCTTAACGTTCACTATTTTGATTGGTGTGTTGGCAGGTGTTTATCCCGCGCTTTACATTTCGTCTTTCAAGCCGGTGAAAATTCTGAAGGGTATGAAACTGTCTGCTTCCAGCCGGAGCATCACTCGTAATTTTTTGGTGGTCGTTCAATTTGGATTTGCTGTGATGTTGGTGATCTCTGCCATTGTCATTCAACGTCAGATCAACTTCGTACAAAACAGAGATACTGGTTATTCAAAGGATCATCTCATCTACCAGTATCTGACCGGTGACCTCCCAAAGAATTACACCGCCTACAAAAATGAGTTGATTCAATCTGGCATTGCCGAATCCGTCACAAAAACGAGTTCACCGATTACCGAACGATGGAGCAACACATCGAGCATTGGCTGGAACGGAAAAGATCCTCAGGTAAATATTCTCTTTGAACGATTTTACATGGATGAACATATTTCGTCCACCGCCAAATTAAATATAATTGAAGGGCGTGATATGGACTTAAGTCAGTTCCCTTCTGATTCTACCGCAGTAATTATCAACGAGACTTCCGCGAAAGCGATGGGCTTTAAACAACCGCTTGGAGAAATCATTACCGACAACGGGCAAGATTGGCATGTAGTGGGTGTAGTGAAAGATTTTGTTCTTACCTCGCCTTTTCAAAAAGTAGAGCCGCTCCTGCTATTCGGGTGCAAGGGCGATTGGGCATTTAATGTGATTCACATTCGTTTTAATACTAGCCACAACACACAGCAGAGTATTGCCAAGCTATCGGAACTGGCGAAGAAGTATAATCCTGAGTATCCATTTGAATATCACTTTGTAGATGTAGAATACGAGAACAAATTTGCCAACCTGAAAACCACACAGTTAATAACCAATATATTTTCTGCTATTGCCATTCTAATTGCGGGGCTCGGATTACTCGGCTTATCGACTTATATGATCGAAGTACGCGAAAAAGAAATCGGCATACGCAAAGTGATGGGTGGCTCGGTTGCTAACATCACCAGATTATTGACTGTGAATTCGTTGAAGCCCATTTTCATCGCCATTGTTTTGTTTAGTCCGCTTGGATGGATGGCCATGAAATGGTGGCTGAACTCATATGCATACCGCGTTGACTTAAACTTCTTTACGATTGCGTATGCTGGGCTTGCGATCATTTCCATCTCAGTTGCCATTATTAGTGTGCAAGTAATCAGGGCAGCTAAAGCAAATCCGGTTGATACGTTGCGCAATGAATAGGTAAAAATTTAACTATTTGGTTCGATCGACAGGAAATACATCAAAACACTATTTCAGTTCTAAATTCATTACTTCCTGAAAAATTAATTCCCGCTGAATTATCTCAAAATTGGTTCCTATCTTTCCTATATGGATCAAAACAGATACTTGTCGCTGGATGTGCTTCGGGGCATCACAGTTACGTTGATGATCATTGTCAACACACCGGGAAATGGAGATACTACATTTGCTCCGTTGCATCATGCCGCTTGGCATGGCTTCACTCCCACCGATTGGGTATTCCCTACATTTATGTTTGTGGTGGGAAATGCGTTGAGCTTTGCCATGGGTAAATATGAGGCACTTGGCAATGCAGAAGTGTTCAAAAAAATATTCAAGCGTACGTTTATCATTTTTATGCTCGGGTTCCTCATGTATTGGTTTCCCTTCGTCACACAGGATGCGTCAGGAGCTTACGCACTTTCACCTATTAGTAACACTCGCATTTTTGGTGTGTTGCAACGAATTGCCTTGGGCTACGGATTAGGTGCATTGATTATTCATTTTTGGAAACTGCGGGGCATTCTGATTTTTAGCGTTACCGCGCTGCTCGCCTACTGGGCTATTCTTTTCTTTTTTGGTGATTACTCTTTAACAGGAAATGCGGTACTCAGATTGGATAAATTTCTCTTGGGTGATAATCACTTATATCATGGTGAAGGCATCGCATTTGATCCGGAAGGTTTGTTGAGCACACTCCCCGCGATTGTAAATGTATTGGCCGGCTATATGACCGGAAAATTTATTCGGCAAAAAGGAAATACGTACGAGGCTATTTCTAAAATGCTAATAGCTGGTGTGGTGCTTATTTTCGTTGCTCTCAGTTGGGATTTGGTTTTCCCGATTAATAAAAAATTATGGACAAGTTCATTTGTGCTTCTAACCGTTGGATTGGATTTAGTAGTGCTCGCAATTCTCATCTATGTAATCGATATTGTTAAAGCACAGCGATGGACTTACTTCTTTGAAGTGTTTGGTAAGAATACTCTTTTCATTTATCTGTTGTCAGAAGTGGGAATCATTCTCTTGTATTTTTTCAATCGCTACACCTGGATATTCGATCACGTATTCCTTCCAGCTTTTGGCGGATATGTCGGGTCACTTCTTTTTGCTGTCGGTTGGATGCTGATTTGCTGGGCCGTAGGCTATGCACTCGACAAAAAGAAAATCTATATAAAAGTATAGTCTGCCTTTAACCGGTTGAATTTCCCGATTAAAAGCAGACTATAGTACTTCTGCAACAAGAATAACTTAATACTTCGCAGCACCTGTCGGAGTGCTCTTCTTGATAAAATCCCTAATGTGATCATTGGAAGAAACTAAATCTTCGGCACGCAGGTACATCATGTGGCCGCTGCGGTAGCCTTCGAAGCGCAAGCGATCTTTCATTTTGCCGCTCGGATCGAGTTGCCACATGGAATACTTCGCATCGAAATAAGTAGTAGCTCCATCATAGTATCCTGATTGAATCATCACATGCATGTACGGATTCTCTGCCATCGCCTGACGCAAGTTTTCACCAGTCTTATCGTTTGAGTTATCCCACGGGCGCACCGGACCAAACATGTTGTATTGTAAATCGGTTTTGTATTTCAGCACATCGCGCAGGTAATAATTAATGGCCGGAGTAAAAGAGTGCAACCACGAAGTAAGCTCGGAATTATAATCCGGTTGATCACCTGCTTGTTGGCGATCGATACCTAAGTAACGAGAATCCAAGCGACCGACCGTCAATCCTTTTTCACGCAATAAATCTTTCCAGAAATATTGTGTTGGCACTGCTAGGTTGTGATGCATCACGGTGCGCTCAGACAAGCCGGAGTAGCGCGAAACTTTTGCCGCGATTTGTTTTTTCTTTGTCTCGTCTAAAAATCCACCGCGGGCCAATGCCGGAATAAATTCATCGATGGTAAATGCTTCTGCTTCGGTCAACACTTCATTCAAATCTTTTTGTTGCAGATCGGCTGGCAATGCTTTTTGATACCAAGCCGCTGCAGTGTAATAAGGTAATGAGAGTGCATCGTTCACAGCTCCATCTCTTTTTATTCCCAAATCCGTGGGCGATACCAGAATCACTCCATTTAAATACATCCAATGTGAATTTTGTAATTCCAATGCTAATCCGGAAACACGAGTCGTTCCATAGCTTTCGCCAATTAAATATTTTGGCGATGTCCATCTTCCTTGGCGAGAAACAAAATTATCAACCCAATCGCCTAAATATTTGATGTCGGCATTTACACCAAAGAAAGTGGATTTCTCTGCTTTCGGATCGAGGATACGCGAGAAGCCCGTGTTGACTGGGTCGACATAAACAATATCCGCTACATCTAAAATGGAATTAGGGTTATCATGAATTCCATACGGTTGCACCGGATATCCTTCGGAGTCGATATTCAAAACTTTGGGACCTGTGTAGGCAACGTGCATCCACACTGATGCGGAGCCGGGACCACCGTTGAATGAAATCACCAAGGGTCTTCTGGATTTGTCGCTCACATCGGTGCGCTCGTAGTAGGTGTAAAATAGAGAAGCGCTGGGTTTGCCTTCGGCATTCCACACAGGCTGCGTGCCTGCCGTCACTTTATAAGGGACTACTTTACCCTTGATCGTAACTTGTCCTGTGGAGTTGACTGCAGACTCTGCCGGAAGCACTCGCTCTTGGGCGCTCACAAGAGTCGAAATGACAAAGCATGAAATCGAAAGATAGATTGATATTTTTTTCATAGGGATAGAATAAATAAACTGAGCCTAAGTTAATTAGACTTAACTAACTTTAAGTAGCCTGTATTACAAAGATTTGAATTGCTTGGATAAGCGGTATTTTACTCACCCTCCGATTGCTTCGGTGCACGTTTGCTTCCACCGTACAACTCATACTCTAACAAGCGGCAATCCAATTGTGCGGTATAAAATTCTAAACGCTTGCTGGTCTTCAATCCAATTTTCTTGGCGAGGTCGGGATTTCCTGTAAAGATATAGCCTGTGTAACCCTGGCATTTCTTTTTCATAAAATCACCAATGCGTCCATACGTTTCCTGTAACTCAGTGACATCGCCCAAGCGTTCACCATATTCGGGATTGAGATAAATAACTCCGGGCTTTTCTGGAATAACTGTCTCTTCAAAATCACACACAGCAAAATCGATGAGCGACTCAACACCTGCAATGCCCGCATTTACTTTGGATACATGAATGGCGTCTTCGCTAATGTCGGTGGCAATTATTTTTAAATCAGGGAGTGCAGCAATTTTTTCGTTGAGCAATTGCAGTTCACTTTCATACACGGCTGCATCATATCCCAACACGTGCATGAACGAATAATTTTTGCGATACAAACCGGGTCTGCGATTGGTGGCGATCAATGCCGCTTCAATGGCGAGTGTACCTGATCCACACATCGGATTTACAAAAGCGGATTGACGATCCCACTTAGTGGCAAAAATAGTAGCGGCTGCTAATGCTTCAAGCATGGGTGCCTGACCCGGGATTTTACGGTAGCCGTGCTTGGCCAAAGTTTGTCCGGAGGTGTCGAAAAAAACTTCTACATCTTTTTCGTTCCAATACAAATGAATAACCGATTTGTCGTGCGAAGGTCCAGTGTCGGGGCGCTTAGCAAACTCTCTGCGCATTTTATCAACGATGGCATCTTTCACTTTTACATTCACAAACATATCGTTGTTGACGGTAAAGTGTTTGGCATTGCTCGTCACTGAAAAATAGCCGTCAATCGGCAAGAGTGTCTCCCAAGGATAACGTAACAACTGATTGTATACTTCTTCGGGGCTGTTGGCTGTAAACTCTTTGAGCGAATACAAAACCTGGCTCGCACATCGCAAGTTGAGGTTGAGGCGTATGCAATCATTGACTGTGCCTCGCAATTCAACTCCTGTTATGAACTTGTGATCAATCTCAAATCCAAGGTCCTGAACTTCCTGCACCAGAAAAGGTGAAAGTCTTTTGTGACAGGTGATAATTATTTTGCTGGTGGTGGTGAAGATGGACAATGTAGTATTTGGTTTTGGATATAAGATTACCAGAAAATCAATTTAGACGGAATGAATTCACAAACAATAATTTCAGTCTCTGATTCAATGAAGACAACTGAATATTTTCTTTTAAATGTAATGCACTTATATCCAAATTGTTTTCTTGCTTGGTCACGACAATAGGGGAAAGATTTTTTCGTGTCTGCTAGTTTATCAATAAAATCATAGATAAGATCAACATACTTCTCGGCTGTAACCACTAGACCTTTCGACTCGATAAACCACGCTACTTGAGCAATTGATTCCGCAGCTGACTTCTTTACTATTATTCTCCTTTTGCCCATTTTCGAATCAACTTCTTGCTAAAAGAACGTGCTTCTTGTATGGTAAACAAAGGCTCACTCTTTTTGATCGCGGCTCTTTTCTGCAGGGCTAAAAAGCTCTCCTCTGGAAGTAAAACATATTTCTTTTTTTCGATTTTCAGCTCTGTCATAATTTACAAATAGGCTATAAAGTTAATGAATACTATTTAAACGATAGCTTATAATTACAAAGTATCAATCGGAGTCACATCATGCTTTCCTTGTATCGTCATCTCCTTCGGAATGTTCGCCAATATCTCCTTCTTCAACGCTTCAATCAAATGATACTTGACAAAATACCGATAGGTAACGATGCTCACTTCGCGAACCGGTGCCGGTGATTTGAAGTACCGTATGTTTTTCAGTTGCGATTTGGTAAGATCGCGCAATGCCAACTCGGGTAAAATGGTGATGCCATTATTCAGGTCTACCATCTTGCGCAACGTTTCAATGCTGCCCGCTTCGTAGTCCAGATTTTGTAACAGCGCTTCCTTGCGTTTGAGTTCGCATAGATTCACTACTTGCGAGCGAAGGCAGTGTCCTTCCTCTAATAACCACAATCGGTTGACATCAATATCGGCAGCCAGTAAATATTTCTTCTTCATCATCTTCTCTGCTTGTGATGCATAGACCACAAACTGCTCATAAAACAGGGGCAACTCTTGCAGAGTCGGATTTTTTAATGGCGTAGCTAAAATGCCGGCATCGAGATGTTGGGCATTCAGCCGCTCGATGATCTGATCGGTGGTGAGTTCGCTGATCTTTAATTTGAGCAACGGATATTTCTTTAAAAACTGATTGAGAAAAAGTGGCAACAAATACGGTGCAAGTGTGGGTATGATGCCAATGCGCAATTCACCACTGATCGTGCCCTTCTGCTGCGCAACTAATTTTTTCAAGTTACCGGCCTCACCTAAAATCATGCGAGCCTGATCAATCACCGTCTGGCCAATTTCAGTCGTTTGCACGGGTTGTTTGCTGCGATCAAATATTTTCACATCCAACTCTTCTTCCAGCTTCTGAATCATCATGCTCAGTGTAGGCTGCGTAACGTTGCACTTGGCTGCTGCCGCAGAAAAATGCTTCAGCGTATCAACCGCTACAATGTATTCGAGTTGTTGAAGGTTCATAAAGGTGATTACGAACTAATCTTCTGATACGAAGCCCCAATTCCCCTAATTAGTGAAGAGCTAAATCCGCGGTGCTCCATTTCGTTGAGACCCACAATGGTGCAGCCTTTCGGGGTAGTCACTTTATCGATTTCTTCTTCCGGATGGTTGTTGCCTTTCAATAAAAGTTCGGCTGCACCTTTCACCGTTTGTGCGGCAATCAGGCTCGCGGTTTTAGCATCGAATCCAATTTCAATTCCTCCTTGAGTAGCAGCACGGATAAAGCGAAGCGCATACGCAATACCACACGCACCTAACACGGTGGCTGCGTCCATCAATTTTTCATCAATTGGAATGGTGACACCCATCTGATCAAACAATTCTTTTACATAAGCCGATTGTTCTGCGGAGGCACCTTGCGCACACATGCACGTAACCGACTCTTGTATGGCAATGGCCGTGTTGGGCATCGCCCGGAAAATAGGAAGTGGTGATGTAAAAATTTCAGAAAGGTCTTTTAAAAAAATTCCTGTCACCACACTTATAATAATGTGCTTCTTCGGATCGAAGGTGTTTTTCAGCCCCGTCAATACTTCTTTTACGTTGAAGGGCTTAAGCGCAACAATGATTATCTCGCTTTCGCGGATGGCGGCTTCGTTGTTATCTGTGATGGTTACACCTTTTTCCCGCAGTGGTTGCAAGCGCGACAAGGTTCTTCGTGTTACCGTTAGTTGTGCAGGTGTGGCAAAACCACTCTTCAACAATCCTTCGGCCATCGCAATGCCCAGGTTTCCTCCGCCAATTATGGCAATTTTCTTCGTGTTCATAAAATGAAATAAAGTCTTAAGATAGGGAGCTTTTACGAAAGCACCTGACGTCATTTGATGGTTTGCTTTTGAGTGAATTAAATCGGTTGCAAAAGATTCCTTGCACTTCATCACGCTGCCAAACAGCTAACTTGTTTGTTTAATCATAGGTGAAGCTAAACAAAAGTCTTTCCCATACAACTTTTTGTTATTTATGATAGAGCGGTGTGCGTTTGATTAAATACTTCAATGTGCTTTCATACGCATTTTCTGTAGGCCAAAATGAATTGTGCGACTGCGCAAATACATTCTGCCCCTGATCGGTGTATATTTTCATGTCAACATTGGTATTAAAATTAGCAGTGGAGCTAGAGGAGCCGAGGCCAAATCCGGAAGTTTTATTGCCATTGGTTTTTGCATTGAAGTAGTTCGTGCCGGTGGTGGTCGACCCGCGTTGATTGATGGTAACCGTGCAATAGATGACGTACTCCGCTCCTAGTAGCTGCGCTAAATCGTTAGGCGTAAAGCCGGTAATATTGGCTCCGGTTACACCGCCTTTAATCAAAAGTGCATTCGTGGTGATAGGGTCTTGCAAGATAAGTTGTGTGGATTCTTTTTTGAGGATATTGAAGCAATCGCCCTGCGCTTTAATAGACATTTTTTCATCTCGACTCCCTCCACTGCCGATATAGGTGAATGGCAATATGGCGACTACATTATGATGGTCTTGCATCCCATTGCTAGCGCCATCGGTTCCGGATGGTGCAGCTTGCGTGATAAACTCGATGCGGCCACTGGCAAATTGGATTTTATTAATATCTGATTTTTTAAGCGTATAGGTCAACGTCTCACCTGAGTGAACGAATTTTATAAACGTGTCTCCTATTTCTGTGACTTTGCCAATTTTCTCTTCTCCACTCAACATCACTACTTTGTCAGCGGCTGGCGTTTGTGCAAATCCCAACTGGGCTAACAGAAAGCAAACAAGAAATCCGAAGTAAGCTGATCTTTTCATTTTTTTGAAATTTGTATGAAGCGTCAAACAAACTTAAAATAATTTCTCATAAAGCTAAACGGGCGGAATTGAAATCATCATTGTTACACTCTCATTGAGTTAGCCTACTTAGCTCTAAAGGAAATAGTTAAACCTAATTTACGTATGGTTAAACAAAAAATCCACTGACAAACTAGTAATTCTCCACTTATCGAAAGTTTTGTGAACTCCATGTATTATTTCTGATCGAAGGCTGTTCCTTTTGACTACATTTAATTTGATTGATTAACTGGTTGTAGACTATTAACCCTATTTGAATCGTAATTGGTAACACCTTCTTGGTGATCCCATTAACAAACAAGAAAATTATTAAGAAATGAAAAGAAGAGATTTTGTTCAACTGGCCGGATTAGGATTAGGAGGTCTTGCCCTGCCCATCTCTGCCATCGGCAATCCGGTTTCGATCGAGGCACTGCTCGAAGTTCCGTTGACCGTGAGTCAGAAAAAGCAATTGGCCGATGTCGCCCTCAACACCGCTAAGAGCGCGGGCGCTACTTATGCCGATGTGCGCATCGGTCGCTACCTCAACCAATTTATAAACACACGCGAAAAACGCGTGCAGGGAATTCAAAGTACCGAATCCTTTGGCGTTGGTGTACGCGTGATCGCCAAAGGCACCTGGGGCTTTGCCTCCACCAACGATGTATCGCCAGACGGCATCAAGAAAGCTACTGAACGCGCCATTGCCATTGCGAAAGCGAACAGCAAATTTCAAACCGAGCCGGTACGACTCGCTCCGGTAAAAGGCTATGGCGAAGTAACGTGGAACACACCAATTCAAAAAAATGCGTTTGAAGTTCCAGTATCTGAAAAAGTAGAGTTGTTGTTGAGTGCTAACGCAGCCGCACAAAATGGCGGAGCCAACTTTGCCAGCTCCAATCTCTTTCAGGTAAACGAACAAAAATATTTTGCCTCCACAGATGGGTCGTATATCGATCAGGATATTCATCGCATCTGGCCCACCTTTACGGTGAATGTGATAGACCGTGCTTCGGGCAAATTCAAATCGCGCGATGCGATGAGTGCTCCGATGGGAATGGGCTACGAATACATGATTCCGAAAGCGGAAGATAAACTTGCTACACCGATGGGCATGGTGCTCTATCGCAATAGCTACGACATCATTGAAGACGCTACCACAGCTGCGCGTCAGGCGAAAGAAATGATTTCGGCAAAATCGGTGGAGCCCGGAAAATATGATCTTGTACTCGAACCCAATCATTTGGGCTTAACCATCCACGAAAGTGTAGGCCACCCGCTTGAGCTAGATCGCATTTTGGGTTATGAAGCGAACTATGCGGGAACCAGTTTTGCCAGCATCGAAAAACTGAAGTCGGGCACATTTAATTATGGTAGCAAGCAAGTCACCATCTTTGCAGACAAAACACAACCCGGCTCACTCGGTGCTGTTGGTTATGATGATGAAGGTGTGCAATGCAAGCGCTGGGATTTAATTAAAGATGGAATCCTCGTCAACTTCCAGGCTATACGCGATCAAGTACACATGCTAGGTCAAACCGAGTCGCACGGATGTTGCTACTCACAAAGTTGGAGCGATGTACAGTTTCAGCGCATGCCAAATGTGTCTCTCGCACCGGGCAAAGATCCGTACTCAATCGATCAGATGATTAAAGATGTAGAGAAGGGCATTTACATTGCGGGTCGTGGTTCGTACTCCATCGATCAGCAGCGCTACAATTTTCAATTTGGCGGCACGGTGTTTTACGAAATCAAAAACGGACAAATCGCAGGAATGCTCAACGATGTCGCGTATCAATCCAACACTCAAGAATTTTGGAATAGCTGCGTAAAAATTTGCGATGACCGCGATTACCGTTTGTTTGGTTCTTTCTTTGATGGCAAAGGCCAACCTTCACAGGTTAGCGCAGTGTCACATGGAAGTTCTACTGCCCGTTTCAATGGAGTGAATGTAATTAATACGGGAAGAACAATTTAGACTTAAAAACTAAAATATGAAGAGACGAGATTTTATTCAATTGGCGGGCATGAGTGCGGGTGCGCTGGCACTTCCGTTCTCCAGCTACGCGAACGATGTGGACATTGCCCACATGCTCACGCCCCTGCTGGACACCTCGCAGAAAAAACAACTTGCCGATGTAGCACTTAACACCGCCAAAGGTTTAGGCGCCACCTACACCGATGTACGCATTGGTCGGTACTTAAACCAATTCGTAACCACGCGCGAACGCAAAGTGCAAGGTGTAACCAACACCGAATCGTTTGGTGTGGGCATACGCGTGATTGCCAACGGCACGTGGGGCTTTGCCGCGAGCAACAACGTAACTCCGGATGGAATCAAAAAAACAACGGAGCGTGCCGTTGCGATCGCGAAAGCAAATTCAAAATTTCAAAAAGAGCCGGTGAAGTTGGCCACGACTCCTTCCTACGGAGAAGTCAGTTGGAAAACACCGATCGTAAAAAATGGCTTTGAAGTTCCTGTGAAAGAGAAAGTAGATCTTCTCTTAGCTGCGAATGCCAAAGCGTTGGAGAAAGGTGCCAGCTTTGTGAACAGCATTATGTTTTTGGTAAACGAGCAAAAATATTTTGCATCGAGCGAAGGTTCGTACATCGATCAGGACATTCACCGCACGTGGCCCAACTTCCAGGTTTCGATGGTCGATCGCCAGTCGGGATCTTTTAAAACACGTGCAGCGTTCAGCGCACCGGTAGGAATGGGATATGAATATCTGGATGGAAAATCAGAAGATAAAATTGCAGGGCCGGGCGGCATTGTTCTTTACAACAAGTCGTATGACATGATTGAAGATGCGACTATGGCTGCGGAGCAGGCAAAGCAAATGATTGCAGCCAAATCTGTGGAGCCGGGCAAATATGATTTAATGTTAGAGCCTTCGCATTTGTGGTTAACCATCCACGAAAGTGTAGGCCACCCAACCGAGCTGGATCGTGTGCTTGGCTACGAAGCCAACTTTGCGGGAACCAGCTTCCTGACCTTGGATAAATGGAAAACGAAAAACTTTAAGTTCGGAAGCGAGATCGTGAATTTCGTTGCCGACAAAACACAAGTTGGTTCACTTGGCAATGTGGGCTATGATGATGAGGGCGTGAAATGTAAATCGTGGGATTTGATTAAAGATGGCGTGCTGGTAAATTACCAAGCCATTCGCGATCAGGTCAACATTATCGATCAAAAAGAATCTCATGGCTGCTGCTACTCACAAAGCTGGAGCGATGTGCAGTTTCAGCGCATGGCGAACGTGTCGTTGCAACCCGGCAAGCAACCACTCACACCTGATCAGATGGTGAGCGGCATTGAAAAAGGAATTTACATTGTGAAAGATGGATCTTTCTCCATCGATCAGCAGCGTTACAATTTCCAATTTGGAGGCGTGTTATTCTTCGAAATTAAAAACGGAAAAATCGAAGGCATGTTGAAGGATGTTGCCTATCAAGCCAACACGCAAGAGTTCTGGAATTCGTGTTCACAAATTTGTGATGAGCGCGACTACCGAATGAATGGTGCATTCAATGACGGCAAGGGTCAGCCCAGTCAATCCAATGCAGTATCTCACGGATCGGCAACAGCACGCTTCAACGGTGTGAATGTGATCAATACTGGACGGACGATTTAGTCAGGGCAATTTTAAATTTTAAATCTTGAATTAACATGGCAATACTATCAAAAGAAGAAACCAAAAAAATACTCGAGAAAGTCATCGGCTTTTCGAAAGCAGATGGCATCGAGGCCAACCTGAACGGCAATGACGGTGGTAACATTCGTTACGCACGCAACAGCGTGTCTACCTCGGGCGAAGACAGCAACGTGAGTTTAAACGTGCAATCTTACTTTGGAAAAAAAGTGGGCAATGCCTCCATCAACGAGTTCGATGATGCCTCGCTGGAAAAAGTAGTAAGGCGCTCAGAAGAGTTAGCCAAACTCGCTCCCGAAAATCCGGAGTTTATGGAACCGCTCGCTCAACAAACGTATGGTGCGGAACCTAAAACGTTTATTGAATCAACTGCTAAAATCACACCTGAGTATCGCGCGCAAGCGGCAGCCGACAGTATTTTACCTGCCTCGAAAAAAGACATCACCGCTGCTGGATTTCTCGAAGACAGTCGAGGCTTTGGTTCATTGATGAACAACAAGGGTGCTTTTGCTTACAACAAGTCCACGGGTGTTGACTTCACCGTAACCATGCGCAGCAATGATGGAACGGGTTCTGGTTGGGTGGCCAGAAATTTTAATGATGTGAGCAAGCTCAACACCGCTGAGGCTTCCGCTATTGCGATGGAAAAAGCATTGCAATCGCGCAACGCCAAAGCAATTGAGCCCGGCAAGTATACGGTCATTCTCGAACCCAATGCAGCAGCTGATTTATTAGGGCTGATGTTATTTGCTATGAATGCACGCCAGGCCGATGAAGGCCGAAGCTTTTTATCGAAGAAAGGCGGTGGCACCAAACTAGGCGAGAAAATTGTTGATGAGCGCGTGAACATTTACACCGACCCTTGGCATGAAGAAGTGCCTACCGGCAATTGGGCGGGCAATGGGTTGGCGCGTAAGCGCATGGATCTGATCAAGAATGGTACCGTAGCAAACATGATTTACGATCGCTACTGGGCTTCGCAAAAAAATACAGAGCCAACACCTTTTCCGGGTAACCGAATTATGGAGGGTGGAACTGCTTCTATTGAAGATATGATCAAAGACACGAAGCGTGGCGTGCTGGTGACGCGCTTCTGGTATATCCGTGCGGTTGATCCACAAACACTATTGTATACCGGTTTAACTCGCGATGGTACTTTTTACATTGAGAACGGAAAGATCAAGCATCCGATCAAAAACTTCCGCTTCAATGAAAGCCCAATCATCATGCTGAATAATTTAGAAACACTGGGCAAGCAAATGCGCGTGGCCAGTGGCGGTGGACCCGGTGGTGGTGGCAGTTCGTTGATACCGGCTGTGAAGATTCGCGACTTTACATTCTCCAGCTTATCGGACGCAGTATAATTGTTTTGGTGTTATGTTTTTAAGAAGTCCCCGGCTAAAAGGTTGGGGATTTTTTATGCCTTTCCTTCATAAAAATGTGAGTTGAACCATTTGTTCGTTTGAAAAAATGTGATGCTGCCCACTTTTTCATTTGAAAAGTGAATTGGTGTTAAAAATGGTATTTTGTTCCTTTGAATACCGAGTTAAACCTAACTAGTTGTACGATGGAATACTACCTAATTACCGGGACCAACCGGGGCATAGGACTTGAATTAACAAAACAGCTTTTGCAAAAGGGAGTTACTGTAATTGCGTGCTGTCGCAATCCCGAACAAGCGAGTGAGTTGAATGCACTCTTGTTAAAAGGAAATAAAGAACGTTTGATTATTTTCAAGTTAGAGATAACGAACGAAAAAGATATACAGGCGTTGTCATCATTTTTAGAGGATCGCGGAATCAAACTAAATGTTTTAGTACTCAATGCAGGAATAGCCGAGCCTGCTGAACAGATTGGCACCATTACCCAGCAACAACTGCTCGATGTACTCAATACAAATACGGTTGGCCCACTATTAGTGATTCAAGCACTTGTAGATCACTTCGATTCACGTAAAGCTCCTGCTAAGATTATTTGCATCTCTTCCGATCTGGGATCCATCAGTCGTGCATCTGATTTAGTTTTTGGATTGAGTTATGGCGTTAGTAAAGCGGCTCTGAACATGGGTGTGAAAAAACTAAGTGGCGAACTATTGAAGCGAGGCATTACCATCAATGCTATGCATCCTGGTTGGGTAAAAACGGATATGGGTGGAAGTGGCGCACCCTTAACCACCACACAATCTGTCACAGCCATGTTGGAGGTGATTGACGGTCTTCAAAGTAAGACCGGATTGTTTTTAAATTATCGCGGACAAGAAGTGGCTTGGTAGAAGATAGACGTCTATGCGATCTAGCTATAAACGTTTTGGTAATTCTATAATGATCTTTCTCTAATTGATCAAATCCCCATCCTATCCTTAAACTTCACACTTTGGCGTTGGCTCAAATCTATTTTAATGCCGGTTGCCATTTCGACTTGAAGTGTATTGCTAAAATACGGTACGATGTTTTTAATGAAGTTCACGTTGATCATCTCTTGTCGGCTAGTGCGAAAAAAATGCTCCTCCGGTAATTTTTCTTCGAGGTAGTTAAGCGAGCGGTGCAGCATGGCTTTCTTATCGCGAAAGTGCAACCGCACATAATTACCAACACTCTCGATATAAAAGATCTCATGAATGGGCACAAAAAAACATTGCTCTCCATCTTTTATAAAAATCCTTTTATTGATGTTAAGCGATTTTTCTCCTTCGACCTGTGCGAGTTTTCGAGTTACTTTCGTAACGGCTTCTTTCAATCGCTCTGGATTCACCGGCTTTAGTATGTAATCCAACGCGTTCACTTCAAATGCCTTAATGGCAAACTGGTCATAGGCTGTAACAAAGATTACTTCAGGCGTACTGCCTAATTCGCTCAGTAAATCAAAACCATTTTTCCCAGGCATATTAATATCCAAAAATAGCAATTGAGGGTTATGCTGCTGAATTTTTTGAATACCATCTTGCACATCGTTACTCACAGAAATTATATCAATTTCAGAGTATGCATTTAGCATCGATTGCAATTCCGTAATTGCCAGCGGTTCGTCATCAATTAAAATCGTCTTGATCATTTTATTATGATAATAGTTGCTTTAACACCTGCATCGAATTGTTGAATGGCAAATTGTGCACGACCATGAAAAATGTGCGCTAATCGTTTTTCAATATTTACCAACCCAAGTCCCGTTCCTTCACTTTTTTCTAAAGAACCCGGGTTTGTCATTTCTATTTTCAGCATCTCATCTTCGTACGTTGCTGATAATTTCAACTGCGAGAGACCGGGTGTTTTCGTAATACCATGCTTGATGGCGTTTTCAGCTAGAGTTAGCACCATTCCGGGCGGCACCATTTGGTAACCGGATTGCTCATCCATTTTAGTTTCAAATCGAAAACGCTCGCCAAAGCGGATTTGCTCCAGACTTAGATACTTCTTCACTTCTTCCATCTCGGTAGAAAGTGGAATGAGTGTTTGGTTACCGCTTTGCAACGTAAATCGCAACAGCTCGCTTAATTTCACAATCGCATCCTTGCACTTATCCTGATCGATGGACACTAGTGCTTTAATCGAATTAAGAGCATTAAATAAAAAGTGCGGGTTAAGTTGTGATTTTAATAACTCTAACTCCATCGAGCGGGCAATTCCTTCAGATTCTAATTTTGCTTCCTTTAGTTGTCGTGATCTTTCCAATATCTGATATAAAAAATAAATGATAATCCATACGCCTATATACCGCATACTGTTGAGTGTGCCTCCGAAAATTGCTATGAAAGAATACATTGTGGAAATATTTTCGGGCTCACTAAACAGATAAGGAATTGTGGAGAGCAAATTTATTATCACGGAAATGACAAAAGTTGATAGCACAGCAAACAACCAAATTTCGCGGGGTCGCCAATCAAAAACCGTTGAGCGCTTGACAAAGAAACGAAACGCGTGCATAAGGCTTATTCCCAAAAAGGCATAATAACCAAACGACCAAACAAAACCCCATTCAAAGTGGCCTACAATAAAAAAGGTATAATTCAGAATCTCAATGGACATCATACCAAGCCATCCCAAAAGGGTGAGAATCCAGTATAATTTATTTTGGCTTACCATCATTTATGTGCAAAATAAGATACAATCAAAGAATTATTAGATACAATAACACAAGCGAAGAAAATAAGTGTTGTACGAATTGCAATTCTAAATTCTATATAGGCTCTTCATTCCTACCTCATTCTATGCACTGGTGTATTTCTGATCGATGTTAATAAATCAATTTTGCAACTAGCATCATTAGATAATAAAATACGGCTATGAAATTAACCCTGATGGCATTTATAATAGGTTTATGCGCAGGTGTTTTATTGCAAAAGACTGTTACCAGCCAAGATGCAAAAATGAGGAATGCCAGCACAAATGATCAATCCAATAAGTTACTTTTACGCTGAAACAATTTGTTATTATTCTCGTTCGCACAAAATCAAACAAAAAAATAAGTTTAACTCTTCCCCAATGAAAATTCTCAAGACGGTCACAGTAGTATTCTTTCTAATCCCTCAAATGCTGCTTGGTCAAAGTAGCTACAAGGTATCCATTGATCTTACCAAATCTTCTGCCGATAAACTTTCGGTAGAGATCTATACTCCTAAAATGAAAAATGATCAAATCAATTTTCATGTTCCTAAAATTGTACCTGGCACTTATGCCATTAGTAACTTCGGTTCTTTCATATCCAATTTTAAAGCGCTGGATCAATCCGGAAATATTCTCAGCGCCACGCATCCCGATCCAAACACTTGGACCATCAGTGATGCAAAGAAACTTTACAAAGTTACCTATGATGTGGATGACACATGGGATACTCCCCAAATCAAAGAAGATGTCTTTGAACCAGGGGGTACAAGCTTTGAAAAAGACACTGCCTTCGTGTTGAACACATTTGGCATAATTGGTTACCTGCAGGGAAATGAAAAGAAGCCGTATCAGGTACAAATCAAACATGCCGAAGGTTTTTATGGTTCAACCTCTCTTGAACTAAAAAAGAGCAATACACCTAATGTGGATCTATTTGAAACCGATAGCTACCACACCTTAGCAGATGCACCCATCCTCTACGCAAAACCTGATACGGCATGGATTAAAGTGGCCAATGCATCGGTACTTGTTTCAGTCTTTTCGGCCAGCGGTAAAAGTTCTGCCAAAGCTTTGGTAAACGATGTACGCCCCATTCTCGAAGGCCATGCGAAATACCTGGGTGGAAAACTTCCGGTGAAGAAATATGCGTTTTTAGTTTACCTCTCCAACAAAAAGAATTTAACACGATACGGAGCATTGGAACATACGCAATCATGTCTCACCTTTATGCCCGACAGTTTTTCTCCGGAACAATTGTCAAGTCAATTCAGAGATATTGCATCGCACGAGTTCTTGCACATCATTACTCCGCTCACCATCCACAGTGAAGAAATTGGCAACTTTGATTTCATCGATGCTAAAATGTCGAAACATTTGTGGCTGTACGAAGGTGTTACGGAATACGCAGCACACCATTCACAACTTCGCTCCGGAACTATTTCACTCGAAGAATATTTGAAGCGACAAACGGAGAAGGTTGGTATCTCAAAAAAATATTTTAATGATTCGCTTGCCTTCACTGTCTTATCGAGCGAAGCGTTGGACAAACAAAAAGAGCAATACCAAAATGTATATCAAAAGGGCGCGCTGATCGGTTTGTGCTTAGATGTAAAATTGCTCACGCTCTCCAATGGAAAATATGGCTTACGCGAAGTGATGGCGCGTCTCGGCAAAAAGTATGGCATGAAAAAATCATTTAAAGATGCCGTGTTGTTTGATCAGATTGCTTCGATGACCTATCCGGAGATACGTACATTCTTTAAAGATTATGTGGAAGCCGGGAAGCCTCTGCCATTGAAGGAAACTTTTGATGCGCTAGGCATTAGTTACAACCCAGATGCAACACGTAAATCAGTCGAAACAAGTATGGCTTTTGGTGCAGGTCTTGCACCCGACCGAAAACATTTGATAATTGCTGATATGAGTGGCGCTACCAATTTGGGTAAGCGACTTGGCTTTCAGGCAGGTGATGTTTTCATATCTATGAATGGTGAACCATTTACGTTAGAAACCTATCAGGCATGTTTTGCCAAATATTCTTCCACGATAAAATTGGGCGACACCGTAAAGTTTGTCGTACAACGTAAGGATGCCAATGGCGAAGAGAAAGAAGTTGCACTGGAAGCCGATATTCGCGAAGAGACACAAAAATATATTGCTATTGAGCCTATCTCGAATCCAAGTGCAAGTCAACAAAAAATTCGGAACGCCTGGTTGGGTAAATAAGGACCACATCATTTCATAAAAATCCCTGATTACAAGTCGGGGATTTTTTTTAGTTTTAGAAAACAACTTAGCATGCTCTTCGAACTACCTCCCTCAGCACCGTGGCCATGGTGGCGCAAAATTGTGTTTCGCTTTTTCTTTATCTATCTCCTGCTGCAAATTGCGCCTTGGACTTGGTTCGATATAATACCGGGAGTCTCATCGGTCACCCGCTATTACTACTTGGGAATGGACTGGTTGGTTGAGTTTGCCAACAAACATTTCTTTCATGTTCGAGAAGTGTTAGTGCCACTCAACGGAAGCGGTGATACTTCGTACGGCTGGACGCAAGTGTGGCTCTTTCTTTCGTTGGCATTGATCGGTTGTGTGCTTTGGTCGATAGCCGATCGTAAGCGCAGTCAATATGCTATTGCCGACTATTGGTTGCGAACAGCGGTACGCTATTTCATCGCAATGACTTGCCTCAGCTATGGCATCATTAAAATTTTCGCTTTGCAAATGTCCTTTCCGAATTTAAGTCAGTTAGCTACACCACTTGGTGATTATTTACCGATGCGTTTGTCGTGGATGTTTATCGGCTATTCCACACCCTATCAGGTTTTCAGTGGTGTGATGGAAACCATTGCCGGATTGTTGTTACTGAATCGTAGAACCGTAACTCTGGGCGTGATGATGGCTGCTGGCGTATTTACCAATGTGGCCATGATGAATTTGGCGTATGACATTCCGGTAAAAATTTTCTCACTCCACCTGCTTTTCTACTGTTTGTTTCTGATGGCGTACGATTACAAACGTATTGCCTCATTCTTTCTGCTTAACAAGCCAGCAGATCTTACATCTCTTTATGAAATGCACATCACCACCAAATGGATGCGAATCGCACGGGTGGTCGGCAAATCGATCCTAGTGATCCTCATTGTTATTCTTCCATTTTATAATTCATGGGAATATTATCAATCCAATCAGACGGGAGCCGATACCAAGCCAATCTCGTCAGGAGTATACGATGTCATTTCATTCGAACGAAACGGAATTCCTACATCACCCCTTCCGGGGGATACGCTTACATGGAAAGATGTGATTTTTGAAAAGAGTAAATCGGGAAGTGTGAATACAACTGATTCGCTTTTCAGACAGCGTTATCGCAGAGGATACTTTAACTATAGAGCCGACACGGCTGCCAAAGCACTTCACGTGTTTAAACGATCCGTTCAGGGCGATAGCACGTTTCTGTTTACCATAAATTATCAGCTACGCAACGACACCATTTTCTTACAAGGAAAAATTCGGAATGAAGATCATCGCATCAAGCTAGTTAAAAGCAAGCGCCATTTTCAATTAGCCGAGAGGCAGTTCCATTGGCTGTCGGAATACAATCGTTAAAAAAATAGTTGCTTTTTCTCCGTCCGATATCGAACGAATTCTTGACCGTTGATATAATAACCTTTAACTAGTGTCAACTTTCTATTGAGGAAAGTCGTCTTAAGTGAGTTGTAAATTTTCCCTAACTAATTATGAAACGTAGAGATTTTATTTATCTGTCTGGCCTAGGCGCAGCTGCGTCCATGTTGCCGGGCATCCCACTGATGGGCAATCCGATTGATCCAAGTCGCGCGCTGGAGACAGTGGATGTCAGCTTGAAAAAACAGATGGCTGATGTAGCTCTGAACGCGGCACGAAGCAAAGGCGCCACCTACACCGATGTGCGCATCGGTCGCTATCTCAATCAATTTGTGGTAACACGCGAAGACAAGGTGCAGAACATCGTCAACACGGAATCATACGGCATGGGCGTTCGTGTTGTAGCAAACGGAGGTTGGGGTTTTGCCGCCACCGACAAGCTCGACAAAGACAGTATTGCAAAAGCAGCCGAACAAGCTGTAGCCATTGCCAAAGAAAACTCGCGGCTACTTTCTGAACCCGTGCGACTCGCTCCACAAAAAGGATTTGGTGAAGTGAGCTGGAAAGCACCCATCGAAAAAAATTCGTTCGAAGTGCCCATCAAAGAAAAAGTAGATTTGCTGTTGAATGTAAATGATGCCGCCATGAAAGCCGGTGCAGATTACGTCAACTCCATTTTGTTTATGGTGAATGAGCAAAAGTATTTTGCCTCTTCCGATGGCTCTTACATCGATCAGGATGTTCACCGCATTTGGCCTACGTTTTTCATCACCAAAATTGACAAAGCCACCGGCAAATTTGAAACACGCAATGCACTCAGTTCACCGATGGGCATGGGCTACGAATATTTATACGCTCGCCCACAAGATAAAATTCAGGGTATCACTCCGCTGTACAAAGGTCGCTATGACATGATTGAGGATGCGCGCTTTGCCGGGCAACAAGCAGGAGAAAAGTTAAAAGCAAAATCCGTTGAAGCCGGCAAGTACGATTTGATTTTAGATCCATCGCATTTATGGCTCACCATTCACGAGTCAACCGGTCACCCTACGGAGTTGGATCGTGTACTGGGTTATGAAGCCAACTTTGCAGGAACGAGTTTTCTCACATTAGATAAATGGGAATCGAAGAAATTTAATTACGGCAGTAAGCTGGTGAACATTTTTGCCGACAAAACACAAGTGGGTTCTCTCGGTGCTGTTGGCTATGACGATGAAGGTGTGAAGTGCGGCCAGTGGGATATTATCAAAGATGGTATTTTAGTTAACTATCAGGTGATTCGCGATCAGGCACATATTCTAAAATTAGATGCTTCGCAAGGCTGTTGTTATGCCGATAACTGGAGCAGTATTCAGTTTCAGCGCATGGCCAATATTTCTTTGCAACCGGGCAAAGAGAAAAAGAGCATCGATGACATGATCAAAAATGTAGAAAAAGGAATTTACATTATTGGTGATGGCTCGTTCTCCATCGACCAGCAGCGTTACAATTTTCAATTTGGTGGTCAGTTGTACTACGAAATAAAAAATGGAAAAATCGTGGGTATGCTGAAAGATGTGGCATACCAATCCAACACACAAGAGTTTTGGAATTCGTGTACCGCTATTGCGGACAGCAATGACTACCGATTAGGTGGTTCATTCTTTGACGGAAAGGGTCAGCCCGGTCAAGTCAGTGCGGTATCGCATGGTTCATCCACCACGCGCTTCAACGGAGTTAATGT
Organism: Bacteroidota bacterium; assembly: GCA_016191555.1. Taxonomy (GTDB): domain Bacteria; phylum Bacteroidota; class Bacteroidia; order Cytophagales; family Cyclobacteriaceae; genus ELB16-189. Next base: position 336,627 of record JACPVX010000041.1, read on the forward strand.
CATTAATACAGGAAGAAATATTTAAGATTATGCCCATACTTACAAAAGACGAAGCCTACGCTTTATTGAAAAAAGTGTTGAGCTATTCGAAAGCAGACGAATGCGAAGTGAACTTAGGGGGAACCGACAGCGGCAACATTCGCTACGCACGCAATTCCGTTTCTACTTCCGGTAAAGTCAGCCAGACACAGTTGGTAGTCACTTCTGCCTATGGAAAAAAATCAGGTGTTGCCACGATCAACGAATTTGATGATGCCTCGTTGGAAAAAGTAGTAAGACGCTCGGAAGAGTTAGCACAATTGGCTCCTGAAAATCCGGAGTACATGCCACTACTCGGTCCACAAACGTATGCCGAGCCTATCACCTTTGTCCAGGCCACGGCAGCCATCACACCCAAACTTCGTTCGGATTTAGTAGCTGCTAGTTTGCAAGTAGCAAAAGATGCTAAAGCAGTAGCGGCCGGATTTTTAGAAGACACCACCGGCTACTCGGCCATGATGAATTCAAAAGGTTTGTTTGCTTACAACACTTCCACCAACACGAATTTCTCCATCACCGTTCGCACCGAAGATGGTCGTGGCTCCGGCTACGCCACACGCGGTTACAACGACATCACCAAACTCGACACAAAAAAAGCAACACAAATTGCGACTGAAAAGGCCGTACGATCCGCGGAAGCGAAAGCCATTGAACCCGGAAAGTACACCGTGATTTTAGAGCCAGCCGCAGTAGCTGTATTGTTGGAGAGAATCTTCTTTGGATTGGATGCACGCCAGGCAGACGAAGGAAGAAGTTTCTTGAGCAAAGCCGGAGGCGGCACTAAGCTGGGCGAAAAAATGCTGGACGAGCGGGTGAACATTTATTCTGATCCGTTGAATCCGGAACTCCCGACCAGCACATGGAATGGCGATGGCCGACCGCAGGAAAAAATTTCATGGATTGAAAAAGGAGTGGTAAAAAATCTGAGCTACTCGAGGTATTGGGCTGAGAAAAAAGGAGTGAAAGCTATTCCTGGTCCGGATGGTGCCATTATGGAAGGCGGCACAAAGTCATTGGAAGAACTGATTGCAGGCACGAAGAAAGGTGTACTCGTTACACGCTTGTGGTACATTCGTGATGTTGATCCGCAAAGTTTGTTGCTAACTGGATTGACCCGTGACGGTACTTTCTACATTGAGAATGGAAAGATTCAATATCCGATCAAAAACTTCCGCTTCAACGAAAGCCCGGTGATCATGCTTAATAACTTAGAAGAACTAGGTAAAGTAGAGCGCACCGTCAGTGTGGAGTCGAATGTAAACTACTTGTTGCCACCACTCAAAATTCGTGACTTCACGTTCTCGAGTTTGTCGGATGCTGTGTAGTCATTAGTTGAACTTGATTTTAAAAGTCTCCGAACTCGTTTTCGGAGACTTTTCTTTTTTTATTCACCCTGAATAGTCTCCGTTCGTAACAATTATAAATGTTAAGTTGAATTGAAAAGTCGACTTTTGTAACTATTGAAATAGAGTTGATAAAGTGAGCCTCGCAGACAACCGATTTTTTTTCACCCGCTTGCAATACGAATCGGGCAATTGGGATGTAGACCAGCGCATGCCGGTGAATGTGCTCAACTCGCTCATCGAATACACCACGCTCAAAATCGATACGAATGAAAACATTGTTTCGCTCAGTAGCGATGATATCTTCCGGTGCCCCTTCTGCTACCTGAGTGGCCATAAGCTGGTCGAATTCACCGCCAAGGAAAAAGAGAATTTTGAGAAGTATGTCAAAAACGGAGGCTTTGTGTTTGTCGATGATTGCAACCACGACATCGATGGACTGTTTGCTAAAACATTCGAATCGCAGATGGATCGTATTTTCGGAGCCAACTCATTGAAGAAAATCCCAAAGACACATCCGATCTATTCATCTTTCTTTCAATTTGAAGGGCCACCTACCACCGCACAAGAGTTGAATGGCTGGGGCGATGACATTGTGCACGACTATCTAAAAGCCATTGAAATCAACAACCGCATTGGTGTGCTTTACAGCAACAAAGACTATGGCTGCGAATGGGATTACGACTTTCGCAACAAACGATTTTATAAAATTGACAACACCCGATTTAGTGTGAACATCATCATGTACGCGTTAACCAGTTAAGTATGAATTCAGAATCAACATCCACTCAACAATCAGTCGAAGAAATTATTGCAAGCCTCAACGGCTTGAAAAAGGAAATCAAAAAGGTGATTGTCGGACAAGAAGAAATCATCGACCAATTGCTGATTACTTTTTTGGCAGGCGGTCATGCGTTGTTAGAGGGAGTTCCCGGTCTAGCCAAAACCCTAATGATTCGTTCGCTTTCAGAAGCCATCGATTTACGCTTTCGCAGAATTCAGTTTACTCCGGACTTAATGCCATCGGATATCATCGGCACAGAAGTGCTGGAAGAAGATCACACCACGGGCAAACGCATTTTCAAATTCAACAAAGGTCCGGTATTTGCCAACATCATTCTGGCAGATGAGATCAACCGAACTTCACCCAAGACACAAGCGGCTTTGCTTGAAGCCATGCAAGAGTTTGAAGTGACCTACGCAGGCGTCACCTATCCGCTGGAGCGACCATTCTTTATTCTTGCTACACAAAACCCAATCGAACAAGCGGGCACCTTTCCGTTACCGGAAGCACAACTGGATCGCTTTCTGCTTTATATCAAGGTAAGTTATCCAACTGCTACTGAAGAGCGAGCAATTCTCGAAAACACTACCGGAAAAAGAGGCGAGGCGATTCACAAGGTGATGGAAGGCAAGAAAATTCTAGAAGCACAAAAATTAGTGCGCGAGGTACACATCAGTTCGGATTTGATTGAGTGGGTGAGCAACATTGTGCGCGCAACACGTGCCGGTGTAAGTGATGTTGCGTATGTGAACGAATGGGTGCGCTGGGGTGCAGGTCCGCGGGCAGGCCAGGCCATGATTCTCACCGCCAAAGCAAGTGCGTTGTTGAGTGGTCGCTTTGCTGTAACGCAACAAGACATACAGCAAGTAGCATATCCGGTGTTGCGTCATCGTATTCTGATGAACTTCAAAGCGGAATCTGAAGGCATCACATCCGATGCAGTGACCAAACATTTATTAGAAAATATTGCATTGAAGAAAAGTATCTGATGGACGCGCGCATCAAAGAATTAATGAAGCCTTCGCTGCTGAATTCCATCAGCGGGTTAGAGTTAATTGCGCGCGTAATTGTTGAAGGCTTTATGAGCGGCAGCAACAAAAGTCAGTCGGTGGGCGCGGGGCAAGAATTCAGTCAATACCGAAACTACCAGCCGGGAGATGACTTGCGTCAGCTTGATTGGAAAATGTTTGCGCGCACCGAGCGCTACTACATCAAAGAAGCTGAAATTGAAACGAACATTACTGTCAAGTTCATGCTTGATGCCAGCCGCTCGATGGCCTACACCGAAGGCAATGTGAGTAAACTGCAATATGCCAAAGTGATGATGGCAGCATTGGCTTACCTCGCACGCAAGCAGGGTGATACTTTTGGTTTGTATGCAGTTAATGATCAGGCAATCAAATCGGTATTACCTCGCTTTGAACAACAACAGTTTATTCGCTTTCTCACAGAGTTGGTGAAAGTAACGGGCGAAGGTGGTTGGGATCAATCTAAAAACATCGAACAGCTTTACGATCACCACGGAAAAGAAATGATCGTCTTCATCACCGACTTGTACGATGACAGCGAAGATTTACAAAAATTCATTTCGCGATTAAAAACTAAACGCAATGAAGTAATTGTCTTTCATCTGATGGGCACTCATGAAACGGCTTTTGATTTTGATGGCTCATTTACTTTCGAGGATTTAGAAACAGGAATCAAAACAAAAGCTGACAGTCGAGCACAAAAAAGTGATTACCAAACAAGAGTTAATTCGTGGCTGAGTGCATCGCGCAGTTGGATGTTAGAAAAACAAATCAATTACCAATTGGTGTCGATGGATTTTGCTATTGATGAAGTGTTGCGAAATTTTTTAACACAACGTAAACGTCTGGTGAGGTAATGCAATTCGCACAAACGATATTTTTGTGGGCATTGGCCGGACTATCTGTTCCGATTGCCATTCATTTGCTCAGCAAGAAAGAAGGAAAAGTAATTCGGTTGGGAAGCCTTCGACATGTGCGTGAGACGAGCACACAACAATTTAAAAGCATTCGGCTGAATGAATGGTTATTGCTAGCCCTTCGCTGTTTAATCCTTGTGTTGTGGGTATTGCTACTCAGCGGTTTGCAATTTGATCAAACCAAACATCAACAGTGGTTGGTGGTAGATCAGTCCGTCAAGAATCATCCGATGGCAAAAAAGTGGATGGACAGTCTGCAGGTACAAGGGTTTGAATTACATTGGCTGGCGGATGGGTTTCCGAAAGAAGAACCTTCTGTAACATCTAAAAATTATTGGGAAAGCATTGCTTCGCTTCGTCAGCGCGAGTTGCAAAGAGTAATCGTGCTCTCTTCGTCCGGTGTTGAGCAATTTGTTGGCATGCGCGAATCGCTTCCTGCTTCGATTCAATGGATCACGCTTCCGGCAATAGAACAGCGCTTCGTAGCAGAAGCACTTCAAAAATCGAATAATGATTATTTGATTCGTCTGGGAACATCTTCATCTGACGCGACTGAATTCGAAACTATTCGCACATCGAGTAAGATTGATTCTGTTGAGACAAAAAGTATGTTACAACAAAAGGTATTGATCGTAGCCGATGAAGCCTTTGAAAAAGATGCACGCATGTTGAAAGCATCTCTCCAAGCTATTCAAGAAAAATTAGCGATTCAGCTCAGAATCCAACAACTAAACTCGGGCAACCACAAATCCACAAGCAGCGATTGGCTCTTTTGGTTATCAAATAAAAAAGTCCCTTCATCTGATTCTGTTTCGGTTGTGTTCTATAATCCAGAATCAGGATCAGCTATTTTAAAGTCAGTTGGTCTTAAACAATGGACAATGACGAAGCGTCTCTCCATATCAATCATGGAAGAAACAAACTTCACCTTGCAACTTGCATCTATTTTAATTCCTGAAAAAGAAAAATGGAAAAACATTCGGCATTATGACAGACGTGCGTTGCCCGATTCATTTTTACATAGCACAACTTCATCTGGTGTTGTGTCCGATGCCTTCATCGAAAATCATTTCAACTACTATCTGTTCGTCTTATTGTTGCTTGTATTTATGATCGAACGGTGGGTAGCTTATCGAAAAAATCAATGAGCAATACGCGTGTGAACCATAGTATTCAAGTTCTGAAAAGGCGCTACCAATTTTATCGGTTGGTGGAAAGTGCTTCGTTTGCCGTTGCCACGGGAATGCTGGCGGCTACGATTCTTCATTTTAGTACCGATAACCTAACATTAAAAACAAGTTTAATCAGTGCTTCGGTCTCAATCGTATTCGTGGCAAGAGTAATCATTTTAAAATTATTCTCTCTCAAAGATGAACAGTTTACCAGCTATTTGAATGCGCAATATCCACAACTAGAACACAGTGCTGATTTGCTGTTGGAAAATCCAAACAATCTACATGGATTAGCGCAATTACAAGTTCAAAGAATAACCGAGCGCTTCCATCTACTATTTCCCCAAATCAAATTACCCCATCTTTTACCTCAGTCAGTTGTATCTGTTGTAGTTGTTTCAATGTTGTATCTGGCACTTACTTCGTTTGTGTCGGTCAATCCGATTAAAATGAATAAAGTAAATCTTGCTTCACAAATCAGCGCGTCTCCAACTGAAACGGCTCGCATTCAATCTCTCTTTATACAAGTAACACCACCGGCTTACACGCACCTCGCATCCACTGAGGCAACACAACCTGAGTTGAAAGTTCCGGAAGGAAGCAGAGTTGCCTGGAAATTAAAATTCAGTTCTGAAATTTCTTCAGCACAATTGATCATCTCAGGTAAAGATTCCGTTCAACTCTCTCAAGCAAGTGATGAGTATCACATCAGCTATCTCGTTTCCGAATCCGGCTTTTATCAAATTCAATGGAAGCAAAAAGACAAAGTCACTCGATCTGATTTTTATAAAATAGAAGTCATTGCCGACCAACCACCTAAAATCACGATCGACAATCTTAATCAATTTACCAAGCTTGCTTTACGCGATAAATTATCGCTCACGATTCAATCAACACTAACAGACGACTATGGACTATCGCGATCTATTATTGTGGCTACCGTCAGCAAGGGCAGTGGAGAATCCGTTAAGTTCCGTGAAGAAAGATTAGCGTTCGAGCAACCCATCAGCGGCAAACAATTAAAAGCCACCCGACAAATCGACTTGCTGAAAATGGGAATGGAACCGGGCGATGAATTGTACTTCTATGTGGAAGCAACAGACAACAAAACGCCATCACCGAATTACAATCGAACGGAAACTTTCTTTATCGCATTGCAGGATACCACGCAGCAGACGGTTGTAGAAGACGAAGGGCTAGGCGTTGATTTAATGCCTGATTATTTCCGCAGTCAGCGGCAAATCATCATCGACACCGAAAAGCTGTTGAAAGAAAAAAAGAAAATCAGTTTGCAACAATTCAAATCTACCAGCAACGAACTTGGTTACGATCAAAAGGTATTGCGATTGCGCTATGGACAATTTTTAGGGGAAGAATTTGAAGATCAGATTGGCAAAGTAGAAGCCCCTTCGGAAGATGACGATCACGAAAGTGTGGTCGCCAAATTTGGCCACACACATGATAAAGAAAATGAACATAATCTTGTGCAAGAGAAAAAAGAAGAATCGCATGGACACGATCACAAAGGAGGTGAAGGTAAAGGTGAAGCCGAAAATCCAATAGAGGCTTTCGCTCACAATCATGATGATGGTGAACAAGCTACCTTCTTTGTGCAATCCGTTCGCGCCAAGCTGAAAGCCGCCCTTACGGTGATGTGGGATGCCGAACTTTATCTACGTCTCTATCAGCCCGAGAAATCGTTGCCCTATCAATACACCGCTCTTCGGTTGCTGAAAGAGATTAGCAACGATTCTAGAATTTATGTTCATCGCACCGGCTTTGATCCACCTCCACTCAAAGAAGAAAAACGACTCACCGCTGATTTAAGCGAAGTACACAATTCGACTCAAAGTAATCCGACAACTTCTACAATTGCATTTCCACAAATTCGAAAGGCCTTGGTGACGATTGAATCGTGGCAACAAAATAATAATCAAACGCTGTCCATCTCTGAAAAGAAACAACTGCAACTCGCGGGACAAGAATTAGCAAGACTTGTGCTAGAACAACCCGGCCAATACCTAGAAGGTTTGTCGATGCTCAAGCGCTTGGAAGAATCGAATATGACTCCGCTAGAACTAAAATCACAACTCGCAGCGCTGCAACATTTATTTTGGAAAGTACTACCCAGATCAACAGATGCAGCCAGTCAGCACGAACAATCACTACACTCGTTGGATCAGGAATTTTTAAAAAAGGTAAAAGAGTTGCATGAGTAACGAGTTTCTATTTCACCCTCTCCTATCGCCTTGGTTCATTTGCCTGGGGGCGATTGCTTCGCTTGGTGGCTTGCTTTGGCTCGAGTGGAAACGACCTGCTAAATTTTTATATGCACGACTGTTCGCCACGACTTTACTTGTGTTTGCATTGGCATGCGTTCTCTTACAACCACACACTCGAAAAGAAATCACAACAGATGGGTTAGTCGTGTTGACTGCGAACTATGATGAGGCTCAGGCGGACAGTCTGAGAAAATCAGACCATGCACTTCGATTCGTTCAAACTCCGGATGCGAAACCTTCTGCAAATGCAGCTACACGTACGCTACATCAACTTCAGCATGAAAAAAATATTCGCTGGGTATTAGGTGATGGCCTACCGGAATATTATATCGAAGACCACAACCCATCCTATCGTTATTTAAAAAGCAAAACTCCATTAGGAATTATCGCATGGAATCAGCCGGAAATTTTCAGAGTGAATCGAAAAGAAACCATCTCCGGAAAAATCAATATCAAAAAATCGACTCAACTGATTTTGTCAGGTCCGGGTGGTAGTGAAGATTCTGTAACAGTCTCCGGTAACGGAGTACATTCTTTTTATTTTTCGATTACTCCGAAGCAAGAGGGAAGGTTTGTTTATTCTATTCGCGTGAAGGATGAAAATACAACTGAAGACTATCCTGTTCCAGTAGAAGTAAAAGCGGTTGAGCCGCTAAGCATTTTAATCGTGCAACGTTTTCCTTCCGCTGAAATGCACTACCTGAAAAACTTTCTTATGTCGCAAGGTCACCGGGTGGCGATACGCTCACAACTTTCCAAAAATAATTTTAGCTACGAATACAATGGAATTAACACACTAAAAACAGAACGACTTACAGGTTCGCTACTAGAATCCTTTGATGTGGTGATAACTTTCGGTGAAACGTTGTTGGAGTTAGCTTCTACTGAAATAAACGCACTGACAGCAGCAGTTGAGAATGGATTAGGACTTATCAAATTGATCGATAGCAGTGAAAAGAAAAGTCGTTCTTCATTGGCTTTAGCCATTCAGGAAAATGCAAAAGATACGGTACGATTAAAACTAAACAATTCAACAGAAGTTATTTCAGTAGCTCCATTGATCGTGAAAGAGCCAGTGGAAACAATCACTAGTGCAAATGGTCGCGTACTCTCTGGTTTTGTAGAAAAAGGATTTGGGAAATCCGGCTTTCAGTTTTTGCAGGAAACGTATCAACTCGTTTTGAAAGGAAAACAAGATCACTACGCAGAGTTGTGGTCGCCTTTGCTGGAGCGTGTGGCTCGTTTAAAAAATCAATCACATAAAATCAGCATTCAAAATTCTTTTCCAATCTATCCCAATGAACCGATTGATGTCGATGTAATCTCCGCAGAAAATCAACTTCCTCGATTAACCTTTAATCAAGTTGTTATTCCTTTACGGGAAGATGTGGTAGTCGATGATTACCGTCATGGTAAAGTGTGGGCCGATACAACGGGATGGCATTCACTTGCAATAGAAGGCGATTCGATGTCTAAAAATTTCTATGTTGCTCCAATTGATTCATGGGCTTCATTGCGTGCCATGCATCTCCGCGAAACGAATGAACGTATTTCATCAAATTCTTCTGCATCGACTGGTTACAATACAACTAGTGAAGAGAAGTCGATATCGCCTATCTTATTCTTTCTTCTTTTCTTAGTAGCTGCAGGGTTTTTATGGTTGGCACCGAAACTGTAATTCTTATTAGTCTATTTATTCAGTAGATTATTTTATCTTTGCGTGCTAATTACAAATGTTCATGAATTGGATTTATCAACCTTGGCCGTGGTATGTTGCCGGTCCGCTCATTGGCGTAACAGTTCCGCTGCTATTGCTAGTAGGCAATAAAAATTTAGGTGTCTCTTCCTCCTTTCGGCACGTGTGTGCGGCCATACTTCCCATGCGCATTCCGCTTTTCAATTACGATTGGAAAAAAGAAAGTTGGAGTTTGTTATTCGCTGCGGGCGTAATCCTTGGTGGATTTTTAGCCGGTTTCGTTTTCGCTAATCCCGATCCGGTTGCCATCGCGCAAAGCACCGAAGACTACTTTTCATTTTTTGGTATTGCTACATCACCCGGCCTCATGCCCTCGGAATTATTCAACTGGCAAACTTTATTTTCATTGAAAGGATTTCTATTGATGATTGTCGGTGGTTTTTTAGTAGGCTTCGGCACCCGATATGCGCGCGGTTGTACTTCCGGTCATGGCATACTTGGTCTCTCAGCATTGCAATGGCCATCGCTGCTTGCCACGGCTTCGTTTTTTGCCGGTGGAATTTTGTTCAGTAAATATGTTTTGCCTTACATCTTATCATTATGAAGAATATTAAATATCTGCTCATTGGCACGTTCTTCGGATTTGTATTGACGAAAGGCGAGGCCATTTCATGGTACCGTATTCAGGAAATGTTTCGGTTTGAAAGCTTTCACATGTTTGGCATTTTCATGACGGCTGTACCAGTCGGAGCGCTATCTCTCTGGATCATTCGAAAATTTAAAATCAAATCGGCAGATGGAAGCGACATTGAAATGCCTCGTAAACCATATCATCATGGCATTGTGATTGGAAGTTTGTTGTTTGGTTTTGGTTGGGCGCTGACAGGTGCTTGCCCCGGACCGATTTATGCCCAGCTTGGTTCGGGTGTCCTCGTGACGATCGTTACACTGCTCGCTGCGCTCGCAGGAACATGGACGTATGGATTGTTGCAAAAACATTTACCGGATTGATAATGTGTTTTCGTACGAAAAAACGATCACTGCTCAATCGCTCGAATATCTGCTTCCGCAAAACTTAAATCGGTTTGCAGTTTGTGCTTTTGGAAATAGGCAGCTATTTTTTCCAACCTCGCAGAAACATTGAATTCCAAATTCCATTGCAGCTTATGCAGACAAACAGAACACAATCGATTAGGCCGGCTGTCGGATTCGCTCAAACTATTCGAGCCATTCATCAAACAAACAGCCGTAATACAATGTTTTACCGTGAGCATGTGCGTAATCTCATGTGAAGACGTTTTGATGAGTCGCACTAAACATTTCTGATAGTTAGTAGAATCCATTCCTGAATCGGAATATCGAAACAATGACGATACGCCAACTCGCTGCTGCGTTCGTGCAATTCCAAACACGAAATTGTAATTAGATGATGGATATAAGTCCTGCGATGTAATAGCCATAATTACGAGACCATCAGCGGGAATTTTCTTCTCCAGAAAATCGAGGATGGGTGTTGTAAGCAATTGTTCACTTGCCGTGTTGGAATACCTTCTTTGAGCTGGCACGACCATAGTAGGTTTTATTTTCGGAAGAACTGTAACTCTTCGATCAAAAAACAAATCCAAATATGCCGCTGTGTATTGAATTACCTTCCATTGTGTCTGTGTGAAATTGCCTATTGGTTGTAAATAGATTTTGTTACGAGAAGCAGTGGGCTTTACCGGCTTTGATTGGGTGTATTGCTCAAAAGTCTGACCCTTTTCTTTATGATGAAATAGCCATTCACTAGGCTTGGGTTTTTTTAATGGCGTATCATTCTTCCTTAATAGGCGAATACAATCTGAATTGTTGTGAATGATTTGCTGACATGGAGCAATCATCGAATTTAATAAAAAGAAAAACACCAGAGACTTAGGCATAAATTGAAAGTGAAATTCCCATACTCTAAATAAGTCACTTCTTCTACAATAAGATAATCAATTCATATTAGATTTCTATTCATCAAAAAAACAGACAAGCAAATTTATTGTGTATCCTATCTTGAAATAGTTTTTTAAATTACTGATTAATCATCACATGACAACGATTAAACTCACGACACTTCTAAAAGCGCACATTGAACTTTGTTTCGATCTATCGCGCAGCATCGATTTACACATCGAATCTACAAAAGACACTAACGAAAAAGCCATTGCCGGACGCACTTCTGGTTTAATTGAGGAAGGTGAATTCGTAACCTGGGAAGCGACTCATTTTTTTATCCGGCAGCAGTTAAGTACACGCATCGTAGAAATGCGTAAGCCCTATTATTTCAAAGATGTGATGATAACCGGGGCGTTTCGCTCGATGGAGCATGAACATCTCTTCGAACGAAAGGAAGATCATACCCTGATGATCGACATTTTCCGCTATGAAGTTCCTTATGGACTAGCAGGAAAGATTTTTGATTACTTTATTTTGAAAGAATACATGACAAATCTGCTGTTGACCAGAAACAGAGTGATTGAAAAAACCGTAAACAAAGCAAAGGATAAACAACAAGTATAAAGTTTAGATTGCGGAGAGTACTACTAAGTGTTATTATAGCAATACAATTATTTGCAAATTCATTCTCCGAAAATAAGTTGTAACAAACAAATCAAATCAACAAATAATAGTCATGGAAACGCGTGATTACTATACTTTGCACTATCTTTATAATCTCACAAAATCTTTTTATGAAAATCTCTTGCCGTTTATTTATTGTCGGAATTTTAATTGTTTCTGCCTGTTCTAAAAATGATGAACCTGCACTTGTCTCTGCAGAAAGCACCAAAAACAGCTACCTTCCATTAACTCCAGGATCAAAATGGCAATACACCGGAGCTTATAGTTATTCAGTGGAAATGACGGGTAACCAAAAAACCATAGACGGAAAACCCTACTTCGAAACTAAAACAACAAGCGGTACTAATATAACTACAGGCTATGCCCGAATGGAAAATGGTGCTTACTATAGTCGTGGCACTATCGTGCAGCTTGGTCAAGATTTAGAACTTGTTATTTTAAAAGATAATGTGGCGGTAGGAACCACTTGGGAAAAATCTATTACTGCCAATTCCATCCCTACTACTTATCGCTTTACTATCGATGGAATCAATTTATCACAAACCGTTCTAGGAAAGAATTATACTAAAGTGATTAGAGTGAAGATGGAAACATTGATTACTTATTTCGGAAGCACCATCAATTATAGCACACAATATATTTATTATGCTTATGGCGTTGGTGTTATTCAAACGGATTCTGATTTATTAGGGCTAATAAATCTCAGCAGCTATACTATTAAATAACCCTTATTGAGAAAGCTATTTTTACTTTAATGTTTCCGCAATTCCTTCTCGATAAGTAGTAGCCGCAACATTAAACGTTTTCTGAAACTTAGAGCTGTCAAAATAATAATCGTTTTCGTATTGATACATCATCTCGATAAACTCCCGAAGCACCGGAACAAACAGTCCCATCATGCGCACACCCCACTTGGGCAATGCTTGAACTTTAAACGGCTGGTCTGCTAACTGACAAGCTATACGAATGTACTCCTCGCCCGTCATGCGCTCCTGGCTTGTCAATGCATGCCAAGTTTGTTGATAGGCGGATGGCGTATTGCCCAATATGGCAACACATTTTCCGGCATCGGGTGTGTAGGTAAATGAATGATTTTTCTTCTGATCGCCAATCCACTGCGGTGCTTTCCTCGCTTTCACACGCTCAGTTACCATGGAATGTGTAAGACTCGTGATCACACTCGGGCCATAAAAATCTGCAGCTCGCACAATCATCGCTTGAACATTGTTTGCTTTGATTTCATCGAGCAAGTGCGTGGCAATCTTCGCTCGCACTTCACCCTTCTTGCTGGTAGGATTGAATGGAGTTTCCTCCGTCATTACACCATTGACTAAACCATACGGATATACATTATCAAAGAAAACCAACTTGCTGTTGTGCTTTTTACAGGCATCGATCGCATTCTTCATCACCTTTGGCCATTGCTCTTGCCATGTAACCGTTTCATACTTCAAGCCTGCTACCAAATACACCACATCACTTCCTTCTACTGCTTTTTGAGTCTGATCAAAGTTGAGTAAGTCAGCAGAAAGCAATTCATCTGTTTCATGCACGAGCTTGGGGTTGCGACTTACCTGTCTGATTTTGTCCGTGTAGTTAATCAAATGCTTCGATAATTCCTGTGCGATTGCTCCGTTGGCTCCCAGTATGGTTTGCATAATAGATTGATTAGAAGGGTAAGGTTTCTGCTTATGAGACGCTCTTTTAACAAAGTTAGTCTAAGCTGATGGAATTACTTTATTTTTGCGCCTTCTTATATGAATAGTTCTGACCTCCGCATTCAAACCGGCTACAAACAAATCTTAGGATTGGCTTTGCCCATTTCTCTGGCGATGCTCGTGCCTCAAATCAACTTTATCACCAACAATGTCTTCTTGGGTGGGTTGGGAGAACAGGCATTGGCTTGCGCAGCCATTACTGGAGTCTACTATTTGATCTTCGCTGTCATTGGAAGTGGCCTTAACAATGGCTTGCAAGCACTCATCGCACGAAAGGCCGGGGAAAATTTACCCAAAGAAATCGGCAAGCTATTTTATCATGGCGTGTGGGCAGCGCTGGCAATCGCCTTTATGGGAATCGTAATCACGTACACGGTGGCTCCATTTATTCTGCGTGCTACCATTCACAACACCGTCATTGCCGAACAAGTCATCGACTTTATTCTCATTCGTATCTGGGGCATTCCGTTTTTGTATTTATATGTGATGCGCAATGCGTTGCTCGTTGGTACGAATCAAACCAAGTTTCTGATCTGGGGCACATTGAGTGAAGCACTCGCGAATATTTTTTTAGACTACACGTTGATTTATGGTAAACTCGGCTTTCCCGAACTTGGATTCAATGGAGCCGCTTATGCCTCGATTATGGCCGAAGCGATTGGCTTGATTGTAATCTACATTGTCATCCATCTAAAGGGCATCCACAAAACATTTTCATTTTTCGAAAGCTGGAAAATTGAAACCGCGACCATCAAACTTATTTTTGTGCGATCGTCTCCGCTCATTTTACAATATGCACTCAGCATCATCACGTGGGAATATTTTTACATTCTAATTGAACATCACGGTGCCCGCGACCTCGCTGTTTCAAATACCATGCGAAACGTATTTGGCGTTGCCGGCATTTTCTCTTGGTCGTTTGCGGCCGCCAGCAATACGATGGTGAGTAATGTCATCGGTCAGGGCAAGCAAGAAGAAGTCATTCCTCTGATTGTGCGCATCTCAAAAGTAAGTGCCGGATTTTCATTGCTCTTGATTGTGACACTCAACTTATTTCCGGAATTGTTACTGTCACTTTTTGGACAAGGCGAAGATTTCATTGTCTATGCAACACCCGTTTTGCGAGTAGTTTCATCCGCACTCTTGCTTCAATCTTTTTCGGTGGTGTGGCTCAATGCCGTTACTGGAACAGGTAATACTACTGTGAACTTATTGATTGAAATCATCACCTTGACCTTGTATTGCGCCTATGTATACCTCGTGTTGGATGTGTGGAATATGTCCATCACCTGGGGATGGGTAAGTGAGTGGGTGTATTGGATCAGCATGTTCTCCATGGCGTATTGGTACATGCAATCAGGCAAATGGAAAACAAAAGTTTCGGCTTGAAATGTGGAATGGGTTTTTACCCCAACGCTTGTTTCAAATCAGCAATTAAGCTCTGACTATCTTCCAAACCCACACTCAAACGAATTAAGGTATCAGGTGTAGGTGAGTCCGGTCCTTCTACTGTTTTTCTGTGTTCCAATAAACTCTCTGTTCCTCCTAAGCTGGTTGCATTGGTAAATACCTTTACACGCTGCGCTATTTGAATAGCATCTGTTTTCGAACCCTTTACCAAAAATGAAACGATCGCACCAAAATCGCTCATTTGCTTTTTCGCAATTTCATGGCCCGGGTGTGTTGCTAAACCCGGATACAGCACGCGGTCTACTTTAGGATGATGCGACAAAAATTCGGCAATCGCTTTTGCGTTGCTGAGATGATGCGTCATACGAGGTACAAAACTGCGAATGCCACGCAACAACAACCAGCAATCAAATGGACTGGGAACAGCACCTTGTATATGTTGAATATGACGGATGCGCTCCCATTGTTCATTTTTCTTTGCCGTGATCAGTGCGCCTCCGGTCAAGTCGCTATGTCCGCCTAAATATTTGGTAGTGCTGTGCATCACCAAATCAGCACCCATCGCAATCGGATTTTGTAAAGCAGGTGTTGCAAATGTATTGTCAACCGCCACCGTAATGTTTTGCTTTTTGCAAAAAGCAATGACCGCATTCAAATCAATAATTCGAAGTTGCGGATTGGTGGGAGATTCTGTCCACACCAATTTCGTGTTGGGCTGTAACGCCTTCGATAAGTTAGCAATGTCACTCAGGTCAGCAAAAGTTACCTGCAGTCCCCAGGGCATAAAAATGTCTCGCAGCATGGTGCGAATGCCCGCATACGCATCGAAGTTAATCACCACGTGATCACCCGGTCGTAAACTTAAAAACACAGCATTTGCCGCAGCACTTCCACTGCCAAACGCAGCAGCGTCCTCTCCACGTTCTAGTTGAGTCAAAACATTTTCAAGCGAAGTTCGGGTAGGATTCGTTTCACGGCTATACACATTTCCAGTCGGACTCTCACCCGTAGGAGAATAATGAAATGTAGACGACAAATAAATCGGAATAGTCACCGCTCCGGTAGAAGGATCGGGTGTGGCACCTGCATGGGCGCAAATGTTCTTCAATTCGTCAGTCATTTCAAATTTTTTTTTGGTTAACCAAATTTACAAGTAAGTTCTTATTGGCACGAGCATATCATTTTTATTCCTCCACAAAAAATCACAATTTTGGCTATTGAGCAACTAAACCCCTCACTCAAAATGAAAAAAGTACTCGTTCTCAGTTTATTCTTATTCTTTGGCTTGGCGCTGAAAGGCTTTGGTCAAACCGTATATGCATCTGCCAAAGGCGAAAAGTATCACACTGCCGATTGCAAACTATCCGGTGATGCCGATGGAATGACTTTGGCCGCTGCCAAGAAAGCAAAGAAGGGAGCATGTGGTGTTTGCAAACCCGATGAACACCTCAAAGACAAAGTAGCGCAGTGCAATGGCAAAACAGCCGATGGCACTCGTTGCAAGCGAATGACTTCCAGCAGCAAAGGAAAGTGCTACCAACACAGCAAATAATATGAACTCACAACCGCTTCACGCACAAGGTCCTAGTCTGTCGCGCATTGTTACAGGCGTATGGCGCTGGCAACAACTTTCCTCCGAATCCGTGGAGCGGTTGGTTAAAACTTCTATTGACGAAGGAATCTCTTCGTTTGATCATGCCGATATCTATGGCGATCACAGTTGCGAAGAACTATTTGGAGCCGTCTTGAAAAATCAACCCGCACTGCGCAGTCAGATGCAACTCATCACCAAGTGTGGTATCAAGTTTAGTTCGGCCAAGCGTCCGCAAACATGGATCAAACACTACGACACTTCCGAAGATCATATTATTTGGTCTGCCGAAAATTCATTGAAGATGTTAGCGACTGATCATCTGGATTTGTTATTGATTCATCGCCCCGATCCTTTACTCAATCCACACGAAGTAGCAGAGGCTTTTGTAAAACTGAAAGCAGCCGGCAAAGTATTGCATTTTGGTGTTTCTAACTTTACACCATCGCAGTTTGAAATGCTGCAGCAGTTTTTGCCATTTCCCTTGGTGACCAATCAAATTGAAATTTCCCTTTCGCGGATTGACTCGCTCTTCAATGGTGATTTGGATCTGATGATCAAACATGGCGCAAGCCCGATGGCGTGGTCGCCACTGGGAGGCGGCAAGCTTCATTTCGAAGAGAGAGATTGGTTTGCCAAGGCTACCAAATACAATGCATCCTACAGTCAATTAGCATTGGCCTGGTTGTTAAAACATCCTTCCAACATCGTCCCTATCTTAGGTACGACAAAACCAGAGCGCATCACCGAAGCAGCCAAGTCGACAGACATTGTACTGGACAAACAAGATTGGTTTGAAATGCTGAAGTGGTCTACCGGAAAAGATGTGGCGTAATCGAAGCAAGTAACTCGTGGTGCTCTACCTTGTTATTATATCTATCGGAGCTACGCTTATTGGAGCCATTCTGGTGCGCATTCAAACGCAGAAGAAAATTAAAAAAATCAAAGAAGAGCTAAAGCGACAATGGGGTAAGCCCAAATCGGATGATTTTGACTTTGATCGAATAAAGAAGTACGCAGATGTCTCATCGGAAAACTCATTCCACCAATTAACCGAACAGACTTTAGAGGACATCGATTTTCAAAAGTTATTTGCTTTCGTAGATAGAACCACCGGTAAAGTAGGCCAGCAAGTTCTTTATAAACGGATGACGCAGCAGCGAAATGATCTCATCAATCCGCTAAACCAGTTTATCAATTTTTTCAGCAAACGCGAAAAGATTCGCGATGATGTTCAGTTCAAAATGCTGTCGCTTAGCAGCCCGGACGCATACTATATTTCTTCTCTGCTAAACAAAAATCTGCTAACTCGGCCAAAATGGCTTTGGGCCTTGGCAATTAGTTTGTTGATTACATTTTGCCTTGTTGTTCTCTCCTTCAAATATCCTATTTGCATTGTTCTATTGTTAGCACCGCTTACGCTGAATATGTTGGTGCACTATTGGAACAAAGGGAACACGTATCAATTCATTCGGTCATTTCCGCAATTAAATGCACTCATTGAAGCTTGCGACTATTTAAGTCAGTGTCACAATGAATTGTCAAATGAATCAGTAAAAAAATCAATTGCCGAATTGCAATCATTCAAGCGAAAGTCCGTGCTGATTGCATTGAGTAATAAAAGCGGAATAGAGGGTGAGCTATCTCAATTTGGAAATTATTTGTTAGAATTAGTTAAATCGTTTTTACTCATAGAAGTTTGGGGTCTTTTCTGGATCATTGAAGACTTAGAATCCAAACAACCACATATTGAAGTATTGATCGAATATGCTGGTGATATGGATATGGCCATATCTATTCTTTCGCTACGAGCCGGAGAATCAAAAACTTGCGAGCCGCAATTGGTGAATAAATGTAAAACCGTCACCATGAAAGGAGCTTATCATCCTTTGATTGAACATTGTGTTTCAAACGATATTCATGTTGACGGAAAAAGTGTGTTGATCACAGGATCAAACATGTCTGGCAAATCTACATTTCTGAGAACGTTTCTGATCAACTCCATTTTAGCACAAACGATTTACACTTGTTTTGCCGATGAGTTTATCAGTCCGCCACTCAGACAATTTTCATCTCTCAGGATTGATGATAATCTCTTTCAGGGAAAGAGTTACTATTTTCAGGAAGTAAGTACGATTGCCACGTTTTTAGAAGCTTCTGAAACTTCTTATCAAAATTTATTTGTGTTGGATGAGGTTTTCAAAGGAACTAACACGATTGAACGCATAGCCTCCGCGAAAGCAATTTTATCCTACTTAAACAAGGGTGATAATATCGTTTTGGTTTCAACTCACGACATTGAGTTAGCAGAACTTCTGGACAGGGAATACGATTTGTATCACTTTGCCGAATCTGTAGATAACAACGAATTGAATTTTGATCATCTGTTGAAAACAGGTCCGCTCGCAACAAGAAATGCCATCAAGCTACTAGAGTTAGCCAATTATCCTTCGGAAGTAATTCAAGAGGCAAGAAAAGTAAGCAATCAGCTCTCTCGAGTAACGAAAAATCGTTGATGGCCCTTCTTTAAAATATGGAGTGAAAAATTATTACCTTTACTAAATGCAATCAGATCAAACTTCAGATCTTCAGACGGAAAAATTAGATATCATTCAGTGGTTGGCTGGTGTAAATGAGCATCGAATAATTAAACAGTTCATGCTTTTAAAACAAACCAACCAAGAACCAGTTTCTCTTCAATTGAGCACAGATGAAAAAAAAGCAATTGACGCGGGCATAGCCTCCATTGAGTCGGGCCGTTCATTGACTCATGATGAAGCAATGGCGATAACAAGAAAAAAATTCTCAGGTCTGTACGAATAAGCTAAATGAAAATCATTTGGTCTGAGGATGCCTTGTTAGACTACCATCAGAATATAGATTATCTTCTTAAAGATTGGTCTGAAAGCGTTGCTCTTCAATTCGTAGAAGATGTGGAAGTAGTGATAGAACTAATTCAAATTAATCCCGAATTATACCCGCTTACAGATTACCGCGATATAAGAAAAGCATTAATTCGAAAACAGATCACCTTGTTTTACAAAATAGCTAACGAGAGTGTTTTTCTAATCCGGTTTTGGAACAATTATCAAGACCCTTCTAGATTGAAATTGTAGTTTGTTGATGCAAAAAGTTAAGATGCTGGCACCGTAAATAATGTTGGAACCTGGCTTCTGGAATAAACTACTCCAACTCAACAATCAACTCAACCTCCACCGAAATATTCATTGGCAAGGCATACATCCCCACGGCAGAGCGCGCGTGTTTTCCTTTGTCGCCAAACACACTCACCATCAAATCAGAAAAGCCATTGATTACTTTTGGTTGATCTGTGAAGTTTTCGGTACAGTTTACCATTCCTAACACTTTCACAATGCGTTTCACTTTATTTAAGTCGCCAATTTCAGCTTTGAGTGTAGAGAGAATCGCAATGGCTGTTTGACGTGCCGCAGCGTAGCCTTCTTCGGTGGTAAGATCCTTCCCCACCTTACCGGTGATGTTAGTGCCGTCTGCGCGGGTAGGTCCGTGGCCAGCAATGAAAAGTAAATTACCGGTGCGTACTGCCTTTACATAGTTGGCAATCGGCTTGGCGGGTTCAAATAATTCAATGCCCAGCTCTTTTAACTTTTTATCGAAATCTATTTTTTGAGCATTCGCAATCGAAAAAGTGAAGAGAGCAACAACAATGAATAATACTTTTTTCATCTGTAATTGGATTTTGTTTTTGAATCTCAGCTAGTAGCAATCCTTACTGTTCTTTATCGCTACGTTTTTAAAGCTATTGAAAGATAAAGAATTACTTGATAAATCCTTTGTTCTTCAAAATGCTGTTCAAAAACTTGCGCTCGTTCTCGGTATTAAAAATTCTGAACGGAAGGTGAATGAGCTGTGCTTTGTTTACAAATAACACAAAAGCATCTTTGGTAAGTTTGGCACTCTGTATCTGATCCCATTTCATCGGCATGCCTTCACGGGCGTTTATTTTCATGATAATCTGCTGGCTGGTGATCTCATACGAGAATCGTTCAAACAGCATCTTACCCTGCTCGAGTTGCGTAACTCCGTAAAATTGTATCCACCAAAACAAAAGATACAAACCCGCTCCTACAAAAGCCGCGATAAACCACCAAATGCTGGCAATCCACAAATAGCAAAGGCAAATGGCCAACACAATCAAACTCACCCACCATTGCTGCATTAAAATATTGCGCAAGGCCATACGGATGTAATCACTCTTCTCTAATCTGTAATTTTTTGTCTTTACAATCATAAACTTACCTGAATGGGACGGCAAAAATAATCCAGTTTTGCCGGATTTGCAGTGTGGGCCGAAAATTACTTTTAATGTGGTTTTTGGGGTCGCTTACCGTGATTTTAAACTCAAATCAAGACTTTTGACTGAGTGTGTCAAGGCCCCAACAGAAATATAGTCTACTCCGGTTTCAGCCACATGGCGTAACGTAGCTTCTGTGATTCCACCGCTGGCCTCGGTTTTGTATTTGCCTCCAACCATATTCACAGCTTGCTTCATATCTGCCACGCTCATGTTGTCTAGCATAATGATTTGGATACCTCCCACCTCCAGCACTTCTTTCACTTCGGCCAGATTACGTGTCTCAACTTCGATGGAAAGCGGTTTACCTATTTTTTGAAGATACGCTTTGGTACTTTCAATGGCCGCTCGAATACCTCCCGCCATATCGACATGATTATCTTTTAGCATCACCATGTCATACAAGGCAAAGCGATGATTTTGACCTCCGCCAATCCACACGGCCCATTTTTCCATGAGCCGAAAATTTGGTGTGGTTTTGCGGGTATCGAGCAACCGAGCTTGCGTGCCTTCGATCAATTGGCACAATTGGTGCGTATAGGTAGCAATGCCACTCATGCGTTGCATGCAGTTCAGCACCAGTCGCTCGGCCGATAAAATGGATCGTGCCGGACCGGTCACTTCAAACGCTATCTCACCTTTGCGAATGGCATCGCCATCTTTCTTAAAGTAAGTTGTCTTCAATGCAGGATCAACCTGATAAAATATTTTCTCTGACAATTCCAGACCGGCTATGATGCCGTTGTCTTTGATCAGCAACTGAGCTTTGCGATTGGTAGAAGCCGGAATAGCTCCAATAGAAGAGTGATCTCCCTCGCCAATATCTTCTTGCAGAGCCAACTGGATAAATGTTGCAATGGCCTGCTCGGTCAAGTAGGCGGGCCGCATTACTCTTTGATGAAGCTGATTTCGTGCACGAAGTATTTCTTTTCCGATTCTTTCACGCGCATCAGCACACTGTAGCTGCTGCCACCGCTTGTGTATTTACAAATGGCAAACTTCAGCCCGCTGGGCGATGAGCCTGTGTGAACAATCGAAAAATCGGCCACGGGGTGTTTCTTGAAAAAATCAGCCAGCACAAACTCAGCCTGCGCCTTGCTGTAATTATTGACATCGCCTTCGATGTTGATATCAACCGATTGATTGAAATATTTGACAGCTTCTTTCGCATTATTGGTCTTAATAGCATCTTTTACAGGAGCAAAAATTTCAGCTTGCGCCATCACGCCTCCGTAACCAAAAGCCAGAATAACTACTGCAATCCACTTATAAGTTCTCATAGGATGTAAGGTAACGCCAAAAGTATGCCATAATCGTGTTTTGTGAAAAGATTTTCCGGTCAATTTAACCGAACAAGCGTTCAAGATTATCCATATAGTCAGTTGGCACGATTTTGCACATCTATTATCGCGAATGAGCCTATATTTGAGGCTTATTTCAAAAAGCTATGAACAAGAAAGTGCTATTAATGATTTTAGACGGATGGGGCATTGCTAAAAACTTAAAAGTTTCTGCCATTGACCACGCACAAACGCCCTATATCAATTCTTTATACCAAAAATATCCACATAGTAAGTTAGAAGCCTCCGGTTTGGCGGTAGGATTACCTGCCGGGCAAATGGGCAACTCCGAAGTGGGCCACATGAACATCGGGGCTGGCCGCGTGGTGTACCAAGATCTGGTACGTATCAACAAGGCTGTAGAAGAAAAGGAATTAGATCAGAATCCTGTTTTGCTGGAAGCATTCAAGTACGCCAAAGAAAATAATAAATCTGTTCACTTCATTGGTCTGGTAAGCGATGGCGGTGTTCACTCCCACATCGAGCACCTTAAAGCACTCTGCACCATTGCCAAAAATGAAAAGGTATCAAATTTATTCATTCACGCTTTTACCGATGGTCGTGATACCGATCCAAAAGGTGGCTATCACTACTTAACCGACTTACAAAATCACTTAGCAAAGACAACTGGAAAGCTCGCGAGTATTGTGGGTCGCTATTATGCCATGGATCGCGACAAACGCTGGGAGCGCGTGAAGCTAGCATACGACCTGATGGTAAAAGGCGAAGGCGAAGGCGAAAAATCTACAGACATGCTTGCCTCACTTAAGAAATCATACGATGCAGATGTAACCGATGAATTCGTCAAGCCCATTGTGGCAGTTGATGCTTCAGACAAACCAATCGCCACTATTCAGCCTGGCGATGTGGTTTTGTGCTTTAACTTTAGAACAGACCGCGGCCGCGAAATCACGATGGCACTCACGCAGCAAGATTTTCCCGAGCAGGGAATGAAAAAATTGCCGCTGTATTATTTAACGCTGACGAACTATGACGACTCGTTTCAGAATGTCAAAGTGATGTTCGATAAAGATAATCTGGAGAATACCTTGGGGGAGATTGTCTCAAAAGCTGGCAAGAAGCAAATCCGCATTGCGGAAACTGAAAAATATCCACACGTAACTTTCTTTTTCTCCGGTGGTCGCGAAGAAGCTTTCGAAGGTGAGTCAAGAATTATGTGTCCATCGCCAAAAGTGGCCACCTACGACCTGAAGCCGGAGATGAGAGCCAACGATATCAAAGACAAAATCATTCCGGAGCTTGAAAAAGGTTCTGCCGATTTTATCTGTTTGAACTTTGCCAATCCGGATATGGTGGGTCATACTGGTGTTTTTTCAGCAGCCGTAAAGGCGGTTGAAACGGTAGATAAATGCAACGAAGCCGTAACCGAAGTAGCGCGCAAACATGGCTATGCTGTCATCATCATTGCTGACCATGGCAATGCCGATATCATGGTGAATGAAGATGGCTCACCCAATACCGCTCACACTACCAATCTGGTTCCATGTATTTTAGTAGATGATTCGAAAACCTATTCGAAAATAAAGGACGGCAAGCTGGGCGATCTGGCTCCGACTATTCTGACACTAATGGGTATCGCTATTCCGAAAGAAATGACAGGCACCGTTTTAGTTGAAAAATAAAGCATGAAGCCACAATTTCTGCTAGTTTGTTTTCCGCTGATTTGGTTCTTAGGTTCTTGCACGCAGTCTAAACGGGTTTACGAGAAACCGTACTTTGATTTTGACAGTCTCATTCACACGCAAGTGAAGGCCAGAGCGGTTCAACAAAAAACGATATTCAAAGTCGCAACCATCAACAGCCAAAAAGATTCAAGCTCTTTTAAAGCCGACAGTGCTTTGTTGGCACATGAGTGGGATGTTTTCTTACAATTGGATGTGATCAACAAGCCGATGTATAAAAACAATTATGAAATTACAGAGCAGGCGGATGACAAGAGTAATCTTACCGTGCGCAGCTACCAATCTAAAATCCCATCCCAGGTGCCCTATGTGCAATTCTACTATCATGGTTCGTTTGCTAACTTAAAGCGAATTGAATCAAAGTATGTAGAGAAAAATGTACTAAACGACATTACTCGTCATCTGACATTGACATTCGATGAAGAGCAAGGCAAACCTTTTATTCAGAAATATTCTATCACCGGTGGTCAAAAAATGATTTTTACTGACACCGTACAATTTTCCGTTCAAGGAAGCATCTCTCACTAACCAATGGCGAAACGTTTTAAAGAAGAAGAAGGCGAAAAGAAAAAATTAGATAAGGAAGGGATTCGAAAATTGCTTGGCATTTTTCGCTTTGTATTACCTTATCGCAAAACATTTGCGCTCGGTTTAGTGGCATTAGCTCTTTCCAGTGGCACGTTGCTTTCGTTTCCCTTTTTTGCTGGTAAGTTGCTGGATGTAGCTCAAGGGAAAAATGATTTTGTGCTAACAAGCATAAATCAGATCGCTCTCGCATTAATTGGAATTCTGGCCATTCAAAGTGTCTTTTCGTTTTTGCGAGTTTACACCTTCACGATTGTGAGTGAGCGTTCGTTATCTGACTTACGTCATGCGGTTTATTCTAAAATGGTGTGGCTGCCAATGTCATTCTTTGATAGCCGCAGAGTTGGCGAACTCACCAGTCGGCTCACTTCTGATGTAGGTACCCTGTATGATACTTTCACTTTCACGTTGGCAGAACTGCTACGACAAATACTAGTTCTGTTAATTGGCATTCCACTCATATTCATACTCACCCCCAAGCTTACCATTTTTATGCTGCTCACCTTCCCTGTGCTGGTGGTGGCGGCTCTTTTCTTTGGCAAGTTCATTCGCAAACTTTCTAAAAAAACACAAGATCAATTGGCGACTGCCAATGTAATCGTAGAAGAAACGTTGCAATCCATAGCCGTTGTAAAATCCTTTACGAACGAAGTTTTCGAGACAATTCGCTACAAGAAGTCATTGAATGAAGTGGTGACCACGGCTATTCATGCATCGAAATACAGAGGTTTATTTATATCCTTCACCATTTTAGCATTGTTCGGTGGCATTGTGGCTGTCGCTTGGTATGGTGCACTTCTTTTGCAAAAAGGAGATTTACTGGTGGGTCAATTGTTTTCCTTCATTCTGTATACTTCATTTATTGGTGGATCTATTGCTGGCTTGGGCGATATTGTTAGTTCACTGCAGCGAGCCGTTGGCGCATCTGAGCGCGTACTGGAAATCTTAGATCAAACGGATGAAGCCATTGCCTCTGAAGGCAAATTAAAACTCCAGGGAAAAGTTGCTTTCAAAGATGTATCCTTCAATTATCCAACTCGCAGTGATTTTCAGGTTTTAAAATCCATTAGCCTACAAATAAATCCCGGTGAGAAAATTGCCTTGGTGGGGCCAAGCGGGGCGGGTAAGTCAACCATCGTTCAACTGCTGATGCGCTTTTATCCGCTTTCTACCGGCGGCATCGAAGTAGATGATCAAATGATTTCAGATTATAATCTCACCGATTACAGAAGCAACATTGGCATTGTGCCACAAGAAGTGATTTTGTTTGGTGGCACCATTCGTGAAAACATAGCCTACGGAAAAGCCAATGCTACTGCGGAAGAAATCGAAGCGGCCGCGCGCAAAGCAAATGCCTGGGAGTTCATCGAAAGCTTTCCTGAAAAGATGGAGACATTGGTAGGAGATCGGGGCGTGAAACTTTCCGGTGGGCAAAAGCAACGGGTGGCCATTGCCCGAGCTATTTTAAAAGATCCGTCTATTCTGATTTTAGATGAAGCTACCAGTTCCCTCGATGCCAAATCGGAAAGCCTGGTGCAAGAGGCTTTGGAAAAACTGATGGAGAACCGGACGACTATCGTAATCGCCCACAGGCTAAGCACGATCCGCTCAGTCGATAAAATTTTCGTTATTAAGGATGGGCAAATTGCCGAATCCGGTAGCCACACAGAGCTATCGCAGCGCGACAATGGTATTTATCGTAATTTGCTGGAGTTACAGCTAGAGAACAGCTAACCGATGAAAGGAGAAGGCGAAATACTAAAGGATTTTGATTTGCGTCAAACCACCAGCCGCTCGGCCATTCTGAAGTTATTCCTAAAAAAACCATTTGCTCTATCCTACACCGACATTGAACGAGAAATCGCTGATGTATTTGACCGGGTAACGGTTTATCGCACACTGAAGACGTTTGTAGACAAAGGTGTGGTACATAAAGTTTTAGATGACGGGGGTTCGTTAAAGTATGCCCTATGCAGCGACTTGTGCACTCATGCCCACCACCAACACGAACATGTTCATTTTAAATGTATTGTTTGTGGTCAAACCAGTTGCCTTCAGGAGGTAAGTATACCATTGGTAGCTCTACCTGTCGGATACGAGGCGCGTGAAATCAATCTTTTGATTCAGGGTAAGTGCCAAAATTGCCACTAATTCGATGAATTGGAGGTTTCCTTTTGTCTTAAAGCGCCATCTAATCGCACGCGTAAGTTTTTTGTGTAAAATATATTCGTAGATTTGAAAATTGTTATAGCTATCCGCAGACCAAATGCACTACTTTTCCCTGACCTTCTAACCAGTAATATCGGGTGATGCTCCTCTTCTCTCTGTTTCGAAATCAAAGTCAAGAAGAAACCATACTTTTTGGTGTATTCTCGGTTGTTATCTTTGTTTTTTTATTGGTCGACCTGGGGGTCTTCAATAAATCAGCTCATAAAATAACCACAAAATCAGCTCTGTACCAGTCCATCTTTTGGGTGCTGGTAAGCACCGTATTTGGATACTTGGTTTACCTGTACGATCCCGGAAAGGGCGATGCAATGGTGGAGTACTTCTCTGCCTATCTTACAGAATATGCTCTTTCGGTAGATAACATTTTTGTCATCCTGCTGATTTTGAAATACTTCTCTGTAAAAGAGGAATATTATCATAAAATATTATTCTGGGGTATCCTAGGTGCTGTTGTTTTCCGAGGTGTATTCATCTTTGTTGGGGCCTACTTCATTGCAAAGTGGCATTTTATTCTGTACATCTTTGGTGTGTTTTTACTCTATTCAGGTATCAAAATATATTTTGAAGACAGCGATGAAAAAATCGATCCTGAAAAGAATCCGATCTTAAAACTTTGCCGCAAATATCTGCCCATTACCAATGACGAAATGGGTGGTAAATTCATGGCCAAAGTAAACGGGAAATGGATGTTTACTCCTCTTTTTCTGATCATCGTTTTAATTGAGACTACGGATTTGATTTTTGCCGTTGACTCTATCCCTGCCGCTTTTGCAATCACCCAAAACGAGTTCCTGATTTACACTTCAAATATCTTTGCTGTTTTGGGATTACGCGCCATGTTCTTTTTGCTTTCCGGGATTATCGACAAGTTTTACCTATTGCAAAAAGGGCTTAGCATTATTCTGTTCTTCATCGGTGCGAAGATGTTGCTAGAGATCGTGCATTATGAAATTGCTCCACAGCTTTCGTTTGCGGTCATCATCGTAACGCTTACGTTCTCCATTGTACTCTCCGTGATCGTCCCTCAAAAGCTAGAAGGGAATGCGGATGAAGATGATTCTAAAACGAAAGAATAGTTAAACAAAAATTAGCCTATTTCTGCAAAGAAGTCGGCCGGAAGTATCTTTAGCAGAACTGGCAGCGTAAGAAATCGCTGTGGCAATGAAATAATCACAAACGTAGGAATCGTCTTTAAGGCTGCAATCAGCAGTTCCTGCATTCTTTTCTTCTCTGCTGTACTCAGTTCATTAGACTTCGCTGCCCGTAATAAGCGCATCAACTCGCTGTTTTGCTGCACTTCCTTCAATAACCTGTTTTTATTGCTGGCCGTAACGTCAGACATACGTTTGATGAAACGTTCGCTTACCTGATCATAATCTTGTCTATTTTGCAGGGTATCTAGGTGATCCCAATGCTCTAACACAAACCCTTCAATAGCAATCATGCTATTTTCAAGATCGTCTGGCGAAAAACCCATATACGTGCAGAGGCGGTTGAGGAAGCTTTGCTCATTGCCTTCTACCCGCTTATCGGCCCAAATAGTGAGGATGGCCATCTCCAAAAAATACTTCTTTAATATCCACGAGTTGTTCGTAGGTAGATTAATTTCCTCCACGGAAATACCTCTTTCAAAAATATCAAGCGCCTCTTTTTTCTTTTCTGACGATAGATTTGCACTAATCAAAAAGTAATCAAGCAATTTACGCTCTTCAAATTCGAGTGACTGGTTGGCGTGTGCTGCCGCTGCAATTACTTTAATTACGGAAAAGCGTAGTTCTTCGCGCTCGTACTTAAAGAAGTCAGAAACAATTTTATCTGCGTTGGTATGAATCCACTGGCCAAAAATAAAGATGTCGAGAAAAAGGAGGCTATTGTGAAAGAAGTGCACCCAGAAATTCTGACTATGCTTAATCGTTAATTCAATTCGCTTATCCAGAATCTTCTCAGCCAATTCATAGGGGGACTTTTTTCTTCCAAAAAGTGTCTTTGATGGAGTCGCTAATTCCGGAAATACGTTGTTGTAGAAGTTGCCGATGCTTTCTAATGTCTTTTCAATGACTTCAAATAGCTCTTCAGCGGTCTTAATTCTTTTATCATAGAAAAGAAGCGAGCTGCTAATTAAGCTTTCGGCCAATAGGATTTTGATTTTATCTTTTTCGCTCCATTGTGCAGACTCCGGATGTTGAAGTGAATCAACGGCTTGCCCATACATGAGGCCGGTTGGCTGGATAACACGATAGAGAGACTGCTCTGGGTGCGAAGCCTTCTTACTTTCATTCGATAACTCGCGCAGCAAATCTTGGCGGAAATCGATGTATGCTTTTAACCAACCTTTTTCGCTTGGTCTCATAAATTTAATATCTCTTCAAGATACTAACTTTTTGCAGAAACATCTTTATTGAATTTCCTTCCAGCCCTTTTTTTCAATAAATCGAAAAGACTCCTCTACCTTTTTACGGAGTTGCACTTTGAACCGGTCCAGTTTTTTGGCTACGGTCTTATCGCTGGTAGCAATAATCTGTGCACCCAGAATTCCGGCATTCTTAGCGCCATTAAGCGCCACCGTTGCCACGGGAACCCCAGCTGGCATTTGTAAAATAGACAGAACCGAATCCCATCCATCGATTGAATTCGAGGATTTTATCGGCACGCCTATTACGGGCAATGAGGTGAGCGAAGCTACCATCCCTGGTAGATGAGCGGCTCCTCCGGCACCTGCAATAACTACTTTTAAACCCCTGCTTTTCGCGGATGAGGCATAAGCTACCATTCGTTCAGGCGTGCGATGAGCCGACACCACCGTCAGTTCAAAAGGGATTTCCATCTCCTCTAAAAATTCAGCTGCTTCACGCATTACTTTTAAATCAGACTGGCTACCCATGATAATGCCGACTACTGGTTTGCTCATGCGATTACTTTTAAAGTGTGTTTTACAAAGTTGGCTTTCTTCCGCAGACTTTCTAAATCTGCATCAACAATTGTAACATGACCCATTTTTCGAAAGGGCTTTGTGATTTTTTTTCCGTACAGATGAATATGTGTACCCGTTTGTCGAAGCACTTCATCTAGCCCCTGATACTTAGCCTCACCAGAATATCCATCTTCGCCCAATAAGTTTACCATGGCGCTCGGCAATAGAGTAGCAGTATCGCCCAAAGGCAAATTGAGGACGGCACGCAAATGTTGTTCATATTGCGAAGTGATGTTTGCTTCGATGGTCTGATGCCCACTGTTGTGGGGACGTGGAGCTACCTCGTTTACCAAGACTTTACCGCTTTTCGTTACAAACATTTCCACAGCCAGTAACCCAACCATATTCATTTTTTCAATAACTGATTTGGCAATGGCATCTGCTTCTTTTGCAATGGCTAGAGAAATTTCTGCTGGCGAAAATAAATACTCCACCAAATTGGCGGTTGGGTGAAAAACCATTTCCACCGCGGGGTATGATATGATTTCACCCAACTCGTTACGCGCAACGATGACGGCAATTTCTTTTTCGAAATCAATCAACTTTTCTAGTAGGCCTGGCGCATCAAAGGCTTTGTCCAAATCTGCTTCCGTGCGAAGTAGTTGGACGCCCCTTCCATCATAACCTTCTTTTCCGAGCTTATTGACAGCTGGTAAAAAAGATCGGTTGGCAATTACTTGTTGTTTGTTTTCTGTAAGGATAAAGTCGGCTGTAGGAATTTGATGCCGCTTATAGAACTCTTTTTGTGTGCGTTTATCTTGGATTAATTCGATCACTTCCGGTTGAGGAAATACTTTCTTGCCAAGCCTAACGAGTTCTTTCAGGGCTTCCACATTTACGTTTTCTATTTCGATGGTAATTAGATCACAGCTTTTACCAAAGTCAACTACGGTTTGATAGTCTGTTAACTTGCCATGGGTGAATGTAGAAATAGCCGAACACGGGGCAGCAGCATCCGGATCGAGCACTGAAAAATGAATATTAAAATCAATACCCGATTGGATGAGCATGCGGCCAAGCTGCCCGCCACCGAGGATACCGATTTTTTGATTTAAGCTCATGTTCAAACTCAATGAAACGTTCAATCTATTCCTAGCAAGTCTTTATCAATTCTTCTTCAACTGATCAAACTTTGTTTCTGCTGGTTTTTTAGGGAATACGTTGTCGGTCAAATTCACATCTGCGGAAGCTCCGGCCGGGTCAATGACAACATTCGTCACTTCTTTATCCTTCATGAACACCTTTTTAACTTCCCATTCATTCACGCGCCAGATCTCAGCCGGAATGGTTTCCAATTCTTTGCTACCATCTTTATAGGTCCACTCAATGATCACCGGTGTCACCAGTCCGCCTTTGTTTTTCAAGGTAATCTCGTATAGATTTTTTCCGGCAATTTTTGCGCGAACATCGGCATCATCGATTTTATTTTTAAACTCACCATAGGCGCGATCATCGGTATTGATCATGGTAATCTCTTGCGGGCCATTATTAAAGTCGGTAGCTTTTTCTTTTGCGGCCGTAGCTAAATCGCCAGCTTTGGTTTTAATGCCTTTGTTCTCCAGGTCTTTCTGATCTGATTTTACTCTAAACCATTTCACCTCATCCAATTCCAGGTCTACATTATCGACCGTATAAAACCAGCCTCTCCAAAACCAATCTAAGTCTAGTGCTGAAGCATCTTCCATTGTACGGAAGAAATCTGCCGGCTTTGGATGTTTGAAAGCCCAGCGCTGCGCATATTCTTTAAACGCCTTGTCAAATAATTCAGGGCCCATCACTGTTTCGCGCAGCAGCGTAAGTGCAGCAGAGGGTTTTCCATAAGCATTGGGGCCAAAGTCGTTGCCGGGGATGTTATCCGAATCCCACATGATCGGGCGCATCATGTTCTTATCGCCTTTCATATAGCCAGCCATGCCTTTTGGCGAACCCCAGTTGATACTTACATTGGGATAGCGTTCGCGTTTGGTCTCTCTTTCCAAAAAGGAATTCAATCCTTCATCCATCCAGCTCCACTGACGCTCGTCTGAGTTTACAATCATCGGGAAGAAGTTATGGCCTACTTCGTGAACTATCACACCAATCATGCCTTCGTAAGTACGTTGTGAATACGTGCCGTCTGCTTTCGGTCTTCCGCCATTGAAGCAAATCATGGGATACTCCATTCCCTGATTAGCGGTATGCACCGAGTAAGCAGTTGGATATGGATAATCAAATGTGCGTGCTGAATATACTTCTAATGTATTCTTAATAGCCATGGTGGATTCTTTCGCCCACAGCGGATTTCCTTCTTTCGGGTAGAGCGATTGTGCTAATGGCGTTTTGTCGTTTACCTTCACGGCCATTGCATCCCAAATAAATTTGCGTGAAGTGACAAACGCAAAGTCTCTCACGTTTTCTGCGTAAAACTCCCACGTGCTTTTTTTCTTTGAGCGTTCTTTTTCTTTCTTCTTTGCTTCGTCTTCGGTTACAATAAACACCTGCTTATCAAAAGTTTTCTTGGCTGTTTCGAAGCGATCAATTTGCTCTTTGGTAAGTACAGCCTTTGGGTTTTGCAACATGCCGGTTGCGCCTACAATGTGATCAGACGGAACTGTGATGCGCACACGGTAATTTCCAAAAGTCAATGTAAACTCCCCCTGACCTAAGAATTGTTTATTCTGCCAGCCTTCGTAGTCATCGAACACACACATGCGTGGGAACCATTGCGCTTCCGTATAGAGGTAGTTTCCATCTTCCGGGAAATATTCGTAGCCTCCACGCTCACCGAATTTCACGCGGTCTTTTTCATTGTAGCTCCACTCCACTTTGAAAACAAACTTATCGCCAGTTTTCATAGCTACCGGAAGATCCACACGCATCATCGTGTTGTTAATCAGAAATGGAAGGTCTTTGCCATTCACATCTTTTACAGATTTGATTTTAAAGCCTCCTTCGTAACCGTACGTGTCGCTGGAAAGCGGAAAGAATTTAGCGGGAATTGAATCTCTTACCCGATTCGTTTCGCTCTTATCCGTCATGTTGTCTTTCGACAAATTATTTTGATCTAATTGCAACCACAAGTAGCGTAAAGCTTCCGGTGCATTGTTATAGTAAGTAATCGTTTCCTTACCGGTGATGAATTGGGTTTCATCATTCAATTCCACATCAATGTCATAGTCGGCACGCTGTTGCCAATAATTGACACCGGGTGCGCCCGATGCTGATCGGTAGCTATTGGGCGTTGGCAAAATCTGATCAAGCTGCTCGAATTTACCCTGCCACTTTTGCTGGCTGAAGGCAGGGATTGAGCATACAATAAAAATTATAATGAAAAATGGCTTCATACTGGGAGATTTATTTAAAGGCCCCAAAAGTAACCAAAGTTGATGGAATGCCGAATGATTATTACTTGGCCGGAATAGGTGATAAATCAGAAGTAAATCCAATGAAACCGAACCCCTTGCGTGGAAACTTCAATAGCTGGAGCAGGGCATTTAACGATGGTGAGCGGAAATAAAATTGTGCGCCAACTTGTTTTTAGTGAATTGAAATAGTTGGGGTTCAAATCCAGCGATAAATAGAATTTTCGATAAGGAGAAAAGCCATGTGCTGCATTTTCTGCGTCACGACCATAGATCATGCCTTCCGCGCCAAATCCAATGGCAATTGACAAAAATGAGGGCCACCATTTTTTATCAGGCGTCCAACTGTACCAAAGGGTTTGACCATTGTAGTCTTTCAATGCTTCTTGTAAGAATCCATCTCCTAACAAACTGGGGCGCAGCACGGCAAATGAAGTAGGGTGAAATGAATATTTCGGAAAGATTTTTATGTGACTCCACCATTTGATCTGCGCGAAAAATAAAGTAGCCCCAAACGCATTGGCCACCAAATCAAAAAGAGAGGCTCCATAACCTACGGAAAACCCATCCATTATTTCTATTGACGAAACAATAATAAATCCGGTGATGGTGCCCAATGAAAGTGCCGTCTTTAATCCACCCCAACGCAAGAGCCTCCATGCCACGGCACAAACGTGAAACGACCACGCGGCATGAGCGAATTTATCGAGTTGTTTCCATTCAGGCCAGTCATTGAAAAAATGAAACGGTTGCACCATCTGATCGGAATACCAGGCTTTCGCCAATGCTCCTACCAGTACCACATAAACAAGCACCATAAAACCAATCACCCATCGCAGGCGGGATTGGCCGGAAACAAATTGTTTGAGCTTTTGGATCACCGCGCCAAGATACAAGTTCGTCATTGCATCCGCTGAATATTTTCTACTTTTGAAAGTAAAGTGAATCTATGTCTCGAATTTATTTTTTCTTGATTACAGTTGGTTTGTTGATTTCATGTGGGAGAACTAGTGAGTCCTCTCTTCAATCATCATCCGTCATTCCGTTGCCTGCCGAAGTAAAGTCCGGCTCTGGAAATTTTGAGTTAGCGAATAACACAGCGATTTCCATTCCGCAACAAAGTGAAGAATGGAAA
The DNA here is from genome assembly GCA_016191555.1 of Bacteroidota bacterium. Classification (GTDB taxonomy): domain Bacteria; phylum Bacteroidota; class Bacteroidia; order Cytophagales; family Cyclobacteriaceae; genus ELB16-189. Next base: position 370,851 of record JACPVX010000041.1, read on the forward strand.
AACATTTCAAGCTACCTCATCGGCTTACTTCAAACAGCTACCGGCTTTCAGTTTACGGTTCAAAATGGCGATGGAGAAAAAGGCATTTGCTTTAAATCCATCGATGAAAAAGAATTGGGTGCAGAAGGCTATCGCATCACCATCGATGAAGAATTAATCACCATCGCTTCAAATCAACCACAAGGTGCTTTTCGGGCGATTCAAACTTTACGGCAGTTGTTGCCCGCAGCTATCGAGTCCAACACAGTTCAAAATGTCTCATGGAAAATTCCCACAGGAAGTATTCGCGATTTCCCGCAATATGGTTACCGGGGCGCTATGCTGGATGTGGCGCGTCATTTCTTTTCGGTAGAAGAAGTAAAACGTTATATCGATATGATTGCTCTTTATAAAATCAATTTTTTGCATCTGCACTTATCGGATGATCAAGGCTGGCGTATCGAAATAAAATCGTGGCCAAATTTGACGCAGGTGGGTGGACAAACGGAAGTGGGTGGTGGACAAGGTGGATATTACACACAAGAACAATACACGGAAATCATTCGCTATGCGCAAGCGCGCTACATTACCGTGGTTCCTGAAATTGATATGCCCGGTCATATCAACTCCGCACTGGCTTCGTATGGTGAGCTAAACGGTGGCACCATCGTGCCAGCTGAAGGACGATTGTCAATCGCGGCGAACGCCAATAAAATCTTAGATGGCAAATCGAAACCGACTGAACTTTATACCGGCATTGAAGTAGGTTGGAGTACGCTGCGTTTAGAAAAGGAGACCACCATGCGTTTTGTGAGTGATGTAATTCGCGAACTTTCAGCGCTCACACCGGGGCCTTACTTCCACATTGGTGGCGATGAAGCCAAAGTGACCAAGAAAGAAGATTACATTGAGTTTATCAATCGCTTTCAGGAATTGGTAAAGGCCAATGGAAAAACCATGATGGGCTGGGAAGAAATTGCGCAAGGCGAGATTGCTGGTGAAACCATTGTGCAGTTTTGGAATGCATCAAAGTATGCGTTGATGGCATCGGAAAAAGGAAGTAAGATTTTGATGTCGCCAGCCACAAAAGCATATCTCGACATGAGTTACGATTCTACTTCAAAGTATGGTTTACACTGGGCGGCTTATATTGAAGTGGATAGCGCTTATTTATGGGATCCTTCAACTTTCGTTGATGGCATCACCCGCGAAAACATTATTGGTATAGAGGCACCCTTGTGGTCGGAGACCATTTCGAACATAGATGAGGTAGAATACTTATTATTTCCTCGACTACCCGGCTACGCGGAAATCGGCTGGACAAAAACCGAAGCGAGAAATTGGGATGAATATAAAGTTCGATTAGGAAAACAAGCAGAGCGCTTTCGGTTAATGAACATCGATTTCTATCGTTCCAAAAAAGTGCCGTGGGTTGATTCTACAAATTAGGATCCTTGAAAATCTGAAGTTATGATCCAATAAAAAAGGCTACCGAATAGGTAGCCTTTTTTTAAATGAGGTAATTCCAATTAATTCTTCTTCTTCAGTTCATCAAACTTACTTGGCTGTGCCACTTTCGGAAACACGTTGTCTTCGATGGTGATGTCAGCTGTTTCTTTTTGAGGATCCAGTACCACGCTCACCACTTCCTTTTCCTTCGCAAATACCTTAGTCACTTTTGTCTCATTGATTCTCCAAATCTCTGCAGGCAAACGCTCGATTTCTTTGCTTCCGTCTTTAAACGTCCACTCAATAATTACCGGCATCACCAAGCCTCCTTTGTTGGAGAGAGTGATCTCATAGAAGTTTTTGTTTTCCATCTTCGCCATCACTGCCTTGTCATCAATGCGATTGGCAAACTCACCATAAAAACGGTTGTCGGTAGGAATGACGGTGAAATATTCAGGGCCCTTGCTGAAATCGTTTGGCTTTTGGTTGGCATCGCCCTCCTTAGCCAAGTCGCCTTTCGCTACTTTCACATCTTTATTCTCCAGATTGGTTTTTTCGTTGCGGACCTTATACCACTTCACATTATCCAGCGACATATCTACGTTGTCGGTTGTGTAAAACCAGCCTTTCCAAAACCAATCCAAATCCACAGCCGATGCATCTTCCATCGTTCTGAAAAAATCTGCAGGTTTCGGATGCTTGAATGCCCAGCGCTGCGCATATTCTTTAAATGATTTGTCAAACAACTCCCTACCCATTACCGATTCACGAAGAATGTAAAGAGCCGTTGCCGCTTTGGCATATTGTTCTGAACCAAATGCAATCACTTGTTCGGAGTTCGTCATCAACGGGCGCATGATGCTCTTATCGCCTTTCATATAAGGCACTATACCAGCAGGCTTGCCGCGGCTCCAATCCAATTGCGGATAACGCTCCAACTCCGTCATCAATTGCACAAAGCTGTCGATACCCTCGTCCATCCAGGTTGTCTGGCGTTCATCGTTGTTGATAATCATCGGGAAGAAATTATGACCCACTTCGTGAATCACCACACCCAGCATGCGCTGCAAGGTAGCGTTGTCATATGTTCCGTCTTTTTTCGGGCGACCGAAGTTGAAGCAGATCATTGGATATTCCATACCAATTGACGCTGCGTGAACGGAAGTAGCGTGTGGATATGGATAATCAACCGTGTATTTAGAATACACTTCAATCGTGTTCTTCACTGCAATGGTAGACTCTTTTTCCCACAGTGGATTTCCTTCTTTTGGATAATAGGACATCGCCAAAGGAGTTTTGTCGCCAATCTTCACTGCCATCGCATCCCAAATAAATTTACGGGAAGAAGCGAAAGCGAAATCGCGCACGTTGGTCGCTTCAAACTGCCAAGTTTTTTTCTGTGTGGATTTTGTTTTCTCTCGGGCAATAGCCTCGTCTTGAGTTACGATGATCACCGGTTTATCGTAAGTAGTCTTTGCTTTTTCAAAACGGTCTATTTCAGTTTTAGTCAATACTTGTTGCGCATTTTTCAAAGAACCCGTTGCTCCAATGATATGATCGGCCGGAACGGTGATGCTCACTTTATAATTTCCAAACGGAAGTGTGAATTCTCCACGACCTAAGAATTGTTTGTTCTGCCAACCCACTACATCATCATACACACACATGCGTGGGAAAAACTGAGCGATGGTATATACATAGTTCCCATCTTCCGGAAAAAACTCAAGTCCACTGCGGCCACCGTATAAGTTGCGGTCGTTGATATTAAAAGACCACTCTACTTTAAAGGAATACTTATCGCCCGACTTCAGTGGCGTAGGTAAATCCACACGCATCATCGTTTTGTTGATGGTGTAGCTCAACGCCTTGCCGTTCACATCGGTAACCGCTTTCACTTTATAACCACCTTCGTAGTCATACAAATTAAACTGCCCGGCCATCGATTTAGCAGCCGAAGAATCGCGGATGGAGCTGGTTTGCGTTTTTGCGGTGTTGCTCTCTTTATCTAAAATGTTCTGATCGAGTTGCAACCACAAATACTTCAACACATCCGGAGAATTGTTGATGTAGGTAATCGTTTCTTTTCCAGAGATGCTTTGGTTTAAATCGTTGAGTTCGATCGCCATGTCGTAGTCGGCTTGTTGTTGCCAATACTTCGGGCCCGGGGCACCAGAGCCGGAGCGGTATTCATTGGGCGTAGGCAGCGTTTGATCGAGTTGTTCGAATTTGCCCTGCCATTTAGGCGCTTCGGGTTTTTGCTCTTGCGCCCAAGTGCCAAGCGACACAAGCATAAAGGCGAGTAGTAAAAGTTGCTTCATATAATTTATTTAGTTCAAAAGTTTACTTGTTAATAGGGGTATTTCTACAGACGATCTTTCATCAAAATAATGGCTATTGCTGCAATGGCCGAAGACAACACCATTTTCCAATCTCTTCGTGTTACTTTCAATAAATCTACTACAAGAAAGCTAAGCGCCAGAAAAATCGCTACCACTATTATTTGGCCGAACTCCAAACCCAGATTAAAGGCCAATAGCTGTGATAAGATACTCTGGTTTTTGCCTAAGATGGCTCGCAGGTAGTTTGAGAAGCCCAAACCGTGAATCAAACCAAACAGCAGTGCGAAAACATAGTTGATCTGTACCTTGCCGGTATTCAGGCTTTCTTCTTTCTTGAATAGATTAGAAACTGCTGTGATGAAGATGGTGAGTGGAATTAAAAATTCGATGAATGCGGGATCGACTGATACTAATTGCAATGTGGCCAAGGCAAGTGTGATGGAGTGGCCAATAGTGAAAGCGGTAACTAAAATCAGAATCTTCTTCCAATCGCGGACTAAATAAATCGCACATAGCGCCAGCACAAACAAAATATGATCGTAGCCATTGGCATAATCCAGAATATGCTCTTGCCCCAATCCAAAATATAGGCCAAACTCACTCATTGCAAACCGTTTCGGTGCAAGTATAAAGCTAATTTTGATTTAGGACAATTCGGGGTAATTTTGCTGCATGAAGAAAATCGTTATCTGTTATTTGTTATTAGCCGCAGGCTTTAATTTATGGGCCAATAACGATCAAACATTAACTAGTAACGCCCATCCCGTTCACATTTCAGTCACTGAAATCAGTTACAGCGAAAAAGATAAAGCGCTTCAAATTATTTCGCGCCTGTTTATCGATGACTTGGAGCTTTCCATTCGCGCCCAGCGCAAAGAACCTGACCTTGATTTACTCGAACCTAAAAATGGCCTCACCACCCAACAGTTGGTGATCAACTACCTCAACGAACACTTTCGTGTAAAACTCGAAGGCAAGCTCTGTAAGTTCAAATATTTGGCTGTGGAGCGTGAAGACCTATCGCTTATCGCTTACATCGAAATTGAAGGTGTAAAAAAGGTGAAGACGTTGGAAGTTTTCAATGATGCGATCATGGGCACACATGATGATCAATCCAATCTGGTGCATGTTACATACAAAAGTCCGGTGAAGAGCGCACGCCTCACCGTCAACTCTCCATCTGAAAAATTTGTATTCGACAAAAAATAAGTTCTTACCTCAACTGATTCTTAACTTTACCTAAAAAATAAATCTCTTATGCGTCAAAAAATTGTAGCCGGAAATTGGAAAATGAACAAAACATTGGAGGAAGCTCACATTCTTACTTCCGAACTGATGGGCATGGTTGCCGATGAAGTGAAAGGAAATGTGATCACGGTTTTATGCACGCCCTTTCCATATCTGCTGCCGGTCAAAAACCAATTGGGTCAATCTTCAATTAAAGTAGGCGCACAAAATTGCAGCGAGCACGACAGTGGTGCCTACACGGGTGAAGTGTCAGCCGTGATGTTAAAGTCGATGGGTATTCCTTACGTGATCATTGGGCATAGCGAGCGCAGACAATATTTTGGTGAAGATGGAAAGCTACTTGCTACTAAAGTTGATAAAGCATTGGCGAATGGTGTTACACCGATCTTTTGCTGTGGCGAGCCGCTCGAGATTCGCGAAAAGGGAACACATGAAGCTTTGGTAAAACAACAAGTAGAAGAGAGCTTGTTTCACCTAAGCGCAGAAGCAATTCAAAAAGTAGTGATTGCCTATGAACCGGTGTGGGCGATTGGTACTGGCAAAACAGCTACATCACAACAAGCACAAGATATGCATGCAGTCATTCGTCAGCACATAGCTGGAAAATATGGCGCTGCCGTAGCTCAGGAAATTTCCATTCTCTATGGCGGTAGTGTAAAAGCCGACAATGCCAAAGAACTTTTCGCATGCGCGGATGTGGATGGCGGCCTCGTGGGTGGAGCCTCGCTGAAGTCAAGAGAGTTTGTGGAAATTGTAAAATCAATCTAATTCGATGATTCGGCAATTTGTTAATTCGATAATGATAGGAATCAATCAAAATCGAATTAACGTGGCCGAATTCAATTCATCAACAAATTAACACATCAACGAATCACCGAATTAGATATGTATTACACCCGCCTGCAAGTGGTTTGCGATCCGGATTTCTCGGAGATATTGATGGCCGAGATTGCTGATGTCGGCTTTGACACGTTCATGGAAACGGAGAAAGGCTTTGAAGCTTATGTGGAAGAGCGCAGATTCAACGAGCAACAACTAGCCGAAGTACAGGAAAAATATAAATCGGTAAATCCACTTCTTTTCTTTTGGGATCAGATCCAAAAGCAAAACTGGAATGAGCAATGGGAAAAAAGTCTGGAGCCCATTGTCGTAGATGATCGCTGCTTGATTCGTGCGGAATTTCATCTCATCGAAAAAAAATATCTCTACGAAATCATCATCACACCCAAGATGTCGTTCGGCACGGGGCATCATCAAACTACCTATCTGATGATCAAAAGTCAATTAGACATGGATCATCAACAAAAACGTGTGATGGATGCCGGATGTGGCACTGCGATTCTTTCGATTATGGCCGCCAAGCGCGGTGCCAAGGAAGTTATTGCTTTTGATATTGATGAGTGGAGTGTGATCAACGGCAAAGAAAATATTGAAAACAATCGCTGTGAGTCGATTCAACTTCATCGCGGAACGATCGAAGAAGTAAAGCCCATCGGCATGTTTGATATTATTTTGGCCAACATCAATAAAAATGTACTTCTGCAAGAAATGAAAACCTATGCTGCGCACCTCGCACCGGGTGGATTTCTATTGCTGAGCGGCTTCTTCACAAAAGATATCAATGATCTGAAAGCAGTGGCTACACCTCTGGGCCTTCAAGAAGTGAAGCGCGATGAAAAAGAAGAGTGGGCTTCCCTTTTATTGAGAAAATAAATCCCACGGGCATTCGTTGTCTACTATTAGAACTTTCGCGATTTATTTCCGAATTTCACCAGTTAAAACTGATCCTATGGAATCGTCAGTAGATCATCCTGTTGGATGTGGCGTATTGGTGGCGATTTCATCGACTTATCACTGTGAAAAATAGTCTTCGCACATTCTTATTTGCGCTGGTAGCTTCGTCTGCTGCGTTTGGCCAGCAAGAGGCAACTGATCCGTCTTTTCAACTCGGGTTTCAGGATAGCATTCGGGTGCTTTTGAACAACACACGCGCCATGGAAGTGATGGCCATTGGTGACGGTTTTGGCACTGTGTGGGCAAACTTGGGTCCAGATCAACAAACCTTGATCAAGAAACAGGCAAAGTTCATGAAAAAGAGGGGCTACAAACTGCGCCCGCACTTCGTCAATTACTATGGCGCTATCGTAGCTGCGCTTTCCATCGAAAAAACAGACCCATCCAAATTCGACAGCTTTCTAAAAATAGCCGATCAGGTGATTACCAAAGAAAACAGCAATCAAGCGAACATCTTCTTTCAACAAAGTCGCGATTTTTTTGAGCATCACGCGCTCAATTATCTGAAAGCATTTCGTCTAAATGCCAGCGATGATAATTATTCGTTTGCATATCTGGAACCCGCTGCGCCAGACACCACTCAAGCCTATATTCCACCAGCTGAACCAGACACTACTTCGGTGACTTTGCCGAACTGGCAACAGCCCATTGTTCAACCTGAGATTTACGGAGCTGCCATTGAGTTTGATAAAGTCACACTCACTTTCGTTACACCTTATGACTCCGCTTCGCTGAAGAGCACACGCGGAACTTTCTTTCTGCGTGATCGAATTTTTGTTGGAGAAGGCGGACGCTTCGATTGGAAAATGGCTGGCTTATCACCCGACTCCGTGAACTATGAGTTGAACAAATTCCATTTTAAAACCGCGCAAGCATATTTGAAAGCTGAGCAAGGCAAACTTCAATATGTTGGAAAAGTTTCTGGTCGTATACCCGGTCAATTTGAATTTAAAAGCATCAGCCATAAAAAAGGTCCCTCGCCAATCTATCCACGATTCAAATCTTACGAAACCAATGTGCCAATTCTTGGATTGGGTTCTGATCGGATTTTTTACAGCGGTGGATTTGGTATGAGTGGTGCCACCATCAATAGCAATTCTGTAGATGGCAATCCTGCGACCCTCGAGTTGCGCGGAGATGCCGACAAGCGTTTCAAAGCACAATCTCTTTCTTTCGCTTTCAAAGATTCATTGATTCTGGCTTCAAGTGCAAAAGTAGTCATCTATCAAGACAATGATTCGCTCACCCATCCATCCATGCAAGTGCGGTTTGACATTGCCAAACAAAAAATTACGCTGACCAAGGACAAATCCAATCTGCGAAAAGCGCCACTGTCTTCTTCTTATTTTGGAATTGATTTTTCAGCTGATGCCATTGTATGGGATTTGAAAAGCGACAGTCTCACCATTAACGTAGAAGGTAGCGGTGGTGTATCGCCCATGGTGATTGAGTCAAATGATTTTTACGATTCGAATGACTTCAACGAGTTAAGGGGAACTGGTTTGGGCTTTCACGCGCTCACCATTTTCGTGAATTATGCAAAGCGTTTCAACACGCAAGATTTTTTTGTGTTTGATCTGGCTGATGCAAATAAGAGCACAGAAAAAATTCGGATGGCTGCCGACTTCCTTTCTCAAAAAGGCATGATCTTATACGATGCCCGCACCGGCAAGGTGCATGTAAAAGACAAGGCGCTTCATTTATTGGAGACAGTAGATGGCAAGGTCGATTACGACAACATGAAGTTACACTCACTCACCGATACGGTAGCCAACGCAACGCTCAGCCTGAAAGACCGCAGCATGGTAGTGCATGGAGTAGAAGAATTTAATTTGAGTGATTCGCTCAACGTAGTGATTAAGCCTGATAGTGCGGTAATTAAATTCTTGCGTAACCGCGATATTAAATTCAACGGCACAATCAATGCAGGAAATTTTGAAATTACTGGTAAGGATTTCACATTGAAATACGACAGTTTCTTTATCAACTTAAATCATATCGACTCTATCCGGTTTTATGTGACTGAGAAAAACGGAACTCGCAGACGTGTTAACAACTCGATGGTAGGTGCAGATTCAACCGCAGCTGCTGCCGGTGGTTTGCAAGCTGGCGCGAATAAAACTTCTGGTACCTTATTCATCAACCGACCTGATAATAAATCCGGGCGATTGAAGGTGCCCAACTATCCAAGACTTGATGCGACTGCCGGTGGGGTAATTTATTTTGATCGCGAAGAAGTGCTCGATGGCGCGTACGACAAGTCGGTGTTTTTTGTAGTGCCTCCCTTTAAGTTAGATAGTTTGAACGATGCCGATCCGGGGTCCATCAATTTTGAAGGTACTTTCATTTCGAGTGGGATGTTTCCTGCTTTCAAAGAAAAGCTGCACACCATGCCGGATAAATCGTTGGGCTTTACGCACAGCATTCCAAAATCGGGTTACAATCTTTATCAAGGTGAAGCCAAATTGTTTGGCGGCATGAACTTGGACAATGCAGGTATTCACGCCAGTGGACGAATTGAATATTTAGCTGCCAAAGTAGAAGCTGACGATTTTGTTTTCTATCCGGACTCTGTACTATCAAAGGGAAAAACGGGCGAGATCAAAGAGAGACAAATTGGAAATGTCACCTTCCCGCAGATGACTTTTAGTGATTATAATTTGAAATGGTTCCCCAAACAAGACAAATTCAAAATGAAAAATTTGAAGGAGCCTTTCTCTCTTTATAAAAACACCGCCACGCTGAATGGTATTGTTACGGTTTCTAAAGGAGGCGTAGCAGGTAGTGGTAAACTGAGCACTCGGGGCTCTGAGGTCTCTTCGCGTGAAATGACATTTGCATCTAAAGATTTAGGTGCACGCCACGCACGCTTTGAAGTGAAAACCGGCAATCCCGATAAGCCCGCGCTAGCCGGTAGCGATGTGCGTTTAAAATTTGACCTCGACAAAAACGTGGCCACCATCAGCCCTGAAGTGGAAGGTGTTGCCGCGATTGATTTTCCATACGCGCAGTTCAAAACTTCCATTCCGCAAGCGAAATGGGATTTGACAACTCAAAAAATTGTGATGACCAAAGCGGCCGATGTGCCCATTGAAAATTCATACTTCTATACCACCAAAAAAGAACTGGACTCGCTGAACTTCAGTGCCGAAAAAGCGGAATACGATATTCAGTTGCAGCAACTGAAAGTAAGCGGCATTCCGTTCATCATTGTGGCCGATGCCAAGATCACACCCGAAAACAACGAGGTGTTGATTTTAGAAAACGCGAAAATTGGTCAACTAAAAAACACCACCATTGTATTGGATACCCTCAACGGTTATCACGTGTTGACCAATGGTGTGGTGGATATCATTTCCCGTAAGGAATTTACCGGCTACGCAACCTACCAGTATGTAAATGCTGCCAACGACACATTTAAGATCAAGATGACTGATTTTCATTTGGAAGCAATCGAGGTTGAAGGCAAGTCAAAAAAGAAAAACCTGAATGCTACGCAACAAACCGTAGCGAATGGTGCAGTAGCAGATACAGAGAAAATTTTGGTGGCTCCGCGGATTTTTTATAAAGGAGATATGGTAATGTATGCCACCCGACCAGCCCTTCAATTGAAAGGCTTTGTAAAACTTGATTTGAAGAAATTGAAAAACTACAACACGTGGTTGGCCTACAACCAAAGTGGTGATGAGAAAGACATTTATCTGGATTTTGATAACACGGTTACAGAAGAAGGAAGACGCGCCACGGCCGGATTGCACTTTGCGCAAGACAATAGCCTTTACATCACTTTTGTTTTTGATAAGAAAGACGAGGGCGATGATGATTTCTTTTTACCGAGCGGCTCACTCTTTTTCGACAAAGAAAGCGGTCAGTTTAAAATAGAAGACCGTCAAAAAGCTGCCGGCACAAAACTTTCAGGAAAAGTATTTGCCTATAACGAAGACAAACAAGAAGTAAGTTTCGAAGGGCCTGTCACGTTCTTTAAGAATCAAAAAGATTTGAGCCTCACCGCATCCGCTATTGGTTCGGGAAGTTTAGCTACGAACGACATCAAAATGAATTCGTTCATTATGGCCAACATGGGTATTCCCGATGCCGCGTATCAATTGATGGCTGTCAACTTACAAGAAATAATAAAAAATGAAGGCGCCACTGAGGGGCTAGGAGATCAAACAGAATTGCTATACAAAATGGCCAACCTGGTAGGCGAGCGCGTTGCAAAAGATTACGAGCAAAAATCGCAGCAAGGATATGTTTCGCTAGGCACCGTACAAGGGCTCATTCAGCCAATCGTTTTTTCGAATGTAAACTTAAAATGGTCGCAAGAGCGCAAAGCATTTTATAGTGAAGGCGCGCTGGGAATTAGCAACAGTTATCGCAATGATATTAATGGAGCCTTTGAAGGGTTTATGGAAATCCGAAGAAATGAAGATGGCTCGCCCGTGTTTCATGTTTTCTTCAAAGCATCGCCTGAAGCATGGTACTATTTCGGGTTTGAAGACAATCGCCTGATGGTGCATTCATCCAATCCGGCATTCAATGATTTGATCTCCAAAAAGACCAATGCCAGCAAAGCTAAAGTGGGAGAGTTAATTTTCATTCCAGGATCCGATGATGAAACTCTTTCATTCGTCAATCGCTTCCGTTTGAATTACTACGGGCTCGAAGCACCTTACGATTTATCAGGCGGAACCTCAGCCGCAAAGAAGAAGGAGAAAAAAGAAGAGAAGAAAGAGGACGATGGGTTTTAGTGAATAACTTTTCTTCGATGAATTTCAAGTTCGATAAATATGATTTTTTCAAGATATATGAATCCATAAAACAGTACTATCCAATCGGAATTAGTAATGAATCTGGCGACATGTACTTTTCATATTCTGGGTTCAAAGAATTAGAAAAAATACTCGTAGAAAATATACACGAAGAGCAGAACTTCTTGGATCGATGGGAATGTTTTGATCAGGAAATTGAAAAAGAAACTGGTAAAGAAGTTCAAGGAACAACATACGGACAAATGGAGTCATTTAGTTCCTTTATATTATTAGAAACTTATAATGTTGAGAATTTAACCCGAACCAAAAAACTTCATTTCTTTGTGAGCTTAATAGGACCCTATTACACGATAATTGGGAGAGACTTTAATATGGTTAATTTGGGGAAACTTGGATACTCAAGAAGTACAACCCACTTGGTGGTTTCTCCTGAAATTGAATTTGCAGAAAGCTTTCATTACTTGTGTGATAAGATAGAAAGTCGATTTAAAGGCTTCCGGTTTATTCCATACTATATCTATGCACAAACCATAGAGGGCTTATACACTCGATCCGATCTTCAAATGGTAAGAATAGTTCAATCTTTTGCACACTATTTCATGATCTTATAGACCTGAACACTCCAAGAATAATTGGGAATCATAGTTTCAAATCTGAAGATTGGATAAAGGAAGGATATATCGACACCGGAGATCATTGGGTAATTTATCCTCCTATAGGAACTTGAATTTGAATTTTTGTTTACAAGGCTTTCTCGAATTGTAAAATTCTTTTAGCTGTTGATCACTTCCGGATAATCGACATTGTTCTTTTTATAGAATAACTCTAAAAAAACTAGAACCAGACTTTTGTTTTCAGGTTGCTGCTGGTGCGCAAAAAAATCATCCATTTCTAAAAAACCACTCTCCTGATAAAACTCAGTTTGTGTGAGGTGTTTAAATCCCATCGACCAATTTTGAAAAATACGGTTGGGTGATTCGCCTTCAACTACGGTAGTCACTTTGCGGTGTCGTGAATCTTGCCGGATTCGCTCATAGAGATTGATTACGTTGTCACGTTCACCTTCCAACACCTGAATGAATTTTCCTTGCAAATACAACAGCATACCTGAAACTGCTTGTTCTTTATTGCTTGTTCTGCTTTTTTCTAACAGACGCACCAAATCTTCTTCCGAAAAAGGATTGGCCGCAAGGCTGGTGTAGACCAAATGGTACATAGACCAATCTACGACTTTATCTCGTCCTTATCAACTCGTGTGAGTGGATTAAATGGGGATGCCTCTTGATGGATGTGAATGGCTCTGCGAGAAAGGAAGATGCCGATGAACAATGAAATGATGGCACCCATCCAAATACCCGGCACATACGAAATGAACCAGAAGTAATCGTACGCTCCATGAAACAACGTAGCCACCAGCAATGCATAAATAGCATAGTGCCCTTTGCGGTGTTCAAATTTGGCTTTGCCTAAAAAGTATCCCATCAACACACCAAATGTAGCATGAGCCGGCACGGCCGTAAACATCCGTAGAATAGCCGTTTCCACACCCCCATTGCTGATATACAAGATATTTTCAAGGCCGGCAAAACCAAGGCTCACCACTACCGAGTAAACAATGCCATCATATGGCTCATTAAAATTTTCATTGGGATACAAAACCCAATACACAAAAATGAATTTGCTGAACTCTTCGATCAGGGCAACCAACAAAAATGCGTGCACCGCTTGCTGGCTGATACTAGATGGGTCGATGGGAATCAACTGATTAATGGGCCAACTGATCAACAAAGTAATGAGTGTGCTGATGACACCCATAAAAAAACTCTTGATTAACAACCCAATAGGCTCGCGCTCGTGTTCATCTTTCCAATAGATATAAAGGCCAATGGCGGCACCTGGTGCCAAAGCGAGCGCAAGAAGTACTACGATATCCATCGGTTTATATTCGTGACCGAAAATTACTTATTTTCTTTCTCTTTTACCGCCTCCACAATAAACCGCAGACCGTCCAGCGTCAGCGTGGGGTCAATGGCATGAAAAAAAGATTTGAGCGGAGAAATGACAAACGAAAGTCCCCCGGTAGCAATAGCAGGACACTCTTCTTTCAGTTCTTCGCGAATGGCGCTCACCATTTTTCGAACCAATCCTTCATACCCAATTACAATACCGGATTGAATGGCTGTAACCGTGCTGGTGCCTAAAGCTGATTTGGGTATTTCGAGCGGAACATCAAATAGCTTAGCAGCATTTTGTGTGAGGGCTTTCAACGCGGTGCGCAAACCCGGCACAATGGATACACCTAAAATTGTTCCTTCTTTGGAAATCGTAGTGAAGGTAAGAGCAGTGCCGAAATCTACCACAATGCAGGTCTGTTTGAACTTTACAAATGCGCCCATGGCGTTAGCCACTAAGTCTGAACCAATCTCGTAAGGATTCAAAACCTGAATAGGCAACTGCTGATATACTTTGGGGCCGAGTGTGATAGGCTCTAACGCAAACAGTGTGCGAATCATGCTTTTGATTTTCTCCGTAAGGCCGGGCACTACGCTGCTCACACAAACCGTAGTTACTTCCTGCATAGCTACTTTGGATTCTAAAAAGTAGTCGCGGAGTTTTACACCATAATACAATTCGGGCTGATCGGGCTTAGAAGGAATTCGCCAGACTACCTTCCACTCATCTACATGCCAAAGGCCAATAGTGATGTCGCTGTTGCCGATATCGAGTACAAGTAACATGCGGCAATCTAAGCATATTCAGTAAATCCCAAAAGGTCACAAAAAGCGCAGTGCCACTTTGGCGCCCCACCAAGAATTGATGTTGTAAGTGGTATCCCAATTTTGGTTGTGGATGAATTGAGGCTGATAATTTTGGAAGATGTTTGGCTTATCCGTAGCAGCTATTTCAGTAATATAGCCGTTGAAAGTCACACCTCCATAAATCCAAAACTTGCGCGCCAGTTTAAAGTCGAGGCCCAGATGCAATTTATTCAATAGGCTCATCGAAGAAGTAAAGTCGCGGGCTGAAACATGTTGCGAAGTGATATCGATATTCAGATGAATACCGGAAGAAATTTTTCGCGCGGTACCAAGGCCATAACCAAATGTCCAACTGTAATTGTTGCTGCTGACTTGATTGGGTTGTATACCGGCTAAGATGATATTGTAAAACTTGCGAACGCCTGTACGAAAAGCGAGGTTAGCATAAAATATTTCATCTGCCGAAAGCTCTAATCGATGATACCCATGATTCACATAGCTAATTAATCCGATCGGTACTCCACCCAAACTATCAGCATAATTTAAGAGACCAATCTGTGTTCCGCGCACATTCTTTCCATAGTTAAACACGGCCGAAATTTGTGAGCCTCTTACTTTACGAGTAGCAATATTGCTGGCACCTGCTAACTGTGAGCCCGAAATATTTCCGGTTACTACATTCACTGCGCCTGCTAACTGCATGCCGTTAAATTGTCCAGTCATTACGTTGGCACCTCCGGATATCTGCATTCCACGCGATTTTTTATTCGCATAGTTAGCGAAGCCGGCAATCTGCAATCCATTTAACGATCGCAAGCTGGCATTTCCGAAGGAGCCAATTTGCAAGCCGCTGGTTTGCCCGCGATTGGCATTGAAAGATGATAGTTGTAAACCTGTCATCTTACCGCCATTAATATTAGCAAAGCCAGATGCCTGAATACCATCTACATTTCGTCCCACCAAATTACCAACACCGGCAATCTGCAGCCAACCCACATCTCCTCGGTCGATGTTAAAGAAAAAACCTAATTCAATTTCACGCGTGCCTAGCGAATAGCCGCCTAAAAAATTGATGGAATAATCATTGATCGTATTGCCACTCAAGCCCTTGTTTGTGCCGATATAAGGAAGAAAAGAAATTTGAATATCGCGATAGATCGTGTCGCTGATGTTCTGCACGTTCGGGTTCGATTCATACGGAAGTTGCAATGGCTCTTCTTGCTTAGCTGTATCGACAACCGCTGCTGTGACCACCGGCTTCGTATGCAACTTCACTTTCATAGAAGTGCGGCTTTGTGGTGGCAAGATCATCAGTGTATCTTCATATCCACCTTTACTAACCGACAAGTGTATTGAATCGGTTTGTTTATTAAACTTCATGTGAAAATATCCCCACTCATCTGTAAGCACTGAGTTGATGAGATCTTTGTCATACACACTCGCGTCTTTCAGTTTCTCACCGGAGTTTTCATCTTCCACAAAACCTGCGAGAATAAACTGCGATGGTTTTGGCGTGAGCGCTACCTTTTTCAAAATGATGTAACGCTCTTTTGCTTTGAAGCTGACCGATCCTTTAAACAAATCGGTAAGAATGGCGCCAATGGTGCGATCAATGGCGTAGAGTGTTACCAACTGTTGATCGGAGATGAGTGAACTGTTGTAGGTAAACGAACAATTGCCCGCCTTGCCAATTTGATTTAATGCTTCCGGCAATGTTACTTCAACTAAGCTAATTGTAATTCTCTTATCCAAAAGAGAAGGCTGAGCCACAGCCGGCAATAAAAAGAAAGACACGAGGATAGTGCTAATGATTGTCTTCATAAAATACGTTAGTGGGTGTTGCAGCCGGTTCCTTCCAAATAAATTTCTTCGTCTTTGCGGCTGATGGTGAGCCCCATCGTTTCGGCAATTACTTCTATAATCGTATTGGGGTCATCTTCAAAAAAGTGTGCGGTCAGCTGGCATTCCATAATAGCCGGTGTCAGCGTGATATGCGTCTGATAAATTTCATTCAGTAACTTCACTACCGACTTCAATTCGGTATTTCGGAAATTGAATACTTTCGTTTTGTAAGCCAAGACATTGGTATCGGCTTTTAGCAAGCGCTGAAACTCCTTTCGCGATTTGAGATAGAGCGCACTCTCTCCTGCCTTCAAATTTAAACCTGCGTTTTTCAAGGTATAAAATTGTACTTCACCTTCGGTAACAAGAATTTCAATGGTATCCTTATCGGGATAGGCTTTCAAATTGAACTCCGTACCAATATCGCGCACGAGCACTTCATCAGCTTCGATGATAAAGGGTTTTTCTTCTTCATGTTTCACAGAGAAAAATGCTTCTCCTTTCAGTTTTACTTTCCGTTGGCCGGAACCCGAGTGAAACGAAAAACTCACTTCTGATTTTTTATTTAAGAAGATTCGCGATCCATCGGGCAACGTATCATTTTGTGTGCCGATGGTTGAAGCGATGGTAACAACTTGGTTTTCTTTTTCACCGACCAAATAAAACAAACCGCTTACGCCAATGATCATGGCAATAGCAGCTGCTATTCGCCAATCGAAATAGAGCGTGCGGCTTTTCGCGGCATGTTGTTGGGTATTCAGTTTTGATTTCACTTTTAGCCATGCGGCATCTTCGTCAAATTTTTCGCTCACGGTAGCCTTGGCGGCAGAATCAAAAATCAGCTTAATGTTATTAAAGTAAATCCGATTTTCTTCGCTTTGCGAAATCCATTGCTCTACCTCCTGTTGTTCATCTGTCGTTGCTTCTCCGGCAAGCACATTGGCAATCAGTGTATCGATATCGTTGAAATTTTTTTCCACAACTAATTACTGGTTTGTATAAATAGTAAAACCAACACGAGGTATTCTTTCAAATGCAAGCGCATCGTTTTTAATGCCTTGCCCATCTGGTTCTCTACCGTCTTCACTGAAATTTCTAATTGGTCGGCAATCTCTTGGTACTTTAATTCTTCAAAGCGGCTGAGTTGAAATACCAACCGGCACTGTTCCGGCAATGCGCGCATGGCTTCATAAATCTTTGATTCCAAATCATTGGAAATCATCTTCTCCTCCACCACAGGGCGAGCCTTCTCAGTTATATATTGATGATCCTTTGCAAATTCCTGTTTCACTTTCTCATGTTTGATTACGTTGAGACAACTATTTCGCACCATGCTGTAGAGATATGCCTTCACAGAAGTCTGCACTTGAATCGTTGTTCTGCGTTCCCATATTTTCACAAATGTATTCTGCACTACTTCTTCTGCTTCGGCTCCATCATTCAAAAATGAATAGGCGTAATGGCATAGGGGTTTGTAATAGATTTTAAAAATCTTTTCAAACGCCAGTTCATTACCCTGCACCAGCTCGCTGTCGTATATCAAGTCGCTATCTGCCATTAAAAAATGATAGCGCAATGTACGGCTAAGTTTAAATTTTAGTTACTATCGGCCACGTGCGTAACGTTCGCCCTGCCTACCATTAACCCTTTTCTTACGTCTGCAGACCCGGAAATTTCAATTTGAGGTTCACCAAAGGCGGTAATGCGCACCTGATTGGTAGCATAGAGTCGCAATTTGGCTTCGCCATAAATTGACGTGAAAACGGTTTCACTATTTAATCCACTATTGTCGATCCGGTTTTCGCCATACAGGCGGTAGGTTTGTTGTTGAACGCTGCCATGAGATACGCGCAATTTGTTTTCGCCATACATGACAATCACAAAATCATTTACATTCAAACTGTCCAGCGTGATTTTCGATTCGCCATAGGCCCGCAGAATAAATTCATCGCCACTAATCATGCTGTTGCACGAAACGGCTTCTTCGCCACGCACCACTAATTTCCGTAACGAGGTGTAAGTGACATACGCTGTTACCGAAGCATCGCGGTACATGGCCACTTTATGCTGATAATTATCCTCGAGCACATAGTGGTTTTTTTCTATGATCCGCGCACCGTCCAAATACAGTTGGAGTGTTTTGCCCGATACATGGGCGTGAATTTTTTGTTCGCTTACTTTTGAATAGACTATCCGAACACCTTCTTTGTCGCCTTTTACAAGAACTACATTGATCTTAGGCGAAACCACAATCTTATCAAAGAAAGGAAGAGAGCGCTTGATTTCCTGGCTGGATGCAAATCCGTGGCAACAAAAAATAAGGGCGGCTATTGCTAAAAAGGGGCGGTAATGTGTTTTCATAATGTCTGCGTTTGATATACAGACACCCTGATTGGCTTTTACCCCTATGTCACCTTAAAATTATTTTTAATAGTGGATCATTAAGCCTTGAAATAGGCTTCCAGCTCGGCCAGTGTAGATTCTCCGCGCAAATCTTTAATCACCTGCCCTTTCTCTAAAAGAACAATGCGTTCGCAGATTTCCGTGACGTGGTTGAGATCGTGGCTGGAGATGAGGTACGTAAGTTGTCGTTGCTTTCGTTCCGTTTGCAACAATTCTTTCAGTCGAATTTGTGAGGTGGGATCGAGGTTTTCAAAAGGTTCGTCCAGCATAATGATTTGTGGGTTGCCTATAAACGAAGCTGCAATCCCAACTTTTTTCAAATTGCCCTTCGAGAGATCGCCAATATATTTATTCTTGCCGGTGATTTCGCCATGAAAGAGCACCTCAAATTTTTCCAAAAAGGATTTGAGATCTGCGGCATTGTAACCGTGCAGGTTGCCCACAAACCGAAAGTATTCATCGGGAGTGAGGTAAGGAATTAAAAAGCCCTCATCCAAAAACGAGCCGACAAATTTTTTCCACTCATCGTTGCCTTGCACATTTTTGCCATTGATGGTAATGGTGCCGGAAGTTGCTTTGACCAAATCCAACATCATTCGAAAAAGGGTGGTCTTGCCCGCGCCATTGTTTCCTACCAGGCCAAAGCTTTCATTGCTGCCGATAGAAAGTTGCTCAATGTTTACAACCGTAGCGTCTTTATATCTTTTGGTGAGAGATTGAATTTCGATCATAGTTTTGTTTGTTTATTCTTTGCGGAAGCCCGCAGCTATTTCATATTTTTTATCGGTGAAGCGTTTGGTGGTGAGTGTGATAAGATAGGGTCGTAGCGCAATGCCAATCAGTCCGGTAACACCTACTGCCATCAAACCGACTTGCGTTGAGAAGATAAATTTAAAGGGTACATAGATAACATAAGGTGCCAGCAAGATCGGGATGGCCATAATCCATTGTGCTGCGCCTACTCCTTCATAGTTAAAAGTAGACCCTTTTTTCAAATCAATTTTTTGCGGCCCCCACATGGCCATGTTCATAATGATAAACACATTGATCCCCATGTTGAAGATCATCATCACCAAATGAGCTAGAATTATATGCCAACCAAAATAGGCGTAAGGTAAACTCAGCACGAAGGCTGCCAACGTTGAAGCAGAAAGAAGCCAATACTTTGATTCGATAAATTGCCGAACGGAAATAGGGCGAGTAAATGTAAAATCAAAATGACCGCCTTGCCAGCTGTAGAGTAATTGTCCGTAGTTGATCATGAAAGCGCCTGTAATAAACATGCCAACGAACAAAGCAAAGCCGGGCATTTTTTGAACCTCATCGCCATTGTAAAAAATCAATCCATATAAAAGCAGCAATGCACTCAGCAACACAAATGAGCGTGGGCGTTTGTTTCGCAAAATCAATTTCAACTCGAGACTGATCCATTCGCCATAGGTTCCGAAGCCACGTAAAAATTGCCAATCGCTGTACTTGCCCCATTCGGTGGCGCTGTCTTTTTCAGAACTCCAGTCTTCAGCATACATGCCATTGACAATCACTCCATAATTGAGATAATACAAAAATGTAAATAGAGCGATCGTTATAATCACTAAAATAGAAGCGCTGGTGCCACGATTAAAAATGAAAGAGGAAACATCCGAAAACTTAAACCACTGATAATAATCCGCTGCCGCGAAAGATCCAAAAACAAGAATCAGAGCTGCCATTCCCAGCAGACTGTCATCTAATTTCTTTTTGTAATAAATGACCAAGTAATGTAAGCTGAAACTTAACAGCACCAGCGAGGCAAGCCAACTGATGGCGCCAGCGGTACCCCACTGCTTAGCAACTACTGTAAGTGCAAAGGGAGTAAAGATTAAAAGCACCGAGGCATTGAAAACATGTAAAATAGATTTGGATAACAAATAATGAGCAATGCTCGATCGCTGGATAGGAAGATGTAGGTATGGTTGCACATCCAAAGCCGGCACATTTTGCATGAAGTAGCGCATGACAAACTCTGCTACGAAATAATAGAGCAGCAGTTTATTCACAAATCCTAAGCTATCCGGCTGATGTAGTTGGTTTGTAATAATACCTTCGAGGGCAAAACCAAGAGCCAGCGAATAGTCGACTACCATGAGCGCCAGCAACCCCATAAAAATTCCCTTCGCCAGTTCTTTTTCAAAAGACACCGATCGAGTAAATTTTTTATAAGAGTGTGAGAGAAATGTTGAGATCATGATCTTAATTTATTTTTACCACTAAGACACCAAGATACTAAGTCTAAATATTTTCAGTAGAAATTTTATTGGTAAACTGATTTAATTAGATCTGCCCCCTTCTCCGCGATCATCATGGTAGGTGCATTCGTATTTCCACTGCTGATGATTGGCATCACCGAGGCATCGATTACACGCAGATTGTAAAATCCTTTCACACGCAACTGCGGATCGACCACCGCCATTTCGTCTACGCCCATTTTGCACGTTCCTACCGGATGATAAATGCACTCGGCCGTTTCGCGGATGTGCGCCAGCCATGCTTCATCTGAATCGCGCTGCTTCGGGATGTGATTTTTGATTCGGATGGATGCAAACGCTTCTGCTTCCAATACTTCCAGTGCTTTTCGTCCACCGGCTACTTGAATTTTCTGATCTTCTTCCAGATGCAAATAGTTGGGATCAATCAGTGGTGGTGCTGAAAAGTCTGCCGACTGCAATGCAATCGTACCACGACTTTCAGGTCGAATCTGCGCAGGGAAAATGGAGTAGCCATCTGCGGAAGGGAATGAACTCATATCATACATATCGGCAACCTTATCCATGCCCGCGTTGGTGGGTGTAAATTGAAACTGAATGTCGGGTCGGGATTTTTCCGGAGATGATTTTACAAAAGCAACAGCTTCTAAAGGTCCGATGGACATTGGGCCGCTTTTAGTAATGAGATACTCCACTAGCGCTGCCGCCTGACGATACCACGGCAAGTAGTAGTTATTTGATTTTATGTTTGCCAAACTGCTTACCGGATAAAAAATGTGGTCATGCAAATTTTTACCAACGCCCGGCAAATCTTTTTTCACTTCGATGCCGTGGTGTTGCAACTCTTCATTCGCACCAATGCCCGAGAGCATCAACAACTTTGGTGA
This sequence comes from Bacteroidota bacterium, assembly GCA_016191555.1. Lineage (GTDB taxonomy): Bacteria > Bacteroidota > Bacteroidia > Cytophagales > Cyclobacteriaceae > ELB16-189. Next base: position 392,569 of record JACPVX010000041.1, read on the forward strand.
CTCAAATGCACCTGCACAAACAATCACTTCTTTTTTAGCACGCGCTACCATCGTGCTGCTGTTTCCTGTCATAAACTCAACGCCTCGCGCCATCTCGCCTTCCAAGATAATTTTCTTGCACAAGGCGCCACGTATAATGCTGAGATTGGTACGGTTCATGGCCGGCAATAAAAATGCACGCGCGGCACTCCATCTCCGACTGTTCTTCATCGTGTATTGAAACCAGCCGGCTCCTTCCTGCGTGGCTCCATTCACATCGTTGTTTTCAGGAATTCCTTTTTCCGCGCATGCTTTGATAAAGGCTTGTCCCATCACAGTGTGATACCAGTAGGCTTGCGTTACATTCATCTGACCGCCCTTGGCGTGAAATTCATTTTCAAACTGCTCGTTGTGCTCCGACTTTTTAAAGTAGGGTAATACTTCCTCGTAACCCCAGCCCTCGTTTCCTAATGCTTTCCAACTGTCATAGTCTTCGCGTTGTCCGCGAATGTAGGCCATGGCATTGGTAGAGCTCGAGCCACCGACCACCTTGCCGCGTGGATGATATATCTGACGATTGTTAAGATGTTTTTGTGGCGTGGTGTAGTAGCAATTCCAATCCACATTGCTGTGATGCAATTTTAGATAGGCTTGCGGAATATGAATTTCAGGCTTGGTATCCTTGCCGCCTGCTTCGATCAGCAATACGGTTTTAGAAGGATCTTCGGATAACCGATTGGCCAAAATGCATCCGGCAGAGCCGGCACCGATGATGATGTAGTCGTAAGTCATGTCTTAATTCGTTGATTCGGTGATTCGTTAATTCGGTGATTGGGGAATTGTTAATGTTTAATTATCCAGGTGTTTTGATTTGTTAATTTATTGTTGAATTACCGAATCAGCAAATTACCGAATTATCGAATTAACTCAATCGTGTTTGTGTAGTCGCCTTGGATGTCTTCCGGAAGTTTGGCCAACGTAGACTCAATCTTTTTCAACTGGCCGTGATAGAGGTTGTACAACGTAGCGCTGCTCTTTAACGGAACGTGGGCGTCTTTCACCTTCTGACAAAAATAGATCCGCAACTCCAATTCCGTTTCTACCGCATTGGAATATTTGATGTGGCGATTCGTGAACCGTAATATCTTCCGTAACATCTTTTTCAGGAGATAGGAATTTTTACCTCTCAGTTCGTCAAATTGTGTATCGATGTCTTCTTTGATCTGTCGCACATAGCTGGTTTCATTTTGCGATTCAAAAAGCAAATATCCCAACAGTTCTTTGTTTTCCTTTTTGTATTTCGCCAACCGCAAACAAAGCGCAATCAACACGTCCGCATCGGTGTGCTGTAATTCTTTTTTTATATCTGCTATTGGAGGAAAGGTCATAACTCAATTTGAAAATGAATCAATTTGAAAATTTGAAGGTTCAGTGCCGATCATGATTAATAATTTGAAAATGGGTCAATTTGAAAATTTGAAAATGATTATTGATAAGACGATTGGCCGCGATAGATCCATTTCAAATTACCCAATTTTCAAATCTTCAAATCGTTTAAAAAACTCCCACGTCACTATACCCACACACACCGAGATGTTGAGTGAGTGCTTTGTTCCGCTTTGCGGGATTTCTAAAGCGACATCGCCTAACTCAATCGCTTCTTCGCTGACGCCTTCTACTTCATTCCCGAAAACCAGACAATACTTTTGATTGCGGTCGATGGGGTATTCGTGTAGGGGCTTGCTTTCGTTGGTCTGCTCGATCAACACAATTGTAAAGCCTTCGGCTTTCAGTAGACGGATTGCTGCTGCGGTGCTTTCGGCATACGACCACTCCACCGAATCGGTAGCACCGAGCGCTGTCTTATGAATTTCGCGATGCGGGGGTGTGCCTGTGATTCCGGTTAAAATAATTTTTGAAATCCGAAATGCATCTGTCGTACGAAAGGCTGAACCCACGTTGTGCAGGCTGCGCACATTATCCAACAAAATACACACTGGTAACTTTTCAGTCTCTTTAAATTGATCGACTGATATACGTCCCAACTCCTCGAGTTTCAGTTTCTTCATCGTTTCGTTAAATCAATTCGCCTTCGCCAGATTAAAAATCAATTCCCAGTTGAATTGAACAAATTTGTGCAGCGACTCTTCTAAAATTCGTTCCTGATCGCTGTGTGCACCAAATCCTTTGGGGCCATCTTCGATGTCTGTCATCGGGCCAATGCCATAGCACTCAATTCCCTTCGCACGCAAAAATGCCATGTCGGTAGCACCGGTGGGCATGGTTGGGATGGTAACGGTATTGTAAATTTTCTTCACAGCCGCTTCAGTAGTAGTAAATGCTTCTGACTCCAATCGTGAAGGGCGGGCCGAAGGACGCAGGTTGCGCGTGTTGGGCACAATCTCAATTTGCGAATCGTTGATCACACGTTTCATTTCCGCCAGCAACGCAGGCATGTCTTCATCCGGCAATGCTCGCACATCCAATGTTGCTTCGGCTTCGCTCGGAATCACATTGCTCAAATAACCTCCTTTAAAAATATTAGGTGAGATAGACGTGCGCAAAGTAGAATGCATGCGGGGTTCTTTTGCCGCAAAATATTCCTGTGCTTTCTCAGCTCCTTTGCCTGTCACTACCGCCATGTAACGCTCGGCATCGGCCGGAGCGCTGATAGCGGCTAACCGTGTAAAGAATGTGCGGGTGGTTTCGTTCAACCGCATGGGTGTTTGCCAGGCGGCAATTTTAGCAATGGCTTGCGATAGGTGAACGATGGCATTGTCTTGCAGTGGCACCGAGCCATGGCCCGCAGTTCCGCGCGCTACCAACTTCACTCCGTTGGGTACTTTCTCAGTTGTAGAAACGGCTGCATATAAAACTTTACCTTCCTTTCGTGTCACACCTCCGCCTTCGGCAAAACAGAACTCGGCATCGATCGCATCATAATGTTCCTTCACCATAAAATCGATTCCCACTTTTGTGTTGGATTCTTCTCCGGCTTCCGCTAAAAAAATCACATCGCGGTCAAGCGCAATGTTCATTCGCTTGAGTTGCAACATCACCATCAACGCTGCTACTACATTGTCTTTGTCATCGACTGCTCCGCGGGCATACACATAACCGCCATCGCGTGTAGCAGAAAAAGGCGGATGAATCCATTTAGTGGTATCGACACTCACCACATCGGTGTGGGCCATTAACAACACAGGCTTTTTCTTGCCGTTGCCTTTGAGGCGCGCGACTAAGTTGGGATGCTTGGGGTCATTGTAAAAAACCTGTGTAGCAATTCCTTCTTTGTCGAGGACGGATTTTAAATATTCCACTACCGGAGCTTCGTAGCCGGTGGCCACACTTGAATTAATTTTTAAAATTGCCTGAAAGTGTCGGATGGTTTCATCCTGCAATTTTGTCCAGTCGGGTTGTTTGGTTTGAGCTTGCGTAAGTTGGGCGGCTGCCATCAGCAACCCGAAGAAGAAAGTGGTGCGCATAGTTTAGCTATAAAGTTTGACTGACAATATAGCGAACATCCGCTTAATTCGGGTCTTCCAGCTGATCGATTCGTTCTTGTAATTCAATCAGGCATTTGCCGTACGATATTTTGTACATCCAGTTGGCCATGTAGTAGCATAAAGGGGTGAGTATGGCCATCACGATGACTGCCGTGACTAAAACAATAGGGTCTTGCATCATCTTCTCTACGTTGCCGCCACCAATTGAACCGCCCATCATAAAACCGGCTGTACCTGCAATGGGGTAAATGAACAACGCTACTCTCTTTTGAAACCGGATGTTGTCGGTAATGAATTGATGTGTGTGCACCAGTACTTGTTTTAAACTTTTATCAATCGGCAACACCACATTGATTTTTCGATACATCGAAAAATTGGTGACGAAAAAGAAGATGTAGGAAATAATGACCAGCACTAATCCGATTTTTACTAAAGGCTCGTGAAAGTAAAAGAAGAGGGCAATAAAGCAGATGAGAAAGAGTACCGAGAAACCGGTTGTTTGTAAATAGGCTGTCTTTAGTTTTTGTACAGGGTGTTTTGATTTTTTTTGAATATGCACCGCCCCCATCACCGGCTTAGTGAGTTTATCTGTCTCCAGCTTTTTCCATGCTTCCTGCAAATCCATCATCACAGCGTTTTTAATTTCTTCGTTATCGTTTCTTTGATCCGGTGCAGCTTTACGGCTGTGTTGTTTTTTGTCAACCCGGAAATTTCTGCGATCTCTTCGTTCTCGTATCCATCCAGATGCAACGTAATAATCATCCGGTCGATTTCGTTGAGTTCGCGAATGGCGATGTACAAAGCTTCCGATTCCTCACTTTGTATTTTGTCGCCCGAACTGGTTTTGAGCAACGACAAATCTTCATGCGGCACGACCAACTGCGGTCGTCTTTTGAAGGTGAGCACTGTGTTGAGCGCTACCCGGTAGAGCCACGTTGAAAATTTGGAATCGCCCTTAAATTGAGGAAATGATCGCCACGCCTGGAAGAGAATCTCCTGAAATAAGTCGCGTTCGTCTTCCTCGTGGTGAACATACAGGCGTATCACCTTAAAGATGATGCCCCTGTTTTGCTCAATGAGGTTGGTAAACTCTCTTTCAGATGCCATAATTGCCGCGTAGCTGTTTAGCTAACCTCATTGCCCTCAAATTGTTTACCGTTAGTCGGGCGGAGGTGTTTAAAATTACAACATCAAAAAAATATTTGATGGGGGTTTAATTTGTGGGGTGATATTACCTGCTAATTAATCACAAATACTCCGACAACTGATCAAAGAAACTAGGCCAAGGCATTTTACCTTCACTCTTGCCCAGGCGCACGATGATGAGATTTTTAGCGCGATTCACATAAATGAATTGACCGTGCAATCCATCGGCATAAAAACCTTTTTGCGAAATCCACCATTGGTAGCCGTAAAATCCTACGGCTCCTTCTTTTTGTATTGAAGTAGTCGATGCGGTAATCCATTCTTTGGTAAGAAGTTGCTGACCATTCCACTGACCATCGTTTAAGAAGAGCCTTCCAAACTTGGCAAAGTCGCGGGCTTTGGCGTTGATGCAACAAAACGTTTTCTCCAAACCATTTTTCTTTTTGTCGATGCTCCAAGTTGCTTCGTACTCGGCACCCAAATGGCTCCAGATTTTTTCGTTCATGTAATCCGTTACATTTTTTTTGGTGGCACGCTCTACGATCAAGCCGAGTAGCTGCGTGTTCACACTTCGGTATGCGAACTTGGTTCCTGGAGCGTAATCTGTTTTCAAGCGAGAAAGATAGCCGCGCAAATTTCTTCCATAATACAACTTGGCTGCCTGCCCCAACGGGTTGTAATAGCTTTCGCTCGATTTGATACCACTCGTCATTTGCAGCAGGTGGCGAATTTTAATTTGGTCAAAGCCTTTTCTGCCCTTCAACTCGGTGAGGTAATTCGTGATGGGCTCTTCCACGTTTTTAATGAACCCATCCGACAGCGCGGCTCCGATCAAAGCGGACGTATACGACTTGGCCATGGAAAAGGAAGCTACTGTAGAGCCGGCATCATATTGCTGGTAGTAGCGCTCCATCAAAATCGAGTCGTTGCGGATGATGAGGAAAGCCACTGAGTTATTGGCCGCCACCATGCTATCAATTTTTATCACACGTGCCTTGCCAATCTTTTCTTTCTTCGGTGCTTCCGTAAACCGAAAAGGAGCACTGGACTTACTGAGGGGTCGCGAAGGAAAAATTTTGTGATCGGTGATGTTTGAAAAGTTGTACCACGCAAAGCGGCCAACCAGGCACGATTGCAACATAAGTGCAGGAATCAAAAATAAAATCCAGATGATCTTTCTCATATCTAATAATAAATTTTTGTGCAAGAAGCTGTTTTCTTAAACAGCCAATGCCTTTCTGCTTTCAATTTAAAGCAGCCGAACGTCTATATCGATAAATTTTAATCAGCCGATGGAAGCTCTTTCTTGAATTGGGAAGGCGTAACTCCGGCATAGCGCTTAAAGGCGGTGTTGAAAGTGGTTTTCGAATTAAAGCCTGCCTCCTGCCCAATTGCCAACAGCGAGTAGTGATTGAATCGGGCGTTGGCCAACAATTCTTTTGCTTCCTCCACGCGATAGCGATTAATGAAATCGTAAAAATTGGATTTCTCTTTTTTGTTAATGATTTGCGATAGGTAGCCCGCGCTTAGTTCAACATCCGCGGCCAACATTTCTAAGCTGAGTTCGGGGTTGAGATATGGCTTTTTTGTTTTCATAACCAACAACAGGTTTTGATAATGATCGTCTGTCTTTTCAGACAATACGGGTTCCTCTTTTACGGGTGTTTGAAAAATAGCCGGCTCAAATACTTCTCTGCGAGTGTAAGCGGAATAACCAATCCAGTAAATGACAACCGACATCCCAATCCACAACGGGTAATGATGCCATTGTGAAAATTGGTTGGTGATCAATTCATACACATACGGAAAGCTCCACAAAAACCAAAGTGTCAACAATGCATACATCAGGTTGCGCAGCCAGCCAAGTGTGCGGTTGTCGATAACCGAAAAATTATTTTTCAAGTTATGCTGATAGCGAAACACACGCAGCATTCCGTTGCCCAGCAAAGCAATCGCCAAAATCATAGAAAGCACTTCAATGATATGATTCAGTTGATTGACGATGCCGATGTGTTCTGCTAACCATTTTCTGTTTATCACAAATGCTAGCAACGTGCCTGTCTTGAAAAGTATATCTAACAAAAATGGAAGGAAGAGTAACTTTTCAATTAGGGACGGTTGATGCTGCGGCTTAATCAAATATGTAATGAAAAAATAAAATGCTACCGGGATGAGCAGCGTCCACGAAAGGGGTAAGAAAAAAATGATCGGGTAAATTTTAATTAGACCGATGTCAAAAAGGAAATAATAAAAGTTGTTGAGCGAAAAACTGAAAATGGTGAGCGCCAGATAGGCATTGGATTTCCGTCTGAAGTTCGTGCTACGAACTAAAAGAATGGACAAGAAAAACCCCTGGGCGCAACCGACTAAAATGAGAACATTAAACAGATTGAGACTCATGCGGGTTAATTGTCGGCTAAAATAAGCCAACTATCTGAAAAGAAAATATCAAAGGCTGTAATCAAAACGGGTAGTGTGCAACTAATTAGAAAAAGATTAATAATGGAAACTAAAAAGAAATTGAGGTTGGGCAAGTATTCGCTTGTAATCGGTATTGCCAGTGGTTTTGCTTTTTTGGTTGCGTTTTTTGCGGTGCTAGAAAGTAGTTCAGATACTTCTGAAACCTTAGGTTTAGTAGGATTGTGTGCCAGCTCCATGGCTTTATTTCTCACATCAATGGAAGAAAAGAAAACAAAAACCTGTTCAAAACTATGACAGTCAGCAAAGAAAACCCTACCTCAAAAGGAACCTTTCCTATACTGCGCATTTTATATGGCGCCTTTGTAGCACTTGGCATTTACTACTTGCTGCGCAAAGATATTTCAGAAGCGATGAGTACATTGGGGATCGGGTTGATTTTTGATCCATTTGATCAGCAAGTGAAGTGGAACGATCGTCCAGCATACCAAAAAATCTGGCTGGTTGTGCATCTCAGCATCGTACTTGGCTTAGTCGGAATTTTACTTTTTAATTGGTTGAGTAAGTAATCAAAATACTTTCTGGTCGAAAATCAAACCACTTAAAAAAGGAATGTAGCTTCTTTCGGAATAAGTTCTTAGGTGTTGAAAAATCAATTTACAAACAAAGGCGGAATTTTGTCTTCCCACTCGGTCGCTTCCTGGTAGGCACGCACGAGCGAAATAATTTCTGCCTCTCCATACAAACGACCTAAAAAAGAAATGCTGGTTGGGCTGCCCTTGTCATTAAAACCATTTGGCACCACTACACACGGATTTCCCGTAAGGTTAGTGGTTAATAATTGAGAGCCTCCGAAGCTGGGTGTAACGATCACATCAAAATCTTTAGTAGCTGCATAAAACTCCTGAATTAACTGATGGCGGAGCCGCGATGCATTAATGTATTCTACAGCCGGAATGAAGCGTGCCGCACGAAATGTATTAGGCCACGCCCACTTGCGTTGGTCGGTCATCAAGCTATCACGATTCGAACGCGTCAACTCATCGAATGAAGCTGCAGCTTCCGCAGTCAGCATGATGCGCACAGCCGCGATAGGAATTTTTGAATCCCACTCCAGTGGAATTAATTCAACTCCCAATTTTTTTAAATCGACCAGTGTTTTTTCATCGTTTGCTTTGGATGGATAATTTCCTTCAAACCATTTTTTGAAATAGCCCACTCGTAATTTTTTGAGAAGTGTTTTTGATGAGTAATTAAATGCTGCCGCACGTGTCGAGCGATCCAAATCATCTTCTCCACGAATGGCATCGAACACCAATGCACAATCAAAAGCCGAACGACACAAGGGTCCAATTTTGTCCATGCTGTAGCTCAGCGCCATCGCACCGTGTCGGCTCACCGCGCCAAATGTGGGTCGCAGCCCGCTGGCTCCGCAGCGTGTTGAAGGAGAAACAATCGAGCCCAGTGTTTCGGTGCCGATGGCAAACGCTACTAAGCCTGCTACTGTTGCAGAAGCCGACCCAGCCGATGATCCGCTCGATCCATCTTTCAAGTTCCACGGATTTTTAGTGACACCTCCATACCAGATGTCGCCCATGGCCAGAGCGCCTAATGTTAACTTTACTACTAACACGGCTCCGGCTTGTTCTAATTTTTTAACTACAGTAGCTGTCTCGTGAATGGTTTGTCCTTTGAAGGGTGCAGCTCCCCACGTAGTTTCAGTTCCCTCCACGGTTAATAAGTCTTTGATCCCGTAAGGAATGCCATGCAAGGGACCGCGGTATTTCCCTTTAGCTATTTCTTCATCGACTAATTTGGCTTGTTTCAAAGCGCTCTGTTCTAAAATCGAAATGGCACATTGCAGTGTGTCACCATATTTTTTTAAACGGCTTAAATAGAGCTTGGTCAACTCAGTAGATGTGATCTTTTTAGATTTAATCAGCACCGATAATTTATAAACAGGATAAAAGGCAAGTTCTTCTTTGTTAGCAGGTAGCGCTACTTCTTTCGGCAATCCCCAGTCAATTGATTTTTGCTGGGTAGATGCTATAACACCCACAGGCATCGGGTCGAAAACCAGTGACATGGGCACACTATTGTTGAGTGTATACTGATGAATGGCCTGAAATGCCTTCTGATAATCCATCAAATTAGAAAATAGTGAATCGCGCTCGGCCTGGGTAAAAGACAAATCATAATAGCTCTCAATCGATTGTGTGGGGTATTTGGTCTGAGAAAATGTGGTGATTGTCGCGCAGCATAAACCCACGATCAAAGAAACTCTGTAACTTGAGGCCGTTTTCATTTTCAATTGTTTAGACTGGATTGTACGAATGAAGAAGTATTTTATAAAGTTATATCAATACAACGCGTGGGCAAATAATCGTGTTATGGAATGCCTACTTCGCCAACAGGTGCGTGATGCAAAAATCACAACACTTTTTGGCCATGTGCTGGCAGCTCAGTTTCTGTGGCTGCACCGCATTAAAGGATTGCCTGCTCCGGCTGTAAAATTGTGGGGGGACTATTCATTGGAAACTCTGCAGACGATGGTAATCAATGCCAACGCGCAATGGATTGCTTATGTGGAAGAAACTGATGGATTCGACCGCGAGATGACTTACCACAATTATGTGGGCGATTTGTACACCAACAATGTAGAAACCATCATGATGCATTTGGTCAACCATTCATCGTATCATCGTGCACAAATTGCTATGCTGCTACGACAGAGCGGGCTGGAGCCGATTAATACTGATCTGATTACGTTTGATCGGGTACAGCGTGGGCAGTGGAAGGATTAGTTAAAACTAAACCGGCTATTTTATTGTTACTTGCACACAACAACTAAAACCAATAAACATGAAGAGAATAATTATTTTCCTCCTTTTTGTTTTGCCCGCATGTTCTTTTGCGCAAATCAAATCGGCAGAAACGATCTGCCACACTTCGGCTACAGAGAAGTTTGCCGTTCTTGCATCCAACAAAAAATTCAATCGCGATCACCCAAGTCCGCTGCCCTATGTGCACGAAACACAAGCCGGTGGCAAGATGATCAAATTAAAATGTGCCGATGGTGTAGAAGCTAATGCCTACTACATTGAAGCCAAAGTAAAATCAAACAATTGGATTTTCGTGTTTCAAGAATGGTGGGGACTGAATGACCACATCAAACGTGAAGCCGAAAATCTTTACAACGACTTAGGAAACGTAAACGTAATCGCTTTAGACATGTATGATGGGAAACTGGCTACTGATCCGCAAAATGCCGGTAAGTACATGGGCGAATTCAAACAAGCTCGGGGAACTGAAATTGTGAAAGGTGCTATTGCCTTTGCAGGCCCCAGTGCAAAAATCGGCACAATCGGTTGGTGCTTTGGTGGTGGCCAGTCGATGCAAGCGGCCCTCGAGGCGAGCGTCCGCTATCTCGCGGCCGACCTCGGGCCCGAGGGCGTCCGGGTCAATGCGATCAGCGCCGGGCCGGTCCGGACGCTCGCCGCCGCGGGAATCGCCGGGTTCAAGAAGCTCTACGGCTCGTTCGCCGACGTGGCGCCCCTGCGGTCCAACATCACGCCCGAGGATGTCGGCAAGACCGCGGTCTGGCTGTGCTCCGACCTGTCGTCGGCGGTGACGGGCGAG